>CAWCJN010000008.1:0-238473 GCA_963795945.1 uncultured Pseudomonadota bacterium
AAGCGACGCGTACACTGCCGCGATCAACGCGGCGGGACGCGCGTCCATCAGCGGATCGTTGCCCATTTGATTCATCACATATCCGAAGCCGACCTTCGCGTCAGGATCGGCAAAGCCCAATGAGCCTCCGGCCCCTGGATGCCCGAACGAGTGCGGATTTGGACCCAGCATCGCGCCCGGCTGTGAGAGCATATAACCGAGGCCAAAGCGAGTCGTCAGTGGCAGCACCGCATCCGGCCCCTTTGATTGCTCGGTGTAGCAACGCGCGATTTCGCGCGGGCCAAAAAGCTTGACGCCATCGACTTCACCGCCACGCGCGAGCGCACCGTAGAGTCGCGCGAGGGCGCGCGCATTCGCATGACCGTTCGCGCCGGGAATCTCCGCGCCGCGCCATGCCCGCGAATTGGTAGTTTCCTGCGCGAACAGCGTAGGCGGATTGAAAATCGCCGCATAACTTACCGATGACGTATCCTTCATCATCTCCGCGAAAAGATTCTCCTCGCCTTCCTTGGGCTCAGGCGCAAAGACAATTTCCGCGATGCGTGCGTCGAATTCCGGTCCGACCCCGATATGAGCGTCGGCGTTGAGCGGTTTCGCGATCTCGTCGCGAAAATAGGTCCCGAGACTCTTGCCGCTGACCCGGCGGACGACTTCGCCCACCAGCCATCCGAAGGTAATCGCGTGATACCCGTGTCGCGTGCCGGGAGTCCACCACGGCTCCTGACGCGCAAGCTCGGTGGTGACCTTCTCCCAGCTGAATAGATCCTCGTGCTGGAGCGGCGTCCGAATCGCGGCCAAGCCTGCCTTATGATTCAGCAGATAACTCACCGGAATCGAACCTTTGCCGGCCTGCGCGAATTCCGGCCAGTACTTCGCCACCGGCGCGTCCAAGTCGAGCTTGCCCTGATCGGCGAGCCGATGCGCACACATCGCGCACAATCCTTTGGTAGTGGACCAAACATTGACGAGCGTGTCGCGCTCCCATGGGCGCGTCTTCGCCTGATTCGCATGGCCTGCCCATAGATCAACGACACAGCATCCATCGACGACGATCGAAGTTGCCGCACCAAGTTCCCCACGCTGCACGAAATTTTCCGCGAAGGCGTCGCGTACGCGCGAGAATTTCGGATCGAATTCGCCGTTGATCGTTACGCCCTGGGCCATGAGAGTGCTCCTCGTTTTGCTCTAAAGGTTCGAAATTCTTCGCTTATCCCAATGCCGTCTATGCGGCCGGCGGCAACAACTTCAATTCCTGGAATCTGCGGAACCATTTGCGCAGCATATCTTCCGTATCGATACAGTCGTGGAATTCCACCTGACGCGCTTTGATCGTGCTCACCAGCGTAACGCCTTGCGATTTTCCTCCGGTATTGAACACGAAATCCGCCAAGTGGAAGGATTCTCCCACAAAAGCGTGCATGTCCTCAGGCGCGCGCAGCTTGTACTTGCGCACGATCGCCGCCCACTCGGCAGCGTGCTTCGGCATCTCAGTCGCGAGCGCCATCGATTGCGGCGGACCGGCTTTCATGCCGAGCGACTCAGCGATCGTCGGCCAGACCTCGTCCCATACGAACACATCGCCATTCGTGATATTGAAAATTTCGTTGCGGCAAGCGGGAGTATTCGCCGCCCATTCCATCGAGCGCGCCAGCAAATCGACATCGACCATCTCGAAGATCAAGCGCGGACCGCCCGGGTATGCGAGCGGCAGACCCGCTTCGCGCCGAATCGCCGCATATACGCCAATCGCCGGAATCACATTGAGATTGCTGCCGACCGCCTCGCCGATCACGAGTTGCGGTCGGAGAATGGTCCACGACCACTGCTGGCCGGGCTGCTTCGCGCGCAGGTAATCCTCTTGCAGCCAGTAGAAATTCTGATGCGGATGGCGCGGGGTGCGCTCGCGCGCCGGAACCGCGATCGGCCCGAGATGGGCTCCGTATGCTTTGGTCCCTTGCAGCAGGGAGACGTGCTGCAGATTGCGCGCCGCCGCTGTAAGCGGCTCGAACAAATTTTGCAACATGGTCAGATTGACCTGCATCTGCTCGCGATCGAGCCAACCCTCCATCAGGCCGGGCTTTTCGTTCACTGCGGCATAGACCAGATGCGTAACGTCGCCAAGTTGCGAAAAAACTTCCGCACAGCGGCACTGATCGAGCAAATCGACCGAGATAAATTTCGCGCCGGATATCGGATCAGGGTCGCGGCGCGAGACCGCGACGACCTCGGTATCCGCCAACTTGGTAAAATGACGAACGGCAGCATAGCCGACCAGCCCTGATGCGCCCGCAACGAGAACCTTGCGCTTCCCCATCCCCAGCTACATCCCGCTAATCAGCTCGAGAATCGTACCGTCAGGATCTTTGAAACAGACCACGCCGATCTTCGATCCGCCCGGCCCCTCAATCTTCTTGAGTGGCGCGACGAAATCGACCTTCTTACTCTTCAGCTCTTCGTAGGTCTTGTCGATATCGTCAACCGTAAACGCGATGCGGCAAATTCCGACATTGTTGAGCGTCGGATATGGACTCCCCTGCGTCGGCGGATCGACAAATTGCACGAGATCGAGCACTGGCGCGCTGGCGTCGTTCCCGAGCCGCATAAAGACGCCGCGCAGCTTCTTCGCCTTGAGGCCGAGTGCGTCACCGACGCTCGGATCATCGAGCACGAAGTCGTTGACCTTGTTGAAGCCGAGGTCTTGATAGAAACGGATCGAGCGCTCCATGTCGCGCACGCAGATATTCACATGAAACAGCTTTTGCAACATAGCTTGCTCCTATGGGTATGCGAGCGCTGGACGCGACGAAGGTCTGCCGCGTCCAGCATCCGGAATTACTTACTGAGCGATGCCATATAGCTCCGCGACGTTGTCGTGCAGCAGCCAGCCCTTTTCCTGCTCGTTAAGTTGTGCGGAATGCTCCCTCAGCAGCGCCTGCGAATTCGGCCAAGTCGAGTCGCTGTGCGGGAAGTCATTGGCCCACATCAGGCGGCGCGGATTGCACATATCCTTCATCTTGAAGGCGACCCAGTCGTCCTGGAAAGTCGTATAGATATTCTCGCGGAAGTACTCGCTCGGCATCTTCGACAGCTTGTCGGCGGTCAGCCAGTAGCGATGACGATCGTACGCGTGATCCAGCCGGTACATGAAATGCGGGACCCAGCCGGCGTCCGCCTCGACGCATGAAATCCTCAGCTTTGGATGACGCTCGAACACGCCACCGAGGATGAACATCCCAATGATGTCCTGATTGCCACGGATGATCGACATGAAGGAGTTCATCCGCGGACCGCGGTTCGCCACTGCGATACCTTCGCGCGAAGTCAGGATATGGAAGCTGAGCGGCATGTTCATCGAGATCGAAGCTTCCCAGAAGTCATCATAAATCCTGCTGTCGTAATCTTCCTGAATGGGAAATCCGGGCATCATGATGCCGCGCAGGCCCATCGCCTTGGCGCGCTCCAGGTCTTCGATCCCCTCGGCGGGCGTGCGCATCGCAGTCTGCCCGAGTCCGAGCAGACGATCCGGATGCGCCCCGCAGTAATCGGCGATCCAGAGATTGTAGGCGTCAAAACAGGCTTTCTTGTAATCAGGATCGGGATGATTGCAGAGGATCATGCCGACACTCGGATAGATAACTTCGGCCGCGACGCCGTCCCGATCCTGATCGGCCATCCGAGCCTCAGGGTCCCATCCGCCGCGATGGAGATCGTCGAACTTCGCGAAACGGGCCGAAGTTGCCAATTCCTCAGCAGGCACGCCGGCGGCAGCGACCAGCCCCATTGGGATAGTCTGTTTCATGCCCTCGATCACGTAAGTATCGCCGCTGTTCTCCTGCCACACGACCCGCGGCGCAGTATCCTTGTACTTTTTGTCAATACGCTCGATGTAGGTGTTCGGCGGCTCCATGATATGTGAGTCGGATGAGATGATCGGTTTCGAGATTATATTATTGGCCATAAGCTTCGCTTCTCCTTGATGCGTCGATAGCTTTGACTATCGAGTAAAGGTCTAGTCGAGTTTGCGGGTCCCGTAAAGCCGATAACCGATTGTCGTTCTAGAGAAACCTCAATTCCATCACGTGCGATACTGTTCCGACCCGATTCGTGACTTGCGCGACGGTGACGAAGCCAAAGCGCTCGTACAATCGTTTTGCGGGATTATTCGCTCGTACGCTCAATACAATTGCCGGGTAGCTCGTACGGGCAGTCTCGACCAGATGCCGCAAGAGTTCCGTTCCCATTCCTTGTCCGACGTGATCGGGCAGGGTCGCGATCGCAAGCTCCGGCGTGTTTAGCGGGACATGTTTGTATAACGGACTTTACGCCGGCATTACGCTAATCCACGCTGCGCCTATCGACGAACCGTTCGATGAGATCGCGACGAAGCCGAGATCACCCTCACGACGAGTCCAATTCTCGACATAGTAAGCGAGATCGGGATTCGTTTGCGCGGATTCAGGCGCGACTCCATTCTCGTCCATGTGCGCAGCATAATAGAGCATCTGCCATAGGAAGGGCTCGTCAAACTTCAGCGCTGGTCGAATCGTGTAATTCATCGGCTTGCGATCGATGCACCGGCTGCCGGAAACTTGCAATGAGGTTAGCTGCGATGGAGTACCCTGCTGATCCTTCAGTTATTCGCTTCTATCATGCGCACATCTATTACGACGCGACCTCGCGTCCGGCGGCCGCACGGCTCCGCGAGGAGATCGAAAAACGCTTCGAGGTTGTGATGGGCCGATGGCGTGAGGAACCAGTCGGACCTCATCCGCAGCCGATGTACCAGGTGAAGTTCGATCCTCCGGAGTTCGCGCGAATCGTTCCGTTCCTGATGCTTAATCGCGCAGGCCTCAACGTCCTCGTCCATCCCGACACCGCCGACGCCTACACCGATCACGTCGTGAATGCGCTTTGGCTCGGCGAGAAGCTCAAGCTGAACGTCGAAGTCCTACGGCGCCTCACGAACGCCTGATGGATATCGGTATTGGCTTCACGTCAGACCGCATCTTGTGCTAGCGACAGATAGCAATCTAATAGCTCGAACCCTTGCGAGGGAGGAGACCAATCGATGGCAAGTGAACAACTCAAGAAAGTGCTCGAAATAATCCGGTCGGTGCCGCCGGCCAAGCCCGACACTACCGTCGGCCAAATGCGCGGCGCGATGGAGAAAGTCGCCGAACGCGTCGCGCCCGACGTCAAATGCGAAAAGGTCGAAGCCGGTGGCGTGCCCGCCGAGTGGATCGTTGCGCCCGGCGCAGCCGAGGACCGCGTGATTTTATATCTGCACGGCGGCGGCTATGTGATGGGCTCGATCAATACGCATCGCGCGATGATCGCGCGGCTCAGCCGCGCCGCCAAAGCCAAGGCCCTCGCGCTCGATTATCGGCTCGCTCCTGAGCATCCGTTTCCGGCGGCGGTCGATGATGCAACCGCAGCCTATCGGTGGCTGCTCGCGCAGGGCTACAAGCCCAATAAAATCGTCATTTCGGGAGATTCAGCGGGCGGTGGCCTCACGCTCGCGACGCTGCTCGCCTTGCGCGACGCAAAAACTCCGCTGCCCGCCGCAGCCGTGCCGATTTCGGCGTGGAGCGACATGGAAGGAACGGGCGCCTCGGTCAAAGCGCTGGCCACAACGGACCCGATGGTCGCGATGGACGCGCTGCTGAAGATGGCGAAGAACTATGTCGGCAATGGTGATCCAAAGCATCCACTTGCTTCGCCGCTACATGGCGATTATCGGGGACTTCCGCCGATGCTGATGCAGGTCGGTGGCGCGGAAATCCTGCTCGACGATTCCACTCGTATCGCCGAGAAAGCCAAGGCGGCAGGCGTCAAAGTCGAGCTGGAGTCGTGGCCGGAGATGGTCCACGTCTGGCACGTTTACGCGAAGATTCTGCCCGAAGGCCAGCAAGCCATCGATCGAATCGGCCAGTACGTGCAGGAACACACCGCGTAGAAGCGGCAACTAGCCATGATAAGAAAGGCGCGGGTCAGCTGACCCGCGCCTTTTTCACTGTCACGAACTGGCCGCTATGAACTCGCATCAATTAGCCGGATATCGTAGCGTTCGAATTGCGCATCAGCCGTGATGATTCGCAGGTCCTCGATTTGTGCTTGCGCGATCAGCATCCGGTCGAAGGGATCCGCGTGATAACGCGGCAGTTCTGCCGCGACAAGGGCGTGCTCGTGCGTCAATGGCAGCGGTATGAAGTGGTTTCCGCGAATTTCCGAAACGAGCCACTCGCTCACTGGCTCGCGGACCCGAAGACGCCCGAGCGCAGTTTTGTTGGCAATCTCCCATACGCTCACGGCGCTCAGCCAGATCTCGACAGCAGGATCAGCGATGAGACGAGCCGCTTTTCGACCCAATCTTCGATTTGCTTCGACTGCCCAGATCAAGACGTGAGTGTCGAGGAGCAGCCTCGTCATTTCATGCCATAAGCTCGCAACATTTCATCCGGCAGAGGCGCGTTGAAGTCGTCACTAATCCAAATCTTACCTTTCATGCGCCCCAAGACTCGCGGTTTGCGAGCAGGGGCACACGGAACGAGTCGCGCACAAGGCTTGCCCGCCTTAGCTATAATGATCTCGTTCCCCGCCGCAGCCTCCTCTACCAATCGAGATAGATGAGTTTTAGCCTCATGCATGTTGACTGTCTTCATAGTGAACTAAGCTTAGTCGGGTTCAAATCTATCGACAAGATCAATGGAAAATTAATATCCCTTCGGTAAACCCAACAGCCGCTCTGCGATGATGCTGCGTTGAACCTCCGAGGTTCCCTCCTCGATCGTATTGCCGCGCGATCGCATCAATCCATACTGCCATCGACCATTATCGACGACATATGCCGAGTCGTCCGTGAGTGCCGAACGCGGCCCCTGCAACACCATCGCAAATTCCTGCATCCGCTGATTCAATTCGCTCCACAGCAGCTTTGAAATCGATCCTTCCGGACCGGGCGTGCCGCCGCGCTGCAATCGCGAGAAATTGCGATAAGCCAGATACTTCATCGATTCGACATCGATATAGAACTGCGCCAGCGTGTCGCGAATGACGCGCGGCGCGAGCTTGCTCGAACCCTCGCGCATGACGTGTCGCGCGAGCTCCGCCAAATCCTCGAAGGTATTCTGAAAGCGCATCACCATCGCGAGCGATAATGTCGCCCGCTCATTCATCAAGGTGGTCAGCGCGACGCCCCACCCTCCGTTGAGCGGCCCGAGCAGATTCTCACGCGGCACCCGCACATCTTCAAAGAACATCTGATTGAACTCGGCTTCACCGGTCATCTGCCGCAGCGGCTGGACGGTCACGCCGGGGCTGTGCATATCGACCAGCAGGTACGAAATGCCCTTGTGCTTGGGCGCGTTGACTTCGGTGCGGACCAGCAACATACACCAATCCGCGAGATGCCCGATCGAGGTCCAGACCTTTTGCCCATTGACGATGAAGTGGTCGCCGTCAAGCACGGCGCGGGTTTGTAATGCTGCGAGATCAGAGCCCGAGGCCGGCTCGGAGAATCCCTGACACCAGATCTCCTCGCAAGTCAGAATCTTCTTGATGTAACGTCGCTTCTGCTCTTCGGTGCCGTGTTCCAGGATCGTCGGACCGCCCATTGATAATCCCAGCTCATTAAGCGGCGCTGGAGCGCGAGCGCGAGCGACCTCCTCGTTAAAAATCGCGCCCTCGATGATGCTCTTGCCCTGCCCGCCATATTCGACTGGCCAGGAGATACCGAGATAGCCGCCGTCGTAGAGCTTGCGTTGCCACTCGGTTAGCCTTTTGACCGTTTCCTCCTCGATGGCCAGGGCAAAGCCTCGCTCCTCGATGTTGCGGGGCTTGTGGCGTTCGAGCCATTCTCGCGCCTGTGCGCGAAATTCTGCTTGTTCCGGGCTGTCGCTCAAATCCATAGTGATGTTCCGATAGCCATAGCGGCTGAGCCTTTTCTAGCGCAAAGCACCCTTGTCTTGTAGGCATCGCGCGGTTTGCCTTACGCGTCTTACTGATCCAGATTCTGGCTATGAGCGAATCGTCGATCTATCGCGGGGGGTGCCACTGCGGATTGGTCGCTTATGAAGTTCGCGGACCGCTCGAAAATCTAACTGAGTGCAATTGCTCAATCTGCGCGAAGAAAGGTTATCTCCATTGGATCGTTGAACGCGAGCGCTTTCGTCTGCTCACTCCGTGGGAAAACCTGGCAACCTACACCTTCAATACCAAAACTGCGCAACATCATTTTTGTCCGCGATGCGGCGTCGCCCCTCTCTATATTCCCCGTTCTGATCCCGACAAGATCGACGTCAACGTCCTATGTCTCGAAGAAGTCGATCTGGAAAGCTTAACCGAACTCAGTTCGACGGACGAAACTAGGAGGATACGATCAAGAGATACCATCGATAGCAGTCTAGCGAGGTGTTGAAAAAGCATGATTTACGCCATCTCTCGGCGCACACTCTTAACATCCTCGAAAAGACTGGCTGCTTTCCTTTAGTTCTCCCCCTCCGGGGGAGATTACAGTGAGAGAAAGCACTCGTGGAGTGGAGCGAAGCGGAGCCGAGCAGGCAGCCTGCCCTGAGTCCCTCGAAGAGTTTGCCCTGAGTCTCTCGAAGGGAGTCTGCAAGCTGCGTATAATTAGCTGTGAAAAGCCTTTCCAACCACCTGTTAGATAGGTTTAGCTGAGAGATCCGAAACCGATAACTGGAAGGAGCATCCACGTGGCTTTAAGTCAGGACCTGCTGAATATCCTCGCCTGTCCGAAATGCAAAGGCGAGCTTCGACTTGAGGAGAATCCAGCTGGGCTGGTTTGCGAGGCTTGCCATCTCCGTTATCCAATCGTGGACGATATCCCGAACATGCTGATCGACGAAGCTGAACGGCTCGATTGAGCGACTCGGGAACTCCAATGAGAGCGGCAGCCAGAGAAAATCGGCGAAGCGCGCGTGAAACAGTTCCCGGTTTTGCCTCCTTCCGAGCCGGCCGAAAGACACTGTATCTGCGAGATTCGCTCGCTGGTGATGCGCCGTCGATTCTCGCCAGTTTCGCTGCGCTTGATCACACTCACGCGAGGGGTGCTGGAAACCGCCAAAGCGGTTTCGTGATAAAGCCGACCGGCGGCCCCGATATTTTCGTGCGGCGTGGCCGACGAGGCGGCCTCATGCATTTTATCAATCGTGACTTGTATTTTGGTCTTCGGCCCCGGCCCCTGATGGAGCTTGCCGTAGCCCTCGAAGCGGCGCGACGCGGAGTGCCGATCGCTGAGCCACTGGGCGTTGTAATTGAATCCCTAGCGCCGGGCGTTTATCGCGGTGCGATGCTTACGCAAGCAATGGCGGGCACGACACTTTGGGAAGTTTTGCTGACCGACGATGATTCGCGCGTCCGATCTTTTCTAATCGAGGAGGCCCGGCGTGTAATTGATCTCATGCATGAGGTCGGTCTTTTTCACGACGATCTCAACCTGCACAATTTATTTGTCACGCGACAGGCCGAAAGCTTCACGATTGTGATTCTCGACCTTGATAAAGCGCGGCTTTATTCCAAACCGCTCAATTCCCAACTACGCCGTCTTAATCTTGATCGGTTGGCGCGCTCCGCTCATAAACTGGACCGCGCGGGCGCGATCTTCACGCCGCCAATTCTCGCGCTGCTAACCAGATGAATCGCCGGATTGTCGGATATCATCAGGACGCGAATTTCGACTGGGTTGCTGAACTTGAATGTGGGCACAATCAACATGTGCGCCATCAGCCGCCGTTTCAGCTCCGCCCGTGGGTGACTACGCCGGAGAGACGCGCGACACGCCTCGGGATCGAACTCGCCTGCAAAAAATGCGACGAGCACGCACCACCCGATTGGCGCACATGAGCTTTATCAAACGAAATGAGAATTTAATTGCGCTGGTGATGATTACGCAGGCCGAGCCGTGAGACCCGTGTCACGCCGTCAATCGCCGCAATCGAGTGCATCAGATTCGTAAGTTGGCCCGCGCTGCTGACCTTCAACTCGAAGAGTGAGACCGCGCGTCCATCGTCGGTATTTTTAACCTGCGCCGTGGAGATGTTGACTCCGCCGACGGCAATCGCCTTGGACATCGCTGCGAGCAACCCGGGACGATCAACACACATCACTTCCAACTGGATTGGACGCAAGGTTTCATCGCCGGCTTTCCAGATCACTGGCACGCGACGTTGCGGATCGGTCGCCATCGCATGAGGACATTCGGCGAGATGTACGGTGACTCCACGCCCGCGAGTGATGAATCCGGTAATCGCCTCACCCGGTAATGGACTGCAGCATCTCGCAAAGCGGACCAACATATCGCCGATACCCGAGACGATGACGGCATTGCCGGAAGCGCCAGTTTCGGGTGCGGGTCGTTCGCTATCGAGAGTGAGCGGAATTTTTTCGCCTCGATAACGCTTGAGTTCTTCGGGCGTCAATGTTTTGGCAAGAAACTGAGCAGCCGTGATGATTCCATAACCAACCGCCGCCAGCAGGCTGTCACTATCGCGCTGAGAAAATTCCGGCAGCGCCGCGTCGATGCTGCCGCGCGCCAGCAGCTTGGCGACATCGAGACTGAGCGGCGTCAACTCACGATCGAGAAGTGCGATTCCGAGCTCGCGCGAGCGCTCCGCCTGCTGCTGGCGCAACCATTGCCGAATGCGACCTTTGGCTCGCGCTGTAACAACGAAATTCGCCCAATCCTTGCCCGGCGACTGACGCTCTGCAGTGATCACCTCGACGGTATCGCCGGACTTGAGTTTGTAGCGCAGGGGAACCATCCGTCCGTTCACCCGCGCGCCAGTCAGATGGTTTCCGACTTGTGAATGAATACGGTAGGCGAAATCGATAATCGTCGCGCCCTGCGGAAAATCGAGCACGTCACCCTTGGGTGTAAAGACGAAGACCTCTGCCGCGAAAAGATCGTCTTTAACGGTCGAAAGGAATTCCTGCGGGTCCTTAAGGTTTTGCTGCAACTCGAACAGCCGCCGGAGCCAGGCAAACCGCTCGGCGTCGCGGACCTGTGCGCCGCCTTCCTTGTAGCTCCAATGGGCCGCGATGCCATGCTCGGCAACTTCATGCATCTCGCGCGTGCGGATTTGCACTTCGATCCGTTGTCCACGGGGACCAATTACGGTGGTGTGCAACGATTGATAGAGATTCACCTTAGGTAGCGCGATGTAGTCTTTGAAGCGGCCTGGGACCGGTTTCCAGCTGGCATGGACAACGCCTAAAGCCTCGTAGCATTCGCGCACCGATCCGACGATGATCCGGAAGGCAACCAAGTCGTAGATTTGATCGAAGCTCAGCTCCTCTTCGCGCATCTTGGTATAAATCGAGAAGAAGTGCTTGGGGCGTCCGGTGACCTCCGCCTTGACCTCGGACCCGGCTAGGCGTTCCGAGAGGATGGCGATAACTGCGCGGATATAGTCTTCACGCGCGGCGCGGGTCTCCGCCACCTGCGCTTTCAATGTGGCGTATGCGGCGGGGTCGAGATAGCGGAAGGAGAAATCCTCGAGCTCGGATTTAAGCCAATAGATCCCGAGACGATGCGCGATTGGCGCGTAAATTTCGAGGGTTTCACGCGCGATCTCTTCGCGCCGCTCAGGCTGAAGATGATTGAGTGTGCGCATGTTGTGCAGCCGGTCAGCAAGCTTGATCAGCACGACGCGGATGTCATGCGCCATCGCAATAATCATCTTGCGGAAATTCTCCGCCTGCTTTTCCTCACGGCTGGAGAAAGTAATCTTCGAGACTTTGGTCATCCCGTCAACCAGTCGGGCAACTTCACTGCCAAACAGCCCCTGAACCTCTTCCAGCGACGCGCCGGTATCTTCGACGACGTCGTGGAGCAGTCCGGTGATGACTGAAGGCTGATCGAGCTTGAATTGCGCGATAATCATCGCGACATTCAACGGATGAACTACATAAGGCTCGCCTGACTTGCGCTTCTGCTCGCCATGCATCCGGGCGGAGTAATCATAAGCGCGGCGAATCATCGCGCCATCAGCCTGTGGATTGTACTCGCTAACTCGCCGGATTACCTCTTCGAGTTGCTCTGGATACTGACCGCTTAGTCCTTCCACGGTCTGAATCCCTCCAACAGACGCGCGACTCGCAACCGCTCGGCTGTGACAATCGCTTCAAGCTGCGCGATCGAATCATCGATATCATCGTTGATAATGAGATAATCGTAGCTGGTGTAGCAGCGCGCTTCCTCAGAAGCTCGTTGCAAACGGCGGGCAATCGAGCCGGCACTGTCAGTAGCGCGCCGCCGCAGACGCTCTCCAAGCGCGGCGAAGCTCGGCGGCAACACGAAAATTGTCACTGCGTCGCGCGGATAAGCCTCACGAATCTGGCGTGCACCCTGCACGTCAATATCCAGCAGGATGTCCCGTCCGGAGCGGACCGCATGATCGAGCGGTTCACGCGGAGTCCCATAACTCGAATCGAACACACGGGCGAACTCGGCAAATTCATCCTGCTCAACTCGTCGCTGGAACTCGTCTTTAGTCACGAAATGATAATCGATATCCCTGGTTTCACCTTCGCGCGGACTGCGAGTAGTCATCGAAATCGAAAGCACGAGATCGTCGATCTTGTCGAGCGCCGCGCGCGAAATAGTGGTTTTACCTGCACCTGAAGGGGCGGAAAGTATAAAGATTATACCGCGCCGCGACCGGCCAATCGAATCCATTCCTACCATAGTATAGCCGAAAACCCGCGCAACCTGCCGACAGCATGGTGCATCACTCTACGTTCTGCACCTGCTCGCGCATTTTTTCGACTTCCCCCTTCATCGCGACGGTAATCTGCGACATCTGAGCGTCCTGCGATTTAGCTCCGATCGTGTTGATTTCGCGATTGATCTCCTGCAACAGAAACTCGATCGACTTGCCAACCGCTCCTGCTCGGCCGAGTAGCGGTCCCATCGCCTTCAGATGCACTTTCAGACGGGTGAGTTCTTCGGTGATATCCCCATGGTGGGCGCTTGCCAAAGCATCATCATAGAGCCGCTTTTCGTTAATCGGCGCCTCCCCGAGCATCTCTCGCATTCGTGCTTCGAAGTTCGCTTTGACCGTCGTGCGTGCGCGAGCTGAAAGGGTCTGGATTTGCGGCAGCGCGTCGATGAGGTGCTTCAAACGGTCTTCAAAGTCGCGTTTCAGTTCCCGTCCCTCGCGGATGCGTTCGGCCCCGAGCGTCTTCAGTGCGCGCCGGAGCGCCACCATTGCGAGTTCCACGCCTGCACCGGAATCGCTCTCTTCTTCGGTAATACGAAAAATCTCCGAACGCTGAAGTACCGCTTCGAGACCCAGCTTTCCATTCAAGCCCAGCTTTTCGCCGAGACGGCGCAATTCTTTGACGTACTCGTGAGCCAAGTCTTCATTGACCTGGATTCTGATCTGCGGGGGTTTCAGAACAATTGTGCGAATGAACAACTCGACGCGTCCGCGCTCGACGCACTCCTGCACCAGCTTGCGTATTTCGTTCTCGCTTTCACCCCATCCGCGCGGAAGATTGAGCTTCAGCTCAAAGAAACGCTGATTGAGCGTGCGGATCTCGACGGTTACCTGCACACCACTGCGGGTCAATTCCGCGCGTCCAAACCCGGTCATGCTTCGCATGCTGAAACGAACCTATCCTCTCTTAACAAGCTGTCAATGCCCTGCCAGAGCCTCAGAATAGACATCGAGGGTCCGACGAGCCATGGCCTGCATGCTGAAATGATCAAGCGCGCGGGTACGGCCCGCGGCGCCCATCGCAATGCGCACGTCTGGCGCTTGCGCCAAAACCATAATTGCTTCCGCCAATGCCGATGCGTCGCTGCGCCTAACGAGTCTGCCCGTTGTTCCATCGACTACCGCTTCACACAATCCACCGACGGCACTTGCAATTACCGGGATACCGGAAGCCATCGCCTCGAGCGCCGCGACCCCCAAGCCCTCATTGAGAGATGGCATTGCGAATAAATCGAGCGCGCCCAAGAGACTTCTGGGATCATCGAGAGCACCGAGCATCGTGACGCGGTGCTGGCCGCTGAGCTCGCGGGCGATGCCCGCGAGCTCAGCGGCCGACGGACCTGCACCGGCGATCAGACAATGAATTCGCTTGTCGCGCATGGCTCCTGCATGGCTCAGGTGCCCCGCAAGGGCCATCGCGTCAAGCAAGACGCGATGGCCCTTGCGGGGCACCAGCGCGCCGATCGCGCCGATCGCCAGGTCAGTCGTATCTAAGCCGAATCGCGTACGCGCCTGCGCGCGCTGCTCCGCATCCGGTGGAACAAAGCGCGCACAGTCGACACCGCTCGGCACGACGCGGAGGCGGTGGCGTGCGACTCCGCCGCGCGTCACCGCCTCCGCCACCCCGGCAGAAATCGCGATTACGCGATCCACTGCCCGGTTATAGAGATACGGCCCGAAATAGCGATTCGGAGGATAATCCATCCGGCGCGTCACCACCTGAATTCTGGCAGTCTTGCGTGAAAATGGTGCGAGCGAATGTGCTCTCGCCGTATGGAAATGGACGACATCATACGAGCCGCGCGAAAGGATCGCGCGCAGCCTTAGTCCGGCTATTAGATCTATCGAATTGCGCACCCGCAACGGATGGCAAATGATCTGCTCGGCGCATGCATGCTTCCATAGCTCGCCCTTAGGGTCGCAGACCAGCTCAGCGCGATGGCCCATGCGCAGCAATTCATGCGTCAGTCCCATCACTTGAGTTTCTCCGCCGCCAAAATTGCGTTCCGGATCGATCCCCACGATCTGCAATCGTTGTGTCGCCGCATAAGGCTGCGCAGTTTGCGTCATGATTCGGGACTCGGAGCGAACTGAACGACTTAATCGCCGACCACTCCATGGCTTAATGACGCAATATGTAGCGACGCGATCCGCTGCGGGCCCCCATCGCGCAGGATTCGCCGTTCTAACATCCCAATAATTTTGCGCTCGACGCGCGGCCGTTGGCGCGAACTCATGTTGCTCGTGTATGAACGTAGCAGCCGTAAACGATCAGTACGTGTAATGCCCGGTAGCTCAAAACGCCCGAGCTGAACCAGGTTGCGTAATTGCTGCCGACCATAGGCAGTTCCAACGCGCCGGGTCCGCTCGTGATCGAGTAGCACGAAACGTGGCCGGACACCTTCCACGATGAAAATGTTGAAGGGGGTGAGATCGCCGTGAACGAAACTCGCCTGATGGAGGCGTGCGATTTCACAGCCGAGCGCCTTGAGCAGCATTCGCTTGCTTGCTTTATCAATCGCAGCAAGTGTACGCAGTGGGCCACGTCCCGCCGCACGTGGCGTGACGATCAACTCGCGCCCGCTTGAAACATGGAACCCATAAGCCCATACAGCTGGAGCATCAAAGCCGGCTGCCAGCAGCTCGGAAGTCACGCGAGACACATGTGACGCCGGCGTTCCGCGCAATTTCCGCTTCACCCGTTCAAAGCCGCGCGGTGAATCAAGAACTTTGACGAATAGACTTAACGGCGCGTGAGCATCGCGGTGCAATCGCGCATTGAAGGTGACCGCATGGCGCGAGCGGCGCATAGGGACGACTTCGCGGCCATCGACGGTAGCCAAAATCAACTTGACGAGTCGATCACGGATCGTTTCGGAATCGTTGGGGAGCGCAAGAACCAGGCGCCAGCCCGCACAATCGACGCGTTGGCTCACGCAACCTCTGATGAGATTTCGTCTCGCGGAATGGCGCTTGGATCGAAATTTTCGCGTGTCGCGCGATTCACTGCATAGGCGCGACGGATTTCATCCGCGACCGTCTCGGGTGTGATTCGGCGCATACACTCGCGTCCAATCGGACAGTTCCGCAGGTAACACGGGCTACATGGAATTGCGCCACGTACCGCATACTCCGCAAATCCCCATGGTGCAGACCGCTCCGGCGCAGTTGCACCCCATAGTGAGACGACCGGACAGCCGACTGCCGCAGCAATATGCATCGGCCCCGAGTCCGGACCCATAGCGACATCGCATTCAGCAAAAATCGCCGGCAGCTCGCCAAGCCGTGTCTTGCCGGCAAGATTCAGGGCAACTGCCGGAGCAAGCTCGCGCTGGACCGCGAGCGCGAGTTCGGTCTCGTCCGAGCCTCCGACCAGAATCGGCGTAAAGCTTTGCGCGCTATTAGAAGGATTGATCAATTTACGGATAGCCGACGCCATTGCTTTGGGAAAATAGATGCGGCTCGGCCACGATGAACCCAGAATCACTGCGACGCGTGGACGCGGTAGATTGCCGATCAGTTGACGGGCTCGCTCCCGCGCTTCCGCGTCGGGCTCGAGTCCGAACCTGATCGGCACTGCCTCGATACCCAGCAAATCGCCGAAGGCTTGATATTGCATCAGCTTCAAGCGCATCGGCGGCTGCGCTGCGATCCGGCGAGTCGAGAATCGATGGTTGAACTCCTTAACGTTGATGGATGCGAAACCTAACCGGTCCTTCGCGCCGGAGACAAGCCCGATCACGCCACTCTTAAAATGGCGTTGCAGGTCGATAACCAAATTAAACCGTCCGCGTTGAATTTTGAGCAAAAACGGAGTGAACGACCAAGGTGCACGCCGGCGATCGTACACGATCAAGTCATCGATCCATGGATGGCCCCGCAGGATGGGTTCGGATTTCGGCTCGACCGCCCATGCAATATGAGCCGCGGGCCACGCCGCTCTCATCCGACCGAGTAGCGGTAATGCGCGCACAACATCGCCAATTGATCCTAGAAGGACGATCAATACCCGCGCAGGAGCGGTAGCTTCTGCCCGGATTGATTGCGAGTCGGTGATCATCAATTACGATTTGACGTCTAACGATAATAACAGCGCACAAACAAGCGAAAAAGGATGATCCAGTTTATTGGACCGAGTCGATGGCTGGCCGGAGGCTCTCTTCAGTCCCAGTCAAGTGCGCCGCGCTCCCAAGCATAAATCAGTCCAATGAGTAGAATCGCGATAAATACTAGCGCCTCAATAAAGCCGAACATCCCCAATTTGCGCAGTTCCACCGCCCACGGATAGAGGAATACCACCTCGACATCGAAGACCAGAAAAAGAATGGCAGTGAGATAGAACCTCACGGAGAAGCGGCCCCACGCGCTGCCGCTGGGCGGGTTGCCGCACTCGAAGGGTTCGGCTTTGACCTCGGTAAGATTGCGTTTGGCCCCAATCAATCGATTAATCGATACCATCAGCCCGACGATCAGCGTCGCGGCGACCAGCATCACAGCGATGGGGAACCAGGTGATTAATCCGGATGTCATCTCTCTCCTTTAACTATCATAGCGACGCATACGCGGCATCGACGAGCGCGCGGGCGCGTGGATCGACAAAAATATAAGGACCCATTTTATTCATGGTATAGCCAAAGCCGAGCTTGGCGTCAGGATCAGCAAAGCCGAGCGATCCGCCGGCTCCTGAATGCCCAAAAGGATGGCCGTTCGGTCCCATCGGATCGTGCGGTTGCGTAAGCATAAATCCCGTGCTGAAGCGGGTCGTGACCATCAGCACCTCATCGCGTCCATTCGATTCTTCCTGATAACAGCGTACGATCGCCGAGGGTTCGAGCACGCGAATTCCATCGATCTCGCCGCCTCGGGCGAGCGCTCCATAAAGCCGGGCCAAAGCACGCGCCGTGGTATGGCCGTTGGCGGCGGGAATTTCCGCGCTACGCCATAAACGCCCGTTCACGACGCCAAGCTTCATCGCCGCGGGCGGATTCATAAAGGCCTTGGCGGTCACTGATTCCGGATGATCCTGAGTGTATTTGAAGATGTTCACTTGATCAGGTGGCGGTGGTGGTGACTGGATCATTTGCCCACAGCGCTCTTGGTCTTTCACGCTCAGCCCTATATGACAATCGATTCCGAGCGGCGCGGCGATCTCTTCATGAAAGTAGCGTCCGACTGATTTTCCGCTCACTCGCCGTATTATTTCGCCCACCAGCCATCCGTAGGTAGTCGCGTGATAGCCATGCCGCGTGCCCGGAATCCACCACGGTATCTCCGCCGCCAAAGCTTTGGTCATCGCGTCCCAGTCATAACAGGCTGCTTCCGGCAGCGGCTGACGAATTGCCGGCAAAGCTGCACGATGGTTCAGGAGTTGTCTTACGCGGATATGGTCTTTGCCGGCCTGGACGAACTCCGGCCAGTAGCTCGCAACGGTAGCGTCCAGATCGAGCAGACCCTGATCAATGAGCCGATGCGCGGCGATCGCGGTTAAGCCCTTAGTAGTAGAAAACACATTGACGATAGTGTCGCGCATCCACGGTCGTGAATGGGCTTTATCGGCGTGTCCGCCCCATAGATCCACGACGATTTTTCCATCGAGCGTAAGAGCGACCGCAGCGCCATATTCGTTGCGTTTCGCGAAGTTCTCGGCAAAGGCGGCCCGAACTCGCTCAAAACACGGATCACAGCTTCCTTCGATTCGCAGATCGGCCATTAATTCGTCTCCGATGCGGTTTCGATGGTTCCGGTCATACCATGTGAAGCGTTATTGAGGAACTTTTCGTGATGGATTTTTACGCAGCGGCAAGCGCGCCACCACAACTCGAACCCGCTCCGGCGGTGCATCCAAAGCAATGTGCACCGGTCCCAATGGAGACGCCCTCGAGGCTGCTTAGATCCTCAATCTCCCAGATCGTGCGGGGCATGTCGCCAAGCGGGATTTCGAGCATTTGATTGAAATCGCAATCGTAAAGCTTTCCGTCATAACCCACGCTAATCAATGTCCGGCACATCAAACTGATAATCGTCGCCGGATTAAAGTGATTGATCAGCAAACCCATATACTCTTCGTGCTGTCCCCAGCGCGCGAGTTGGTCGGCGAAGCGACTGATCGGCATGTTGGTGATCGTGAGCAGGTGGTTAAAATAAATTCCGAAATTGCCTGTGAGTTCAGCGCGATACTGAGTTTCGAGTTCCGGCTGTGGCGACGGCAGCGCCGCTCCGACCGGGTTGTAAACGAGGTCGAGAACGAGATCGCCCTTGCCGAAGCCCAGTTGGTTGAGGAGGGACAAGGCCCGAATACTCTTCTCAAAGACTTGCGGTCCGCGCTGCCTGGCGACATTCTCGGCGGTGTAGCAAGGCAGCGAGCAGACCAACCGTACTTGATTGGCGCGATAGAATTCCGGAAGCCATTCCATACCGAACTCGAAGAGTACGGTCAGATTGCAGCGCACGATAACGCTCCGCCCCACCTTCCGCGCCGCCTCGACCAACGTTGGAAAGTTCGGGTTCAGCTCGGGCGCGCCGCCGGTCAAATCAATGCATCGGATTGCGGGATTTGCTTTGATCAGGTCAACAATTCGGGCCGCCGTTGTAGCCGTCATAATCTCGCGGCGCGCCGGACCCGCATCGACGTGGCAATGATGACAAGCCTGATTACATCGCTTACCGACATTGATCTGCAATGTCTCAGGTGCGATTCGACGCAGCCGGTCAATACCATGTTGGCGAAGAATCGCATCAAAACGGTCTTTCTGAGCTGACATCATCGGTCTGGTTGCCTTAGTCGAGAATAGCACACGGTCGCAACAGCGCATCGAGATGGGCCTTTATCTCAATTGCGACCTCGTCATATCGCGCCAAGCTCCCCTTTTCGGCTAAATTCGTCTCTACGATATAATCTCAATATGTCTGTGACCGACCATAATCTTCAATCCATAAGTTCCTCTAATTCAATGTCTGTTTTGGTCGCGGATGATGATCCCGGCATCCGGCTCGTCTTGCATCATCGGCTTGAACTTGCCGGCTATACGGTTGAAGAGGCTGCGGATAGCCAATCCACACTGCAGGCGTTGGTCTCGAATCGCCATCCAGTGGCCCTGGTTGACATCATGATGCCCGGGCCGGGCGGTCTGGAAGTGCTGACGCAGGCGCGCGACAGCGGCTCGCGGACGTTGACGATCGTCATCACGGCTGCCAGCACGATGAACAACGCAATCGAGGCCATGCGGCGCGGCGCACATGATTATCTGACCAAACCTTTCGAGAACCTCGATTTGGTGGTTGCTGCTGTCGGTCGGGCCGTCGATGCGTTCGTTCAGGCTTCCGCGCTCTCGCACCTGAAAACTGAAATAAACCGTCAGCCGACGGGCGGCGAGATTATCGGACGCAGTTCTGCAATGCAGGAAATTTACAAGCTAATCGGCCGGGTCGTCACCAATGACGCGACTCTGCTGGTCTGCGGCGAAAGCGGTACCGGTAAAGAAATGGTGGCCCGCGCGATTCACTTCAAGTCGCCGCGTTGGCGTGGTCCATTCATCGCGGTGAATTGCTCGGCGATTCCGCAGGGACTGCTCGAAAGCGAATTGTTTGGCCATGAGCGCGGCGCCTTTACCGGCGCGACCGAACGACGTCCCGGCAAATTCGAGCAGGCGGCCGGCGGGACTATCTTTCTTGATGAGATTGGTGATTTGCCGATCGAGTTGCAGCCCAAGTTGCTGCGCGTTCTGCAAGAACGTGAATTCTCTCGGGTCGGCGGCTTCGAAGTACTCAAGGCGCAGGCCCGGATAATTGCTGCGACCAATCAGGAACTCGAAACTGCGGTTGCCGAGCGGCGCTTTCGCGAGGATCTCTATTTTCGTCTTAAAGTCATTCCAATCAATCTGCCGCCTTTACGCCAGCGCCGTGAGGATATTCCCGAGCTGACCGATTATTTTATCGCCAAGGCAATCCGTGAGATGGGCGCGCAGAGCCATTCAATTTCTGCCGAAGCTCGCGAGAAGCTTCACAATTATGATTGGCCGGGCAATGTCCGCGAGCTTGAAAATACCGTGTTACGAGCTGCTCTATTATCGCGCGGCGCCGCGATTCAAGCTGACGATTTGGAATTGGTCCGAAGCGCGTCCAAGTCGGCGACAGTTAATGGCGATGCCTCATTGAGCGACTTGATTTATCGGCGGCTCGCCGAGATAGTCGGCGAAGATGGCGCGGAGCCGCGTGACTTGCATCAACGGATTGTATCCGAGCTGGAAAAGCCCTTGATTGAGCTGGCGCTGGAGCGTGCGCGCGGGAATCAGGTGCAAGCTGCGCGAATTTTGGGTCTAAATCGCAACACTCTGCGAAAAAAGCTGGCCGATCATCGCATCGCGATCACTCGCACGCTGAGCAACTGAGCATTATGCGCCTCCCATCGCATTTTTACGCGATGATCGATACCGCTGGCGGTCATCAACCGGTGGCCCTCGCGCGTGAGTTACTCGCAGCTGGAGCAACGATTTTGCAATTGCGTCTCAAGCAAATGGCTTCGCGCGACTTCCTTGTCGCAGCGCATGAGATTGCCGCTCTATGCCGCGATTTCAAGGCAACACTGATAATCAATGATCGCGTGGATATCGCGATTTTGAGCAATGCAGACGGCGTGCATCTGGGCCAACAAGATTTGCCGCTAGCTGCCGCTCGCGAGTTGATAGGAACGAACAAGCTGATCGGCATATCGACCCATTCTGTCGAACAGGCGGTCGCCGCCGAATCCGCAGGGGCCGACTATATCGGATTCGGCGCGATCTATTCCGGCGGCTTGAAAAACGTGCAGAGCGCGCAAGGTCTTGATCGATTGCGCGAGGTCCGCCAAGCAGTGAGCCTGCCGATCGTCGCGATCGGCGGAATCACCGAGGCCACCGTGACGGACGTGCTCGCGGCGGGAGCCGACGCGTGTGCGATTATCACCGATGTTGTACGAGCTCCGAATCTGCACCACAAAATTCAAGCGCTTCTGGGAAATGAGCTTTCGACCTCGATTGCTGCTAAGAAGCAGCGACTTGACGAACCACCGCCCTGTAAGCGAGGCGCGTGAAGGAATCGGGGACAGATTGTTCCTCGCGCAGAATAGGGCGAAGGGGATTTACCTAATGCTGATGGGCTGAGAGAGCGCTAAGCACTATGCGCATAAATGGTGTCATTGGGTTGGAGAGACGATCACGCTGATAAAATCGCCATAACCGCCGACATTGATCAGGCATGTCAGAAGGGATGATCGCGCTGTTCGAAGGGAGCCATTTCTGGCATATGCCAGCCGGAGTCCAGCTCGAAGTGGGTCCAACCATATCGATTCCGCTGCCGAAAAAATATCCCGATAATACGGTGCGGTATGCGAGTCAGGTGAAGCTTACCCGAACTTCCGAGGGCAGCTATATTCCTTCCGGGTACGTGGCGGGACCGCCTTTTCCGCACCCTCTCGAGGGAGACCCGGCGCTTATCGGCCAGCGAATTTTTTGGGATTCCTATTATCGCTATCAGCCTCGGGTGCAACGTGCCCAGACTTTCACTTATGCGCTCGACAGTTTCGGCAACATGACGCAGACTTCCGAAGTCAGGAGCGTTTTCTCACAATTGGGATTTCTGAGCGACGTCGGCTATCCGCAGACCATAGCCGATGCGAATGGTTACTACTTCGTGAAGTATAGCGAACAGATCACTCCCGAGCAGGGAAAATACTCCACTATTCTTGACATGACGCCGGCGGATCCTTCCCTGCTCGACGAGCTTTACGAGTATGTGCCAACGCTGCGGAAGTCATTGCGGCTGTCGCAAGCCGCGCGTTGCGCGCTGATGTTCGGCAGCGACTATCTAATCGACGACGAAAACGACGGCCCGCCGGGTCTCCCGCAATTGTATCGGATTGATTATCTAGGTGAGAAAAAGATATTGGCGCTCGAACATGCCGCGCCCGCCGCGTTTGATTCTCCCGGAGGATCAGCGCAACTCGATAGTAAGTTCTATTATCCCGGTACGCTCGGCGTTGTGCCGTTTACTAAACCGGCGATGGGGAAATGGGAATTGCGCGACAGTTATGTAATTTCCCTCCAGCGGCTCCCAAGCGCCGCTAAGGGCTATTGCTACTCGCGACGAGTGATGTACGTGGACAAGGAAAACTACTTCGGCGCGGGCGAACTCGATCTATATAATCCGGCCGGTCAGCTGTTCAAGTCGCAGTTTGTGCTGCTCTATCCCGCCGAGATCCCTCAGACCGGTGGTGACGTGGTCGAACTTCTCACAGGACCGAACGTGGGATTTCTAGTTAATTTCATTAACAAGCACGTCACGGTATCTCCCGGCATAAAGCCGTGTATCAATTCGGATTGCGCCCGGGATGGATACCTCGATATTCGTCGATACGCCAGCCTCGAGGCGTTGATGAAAATCGGTGGATAACGAAGGCCGTCGCCCTTCAGTGATGGGTCGTGCGCGACGTCAAAGGCGATGCGGAAAACGAAGTCGCCGCAACAGACCGCTGCGATGTGAACCTTGGACTTGTTGCGATTATTACGCTGGTTGCCTGCCTTGATAATTACCGCGAGCGTGGGTGGCAACCCACCCCGGAGCTACGGACAGACAACTGGCGACGTAAGTACTGATATTGGCCATTTCGCCCAGGAGATTTTCGTCGGCAGTAATGAACCTTTTGCGGATGTAAGCGGCTCCAGCGCGTGGCTAAGCGGATTGTCGCTCAGCGGGTTTCTGCAAAACACCTCAGGGATGTGGGTCAACTCGTCAGCATTGACGAATTTTGGCAGGCAGGCGGGAGAGCATCATGGCGCCAATTCCCTCGCCGTTGAGCGCGAACTTATGCAGCTTGATGCAAACTACCTGCTTAATGCCGACAATTATTTCTTCGTGCGCTCCTGGTTGGTTTACGAGCCGCCTTATCAATGGGAAGCACACAATATAGCAGGACCAAACCTGATCTATGATCGAAGCCAGTCGCAAATATACAACAGATATGATGTTCGCGATGCGTACTGGAAATCGACCACCGGCTCGCTGACATTATTCGCGGGCCGGCAGATTGTCACGTGGGGGGAATCGATCGCCTTTCGCGTAAGCGATGTCATCAATCCGCAGGACTTGAGCTGGAATTTCGGCTTCGCCAACCTCGAGCAGTCGCGGATGCCGATATGGATAGTGCATCCAATACTGAGCATCCCGAACTGCGGTCCGCTCGAAGGCAATTTTGTCGAGGGCGTCTGGGCTCCGGCCTGGCAGCCTCTCTATACAGGAATCAGCTACGCCGACCGAAGATATAGTGGTCAGGACAGCGTCGCCGGTGCAGTCAATCTATTGGCGCCGAGCGGCGGCCGCTTCGACCCTTATCCCTATCCGTTTTCGATACCTGCTCAGACCCCAGCCGGTAAGCAGGCGGCGTTTCCTCAAATTCGGAATCTAGCCAGCCCGTTTCAACGCTATCAACTTCCTGCCGATACGTGGGCCAATTCGACCGGCGGGGTACGCCTTCATACCCTGATAAGGAACGCGGAACTCACCGCATTATATTGGCACGGACATCAATTGAACCCGGCAAGTTTCGTTACCGGCAACGCGGCCACAGGACAGCATCTGCAACTTGAGTACCCTCAATTCAACGATGCAGGCGTTACCATCAATCGACCGATTTATCTCCCTGGAGAAACCTTATCGTCAGTGCCGCTGGTATTACGCAGCGAGGGTGTCTGGCAGGATCGTACGCCGTTTAATACGATTAATTTGGCGCGCGCTTCAGCCATCGACTATTCGAGTACGCTTAATACATTAGTGGCATTGGACATCGACGATCTCGCTGCGCCATGGCTTAGTTCGACTGGCGGACTTACCGCCAACCTGGAGTGGAACAACTATACGATTCTGAGTCCAAACAAGAATTTAGTGTATAGCGGTTACGCGGAACGTTGGCGGCACAACGAGGAAAATCTGCTATTTAACGCGAGCACTAGCTGGTGGTGGGGCGCGGTCGTTCCGACGTTCACTTCGATCTACAATCCGGACGGCAATACCTGGGAGCTATTCCCCAATGTAGTCTTGACGCCGCCCTGGAGCAATAAGTATTCGCTGATGTTGCAGTATATCGACGTCCTCGGCAACGACAAGTACAGCGCGTATGCGGGTGGCGTATTCAAAGGTAAAAATATTCTGCTGATGCAGTTTCAATACAACTTCGGCCTGATTCGCGGCAAAAGCTAAGTGTGATTTGCATGTGTGCCGCATGATAATAATTGGCGTGTCTTCGTAACTTTGCACCGCTTTCGTCAGCAGCCCAAGCTTAAACTTCAATTATTGAAACTTCAATTGGGAGTGACCGTCGCATTAGCGTCCGGGCGACCATCTGATTACGGGCTTGTTCAAATTCTCGGTTCAAAAATTTTTTCGCCTGCTCGTAACCTCCACCGTTGTATTTGCCAAATAGCTTCCTAAGAAAGGCCTTCACACCGCATCGAGTGAGGTGGAGGACGCTTCATGAAAGTGGGGAGCATTATGGCGAGATGGAATTCTAGCGCAGTCCGACTATCACGATTTCTTCTCGTCGGCTTGGTTGTCTTAGGATTGATCGGCAGGGCCGATGCCTTTGGAACCGAGCCGAACGACCTTTCACAAATTCGCGCCCAGCTTCGCGCCCTCGAGGCCGAGGACGCAAACGAGCGGAGTCATGTAGAAAGCGACGACAAACTTATCCACGAACTCGAACAGAAGCTGCAGAAATCGGACGTCCGCGATAAGGCGCTGGAGCAAGCTTCGGTTGACACCTCGCCGCCGCAGTTCGATTCGTTCATGAATCGCTATCTCGGTACCCATCAGTTCACGTTTGCCGGAGCCGCGGCAGGCGACTTCATCTACGACCACCAAACCAATCAGAACACTTTTGCGCTCGTCTTCGAGCCACTAGTGCTCTATCGACTGAACGACTGGATATTGTTCGAAGCCGAAATTGAGGCGGGCCTGCCTCAAGGCTCGCACGCAGAGTTCGCGCTGCCGGTCGCGACCGCCCAGATTTTTCTCAACGACTATATGGAGATCAATGCGGGAATTTTCGATCAACCGTTCGGTGACTGGTATGAAGCGCAAAGCGCTTTGTGGGTTAATCGACTGGTTACTGCCCCGCTTCCCTATGGAGCCGAGGCGCTGATCCCGCCCACCGATTTAGGAATTCAACTGCGCGGTTCCGCTCAATGGGGTCTGCTGGGCCAGGATATCGACTATACAGTATGGGCGGCAAATGGACCTACATTTGATACTTCCTTGTCGCAACCGGTTGTAGGGCAGGCGCTCGAGTCACCGACGAACATCGGAATCCAGTCGCATGGCCGTGCATACGGCGCACGGTTCCGAATTTATCCGCTGCCGCTCGACGCCAACCTGGGCCGACTCGAGCTGAGCGCCTCGACTTATAACGGCGAGTGGATGGGCTCGCTGTGGCTGAATGGTTGGGGCGTCGATTTCGCCTATTTGCGCAAGGATTTTCAGGCGCGTGGCGAGTTCCTTGAGACCTACCGCCAGATGCCGAACGGCGCAGGCTCCGACAATCGTCAAGGATGGTACGTGCAAGCCGGGTACTTCTTGCAGAGTCTCGGAGATCTTCATCTGGGTGACACGGTTGAGAACGCGATTCATCACCTCGAGCCGGTAATCCGGTACTCAGGCGTCAATCAGCGCGCGATCGTAGCCGATGAAATTCAAAATACACCGGCGTTGGCCTTTAACGGTTCGCCTTCGATCTTCTCTCCTCATGCTCGCGAAATCGCTCTTGGACTGGATTACTGGATTGAGCCGTCAATCGTATGGCAGACGGAGTTTGATCTTGAGCTGCCGCACGCGGGCGGAACAATGTTCAATTTCAGCGGTGCGAGTGTGACGGCGCATCCTGCCGGCGCTACTGCCAACGACAGATCCATCATTACTCAATTAGCGATTGGCTTCTAACGCCACGCTGAAGGCAATTTGTATGAAACCTCACAGATTCTTCATAACGTTCCTCGTACTCGTCATTGGACTGTGGTTCGCCTGGGCGAGTTCAACGCGAGCCTCGATGGAATCTCCTGAACAGCGGCAGCTTTTCCTACAAGGGGCGAAGCTTTGGCCTGTTTACTGTGCACAGTGTCATAACGCACGACCCGGCTCACAATTCTCTCCCGCCCAGTGGGACGCGATCACGATGCATATGCGGACACAATCAATCATGCCCGCCAAGAACATGAAAGCCATCAAGGAACTTCTTAAAGAAGCTCATTAAACGGAGGAAACGGTAATGAAGGTAGATAGTCAGTCTAAATTTAATCGTTTGTCAGCGATGGCGCGCGGTCTGCTGGTACTCGCCGCAGTATCAGTGGCGTTAGCCAGTTCCGTTCGTCCGGGAAGGACCGCTGAATCGAACATTGTAATCCAGATGCTTGATATGCCGCCGAGCTTCGAGCCGCGCTCAGTCACGATTAAAGTCGGTGAAACCGTGGTCTGGAAGAACGTCGGCAACGCCGTTCATCATGCCACTGATGATCACGAGATGGCGATCGCAGGCTCGGATGTAGCGAGTCCAAAGGACGCATCAATCTTCGATTCCGGCTTCATGCGACCGGGTGAAACATTTTCGCATACTTTCACCACGCCTGGCATTTACCGCTACGTTTGTGTCGCGCATGAAGCGTCCGGGATGGCTGGAGAAATAATCGTCCGCTGAGAGTGAGCATCGCGAAGAGGAGGCGCGATCAGGTCCGGTATGGTTGAAATTGCAATCAACATTTCTCGAATAGCCAAACTGTAGTGGAGGAAAGCAAGTGAGTATTAAAAAGTTAGTCATTGTGCTTGGGATATGCGGGATGTCGGTCCTTCCGGCGATGGCAGCGAGTTCAGCCCGCGCTGCCAGCGGCACTTATCTTCAGACGAACCTGATCTCCGACGGCGCAATTTCGGCGACAACCACCGATCCGAACTTGCTCAATGCTTGGGGAATAACTTCTTTTCCGGGCGGCCCATTCTGGATCTCTGACAACAACTCCGGCCTGTCAACACTCTATGATGGACTCGGCAATATTATTTCGCTCGTAGTACACATCCCTGCGCCAGCCGGCTTGAGCGCGAATGGTGGAACGCCGACAGGCATTGTCGCACAGACGAACCCGACCTTGTTTCTAATCCCTGGCACCAGCGATTCGGCACTGTTTATCTTCGCAGCTGAAGATGGCACGATTGCCACTTGGAACAACGTCTTAGATCTGATGAACGCGCGTATTGTGGTTGATAATTCACGGGGCGGTAGTTCAAATAGCGCAGTGTACAAGGGGTTGGCGCTCGGCAATAACGCATCGGGCTCTTTCCTTTACGCGACCAACTTCCGTTCCGGTAAAATCGACGTGTTCGATAGTACCTTCAGCCCGGCAAAGCTGAGCGGCTCGTTCAACGATCCAAATCGGCCAGCAGACGCCGCGCCATTTGGGATCGCCAATATCACGGGTAATCTGATCGTTACCTATGCCAAGCAGGATGCTGCCAAGCACGACGATGTAGCCGGGGCCGGATTAGGATGGGTCGATATCTTTGACACCAGTGGCAATTTGATTGAAACATTGGCGAAACGGGGATCGCTAAATGCTCCGTGGGGAATCGCCGAGGCGCCGTTCAACTTCGGGCGCTTCAGCAATGCGATCTTGATTGGCAATTTCGGCGATGGCCGAATCAATGCCTATAACCCGATAACTCGCATGTTTGTCGGCCAGCTCTCTGACTCCTCGAAGCACCCGATCATGATCGATGGATTATGGGCTCTGTCCTCCGGGGCGCCCAAGGCTCCGAGCCAGGGGCGCTTTATTTCACCGCAGGGCCTAATAGTGAAGCCGATGGACTGTTTGGCAGCTTGACCCCGCAATAACTTGGGCGTCGCACAAGACGAGATGCTCTCGTCGATAATTGCAGAGAGTTTCCGGCGAGGCCGCTCGCCGGAAACTCCGGTAATCAAGTCTTTCCAGTGGCCCGATCACCCGATCTCATGCGTGTTTAATATCCAGTACGCCTGAGATTCAGGGTATAATCGCGTCGCCAGATCCCAATTGACGCGCCAAACTAGTTCTTGAATCGCATCACCAAGCTTACGCCTATGTCTTTGATCAATTTGATGTTGGGTCGCCCGCTCCCGTCGAACGAGCAAGCGGAGCGGAAGATCGGCGCATTTGCCGGTTTACCGACGTTCGGACTGGACGGATTGGCGTCATCGGCCTATGGGCCGGAAGCGGCGCTTACGATCCTGCTCCCGCTGGGCGCGGCCGGATTACGTTTCATCGAGCCGATCACGCTCGCGATCCTCGCACTGCTGACTGTCCTGTACATCTCATATCGCCAGACCATTGCGGCCTATCCGAACGCCGGCGGTTCTTACATCGTAGCTCGCGAGAATCTTGGCGCGAATCTAAGTCTCTTAGCCGGCGCCGCGCTTTTGATTGATTACATCCTCAATGTCGCCGTAGGCATATCAGCCGGGATTGCGGCGCTGGTCTCTGCTGTTCCGGGTCTTCATCCGTACACGCTCGCGCTTTGCCTTTCGGTGCTGGGGGCCATCACGCTGGTAAATCTGCGCGGCACGCTCGAGTCGGGTGGGGTGTTCGGACCTCCGACCTACCTCTTCGTTGGCTGCTTCACCGTGGTCCTTATTCTCGGAATTACCCGGGCGATTGCGAGCGCAGGTCATCCGCAAGCAGTGATTCCGCCACCTGTACCCCGCTCCGCAACCGAATCAGTGACGCTGTGGCTGCTAATGCGGGCGTTCGCCAGCGGCTGCACCGCTATGACCGGAGTCGAAGCAGTAAGTAATGGCGTGAGCGTGTTTCGCGAACCGGCTGTGAAACGGGCGCATCGCACGTTGACCGCCATTGTTGTCATTTTGGCCATGCTGCTGGGCGGCATCGCGTATCTGTCGCGGGCTTATGGCATCGAGGCAATGGACCAGACCAGGCCTGGATATCAGAGCGTGCTCTCGCAGTTGGCAGCGGCAGTGGTGGGACGCGGACCCTTCTATTACGTGACCATCGGCAGTGTACTAGCGGTCCTGTCGCTCTCGGCCAATACCAGCTTTGCCGATCTCCCTAGATTATGCGGCATGATCGCCAAAGATGGGTATCTCCCTGCCGGCTTCGCGACCGTAGGTCGCAGGCTGGTCTTTTCCGTCGGAATCGTGTTTCTCGCGGTGACGGCTGGCTTGCTCCTGATAATTTTCGATGGCATCACCGACCGGCTGATTCCGCTATTTGCGATAGGAGCCTTCCTCGCCTTTACTCTGTCGCAAGCCGGTATGGTAGCGCATTGGCGGAAGCAACGCTCGAGAGGGGCACAGAATTTACGCGCCGGATCGATCGGAGTTCATGGCAAGCTCATCATCAACGGCGTTGGCGCAATCGCGACCGCAACCGCGTTGGCCATTATTCTCGCGACCAAGTTCCGCGAAGGCGCCTGGATCACGCTCCTGATGATCCCGGCGCTGATCGTGACCTTCAAGGCGGTGCGACGCTACTACGATCGCTTGGAGCATGAGACCCGAGCTCTCCAGCCATTGGACCTGAGCAGCAACCAGCCACCTGTCATGTTGGTAGCGGCCGAGCGATGGAATCGCCTGACCGCTAAAGCTTTGCGCTTCGGCATGCGTCTTTCAGGAGATGTAATTGTAATTCATCTAAGCGCCGTAGCGGAGCCCCGCGATGATAAGAAAGAAGAGCGTTTCAGGGAGGATTGGCGGCGTTACGTGGAGCGGCCAGCAGTGCAAAGCCGGGTTCGCCCGCCCAGATTGATAAGGGTCCGCTCGAAGTACCGTACCTTCGCGCCGCCGCTGTTGGAATATGTGAGTAAACTGGAAAAGGAATTTCCCACGCGCGAGGTCGCCATCATCGTTCCGGAATTAGTGAAAATACACTGGTGGGAGCACCTGCTCCACAATCATCGCGCACGCCAGCTGCGAACGGCGCTGCTTCGATATGGCGGTCCTCGGTTGGTGCTGGTCAGCGTGCCGTGGCATCTCGACGATTCGCCACCGGTACCGGACGAATCTACGGCAACCATAGACGCCAGTTGAAATCGTTACAATGCGGCTGAAATAGCAGAATTTCAATCCAAGGACGATTGTTGCGAAACGACTTCAGAATCGAAAGTCGGAATGAACGTAGGATTAAAGCTGTGAGTTTGCTCGCACTCCGCTCATCAGTGAGGCTCGCATGACTATTCCGAACGTCTGGATCGGCTTGGGCGTATTGGCCTCGACCGCCACTACCGATGCGGTTTACGTGCTGTTTAATGGGGCCGTCTCCGCACGCCGCAGAGTAAGAGCCGCAAGCTGGAGCAGCATCTGGTACCTGCTCTCAGCCTTCGCCGTAATCAGTTATACGAAAAACCCCGTCTATATTTTGTTCGCAGCGGCCGGCTCCTGGATTGGCGCTTTCGGCGCAGTGACCTGGCTCGAATGGTCAGACCCGCAGGCGTCGTTATCGCCTCAGCGGGTCGGGGTGCCGCAAGCACCACCTGCCGCGTCCAGGAATCTGGGCGGCGAAGAGCATTAACAAAATAGCATCCGTATAATCCCCAGCTAGCATCAAATGCGTTGGGTCTGTGGACGAGTGCGATAAAACAAAATGGACGCTTCTTAGGAACGCACGTAAGATCGCGAAATCTGATCTCCGATGAGCGGAGGGTCTGGCTGATGCTGTTGATCGCGGTTCTGATTGGGATTGTGGTAGGCGGTGCGCTCGCGTGGTTCGCCGCGCTATCGCGAGGCCGCACGAAATTTGAAGACGGACTTCGTCGAGCCGAGACGCTGGCCGCCGCGGCATCAGCCGAGAGCGCGGCGTTGCGCGCGGAACTCGAGGGACGCAAGACTGAAAATGCCGACCTGCGTGAAAAGCTCGAAAGTGTCACGGGAGAGCGCGGCTCGATGGCTGCACGAGTCGAGGAAATGCGACGACGATTCGAGGAACAGCAGCGGTTACTCAATGAAACCGAACAGAAATTCGCTGATGCTTTCAAATCGCTGGCGGCGGATGCATTGAAGGCGAGCAGCGAGAGCTTCCTGACCCTAGCGGCGGAACGATTCGCCTCGATCCAACAGCAATCAGTCGCCGACCTCGACGCACGGCGCGCCGAGATCGGGCATATCGTCGGACCGGTCAAGGACTCGCTGGCGAGCCTCGATCGTGAGATCCGCCGAATCGAGAACGACCGGCGCGGCGCGACTGACGTGCTGACTGATCAGTTACGTTCGCTCAGTTCGCAGACCAATCGGCTGGTCGATGCGCTCAAGACACCAACCGTGCGCGGACGCTGGGGGGAAATTCAGTTGCGCCGCGTGGTCGAGATTGCCGGAATGATCGATCACTGCGATTTTTATGAACAGGCGCAGGTGACGACTGCGGAAGGCCGCCTCCGGCCAGACATGATGGTTCGGCTGCCGGAGAACAAGCGGATCGTAGTCGATGCGAAAGCGCCGCTGCAAGCTTATATGGAGGCGATCGAGGCCGACGGTGAGGTGGAACGCACCGCCAAGCTGCGCGACCATGCGCGGCAGATTCGCAATCATATCGGGCAGCTCAGCGCTAAATCTTATTGGGACGCGTTCGATCGAGCGCCGGAATTTGTCGTGCTGTTCCTGCCGGGCGAGATGTTTTTCAGTGCTGCGCTTCAGCACGATATCAGCTTGATCGAGGATGGCGCAGCGGCCCGCGTCATTCTGGCGACGCCCACTACGCTGATAGCGCTGCTCAAGTCGGTTTCCTACGGCTGGCGTCATCAGCGTCTGGCGGAAAATGCCGAACGGATTAGCGGACTAGGACGTGAGTTGCACGACCGTATCGCTAAAATGACGGAACACTTCGCTGGGATGGGACGCGCGCTGCGCAATTCCGTGGACTGCTACAATCAGGCGATCGGTTCAATTGAAAGCAGGTTGTTGCCAACCGCTCGGCGCTTCCGCGAACTCGGCGTTACGAGCAAGCAGGAAATCGATGAGTTGAAGCCAGTTGATCTTGTTCCGCGGGAGCTGTCAGCAGGCATCGAAAACGGAATCGCTGACGGGAAGTAGGGTTCTACAACTCGTTCTCTCCGTCACCCGCACATTGTTAGCCAGCGCGGGGCCACCATTGACGGCAAATTAAAAGGCCGATTCGCGGCCAAAATGTTATAGGAACGAGCGATGTCCAAGTCGGGTCTTTCGGTTGCTGATGAAGAAATACTTGAGACGGTTGTGCGTATGTTGAGCTCGGCGGATGAAGCTGAGGCCGCTTCCTTGTGCGCCGGGGTCGCTGCCGTTTCCAGCAGACGGGCTATGACAACTGGAATGGTGGCACCAACCTCTACACCCTTTCGATTGAAATCGACGCCGAGACGTACGCCATACTGCATAGTCGCCAAGAGCGCCTAGAGGAGCAGATAACTAAAAGACTTAGCCACGCCGTCGAACAACTAACGACTGACTGGTACACCGCCAAATTAGTACCACTAATTGTGGTGCTTTCAGGGCGCCCCGATTTGCGAGGGGGTGCCGTCTCCGAACGCACAAGAAACACCATCGTTGAAATGTTGCGACGAGAGAAGGTTTGTTGGAATGGAGAGCTGATCGAGACCGATTTTCTTGCTGAAGTGTTCGATTTAGCAGCGCTCCCGTCGCGAGACTCGCGCTTTGCCGATATGGCTGCGGACATCTGGCAGCATCGCATCGTGAACGATGATTGGCCCAATGATTGGATCTATTATGATGATCGTCTTGACATCCTCAATCTCCCTGACGCGCGATTTCTCAAATTCGTTGAACTGCTGGTCGATGCTAAGGTCAGGCCGGATCATAACGAAGCGTCAAGACTGGCCGAGAAGCTGAGGAATGAGCTCCATCACGACGGCTGGAATTTGATCGAAGCCGGAACATCCAGCGGTAATAAGCGGTTTCGAGCGCAACTCCGGAATTCAGTTTATGCCCGTGCCGAAAAATCACTACACCGCACTGCCACTGTGCTTAATAGTGCAGGCATGCACCAGGAGTTGAGCCGCATCGAGGCTGCGATTGACGCGGATCCGGCCTTAGCGATCGGAATGGCGAAAGAATTAATCGAGACCTGCTGCCGGCATATTGCGGAGGGGTTGGATCTCGCTGTTACGGCTAATGCGGATATGCCCCAGCTTGTGAAATCAACATTGAAAGCATTGCAGTTGGTTCCCGAAGGAATCTCGGAGCAAGCGAAAGGAGGGCAGGTCATCAAACGGATACTGAGCAATCTCTCACAAATTAGCCAAGGTCTATCGGAGCTTCGCAACCTCTACGGCATTGGTCATGGCCGCAACTCTTCGCATAGAGGGTTGCGGCGCGTCATGCGCGCCTCGCTGTTGCCTCGGCTGCCGCATTTGTTAAATTCGCCGTATCGACATTCCAGGTGCGTTTTCCGCATGCCGAAAATCTGACTGAAGATGAGGGGCACAAATAAACCTATCTAAGCTCTTACGATTCATCTCGCGCGCTAGACAGGATTGGAACGCAGCTCGCAAAATAGCTTGATCGTTCCATCAAAGCCGGATGCAGGGGGGATAACACAACCCTCAAGCTAAGCTTCCCCCCGCGCATCAAGGAGCCTTGATCAGGCGGCTTTGGCCGTGACCTTCGAGGGCGTCAAATCACACTCGACGAATTGACCGCCCTTCATCACGACTTTCAGATTCGCGCGATCCTGCAAGATTGTGATGTCCGCCGTCGGGTCGCCATCGATGACCAACAAATCGGCCAGCTTGCCTGATTCGATGGTTCCGAGATCGTCCTTCATGCCGAGCAATTCCGCGCCATTGCGGGTCGCCCAGTTGAGCACATCGAGCGCTGGAATTCCCGCGCCTTTGACGTAGGCTTCGAGTTCCTTCGCGTATTCCCCGTGCGGCATCGCCGAGGTGCCGAAATCATCGCCAACGACGAACTTGACGCCAGCTGCCTGCGCCTTGGGCAGAATCCGGTATGATTGTTCGAGGCCGCGTTCCATTTCTTCGACGCCGGGGAAGGCCGCCTTACCGGTGCGGCGCTTCTGCTCGACCATCATGTAGGGGAAATAGAGACTCGGCACGACAAACGTGCCCTGCTCGACAAGCCGGTCAATACATTCCTCGTCCATCATATCGCAGTGATCGATAACGTCGAGCTTCGCATCGAGGCCGGCGAGGATGCCGCGTTTGGAAATGATATGACCGCGAATCTTCTTGCCGCGCTCGTGAGCGGTATCGGCCGCGGCATTCAACTCCTCTTGCGTCATGGTCATCACGTCGGCTGGCCACGACAGGCCGTGTCCGCCGGTCGGGTAGAGCTTGATTATCTCGACGCCCTGCTTGATTTCGTCGCGCACGGCTTTGCGAAATTCGTCGGGTCCGTCGCAGATTAGCCCGAGTCCTTCCATCCCGAGCTTCCACCATGACGGATGGAAATCAACCGAATCGCCGGTTGTAACGATATCGCGTCCGCAGGCGAGGAAACGCGGCCCCTGAATGAGACCATTGTTGATCGCGCGTTTGAGGGTGACATCGATATTGTGCAGCGCGCCTGCGCCCACCGCTCCGGTAAATCCGGAGCGCAGTAATAATTCGGCATTACGCGCGGCGATCAGCGTGAGATAGGTCGGCGGATGCTTGAGGTCGAGATCGATCAGATTACCGATATTATCGTAGGCGACATGGTAATGGCATTGAACCATCCCAGGCATCAGAGAGCGGCCGTTTAGATCATAAACGGTATCTTGCGGGGACGGCTTAGGCGTATCGCCATTGGTTCCGACGGCAGTGATACGATCATTCTCGACCACAACGGTCGCGTTCTTCTTGGGTGCATTGATGCCGTCGATCAGGTTCGCCCGGCGAAAGAAAATCCGTCCCATGGGAATTACCTCCCGATGCTACTCAATCGTGTATTCGCTTTATCCATCCGGCTGACGTCCGATGTCAATCGGAAACTCTTGACGAATTTGGTCCCGATGAGTGACGCTTTGATACATCAAGGCTTTAAGGCTTTGGTATGATTGAACAAGGACCGGGCGATTGGAAAGCGATCACGAGTGGGACCGGACAGCGATCGAGCAGATAGCGCGCACGCTCAAGCACGAGCCAGGCGCGTTGATGCCGATTCTGCGCCGGATTCAGGATGAACTCGGCTGGGTGCCGCGTGAATGCGTGCCGATGCTCGCCGAAATACTGAATCTTTCGCGCGCGGAGGTGCATGGCGTCGTCAGCTTCTATCACGATTTTCGCCACGCACCGCCGGGGCGGACAGTCATAAAATTGTGTCGCGCGGAATCCTGCCAGGCGATGGGTGCGGTCGAGCTGGCGGATCATGTCAAGCGCCGGCTCGGAATCGATTTCGGCGAGACCTCGAGCGATGGCGCATTCACCCTCGAAGCGGTTTATTGCCTCGGTAATTGCGCCTGCTCACCAGCGGGGGTGATCGATGGCGAACTCAAGGGTCGGCTGACGCCGGAGCGCTTCGATGCCATGATCGCGCATCGAAGTGAGGCACGACGATGACTCCGGTGGTCTATGTGCCGCGTGACTCCAGCGCGGTCTCGATGGGCGCGGAGGAGGTCGCTGACGCGATCGCGCACGAAGCGCAGCGCCGCAGTCAGGAGATTCGGCTGATTCGCAACGGTTCGCGCGGCCTGTATTGGCTGGAGCCGATGGTCGAAGTCGAAACGCGGGCGAGGCCGGGTTGCCTATGGGCCGGTCGCTCGCCGAAGATATCGAATCATTGTTTGCGGCAAATTTCCTCGACGGTGGAGCGCATCGACTGGCACTTGGGCCGACTGAGGAGATCCCTTATCTGAAGAAGCAGGAGCGGCTGACGTTTGCGCGAGTAGGGATTGTCGATCCGGTCTCGCTCGACGATTATCTCGCGCACGGGGGCTATCGCGGCCTTGAGCGGGCGCTCGCGATGCGCGCGGCACAGATCGTCGAAGAGGTGACGCGTCTCGGGATTGCGCGGGCGCGGCGGCGCGGGCTTTCCGGCGGGGATCAAATGGCGGACCACACTGCAGACTGATGCGCCGCAGAAGTACATCGTGTGCAACGCCGACGAGGGCGATTCCGGCACCTTTTCCGATCGCATGATCATGGAAGGCGATCCGTTTGTGCTGATCGAAGGGATGACGATCGCTGCGATCGCGGTTGGCGCGACGCAGGGCTATATCTATCTGCGATCTGAGTATCCCGCACGCTTTGCGAACCCTGAACGCAAGCGATCAGCGCGGCCGAGCAGCGCGGGTATCTCGGCGAGAATCTCTGCGGCAGCGGCAAGCGATTCAAGCTCGAAGTGCGGGTCGGCGCAGGCGCCTATATATGTGGCGAAGAGACCGCGATGCTCGAGAGTCTCGAGGGCAAGCGCGGCATGGTGCGCTTCAAGCCGCCGGTGCCCGCGATTGCCGGGCTGTTCGGCCGTCCGACCGTCGTCAACAATGTGGTTACGCTGGCGTCGGTGCCGATCATCCTCGAACGGGGCGGCGCGTTCTACAAAGAGTTCGGGATGGGGCGTTCGCGCGGCACGTTGCCGATTCAGCTGGCCGGCAACGTAAAGCGACCTGGGCTGATCGAAAAAGCCTTCGGCGTGACGTTGCGCGAGATAATCTATGAATACGGCGGCGGTACGGCGAGCGGACGTCCGGTGCGCGCCGTGCAGGTCGGTGGACCGCTCGGCGCTTACTTTCCCGAATCGATGCTCGATACTCCGATGGATTACGAGGCGATCGCGGCGAAAGGCGGACTGCTCGGTCACGGCGGAATTGTGGTGTTCGACGATACCGTCGATCTCGCGCGACAGGCCCGATATGCGATGGAGTTTTGCGCGATCGAATCGTGCGGCAAATGCACGCCGTGCCGGATTGGTTCGACGCGCGGAATGGAAGTGATCGATCAGATCATCGCAGCCCGCAACGACGAGAAAGCGGCGCAAGTTGGCGCTGCTGCGCGATCTTATGCGATACAATGACTGCAGGGTCGTTGTGTGCGCTGGGTGGACTGACGCCGCTGCCGGTGATCAGCGCGCTGCGTCATTTCCCGCAGGACTTCGGACTTAAGCCGGCGAGTTATCAGGTTTAACGCAACCGATCGCGACGTCACGGCTAAATCCGTAAATCGAGGCACGAACGGCGGCACCTCACCCGCGACAGAATGCAGGAGCAAATGCGGGCTATTGACGACAAGGATTTTGGGACGCCGGCACGAAAATCGGCAAACTGCGATAACACTCGAAATCGACGGACGGGAAGTTACGGTGCCGGCAGGGACTTCGATTATGCGCGCGGCGGCGCTCGCCGACGTGATGGTTCCAAAGCTCTGCGCAAGCGATTCGCTGGAAGCGTTCGGCTCGTGCCGCTTGTGTTTGATCCAGATTGAGGGCCGCAACGGTTTCCCAGCCTCCTGCACTACGCCGGTCGAATCCGGGATGAAGATTCGCACGCGCGGCGAAAAGCTCGATAGGCTGCGGCGCGGCGTGATGGAACTCTACATGTCGGACCATCCGCTCGATCCATTCGAGTGTAAGGCGGGCGGCAAATGCGAGCTGCACGAGATGGCGCGAGTCGTCGGGCTCGAAGAGGTCCGCTATGAAGGCGGACGGAATCATCGGCATCTGCAGGTTGACGACTCCAATCCCTATTTCAGCTTCGATCCCTCACGATGCATCGTGTGCTCGCGATGCGTTCGGGCGTGCGACGAGATTCAAGGCACCTTTGCGCTGACGATCGACGGGCGCGGCTTCGCCTCGGTGATGTCGCCTGGCGAGCATCAGCCGTATATCGACTCGGAATGCGTCTCTTGCGGCGCGTGCGTGCAGGCCTGTCCGACTGACGCCTTGATGGAAAAGACGGTACTCGAAAAAGGGCGGGCGGAGCGCGCCGTCGTCACGACCTGCGCCTACTGCGGCGTCGGATGCTCGTTCAAGGCCGAGGTGCGCGGCGATGAAATCGTGCGGATGGTGCCGAACAAAAACGGGATGCCGAATCACGGCCATTCCTGTGTAAAAGGGCGTTTCGCGTGGGGTTACGCGACCCATCCCGATCGCGTTACCAAGCCGATGATCCGCAAACGGATCAGCGATCCGTGGCGTGAGGTGTCGTGGGACGAAGCGCTGCAATATGCAGCCACTGAGTTCAAGCGGGTGCAGGCGTAAATACGGGCGCGGCTCGGTCGGCGGAATCACCTCATCGCGATGCACCAACGAGGAAGCCTATCTCGTGCAGAAGCTGGTGCGTGCAGCCTTCGGCAATAACAACGTTGATACTTGCGCGCGCGTCTGCCATTCGCCCACCGGTTATGGGCTAAAGACCGCCTTCGGCACACCGGCGGGTACCCAGGATTTCGATTCGATGCTGGCGAGCGACGTGATCTTTGTCGTTGGGGCAAATCCGACCGAAGGCCATCCGGTGTTCTCCTCGATCATGAAGCGGCGGATTCGCAATGGAGCTCGATTGATCGTCGCCGATCCGCGGCAAATCGAACTCGTACGGATGCCGCATGTCGAAGCGGACTACTTCCTGCAGCTTACACCCGGCACCAACGTCGCGCTGTTCAATGCGATGGCGCATACCATCGTCGCTGAAGGATTGGCAGACGAAAAGTTCGTCACCGAACGCTGCGAGGCGCGCGAGTATCAGAACTGGCGCGATTTCATCGTAAAGCCCGAAAATTCGCCGGAAGCGGCGGAGAAGATCACCGGCGTACCAGCCGATCAGATTCGTGGCGCGGCGCGGCTTTCGCCCAGGGACCAAACTCAGCGATCTACTATGGACTCGGCGTGACCGAGCATAGTCAGGGCAGCACCGCGGTCCTCGCGATGGCGAATCTCGCGATGCTGACGGGCAACCTCGGACGGCCCGGCGTCGGCGTAAATCCGTTGCGCGGCCAGAATAATGTTCAGGGTTCTAACGATGTCGGCTCATTTCCGCACGAGTTGACCGGCTATCGGCATGTGTCTGACCCCAAGCTGCGCGCGGACTTCGAGCATGAATGGCGCGTGACGCTTGATCCGGAACCCGGACTGCGCATTCCGAACATGTTCGATGCGGCGCTGGACGGCAGCTTCAAGGGGCTTTACGTCGAGGGCGAGGATATCGCGCAATCCGATCCGAACTCCCATCATGTGGCCGCGGCGCTATGCGCGATGGAAATCGTCGTCGTGCAGGACATCTTCATGAATGAGACGGCGAAATTCGCGCATGTGTTCCTACCCGGCTCATCGTTTCTCGAAAAGAATGGAACCTTTACCAATGCGGAGCGGCGCATCTCGATGGTCCGTAAGGTCCTGCCCGCATTAGCCGGCAAAGAGGATTGGCAGGTGACCTGCGATCTGGCGCGCGCGCTGGAATACCCGATGGACTACGCGCATCCATCGGAAATCATGGATGAGATCGCGCGTCTCACGCCGACTTTCGCGGGGGTCAATTACGAAAAGCTCGAACGCTTGGGCAGTGTGCAGTGGCCCTGCAACGATATCGCGCCGGAGGGTACGCCGGTCATGCACGTCGGTGAATTTGTGCGCGGCAGGGGACGCTTCCTGCCCACCGCCTATGTGCCGACTGAAGAACGCACTAGCAGACGTTATCCATTGATTCTCACGACCGGACGCATCCTAACGCAGTACAATGTCGGAACCCAGACACGTCGCACGAAGAATGTGACATGGCATGAGGAAGACCGGTTGGAGATTCATCCGCATGACGCGGAACAGCGTGGGATCCGCGACGGCGACTGGGTTGAGATCGCGAGCCGTGCGGGCGAAGTAGCCCTGCGCGCACGCATCACCGAGCGGGTTCAGCCGGGCGTCGTCTATACGACCTTCCATCATCCGGAGAGCGCGGCCAATGTCGTGACCACCGAAAATTCCGATTGGGCCACGAACTGCCCCGAATACAAAGTGACGGCGGTGCAAGTGAAACCAACCATGCGACGGCCCGAGCGACTGCCTGCCGGCCAGATGCCGGAATCGCTCCGGCCCGCCTAACGATTTGCGCGGCTGCTGACGATGGAACCGCATCAGCTTGCAAAGATGGCCAACGAGATTGGGGGATTCTTCGCGCAGATGCCCGAGCGCGACGAAGCCGTCAACGCTATAGCGGGTCATCTGAAGAACTTCTGGGAACCGCGGATGCGTCGCGAGATAATCGAATACGCGCATCGCGACAGCAGCGGATTGAGCGAACTCGTACGCGATGCAGTGCTGAGCCTCAAACTTCCCGAGAGTGGCTGAGCGATATGAGCGAGCTGATCAAGGAGCATCCCGCCCTGAAGTGGCGGGCGGGCGCGGCGGTCAATCGAGGCGAATCACTAGCGGTCGAAGAGCCGTTGGAGATTCGATTAGGTGGGCGCCGGTTCACCGTCACGATGCGCACGCCGGGGCACGACGAAGAGCTCGCCGCGGGATTTCTTCTCGCCGAGGGCTTTATCAGCTCGTATCGCGAGATCAGCGAAATCCGACTAATCCGCGATGCGCGGGGGCGGGTAGAAGCTAATGCGCTCGACGTGATTCTCGCAGTACCCGCGCCCCTGTTGAGAGAGCGGCTCAAGCGCAATTTCCTGATCTCTTCGAGTTGTGGCGTTTGCGGCAAGACCAGTATCGAGGCCCTCGAACGAAGAATCGCGCCATTGAACGGAGACCTTCGAGTGCGTGCCGACGTGATCTTGCAACTGCCAGCCCTGATGCATCCTGCACAGGAAGTCTTTGCCGCGACGGGCGGATTGCACGCGGCCGCAATCTTTCGGACTCTCAGCGAGAACGGGAGCGCAACAAACGATTCCGATCTTTCGCTGATACTTGTGCGCGAAGACATCGGACGCCATAACGCGGTCGATAAGACGATCGGCTATGCTTTGGCGCATGATTTGGTTCCTTTGCACGATTCGATGATGATGGTCAGTGGACGGTTGAGCTTTGAGATTGTGCAAAAAGCAGCATCCGCAGGTATCCCGATCTTGTGCGCGGTGTCCGCGCCCTCGTCGCTGGCGGTGGAGTTGGCAGAAGAGATCGGTGTGACTCTGGTGGGCTTTCTGCGCGAGCACAGCTTCAACCTTTATACGCATCGCGAACGAATCATTGCCTGATCATGATCATCCGCGACGGAAATCGGAGATCGACTAAATGAAAAAAGCCGTGCTTCAGCAAACCAACGATACCGTTGAAATCAAACTTCCACGTACGCTTGCTCTCGATATCGGCGGTACCGGCATCAAGGCCGTGGTGCTCGACGCCGAAGGCAAGGTGATCAGAGAGCGGCTCCGAATGCCGACGCCGCGCAAGGCTACACCGGAGAAGTTGTTGGACGTAGTAGCTGAGTTGGCCAAGCAGCAAGGCAACTTCGACCGAGTATCGGCGGGCTTTCCGGGCGTCGTGAAGGACGGACTGGTTTATACGGCAGCAAACCTGGGTAAAGGCTGGAAAAATTTCGATCTCGGGAAGGCGCTCGGCAAACGTCTAAAATGTCCTGTGCGGGTCGCGAACGACGCGGATGTTCAGGGAATGGGCAGCGTTAGCGGCAAAGGTCTCGAACTCGTGATCACGCTCGGCACCGGTTTTGGTTCAGTGCTGTTTGCCAACGGCGTACCGATTCATCTGGAGCTAGGGCATCATCCATTTCGCAAGGGCAAGACCTACGAAGAGGAATTAGGAAATCGTGCGTTGGTCAAAAAAGGCGGCAGAAAATGGAACAGGAATTTGAGCGAGGCGCTTAAGGATCTCGCACGGACGTTCAATTACGATCGCCTCTATATCGGCGGCGGCAACGCCAAATACATCAGTATCGAGCTTCCACCGAACATCAAGGTAATCAGCAATGAAGAGGGCATGCTCGGTGGGATTGTGCTGTGGCGTGAGCCGCAGGATGCCTCGATGAAGTTGGCGTCCGATCCGGAGCCGGTGATGACGGCGCGCAAGCGGACCCGAATTACAAATGCTGTAGCCCCAATCGAAGAGCAAGCCCCGGCGCCGGCCGATTCATCAGATTCTCCTTAACCGCCGATGGGCGTGCGGGTCCATCAGTTCTATGCCGTCGCGTTCGAAGAAAACCTCGCATTGCGGCAGTTAGCCCGCGCATTTCCTGAAGCCCAGGTTTCGCCGCTCGAATTGTATATCCCCGTCGAAGTCGGCGGCGGAATTTATATCTTTTCGTTTGGCGCAGTTGTGACGCACGATATTCCGCCGGAAATTCGGGAGACGGTAATTGCGCGCCTGCGCCAGTTAGTACCCAAGTTGACCACGCAGGTAGTTCGGGAAGAATACAGTGTTGAGGAAAATCCCGCCTTTCAGATCGGAATAATCGGCGGAATGCTGCGTGTTGATCGTTTCACGCAAGGACGCGCCGCGATCGTCGCGTTAACTATGGCTCAAAGCGCCGCGATGGAATACTACGAGCGCATCGTGGACGAGATGTTCGCGCGTACTGGAAAGTTCGTTGAGCGGCTCGAAGCAAGCGGCGGGGTACCTTTCCGGACTCGTCAACTACATCGATTTATTGGTCAGGCGATCGCTACGCGCACCGAGGTGTTATCTGTGCTCCATCTGCTCGATAAGCCGGAAGCAGCGTGGGACGACTCGGCGATGGACCGGATTTACGCGGATTTGCGTGCCGAATTCGACTTGGCCGATCGCTACGCCGCGCTGGAGCTCAAGCTGCGTAGTATTCAGGAAGCGCTCGAATTGCTGGTCGGCGTCGCACGCGACCGGCAATTGCTACTGCTCGAAATCGCCGTCGTTATCCTGATTCTGCTAGAACTAATATTGAGCCTGCCCTGGCTCAGAAAATAATCGAAGTGAACGAGCGAGTTTACGCCATGAACATCCTTCATAGATCGCATACTTATTACTAAACCTCGGCTATGCTCCGGTGGGGGACTGATGAGCCCGAAGGTTCAAGCACGAGACCAGCCGTCTGCCGACACAAACCCGTTTTTTGAAACCTTCTTTGAGCAGATCAAGCAGCTCGACGTACGGAAGCGACGGAACATACACTGCGCCCGGCGCTCTACAATCTGCTGATTGCGCTGGCCGAGCGGAAAACCTCAAAGATTGCGGTAATTCCCGAGCCTAAGCGAGACGGTTCAGGCAAGGGCGCGCCAGATGTCAAGTTCAAAGTCGATGAGCGGATTCTCGGCTATCTAGAAACCCAAAAAACGAACGCTAATCTCGATCAGGTTTTGAAATCAGAGCAAATAGCGAAACAAAAAGCTTTCGAGTAACCTGATCCTGACCAATTTCCTAGAATGGATTTGGATCAAAGAGGGTGTCGTTATTCATCGCGAGATCCTCGTATATCCCAATGATGTTGGCGTGCACCCCAAGTTCCGGCCATTCATAAGTAGAGACCGCGGTTGATTTCGCCCTCCAAGGGCGGTTGCATTTCCTGTCCCTTAAGCATAGCGAACTCGTTTGGGGTCAAGGCACCAAGACTGCCATGCGGCCGTAGGTAGTTGTAGTCGTGGCGCCATGCTTCGATAGTTTCCCGCGCTCCGGCGAGACTTAGGAACACATGCTCGTTGAGGCACTCATCGCGCAGCTTGCTGTTGAATGATGGTATGGACCCCCGCCCCCGCTTTTAACGGCCTCGCAATGGGCCAAGGATGGAGCTGTGAGTCTCATCCGAAAGTGAGGAGGGTCCGAGGGTGGAAGTTACTACGGTCGCAATTGACCTGGCAAAGAACGTGTTCGCGGTGTGCGGAGCGAACGCGACAGGCAGGATAATCTGGCGCAAGGAGTTACGGCGCACCCAGCTGCTCGCCTTTATACGCAAGCTGGCGCCCTGTCTGATCGGGATGGAAGCATGTGGCGGAGCGCACTACTGGGCGCGTCAACTCAGTGCACTCGGTCATCAGGTTCGATTAATCAGCCCCGCGTTGGTCACTCCCTATCGCAAAGGCAACAAGACCGATCGCAACGATGCGGAGGCCATCCTGGAAGCGGTCACCCGGCCATCCATGAGGTTCGTTGCAATTAGGAGCATCGCCCAGCAGGATTTGCTGGCGCTGCACCGCGTGCGGTCGCAGCTGCTGAAGCACCGCACGGCCTTATGCAATCAGTTGCGCGGACTGCTGCGCGAGCGCGGAGTTGCGTTGCGCGCCGGGGTAGCAGCGCTCAAACGTGCGTTGCCGACGATATTAGCCGAGGAGAACCAGGAAATCTCTGGGGAAATCCGCGATTTATTGCTCAAGCTGAGCGATTGGCTGCGAACCCTCGAGGTACGCATCGCAAGCTGTGACGAAAAGCTGGCGCGCAAGTTCAAGGCCGATGAGCGCTGCGGGCGGCTGGCCGCGGTCCCGGGAGTAGGCGCACTCGCCGCGACCGCGCTAGTCGCGGTCGTCGGCAATGCGCGAGAGTTCCGCAATGGTCGTGAGTTGAGCGCGTTTCTCGGGTTGGTCCCGCGGCAGCACTCTTCGGGTGGCAAACGCGTCTTACTCGGCATCACCAAGCGGGGTGATCGCTACTTACGTACTTTGCTGATCCACGGCGCACGCGCATCACTCAGATGGAGTGCATTGAAAACAGACTCATACAGTCGTTGGGCCACCCGGATCAGAGCAGAACGAGGACCGAATGTAGCCGTCGTTGCGATGGCGAACAAGAACGCACGAATTCTGTGGGCGCTGCTCTATCGCGGCGAGCGATATCGAGCCGACAACTCAACTCATCGCGCAGGCTCGCGTCCCGGCTCTCCACCTCCAGTTGAGAGAGCGCGGGCCGCACAACTGCGCTTGGTCGAAGACTGAGTGGCAGAAAGGTTCTTATCAAGGTTGCGCAGGTACGCTGCTCGATGATGAAGGCAAACCGGTCGGACCGGCGTTTCACAACTCTGCATTTCGAATCTTGGCCTGAAATGAGGCCGCTTGAATGACCAGCAGCATGAGACGCGCGGAAATCCATCATGGCCAAGGTGTTGTTTTACACGCCTACGAACAGGCCGGATATACGACTGCAACCGAGTTCTGCCGATTCTCCGAGAGAGTGGCTTGCGCGCGGGCGGGGTCCATATAAGACTCGATATAGCTGTAAAAGCCAAGACTTAATCTGACAATGATGGTAAGGTCCTCGGGTCCTAAGAAGGAGACGAGGGCGATGAATCAGGAAGAGAAAGTAATCCGGGTCAAGGTAGGGGTGCTGGAGCTGGCCAAGCAGCTGGGCAACGTGTCGCAGGCGTGCCGGGTAATGGGCTACAGCCGCGACAGCTTTTACCGATTCAAGGAACTCTACGACAAGGGCGGCGAGGCGGCGCTGCACGAGATCTCGCGGCGTAAGCCGGTGCTCAGGAATCGGGTAGCGCCAGAGATCGAGCAGGCGGTGGTGGCAATCGCGGTCGCCGAGCCCGCCTGGGGTCAGCTGCGCGTCGCCAACGAGCTGAAGAAGCGTGCGCTGAGTGTGTCGGCGGCCGGGGTACGCTGCGTGTGGCAGCGGCACGATCTCGAGACCCTGCCGAAGCGGCTCAAAGCATTAGAAGCTAAGAGCGCGCAGGAAGGTTTAGTGCTGAGCGAGTCACAACTGGCGGCGTTGGAGAAAGCCAAGGCCGACAAGGAAGCGCACGGCGAGTTCGAGAGCGAATGCCCGGGCTATTGCGGGGCGCAGGATACCTTCTATGTCGGCACGCTCAAGGGCGTCGGGCGGATCTATCAGCAGACTTTCCTTGATACCTACACGAAACTGGCGTTCGCCAAGCTCTACGACCGCAAGACCCCACTGGTGGCGGCTGACCTGCTCAATGACCGGGTGATCCCGTTCTTCGATGAACATCAGATCCCGCTGGGGCGGGTGTTAACCGACCGCGGCACGGAGTATTGCGGCGCACCCGAACGCCACGAATATGAGCTGTATCTGGCGGTGGAGAACATCGATCACACCCGCACCAAGGTCAAAAGCCCGCAGACCAACGGCATTGTGGAGCGCTTCCACCGGACCGTGCTCAACGAGTTCTACCGGGTGGCGTTCCGCAAGAAGATCTACTCCGGCATTGAACAGTTGCAGGCTGACCTCGACGCCTGGCTGCGCGAGTACAACGAACAGCGGCCGCATCAGGGCCGCTGGTGTTACGGCAAGACTCCGCGGCAAACTTTCATCGACGCGGGCTCGCTGGCGCGGGAAAAGCTGCTCTCTCCCGCGGTTGCGGCGGGCGCGGAACTCTGAGTATTACTCAAGCGCGATGATCACTATGGTCGCTGCGTATAATCGGACAATCAACTTAAACCGGACACTGCGGACCTTAACCATCCACCGTCAGATCAAGTCTTAAGTTATACAATATAGCCATTCTCCACGGGCCTGCCCGGGCAGATGAAATCCAGCTGTACCTGGTAATGGTAAGCCCACGCCTCCATCGCGCGACTGTAAAATTCACTGCCATTATCAACCGTAATCGAAACCGGCGCTCCGCGTTCCGCGATCACCACCGACAGCGCCAGCGCAACCTTCTGTCCGCTGAGTGAGCTGTCGGCCAGCAGCAACAGGCACTCCCGGGTAAACTGATCGACCCCGGTTAGCACCCGGAACCAGCGGCCATCGAGCAGACGTGCGGCGACAAAGTCCATCGACCATTTTTCATTGGGCCGCATAGCCGCTTGCGCTGGCACGCGAGCGCGCCGCGCGATCTTCTTGCGGATCTTAGTGCGCACCGCCAGTCCGTCCTCGGCATAAAGCCGATAGATGCGTTTGGCATTAACCGGCCAGCCCTCGCGCCGCAGCATTACGGTCAGCCGCCGATAGCCGAAGCGCACCCGGCTCGCGGCGAGTTCGCGCAGGCGCATCCTGAGCGCGCTCTGCGGATCACGCCGGCTGTGATGGTTCATAGTCGCCCGATTGATCATCAGCAGCCCCGAGACCCGGCGTGAACTGGCCGCAAAGACCGCCTGGAGCCATTGTCCCAGTGCGCGCCGCTGCCGGCCTTTACAGCTTTTTTCGCACGATCTCCTGCAGCATGTGGCGGTCCAAGGACAAATCCGCGACCAGCCGTTTAAGCTTGCCATTCTCTTCACGCAGCTGCCGGAGCTCGCGCAATTCGTTCAGCGCGAAGCCATTGTACTTCTTCTTCCAGACGTAGAACGTGGCTTCGCTCACCCCGTGCTCGCGGCAAATATCCGCCACTCGCTCGCCGCTCTCGGCCTGATGCAGCGCCCGGAGAATCTGCTCCTCGCTGCGCGCCTTCTTTGCCATTTGCGGGTCCTCCTCGTGGACTGCAGAGGACCATCGCAAGGCCGGTTTCTCAACTCACGGCTGGCACACTTTTCAGGTTTTGGGTTACTTTGAGGGTCGCCCGATAACTGATCCATAAATACTCACCCGCCCAGACCAATTCGGGGAAACCTTCAGTGCTGTCCATCATCATTCACTAATGGATTGCGCGTGCACCGCGCTTTGGCCTGCAGTGCACGCTCTACTCAACACGGGCGCGAAGATCAGCCGGGAATTTAACTGGCTTTGCGAGCTTCAGCTATTACCGGCGTTTGAGCGCAGGCACTAACCCGAGCGGGGGCACGGAACGCCATAACAGTTACTGCGATGGTCACCGCCAAGTCGACCAGCGCAAATGGCACCGTCAAGGAAGTAAGGTCGGTTTGATCAGCGCCAGACAGAACCAGGACGGCCCCAACCAGCACAGCTAAACCAAGACCCAGCGGAATTAATGCGCGCGCTCCCCAGCCGTTACGCCATGCTTTGATAGTAAAAACGATTTCGAGTACGAGTAACATTGTCGGACCTCCAGGTTCATTGTTTTAGAGGACTCTCTTCTAGGAACCTCATCAAATAAGGCGTAACAAAAGAGTTAACAATTGTTCGTCGTGACTGAATCGCACATTGTCCGGCGGTAGAGGTGGAAACGGTAATTCGTGGTTCGTTTAAATCAGCGCTTGCTAGATGGCGAATCGGAAGTAACCCACGCAGATGAGAGCCGACGGACTCCCACCACCACGGTATTGTGGGGTTCACTCCACAGCTGTCCAGATTTTGGGGTTCATTCCACTCGTTGGCCTCCGGATCGGTCATGATATCGTGAAAATTGCCCAGCCATTTGGAGAAGCCGGGTTGGGCCCACAACTTCTCGTAAAACGCGAGCCGCTCTTCGCGTGGGACCTCCAGTGTTGAGCGCGGATCGAAGTCGTGCATAAGGCCCACCGGGGTTTCCCGAATCCGCTTGTGAATTTCCGGATAGGTTTCTTTAAACCGCCGCTGGGTTTCCGGTGAGACCGGCGCATTGCGCAATGGCGCACAATAGTTCGGAGTACGCTGGAAGACCGTGAGCTGGCCGACTTCCTGAGCGATCTCGGTGATGAGTTGCACCGCCGTCGGTCCCGTACCGATAACCGCCACGCGCTTGCCGGCAAGCGGCACGGGTTCCTTCGGCCAGGTGCCGGTATGTAGCGAGAGACCTTTGAAGCGGTCAGTCACTTCAAAGGGAGGCGTAAAACGCGCTGACAGGATTCCCACCGCCGCGATCAGATATTGGCAGCGCGCCCGCTGATTGTGGTTGATTACGACTTCCCATCGATTCGCGTGCTCGTCATAAACGGCGCCGGTGACCCGCGACCCGAGCTGGATATCGCGGCGTAGCTCAAACTTGTGCGCCACATAATTCAGGTAACGCTCGGTCTCCGGCTGGGGCGAAAAGTGCTCGGTCCAGTCCCATTCCTGGAGCAGTTCTTTCGAGAACGAAAACCCCATAGGCTTCGCTTTCGGAATCAAAGCGACAGCCCGGATAGCGGTTCCAATACTAGGTGCCGCCGACACCCTCGCCGTCTTCGTAGACGCGTACTTTGAGGCCTAACTGCCGCAGATGATGCAGCTGACAAAGGCCGCTGAGCCCGGCGCCGATGATGATCGCATCAAACTCCTGGACGGGCGCAGAGCCTGCCATTGTTGTGGTCTGGGGGGAGCTCGCTATATTTTCTCCTTCGCGTGCTATGTATCTTGGCCGGGCAGCCCGCGACCCGACTCCCGTTCTGCTAGCAAATTATGCCGAAATTTTCATCCATGATTTTTGAACTGGAATTCCCTTTTGGTCCCCGGAAGAGTGCAGATTCTCGTCTGGCGGGCAGGAGGCGTGCGAAAGACGTCTTGTCGATCGTTCGTCGGACATAGTCCGCTTCTCCTGAAAGATCTGAGTTCAATCATTGGACTTCAAATCTGCAAGCATCCAATGCAAGTCGAAAAGGATTTCGAGAATTCATGAATTGCTACATCCGCACCTAAAATTATGCAAAGAAGCCAATAGTCCGCTCCATTGCAGCGCAAGCAAGCGAGGAAAAAATGATGCTACCAGCTTCGTCCCGCTTCCAATTGGTTCCTGATTTCACGATCTGTCGCCTCCTGACCGGCATGTGGCAGGTCTCCGGTGCTCACGGCTATATCGAGCCGACACGCGCCGTCGCAGAGATGTTCACCTATCATGACGCCGGCTTCACGACCTGGGACCTCGCTGACCATTATGGCCCGCAGAAGACCTGATCGGCAGCTTTCGCCGCGAGTTCGCCGCCCGTTACGGAGTCGAGCGGCTGGGAGAGATTCAGGCATTCACCAAATGGGTTCCGCAGCCCGGTCCGATGACGAGGCGCGTCGTCGAGCAAGCGGTGGGCAGGTCACTCTCGCGGATGAACGTGGAGTGTCTGGACCTGCTGCAATTCCACTGGTGGGATTATGCTGACAAGCGCTACCTCGACGGCCTCAAACGGCTGGCTGATTTGCAAGCGGAGGGCAAAATCCGCCATCTGGCGCTCACCAATTTCGATACCGAGCGCTTAAGCGTAATAGCCGATCACGGCATCCGCATTGTTTCCAACCAGGTGCAGTATTCCATCGTCGACCGGAGATCCGAGATCAAAATGGTGGCGTTCTGCCGTGATCACGGAATAAAGCTTTTTACCTATGGCACCGTGCTCGGTGGTCTGCTTTCGGAGAGATACCTGGGCCGCCGTGAACCCGTTCGGGCCGAACTCAGGACCGTGTCGCTGCAGAAGTACAAGAATATGATCGACGTGTGGGGCGGCTGGGAATTGTTCCAGAAGCTGCTCGCAGGGCTGAAGGAAATAGCCAATAAACATCAAGTGAGCATTGCCAATATCGGAGTTCGTTATGTGTTGGATCATCCCGAGGTTGCCGGTGTGATCATCGGTGCCCGGCTAGGTGTCGCTCAGCACATCGCTGAGAATACGGCGGTGTTCAGTTTTACGCTTGACGAGAACGATCATGCTGCGATCGAGCGGGTGCTTACTACGCCGCATGATTTGATGAAAGTGATCGGCGATTGCGGTGATGAATATCGGTAAGGGATACCCCACTGTCAGTTTGACACACGCCAGAGTACCGGGAGCAGCAAGGTGAAATCTGCGATAATATGGCAATGGCGCGCAAGCGGATTAGTGGTAAACCTCTTCGTTGCTAGCGCTTGGTTGGCCAGAGCCTCAGCGCAGTCTGACCGAAGAGCCAATGCTGGTCTTCTTCGGACAGAAAAGAGAGCTCGTCGCGCGCCATTAGAAGCTGTTCCTTCAAGCTGCGATCATGCGTGGCGGGAAAATTGGAGCCCCACATGAGCCGCTGGGGGCCGAAGTGCTCCAGCAACCGACTGAAGAACTCTCGCGGGGTGCTTTTGCCTCGTCTTGCCGCGTAAATCGTCTCACTAGAGAATTTGACAAAGAGATTCGGAAACCGTTCCAGTTCGAACAACAGCTTAAGCATCTCGTAGGGTGGCCCCTCGCGTAAGCGCGGCACCGCAATATGATCCAGGGCGACCGAGACTTGCGGAAAACGTTCCAGCAAGGCAGACAGACGCGGTACCTGGTGAAACTTAATCATTACGCAGACCGAGATGCCAAGTGCGGCTGCTCGCTCCCAGAGCGGAAATATACGCGGGTCATCGACTAGGATCTCGGGTTCGACGAGAGTGAACAGACGCACACCCCGTGCGCCCCGCTGGTTCACCCAATAAGTCAGCTGGTCCGCAGCATCTCTTTGCAACAGGTCAACGATACATACGCAACTGAAATTATCCGAGTATTCAACGGCACAGTCAGCTGTATAGCTGTTGTCAAACTCGTAAGCGCCGAAACCCTGCACCAGTACAGTTCGGTCAATTCCAGCTTCACGATTGAGCGCGATTAGCGTTGCCCCGGACAGGTCCTGCACCCATTCGGGCAGTTCGCCAGGTCTTCTTGGATATTTTCGTTGATCATTCGAGATAACATGCACATGAGTGTCGATGAGCATCTGGACCTCAGCGCGTCAGCGTGACTGGTCAATCTGTTCTCGCAATCGCCGCGTCAATCCGCGTAATAAGTTCAAGGTCGAGCGGGCCACGCTCGGCGGCAACGATGCATTCCCGCAACTCAGTACGATTTTTGACCCCGAGTACTACAGTCGAGACCCCAGGAAGCGAAAGCGCATACCGATGCGCCAGAGCCGCTGGAGATTCGCCAATTTTCCGGGCCAAGGAGCGGAACGGAGCAGCGCGTCGGTAATCTACCATTTCGGGATGCGTGTCGGGCAGTGTGCGATCGAGTTCATCAGTTAAGGCGCCGGCCTGCACGGCTCTGATACCCATGATGCCGACGTTGCGACGATGCGCTGCTGCGATGATCACACGGGGATGGACAGGTTCATCAAACAACTTCATCCCACCCACCGAATCGAGCAGATTGGTGACCGCCTGGACGGCACTGGGAGCCGGATCTTCGCTAATCGTCTGTAATATCGCGCTCGGTACACTGATCGCCGAGATACCCCACGCTACAATCAGACCGCGCGCCACCAACTGTTCGAAAGCCGGCCTCACATCATCGACAAACAGCCGCCTTGACGTCCCCGCAACTTTTCCTGCCATCACGTCCGGCACAATCTGGCCATGCAGGAAGAAGAGATCGATCTTTTCGAGCTTCGTGCGAATCAAGCTCCGCTCGATGCTGCGCTCTAATTTGGGCAGCACTTCGTCAGGTGCAGGATCGCCGAGCATGCACTTGCTTGACAGTCGCACGCCATCAGGAAGACGTCCCTCAAATGTTTCCCCAATTACCAGCTCGGCTTCGCCTTTGCCGTAAGCGGGAGCGACATCGAGAAATGTGATGCCGGTGTCAATGGCCTCGCGCACGGTAGCGATTGCTTCAGCACGGCTGGTGGAACCCCATACCTGTCCGATGCCACCGCCGCCGAGAGTAAGGCAACTGATCTTGCCCAGCTTCCCGAACGATCTTTGTTCCATACCTGGTTATCCTCGGTTTCGATTGGACGGCGCCCTGATCCACGTGGATTCGTCGGGCGCCTTGGTCTTCGGGTTTCTAACGTGTTCTCAGAAGAACTTGCACTACTTGGTTGGCTATCCAATAAGTCGCTGCAAAGCAACGCTGGCGAGGCGTACACGCCGGGGTGACAGTCTGAGTTGGTATCGCCCGAGAAGTCGCAAGGCATGCGTACCGCGCGGCTCGCCAACGAACAAGATCAACACTCATCGCACTGTTCGGCGGCGGCATGGGAACGCGCTGCGTTTTGGTCGACCGAAAACTAAAGGGGAGTCGCGAGGACGGCTGCGGTTCGCGGCCGTGGAGCACTGGCGAGCATCGTGACGAGCGGATACCATCTGGTTATGTCAACAACTGAGATCTTTTATTGCTCACAGTGAGGATTCAAGCCGCGCGCTGCCAGTTTGGCCGCGTCACTTAGATCGCGCTTTAATGAGGAGGTCGTCGAAATTAAGCCCGGTAAATCCGGACAGTTCGACGTGCTCGTCGATGGCCATGTGATTTTCTCGAAATCCACGATCGGACGATTTCCGATCGAGGGAGAGGTCGAAGAAATCCTTGCGAAACTGCGCGCTAAAGTTTAAAGCGTCACGCACTGCAGCCTACCGCGTGGACGGTTCAACGGCTTAGCAGAGAAGATGCGCCGTTCAAGCGCGTCCGTACCGTGCGCCCGTCAGTGGCTTGGTTGCCGTAGAGTGGGAGCGCAAGCGCGCGACGGCGGAAGCTGGCGAGTTCTCCGGATCCTGTAGATTAAACTTAATTCGCTGATTCTGTTCTCACCAAAACAGTCTCCACTACCGCCTTCATCTCTCGAGTGCCGATGAAAGTCGTTTCTCGCTGCAGTTGTCACAGATTTCCTCGTTGCCAATTCGATGCAGCAAGCCATTACAAGACGGGCAGTCTTCGAGCCGTTCCCTTATGACCACATAGCACGCCGTGCACCAACGCTTTCCGGGTTCATGCCCGTAAGGAATCTCTGATTGCGCCATTGCAAACAGTTAACATACTTTTGTAGCCTAGTCTCGAATTCCATGATGTACCGCCTGGGCGGGGACGCGGCTCAGTTGAAGGGGGCTCGTGCCAGGAAGGTGGCCTTTTGCGGCGCTGAAAGCGAAAAGCACAGGTCGATGATCGGGTACTCGAAGACTGGTGGCACTACATTTCAGCAATCAACGCCCGAAAACGACGCCCATACTCTGCGCAGGTCGCGCTTACGACCGTGATGCTTTGAAGCAGAAATCCGTCCCTGATATCCCGCTCAAACTCGTCGAGCAGCGCTTCCGCACGAGCCGGAATCAGCTGTTCGGCCAACGCCTCTATCTCGACGAGAGCATTACCGACCAAACGATTCGCTTCCTTAAGATCCCATTGCTCAGCCACCGGTGACCTATTTCAGCGGCTGCGGCGGAGTTGAGCAAGTACGGAACTTACAGAGCCCAAGTGCCCGCCGGCGTGAGAGTTGTTTCCAGAGATGTGTTGCAACTTTGGCGGGGGTGGCTGGTAGCCTGAAAAGACCGTGAAGGACGCAACCCGACCGGCAATCTTCAAGTGGCGGCAGACGGCGCCGGAACTGATTCTATGTGCGGTGCGCTGATGAAACCTACGTTCGCGTCCACGGCCGTTGGTGTTACCTCTATCGGGCGGTTGATTCCACCGGCGCCACCATCGATTTTCTATTGTCGGCATTACGCGACTTCGCGGCGGCTCAACGTCTGTTCCGCCAAGCGCTCTACGCTACCTCGCATCCGCAACCCCGCGTGAGCAATACTGATAAGGCCCCTCTCTACTGCTCGGCGATTCACGTAGTGAAAAGTATTGCACCGGTCGATGACGGTAAGGGCGGGGCGCTGTACATGATTCGCAAAGCACAGGCGCGGTGGGTCAGCCACGGTGATGTCCGTCGGCAAGCATCTATTCGTCGACCAGCTCTTCGAGCTGGCGGTCTGAGATCCAGCAATCCAGTTGCTCGCGGCCGCTCACTCAGTGTTTTCAAAGTTGCAACACATCCTTCGAAAGTGAATTAGTCAACGAGAGAACCCGGCATAGCTAGATCGCGAAGCGCGGTGGCAATCCTTCTCGTGATGAAGTTGCTTCATCAGATGACAGCTTCTAATCTGCTCACTAATTTTCTACGATCTCTTCTCGAACACTTCCTTGGCGATCGCCGCCGCGGTGACCGCTGTAGGCCACCCTGAGTAGAAAGCGAGATGGGTGATAAGCTCGCCCAATTCGTCCTTGGTCAGGCCATTTCCCAGGGCACGCTCCAGATGACCCCGCAGCTGATCAGGCCGCTGTAAGGCAACCAGCGCAGCACAGGTTATAAGGCTACGGTCGCGCTTGGAGAGACCCGGTCGCTCCCATACGTCTCCAAATAGAACCTTTTCCGTGAGATCGACCAGCTTCGGTACTACTCCACGAAGGCGCTCCAAGGGAGACGATGACGATGATTCAGCCATAATGATTTCCTCCGTCGAAATTGTCGTCCGTCCCTTAATGCTGATGCCCGGGCTCGCTGCTTGCTGTCACCTCTACTATGGCCGCTACAAAGACATCCCGAGCGGATCAATTTCTATCGCTGGAGAAAAGTGATGGCAAGCAAACCTGCGACGATTCGCTACAAAACCACTTGCTCGGGTTGCTGTTCAGATCGTATCCGCAACGCACGGGATGAATAGTGGCTCCTGCGCATATTGCACGCCATCCGCTTTGCTCGGCTCGCGCGCGGGTCACTCAAGAGTCGCAGCAGGCAATTGTTCGTTCAGGCACCCACCGAAATGGATTAATGAAGTCTTCGCTCAGGCCTCAGACAATGCCTTCTTCTTTCAATTGCGCTAGTTCAGCTTCGCCGAATCCCAGCATCTTGCGATAGAACTCTGCGTTGTGCTGCCCCAGTAGCGGCGCGCTCGTCACCTCGACGGGCGAGTCTTCGAGCTTCACCGGGCAACCAGGCATCGTGAACTTCCCGCGCACCGGATGATCCACGGTCACGATCATACCGCGCTCGCGCAGGTGCAGGTCACTCAGCAACTCCACGCTGTCGAGCACCGCGCCGCAGGGGACGTCCGCTTCGCCCATCATCCGCATCACCTCATGCTTGGTATGCTGCGAGGTCCACTCCTCGACGATTCGGGTGAGCACTTCAATATTCTCATGGCGTGACTTACGTTCTGTGAAGCGCGGATCATCCGCAACTTCAGGCCGACCGATCGTTTTGAAGAGTGAGTGCTACATCTCCTGATTGGAACAATAAAGATACACATAGTCATTGGGACCACCGGGCGCGCATCTGAAAATGTCGCCGAGCGGTCCCGCGCTCAATCGATTTCCGACGCGTGGCATGGCCTTGCCGGTGCGATAGGTTCCCATCATCGGCACCCGCACAAAATTTAGTACGGCCTCCTGCATCGCGACTTCGACCTGCTGTCCCTTGCCGGTGCGTTCACGTTGAAATAAGGCTGCAATTACCCCGCACGCCGCGTGAACTCCGGTACCGGTATCGCCGATCGTCGGTCCGGGCTTGAGTGGTGGCGAATCGGGGAAGCCCCGTGAGCGCCATGGCGCCGCCCGCGGCCTGCGCGATCATGTCGAAACTCTTGTATTTGCTATAAGGACCATAGGTTCCAAAGCCCTTGACAGTCAAACAGATGAGGCGCGGATTAATTTCGCGCAGACGGTCAAAGCTGAGCCCCAGACCTTCCATAGTGCCGAGGGTGAAGTTCTCGCTGACGATATCGACTTTTTTTACCAAGTCGAGAAAGATTTGCTTGCCACGCTCGGATTTGAGATTGAGCGTGATGCTCCGTTTGTTGGCATTGAGCAGCAGGAAATAATACGAGTCGATTCCCAGCTTCTCGGTGACCCGCCAGCGGCCCTGCTCACCCATTTTGGGCTCTTCTATCTTGATTACGTCAGCCCCGAGCCACGCGAGCATTTCCGTGCATGAGGGCCCTGCTTCGTACTGCGTGAGATCCAGAACCGTCACACCCGCTAGCGCTTTTTCCATCGGATCCTCTAACGTGAGCACGCGTCCTTCACGCAAAGATTGTGGAACGATACCAAAATAGACGCCGTTTTCGCAGACCATGCTCGATAGCTGCATCGTCGCCGCTTGCGGCGATAAATCAAGGGGGCCCTTCTCATGAATTAACGTCCGACAATGATTAAATACCGGAGCGGCTCGACGGTGGTTCCGCTGGGGGGGGCTCCGAGCTGAAAACGGTGCCGATTGGACGGTTCGGCACGGATTGAATGCCCTCGATGGGACGAACAGCCCGCTCCATTCGGCGTTGTTCATTGTACGGAATTGCTCAGCGATCTCCCGAATTACTTTAATTCTCTTAACGATCGGGGGCATCGACCCTTTCGAATGTCGTGGTCTCCTTCAAACTGTTCCCCGTCAGCATCAGCTCGGGATCATTGAGCTTCAAGAAATGCTGAGCGCCGAAGCCGCCAACGTTCGGATACATCACCATGGCCCAAATCCCCATCTGGTCCATGTACTTGAGCCGCGCTGTAGGATCGTATGCACCCGGATGTATCTCTTCGTAACTCTTGCGGATTCTTGAAACTGCCCCGGCCAGCGGTGGCGGTCATGCCGGGATTTGCAAGGATGCCCTTGTCGTCGCCGAGCACCCACCGCTGAGTGCCTTTGCTGTTGGTTTCTATTCGCGGTACTCGATCACGCATACTGGTGGGTGCTCGCTGGGTCCACACGTCCGGCGTTTCCGTCACATGGGTGTGAGGCGTCGATAATAGTGTGTAACCACTCATGGCCTCCATCCTCAATTATCGATAATCTTACAGTCTCTGGCTGCAACTGGCGGATAATTACCAAGTCAACCTGGATGCTAATTCGGTTGATCGGAGTTTCTTCTAGCATCGAACACATAGCGCGGGCCACATGATTTGCCAACCGGGTGATGAGCTTGATGACTCGGCACTCGGGTTCGGTGCACAGTTCCAACGACTAGTCGCACGCGAGTTCCTCGATTGTCGCTTGTATCTGTTAGAACTGGCCCGGCACTGTAGCTTGGAGTGTTAGACTAATTCTCGTGAGCCGGTCTTTGCTCATTATTGATGGCGACTCGTTTGCACATCGCGCCTATCATGGGCTGCTTAAATCGATTATGGGGCGCGGGAATAAGGGCGCAGGGGCGATCGTAGGTTTCGCAAATTTCCTACTACGGCTGTACGAGAACGAGCATCCTCGGGCGGTCCTGGTGGGCTGGGATACGCTCGATGTGCCCACTTATCGTCATCAGGCTTTTGCGGCCTATCAGAGCGGACGTACGTTTGATCGTGAATTGCGCGATCAGCTTGAAGTCTTGCCGGAATTCGTCGTTGTATGTGGTTTCGCCTCGGCCAAAAGTCCTGGCTACGAAGCGGATGACTTTCTCGCCGCCGCGGTCGCGCAGGAGGAACAGGCCGGCGGAACAGCGGTCGTGGCCACGGGCGACCGCGACGCTTTTCAGCTCGCTTCCGAATTAACGACAATTCTGCAACCGGTGCGAGCTGGTCAGATGGCACGGATTGGTCCCGCGGAAGTTTGTGAACGCTATGGAGTCGAACCTAAGCAAGTGCCGGACTTCATCGCGCTCCGAGGTGACCCGTCGGACAAGCTGCCGGGTGCGCCACGGGTGGGGCCTAAAGGTGCGGCTGGTCTTCTCCGTAAATATGGCAGTCTCGAGAATGCACTCGCACAGGGCAGATTCAAGGAGCAGGCGGATCAGCTCCGCCTCTACCGCAAGATCGTCACGATGGACAAAACCGCGCCTCTTCCGATCCTGCACGACCAGACGCCAACTTGGGCAAAAGCCGCGGCTCTCGCTAAAAAGTGGGAGTTGAACCGGTTGGCTAATCGGCTGAATGCGCTTGCCAACCAAGAGTGATTGATCTTTTAATCTCACGATTGTCTCCGGCATCGACCACTTAAACGCCACCTAAGTTATCGGTCACCGTATCGCGGGCATTATCGGTCATGCAGAAGCTGAGCTTCCTGATATTGACGTACGATTTCGCGTCCTGTTCGCATGCTGCTTGTACAGCTGTAACGATTTTTGCGAGGATTGTCGCTCGCGAGTTCAGTGAAAATCTTGAGAGCTTCCTGAGAGAGGTATCGCAATGAATCAACGCACGGTTAACTTTTTCAGTGAAGGGACCAAGATGCAGGGTGATCTGTTCTTGCCCTCCAACCTCAAATCTGCGGAGCAACAACCTGCCGTGGTGCTCTGTCATGGCTTCACGGGCGTTCGGTCAATGATTCTTGGCGACTACGCCCGGGTCTTCGCCGCCGCGGGCTTTATCGCCCTGACATTCGACTATCGCGGGTACGGCGGCAGCGAAGGCGTTCGTCGGCGGCTGATCCCATTAGAACAGATTGACGATATCCGCAATGCCATTAGCTTCGTCGAAACTCTGCCCGAAGTCGATCCGGCGCGAATCGGCTTGTGGGGTACGAGCTTTGGCGGAGCCAACGCGCCCTATGTCGCCGCGCTGGACACAAGAGTCAAGGCGGTCGTGGGACAGGTGGGTTTCGGTGACGGCGAGCGCTTTCTCCTCGACACCCGGCGTTTCGGCGAGCGCGAGGAATTGTTGCGCAAGGTCGCTGAGGATCGCCGGCGGCGTGCGGTCGAGGGCGCCGGCGCACGGCTCGACCCGCTGGACGCTTTGAACAGCGCTCAGACCCGGGGTTTCCTGAGCGCGGCCCTCAAGAATGTTGAGCCGTCCAAGATTGACATCTCCTGGGAGACGATCGAAAAGACCCTTGAATACAAACCAATCGAGGTGATCGATCGCATAGCACCGCGCGCACTTCTCCTGATCGGCGCGCGCGATGATGATCTCTGCAAGATCGAGGGGTACGAGAAACTTTACGAACGGGCACGCGAACCGAAAAAACTGGTCGTTCTGCCTATAACGCACTACGAAATCTACGGCGGCAAATGGCTCGACGAATCATCGCGGCTCGCCTGCGAATGGTTTGAGCGCTTCCTGAAATGAATTTCTTCCCGCTTTTACATCGGGAAAGAGGAGGCCGCGATTAGAAAGCAATCCGCAGGTGAGTGCATCCGACCGCATAATCTTGAAGATTGGAGGCTCTCACAGATGACGCTTACAGGCGAAATCGATCTGGAGAATGGCGCGTGATAAAGGACTGAGCTGTTCGAGACCTTTCAACCCTCGAGGCAAAGCCTCCACGCGCCACGCAGCTGATATGGATGAGGATGTTTATGAAGATCGGTTTGATGCATCTGAGTTGTGACAGCCGAGCGGATCCCGCGATCGTGGGGAAACGCGCCGAAGAACTGGGCTTCGAATCGTATTGGGCCGGCGACCATACGGTGGTTCCAGTCAAGGCAAGTGTCGAATACCCGGGGAGTAAGCCGGAAGGACGCGAGCCGGACTATATCCGGTAACTGCCGGATCCCTTTATCGCGTTAACGCGCGCGGGGGCGACAACTACCAAGATCAAATTGGGCACCGGGGTTTGTCTCGTACCGGAACGGAATCCATTGCTCACGGCCAAGCAGATCGCAACTCTGGATGAGGCGACTGGCGGGCGCTTTCTGTTCGGCATCGGCGGAGGCTGGAACCCTGAAGAATTGACGATTCTGGGTGGTGATTTTGAGCATCGCTGGAGTCAGGTGAAGGATTACATCAGTGCAATGAAGGTGCTGTGGCGCGATGAAATCTCGGAATATCAGGGCCGCTATGTCAATTTTCCGCCAGTGCGATGCTATCCGAAGCCGGCGCGCAAGCCCCATCCGCCGGTGCTGATCGGCAGCATCAATAATCCAAGGGCGCTCAAGCGCGTCGCCGAATGGGGTGATGGATAGATTCCGGTAGTCACCAGCGTCGATGAATTTGCGGATGGGGTAAGCAAGATCAAAGTGATGGCCAAGGCAGCCGGCCGCGACTCTAGCGGATTGGACTTCACGGATTTCGGGATCGAAGGGCAATGGCAGACGCGCGCGGAAATTAAGGAATTCGCGCAGGCGGGAGCTAGCCGGGTTGTGGTGTGGCTGGGAAACGATGACTTGAAAGGAACGTTGCGAGAGATGGAGCGCTTAGCGGGGGCGGTGGTCGGCTAAAACTGTGGTATTGCTCGGCTGCTTACCGATGGCCCGCTTTCAAATGGACGCGAACGTAGGTTTCATCAACGCGCCAGGATCTGTTCGTCGGTTTGAGATGACGACGTAGCCGCTGTTCCAGTTCGGACCCGTACCGTTTTTGATCGTTCTTTTATGGATAGGCCAAGACGAGAACTTTTGGAAAATGTCATGTCTCGTCAAAACATAACCTTAAATCTTGTTCGGCAAACCAAAATATCACAATGGCAGCACGCTCTAGTGAGCGATAAACCAACGCCAGCAGTTCTACTTGAGATCAAAGACGGATCATCGGCTTTTCCGCTGTACGTTTATAAGCGCGACGCACCACAAATTAGTTCCCTGTTCGATGACGGCGATAAACAACCTGCCAAACGCCTAGAGAACTTCTCCGTGCCATTTCGGAAATTCATTGAGAGCAGGTACCAGAGGCGGTACAGTCCCGAAGAGATTCTTGGGTATATCTACGCCGTACTCCATAGCTCAACGTATCGCAGGAGATATCGCGAATTCTTACGGGTTGACTTCCCGCGCATACCGTTCACGGGTGATTCCAAGCAGTTCGATTGTTTATCGAAGCTCGGTTGGGATCTCGTGGAAGCACACCTGCTTTTCAAAATTCCCGATACGCCGCTTGTCGAGCTTACGAAAGGAAGCGACCTCATCGAATCGCCGGCTTATATCGCGTCGTCCGAGAGGCTCTACATCAACCACCAGCAGTATTTTGCTCCAGTTTCACTGAAAGTCTGGGAATTCACCATTGGTGGCTATCAAGTCTTGCACCAGTATCTCAAATCGCACAGAGGCTGCGAAATTACGCTGGACTAGAAAGAGAATGTCCGCGATACCATCAAAGCGCTACATTTCACTATCACTCAGATGCGCGCCATTGATGACCAGATAGCTGAGGTGCTCGATCCAACGTAAGCTGCCAGAGTTGTGACCGCGCGCGCCTGCTTACTACTTCATCGGGCAAGCAGAATTCAAACTTTTGTAACCTTTTCCTTACATCGCCGATCGCGATCTCGCGATACCCCCTGATTAGCGCCGAACCAACGACGCAACCAGGGAGGACCTGTAGTTTGAAACAACGCAAATGGTTGAGAACGGCACTTGCAGCCGGCCTGTTTACCGCTGCAATGCCGGCGGCAAGCACATTCGCTGGGGGAAAAATCCAGCACGTATTATTAATCAGCGTCGATGGGATGCATGCGCTGGATTTTCAGAACTGCTCGAAAGGCATCCCCGGAGTTAACGGCGGCGCCCCATACTGTCCAACTCTGGCGTCATTAGCATCGACTGGCATTAATTACGTCAACTCTTCAACCTCGAAACCTTCCGACTCCTTTCCGGGCCTGATGGCACTTGTGGCCGGCGGTTCACCGCGCACGGTCGGAGCTTACTATGACGTGGCTTACGACCGCGTGCTCGCGCCGCCGCAGAACACGACCGGTAATGGATTGCTCGGCGGGACCTGCACGCCGAATCAGGCGAATGGCACGCGGACGGAATACGAAGAAGGAATTGATATTGATCAAACGCCACTGAATGGTGGCGCGCCGAGCGGCGATGGTGGGCTTAATTCGATTGACCCAACCAGGCTCGAACGCGATCCCATGAATAATTGCGCTCCCGTCTATCCATACAACTTTGTTCGCGCGAACACGATTTTTGGCGTGGTGCACAAGGCGGGTGGATACGTCGCGTGGTCAGACAAACATCCCGCATATGTGGCAGTCGCGGGTCCCGGCGACGGCACGAATGTCGACGATTTCTATGGGCCGGAGATCAATTCCCACTCGGCCAATTACATCCCGCTGCCCAACATGACGGTTCAGAATTGTAGTCCGCTGCCGGATCAGGCAGCCGTGGCGGCTGGCGATGACTACATCGGCAGTTTTCAGAATATCCAGTGTTACGACAGTTTGAAGGTGCAGGGCATCATCAACGAGATTGATAGCAGAACCCACAACGGGAGCGCATCGGCGAAGGTTCCGAACGTCTTTGGAATGAACTTTCAGGCCGTGAGCATCGGTCAGAAGCTGATTTATCAGGATGCGACAACCGTGCCGTCCGGCTACAGCATCACGGGCGGCTATCTGGATGCACAAGGAACGCCAAGTCCCTCGCTGCTTCAGGAAATCACCTATATCGATCATTCAACTGGTCTGATGGTAGCGGAGCTGCAGAAGCAGGGCTTGTCCGATTCGACGATGATCGTGATTGGCGCCAAGCACGGGCAATCGCCGATTGACCCGAATCGGTTCTTTCCGATTCCGGGACACAGCCCGTTGAACAATGGTATGTCGCCTTCGACGATTCTCGGCAGCAGTTTCCTGCCCGACGCGGAGATTAATCAGATCGGACCCACAAGACGACGTTTCGTTGCTGTGGCTGTCGCCCGGCGCGAGCCTCTCCTCGGCCTTGGCGATTCTGGAGACTCCCGCGAATGAGACTGCAGCGGGCGTGGGCGAAATTTTCTCAGGCAATTCGCTTAATCCGATTTACAATACGCCCGGACTGCCGCCGAACGATCCGCGTACGCCAGATATCATCGTCGCGCCCAACGTCGGGGTAATTTACCGGCAGCAAAAAGAAAGTATCGGAGCACGGTGGCTTCGCGCATGACGACACCAACGTAATCCTGCTGCTCTCGAACCCGAGCTTCACGGCCAGTACGGTCACCAGCCCGGTCGAGAATATGCAAGTCGCTCCGACTATTCTGAAGGCGCTTGGACTGAATCCACAGGCGCTCCAGGCCGTGCGAGTTGAGGGCACGCAAGTCCTGCCCAAACTGCCGTTATGAGCATCTGCAATGATTAATTAAAACATGAAGCGGGCGTCCTCCGGGCGCTCGCTTCCGCCGCATCCCTGACAGCAACTTGAACCTTCCCGGTCCAAAATCACGTACACAAATCACAGCAATGATGACAGTGCAGGTTTGCCCAGCTACGCTGGAATAATGCGGCTCGCCGCCATCGATGTAGGTTCAAACTCAGTCCACATGATTATCGCCGATGTGACCCGCGAGGGCCACGTCGAAGTGGTCGATCGCGTCAAGGAGATGGTGCGATTGGGCAGGCGCTCGTTCACCACTGGACTTCTGACCGATGAAGCAATGGATTTGACTGTGCGCACCCTCGCCTATTTCCGGCGGCTCGCCGGTGTCCGGCAGGTTAAGCGGATGCGAGCAGTGGCGACCAGCGCCGTGCGCGAGGCGGCAAATCGAAGCGAGTTCATCCGTCGCATCCGGCGTGAAACCGGCATAACCGTCGAGATCATCTCGGGCCGGGACGAAGCGCAGCTGATCTTCGAGGCAGCGCGCCATGCGCTCGGGTTGGAAGGCGGTCCGTATCTGCTCGTCGATATGGGTGGGGGCAGCGTCGAATTGGTCTTGGTCAAGGATGCCCGTCCGCTCTGGATGAAAAGCTTCAAGCTAGGAGCGGCCCGTCTCACCGAGCGTTTTCTCACTGATGATCCGCCGACCACTGCGCAACGCAAGCATCTGTTGGAACATCTCGAAGCTGAAATCGGCGAGTTGATGCGTCAGGCGCGCAAAGCCAGGGTCGTGCGGGCGATCGGCACCTCAGGAACGATCAACGTGTTGATCGCGATGGCGCGGGCGGCGCGGGGCGAGGAACTTGGTCGTCTGCATGGCGCGAGCGCAACCGCCGCCGAGATTGCGAAGATCACGCAGCAGGTGCTCAAGGCAAACGCCGCGCTACGCGCAGACCTGCCCGGCCTAGACGCCAAGCGGGTTGATCAGATTGGGGCTGCGGCGATGCTGGCAGATTTCGTTTTGCGGCGCGCGGGCGCGCCGGAGCTGACCGCTTGCACGTGGGCGATGCGCGAAGGCGTGCTGCTCGGATTGGTGCGCCACGACCATCTGCACAAACCGGTCGCAACACGGCGGCGTTCGGTAGAGGCGCTGGTCGCGCGCTTTGACGGCGAAAACGCACATGGCCGCCATGTTGCAAAGCTCGCTCTGAGCCTTTTCGACGCGACCGCGATAGTGCTGGGCCTGAACGCTAATTCGCGGGAGTTGCTCGATTACGCTGCGCTGCTGCACGACATCGGACATGCCGATTCAGCACGATCGTCATAACCGCCATTCTTATTATCTGATCAAGAATGCCGAGCTGTTGGGCTTCGATGCGGTTGAGATTGAAGTGATCGCACTGGCAGCACGCGGTCATCGCAAGCAGGGCGCGCAATACGACTCGATCGAACTACATGCACTCAGCGCGAGTAATCGGCGCTTGGTGCGTAGCCTCGCCGCTATTTTGCGTATCGCCGACGCGCTGGATCGCAGCCATTTTGGCGTGGTCGAGGATATCGAGACGCGCTACTCGCCCGGCCGCCTAACAATCGAAGCGATCACTGGACAGGGTAATGGCGATCTGAGCGGTGGACGTGTGAGCGGCGGACCGATTTGCTGGAGAAGTTACTCGACCGTCGCGTTATTCTGCGGCAGCATTGATGTCTCGCTGGATCAAGGCATGCTAGAAGGAATGACTCACGGATAGGATCCAACTTGGGTGGAGAATCATTGGCGAACGGGAAATCGCCTGCTGAAATTCTGCCCGGACTTCGTTTCGAGCTGACCGATTCGGCTGATTTAACTGCTCGCCACGTGCTGCAGGGCGGATTAGTTGCATTGCAATTTTGCACCCGCGGGACTCTGGCTGGCGAGGCCGACGCGATCCATCAATTCCGCATAAGGATCAGAAAACTTCGCGTCGCCGTTGAGTTATTTGCGCCAGTCGTGCATGGATCGCGGGTGCGCATATATCGGTTCGGACTAGCCAGACTCGGCGCGGCAGCCGGCGCGGTACGCGACTGTAACGTGATCGCGGATTTGATTCGAGAGAACGCGCGGCGGCTCGAGCCGGAGCTGGCGAGAGCGTCGCTGCCGATGTATCAATCGTTAATCGATCGACGGCTTCAGACGCTGCGCGCTATGCATGACTTACTCTGCTCGAAATATTTCTCTCAGCTGAGTGAGCGATTGGCCAATCCATTGACGAGAAAAACTAATCTGGATCAATCGGTTGGGCAGCTTACTGCGATTCTGTTGAAGACCTTTATAGGCGCGGTGGGCCGCGCCGGATCGGGTCTGACCCCTGCCTCTTCGCCATCGGCGTTTCATCGGCTGCGGATTCGTGTGAAACGCCTTCGTTATGCGCTCGAAATGTTTGATCCAATCCCGGGTAAGCGCATCGCCAAAGCGGTCAAACGTTTGCGGCGGATGCAGCAGGAACTCGGCGAGCATCAGGACTTGTGCAACGCATCAATTTGGGTGCGGGAATTTGCGTCACATCGGCTCATCGTGTTGCCTGAGACATTCGTTGCCTCGGGATCGCTGTTACAGTTGTTCAATCAACGTCGCGAAAAGCTTGCGATGCGGTCTTTGAAAACCTGGAACGAACTCAAACAAGACCAGATTCTGATTAAGGCGAGCGGCGGCATTCGCCAGTTAGCGCGAACGCACGCGACCGCGGATTCCATCGTGGTTAGCCTGACATGAAGCTTTATATCGTCCGGCATGCCGAGGCAGAGGAGCCGGGCGATCCGGCAAATGACGCCTTGCGACAACTCACCGCGCGTGGCCGCGAGCGGATGCGCGCGGCAGCGGCCGGAATGCGGCGACTGCACCTGATCTTCGATGCGATCCTGACGAGTCCCCTCGCGCGGGCCGCCGAAACTGCGGCAATCATTGCTGAGGCATACGGTGAGCGCCCGTCGCCAAAAAAGTTTCCATCGCTCGAAGCCGGGATCGCGCCGCTACAGGCGCTCACCGCGCTCGTGCCCTTCGCCCGCCCTCAGCATCTAATGATCGTCGGCCATGAACCTCAATTAAGCGCCCTTTTGTCATTGCTGCTTACTGGATCGGCGGAATCGATCCGCAGCGATTTCAAAAAAGGCGCCTGCGCTGCTGTAGGGATGCCGGATCGTTTCGAGCGCGGCGCTGGCACTCTGCTCTGGATGCTTACCGCGCGCCAACTCAGCAAAATAAAAAAATAAGCTCTTGAGCCTTCGTATGCTGACCGCTAGCCTTAAGGGTCAGCTTATGTTTTTGCGCAAGCGGGCGATCGAGCGATTCGCCAAAGAGAAATTCCTTTACCAGCGTCAGGCCGGCGGAGATATATCAGCGTGCGTCGTATATCCGAATATCTACCGCCTCGCGATGGCCAATCTGGGCTTCCAGTCGATCTACCATATCTTTGAGTCCGATTCGCGAGTCGCCGCCGACCGCGCTTTCCTGCCCGAGCGCGACGAAATGGAGGCGATTCAGGCGCGTGCCGAGCAGCTCTTGTCATTTGAAAACGGCCGCCCACTGGTTGATTTCGAAATCGTAGCTTTCTCGATTTCGTTCGAGACTGATTACCTGAATGTGTTGACGATTCTGCGACTCGCCGGCATCCCGCTGCGCCGGGAGGATCGCATGACGCGCAATTATCCATTGGTAATTGCCGGCGGCTCGGCCGTGTTTCTGAATCCTGAACCGATCGCCGACTATATCGATCTGTTCCTGATCGGTGAGGGCGAAGAGATGACACCGGAATTTCTCGCCGCCTATCAATTGGCACGCGGGCAGGCGGGTTCCGGACGCCTACCGCTCGAGCCAATGGGTGAAGTAATCGGCGCGTATCTGCCCGGCGATTCTATGCCGTCATACGGCGATCACGGCCAGTTAGCGGCAGTGACCTATCGCGGGAGTGGCCAGCAGGTCGTCAAGCGACGCTTGGTTCATGATCTCGATCGCTTTCGGACGGCCTCGTTGATTCTCACCGATGAATCGGTTTTCGGCGACATGTACTTAGCGGAGGCAAGTCGCGGATGTCAATGGGGATGCCGCTTCTGCGCCGCCGGCTTTATGTACCGGCCGATCCGTTATCGGAGTCCTGAGAAATTGATTGCTGAGGCTACCCGCGGTCTGTCTGAACAAAGCACGATCGGGCTCGTCGGGGCCGAGATGGCGAGTGTGCCCGGGGTTGCTTCGATAGCTCAGGCGGTCGCGGATGGTGGCGGTCGTCTCTCACCATCATCGCTCAAGGCTGATTGCATTTCGCCTCAGTTAGCTGCCGCGCTGGCGCGCAATGGGAATCGGAGCGTCACGATCGCGCCCGAGGCCGGCAGCGAGCGGATGCGTAAGGTGATCAACAAAAACTTGATCGAGCCGGATATTTTGCAAGCGGCCGGGATGTTGGTGGGCGAAGGCGTCGCTAATCTCAAGTTATATTTTATGATTGGCCTGCCTGAGGAACGTGATACTGACGTGCTGGAGATCGCACGGCTGACTGGAACGATCCTCGCCCAAATGCGCGAGCAGAAGAAACGGCTCGGGCGTGTCACTGTCTCGCTGAATCCATTCGTACCGAAACCCTGGACGCCCTTTCAATGGGATCCAATGGAATCGATGGGCTCGCTTAAGCGCAAAGTCGCCACTCTACGCGCCGAGCTCGGCAGGCTCGGCGGCGCTAGCATTGAGCTCGACGCCGAGTCGCCGCGCGACGGCTACTTTCAAACGCTGGTTTCACGCGGTGATCGTCGCGTGGGAAAGATCCTGGAGCGGCTCGACCGCAATGTCTGTCATGATTCGGGCGCGATCTGGCACGAACTGGGAAAAATCCGCAAGGAGTCCACTTACGAGCTGTCGCTTCCGAATCCTGATCTCTTCGTCACCCGGCGCTATGATTACGACGAGCTTCTACCGTGGGATTTCATCGATCACCATATCCATAAATGGTTTCTGCAATCGGAGCGCAAAAAAGCCCATCACGAGCATCAGAGTAAGCCATGCGACGTAACCCGATGCACAGTATGTGGGGCCTGCTGAGATAAGCGAGGGAGACATGATTAGGGGGGTGCTGAACCCGTCGCGATCGATATCGCGCGCGGCAGCTTGGGGATTCCCGTTTCGGGCAAAAATTATTCTCGCTATGTCGGCGACAGCTCTGATATGGGGGCTGTTGACTGTTCTTCCGGGGCGTCAGGCGCTAGCTCAAGTCAGGTCGACACCGCCCAAGACATTGCCGCTCACCACGATCGCTCCTGCCGATGAAGAACCCTCTTCAGCATCATCGGAGAACGATGCAGAAGCTCCTCCGACACTTTCTGCGCCCGCCACAAGACACAGCACCAGTGCTCCACAGCATCATAAAGCAACCCGCCCGGCTGATCTTAAAATCGCGCCTTCTTATGCTGGTCCAATCGATCCGGCGCAGGGGCGGATGACGATCAAACAGGATACTTGGGCTTATGCCTCGCCAGCCAAGTCGTCGCGCCAAATCGAGCAGCTCCATGCCGATCAATTCGTCAGCATCACCGGTCTGACCCATTATTTTGCGCGAGTGAAATTGAAGGATGAGCAGACTGGATACATATTGCTTTCAGATCTCGAACTGTGCCGTCCCACCGACAAAATCTTTCAACTGACGCGAGACACTCCCGTGCTTTCACAACCGAGTCATTTTGGACAAAGGCTCGCAGAAGTTCACAGTGGCCACGACGTTCATGTGATTGGAACATCGCTAAACTACATGAAAATCAGAATGAAGAATGGCCTTGAGGGCTATATCATGACCAGCGCTCTCGAATAGCTACTCGGTGGTCGTTTGCACGGAGTAGTAATCGCCTCCTGATCTTGCGGCTTTTCTTACAACGCGAAGCGGCTCCGCAGCGTGGCGGAGATATGAAAGGTCAGTTTACCGTTCGGCGGGGTGATGTTGATTCCTGGGCGAGAGATCGGAAGTGAACGCATGGCTTAAATCTGCCCAGATTCGTTAGCATTTGGCGACTCGATACCACAGGTTCAGGTCGCACCAGATCGGGCAAGCAGTTCAATTATGAGGTGCTTATGCTTAACTGATGGATTCGGAGTGATTTTAGCTTAATTTCGCCCCATTACGCTCTTCAGCTACCTCGCCACAACACTGAAGAGAGGCTAGCGAATGTTTCAAATGGATAGATGCCGGTGAAAAAGGCGGGATGCAAGCGAGGCTGATTTTGCCGGGGAGGGCATTTTTCACCGACATCGGTCCATTTGTTTTGTTGCACGCGCCCCAGACCATTTCGTTGATGCTGGCTGAAGATTAGACGGATGCTATCTTGTTTACGAAACCCTTCGCTCCGTGAAAAGTCTCTTAAACGAAAACTCGATACTCGTCGTGCTCGGGCCGGGCGGGGTGGGCAAAACGACCGTCTCCGCTGCGCTGGGGATTACTGCGGCACAGACAGGCCTCGATACCGGAGTGATCACGGTCGATCCCGCGCGAAGATTGCGCGACGCGCTAGGGATTCGACAACTCGGCGCGAAACCCCGTCCGCTTGATCCGCGGCATCTGAGCGCCATCGGTCTCGGTCCACAGCTCAAATTCGCTGCGCTCGCGCTGGACGTCAAGCGTGCATGGGACGGTCTAATTGAACGGCTGCTGCCCGATCCCGAAGCGCGGCGCAAAATTCTCGCAAACAGTTTTTATCGCAATCTCACCGAGCATTTCGCCGGAGCGGAAAACTATGCCGCGATCGAACAGCTGCTCGTAGTTCATGAAAGCCGCCGATTTGCGCTGGAGATCGTCGATACTCCGCCAGCCGAGCACGTCTTTGATTTCATCGAGGCCCCCTGACATCTGTTGCGCCTGCTCGATTCCCCGACAGCGCGATGGCTCGCGCGGCTCAACGATGCGGGTCAACTCCCCGGATTGCGTATCGCCAATCAGCTCGGGCGGCTCGTCCTCGAACAAGTGGAAAGTGTAGTCGGCGCGCGGCTGCTTTCATCGATCGCAGATTTCTTTCAAGCTGCTGCGCAGGCCCGCGACGGAATCGCTCATCGGATGCGCGCCGCAGACGCCCTGCTCCATTCGCCCCAAGTGAAATTCGTGCTGGTGACCACGCCGGCGCAGGATCGCCTTGAAGAAGCGTTAACAATCGCGCATCGAATGAAAAAGGAACATTTGCGGTTAAACGCGATCGTGATCAATCGCGCAATCGGCGCATGCTTTCCTGAGACTCCTGCGGCGGCTGCCGGAGAAGTCACGGACTGCTTACGAGAGATCGAGATTCTGCACGATAAGTTCCGCGAAGATGGACGCTCCGGCACAGGACTCAACTCGATGCTCGATTTAATAGCGGAGCGCGTCCGCGAACAGCGGGAGGCACTCGATCGCGTCGATGGTTTTGTTCGCGCGGCGCCATCCGCCGTCAGAATCGTTGTACTGCCTGAGGTGGAGAGCGCCATCCGCGACCTGCGCGGCCTGACCCAACTAGCCGCTTATCTTAACCCGATCGTATCCTGACAATGCCCGTCTCAGTTCTTTGCTTGGACCGGCGGCGTAGTCTCGCTCATTCGCTCGAAAATTTCCGCATCGCTCATCGAATAGATGCGCTCGCGCCCGGGCGGAAATTGCATCGGCGGATTCGCCGGGTCCACTTTGGGATTCGGTACTGCTCCATTGCGGGACGCGAACGGCTCCGGATGCTTATAACGCTGAAGCTCCGCCGGACTGATTCCGCTCAGTTTCACTACTTCGGGATCGATCCACGCTTCGGCGTCGATGGCATTACCCTCGGAGGTGGAGAATTCGAGCATGATCCCCTCCGGCGCGGCCAAATAGATCGATTTGCAGAAGCCATGATCGATTGGTCCCATCACCCAATTGCCATGCGTGCGCACGCGATCGCGAATCGCGAATAGGTCAACTTCGCTATCGACATTAAGCGCCAAATGTTGCATCACGCCTGCCGCGACCGGGGCCGCCGTCCAAGCCGGATGCGATACGCCTTTGATCGGCTGAATCTCGCCGATCTCCGGTCCCTGTACAAAGGCAATTGACGAGCTTTCCCCCAAACTGACGAATCCGTGGAAAGTCTTATCGACGCCATGCATCCAGTAGAGCGCGACCAACTCGGCGCCGACTACTTGCGTGAAGAATTCGATCTGCTTCTTGATGTCTTTGGTACAGATGGCCAGATGGTGAACGCCTTTGGCTAATCCCATGACTCGCTCTCCTCGCCGGTTTTATGCTAGCTGACTGTAGCGCGTCGCATCCCGAGAGGGTAGCGCCGGAGTGAGTCTGTAAGCCGGGTTCTGTACCCTTGCGGGTGGCGATCATTCCTCTGGGATGGGGCTTGCGCACCGCCTCTAGCGACCATACCCGAGGGACTGGAGCGGGCCACTCATCCCTCCTATTTGGTCTTGCTCCGGATGGGGTTTAGCATGCGCGCACGATCACTCGCGCGCCGGTGGGCTCTTACTCCGCCATTTCACCCTTACCCTCGCGGGCGGTATTTTTTCTGTGCCACTTTCCGCGGGTCGCTCCGCGCCGCCATTAGCGGCCATCCTGCCCTGTGGAGCCCGGACTTTCCTCCACGCTTTCGCGCAGCGATCGCCCGACTCACTCCGGCGGCTTCGATGGTAACATGCGGGTTTAGTCACGAATACCGGGGTGATCGGCGACCTATGTTACAATCTCGACGATAGCGTAATCGGGCGATTCGCTTCAGGAGTGATTATGTTTCGGCGGTTCAAATTCGAGGACGAGATTCATCAAAGTCTCAGTTGTGTGCCGATGGCAGTGCGGCGCAAGCTCGATCGGATCGGCGTTAAGCTGAGCCTCGACCAATGGCAGCAGCTCGCCCGCAGCGAGCGCCTCGCGATTTGCCATCTGCCGGTTGAGTCGGGCGAAGAACGCGACGCGACACGCACTTTTATCGAGGAAGCAGTGTTGAGCCGCTCTAAAAGCTCGACGAAAGAGCTAGCTGAAGAAATACGACGCTCGGCGGAACCGCCGTCAACGCCTCCCGCCTCCTTAGTCGAACTGGCTCACACCCATGACGTCGCGTTGGGACAATCCGAATGGGACCGCCTCGACAGTGACGAGCGCTACGCTCTGATCAAACTCAGCAGCGGACCCACGCCGAGTCATAATCTCGCCGTCGCACTGCATGAGTTTCTAGGTTGAGTCCAGCGGCTCAATTTTTCAAGCTTCCGATCAGATGATCGAGCAAATATCGTCCAGTGCCGAGGCGGAATCGATAAATTAACGCGCGCGTGACGAATGCCTTTGCCTCTCGCACCGCGGCGTTCAGCTCCAAGCCGTGCGCCAACTCCGCCGCGATCGCCGCCGAAAATGCGCAACCGGTCCCGTGAGCGCCATCTCCCGGAACCCGCTCAGCGGCAAGCTCTATAAACTCTTTGCCATCGAAAAATAGATCGGTTGAGCGGCTCGCCTCGGTCAGATCAATATCAGCGAGTTGATGACCGCCCTTGATCACTATGGCTCGTGCTCCCCGCTTATGAATCGCCCGGGCCGCCGCGCGTTTCGCGTTGGCGCTATCAATCCTGATCCCGCTTAAGGATTCTGCCTCGGCGAGATTCGGCGTGACGACTCGTGCGAGTGGCAAGAGGTGCTCGGCAAGCGCCTTCTCCCCGGCCACGTCAAGCAAGCGGCTGCCACTGCTCGAGACCATGACGGGATCGATAACCGGTGCGGGGAGCCGCAGCTCCACGATCGCGCGCGCCACGACGACAACATTCTCAGCGGTGGCCAGAGCGCCGGTCTTGAGTGCGTCGGGCGGGCGTTCCTCAACAAGAGTTTCGACTTGCGCTGCGAGCAAGCTCGGCTCGACCGGAACTACACACGCGACGCGCCCACTATTCTGCGCTACAATCGCAGTCACGGCAGAAAAGCCGTAAACTCTCAGGGCCGCGAAGGTTTTGAGATCTGCTTGCAGGCCCGCGCCGCCGCTCGGGTCACTGCCGGCAATGGTCATCGCAACTTTATATTCGGAGGCCACGATCGCTCCGCGCCCGGCTTGGCGTTGCACTCAATATAGCGAAGCGCGGAAAAAATTTCGCCCGCAATGCAACTCACCTTGATTGTCCGCGGAGTCCAAGAGTAGCTTGCGATCAGGATGGGACGGCGTGATCGTTACTTATGCAGGATCAGAGGCAAGACTTTCTTAATCTGCCCTTTCAGGAGAAACTCGAATTTCTCTACGGACTGCCCGCGCGCCAGAAGCTCGATCTGATTCTGTCCGCGCCGGAAGCTGAGCGGCTGGTTCAATCTTTTGCGCCGCAAACCCTTTTTTACACGCTCAAAGAGATCGGCATCGCTGACGCCGGCGATCTGTTGAACTTCGCCGTTCCCGAGCAAATCAAATGGCTATTCGATCTTGATTGCTGGAAAAGGACCAGCCGATCTAGCGCGCATGCGTGAATGGATCGAAGCCATCGCCGATGGTGGACGGCGCAGGTTAGCCGACGGCTTGATGAGCGTCGATCTCGAACTCGTTTCGCTGTTATTGCGCCAATACCTGCGCGTTCATCGCGTGGATGAGCCCAAGGAAAATACCGACGCACCTTCAAATCGATTCGTCCAATTCGATGAGCACTATCTAATCGAGTTCATTCGCCATGACTCATCCAGCCCCATTTGCTCGATTTCATCGAAGAAGCGTTCGAGCGCGATTACAACTACTTCGCGAGCCTGATGGAAGAAATCTATTGGGGCGTCGAGGCTGAACTTGAGGAAGACAGGCTTATCAGTTTCGCAACTCGCGACTGGCCGATCACGGCTTTCCCGATTATTACGACGCGCAGGCGGTGTTCGCCTATTTGAATCCACGTCAATTCGTCGAGATTCGCGCCCAGTATGTACCGCCGCTGCGTGACACGGTTGCGAGTGAAAATGGCTCGTTACCGCCGGAGTTAGCGCCAACCCTGCCGGATGCGGAAAATTCCCTCTTTAATACCGCCCTGACGGCGGGATTCGCAGCGCAGGGGGCGCGACAGTTGCGCAGTGAGATGGCGCTGGTGAGCAATCAGGTGCTAGTGGCGCGGGCGGTCGATTTCGGCGATCCCGAGGCGGTACGCAGCGCGGTCGAGATGACGCATGATTATCTGAACCTCGCCCTCGAACATCTGGCGAGTGGCGAACTCGACGTTGGAGATCGAGCATCTGCGCGAAACGCACTTGAAGCTGTTGTTCCGCCTCGGCGTCAGTCTCACGGTCGATCTGCGCAAGCGCGCCAACTGAGACCATGAAAAATCTCCGTCTCGACGCAAATCGGACGCGCGAAGTCCCTTACCTCGATTCACCGTATCGCGAGGGGCTAGCCGGCTTGGCACAGCGACAGCCGCAATTCTTCAGTGGTCTCGACGGCGGCGGCGCGGTGACGATGCGCAATTTTCGCGCGATGCGCGATATCCATCTCAGTTATGCTCTGCTTGAGCAAATTGAGGCGGCATCTGATCTGTTCATGCAGCTCCTCGGGCTTGACTTGGCGAGTCCCGCATTTCCGCGAGCGTCGCGGGGCACGAGATCCGCCTGAGTCAAATTCTGCTAACCGCGCTGATTCACAATGCGCTGGAACATCGGCTACACGTAGCGCCGATTGCCGCTGGCCAGTTGAATGCGGTCGCCTCGGCAATCATGATGCCCGGCCGCCCGGCCCGTTTCAACGAAAATTTCCGGTCTGCGACGCAAGACGTATTGACGCGGACGGTTGATGAAATAACCCAGCGCCGCGCAAATCCCTATATCGATTCGTGCTTGCGGATGCTCGAAGAGGAATTTTCTGAACTGGACCGCTCCGTCACGATTGATCCGCGTTTCATGCGCAGTTTTCTGATCCGCGCTTGATCATCATCCAGCGTTAGTGGCCTGTGGCCGCGAATCCCGCAGACGTTTCGCCACGATATAAAGCTCTGACGAGCCGGGACGGCTGGCTTTCGCCCTTACGATTTCGATGTCAATAAAGGTGTCGCGAAATAAATTACGTAGAGCTTCGAACTCGGCGCCCATGAACAGCTTCGCGACCATCACGCCCGAGGGTTTCAGTATCGCGCGGCAATGATCGTTGATCTCGACCAACTCTCGATGCTGCGCCTGATCACGTTCCTTGATGCCGCTGACTTCGGTGCCAAGATCACAGGTCAGCAGGTCCGCTGCGCCGTCCAGTTGCTCGGCGATCGCCTGGCGAGCCTCGGCCGGTTTTTCGATATCGCCCACCAGCGTGATTACATTTACGGAAACCGGTCGGCACTCGGCGAATCAATCCCGACGACGCGGCCTCGGTTTCCTGCGCGCACGCGCCAGAATGGCGAGCCATCCGCCCGGTGCACATCCAGATCGAGAATGCGTGCGCCCTCACGAACGATCGGGATCGTGCCATGATCTCTTCGAGTTTAAACGCCGCGCGTGACGGAAGTCCTTGCTCGCGCGCTCGCCGATAAAATTTATCGTGTGGTTGATAGTGCGTCATGCTTAAAAATTGTGGACATTCTGCACGTGAACACTTTCCGCAGCAGTGTCGAGCCGGGGATGGTGCGAGTACCGCATTGATTCGAATTTAAGTTCTTCCAGTTTACACTATGTAGTCGATTTCACTCGTTGATTTGAATCCGCCGCAGCGCGAGGCGGTGCTGGCGCCAGCCGGACCCGATCTGATTCTGGCCGCGCAGGATCAGGCAAAACCCGCGTGCTTGCCTATCGCATCGCGCATCTGATCGCCTCGGGTGAGGCCAGCGCGAACTCTGCGGCTTCTTCCACCAACAAGGCTGCGCGCGAGATGCGCGAGCGGGTTACGGCGCTCTTAGGAGAGAACGCAGCTTTTCCATGGGTGAGCACTTTTCACTCAGCTTGCGCCCGCATTCTGCGGCAGGATGCCGACGCTATCGGCTATGATCGCAACTTCTCATCAATGATAGTCCGACGTGCTCTCGTTGATTCGCCGACTTTTAGAAGAGGCTCGCTTAGCCGATTCGCCAGCGCCCGAAATCGTACACACGCGCATTGATCAGGCGAACGAGGCGATGATGCCGGTCGATCTTGCCGCCGCGGCAGTGAGCACGCGTAACAATCCCTTGCACAGATTTATCAGCTCTATCAGGATCAGCTTCGCTCGATGAACGTGCTGGATTTCGGCGACTTGCTGCTGCTGACTCATCAACTGTTTACGACCTGCCCTGAGGTGCTGGCGCGATGGCAAAGCCGTGCCGCCAACCTGCTGGTGGACGAATATCAGGACACTAATCGAGTTCAGTATCTTTTAGTGCGGGCGCTTTCCGCAACGACCGGCAATCTGTGCGTGGTCGGCGACGAAGATCAATCGATCTATCGATGGCGTGGCGCGGATATTCGCAACATTCTCGATTTCGAGCGTGATTATCCCGCGGCCCGCATCATCGAGCTCGAGCAGAATTACCGCTCGACCAAGACAATCCTCGCCGCGGCCGGTGCGGTCATTGAGCACAATCGCGAGCGCAAACCCAAGCAGCTCTGGACCGAAAATCCGTCCGGCGAGCTTGTCACCTATTACACCGGCCTGACTGAGCGTGACGAGGCGGACTATATCGGACGCGAGATTGGCAAGCTCACTGCCGACGGGATTCGCCCTGCCGAGATCGTGATCTTCTATCGGGTCAATGCGCAATCACGGGTGCTCGAAGAGGCGCTGGTGCGCCGCCGCATTCCATATCTGATCGTCGGCGGGTTGCGCTTTTATGATCATCGCGAAATCAAGGATCTGATCGCCTATCTGAGAGTGATCGCTAATCCGGCCGACGCGCTCAGTCTCGAACGGATGATTGGGACGCCGCCACGCGGAATTGGCGCCAGGACAATTGAGGTGATGCGCGAAGTTGTGGAGCGCGAAGGCATCTCGATGTTTGACGCGCTGGGCCGCCTCGAAACCGAATCGCGAGTTGCGCTCCGGATCGCGAAGCAAGCAGGCAGCTTGTACTCGTGGATGCGCGAGATGGCTGCGCGCGTCGATTCATCAAGCGTGCGCACGATGCTCGATGATGTTATCGCAGCGAGCGGTTTTGAGGATTATCCTCGCGAACCTTCCCGATGCTGATAACCGGCGTCAAAACGTTGCCGAGTTATTGACCGCAGCGAACTCGTTCGATGCCGAGCGCAGTTCCGGCGGACTCGGCGAGTTTCTCGAACGGGTCGCGCTGGTCAACGATACCGATCAAATTGCGACCGGCGGCGGGCGCGTCTCACTGATGACGCTGCACACCTCGAAAGGACTCGAATATCCGGTCGTGTTCGTCGCAGGGATGGAGGAAGGGCTGTTCCCACATACGCGCTCGCGCGACGACGCGCATGAAATCGAAGAGGAGCGGCGCCTCTGCTATGTCGGAATGACCCGCGCGCAGCGGCTGCTCTATTTGACTAATGCACTGTCACGCGAGCTGTATGGTCAACGCAATGATGCGACGCCGTCGCGTTTCCTGCGCGAAATCGATTCCGGTTTGTTGCATCGAATCGCACCTGAAGAACGTTCGCCGGGTCTCGTCCGTCCGGCTTCTCGCGAGCCTTATGTCGATTACAGCGACAGCCAGTTGCCCGAAAGCGACGCCTCGGATGGAGGCGACCATTTTGCCATTGGAGCGAAGGTTTATCACGCCTCATTCGGGCGCGGCGTCGTGAAGCGGCGCGAAGGCCGCGGCGACGCGGCGAAAGCTTGGATTCTCTTCGAGCGCGGCGGGCTCAAGCTGTTGGTGCTCAAGTTCGCCAATCTGAAGCCCGTTGCTGGCTAGCTCCCCATCACCTACAATTTCCGACACTACGCGCCTTAAAAGCGTGCAAGTGAAAATGCGGGGGCGACTCATGCGATCAAAAATTTGCTTTCTTCGAGGGAGGCTGACAGCTTTCGTCGTTATCACGCGTAAATTGTGGCAGAGGTCTGCCGGGTGGCAGATCACGATAGCAATATTGCTTGCCTTGCTCGTTGCCCCCCTCGTTGGGTTCGCTCGCACTTGGCCTGAAGCTGAGTTCGCCTATCGGCCCATGATGCCCTATCCCATGCCGTCCGGCCATGATGGCCTAATTGGCGTGCCAATCAACTTCACGATCAGAAAGGCGATACATTGCTCGATATTGGTCGATGGTATGGGCTGTCGGGCACCGAGATTTCTGACGCCAACGGCAAGATCGATTGGTGGGCGCCGCCCGCCGGACGCCAGATCATTCTGCCGACCGAGCACATCTTGCCGGAAGGTCCGCGCACCGGCATCGTGATGAACATTCCCGAGATGCGCATCTATTACTATTATCCCTCGCCGGTGGTCGGACGACGGCATCGCGGTAAAGTCACGAAGGTGAGATTGAATGGGACGCAGCCGCGCGTCGTTTATACTTTCCCCGTAGGACTTGGCCGATTTGACTGGAAGACTCCGATCGCGAATTGGAGAGTTATCGGCAAAATCGTTAATCCGACCTGGGTAGTCCCGCAAGATATCTATGAGGAGCATCTGGAACGCGATGGCGAGGCCGACCACGTTGTTCCCGGCGGTGACCCAGATAATCCGCTCGGCCATTACAAGCTCGCACTGAACCTTCCCGAATACGCGATCCACGGCACCGATGTCCCATGGGGCGTTGGGATGAACGTCAGTCACGGATGTATCCGGTTGTATCCCGAAGATATCGAGCGACTCTTTAATAAAACTCCGGTGGGCACGACTGGCAGATTCGTCTATCAACCCGTCAAATTCGGATGGCGCGGAAATAACTTATACGTCGAGGTTCACGAGGACCTGTACGCGGTTTATCCGGGTCTATGGAATCACGCTATGCATGAGGTGAAGCGCTTGCACCTGGAGCCGAGCGTGGACCTCAACAAGCTCGAACAAGCAATCGCGGCAAAGAATGGAATGCCAACCTACGTAATGAACGGTCCGGCGCCGAGTCCCAATATCGAAAGCGCGAGCGCCAGTTTCTTTCCACCGCCTCCCGGAATGAGCGGACCAATTATCGCCAGTGATACCACTCCGGAAATCACTCGACCTGAAATTGCTCCTGTTGTGACGACCACCATGACGAAGGGGATTGCGTCCGAGCCTGACGTCGATTCGCCATCCAGCGCCGATATTGATAGACCGCCTCCCGTAGATTCGGATACTTCGGCGGCTGCCCCTTCGACCGATTACACAACGCCACCTCCACCATCCGAGGCGGCTCCTGCGGCTCTCGATAACTGGTCGCGCCTGCCGTCGTCACATATCGTGAACGACGACTCAGCGAATTAGCACGTTCTAACGAGGTCTCGACATTATCGCGGGCAGGTGATTCAGACGCTCAATCCGGCTTGCTATTCTGCTCCGATGCGTCAGATTCCATTCCATCGACCTGCAATCGGCCCCGACGAAGAGCGCGAAGTGCTCGAAGCTCTGCGCTCCGGATGGATCACCACCGGACCCAAAGCAAAACGCTTCGAGCAGGAATTCGCGGCCTACGTTGGCGCGCGTAATGCCCTTGCGGTTGCGCATTGCACCGGCGCGCTCCATCTGGCGCTGTTCGCGATCGGTATTCAGCCAGGCGATGAGATTATCACCACACCTTTCACCTTCACCGCGACCGCCGAAGTGATGGGCTATTTGGGCGCGATACCGGTTTTTGTCGATATCGACCCGGCGACCCTGAATATCGATCCGGACCGAATCGAGGCAACCTTGAGCAGCGGGAAACACCATAAGGTTAAGGCGATCCTGCCGGTGCATTTCGCGGGACGAGCGTGCGATATGGATCGGATCATGAGCATCGCGCGGCAGTACAACTTGAGAGTAATTGAGGATGCGGCGCATGCGGTCGATTCGTCGCGCCAGATGGACGGTCGCGGGATGACCAAGATCGGCACGATTGGCGACCTCACGTGTTTCAGCTTTTACGCGACCAAAAATATTACCAGCGCCGAGGGTGGGATGATCACAACCGAGGACGATGCGCTTGCGCATAAGATCGCTGTCGCCAGCTTGCACGGGATGGATCGCGACGCCTGGAAGCGTTACGACGCCAGCGGCTCGTGGTTTTACGAGATTCACAATACCGGCTTCAAGTACAACCTGTCTGATGTTCACGCCGCGATCGGGCTTGCGCAATTACGCCGTTCGGGAGAGTTGACCGCGCGTCGACGCAAGATCGCAACTTTGTACAACGAAGCCTTCGGTTCGGAGCCGGCGCTGGAAATTCCACTGATCGAACCGGGCGTCGAACACGCCTGGCATTTGTACGTGCTGTGTCTAAGATCGGAACGGTTGCGAATCGGGCGTAATCGCTTTGTCGAATTATTGCGCGAGCGCGGGATCGGTACGTCGGTTCATTGTATCCCGCTCAATACGATGGCCTATTATCAGACCCGCTATGGTTATCGGACGGGAGATTTCCCGATCAGCGAGGATGTCTATAGCCGCTGCCTGTCATTGCCGATCTATCCGATGATGTCGGACGAAGATGTCAGCTATGTGATCGAGAATGTGCTAGCACTCGCACGGAAGTATCAGCGCTAGCGCTGCGATCGATGTTTAACGTGAAAACATGTAATCCTGCACCTTTGACGGCAGATGCATCAGATTCGATAAGATCGCGCGATAAAAAATCTTTCTGCTGATCGCCGGATGCCATAGAATTTTCGCGAGGTAAGCATTGTGCGAACGCTGGTGACCGGGGGCGCGGGATTTCTCGGCTCTCATCTATGTGAACGACTGTTACGCGACGGCGACGACGTCATTTGTCTGGATAACTTTTATAGCGGCAAACGCGCTAACGTCGCCCATCTGGTAGGAAACCCGCAATTTGAACTAGTCCGGCACGATATCGTCGAGCCGGTTCTGCTCGAAGTCGATCGCATTTATCATCTCGCCTGCCCGGCCTCGCCGGTGCATTACCAGTACAATCCGGTCAAGACGATCAAGACCAGTGTGATGGGCACAATCAATATGCTGGGGCTGGCGAAGCGAGTGAAAGCGCGCATCCTGCTGAGCTCGACCAGCGAGGTATATGGAGACCCGGAGCAGCATCCGCAAACCGAAAGCTACTGGGGTCATGTGAATCCGATTGGGATTCGCTCATGTTATGACGAGGGCAAGCGCGTCGCCGAGTGCCTGATGATGGATTACCATCGGCAGAACAAGGTCGAGATTCGGATCGTGCGGCTGTTCAATACGTATGGGCCGCGGATGGCGGTGAATGACGGGCGGGTGGTCTCGAACTTTTGCGTTGCGGCGCTCAAGGGCGAGCCGATCCCGGTCTATGGCGATGGCAATCAGACGCGTTCGTTCGCTTACGTAGATGATACGATTGACGGAATTATCCGGATGATGAATGCGGAGGATTTCATCGGACCGGTCAATATCGGGAATCCTGATGAATTTACGATACGCGAGCTTGCCGCGATGACGCTGGAATTGGCGCAGAGCCGGTCGAAGATTGCACATCATCCGACGCCCGCCGACGATCCGGTGCGCCGCCGTCCGGATATTACGCTGGCCCGCGCCAAGCTCGGTTGGCAGCCGCATACGCGCCTGCATGACGGTCTTACCATCACCATCGCGCATTTTCGCGAAGAGTTGGGACTGAGCGTATCCGGTGCGACGGATGACCGTGACAGCGAGTAGGGAAAATGCTTATAGAACCGCTTTGCCCTTCGGCTGCGCTCAGGGCAGGCTGCCTGCTCGCTATGCGCGAGGACGCGCTTCGCTAGCGTTCGCGTTGCTCCCTTCGAGGGACTCAGGGCTACCGTCTCGGGATGACAGCATGAAAGGTACCCTTCGGCTATGCTCTTCATGCGCGCGGGAATGACAAAAGTGGCAGCGGAGGATTGCGATGCCGCGAGCGTTGATAACTGGAGCTTCGAGTGGTTTAGGGGAGCAGTTCGCTTACCAGCTCGCGCAGCCGAAATATGACCTCATAATCGTGGCGCGGCGTGCCGACCGTCTGAATGCAGTTGCGACGCGGGCACGCGAACTCGGTGCCCCCAACGTCGAAACGATCACGGCTGATCTGGCGCGGCGCGAAGCTCCACGAGAAATTTGGGAGCAACTCACCGCGAAGAATCTCACGGTCGATTATCTCGTCAATAATGCCGGTTTCGGCACCTCGGGACGCTTCGCTGAATTGGCGCTGGAACGAGAGCTTGAAGAGATTGACTTGAATGTAACGTCACTCGTCGCGCTGACCCGGATGCTTCTGCCGCCAATGATTGGGCGTCACGCCGGCACGATTATCAACGTGGCATCGACCGCGGCCTTTCAGGGCGTGCCATACATGGCCACCTATGCCGCAACCAAAGCTTTCGTGCTGCATTTCACAGAGGCGCTGGCGGGAGAGCTGGTCGGGAGCGGAATCCGCGTGATGGCCCTCTGTCCCGGTCCGGTGCGGACTGAGTTTCAGGCGGTCGCGAAGAACGAGAACGCGATCATGCCGTCACTTCTGTGGCAGCCAGCGGAAAAGGTCGTCGCCGATGCGATCACCGCGGCGGCGAGCGGACGGCGGATCTATATTGCAGGGGTAGTGAATTTCTTGACAGCGCAATCGACACGGCTCGTGCCGCGCGGGATTGTCAATTTCATGGCGCGCCGGATTTACCGTCCTAACACATAGATGTTTGATGCGGTCCGTAATGCCGCCATGTTCGCCTCAATCATCTAACTTTTTGCTATTTCATGCGCCTTCTGAACCCTGCTAGTATCCTTTCATCTTCCTGTAAGTAAATTTTAGCCATTCCCTTGCTGTGTAAGGCCATTCAGGCCTGAATCGATCTAAAGCATTTTGCAACCATCTGATATTCGCGCTACTTTTAGTAGAGATTCGAAGTTGAAACTTTGATGAGCTCAAGTTCCATGGTTGGATGATTGTGTCGGAAACCGATAAAGCGAGAAATTTAATGAAACCCGCGCTGAATACGGCAATGATCGGGCTGGGCCTAATCATCACGATGAGCAGCGCCTGGGGACAGTCTCAATCTGGAATGACATCAGAAAAGGCCAATCGGCGTGGACCAAAAGCTAACGCAGCCTTAATCCTATCGGGTGGCGAGAGCCCCACCTGTCGGACGGGGAATATCAATGATGCTTACGTCGTGACAGTGAGTGCCTCGAATAAACCTGGACTTTTCAGGTATATAAGCGGCAGCGGAGAGGGAAGCTGCGTAGTGCTGCCGCTCGCCGTGCCAGTTGGTATACAAATAAGCGTGACCGGAGTCTTACAAGACACCACCGCTATTCCAGGCGGCGCGCCAGCAAGCAACACTACCTCGACTACAGAGGATTGCTTCAATGTCGAGGGCTTTTCGATGGGCCTGAGCGCCAATAGTGCTTCCGAATACGACCCTGTCGATCCCGCCAATATCATCAACGCGCAAGGCTATGGGTTTTTCTGGTATGATTCTGATAATGATTTGAAGCCCGGACCATACAGCTATACGGTCGCCGGTTGCTCGGGAGGGGGCTGTCCCACCGCGACGACCTACTATAACACTGATACTTTGCCGGGCGTACCGTCAAGCTGCACAGTATTGAACTCGTTCCCCGCTACCGCGCAGAAGGAACCTCCTGCCCGCAATCCATAGTCCTCCAGGGATCCTCGCTCGCTCATCAGGCAGTAATGTAGCGATCTTGTTCCTGCAGCAGCGCCTGCTTGGCAGGATCCGGTAGGAACGAGGCGATGAAAGAATTAGCGGCTAGCCGGTGCAACTCCTGACGACTGAGCCCTAGCGCCTCCTGCACCGCGATATAGTTATCGGTGACATAATCGCCAAAGTATGCGGGGTCGTCCGAATTGAGGGTTACCATCAGACCTGCATCGAGCAGCCGTTTCAGATTGTGCTTTTCGATTGACGGAAATACACGCAGCTTTACGTTCGATAATGGGCAGACCGTCAGCGGAATCTGCTCGCGGGCCAAGCGCGCGATGAGCGTCGCATCTTCGAGGGCTCGCACACCATGATCGATACGCTCAACGTGTAGCCGATCGAGAGCTTGGCGGATGTAATCCGGCGGTCCCTCTTCGCCGGCATGAGCCACGAGGTGCAATCCTTCAACGCGGGCGCGCGCGAAAACTCTTTCGAACTTCGATGGCGGATGACCGGTTTCAGAAGAGTCGAGGCCGATTCCGGCGATGAGTCGTTTGAATGGGATCGCCTGTTCGAGTGTCGCGAGCGCGTCGGCTTCGCTCAAATGGCGCAGAAAGCACATGATAAGATTCGAGCTGATGCCATACTCGCGAGCGCCCGCCTCGAGCGCCTGGTAAATGCCGGTAATCACGGTCTCGAACGAGATGCCACGCGCAGTATGGCTCTGCGGATCGAAGAAGAGCTCGGCGTGACGCACATGGTCGATCGCCGCGTGACTAAGATACGAGGTGGTAAGCTCCGCGAAATCGAGCTTCGTGATAAGAGTGGAAGTGCTCTCGTAATACAAATCGAGGAATGACTGTAAATCCGTGAAATTGAGTGATGCGCGGAGTTCCTCGACCGAGCCGAAGCGGAGCTTCACGTGGTTGCGCTCGGCGAATTTGAATGTCAGCTCCGGTTCGAGCGCCCCTTCAAGATGCATGTGCAGCTCGGCTTTAGGCATCTCGCGGATAAAGGTACGCATGCCAGATGACATTTCGATCATCGTAGCATATTCAATCGAATGATGGGGTTGAAATTAAAGTTCGAGGAAACTGAGATTCGCGAGACGGTGCGTCGGCTGGGCCGTGAAGTTTCTGACGCTTATCGCGGCGAGCGCCCAATCCTGGTCGCAGTACTTAAGGGCGCATTCGTTTTTCTCGCAGATCTCGTGCGTGAACTGACGATGGAATGCGAAATCGATTTCATCCGGGCGCGATCGTATGGCTCGGGCACGGTGTCATCCGGACGCGTGCAAATTCTCAAGGATATCGAGATCGACCTGCGCGAGCGTCACGTGTTGGTGGTCGAAGACATCGCAGATACCGGTCTGACGCTGGAAACGGTGGTTGCGCGAATTCGAGCGGCGTCACCGGCGTCGGTAAAGCGATGCGCGCTGCTGGTATGGGCGGGCAGTCCGCAACCCGAGTTCGCCGGTTTTATGATCGAGCCCGGCTTCGTGGTCGGTTACGGAATCGATTACGCGGAACAATATCGCGAGCTCCGCGATATCTTCGTGCTTATTAGAAACCTTCCCGACAAAGACTCAACCCGCGAATCCAATCATGAGGTGTGAAATAGATGGAGAGTGGTTATGAAGGCCGCCGTATTATGAGTTCAGGCATCTCATATGCCAGCATCGAACTAGAGCAATCACTCGAGGCAAAGCTCATGACGCGAACGTTGCTTCTTTTTGAGCGTAGCTGGAAATTCTATCGGCATACGGTGAAAGCCGCGTGACGCACGAAACCATATGAGCATATTAAAACGAATGTCCGCCTTTGTAATTACTATAATTTTGTTGTTCGCCATCGTCGGATGCTCTGATACCGGCATCGGCGCCGGGGTGGGCGCTGGCGGCGGTGCGCTCGTCGGTTCTGCGGTCGGGCACCCCATCATTGGGGCGTTAATAGGTGGAGTAGGCGGTGGAGTTGCAGGACATGAGATCGGCAAGAGTCAGAACCGGAACGATCCCCCGCCTCAGAAACAACCAGCATCCAGCCAAGATTAAATCATACCTCCGCCGAGGTCCCTCGTATGTTCAGTCAATCGCTTTCTGTGTTGCATGGTTTTAAGGGTATATGCCCATTGCGAGGTTTCGAGTGCGGGTTTGGCACCGATTCCGGAAATAAAGATTAATCATCTATTATTCCAAACTTCTTAAGAAGACGAGCACGTGTCTTGGGCCAAGGAACAAATGGCGCATATAGCGTTTGAATCGATGTGCCGCTAATCGTAGTTCCTGATCTTTAGCTGCGAAGTAGGCGCCCTTTCATCAAAGGTGCCTGCTATCTAGGGAGTTAATAAGTTGCTCGGCAGAGAGTTCCCCACAAACGGATTGCGCCGCTTATCCTCCAAATTGTCTGTCTCTTTAATTACTGACTATCTTCCCGCAGGCAGCAGCATCAAAGTGCTTCAGCATTTGGTACCATTACAGAGGTTTGTACCCAACGAACTGGCTTCCCAGAAAGGTGCCGCGCCATTTCCACTGAAGACGTTTTCAGTCATCGCGCTGGTCTGATCAAATGCTGATACCCCATAAAGAGCATTGGAATCGGCCACATTGCCTTCGTACAGGCAGCCTGAGCCGCTGCAGTTTAGACCATCACCTCCGTTTCCATTTGCGGTATCTCGCGTAAAGTTGCAGCCACTTCCTCCGCAGTTCATTCCATTGCCGGGATTGTTTGCAGCAGTATCGTCGCTGAATAGGCAATTGCTTCCAGAGTTAATTCCACCGTTTTGGCCGATACTGCAAACTATCCCTTCCACATGGCCATTTAATGCTTGGCTTCTAAGAACTGTACTGTTCGATCCAACGTCAATTGCGTCAGTAGAATTACAATTAAGTGCAATAACGCTTTCAATTAAGGAGTTCGGACCTAAACCGGGACAAAGCCCGTTCAAACTACCATTCTTTACGATGGTGCCGCTCTGGGAACTGCCAGCGATCGCCCAAACGCTGGGCTGGGTGGCCGATCCGATGATTGCGAACCCATTTAGATCAATTGTTACATTGTCAGCCTTTAGATCTATCGCGTCCGTGTTAGCTGCTGGATTGAGATTGCCCTGCAGCATGTAACTACCAGCCTGCTGGATTACTATCGGAAACCCAGAGTTTCCAGTCAGGGCTATGGCATTTAATGCGGGAAGACCCGGTGGTCCTTGCGGGCCCGCGGGACCTTGTATATTCCATGACAAGGCTGTTTGATTCTTTTTACAGCTGCCGCTGGCAAGTTTCAACTCGCCGCCTTTCTTGTTAGCACACGTGCTAATTACTTGGGCTTCTGCAGCACGAAAAAGTGTGAAAAGGAGAAGTGCTATTGACAATACACATATAGGAGCAACCTTAGAAAAGCTCATCTAGCCGTCATCTTTTCATCAGTAGCATAGCCTTTAGGTTTTGTAGCTCTAAAGTTAACTTAGTGTCAATTGATTTTCTTAATAGCTGTGTGCGATGAGTCACGTTACCGCAAAAGGTCGCGGGCGATGACCATGTGCTGGATTTGCGACGTGCCCTCGTAGATTTGTAGCAGCTTCGCGTCACGCATCAGCTTCTCAACCGGATAATCCTTCATATAGCCATAGCCGCCGAAAATCTGGACCGCGTCGGTGGTGATCTTCATGCAGGCTTCCGAACTGAAGAGCTTGGAATAACTTGAGATCGCGTTAGGGGTTTCGCCGCAATCAACCATCCAGGCGGCCTTGTAGGTCAGCAGGCGCATCGCCTCGATGCTGACGGCCATATCAGCGAGCATGAACTGGATTGCCTGGAAATTCGCGATCGGTTGACCGAACGCATGCCGTTGCCGCGAGTACTTAAGACATTCGTCGAGCGCGCGCTGTGAGACGCCGATCGTGATCGCGCCGATTTCGGGACGGCTACGATCAAAGGTGCCCATCGCGTATTTAAAGCCTTCGCCCTCGGCCCAACCATCGCGTCGAGTGGAATCCGTAGCTCGTCATAGACGATTTCGCCGGTATCGGCGGCGCGCTGGCCGAGCTTCCCATGCATCCGGTTGCGCGTGATGCCCGCCAGATTTGACGGAAAGACGAAACAGGAAATCCCGCGATGCTTAAGGCGTTTGTCGCTGGTGGCGAACGTGACGATCCAATCGGCCATCGAGCCGTTCGAGATGAAATGCTTGGTGCCGTTGAGCACGAAAGCGTCGTCGTCGCGCCGGTAAGTCGTAGTCATCCCGGCGACGTCGGAGCCGGCGGCCGGTTCGGTAATCGCAAAGGCGCAGAACGTGAGTTTTTCGGCCAGCGCACCGAGATAGGTCCGCTGCTGGGATTGATTGCCTGCGATAATTATAGGCAGCGCGCCGAGGTCGTTGGCGGCAATCGAGTTGGAGATGCCGGAACATCCGTAATTGAGCTCTTCGCAAATCAAACAGGTATCGAGGATGCCAAGGCCGGGACCGCCGAATTCGCGCGGCACGCCGAAGTTCATCAGGCCGGCGGCAAAGGCCTTTTCGCAAATATCACGCGGAAAGATTTCCTGGTCGTCGTACTCGCGAGCGCGCGGAATGATCTCGTTCTCGCTGAATTTGCGGGCGAGGGCTTTGAGCTCGCGCTGCTCGTCGGTCAGATCGAATCCAAGCATCGAAATTTGTTCCCCGGCGGCCTAAGAAGCCGTTATTGCAGGCTAGCAACGATCAGCCGTGCTGTTAACCTGATTGCATGGCGAGGCATGGAGAGAGCGTGTTAGGTTTTGGAGCGATTGGAGTGAAAGAAGTAACGCGGATGCAACAAAGAGCGAATACGGTGCGCGCGGGCGTCGTGATGGTCCTCATAACGGTGCTGTACGGTTGCGGTATCAATCGACTGCCGACGCTCGACGAGCAAGTTAAAGCGGCGTGGAGCGAAGTGCTGAATCAGTATCAGCGGCGCGCCGATCTGATTCCGAATCTAGTGCAGACTGTAAAAGGCTATGCGAAGCAGGAACAGCAGGTGCTAACACAGGTGACGGAAGCGCGCGCTAAGGCGACCTCGATGCAGTTGCCGGCGGATGTGCTGTCGAATCCGCAGGCGTTCCATCAATTCGAGCAGAACCAAGCCGCACTGACCGGCGCGCTCGGCCGGTTGTTAGTGGTAACCGAGAATTACCCGCAGCTCAAGTCGGATCAGAATTTTCTCGCGCTGCAATCGCAGCTGGAGGGAACCGAAAATCGGATCGCAATCGCGCGGCGGGATTATATTCTCGCGGTGCAGAACTACAATACAGCGCTGCGCACAGTTCCTGATCGATGGATCGCGGCGTGGTTCTATCCGGACCTGAAGGTCCGGCAGACCTTCACGATCTCGCAGCAGGCGCAGGAAGTGCCAAAGGTGCAATTCTGATGAGGATGGCGATGCGGAACGATGCGCTCGCGATTGCGTTGTGCCTGAGCATCTTCGGGCTGATGATTGGCGTCCCTGCCATCTGCGCGGCACCGAAATTTCCCGAGTTGATCGGTCGCCTAGTGGACGATGCGAACGTCCTAAGCCCGGCGACGCGCGACGAACTGACCGGCATGCTGGCGCGTCACGAGCAGGCGACGGGACAACAAGTCGTAGTGGTGACGCTGCCGTCATTGCAAGGCTATCCCATCGAAGACTTCGGCTATCAGCTGGGACGCTATTGGGGAATCGGGCAGAAAGGAAAAAACACCGGCGCGATCGTGATCGTCGCGCCAAAAGAGCGCAAGGTGCGGATCGAAGTTGGCTATGGGCTCGAAGGCAAGCTCACTGACGCGCAGAGCCGGGTGATAATCGAGCGCGACATCCTGCCGGCGTTTCGTCAGGGAGACTACGACGCGGGCGTCACGGCGGGAACGGCCGCGGTATTGACGGCGCTCGGGGGTATGCCGAGCGCCAACGCGGCGCCAGAGCCAAGACCCGCCGCGCCGATCCAGGATTCTCCGTGGGTAATTCCATTACTGTTGGGCGGATGGATGCTGTTCCTGATCATTCGGCGAGCCTTTGCCGGACCAGCCAGTGTCACAGGGATGCGGCGTTCACGCGGACCGATCTTCTTTCCGGGGCCACTTCCACCGGGCGGATTTCCGTCCGGAGGAGATTGGGGCGGCGGAGGCTTCTCGGGCGGGGGCGGATCGTTTGGCGGCGGCGGCGCGTCGGGTAGCTGGTGATAATCGTGAGGCGGTTGACAGCCGTGGAACGTGATCGAATCGGTCTGGCGATCGCGAAAATTGGACAGGAAAGCAACGTAGATTTCCACGTGGTCGTCACCCCAATAAGCGATCGCTACGCACTATATCCATTGGTAGGCGCGGGCTTGGGCGCGTTGCTAGCGGCGGCGATTGCAGCGCTGGTGCGGCCCGAGCTTGACAGCCGGACCGTGATCTTCCTGCAATTGGCCGTCTTAATCGTGTTGACTCTGATTTTTGACTGGCGACCGCTACGGCTGGCGCTGGTACCGCGACGAATCAAGCATGCCCATGCGCGACAACTGGCGCATCGGGCGTTCACGGCACATCTCACGGGTGGCGGGACTCATCCGCGCAAGATTTTGCTGTTTACATCGATCGCGGAACATTACGTCGAAATAATCGCAGACCACGGGACTCATGCGATGATCAGTGGAGCGGCTTGGGACCGAATCGTTGCGCAGTTCACGACTGCGGCCAATTCGGGTCAAGTAGCCGACGGCCTACTAAAAGCGGTGGAGGCGTGCGCTGAAGCCCTCGGCAAGCCGGATGGTTCGCTGCCCACTGCTCATAATTGATCCCCTGTGAGGTTGGCTTTCCAAGTTGGCTACGCGCTAAGCTTCGCGCAGTTTTTATCGAGAGGAGATCACAATGTCAGTAAGCTTAATCGCCAAAATCAAAGCCAAGGCGGGTTCTGAGGCCAAGCTCGAAGAGGCCTTCAAGGACATGATCAAGAAAGTGCGGGCAGCGGAGCCTGGATGCGAAGCGTACGTGCTGCATAAGTCGTCCAAGGACCCGACTCAGTTTATCTGGTTTGAGAAGTACGTGGATCAGGCCGCCTTTGATACCCATCGCAAGACTGAGCATATGAAAGAGATGGGTGGACGGATTGCGGATTTGCTCGACGGACGGCCCGAACTGGAGATGATGACGGAACTCGATCGCAAGTAGGTGGTCTGAGCAGACCTAATCCCTGACCCCCTTCCCTACAGGGAAGGGGGAAGAAGAAAAAGAAGGCGGTCGTTTCGTCGCCTCGCGCGCTGATTTTGCCAGATTGCGCTAAAATAAGGTCATGCCGCGCACGATTCTGATGGGCGATCCGACGCACTTCGGGGTGCTTGGCGGCGCGAATCCCCATACGCGCAATGTGCTCGGAATGCGCAGGAAGGTCGATACGGAGCGGGCGCGCGAGCAATGGCACGCGCTGGCGCAGACGCTGATCGCGCATGGGACAGAAGTATGTGTGATCGAACCGCACGCCAGAATCTCGGGACTAGTTTATCCAGCAAACGCGGGGTTTCTCTATCCACTTAAAGGGTCGTCGGGCCGCGCTACGAAAAAGTTCTATCTGGCAAATCTGTTGCCCACGCGGGCGGCGGAGCGCGAAATTTACCGGCTATTTATTCGCTCGATGGGCTATGAGACGGCTGAGATCGGGTCGCGTTTCGAGGGCGAGGCTGATTTCTTCCCGGCGGGCGATCATATGATTTTCACGCATGGGCGGATCGAACGACAGCGCTTCGTGCCGCGAATCGGGATTCCGCCGTGGAAACGAGTTTACGGCTTTAGATCGGACGCGGGCGCGCGCAAGGAGCTACAGGCAATCGCGCATGATCGCACAATTATCGAGCTGGAGCTGACGCTCGAAGCGCATTATCACGGCGATACTGTGCTGTGCTCGTTCGGGCGCAATCGCGAGTTTCTACTGGCTTACATGGAGGGCCTAGCGGAGCGATCGCGAGCGGCATTGCGCGACTCGTTCGGCACGAAACTGATTCCACTATCCAGCAGCGATGCGCAGCTCTACGCGGCAAATTCGTTTCAGATCGACCAGAACGGGAAGCTCTATCTGTGCATGCCGGAGGGAGTTAGTAATGGGCTGCTGCAACAGGTTCGCGAACGAGGGGTCGAGCCGATACTGGTGAATGTCAGCGAATTTCTCGCCAAGGGTGGCGGCTCGATCAAGTGTATGATCCTCGATTTGGGACCATCGCATGAACAGCCGCAGGATACGGCGTCGATAGAGTTTCGCGCGTCGCGTTCGTATCAGCATTTGTTCGCGTGAGCGATCATTCGCGGCAGTCAGTTCGATAATCAGAAGGAACATCATGGCGGACAGTGGCGCTCATCTGCTCGCGTTGATCTTTGCGTGCGTTTTCTTCGGGTATGCGATGGTTAATTCGCTGGTGTTCTATCGGCGCGCGCGGCGAGTCGAGAACTACAAGAGCAAGTCCATCAATAACTTTGTACGGTCGCCGCACTATGGCCAGGCGGTCTGGATTAGCGGGATTATTGGTGCAGTCGGCTTTGCGATCGCGTCGTGGAAACTCGTAATGGCGTTATGGCATCTCCACGCGGGCTAGTTATCGAAGAATAATTCCTTCCTGCGAAATATCGAGTTCCCAAACCTGCGGAGTTTCATTGGCGGACGAGCACGCGCGGGCTTCGGGACCGAGCCCGTTGGGAAAAAGGTGCGCTGGAACAAAGCCGGAAATATGCAGGAACTCCGGGATCGCAGACGTGGGCATATAGATGGTTCGCACACCGCGAGTGCGGGCGGCAGCGCGCGCGGCGACCAGCAGGGTCGTTCCGATTTTGCGACGGCGTTGCGTCGCGAGTACGAAGAATAATCGAATCAAGGCGTTATCGATGTCGGTTGCGAAGCAGAGCGCGCCGACAGGCTGGTCGCCCAGATAAGCAACCAGGCGGCAGTTTCCCAATTGATCGAGCGAGCAACTGGAGAACGGCGATTCTGCGAGTAGCGAAGCCATCACGCGCTCGTCGTCAGTTTGTTCGACGGCGAGTTCGCCAGCGTTGCGCCTCCGATGAATTTTTTTGGTACGCGAGGAAATGGCGAGACCCGGCAGATTACTTCTTCGGAGCGGGAAAAAGTTGCGCGCCGCTTTCCTCGTCGATCACAACAATTGCCTTGGCCGGACAAACTCGCGCCGCCGCGAGGATCGTGGCGTCAGGCGCGCCGGTCTGGTTGTAAACTTCGGACTTGCCATCAGCGTCGAGCTGGAAGACACCCGAGGCGAGTTCGATGCAGTCTTCGCTCGCGATGCACTTGGCTTTGTTGACGGTGGTTTTGAGTTTGGCCATCGAGAATCTCCTAAATTCGGGACGCCAGAAGAATAGAATCGCGAGCGGCGGCATGCAAGGAACTCGCACTTTCGTAATGGCGTCGTCGCTGATATTTTTCAACGCGATTATTGATGGCGATTGTCGGGACAGGAATCGATACGATCGAAGTTGAGCGAGTCGAGCGTGCGCTGACGCGGACGATCACGGCTGATCGCTTTCGCGCACGGGTTTTTACGCCGCGCGAGATTACGTATTGCGAATCGCGTGGACGCGGAAGCTATCAAAGCTACGCCGCACGATTTGCCGCAAAAGAAGCGGCGATGAAGGCGATGGGCACCGGATGGAATCGCAACGTGGGCTGGAGCGAGATCGAAGTAGTGCGCGAGCGTGGGCAGGCGCCGACGATCAAGCTCGCGGGCAAGGCGGCGGCGTTTGCGTCGCGCAAGAAGATCGTGCGTTTCCATCTAAGCCTGACCCACACCGCCGCAACCGCGATTGCTCATGTAATCGCCGAAAGCTCAGCCCAGAACTGAGCAATGAGGATAAGGCCAAGATGAATCTCAAAGATACCGTCGCAGTCATTACGGGCGGCGGTTCGGGTCTGGGTGAAGCAACAGCGCGCGAATTCGTCGCGAGCGGCGCGAAAGTCGTGCTGTTGGACTTACCCAATTCGCCGGGTTCAAAGCTAGCCGACTTGTTTGGCGCTCAAGGGCTGTTTGCCGCAGCGGACGTTGCGTCAGATAGTGAAACGGAACAGGCGATTGCAAGCGCGGTGCAGCGCTTCGGCACAGTGCATATCGCGGTGAATTGCGCCGGCATCGGCCGCGCGCAGCGCACGATCAGTAAAGATGGTCCGCGCTCTTTAGACCTATTCAGCAAGGTGGTTCAAGTTAATCTAATCGGGACATTCAACGTGATCCGATTGGCCGCGGCACAGATGGCAAAAAATCCGCCGAATGTGGATGGCGAGCGCGGGGTGATTATCAACACGGCTTCAATCGCTGCCTTCGATGGGCAAATCGGGCAGGCCGCCTATTCGGCGTCCAAAGGCGGGGTGGTCGGGATGACATTGCCGATCGCGCGTGATCTTGCCTCTTCTGGAATCCGGGTATGCACGATCGCGCCGGGGACCTTCGATACTCCGATGCTGGCGACCTTGCCGGAACCAGCGCGCAAGGCACTGGGTGCGCAAATTCCATTTCCGTCGCGGCTGGGCCATCCGACCGAGTATGCTGCACTGGCACGGCATATCGTCGAGAATGCGATGCTGAATGGCGAGACGATCAGGCTGGACGGCGCGCTACGCATGGCGCCGCGCTAGGTAAAACGACCTACTGAGCCGGGATCAGCGCGGGAAAAGCTCGTACCGGCGCATCCGATTCGTGCGAAGCCCCGGGGCTGATTCGGACATGCGATACATGTGGTAACAAAGGACTATCTGCAGAAATTGCGGTGATATAAAACTGATTTGGCCGGTGCTCGTCCACCAGCAATAGCATTCCCCCACTGATCATCTTCATCGGCATCTGCATGATAATGCGATCGCCTTCGAACATAGCAAGTTGCATCGCGAGTTCATCACCGATAATCGCTATCGGTGCGATATGAAGGATATGTCCGCCGGGAAGATTAAATGCGACCGCCTCGCCAAAGTCGGAATCTTCGACTTGAGCCAGTTTTAATTGATAGTCGTTATAATCGAACATCAGCAATAAGCGATCGGCGATTCCGCTACTGGTTAATCGATGATCCATCCTGACCGCCGGCGCTCCATTAGAGCTGGATACTACATCCTGAGAGTAGGTCGCGAGGATCGAATCAACATGAACTTTGACCGGCGGATTCTTATTTTGCGCCCCAGCATCGCCTTGAGAATTAGCAGCTATAAATAAAAGACTTACCATGAGGACGAAACTAACCGATCTGGGCTGAGGCATATGGTGGGACTCTCGACGCGGCTCGCAGATTCCTGAGCAGGCTGGCAGCATTTCTCGCGCCTCTGCGATCAACGCTGATCAGGCACCCAAATGACCGTGGTGTCGGTACGCGGCTCGTTCCACACAGCGATCGAGGGACCGGTTCCGCCACCCAGTTCGGAAAGAAGTTCCTCTGACTCACGCGCAGCGGTTGCGTCAGCGTGCCGCAGTTGGCCGAGCGGATCACCAGTGACGTTGACTACGTTCACCGCTTTAGTATTGTCGGGCGCCATCTGATTTGCAGGACGACTTGTCGTATTATCAGGCTGAATTTGAGCAACTTGTTGGGCTGCAGAACGTTGTCCGATACCAAAGTTGATCTGGCGTGCATAAGGTTCAGCAACAACCAAAGTAACCAATGCAGCCACTGCCGCTACTCCGGCGACCTCAAGGGCAGAGCCAAAAGCGCCCAGCGACTTCCAAAAATTAGATAGCCGCTCACGCCACGAACTCCGTGGACTTTCGAGTCTTGCGGTAACGGCTTGAACAAATCCATCAAGCGATGGAGTTGGTGCGAAAGTACGGAGCGTTTCGCCGAGCGAACGATAGTCATCGAGCGAGGCCTTACAGTCCGGGCATTCGACGAGGTGGAAAGCTACCTCTTCCATCTCATGAGGTCCAAGCTCGCCATCATCAAAGGGCCCGAGCAGAAGCCGGATCTTGCTGCAAAGAGCCATCATCACTCAGTCCTCACTGAGCTTTATCTCTTATCCAGATCATTGAGGATGCTGCGCAAGTGATCGCGCGCGTAATGAAGACGACTCATCACTGTGCCGCGTGGGCACTGCAAAACTTCGCTGATTTCGTCGTAGGAGAGTCCTTCCACTTCTCGCAAAAGTATCACCGCGCGATGGTCCGGCGTCAACTCTTGCAAAGCATCGCGCAAACGACGCCCGAGCTGGTTGCGCGCGCTTTCGAGGAAGGAATCACCGCGCTCGCTCGGCAACCGGTCGAGCTCGTGTTCGCCCTCCTCGCCGCGCAGAATCGTGTGGCGGCCTTCACGACGGCGGAAATCGATCGAGATATTTGCCGCAATGCGATAAAGCCAGGTCGAGAAACTCGAACGCGATTCAAATTTGGCCAAGTTTTCGTAGGCACGAATGAAGGTTTCCTGCGCAAGCTCCAAAGCGTCGTCCTGATTATGTACCACCGCCATCGCTACCCCTACGACGCGACGTTGGTATCGCTCCACCAGCACCTCGAACGCTTGCGTATCGCCCTTACGGGCACGCTCGATCAGTTCAGCCTCATTCGCGTCAAGGCGCGCTGGATTACTCAAAAGGTTTAGACGGCTGAGCGGCTAGGAAATTCACGTCTAACGATTCGATTCGTTGATACGGAGCATTTTGATGAATCAGCTATGCGCCACAGCTGCCTACTCTTATTATAGTCGTTGCAGTTCACTCCAATTTGCGCCCGACTTCATTTCGACCCTGATCGGCACTTTTAGGGCTGCGGCATTTTCCATCGCATCCCGCACGATTGCGCAGCAATCTTGCAGACAATCTTGCCGTACTTCGAGAAGCAGCTCATCGTGAACTTGCAGGAGCATCCGCGCTTCTAACGTATGCTCCGCCAGTGTGGCCGCCAGTCGGACCATGGCGAGCTTGATCAGATCGGCCGCGCTGCCCTGAATCGGGGTGTTCGTAGCGATGCGTTCGGCTTGTGCGCGCGCCCCACCATCAGATCCGTTGAGTTCCGGCAAATAGCGACGACGACCGTACATCGTGGTCACATAACCCCGTTCCCGGGCCATTCGCAGGGTATCATCGAGGTACTGTTTTACGCCTGGCAGGCGTTCAAAATAACGCTTTATGTATTCTGATGCCTCCGCAAACGGAATTGCCAACTCACTGGCAAGCCGTTGCGGACCCATCCCATAGATTATCCCGAAATTGATTACCTTAGCGAGGCGGCGAGCGTCGGTGTCATTCTTATCTGCGCCGAGCACTTCCGCGGCCGTGCGAGCGTGGATATCTTCATTTTGCGCAAAAGCCTCGACCAAGGTCGCATCGCCTGAAAGATGAGCCAAAATTCGTAATTCGATCTGCGAATAATCAGCCGACAACAGAACGCTCCCGGACGGAGCGACGAAAGCTCGTCTGATTCGGCGTCCTGCCTCGCTGCGCGTAGGAATATTTTGAAGGTTGGGATCGGTCGAACTTAATCGGCCGGTTGCAGCTACCGCTTGGTGAAACGAAGTATGAATCCGGCCAGTGTTTGGATCGATCAGCTCTGGGAGCGCATCGCTATAGGTGGATTTGAGCTTGGCCAGCATGCGGTATTCCATAAGCTTTCGCGGCAGCGCATGGACCGTCGCCAGCTTTTCGAGCGAATCCGCGTCCGTAGAAAAACCGCTCTTGGTCTTCTTCAGGCCCTTCGCAGAGAGCTTCAGCTCATCGAAAAGAACTGTCCGCAACTGAATCGGTGAATTGAGATTGAATTCATGGCCCGCCAGCTTGAAGCATTCAGCTTCGAGGCTGCGTAGCTGCGCGCCGAACTCCTCAGAAATTTTACGTAGCGCAGCCGCATCGACTGCGACCCCCGTTTGCTCCATTTCCCCCAGCACTCGCGCGACCGGCAATTCGATTTCATCATACAAGCCGCGAAGGTCGCTCTGCTCGAGCTTCTCACGCAAGGCGTCCCAGACATCATCCACGATTGTTGGTTCCGACGGAATCGGCGAGTTGCCGCCCAGCGGCGCGAGATACTCATGGTAGAGGTCGGTCAGCGAAGGCTCCGGCTTACCCGGATTGATCAAAAATCCGGCCAGCATCGTGTCGAACTCAACGCCTCGCAAGGTAATGTCATAATCGTGCATCAGCCGAAGATGACGCTTGAGGTCATGACAGGCTTTCGGCGGCGATAGCTCCGCGAACAGCGGTGCGAGCGCACCGAGCGCGTCACGATCAAAAATATACGAAATCGGTTCTGATGCGGCTTTGAGCTTTAGCACGCCGGATTCATCGCCACCGAGATGAAATGTCAGACGCGATGCGCGCCGTAACTCCGCGAGCAGCTCGCCAGCCTCCTCACGACTGATGCATGTCTCGCTGGTGTTGATTTGCGGAGCACTCGCGCTCGATGCCGGCGCGAGTTCTGCAAGTAGGCTGCCGAATTCAAGCTCGCGAAGCAGCTCGCTCACTGCCTGATTATCGATACCGGGCCAAGCCATCCCTTCAGAATCGAGCGAAAGCGGTACCGCAGTATCAATGCGCACCAGTTGGCGAGCTAATTCCGCGTCCGTGCGATGTTCAAGTAGCACGGCGGGGAGTTTCTTGGGAATCCGCGCTTTGACCTCCGCGATTCGATCGAGTCCGGCGTACAGGCTTTCAACCGAGCCGAAATGCTGGATGAGCGCGGTCGCGGTCTTCTCGCCGACTCCGGGAACACCCTTCACGTTGTCGATCGAATCGCCCATCAGGGCCATAATCTCAATCAATGCCGCAGGCTCGACGCCGAAGCGCTCCCGCACTTCACGGACACCCGTACGCTTGTCGAACATGGTGTCCCAGAGAGCGATGTTCGGACCGACCAGCTGCATAAAATCCTTGTCGCCGGTGATGATTGTCACGTTGAAACTATCGTTGGCGCCTTGCATCGCCAGCGTGCCGATTACGTCGTCCGCTTCGTAGCCGTCGATCATCAATCGTGGGATACGGAACGCATCGACCGCACGATGCATATACGGAATCTGCTTAAGTAAATCGCTGGGGATTTCAACGCGATTCGCCTTGTATTCCTGAAACAAGTCGTCACGAAAGGTTTTGGTTGGGGCGTCGAATACCACCGCGATATGCGTTGGACGGGCATCCTTGAGCAGCTTCAGAAGCATCCTGATGAACCCGTAAATTGCGCCAGTCGGCATCCCGCGCGAGTTGGACAATTGCGGGAGTCCGAAGAAAGCTCGGAAAATATAGCCGGAGCCGTCAACTAAAAAGAGATTGCGTCGCGATGCTGCCACGGGCGATCAGATTAGCAGGATTCGCTATGAAAGACGCCGCTCGGCGCCATTTAACTGAATCGCGCTTATGGCAAAATGGCTGTCGCAAATGAATCGCTATGATGTGATATTTCCGCTGAATTTCGGCCTGCCGGCAAGCTTGCCGGCGAACCGTGCGATTGCGGCGGTCGCGCTGCAGGCGGCGAAACGGTACGACCTGCCGATCTTTTTTGCGCCCTCCGGAATTTTCGATCTCGGCGGCTACCAAAATCTGATCGAACGTGACTTTCCCGGATATGTTTCTACCGTCAAGCAGGTCGGCGCTCTAGTCACGATGGCGGAGCAGAAACAATGGGAGCGCGTGTTGCTCGTCGCCGCCCCACGCATATCTGGCGAGCGCTCCGTGACGTTCGCGCCGCCGGCCTGAGGATGGACGCCGAGCCGTCACTTTACGAGCATCCGCGCTCCGTATGGTATTCGAGAGATTCCGAGCATCGACAAACGACCTCGTGGTTTCGGTGGTGGTTTATGTGGGAATTACCGGCAAGATTAAGCATCATCATGTTTCGACGTTATTATAAAAAGTGCGCCAAATGCTGAAACACGCTCTCCAAGAGCTACGGTCAACGCAATTTGCACGATCTTAGCAATGTAACAAAGATTTATATTGACACCCGCGCTGGGCGTCGTTTAACTAGGCGGTTGTTTGCGCGCTGAATAAGCTCGATAGGACTGACGTCTGTAATGGCTGTAATCGCAATGAAGCTGAGCCACCGAAAGGCGGCATCGAGATGATAGAGGTCAGGGATTTAAGCAAAGCATACGGCACATTTGTCGCTGTAAAAGGAATCTCTTTTCACGCCGAAGGCGGACAAATTCTCGGTTTTCTCGGACCCAATGGGGCGGGTAAAACCACCACGATGCGAATTATCACGGGCTTCATGCCGGCGACCTCCGGCACCGTAATCATCGATGGTCTGGATATTTTTACCAACTCGCTCGAAGCGCGCCGACTCATCGGGTACTTACCGGAAATCCCACCGCTTTACTCAGATATGCGGGTTGATGGTTACCTGAAGTTTGTTGCGAAATTGCGTGGTGTCCGCCGTTCTGAGGTCCAAGCCGCAACCGACCATATGCTCGAAGTATGCGGTTTGAGCCATATGGCGCATCGAATTTGCGGGCAATTATCGAAGGGTTATCGTCAGCGCGTCGGCCTCGCCCAGGCGATGATTCATAATCCGCCCGTGCTGGTCCTCGACGAACCGACGATCGGACTTGATCCCCGTCAGATTCATGAGATTCGCGAGTTAATTCGCGGACTCGCGGTGAAACGTACGATTGTGCTGTCCACGCATATCTTGCCCGAGGTTTCACAAATTTGCGATCGCGTCGTGATTATCAACGACGGCCAGATCGTGCTCGAAGAACAATTGTCGGAACTACCGGCCGGCACCTCACTCGAAGACGTCTTCCTCAATGCGATCGCCCGCGAAGGACATGTGGACGGAGCAACCGCGGAAGAAACCCTCGAAGAAGTTAGGGCTGGCCACTCCGAAGCCTGAAATCAGATGCGCAATACATTAACGATCGCCGGCAAAGAGCTACAGGGCTATTTTGTACAGCCCGTTGCCTACGTAGTCCTCACGGTTTTTCTGCTGCTGGGTGGATGGTTTTTCTTTTCGATGCTGCGTCAGTTCGACGAAATGGTCCAGCTTATTCAGATGATGGGTCAGCAGGGGCAGCTCGGACAGATGAACCTGAACACCCGCGTAATTGATCCGTTACTGCACGATTTATCTATCGTGCTGGTCATTGTGATGCCCGCGCTGACGATGAGGGTGTTTGCCGAGGAGAAGCGCACCGGAACTTACGAGTTGCTGCTCACTGCACCGGTCCGAACGGGCGAGATTGTCGCAGGGAAGTTCATCGCGGCGGCTGTCTTCACTTTGATTATGGTAGCGCTGTCGTGGATCTTCCCTTTGATCCTGATGATTTTTGGCGATCCCGAAGTCGGCGTAATGTTCGCTGGTTATATCGCGCTTGCCTTGCTGGCGCTCACTTTTGTGGCGGTCGGCCTGTTCACCAGCTCGCTAACCCAAAACCAAATCATCGCCGCGATCAGCTCGTTCGGCATCCTGATCCTGCTGTACGTAATCTCATGGCCTGCCGAAGCCGGTGGTGGCGCGATCTGGTCGATTCTCAAATATCTGTCATTACCTGAGCATTTCTCGACGATGGTGCGCGGAGTTATAGATACTGCGGATATCGTCTTTTTTGTGAGTGCGATTGTCTTGTCGCTGTTCCTGACGCAGCGTGCGGTTGAATCGGCGCGCTGGCGCTAGAAAGCCTGGGGGAACGGCAGATGAGGCGGACATCGGCGCTTGCAGGCCTGCTCGGGATAGTACTGATTTCGTTTGGCGCAATTGGCTACGCACTGACCAGTGGCGGCTTCGCGCGTCTTTTCATTTTTGTCAATTTGATTCTCGGCGCTTTCGCGTTGATCAGCTGGGTGATTTCAAGCTGGGGCACGCTCGGCAGCATGGCAGGCCAGCGGACCACCCGCTACGGCGCGAATGCAGCTATCTATACGATCGCGTTTATCCTGCTACTGATTGCGATTAATTATCTAGCGTCGGTGCATCACAAGCAATTCGATCTAACTACTCAGAAAGTATTCAGTCTCTCGCCACAATCAGTCAGCTCGGTGAAAGATTTGAAGAAGCCGCTTAAGCTCTATGGCTTCGTTGAGGGCGGTAAAAGCGTACCCGCCGAGGCGCTATATCAGGAATATACCTATGCATCGCCCCAGGTCAGTTATGAGCTAGTGGACCCGAATAAGCATCCCGAACTGGCGGAACGTTTCAAAGTTACCACGATGAACACCACTCATCTGCAATATGGCGGCGAAACAGGTGATGGAACCAACGTCAGTGATTTGAATGAAGCAGCCATCACGAATGGAATTCTTAAGTTGGTAAATTCCACTACCAAGACGGCGTGTTTCATTATGGGCGAAGGCGAAGGCCTCCTCGACGACGCACAAAATCCCGCTGGGTTAAACGAATTTCAGAAAGCTCTCGAAGGCGAGAATTACACCGTCAAAAAGATAAATCTCGTTACCGAAGCGAAGGTGCCCTCCGATTGCACGGTTCTCATCGTAGCTGGTCCGACACGGCCCCTAGTGCCGCATGAAATCGACAGTATCACGCAGTTTCTCGATCAGGGTGGCCGGATGCTCGCGATGCTGCGGCCTGCGCGACCGGATCGCTCAATCGATGAGACCGCGCTAATTAAGCTATTGGCAGACTGGGGCGTAACTGCTGGCAACAATGCGGTCGTAGATCAAGAAGTGCGGCTGTTTGCTGGACCGACGCTCGGTTTGAATCCCACTGTAAATAACTACGGCCCTAGTCCAATTACAGAAGGCTTCGACAAGCAGACAGTTTTTCCGATGGTGCGAACGGTCGATCCGAGTGAGCCGCCCATAGACGGATTAGCTGTTACGTCACTGGCAAAAACCTCTGATTCCTCGTGGGCAGAGACTGACCTGGTTTCGCTTTTTCAAAAACAGACATTCGACCAGGCTGCCGCTAAGCATGGTCCGGTGAGCGTTGCTGTTTCGGTCGAGGCAAATCTTGAACAGCTTAAACGTGGTAAAGGAACCGCCCGAATCGTCGTGCTCGGAGATACCGACCTCGCAAATAATCAGTACATTGATAATTTCTTCAATCGCGATTTCCTGATGAACAGCGTCGATTGGTTAGCCGGACAAGCTAGTGCAATCACGATACGGCCGCGTACCTTGCGTGCTTCGCGCTTCAATTTGACTATCCAGCAATTCGACGTAGTCTTTGTACTATCAGTGCTGCTGATTCCCGAGTTGTTGTTGCTGGCTGGGCTCGCCGTATGGTGGGAACGTCGGAGCTAGGCTGTCCGGCTCGGTAATTCCGGATGTCGCTGCGCAACACGATCATCATCGTAGTTTTGCTTATTCTGATCGGCGGCTACGCTCTTTACCAGAATCATCAGCCGCCTCCCGAGCAGACGCCGAAGCTTTACACTATTTCAGCCAAAGATATTGAGAAGATCGACCTGCGATCCCCCGATCGTGACATCGTGCTCGAGTGTGGCGCGGGCGACAACTGGAAAATAGTAAAGCCGATCAAAGCTGAATCTGAGCATATTGCGGTAAACAGCCTCGCCGATCAGATTGCGGGCGTGCAAATTACCGGCACGGCTGAGGAACATCCATCGAATCTGGCGCCCTTTGGACTCGCTGTGCCTGCCGTAACCATCACAGTTACGATGAAAGACGGCAAGACTCTGCCATCGATTCTGGTCGGAAAGCAGGCCCCGATTGGGAACTCGGTATTCATCAAAACGTCGGACAAGCCGGCGATTTTGCTCGTCGCCAGTTCTTTTGGCGCTGAAGTAAACAAGCATGTTGACGATTTGCGCACGCGTAACGTCTTCTCGATCAAGCCTGAAGATACACGCAAAATAGTCATTACGCGCAGTGGCGCACCAACCATCGAGCTCACTCGCGAGCACGACCGATGGAAGCTCGTCCAGCCGCGCAATTATCCAGCGGATAATGATGCCGTAAATACTTTATTGCGTGGACTGATCAATGCGCGTGTCAGCCAGTTTATCGATGACCACCCCAGTGATCTATCGAAGTATGGATTAGTCAATCCATCAATGACGGTCGAACTCGAGGGCCCGAACGGCAAGCCCGCACAAATGTTGCAAGTGGGCTTTCGTGAACCCAGCGCCGAGAGCGACGCGACTTATGCTCGTAGCACCGACGGCTCTAACAACCCCATCTATACTGTTACTAATGACGTAATCTCGGCAGCCAACAAGAATTTTGACGATTTACGCAACAAGTTGGTACTCAACTTCAACTCCGCTGACGTTAGCCGCGTAACAATCGTTGGCGGGCCAATTGATGAAACTTTGAATCATATCGCGAAGGATAAATGGACCATCTCAGCTGCCGACAAAACTGCTACAGCCGAGGCGCCGGTAGTTGACAGTCTGCTTGATCAACTCCATCAGCTAAAAGCGTCCAGTATTGTTGCAGACTCGATGAATGATCCAAGCCGTTACGGGATGATGAAGCCTACTGTCACCATCACTCTGTATGGCGGGAATGGCCGAAAGATCGATGCGTTACGCACCTCGATTCTCCAGACTACAATCAAGCCACAAACTTCGGATGAAAAGCCCAAGACGCAGAATATCGGCTTTGCAACGACCAGCCGCGACGGAGCCGTTTATGAAATCCCACCACAGTCAATAATTGATCTGGAGAACACTACGAACCGCCTGCACTCGGACGTGGCGTTGACGCCCACGCCTTCTCCGACTGGCAGCTCTTCGCCTGTGATGAAATTGGCTACGCCCAGCGCTGCAGCCTCTCACTGACGAATCCGAGCCGTAAGATGGGGACCACCCTTGGTGGCTTTGTGGGGTCCCGCCTTGCGCGAACTAATAGATTGACTTACTTGAGACCCGCGGCGAACTCACTCAGCGTCGCACTGAACTCAAGCGGTTTCTCAAGTTGATAGAAGTGCGCGACGTCCTTGACCGTAATCAGCTTCGCGCCCGAGATATTGTCGGCGAGGAATTTGTTGGCCGTGATCGGCGTTGCCTGATCTTCTTCGCCGGCGACGACGAGCGTCGGCTTGCGAATTGTGCCGAGCTTATTCTTGATATTCCACGCAAAAAGGCCATCGGGGTCGGCCATCGAGGAATCGAAGACGTGCTTGGGAAAATTCGATTGAACGGCAAAATGCGCCTTCATAACTTCCAGGATCTCCGGGCGGTCGCGCTTCGACTTGGCTGAAATCGCGCCTTCCATTAGCGCCCCGAAAGTTCCCTGATAGTCGCTCCGGAAGGCAGCCGCGGCCTCCGGCGGCATGTTCTCGCCCAGCGCCGTTCCCGAACTAAGAATGAGGTTACCGATCACACGATCAGGAAAATCGAGATTAAACTGCATCGCGATCATTCCGCCGATCGAGTTACCCACCAAGATGGCTTTCTGAATGCCCGCCGCGTCGAGCACCGCGCGCACATCGCTCGCATGTTCTTTAATCGAATAGCCACTGGACGGCTTGTCCGAGCGCCCATGGCCGCGATGATCGACCACTACGACCTGATTGGTCCGCGCAAACGGGAATATCTGGTAGTACCAGATGTAGCCGTTAGTTGACCACGGATGCAGGAATACTATTGGCGTGCCCTGCCCGTAAGTATCGTAAAACACTTTGACAGGTCCGTTCTGTGCCTGCGGCATGGTTTGGGCCTCCTCCAGGTATGCCGCGCCATTATTCTGCTCCCGCGGCTTAGCCGTCGTGATAACATAGGACCGCCTCTGACGCAAATTGAATCGACGATGATAAGAATGAGGGGTTTGGAAGCCTAAAGCCTGTTGAGCACTTACTATATCAGGTCGCTCATCGACTTCCATACAGCTCAGCGGGTCTATTAACTATCTCACGTCTAAACGAATGCCTATATAAGTTAAATTTCTCAATTTGTCATCTTATACTAATAGCGAGTAGATTTTTTGTCTGCAAAATCTTTTTCACTGAAGACTTACGCTACGACAGGCCAAAAGATAGTTTGTGGCATTGTGAGATTTCGCGGGGGGCCGCTTCTTCTCCATCCATCGTTCTCTGCGACTGTACAAGAGCTAAAGCTCTAGGGAATTACTTCGTCCGGATCTGCAATATGGCAGTAAGGACGAGACAACCAATAGCCATTAGTTGCCTTTCAGGCGATAAGTATAACTCGCCGCTGACCAGGCCTTAATACAGCCTTGTCAAGGCAAGTTAACATTTACCAATCTGTGGCAGCTTTAATCCAAGGGGGGAGCTATGACACTTATTCAAGATAGCACATGACGTCTATAAAGTCTGAGTCGCGCGCTATCATTAGCTAGTTGTCAGGCGGATAGCGCTTCAGGAAATGCTGCTTGCGGACCTAAGCTCGCATAGCTAATCGACAATCCGGGGGGTTGTTATGGTACGGTTGTATCTTCGAACCGCGTTCGCTGTAGTTTATTTAGCGATTGCTGCAGTTTTCGTATTCTCCACTCATGATGCGCTTGCGTGGCAATCGGTTAAGATTACTTCGCCGGCGAATAACGCTACAGTTAGTGGCACGGTAATCGTAAACGCGTCAGTCGCAGCAAAGGTCTGGTGGGCCAAACTGTATATTGATGGCGCCGATGGTCCAGTTTCGCCACCATATAGCTTTAGTTGGAATTCGACTACGGTGCCGAATGGATCGCACACGCTGACGGTCAAAGCCTTTGCTGAATTCAGTTCGACACCACTGAGCACATCGTCAATCAACGTCACTGTGTCGAATGGCCCAAATCCGACTTACTTCAGCACGCTCCCGCCACATGCCAGTCTGCCACCGAGCGGCAATGCGCGTCGTATATTCAGGCAACGCCTGAGACGAATAATGGTAATGCGGTAGGGAATGCTACCACACCCAGCGCCGCTGAGTTGAGCAGCTTCGCGGCGCAGCCGTTCTGGTTCACTTATGGGCCAGTCTCTTTGTACAGCTCATATACTAATAATATCAACGGTAACTATACAGGTAGTACCGATATGATATTGCGTTGGGCTGCCTGCAAATGGGGCATTGATGAAAATGTCGTCCGCGCGGAAGCTTGGGTTGAAAGTGGCTGGACTCAGAGCAGCCCCACGTATAGCACGTTATGGCCGCCGGGATGGGGCGATTTTCAATCGAGTTACTCTCAATGTGTGACTCCAGCATGGAACGGCTGGGTGTCGGCAATTGGCGGCTGTTATCAAAGCTGCGGCATTCTTATGACGAAAGTTGCAGATTTTAATGTTTGGCCTGAATCCTGCGCCGGAACTGCATTCAATGCCGACTTTCGCATGGCGATGGAACGCGCCTGCATGGATGGAAATGGCGAATCATGGTATTCGAGCGAGACTCCTTCGGCAGGCTACCCCTATTATCCGAATGGTACGACAGACCAGCTTCTGTGGGGTTGTATGGGCGCGTGGTACTCCGGCAGCTGGTATGACTCAGGAGCGCTATGGTACATCGGTGCGGTTCAGAGCGCCTTGGCGAGCAAACCCTGGCCATAAGCTATTCGCACACCGGGTTTTTGTATCGATCTAAATAGTCTGCAAACTCCCCACGCGGCTCCATAATGCAGGAGCCGCGTGGGATCTCCGTTAACCTGAGCTTTGTATTTTCGCTGGCCGAAATGCACGCCCTGACACCTGAGAAATGCTTAAAGATGGCGTGTCTGTTTAGGTTATTGAATCCGTTCAGCGAAGTGCGTGCGGCGGCGACCGTGAATTGAGCCTTGGAGCGCGTTAAGCCGATCTCTTTTGCTCAGTAAACTCGATCTTTGTGAACGGTAATTAACAACTGCCGGATGGGATTACGCGCGAGCTGATCGAGCGCGCCGCTACGAGGTCGAGGAATAAGTTGTGAGATGGTGACGAGCATGTTCCGTGCTCGCCACCATAACTGATTCAGTTGTTTTGCACGCCGTCGAGCATTTCCCAGAGCGCGCCAAGCGATCGCTCGGCAGCTTTGATCACTGCTGCTTTACTCTCTGCATCAACTGCTAGCTGCTCAATGAGGCGCGCGCCGGTGCTCGCATGACAAGCGTCCGCTTCGCGATGGACAATGAAGAAGCCCAAGCCGTCTCCATCAGGAATACCATAGAATCGTCTGAGGCCGGCGATTTTGGCTTCGGCGACTGCGGGTATCTGCGATTCATAAACATACAAAGCCGCAAGTCCGGCCGCGAGTGGCGCTTCCCGGCTCAAACAATCAAACGTACTGACGAGGTTGCGTGTCGCCGGTCGCGGAGTTGCCTGCTTCACCTGTTCGCGGGAGACACCAACCGCCTCGGCAAAGCGTAGCCATAGCTCTGGATGGTTGCGCTCGCCCCGCTCTTCTTCGATCAGGTTTTCCAGGAGGGCTTGGCGGGTCGGCAAATCGTCGCATCGGGAGTGGAGCGCGCTGAGATAACGAGGGAATGCCTCGACGTGGCGATAATACTGCGTCGCGTAATCGCGAAGCTTTTCGATTTTAAGTTCGCCTGCGGTCCACTCCTGATAGAACGGATGCTTTAATAGGTGCTGCGCTGCAACTCTCGCGTCGAGTTCTGTGATCAAGCTCTGGGTACTCATCGTTAGCTCCTTACCGGAATTGCGGGCAAGATTAGCGGACGCCGATCGATGAATCGAGCAGACTCGGCTTCACGGCAAGCGACTGATACGATTGATGTGATGGGGCGATGCAAGCTACCCGCAAGGTTGAGCGGGTGGATCCTGCTGGTAGTAGTTGCTCTTGCATTCAGCGCACCCGCTCCTGCAACTCAAATCGAGGTACCAGTCGAGATCGATTATTTGGTATTGGACGCTGCTTTGAAGCAGCGCTTCTATACCGGCGCAGGTAACCGCGCGGAGTTCTGGCAAGGTCCCGCCAACTGCGGACATCTATATGCGATGGACCCACACTTTGGCCAGGCGGGAAGCGACGTGCGGCTCGTGAGTGCGGCAGACCTGCAGGCCGCGCTCGCACTTGCCGGGCAGTGTTTGAACGCGATGACTTGGACCGGCAAGTTGTCAGCGGATATGGCTCCGCATATCGAGGACTTCAACCTGAAATTCCGGATTGTCGATGCTGAGTTCATCAACTCGGACGGAGCCGTTATCGGCGGAGATGCTTTCGGTTTGGTTAAGAGTCAGGTGCTTAGCCAGCTCGGAAATTTCTCATATAGCCTGCGTCCCTATGTTGAGCGGTTGCGCAAGATCCTCGATAGCGCTCCGGCGGCGGAAGTAGCCGCGGAAGTCCGGCCAGTCCTCATCTCGCTAAAACTCGATCAGCAAGTCACCGCCGCGGATCATGGCGTGACGCTTTCATTACAGATGACCTTGCCTCAGAATCTATTGGAACCTATGACGAGCCATCGGATGACAAAGGATGAAAAGGCTGCTTGGCGGTCGGCTGCATCAGAGATTGAAGATTTTTTGAAAGATGTAGCGACGCAAATTCAGCCATTGATTGTGGACCCGCAACTGACCAGCGAGATCACGGGAATTATCAATGAGAGCCGTGCGCGAATTGCCGTGATGGCCAATACGCCGCCACCGGATGGAGACCCGCTCCCACTGTTACGCGATGAATGGCAACGGTTGCGAAGCGTGGTCAGGACTGCCGCTTACCGTCAGGTGTTTGGGGAGCAGTCCGTAGAAATTCTCGAAGCAATATCAGTCGGCGATGTGATCTTCGCGATCGACCAGCAGGCGCCCGCATTAGGCAGCCGAATCGCATTGACAGGTTTGCAGGAATTAGTACGCAGAATGCCGCGGCGATCATCTATGCAACCCACACCCGCATCCTAAGTCTATTACGGATGTGGGCGGAGAATTGAGAACATCAATGGAGAAAAGATGGTGGCCTGCTTTTGCAGCGGCCTTGGCGATGGCGTTCATATCCGCACTGGGCGGATGCACGCTGATTACTCGAGTGTGGCAGCACGGCGGCGAGGAGCAACTGACGAAGGCGCCCCCGCCGGAGGTCCCGTCCGGACCGCACGTAATTATCTTCGCGCTGGACGGCGGTGGTCACGATCAATTGATGGAGGCTATCGGCACCGGTAACGCGCCATTCATCGCCGCGCTGATGGGCAAGCAACAGTCGCGTGATGGACTTTTCGATCATGCCTATTCCGCGCCGAACGTCGAGAGTATCTTGCCGTCGAGCACAGTAGCGGCATGGTCCTCGATCTTTACTGGCGATCCGCCAGCTTACGATGGTGTTCCGGGCGACGAATGGTTCGTCCGCGAAACACGGCAATTTTATGCGCCGGTGCCGGTCACGATCGTCGATACTGCGGACTTCACTAAGATGGTCAGCGATGATCTGGTCGGTAAAGCCCTCAAGCAGCCGACGCTTTATCAATTGATTGGGATGCGTTCAAACGTCTCCCTGCAGATGGTTCATCACGGCGCGACGCTGTTTACCACGGTCAATCCGTCGGCCTTTACCGGGATGGCGGTGGACCTGATCAAAGGAGCATTAGCGGGCGACAACGCGGAGAAATCCGTTGCGGGTTCGCTCGATCTGGCGTCGGTGAAAAAGCTGACCGAGGCGATCGACGAGCATGGGCTGCCGAATCTTCAGGTGGTCTATTTTCCCGGCCTCGATATCTTCACGCACGAAGCGAAAAATCCGCTCAGATCGCAAATCGGCTATTACAAACACGTGGTCGATCCGGCAGTAGGACAAGTGCTTGAACTCTATCGGCAGAAGCACGTGCTCGATCAAACTTACGTCTTATTCATCGCAGACCACGGGCACATACCGGTGATGAAGGATGAGCAACACGCGATCGGTACGGGCAATGATACGCCATTTGGCTTGCTGAAAATGACAGGATTTCGGGTGCGCAAGCCAATGCTGTCGCTCAGTGGCTTGCAGAAGGATTATCAGGCAGTGATCGCGTCGCAGGGCTTTCTGGAATACATCTATTTGGCGGACCGTTCGACATGCCAGAAAGATGGCGAGGAATGCCGATGGGGGCGTCCGCCACGTTTCCGGCAAGACGTCCTACCTGTGCTGCGCGCCCTCTATCGAACGAATCGATGGGGTAAGCCGCTCCCGCGACTCAAAGGTACGATTGATCTGATCTTTTCCCGAGTACCGAGCACGCCCGGGGAAGATGCGCCTCCATTTGAAATTTTCGATGGGCGAAAGCTGGTGCCGATTCGGGATTATCTTTACGAGCATCCGCGACCTGACCTGATTGATCTTGAGCGCCGGATGAAATGGCTCGGTGCAGGTCCGTATGGTGATCGCGCCGGCGACATTATTCTGCTGGCGCGCACCGGGGCGCAGGTTCCGATCATGCACCGGTACTACTTTGCTTCTGAGAGTCATTACACTTGGCACGGCAGTGCGAGTTGGCTGGACGGGAATATACCTCTGATTCTGGCGCGGCAGGCATCCTCCGGTGACGAATTACGCCGGATGGTCGAGAAATCTGAAGGCACGCCGCCCTCGGAACTTGATATCACGCCGCTGGTGCGCGCGCTGTTTGAAGAAAAACAGCTTGCCGCGGGTTGGCCCAAGCCGCTTGCCCTTGCAACTCAAGCAGAAGAAAATAACGCTAGCGTGAGTCCTCAACACGGACCCGCGGCTTCAGCAAACTAACGATGCGCAAAAATCTTCGCTTTGTGATCGGCGTTGGAACCATGATCATCGCAATCGGGTATCTCATCTATACCGCAGTGCGAAATACTGCCGAATACTACTTGACGGTCAATGAAGTGCATCAGCGCGCGCCGGAACTACAGGGGCAGATGATCAGGGTCGCGGGTCGCGTCCAAGCCGGTAATATCAAGTGGGACCCCGCCACGCTGACATTGGTCTTCGCGATGGCGCAGCCGCCGCCCGATCCTAATCAGCCGCAACTGACCAAAATAACCGCCAACGATCCGGTTACGCCCGTATCCTTCCAAGTAGTTGCTCAAGGTCAGCCGAAACCCGACATGTTTGCGCCCGGCCGCGACGTGATTGTCGAGGGGCGACTCGAGCCAAACAACACGATCGAGGCGCGACAGGTGTTGACGAGTTGCCCCTCGAAGTACGTCCCGAAAAAGTCGCAGTAGAAGTCGATGCCGTTCATCGGACAGTTCGCCCTCGCGCTCGCGTTGATCGTTGCTTTCTACTCAGTTGTCGCAAACGTGGTCGGCGCGCGGCGCAATATACCGGCGTTGGTGATCAGCGCGCGCCATGCAGTCTGGACGATGTGCGCGATGGTCACCGTGGCGATCGCCGTGTTGTGGGCCAGCCTCCTGACCAGCGATTTCACGTTGGAGTACGCCGCCTCTTATACCAGCTACACGTTGCCGACAATTTACAAGTTCACCGCATTATGGGGTGGGCAGCAGGGCTCTCTGCTGCTATGGACGTGGCTCCTGTCGATTTTCACCTCGATCGTGGCGTTTCAGAACCGGCGGCGAAATCCCGAGATTACGCCGTACGCGCTCGCCGTACTGGCGGTACTCGCGATGTTCTTTCTCGGAATGCTGAATTTCGTGACGCGCCCCTTCGATTTGGTCGCAGCAATCCCGGCGGACGGACAGGACTTGAATCCGCTGCTGCAGAACTATTGGATGGCGATTCATCCGCCGTCGCTCTACACGGGCTACGTCAGTGCGAGCGTGCCTTTCGCGTTCGGCGCCGCGGCGCTGATCACCGGACGCCTCGACGACAACTGGATTCGCACCACCCGCCGATGGGCAATTTTGTCGTGGTTCTTCTTAACCCTTGGCAATCTATTCGGCGCGCGATGGGCCTATGAGGTTCTGGGATGGGGTGGCTACTGGGCTTGGGACCCGGTCGAGAACGCCGCCTTCATGCCGTGGCTGGTGATGACCGCGTATCTGCATTCAGTGATGATTCAAGAACGCAAGGACATGCTCAAGGTGTGGAATCTCGCCTTGATCGGAATGGCCTTCGGTTTGACGCTGTTCGGAACGTTCCTTACGCGCAGCGGCGTCATCTCTTCGGTTCACTCATTCACCCAGTCAGGGCTCGGTCCATACTTCCTAACGTTCCTGATTGTCGTCGCAGTGCTCTATGCCGCGCTTTTAATCTCGCGACTGGACCTATTGCGCACGCCCGCCGAATTCGAATCATATCTCTCGCGCGAAGCCGCCTTCCTGTTCAACAATCTGGTGCTGGTTGGGATCGCGTTCGCGGTGTTTTGGGGAACGATCTTCCCGGTGCTGTCCGAGGCGGTGCGCGGCGTCAAGATCACAGTCGGACCGCCATTTTTCAACAAAGTGAACGCGCCGCTCGCGTTAGCGTTGATCTTCCTGATGGGCGTCGGTCCGCTGATCGCGTGGCGGCGCTCATCGCCGCGCAGCCTCGCCCAAACTTTCGCCGCCCCGGCGATTCTTGGGATAGCGACAGGGCTTGGCGTCGCGCTCGCGGGATTGCGGCAATGGTACGTGCTGACCGCGTTTTCGCTGGCGGCGTTCGTGCTCGGAACGATTGTTGCGGAATTCCGGCGTGGTGTCAGCGCGCGCCGTCACATGATCGGTGAACCTCCAGCGCGCGCCGTAGTCAATCTGATCGCCAAGAATAATCGGCGTTACGGCGGATATATCATCCATCTCGGCGTTATTCTGGCTTTCATGGGAATCGTCGCATCGTCGTTCTTCCGGCTCGAAGTCAAAAAATCGGTCAAAACCGGCGACAGCTTCGATGTGGGGCCATACGAACTCTTTTATCTCGGGATCAAGACCGAGGAGACGCCGCATTTAGAAAGCGCCCGGGCGCAGGTCGAGGTGATGCGCGATGGCAAGCCGATTGCGCTGATGCAGCCGGCCAAACTGTTCTACAAGCGTCCCGGTCAGCCCGCCACCAGCGTCGCATTACGCTCCACTCCAGTAAGTGACTTATATGTCGTGCTCGCCGGTGTGGACGACAATACGGGTCAAGCGACTTTTCAGGTTTTTCTTACACCATTAGTGTTCTGGTTGTGGGCAGGCGGCCTGATTATGGCTTGCGGCACAGTCGTTGTGATGTGGCCGAATATGCGCGAGCGCGCGGCAATCGCCGCGGCGGTGAGCGCGACTGCTCGTTCAGAGTTTACACCGCAAGTGGCCGCGGGAGGTGATTAGCGCGATGTCTTCGCGGCAGTCATCTAGTTTCCTTCGAGGCCGGCTGTTCGCGATTTGCGGACTCATACTGCTGCTCGGCGCGCCACTGACATTGTTCGGCGCCACCAGGCCAAGTGTCGATTCAGTCGCGGAGGCTCTCACCTGTCAGTGCGGATGCGGACTGACTGTCGCAAACTGTAATCATCCGCAATGCGAGTTTTCTATTCCAGTGCGCGAGCAGATCGAAACGATGATCGCCAAAGGCCAGCGCCCACGCGAGATAATCGCGAGCTTCCGCGCGAAATACGGGGAGAAGATTCTTTCTGCGCCAACTACGGAAGGCTTTAATCTTTTAGCTTGGGTGATGCCATTTGGAGTCATGCTGGCGGGAGGCATGGCGATCGTTTTGGTCGCCGGACGCTGGCTCAAACGAAGCTCGTCAGAGAAGATTACTGTCGCATCGGAGCCGAGGGTCGCATCTGAACTGCGCGATCAACTCGAAGCGGAAATCCGGGAGAATGCCTGACGTGACGATCTGGCTTGCGCTGCTGATGTTAACAGCGTCGATCGCGTTATTCGTCGCCGCGCCACTGACGGAAGGCTTGGCCGCGCGTAAACGCGATACCGAGCGCGAAGATCGGACGCTCGGCTTGCAACATGATCGCGCGCTCGCGGTGGCGGCGATCCGCGAACTGGAATTCGATCACGCGATGGGCAAGATCGACGAGGGCGACTTCGTGACGATTCGCGCCGTCACTCGAAACCCGTGCGCTAGATGCTATGCAAGGCCTCACTCAAGGATCGCCAGATGAGATCGCCGAGCTAAACACGTTCATTCCAGCGCGCTCGCTCTCGGATAAATGCCGAATCGTGCAGCTATTGCGGAGCACTGTCGTCGCCGGCGATTATCAGTTCTGTGCGGTTTGCGGCAGTGCAGTTAACGCCGAAAAGGTTTCATCTCCGGCAACTCGAAGATGAGCGAGCCGGTAATCGAAGCGCGCAATCTCATTAAATTTTTCGGCTCCTCGGTGGTGATGCATGGAATTGATCTGGGCGTCGAACCGGGGAACCGGTCTGATGATCTGCGGCTGCAACGGCGCAGGCAAATCGACTCTGATTCGAATCCTCGCCGGAATCGCCGCACCGAGCTCAGGCGAAGCGCTGCTCTTCGGCTGTCCGAGTGACAGGCTTGAGCCAGTGCTGCGTCGCCGGGTCGGACTGCTGAGCCATGAGAGCTTTCTTTATCCGAATCTGACGGCGCGGGAAAATCTCAAATTTTTCTGCGATCTGTATCGCGTCGTTGATTCCGAGTCGGTGATCGACCGCTGGATTCGGCGGGTTGGACTCACCGCGGCAATCGATGAGCGGGTGCGCAGCTTCTCGCGCGGAATGGAGCAACGGCTCGCACTCGCCAGAGCCTTGCTCACCGATGCCCGACGTGTTGTTGATGGATGAGCCGTTTGCCGGGCTCGATGCGCAAGGTGTGGGAATCACCCAGGAGGTCCTACGAGAGGCGCTGGCGCGCGGCTGCGCAGTCGTCGTCATGGCGCATGAAACGATCAAATCTGCGGATTTGCAATTGCGAATCTGCGAGCTGGTCGGCGGGCGACTCGAGGATCGATGCGCGCTTTCGTGACTATCTTGCACAAAGACCTGCGGCTCGAACTGCGCAGTGGAGAAAGCGTACTGACGCTAATCGCGCTCTCGCTATTGATCCTGATCGTGATGGTATTCGCACTCGATCCGTCAGGCGGTGCGCGCGACGCTGGAACCGCCGCGGGTGCGCTCTGGGTGGCTCTGATTGTAGCCGGTACAATGGGCGCTTCGCGCGTATTGATCGCGGAACGTGAGAATGGTTGTATTCGTGCTTTAATACTCAGTCCGGTCGATCGAGCAACGATCTTCTGCGCAAAGCTCACCGCAAGCTTTATTTTCATGGCGATCGCCGAAGTTGCATCACTGATTTTGCTGGTATTGTTTTTCAATCTAGAGTTCGATGCTCGTCTGGCAAAATTGACCGTGTCGCTCGCGCCGGGAGCTTTGGGTTTCGCAGCGATCGCGACGTTGCTTGCGGGAGTGTCAGGGCGGGCGCGTGCCGGCGACTTGTTGTTGCCGTTGCTCGCGATCCCGCTCTTTGTACCGGCTCTGATCGCCGGCGTGAAAGCGAGCGGATTGGCTTTGGCCGGAGCGCCGCTGGATGCATCGGCTGAGTGGCTGCGAATCCTTGGCGCATTTGATCTGTTGTTTCTGAGCGCCGGCTATCTGCTATTCGGGTATGTGATCAGTGAGGATTAAGAAGACATGAGCGGCAAGACCACCGGATCAATTGGATGGTTATCCCTGGCGCTAATGCTCACGGCGCTCTTCATGGTTTTTGCGTGGGTTCCGACCGAGGCCGACCAGGGAATCGTGCAACGAATCTTCTATTTCCATGTTTCGTGCGCGTGGGTGGCTTTTGCGGCATTTGCCTTGGTCGCGATTTGCGGAATTTTTTATCTATGGTTGGGCCAGGAGATTTTTGATCAAGTTGGTTATGCGTCGGCGGAAACCGGCATGATTTTTTGCACACTAGTCTTGATCACGGGTTCGATTTGGGCTCGACCAATTTGGGGCGCATGGTGGACCTGGGACTCGCGCCTGACGACCACTTTAATCCTCTGGCTGCTTTATGGCGGATATCTGATGCTGCGCGCCACGAGCGACGATACGCCTCAGATAGCGCGTTTTGCAGCAGTAATTGGAATCGTTGCGGCGGCTGATGTTCCGGTGATAATCGTCTCGGTCCGGCTCTGGCGCACGATTCATCCGGCGGTACTGATCACACGCGGAGGTAGCCACGGCCTCGAAGACCCTCGGATGGTAATTACCTTGCTGGTCTCCATCGCCGCTTTTACCGTTTTGTTTCTCTGGCTGCTGCTGTTACGACTCGGAATCTTGCGGGCGGCCACTCGTGCGCGTCATCTGGCTCGTGAAATAAATCTAATCTATGCAGCCGCAGGTCGTCCGTAATGGAGACATTTTGCCTATCTGCTCGCTGCCTACAGCATTATCTTTGTCGACGATTTTTTTGTACATAGTCTTTATCCGATCACGCCAGCGCCGGCTCGAAGCAGAAATCCATACGCTTGAAGCGAAACTAAGGGAATTGAGCGAGATCTCAGTAGCAACACCGCCGGCGACGAAACGGTCCAGAAATTCGTAATGGTTGCCAGAATCATCCTCCGTGCGCATCTTCTTGATTGAGACTGCGTGCCGGTGCAGAGCTATGCGAAAGCCGAAGGAATGAGCCAGCGGGCACCGGTCTAGGATATTGTATAGGGTAAATGGAATTTCGCGATTACTATAAAGTCCTTGGCGTTGAACGCGGCGCTTCTGCTGCAGAAATCAAAAGCGCCTACCGCAAGCTTGCCCGCAAGCACCATCCGGACGTTAATCCCAACAATAAGGAAGCCGAGCAGCGCTTCAAGGAGGTCAACGAAGCCTATCAGGTTCTCAGCGATCCCGAGAAGCGCAAGAAGTACGACGAGCTTGGCGCCGACTGGGAACGTGGCGCGCCTGAAGATGAAGTGCTGCGCCGGTATGCGCGGGCGGGCGGTCAACCTACCGAGGGCGCAGGCGGCGGTAATTTCAGCGACTTCTTTGAGCGCTTCTTTGGCGGTTTCGGCGGCAACTTCAGTGCTGGACGTGGTGCTGAATTTCATGAAGGAAATTTCGATTTCAATCAAGGTTTCGCCGGTCGTGGAGCTCGTGGCGCAGGGCGCGCTCCAAATCTCGAGGCTGAAGCTGCGATCAGCCTGCACGAGGCCATCCATGGAACGAAGCGCCGGCTTGAGCTGGTCGCCGAGGATGAATGCGACGTGTGTGGCGGCACCGGCGTCCGGGCTAATCAGGAGCGGCGCGGCAATACCCGTATTATTCATTCCGCTGAGCCTTGCGAAAAATGCGGCGGGAGCGGCGTGATTCGCGCGCGTCGCACCTTGGAAGTCACAATTCCGCCGGGAATGGCCGACGGCGCGCGAATGCGGCTTAAGGGGCAAGGCGGTAAGGGTACCCGTAACGATCTCAATGGAGACCTGTTCATCACTATTCGAGTCGAGTCGAGTCCGGGGTTTGCTCTAATTGGCCGTGACGTTCGTTGCACGTTGCCCGTTTGGGATTACGAGGCAGCGCTGGGTGCGGAGATCACCGCCCCGACTCCTGATAGCAAGGTAGCGCTGAAAATTCCCGCCGGTAGTCAGAGCGGTCGCGTGATGCGCTTGCGCGGCAAGGGCCTTCCGCCACGCGGTAAGGAAACAGCTGGCGATCTGCTCTATGAACTACGCGTGCTTGCGCCAACCGATCTCACGCACGATGAGCGCGACCTGCTGCAAAAGCTCGCCGAGAGCCGCCGCGCACGAGGTGTTCCCGATCCGCGCGAGGAGTTGACGAGAGGCTGAGTCATGGCGCGACGTGCGGCTCACAAGAAATCCAGTAATAAGCAAAAACGCCCGACATTATTGCTGGGGCGTGCTGCGCTTTGTTCAATTGGCGGAATCAGTCAGCGACAACTTCTCTTATGGGAGCATGAAAGCCTGATCGCGCCGATAAGCGATGACGAATCTCGCGGCTCGCGCGAACCCCTTTATGATCCGGCGATGCTGACGCGGGTGAAGCTGATTCGGACACTCGCCGAGGATTTGGAAGTGAATCTGCCGGGCATCGACGTGATTTTGAATCTATTGGACCAGTTCGCCCGCTGAGCGGAAACCGATGAGCGAACGAGCCCTTTTCGCAGCCCTCGGACCGGTCGAAAAAGCGCTGAAGCGGATCAGTATTTCAAACCACGACACTATCCTGATTAGTCTCTCAGGCGGTCCCGATTCAGTGGCGATGACTCATGCTCTCACTCGACTGAGAGCACACTTCGAATTCAAGCTGATAGCGGCTCATCTGAATCACGGATTACGCGGCGCTGAGTCTCACCGCGACGAAAGTTTTGTCCGGGGATTATGCGCCAGCTTGGGAATCGAACTTTACCTCGAACGAACCGAAAACCTCATCACTGCGGTTTCGAATCTCGAAGAGCGCGCGCGCGAGTTGCGCTATGAATTCTTGAATCGCATTGCTGCTCAGACCGGCGCGACCCGGATCGCGCTGGCTCATCATGCGGATGATCAGGCAGAAACCGTCTTAACGCGGTTGTTGCGCGGCAGCGGCGTGACTGGTTTGCGCGCGATGGCAGAGAGTGGACCGGGGCGTCTGTTCCGTCCGTTGCTCAGGATCAAACGTGCGGCCATTCTGGAATTTCTGCGAGCAATCGGAGCCGAATGGGTTTACGATTCCAGTAACGATTCGATGGCGATCACGCGCAATCGTATTCGACATCAGCTAATTCCAATGCTCGAGCGTGATTTCGCCAACGGGTTGAGTGATCGGCTGAGTGAGTTGGCAAGTGAAGTAGGCACCCTTGATGAATATATCACTCGCCTGGCCAGAGAAGAACTTGCGCGTCGCCTGCGGGGTGGGACGCTTCAACTAAATGGCTTCGGATCGCTTCCCGAGGTGCTTTCCAATGCAGTCGTCCGAGAGTTTCTGAGAAAGCGTTTGGGTCATTTGCGGCGAATCTCACGCGCACATGTGACCCAAATCGCGCGGGTAATTTCCCGTAATAATCCCGCGGCGCGCATCGCCTTACCGGGTGGGTTCCAGTTCAGGCGCCAGTATGATCGAGCGGTGATCGAGCCGCGCTCTACCCCAATCACCGCTGAACCATTCCGAATCGTGCTTAAATTGGAAGGACAGACAGTCGTGCCCGACAACAAATTTGTATTTGAAGCGAAACTCAATCCGGCGCGTACGATTCTAGATCTTCATGGTGAACTCGATGCAATGGAAGCAGTTTTCGATCTGGATCAGCTTCGCTCGCAGATGCTGATAAGAAATTATCAGCGCGGTGATAGGGTTGCGCCGCTCGGGATGGACGGCACCCGCAAGCTGCACGACGTCTTTATTGATCGGAAGCTGCCCAGGATGTCACGTCAGAGCTGGCCACTCGTTACGATCTCTGATGCGATCCTGTGGGCGCCAGCAATGGTTCGCAGCCGTTTAGCGACAATTACACCTGCAACCAAGAATATCTTGTATTTACGGGCATTTTTGCCGAACACGGGCGCACTGGCTAGATTGCCCGAAAATCGTTCTACGTGCTAGCCTTTTAGTAACAATGAATCAAATTTCACGAAACATCGCACTATGGCTCGTGGTGGTGCTGATGGCTCTGTTGCTGTTCAGGTTTTTCAGCAGCACACAGCAGCACGCGCCGGAAGTCATTTTTTCAGATTTTCTCAACGACGTTGACAAGGGCCATATTTCTGAAGTCACGATTCAGGGTAACCAGATCCAGGGCGAAACCTCGACTGGTGAGCACTTCAAAACTTACGCCCCCAACGATCCGGACCTGGTAAAGACACTGCGTGACAAGGGCGTCAAAATTGCCGCGAAACCAGCCGATGGGGATCCGTGGTGGATGGTGCTGATCGTCCAATGGTTCCCTATGTTACTGCTGGTCGGTGTCTGGATCTTCTTCATGCGCCAGATGCAGATCGGGGGCGGCAAGGCGATGTCCTTCGGTAAGAGCCGTGCTAAGCTGCTGACCGAGAATACTCATAAGGTCACGTTTGCCGATGTCGCCGGTATCGACGAAGCGAAAGACGAGCTTGAGGAAATAATCCAGTTTCTAAAGGATCCTAAACGCTTCACTCGATTAGGCGGCCGCATTCCGAAAGGGGTGTTGCTGGTTGGCCCCCCGGGGACTGGCAAGACGCTGCTCGCCCGCGCGATTGCAGGGGAAGCGGGAGCGCCCTTCTTTTCGATCTCGGGCTCAGATTTCGTAGAAATGTTCGTTGGAGTGGGCGCGTCACGTGTGCGCGATCTGTTCGTACAGGGTAAAAAACACGCACCTTGTATTATCTTTATCGACGAAATCGACGCAGTCGGACGACATCGGGGCGCCGGTCTTGGCGGCGGCCATGACGAGCGCGAACAGACCCTTAATCAGTTATTGGTCGAGATGGACGGCTTTGAGGCCAATGAAGGCGTGATCCTTGTCGCGGCGACAAACCGGCCCGACGTACTCGATCCGGCGCTGCTGCGGCCTGGGCGATTTGATCGCCGAGTGGTGGTGCCTCGTCCTGACGTCAAAGGCCGCGAGGGTATCTTAAAGGTCCATACCAAACGAGTTCCGCTTTCAGACGACGTTGATGTAACCAAGCTTGCCCGACAAACACCCGGTTTTGCCGGTGCAGACTTGGAAAATCTGGTCAATGAAGCTGCCTTGTTAGCCGCCCGGCGTTCCAAAGAACACGTCGAGATGGCGGACTTCGAGCTTGCAAAGGACAAAGTTTTGATGGGCGCAGAGCGGCGCTCCCTGGTGATGTCGTTGCAGGAGCGGCGCAATACCGCTTATCACGAGAGCGGGCACGCACTAGTGGCGATGCTTCAACCGGGAGCCGATCCGGTGCATAAGGTGACGATTATCCCGCGTGGAATGGCCTTAGGCGTCACGCAGCAGTTACCCTTGGATGATCGCTATACTTACTCGCGCGATTACATCATGACTCGCCTGGCGGTGATGTTCGGCGGGCGCGTGGCCGAAGAGCTGATTTTTGAGCAGATGACCACCGGCGCCGGCGATGATATCGAAAAGGCCACTGAGTTGGCGCGCAAGATGGTCTGCGAATGGGGCATGAGCAAGGAACTCGGTCCAATGACCTTCGGCAAGCGTGAAGAGCAGGTCTTTCTCGGTCGTGATATAGCGCATGCAAAGGACTATTCAGAGCACACTGCAATCGAAATTGACCGCGAAGTGCGGCGTATAGTTGATGACGCGTATCAAAAGGCTCGTTCCCTGCTGACTGATAACGTAGCTATACTTCACGCGCTGGCTGAGCGGCTACTCGAAAAAGAAGTGGTTGAAGGTGCGGAAGTAGCCGAAATGGTGAAAGCCTATAAAGAAGGCCGCCCGATGAATCCACCGGCTGTGCCCGTAGCTGCGAGCACTCCACTGGCGCCGACTCGTGAAAAAGCGCGAGAACCGAAAGAGGAAGCACCGGTGACTGGGCCACTTCAGCCGAAACCTTCACTCGCCTGAGATTTCGAGATCGCAAAGGCTATTTATCTAGTGTAGGACGGCATTTGCGATCTCCTCTGCAACCAGCATTTTCGCTGCTTCGATATCATCGCCCGGATGGACAACGGCGACCACCGTCATCTCATTTGGCGAGCCGCTAACCGACGCGCGCGCGACAATTACTGTATCGAAAGAACTGCTATCATTGCGCGGATGGAAGCGATCGGCTGGATCGGTGCGATGTACGTACTCGTCCACGTCGCCACGGTAATCAGCGTTGCCCGGCTGTGGTTTGGGTGTCGCCTCAATACATCCGGGCTGCGGGACTGACTCCTCGGCACAGGGAACATCCGGACCTAAATCGCCTTGCGTTTGAAATTGATTCAAGAAGTTTTGCATCGGCGTGTCATTCGGTAGAAGCCGTTGCTTGGCTAAATAACTCGCAACTTCCGCGCGATCAGTTTGACTCCCGGTGTCTCCGAGCGGCGGCGGAGTAGCGCCCGCGGCCTTCAATAGCTTTGCGACTTCTGGATTGCCCGGCGCAAGATGACCCAGCGAGACGCCGGGTTTCAAGAACTGTTGAGACGTAGTCACAGTGATCGCAATAACTGACCGATTGTTCGGCTGAGCTCCACGTTTCGCGACCTGAAAATCCTGCGTGAGCACACGTTCGATCGTCGGATCAGTGCAGAATGCGATTAATCTACGATCAGGCGGGACAGTGAGCCTGCCTGATTTCTGAGGTCGTTCCCTTGTATATCCAAATTGCGCGCCGATCAGGAATACGGCCGCAAGTACGATCCACGGAGCTGCGGCGGGATGCTTTGCGCGGCGGTGGGTAGTGCTTTGCGTCACGGAAGCTTTTGATCGAGTAGTTCTTGCACTCGCGCGGCGCGCCAGGTTCGCAGGCGTTCTTCCAATGCTGCATCACCCAGCGCAAGCATCGCAGCTGCAAACAATCCGGCATTTGCTGCACCGGCTTTGCCGATCGCCATCGTCGCGACCGGAACACCCTTCGGCATTTGCACAATCGCCAGCAAAGAATCCATCCCATTGAGGCTGGTCGTAGGCATTGGCACACCGATCACTGGCAGCAGGGTTTTCGCCGCGATCACTCCCGCTAAATGCGCTGCACCGCCTGCCCCCGCGATAATCATCTTAAGTCCGCGTGCTTTGGCGCCGGCTGAATATTCGAGCGTCAGGTCGGGAGTGCGATGCGCCGACAAGACATTCTTTTCATGCGGAATCTTGAGTTCCGTCATGATTTCGGCAGCGGCCGCCATATACTCCCAGTCACTCTTGCTCCCCATCACGATTCCCACCAGTGGGGATTGATCCGCAGACATTGCTGTCGCCTCCTCTGATACTGCTATGAACGATCGAGCCTGCTAGTCTGTCCCGATGCTGTCAAGCTACACGCGTGACGCTCCGTGCGCTGACAGCGAACCTAAAGGTTGATTGATGGCGACCACGATTCCACAAAACCGATGTATCTTCTCCTGCGATGAGATCGTTCAGGCCACCGGCGCAACGGCGCCTCGATCCGGCCCTTGCGACATCGCGGGCATCAGTATCGACTCGCGCCTGATTTCGCCAGGGAATTTGTTTGTCGCTCTACGTGGTATCCGCGATGGCCATGAATTTATCGATGCAGCGGCGCGCGCCGGCGCAACCGCAGCAATTGTTGAACGTGGACGAGCGATACCCGACCTATCTTGTTTCGAAGTCGATGACACATTGCGCGCGCTGGGGGCGCTTGCGCGGGTACACCTCGAAAGGATGCGGAGGCGCTCTCAGGTTCCGACAATTGCGATCGGCGGAGCCGCCGGCAAAACCACGACTAAGGAGCTTACCGCGTCGATCATGCGCGAGCTACATGGCGAGATCGTCGCGACACCGGGAAATCTCAACAATCTAATCGGCGTGCCGATGACGATCTTTATGCTCGACGAGACCCATCGCGCGGCAGTGCTCGAATGTGGCACCAATCAGCGCGGTGAGATCGCGCGACTCGGAGCAATCGTCCGTCCCGATATTGCTCTGGTGCTCAACGTAGATGTCGAGCATACCGAAGGACTGGATTCTCTCGCCGGGGTTGCCGACGAAGAAGCGGCGCTCTTCGCGACTACCGGCTGTGCGGTCGTATCGACCGCAGAAGCACTGTTGCTCGAGCGTCTTCCGGCGGGAATTAAGCGGCTTACTTTCGGGCTCGGCTCAGATAGTGACGTCAGGCTCGTCGGCCGTAATCCCACGGACGATGGCCGTCAGGGGGTTGAGCTTGAAGTATCAGCCAATCTGGTCGAATCGGGCGCGATCCCGCGAATACGTACCTCACTCAACCTGCTCGGCGAGACTGCTGCAATCAACGCTGCGGCCGCAACAGCAGCCGCTATCGGCACGTTCGGGCGCAGACTGCGACGCGACGAACTGGACGCGATCGGATGGGCGCTCGAAAAAGTCTTGCCGGTAGATGGACGGTTTCGTTTGCGTGAGCACGGCGGCATCGTCGTAATCGATGATTCGTACAATTCCAATCCGCGGTCACTGAGGGCGGCGCTCAAAGCTGCGCGTGAGATCGCAGATCGCCATAGAACGCGACTGGTGGTCGCCATCGGCGATATGTTGGAGTTAGGAAATTTGTCGCGCGAGATGCATGCGACGGCAATCCACGACATTTTTGCGGTGCGCCCGGACGTATGCGTCCTAATCGGCGCCGAAATGACGGCCGCGGCTGATATGAATCAATTGCCGGATGCGTGCCATCCTATTGTTTTAATAACTTCACCCGATAGTCGCGAGGCGGCGCACATAATCCTGGATCATGTTCGTCGTGGCGATATACTGCTGGTCAAAGGCTCGCGCGGCATCGTGACGGAACGAATTATCGCCGCATTGCCGCCGCCTGATTAAATCACTTTGTCGCGCCGCAGTTGTTCGATCTCTCCTGTCGGGATACCTAACAGTTCGCCGTAGATGCGCTGATTATCATGGCCGATCGCGGGCGCGCCGCGCCAGATTTTCCCCGGAGTCTTGGAGAATTTCGGCACGACTCCGATACCCTTCACGGGTCCAGTCTGCAAATCCTCCCATTCGATATGCACATTGCGGGCGCGATAATGCGGGTCCTCCGCAATATCCTTCGAGCTCATGATCGGCGCACAAGGCACTTGGAATTCATTCAGGATTTTGACGACCTCGATAGTGCTGCGCTCCGCGACCCATCCGCGCAGAATCGCATCGAACTCAATCCCCTCGATCGATTCGAGGTCATTGCGCGCGTTATCCCATTTTGGCTCCGCCGGATCGAGTCCGATCGCGCGCAGCAAGCGGTAATAGACATCCGCGATCGCGCCGATCACGACGAAGCCGTCAGTCGTCGCGAAACTGTCCAGCGGCTGAAAGCCCTGAGCCTTGTTTCCGGAACGCTCGCGCACGATTTCCTTCTCGAAATACTCAACCATCGTACCGCCCAGCGTGCGATGAATCGCTTCATACTGCGCGACATCGATTGATTGCCCCTGCCCATGCGCCCGGGCGTAGGTCAGTCCGGCGAGAGATGACCACAGGGTGAACATCGCGGTCATGTAATCGCCGGTCCACGGTGCGGCGCGCGAGGGAGGATTATCCGGGAAGCCCGTCTGATACATCACGCCGCCGAATGCCTGCCCGACGATGTCATAAGAGGCCCGCGCAACGTAATCCGGGTCTCCATATTGGCCGTAGCCCGAAACATGCGTGATGACAAGCTTCGGGTTGACCTGGCGAAGGGCTTCGTCGCTGACGCCCCATTTCGCATAGGTACCCGGCTTGGAGCTTTCCATCCAGATATCGCAAGTCGGAATCAACTTCATAAAAACATCGCGACCCGCCGCCTTGGACAAGTCGAGGGTGACACAGAAAACGTTGCGGCGTTCCTGAATCCAGTTGGTCGCGACCGGCGGCGCATCGCCTTTCGCGTCGAGCCGAATTCCGATAGTGCGCCAGCCGGCATCGCCCAGAACAGGGCGCTCGATTTGAATCACTTCGGCGCCCATCTCCGCCGCGAGCTCGCCGGCGAACGGTTGCGCAATCAGAGTGCCGCTGGAGACAATGCGTACACCCTGGAGCGGGCCAAAAGGCTCAGTGATTAGAGACTTGCCGATCATCCGTCATTCTCCCGAAGATTGATTCTCAAAGCTTTTCGCATTGAAATAATGCCGCGTTTCGCCCTACTGCGGCAACAACACCCATCGAAACGGCTTTCAACCGGGCGAGCAGGCGGGCTAGCATATTGTTAGCTATTAGACGGAAAGTAATGCGGTGATTGAACGAATTGTAAAGACCAACGCGGTCGATAAGCGCGAGCTTTATTTCAACGCACTGGCCGGTTTGATCGGCGGCGCGATCGGCTGGCTGCCAGTCGAGATAGCGAGCCATGGTCATTCACTTACCGAGATCCAGTCAAACTGGACACTCTTGGCGGGTCTGGTCTCGATGGCGTTGGCGGCAGGCATGATCGGCGGAATGATTATGGCTGCCGAAGATCAGCGGTTGGAGTGGACGCGCAGCACAGGCCTGCGTTTTCTGCGCGGTTTCCTCGTCTGCTTTGTGATCGCGCTGCCGGGGACTCACTACTCGAATGAGCTCTTCAACGCGATTCTCTCGAGCGGCGGATGGAGCACGGCACAAGCCGGATCCTGGGTGTCGTTGCACATTGCGCGTATCCTCGGTTGGACACTGATGGGCTTGAGCGTCGGCGTGGGTGTAGGGATCGCCACCTTTTCAGCCCGCAACGTATTAAAAGGCGCGATTGGCGGACTGCTGGGTGGTTTCGTCGGTGGCTTGTTCTTTGATCCAATCGGATCGCTCAGCCAGAGCGGGCTGCTCTCTCGCTTGATCGGCTTCGCCGTGATCGGCCTTGCAATCGGCTTTTTTATCGGCCTCGTACAGCAGCTAACTAAGATGGCGTGGCTCGCAGTCGAAGCCGGGCGGCTGAAGGGCCGCCAATTCCGTTTGGAAGGATCAACGATTGGAGTCGGGCGAGCGGAAGAAAATGCGGTCGGCTTATTTGGCGATCCGGCAGTGCAGCCGCGCCACGCCCTGATCGAACATCGCAACGACAGCTATTCGATTCGCAATATGGCCGTGCAAGCCGGCACCTTCGTAAATGGAAGTCGAATCGAAACCGCGGCTTTGCACGAAGGTGATAGAATCCAGATCGGTGGCTATCAGTTGAGTTTTCATGTTCGCACCGAGGCACGCGGGGATCGAAGCGCTCCACCTCCGGCCCCGCTCGTGAGCAAGCCGGCAGCGATCGTGTCCCCTCCTCCAGCCGACGCAGGCGCGCCCTATCTCGCAGGTATTAATGGCGAGCACCTTGCTCTAGACAAAGCAATCATCCGCATTGGTCGGGCGCTCGATAATGATATCGTTTTGCAAGATGCTTCAGTGTCACGGCATCACGCCGAAATCGAACGACGCGATGGCGCTTGCCTGATGCGCGATCTGGGGAGTCAAAATGGCACTTGGGTAGCAGAAAAGCGCGTGACGGAGATTAGGCTGAATCCGGGTGATTATTTACGGATTGGCGATGCAGCTTTCACTTTCCATGGCTGAGCGCAATATCGAACCTCCGCGTTTCTGCTCGCGATGCGGCAAGCCGATCGTGGTTATGGGCGCCAGCTTCTGTAAGGAATGCGGTGCACCGCTCTCCGAGACTGTGTGGCTCGATCACAATATGTGGAGATGGAGTCCATGGACCGCGCTGATACTTAGCCTGATTCCCGGCCTCGGACATTGGTATAAGGGTTTACGCAAACGTGCGCTGCTCTGGTTCGTGAGTGTATCAGTTTTTTACGGAATCGCCCCCTCGATTGGTTTGACGATGCATATTATTTGCGCAATCAACGCTGCGCTAGGCGGCGCGATCCGCGATGGCGCGCTGAGCAGACGGATTCATGGCGCGCAGCGCGCGATACGATCCGCTACGATGAGCCGCACCTCACGTTGAGCCGATTGTTGCGGATAGAGGGTGCATGATCGCGCCGAATACCATCATCGGCGGACGCTATCGCGTGCTGCGCGTGCTGGGCGGTGGTGGCATGAAGATGGTCTATCTGGCGGAAGATTTGCGCCTGGCGGCGCGCCATTGCGCGCTGGCCGAGATGGTCGATAGCCTCACCAGCCCTGAAGCGCAACAGCAAGCGGTCGCCGCCTTTCAGCGTGAAGCTGACATGCTCGCCCGGTTGGGTAATGAACATATTCCGCGAGTCTTCGATCGTTTCAGCGAGGCCAACCATCACTACCTCGTGATGGAGTATATCGACGGTGTCACGCTGGAGGACAAACTCCAAAAAAATGGCGGCAAGCTCGCGCCAGAAGTCATCGTCGACATTGCGATTCAGATTCTTGAAACACTCGAATATCTGCATGGCCTAATGCCGCCCGTGATCTATCGGGACTTGAAGCCATCCAACGTGATGATCACCGGCGATGGGCGCGCCAAGCTGATTGATTTCGGGATTGCGCGGCATTTTGCCCCGCTCAGCAATGCCACCATGATCGGGACACAGGGCTATGCGCCACCCGAACAGTATCGCGGTAAAGTGGAGATACGTTCGGACCTTTACGCACTTGGTGCGACGATGCATCATGCACTGTCAGGACGCGACCCGGCTGCGGAACCACCTTTCAGTTTCCCGCCTTTGCGCAATATCGCTCCGGAACTCGATCCGGCGCTAGCTCTGCTTGTAGATCAGGCGTTGGCGTATGACGTCGTCATCCGTATCCCGGACGCCACCCAATTCAAGCAGCGCCTGATCGAGTATCGCGATGGTCCACGCAGTCCGGCTTCGGCCAAATCAACGACTCAAGCAGGCAAGCCCCAGCTAAAGCTGCCATTAGAAGTAAGTTCGGCGACTAATCCGGAATCTCTCATCAATCGCGTATCAGTTGATCAACAACTGCGCTCGGCCAGCGCCCCGACGGTGGTTACCGCCAATCCGGAAATCAAATGCGCACGCTGCACCCGGATCGTTCCGGCTGATTCCCGCTTCTGCTCGTACTGCGGCGCTTTCTTGCGCGACTCATCAGCCGCGGCTGCGATCGCCAATGACGCCACGGTGATTCTTTCTCCCATCGAGGAAAGCGCGAAACGACATTCTACGTCTTCCCCAAGGCGCGTGAGGCGGCGTCAGCGACGCAGTGGGCTACGCCGTCCAACACTGATTATTGTCCTGATCTTTGCCGCCGCGTTCGTCACGATGCGATTGCTCGCGGGCTCGATGTCGTCCGACAGCGCACCCGCATATCGCGACAGTACGGAAGCGCCTCACGCTTATTCCGTAGCGCCGCTAATACAAGTGCGTTTAATGGCGTTCCGTGAGGCTCTCAACGACGGGGGATATGATTCCGTTCGGTTTCAGGTCGTGGGCAATACAATTGTGCTGTGGGGTACTGTACCGGACGAAGCCGCCCGCAAGAGGGTGCCGCAAATGTGTTTTATGATTACCGGCATCGATCGGATTCGTAATAATCTCCGTGTTGCGAACGCTGATAGTGCAGACTAGCGGCGGAGCTCGCGACGCCACTTTCAACTTGGCGCGATGCGTGTGAAACTCGGATTTTATGCTGATCGATCTTCATGTTCATACGAAACTATCGGCGGACTCAAATGTAGCCGCCGAGAGCTATCTAAGAGCAGCGGCACAGCACGTGCCTACGCTCGGCGCAATCTGCTTCACCGAGCATCGGCTATTTCCGATCGATTCCGTGACGGACGATCAGTACGCCGAGCTCGAGCGACGTTTTGGTATTTTGATTTTCAAGGGTATCGAAGCCGACACTGACCTCGGCCATTTGCTGATCTTCGGAGTAAACAACGAACTGCGCCGGCGCTTCGATCTGACCGGCCGGATGCATCGCGCCGATCGCATGCTCGAAGTGGTGCACGCGCAGGGCGGCGTCGCGATCCCAGCGCATCCGTTTCGCGATTCCGGCTATGGTTCGCGGCTCGATTCGTTACTCGCGAAGGTCGGACCGGCCCTGCATACGGTGGAGGTAATCAACGGACAGAACTCAGAGGAACAGAACCGCGAGGCGTTCGCGTCATGCGAAAAGCTCGGGCTTAACGCCATTGCCGGGAGTGACGCCCATTTCGCGACTCCTAAATGGTTTCTGACTTGTGCCACGGAATTCGATGGCGAGATCAGAACTGTAGCGGACCTCTGTGCCGAACTGCGCGCCGGCCGGGCCCGTCCGTTTCGCTTCACACAAGACTCCAGACCTTCGCCCGGAGCAGAAGAATAGTGATGATTGCTCGATGGAGAATCGCCGTCATCGCGGCAGTTTGCACGTTAGCCGGATGTGCTGCGTGGATCGGCGATGTTAATTCCCCGGACACCGCCGCGGCTGAGAAGCTGGTCAAGCAGGTCCCGACCTACGATGACGCGCAGCTTAACCATACTGAAAATTACATCCGGGCAGGATCGATCGATGGCTATCTATGTTTTAGAGCATTAGGTCACTCGTCCGACGACGCAGTAATCATGCTTCTTCGACAAAAAGCGCACGACATGGGCGCCAATGGCATCACCGACATTTCATGTGGTCGCGGGCCAATTACCGGTTTTACCTGTTTGGCGTCACGCGCGTGCAGCGCGACCGCGCTGAGGATCGTGACGCCGGATGCAGCCAGCAACTAAAACTGCGTATTCCAGTAAGGGGAGATGCGCATGAAATTTGGAACTTTCATCACCAGCCAGCGTCCCGAGCGAATCACGGCGAATATTCGTAAAGCCGAGGAATGCGGCTTCGAATCGGCCTGGATCGGAGAGCATCTGATACTGCCGACCGAATATACTTCTAAATATCCGTATTCACCCGATGGCAGGTTTCCAGCGCCGCCCGATGTTCCCTTTCATGACCCGATGCTCGCATTAGCATTCGCGGCGGCGGTTACGAAAACGATCAAGCTGGCGACCGGCGTTTTCGTGGTTCCACTGCGCAATCCGGTAACGACCGCGAAATCAGTGGCTTCGCTAGACGTGCTCAGCAATGGCCGCGTGATTTTCGGTATTGGAGTGGGATGGTTCGCCGAAGAGTTTGCTGCCGCGGGCGCAAGCTTCACCGATCGCGCTTTGCGCACACGCGAATATATCGAGCTGATGAAGACCTTGTGGACCACCGAGGACCCGGTTTACGAAGGTAAGACCTTCACGGTCAAAGGCGTGCGATTTAACCCCAAGCCGATCCAGAAGCCCCATCCTCCAATTGTGGTCGGTGGTACGAGTGAACTCGCGATCAAGCGTGCAGTACGTTATGGCGACGGATGGTACGCCGTCGCGCGCAGCATGGACGAGACGAAAAGTTTGTTGGCGCAACTTGATCGGCAACAACGCTCGGCCACTCGCACACGTCCGGTCGAGGTCACCTTAAGCCTCCGCACCGGTCATCCGCTGACAATCGATGAGATTCGGGAACTTGCTTCGATGGGTATCGAACGAGTCCTGATTGGACTGCCATTGCGCGCGCTTAACGAGGACGAATTGGCGCAATTTCGCGATCAAATCATGGCGAAGCTGTAAATCTGACTCGCTGCTGAAGTAATGCACGAATATATGCCTCTCAGCCCTTAGCGGCGACCGGCGCGACCGTCGGCGCAAGCTGCTCTAACTCACGCGCAAAGCGTCGCAGCGCCGCTGAATTGCCTGCGACGATGATCAAGTCATCCGGTTTGAATTGGCGCTCGGGCGAGCTCGGAACGAAGCCATCATCCGGATTGTCCTGCACGGCGAGCACGCTAACACCGAATCGAGTCCGTGCGTCGAGTTGGCGCAGGGTTTTGCCAATTGCCCCTTGAGGTACTCTCATCCTGGAGACGCGATACCCGCTCGCCCAGAAGATGTTGGTATCGCGGGTTGCCAATGCTGAGACTGACAGGCTCACACGATTGAAGGCGCGGGCAATATCGTGGCGAGCGACTAATCCGAGATAAGCGCCGCCATGAACTTTATCGATCACGGGCAATTCATCTAATGACTCATATTCCATCAACTGTGCCGCCTGATCCAGGTTGGAGTTTAGCGTCAGCACGGGCGGATTCTGCCGGCTCAAATCCCATGCATTAGCAAGAGAACCTAATTCGGTGCTGGTCGCCAGAAGACCTACCAAGTCGCGCGTAACGATCAAACCTGTTAATCCGCCCTCACGATTGAGAACGGGCAAGGTCGCTTGCGTGGTCTCACCAGCAACGCGTATTACCTCGGTCAGAGATGCGTCAACCCGCACTGTCTCTGTGTTGCGCTTGATGACTGACGATACGGGCAATTGTGTCAACACCAGACGATCCCGTCCGATCTCGAGATTCTTCCCCTCAAGCGCCAAGCTATAGGTATCAATCGACTCATGTTCGATAGATCGTGCTACGACCAGCGCGCCGATACTGCTGACCATCGCAGGTAATACGATAGTCCAGTCCCCGCGCGTCATCTCGAAGAGCAGCAGCAAAGCGGTCAATGGCGCATGCGTGACCCCGCTGAGAAACGCGCCGAGACCCACCAGCGCATAGGAACCAGCTGGACCGGTCAAGCTAGGCGCAATTAAGTGGGCAGCGCCACGGAAGCTCGCGCCGGCCATCGCACCGATAAAGAATACTGGGCCGAAAACTCCACCTGGCGCGCCAACGTTGAGCGAGATTGTACTCGCCACGAACTTTGCGATCATCAGCGAGAGGGTCAGATCGAACGCGAGGTGACCCTGCAGGGCTTGCTCGATCGCGGGATATCCATCAGCGAGGTTCTGCGGTAGCGGAATCGCTATCGCGCCTACAATCGCGAGACCGCCCAATAGACGTTGCCAGAGTTTAATCTTGAAGCTGCGAATATAGCGCCCGGCGCCATGGAAAAAACGTATGTACGCCGCTGACAACACTCCGAAAAGGAGTCCCATCACGCCATACGTAAACATCTCCCAGTAGTTATTAATGACGAATGTCCCCGGATGGAAAATTGAGTCGGTCCCGGTCAATGCTCGCGAAAGTACGACCGCGCTGAAAGTCGCGACCAGCACTAATGTGAGATTGGCGAGCTCGGTTTCGCCCAATAGCACGATCTCTTGCGCGAACATCATTCCGCCCATCGGCGCATTGAAGGTGGTCGCGATCCCCGCTCCGGCACCCGCAGCAACCAGCACTTTGGCGCGGTCGGTCGAGAGCTTACGCAGTTGCGCCAGCGCAGAGCCGATCGCGCCGCCGATCTGCGCGATCGGCCCTTCACGACCTACTGACGCTCCACAGCCCAACGAGAGCGCTGCTCCGATTCCCTTGAGAAAAATCCATCGACGGCGCAATCGCGCGTTACCGAGGTTTATGGTTTCGAGGAAGTTCGGAAATCCATAGCCCAGTACGTCTCCCGGATATAGATAGTCCAGCAGAAGCAGGACGCAGCCGCCGCTCACCAGAATTAATGGAAGCCACAGCCTTCCGATTCCGGAGTGGACATGCAGCAAACTGCTGGCATGAGTCTGAAAAAGCAGCGAAAAACCGCGAATCAGCTCGCGGAAACCCAAGTTGCCGAGTGCCGCCAGCAGACCGACTATAGCCGCAAGCAAGATTAATTGAACGTATTCCCACTGCCGCGGCGGAAGCGGTGCGAGTCCTTTTTCGACCGCAGGACTAGGTGGAGGCAGCGCCATCGCGATCAGAGATTTAAGAAGCGGTGGACTGCTGCGAGGAACTCCGCCAGCTTGTCATGATGCACCCAGTGACCGGCGCCCTGGATGGTCTGCAAATCTGAGGTGCGAAACGCGTCAAGCCGACCGTCACGTTCCCAATCGCCTGCCCATGAGGCATCGCCTCGTACCAACAGCACCGGACATCGAATGCGTGACCAGATCTCCATTGCGTCCTTCAAATTGAACAGATAGGGCGAGGTCGCGCGGGTGTAGTTATCATACTTCCACGAGAAAGTGCCGTTTTCGTTGCGCCGCACTCCATAAATCGTCAGATGATATGCCAGTTCCGGCCCAAGATGCGGATTCGCCTCGCGCATGCGTTCCATCGCCTGTTCGATCGTGTGATATTCACGCGGTTTGCGTTGCGCCAGCGCCAGCATATCGGTAACCCAACTCTCCATCCGCTCGTGCGCCGGGGTCTCGCGCAGCATCGCCCCCGGAGGTCCCAGCCCCTCGATTGCAACGACCGCGCGCACCGCCGAGGGGAACACGCCGGCGCGCTGCAGGACAACGCCTGCCCCGAGCGAATGACCAATCAGCACTACGGGAGATTGCGGATTCAGCGCGCTGATCAATTGGCCGAGATCAAGCACATGATCGGTGATGGAATAACTGCCGCCAATCGCCCAATCCGAGTCGCCGTGACCGCGCAGATCGGGGGCCACGATATGAAAATGATCTCTCAAATCCAGCGCGACGTAGTCCCAACTGCGCGAATGATCGCGACCGCCGTGCACCAGGATGGCAAGCGGTTTATCGTGATTACCCCAATCCACGTAATGCAGTTTGAGTCTTTGTGAATAGAAAAAGTGCGAAGTTGGGCCGATAATATCGGACATCCTGCGGCCTCCATAGGAGCAATACTCTCAAAATCTATCTTACACAGGATTGGACGCAAAGTGCGGGCTATAATCCGAGTCTCCATCGCCCTGCGCTGTGCCACTCACGAGACTCAGGTAAGCTACGCTTCGTGGTGAATTCCAACCAGAGCGCGATGCGTGCGACCAATTTCGGTCCACACGAGAGACGCACGACCCTCTGATGCCGACAACGCGCCGCCGCCTCGTACGCGGCATTGCGAGCGCGTCAGCCCTGATCATATGGGCAACTGGCGTCTTCTTCTTTCATCTAGGAGCCTACGGATTGTGGGAGCCGGACGAGGCCCGTTACGCCGAGATCGCGCGCGAGATGCTCGCATTGCATGAGTACATACTTCCACATCTGAATTACGTGCCGTATATCGAGAAGCCACCATTATTGTATTGGTTGACCGCGCTATCGATGCATTTCTTCGGCATCAATGAGTTCGCCGCGCGTTTTCCCAATGCGCTTGCGGCGCTCGTTGGAGTAGTCGCAGTTTATTATTTTGCCTTGCGCGTTTTGGATTTGAAGCGAGGTATCGCATCCGGTGTGATTCTTTTCACGAGCGCGCTTTATCCAATTATGGCTCAAGTACTGACCACCGATATGTTGCTGACTGCAACTATCACAGTCGCGTTTTTCGCATTTTTCCTGCATTGGCGCGACGGTGGTCGCTGGTGCTGGCTGATGTACGTTGCAATGGCGCTCGGAACTTTGACTAAAGGTCCCGTCGCGATTGCGATACCTCTGATGGTGGGAGCAATTTTTCTAGCATGGGAAGGCGAGTGGCGCGGGGCGCTTGGACGCTTTCACGTAATCCCCGGGATGATACTAATCGCGGCGATCTGCGCTCCATGGTTCATCGCCGTATCGATACGCCAGCCGGATTTTCTCGACTTTTACATTATTCGCGAGCATTTCCGGCGAGTGTTCGACGCAAGCTATAGTCATGGCGAACCCTTCTACTACTATCTACCGGTAATACTTGCGGGCACTTTGCCATGGTCGATAGTCGCATTGGTAATTCCGTGGCGTTCTCTCGCGCCCAATCCAGCGCGACGTTTCTGCGTGATCGCAGCGGCCACCGTGTTGATTATCTTTTCAATCGCGAACGCTAAGCTGATTCCCTACATCTTGCCCGCGTGGGCGCCGCTCACGGTTGTGCTCGGCGGTGGTATCGTGAGCTTGACCGAAATGGACGTGAACCGTCGCGGTCTCATAACGATCGGCCTGCTGCTCGTGATCGCAGGCGCCGGGCTAATCACGATTGCATTGTGTGCTGCACAATTTTCCAGCCCCTATCTGATCCTGGTGCGGCCCGCGATTGCTGCTGCAGGTATAATTCTTGTCGCTGGCGGATTAAGCTCCGCGATTTGCTTTTGGCGCAAGCAGGTCGTCGTTGGACTGGCTGCCGTGGCGGTCGCGGCTAGCGCGATTTACCTGATCATCGGCTACGGACGTTTGATGGCGGAATCGACGCGTTCCTATGCGCGGCTCGCGCGTCAGATTGAGCAACGCGCCCCTGACGCCGCTCTGATCTGTTATCCCCGTTATATCCAGTCGCTACCCTTTTACTGCCACCGACGCATTATTCTGATCGGTCCCGAAACGGAACTTGCGTACGGCGCCAAACATTCTCCTGATGCCAGCAACTTTTTTTTCAAGCACAAAGCTGATCTTTTGCGGCTTTGGGCAGCGCCGCATTCGCCCGTATTGGTGCTCGATCGAAGCGCCTTCCCGACACTCAAAAATTATCTGGGTAAATTCGAGGTGATTGCTGAAGACAGCAAGAAAATCGTTATTCGGCGCTCGGCGTCTCCCGAACTGGACGTCCCGCAACTTGGGCGCGATGAATAAATCCACTTCCGTCGCGAATACTGGGGCGGTCGAGGTGGAGTCGCATTCGCCGCGAGATCGATCTCGCATTGCGTTTGGTCTGCGTGTCGGGCTGGGTTTGGGGCTCCTATCAGTTTTGTTTTACTTAGATGGCTTTCGCCATATTGCCGAAATTCTGGCGCGTGAACGATTGGGGTTCTTCGCGGCGGCGCTCGCGCTCTATCTTGCCGGTCAGGTAATGTCTGCCTACCGCTGGATGCTGCTAGCGCGACTTAATGGACTAGGTGGTCGATGGCGTGAATATCTCGCTTATTACTTCATCGGGATGTTCACTAATCTTTTTGTCCCTGGACTGATTGGGGGCGATGCCGCTCGTTCGGCTTATCTCGGATTGCGTGAGAATCGCCTTCCTGCGGCAGTGACCTCAGTAATCGTCGATCGCAGCATCGGCTTGGTGGCGCTTTTCTGGTTTGCCTCGCTCGTCATCATGTTAGACGGCCAAACCCCAATTCCGGCGGCGTTGATTCGAGCTACTATAACGATCGGATTGCTTTGCTTGGGCGGTTTCGTCATAGCGCCGTGGCTAGTTGCTCCGCTCCGGCTCCTCGGGGGAAGGTTAGGCCGTTTCATTAATTCGGTCATACCCTACCTGCGAAGGCCGGTCGCGATCATACCGGCGATTCTACTATCGCTTCTACTGCAGGCTTCGCTTGCGATTTGTCAGTATCTTCTCGCGATCGGAATGGGCGCGCAGGTCTCATTCTCGGCGGTGATGCTAATAGTACCACTCGTGAATCTCGTGACCAGCTTACCGATAACGCTAAATGGTCTTGGTGTTAGGGAGGGGGCCTACTTGGTCCTGTTTGGAATGGTTCACTTGCAGCATCAAGACGCCATTGCACTCGGGCTACTATGGTTTGTTGTATCCACGCTCGGCGGACTGACTGGGATTATTCCCTTTACCATGGAGCCTCTATCTCGTCCTATCGCGCAGTCTTAGGAGTAAATGTTTGGGCTTCAGTTCCATTCAAGCTTTGTGAGGCCCAAGCATAAAAAGCCCGATTCCGCCGATTAAACTAACTCCTGCGACAACTGCAAAAGCGCCCCACCAAACCCCCAAAACTAGATGCAGTATCATAATAATCGCTACCGCAGCGCAGACGAGTCCCGAGGCGATCAAGACCAGCGCTATGAGAGCCTTCAGAACTCTATCGACTTCCGTACTTACAATATTACGGACGCTCGCTTCGATCAGGTGCAGCTCAGCCTGAATTATCCGCGATACTGAGCCAACCACTTCCGACGCCAGCTCGGGCCAATTAGGCAACGGCCGTGGCGGCTCAGATATTTGCTCATATTCGATCGCTTCGTGATTTTCCGCCGCCATGGTGCACCTATTCAGTAGTCTTCGCGATTGAAGCGACTGCGGCTCCGATCAGCATACCTGCCGACAGCCAATCAAACCGCCGCTGCTGATCCAATCCGATAAGAAATCCGAGAGCCAAAGCCACTCCCGAAATAGCAATCGGATGTTTCGAAACGATCAGCTTCGGAGCAAGCCGCTCCTCGGTTCGTTCCACCTTGGTATTGACCTTGGATAAGGTGTTACGAAGATCGGCCCAGGCTTGCTGAAGCTCACGATCAATATTTTCCGTTGCGCGCTGCATCTGCTGAGTCATGCTTCTGCATCGCATTCGCGATGGTCTGCGTTACTACGTCGCGGAGCGCCATCCGCGCAATCAGAAGGAGCACCGCTGTACCGAAGCGGGATCGCATGCCACCGCCAATCACAAAGCCTGCAAGGGCCGCCACCCCGATCGTCGTCAGAGGATTCTGCTTAATCTGGGGTGTTAACCGCGACCACGGCGTCTCGGAGCTTTCATTTCTGCGATGGCGCTCGGCTGAGCTACTTTCGGTCGAGTAATCCATGTCACGCCTATACTTTGCGCATCATCCGCGCCAAAACGTACCCGACCGCAAAGGCTGACATAATTGCGATCCATGGATCGTTTCGCACAAAGTCACGCAGATTCTCGGACACTTGTCCGGCCATTTTCATCCCGGCGTCAGTATAGTCTCGTGTCGCTTCATAACCACGATTCGCATAATCCTGGGCAGCATCACGTGCCCGGCCCGCATAATCTTGCGCAGTATCGCGGGCTTTGCTCGCATAATCGTTCGCCGTATCCGCCGTCTCATTAGCAGTTTTGCGAACCTGATCAGCTGCATTTTGCGCCATGTCATTGTAATCTTTGTCGGCCATTATTTCTCCTCCGAAGTAAGCTATGAAGGGGCTTTCGAGCATATTCTGTGCCATCGACAAACCATGAAGAGAGATTGCATTAACGTCTAATTCGAGCCTTTGCAGCAGTTATAGACATAGCTCTCAGTATTTTTTGCCGGATTGAAACTGATTGTGTCGAAAATTCCGAATCTGGATGTCGATGCGCTTTCGTTCTTTAAAGTCTGGACCTGATGCTTGCAGACATCCATAGAGATAGCAGACCCTATCGATATGGGAGCGCGCTCCGGAAATAACTATCTCTCAGCGATTCGCAAACAGAAGTCCGAAAGCTGGCTTTATGGCGAACGAATCGTGGATGTGATTACCCATCCGGCGCTGGTCCACGACGCTCGCATGATCGCGTCCCTGTACGATGCTCAAATTCAACGCCCCGCGGCGATGACCTATCGGCTAGACGATGGTGATCGGGTGGGACTCTCCTTCATTCAACCCCAAAATTGTGCGGAACTTCAGAAGCGTGCCCTAATGTGCAAGTTATGGGCTGAATGTAGTGGCGAGTCGCTCGATTACGCGCCGGACGCTCTCAACTCCGCATTGGCCGCGATGGCCACGGCGTCAAAATTCTTTGCCGCCAGCGATCCGCGATTCGACGAAAATATCCAGAATTTTTATCGCGCGGCACGGCATCACGATTGGTGCATGACCTCGAACCTTACGGAGTTCCATCGGGGAGAAATACCGACGCGAACCTTATTGGATACTCAGCGGCTGAAAATAGTTGCGCGCGATAGCCACGGCCTCCAAATCAGCGGCGCAGTGGAGCTAATAATGCCGGGGAGTTTGGCCGAGGAGCTGCTCGTATTATCCTCACCTGCGGGCGACTCTGCCGAAATTGTTTTCGCGATCAATTGTAATGCGCCGGGACTTCGTTTCGTGCATCGGCGATCCCCATTTTCCATAGAATCTCTCTCGGATAAACTCGAATACCTCGCGATTTTTGATCACGTCTCGACACCTAACGAACGAATCTTTCTGTACGACGATGCTGAACGCTATCGCGCGATGCTCACCGAGACCGATGCGACCGTGAGTCTGCTACATCACGCAGCTATAAGAGCCGTGGTCAAGGCCGAGATGATGGTGAAAACGAGTTCGAGTTCAGCGTCGTCCGACTCTGCCCGTATCGCAAAGTGGCGCGATATCGCCAAGACGCTGCAATCGTGCATAAGCGCAGCCTCAGACAATGCTTATATGAATCAATGGGGAATGTTTGTTCCCGCCCGCGAGCCGCTCGAAGAAGCCTTGAACCTGTTTCGACGTGTCAACCGCGACGAATAGCGTCAATCGAGATTGGCTGCTCGGCTGCTTCTATCGCGACTCGACTATGATGCCGGCCGTAACCCAGATAAATGGCAAACCCCACCACCATCCAGATAATGAATCGAAGCCACGTCACTTCGCCCAGTCCGAGCATCATCAGGATGCATGAGCCAGCGCCGAGTAGCGGTACGAGCGGCACCAATGGCGCCCGAAATGGCCGAGCGATGTGAGGCTCGATATGCCGCAGAATCCAGATACCGAAACAGACCAGCGTAAAGGCGAACAACGTGCCGATATTGGTCAGTTCGGCAATCTCCTGAATCGGCACCAGCGCCGCGGTCAATCCGACTGCAATTCCGGTAAGCACGGTCGGCAACGAAGGAGTCTTGAAGCGCGGATGGACCCGGCTGAAGATTGACGGGAGCAGGCCGTCACGCGAGATCGCATAAAAAATCCGTGATTGCCCGAGCAGCAGAACGATCAACACCGAGGTCAATCCGGCGACTGCGCCGACTGAGATAACACCGGCAGCGAAGTTTAGTCCGCGAGTAACGAACGCGCTTGCCAACGGCGCATCCACGTCGATCAACTTGACCGGCACCATTCCGGTCAGCACCGCAGCGACGGCGATATACAACACCGTGCAGATTCCCAGCGAGGCGAGGATTCCGATCGGCAGTGCGCGATTCGGTTCGACAACTTCCTCAGCGGCGGTCGAGACCGCATCAAAACCGATGTAGGCGAAGAAGATGTAAGCTGCACCACGCAGCACCCCGCCCCATCCGAGCGGCAGGAACGGACTCCAATTCGCAGGCCTGACGAAGTAACTGCCGACTACGATTACGGTCAGCACAGCGAACAGTTTGATTCCGACTATGATCGAATTTACGCGTGCGCTTTCGCTCACCCCGACGTAGAGAATCGCCGTGACCACCAGAACGATCAGAAGCGCCGGGAGATTGATGATTGCGCCGGGCACTGACCCGGGTGAGTGCGTCAGCGACGTCGGAAGATTGATTCCCAGGCCGGACAGAATCACCGTCAAGTAGTGGGACCATCCCGCAGCTACCGCCGCAGACGCGACGGCGTATTCGAGCACCAAATCCCATCCGATGATCCATGCGACCAACTCACCCATCGTCGCGTAGGAATAGGAGTAGGCGCTGCCGGCGATCGGAATCATGGCGGCAAATTCGGCATAGCAAAGCGCCGCCATCGCACAAGCAAATCCCGCGAGCACAAATGACAAAACCAGGCCCGGGCCCGCGTACGACGCACCCACGCCGGTCAACACGAAGATGCCCGCGCCAATAATCGCGCCGATTCCCAGCAGGGTCAGATCGAACGCGCCGAGGACGCGCTTTAATCCATCCGCGCTGGGACGAGCCTCAGCGAGGAGTGCGTCGGCGGATTTACGTCGCAGAAACTGAGCGCCCAGCCCCACCGTCCACTTCCCCGCGCTTCCTACCAGGCCACATAGCCGCCATCGACGGAAATAGTTGTACCGGTAACGTAGCTCGAAGCCGGGCTTGACAGATAGATCACCGTGCCGCGCAGCTCTTCAGGATTGCCAAGACGTCCGAGTGGGGTGGCGCGCTCCATCCGTTCGCGATTCTGCGGCTTCGCCATGCCCCCCTCGGTGGCTTCGGTGGGAATCCATCCCGGGGCGATCGCGTTAACGAGGATTCCGTATTGCGCCCACTCCACCGCAAGCTGTCGAGTAAGATTGGTGAGCGCTGCCTTGGTCGCTATATACGCGCTAAGCCGATAAATCGAGCTCGCAACCAAGCCATAGATCGAAGCCATATTGATGATGCGACCGGGCTTACGCGTTTCGATCAGGCGGCGAGCGACGCGCTGGCTGAGCATCATCGGAGCGGTCAGATTGGTCGCGATTGCCGCATCCCAAGTCTCTCGCGAAAGGGATTCAGCGCGTCCGGTCGGCGAAATCCCGGCGTTATTCACCAGAATATCGATGTCACCGAGCCTGGCCTGCACCGCTTCAACCAAACGATCCAGATCGGAATCAGCCGTGATATCAGTCTGCACGCCGATACTGCGAACGCCATAGAGCGTCGTCAGTTCGTCTGCTAATTTCTCGACGCGATCGCCGCGCCGGGCCGCTAACGCTATGTCGGCGCCGGCTAAGGCCAGCGCCTGCGCGCATTCGACCCCAAGTCCGGACGACGCACCGGTAACCAGCCCGATGTGTCCTTTGAGTGAGAAGAGTTCCATTAATGAGTTCATGCCTGATCGCCAAAAGCCTCCGCCGCGGCTTCCGATGCAGCAGCGACCGCGCGATCGATTTCGGCGCGTGAAATCCCGTAATGAGTTACCGCTCGAAACGTTGAGGGGCCGCGTGCGCCGATTAAAACGTCGCGCGCACGTATCGCATCGGCGAATTTCGCCGCTTCCGCCGGACCGCCTTCCACATCAAACACGACCATGTTGGTGCGGCGCTTTACTTGACGCACATTGATTCCGGCGACCAGTCCGAAGCCTTGGGCGAGCGCCCGCGCATTCTGATGGTCTTCTTTCAGCCGATCGATCATCTTCTCCAATGCTACGATTCCTGCTGCGGCAAGTATCCCCGCCTGCCGCATCCCGCCGCCGAGCGCCTTGCGCGCACGCCGCGCTCTCGCGACAAACTCGTTGCTGCCGCACAATAACGAGCCGACTGGACATGCCAGCCCCTTCGAGAGGCAGAATGAAACTGAGTCGGAGGGACGCGCGATCCGCTCTGCAGTGGTTTCCAGCGCCAGCGCAGCGTTGAAGATGCGCGCGCCATCAAGATGGACCGGCAAGCCATGCCGCCGCGCCAGCTCCGCGACCGCTTCGATATGCGACACATCGACGGCTGTTCCGGCGCATAGATTGTGCGTATTTTCGAGCGCGATCAGTGAAGGCGCCGCGAAGTGCGCGTCGGATGGACGTTCAAGCTCTTCGCGCAGTTGCTCGAGGTCGAGCTCGCCGCCCTCGTTATTGCTGATCGGCGTGACGACCACGCCACCAAATGCCGCCGCCCCGCCCGCCTCGTACACATAGGTATGAGCCTGACTGCCGAGAAAGGCCTTTGTGCCACGCGGGCAATGCGTCAGGATCGCGGCGAGATTTCCCATCGTGCCGCTCGGCACAAACATCGCTGCCTGCGTGCCCATCATTTCCGCGGCGAGCCGTTCGAGGCGATTGACGGTTGGATCTTCGCCGTAAACGTCATCGCCGAGTTCGGCACGCGCCATCGCCTCGCGCATCTCGTCGGTCGGCAGCGTGACAGTATCGCTGCGCAGATCGATTTTTTTCGCAGACATACTCACCGAAAAGTAGCGTGATCCAATTCTGTCATTCCCGCGCGTCTGTCCTTGTCTGGCGCGCGAGGAATCCCTGAATCCGAGACACTTCGCCCGACTGATTCTTGGCGCACCTTACAGACTCCCTTCGTTGTCGCACTCCTCCGGGCAGGCTCATCCACTCTATGAGCGCACCTCGCAGACTCGTTTGCTCGGCTTCGCTACGCTCCGCCTAGCATGCGTTTCGCCTAGCGCTAATCATTCCGGCATAATCGCCTTGACAACCTCGTCGATCGCGCGCTTGCTGTCGATCTCGTCGGTCAACGACCAGGTGACCGCGACGGTCGCGGCGCGCCGCGGCGCGATGCCCTGTCGAATCAACTCTCCCGCATAGATTAATAGGCGGGTCGAAACGCCCTCTTCCAGACCGGACGCCTTGAGATGACGTACCTTCTCGCCGAGGATCGCGAGTTGCGACGCCATATCATGATCGACGCCCGATTCATGGGCGATAATCTCGACTTCCTTTTCCGCCGGCGGATAGCTGAATTCGATTGTGACGAACCGCTGGCGCGTCGAGTGTTTCAGATTTTTCTGGATACTCTGATAGCCCGGATTGTACGAAATCACCAGCAGGAAACCGACGTGTGCCTCGATCGTCTCGCCGCGTTTTTCGATCGGCAGAATCCGCCGATGGTCCGACAGCGGATGGATCAGCACGGTGGTGTCTTTACGCGCTTCGACAATCTCGTCGAGATAGCAAATCGCGCCGCGCCGGACCGCCTGTGTCAGCGGACCATCCACCCATACTGTCTCGTCGGCGGTGATTAGATAACGCCCGACCAGATCACTGCCGGTCAAATCTTCGTGACAGGCCACGGTGATCAGTTCGTTCGGCCCGTCCTGCAATGAGGCGAGTTGATGCGCCATGTGCTCGACGAAGCGCGTCTTGCCGCATCCGGTCGGTCCCTTGAGCAGGACCGGCAGTCGGGCTTGATAGGCCGCCTGAAAAATTTCGGCCTCGTCGCCGATCGTCAGGTAGTAGGGCGCGTTGTGTGGATCGAGATGACGGACTTCGGCGCCCTCGCGCGATCCCTGCATCCGGCTATCAAAGGTTTTCAGTTCAATTGCCATCGGTCACCTATTCGATTCCTGCCCTCTAAGATCCCTCTCCCAGATGGGAGAGGGTACGCTAGCGGAGCGCGGCTGCCGCGCGAAGCGAGCAAGCGAGTCCGCGAGCTGCGTCTGGAATCGGTTGAGGGTCACTATCCTAAGAAATTTCGTTCGCATCAAGGAGTCCCGTGCCCCGGACGGCTAATCTTCGAGGTCTTGACGCTTTTTGAGCCGATAACCCTTCGCGGTATCTTCAATAACAAATCCCATCGTGAAGATCTGATTTCGATATTCGTCAGCCTTGACGAAATCACGTGATCTCCTAGCCTCTTCACGACGCTCCGCGAGGCGCTCAACTTCTGCGGTCCAGCCAGATCCAGGGTTTGCGCGGTGTTCGCGAATTCTCAGACCGAGCACATCGCCCATTTCCCCGAGTGTGTTCCAGATTCTATCGTCCCCTCTTTTATAACAAGTACCCACCAATTCCAGAGCAACAGCTAGAGCGCGCGGGGTATTTAGATCGTCATTGATCGCATCATGAAAGCGTTCCTTGAATGATTGCGTCCAATCGCTGTCTTGTTGGCTAGCGGACAAATCGTCGATTGCGCGGGCGAAAGTATAGAAATAGTAGAGATTTTTCTCCGCCGCCCTCAAGGCATCCATCGAAAATGCCAGCTCGGAACGATATTTGGCGCCGAGGCAAAAAGTTCGAAACGCGAGTGGCATTATCGCGTCATTTGGATTATCGACGATGCTGTCAAGGGTGGGAAATCTCCCCGCGCTCTTGCTGATCTTCGCCCCTTCCATCCCGACCAAAAACGCATTGTGCACGAAGTACCGCACGAACGGCTGCCCGGTCGCGCCCTCGGATTGTGCGATCTCGTTCTCATGATGCACCGGGATATGATCGAGACCGCCTGAATGGATATCGATCGTCTCGCCGAGGTACTTCATCGACATCGCGGAACATTCGATATGCCATCCAGGATAGCCGCGTCCCCACGGCGAATCCCATTGCATCATGTGATGCGGCTGATCGAGCACCCACAACGCGAAGTCGTACGGACTCCGCTTGTCGGGCGAATGTTCGAGCCGATTCCCCTGCTGCTCGTCGAGGCTCTGCCGCGACAGCCGCCCTCGCCCACCCGGCCCGCGCCATTTCTCGACGTCGAAATAGACGCCTGACGGCGTGACATAGGCTAAGCCGTTGCGCAGGATGCGCTCGATCAGCGCGATCATGTCGCCGATATGATCGGTCGCGCGGCACAGCAGCGGCAGCTGGGGCAATTCGATATTCAGGCGGGAGCAGTCGCGCTTGAACTGTTCGATATAGAAATTCGCGACTTCAAGCGGTGTCTTGCCCTCGGCGCGCGCCGTCTTCTCGATCTTGTCCTCGCCCGCGTCCTCGTCGGAGGTCATGTGACCGACATCCGTGATATTCATCACGTGACGGACGTTCCATCCATTAAAGCGCAGCGCCCGTTTCAGCGTATCGACGAAGAGATAGGCTCGCATGTTGCCGAGATGCTGCGGCAGATAGACGGTCGGCCCGCATGAGTAATATGTAATGTCGGGAGGATTTCCGGGCTTAAGCTCCTCGACGGTGCGGCTCAGAGTGTTGAAAATACGAAACGGCTTCACGATGTAATCATCGTGCCACAACCGTTACGCTCAAGTCAGCAATCGCGCGAAACGAAAGGAAGCTGCAAAAATGGAATCTTTAAACAAAGTCGCAATCGTCACCGGTGCGGGGACGGGTATCGGTCGATCCGTCGCGCTGGAACTACTGCGCGACGGTTACGCGGTTGCACTCGCGGGGCGTCGCCGCGAACCGCTCGAGGAGGTCGCGCGTGAAGCATCGCAATCCGCCTCGCGCACGTTGATCATTCCGACCGATGTCGCCAATCCGTCAGCGGTAAGCGCCTTGTTCGCGAAAACCAAAGACGCCTTCGGACGGCTCGACCTGCTCTTCAACAATGCCGGCGTCGGTGCACCGCCGATCCCGCTCGAGGACCTGAGTTTCGAGCAATGGAAGAAGGTGCTCGATATCAACCTGACCGGCGCTTTCCTTTGCACGCAGGAAGCCTTCCGCATCATGAAGGCGCAAACGCCGCGCGGCGGACGAATCATCAATAATGGTTCGATCTCGGCGCATAGCCCGCGTCCGAATTCAGCGCCATACACCTCGACCAAGCACGCGATGACCGGGTTAACTAAATCGACTTCGTTGGATGGTCGTAAATACGATATCGCCTGTGGGCAAATCGATATCGGCAATGCCGAAACGCCGCTGACCGCCGCGATGAAGCGCGGAGTGCCGCAGCCGAACGGCCAGACGATGGTCGAGCCGACCTTCGCTCCGATCCATGTAGCGAAGGCGGTACTCTATATGGCGAATCTGCCGCTCGACGCGAATGTTCAGTTCATGATGATCATGGCAACCAAAATGCCGCTGATCGGACGAGGCTAATAGCCGCCGGTATAGCGCGAAGCCTTGCTGTTATCGAGCGCGTGTTCGAAATCGGCGGTAGTAATCGATTGCCCGCTATTCAACTGATCGAGCAGCGCCTGCGCCTGCTTCGCCTTGCCGTAATAATAAGTGCCCGCTTCGCTGTCTTCGCCGCCGCGATAGGAACGCGCATTCATCCGATCGTCGTGTTCCGCGCGTCAACCTCGCGATCACCTGCGCCGCTTCCGGGGTTCCCGGTTTGATAAATCCATTATCGGCGCTAAAAACAGGATTGATGCTCGAGGCTAGCAACAGGCCAGCCGCACAAAAGGCTGTTCGCAGCTTCATAGAACCTCTGAAACATTAGCTTCGTCGTGAGCTCTAGAACGTCGCTCGACGGGACGAGCTTCGCGACGCAATTTGAGATTCTAGCAGCGCGGCGCGCGTGGATTCTCAACCTGTCGGCGTTGCTTGCGCTCCTCCTGAACGATTCGCCACTCGTAGCCATCCACGAGCGATTTCCATCCCGCTTCGACCAGATTGGTCGATTTGGCGAGCGTGCTCCATTTCATACGGCCGTCGGAAAATTTTTTGATCGACATAACTTCCGCTTCAGTCGATTCGCCGCTGGCATGCGCATAAGTCTCAATTACTTGCACTGCTTCAAGGAACGGGAAGGTTTTGAGCAAAGCCTTACGCAACGCAAGATCAAAAGCGTTGACCACTCCGACGCCGCGCGCCGCCTCGGTTTGCTCGACTCCGCAAACGCGGATAATGACGGTCGCATCGACCGTCATACGGCCCTCAAAGGAATCGTCGATTACGCGCCGTCGTAAAACCTCAAACGGTGCAACGTAATCGCGCGAAGTCCTAAGCTCCGCCAGCTCACGAGAGGCTTGCGGTACTTCGGCTTCGAAAAAGATTGACTCATTATCTGCCACAGCCTGTACCTACTGCGATTATCTAGAGATACTAACCTAGCGCAATCCCAGTTGACGTGCCGCGACGCTCGTTATTCACATGGCGAGGCCGCCATCAATCTGCACAATCGCTCCGGTGATGTATGATGCGGCATCAGAGAGCAAGAACGCCGCCACCGGTGCGACATCCTCGACTTTGCCAATACGTCCCAACGGAATCATCTCGACCGCCGCCTTGCGATTTTGTTCCGGCATCGCGCCTGTCATATCGGTCTCGATAAAGCCCAGTGCGAGGGCGTTTACTCGCACCCCCATCCGGCCCAATTCTTTGGCCATCGCTTTGGTCATCCCAACGAGGCCCGCCTTGGAGGCTGAGTAATTGACCTGCCCGGCCATCCCGGACAATCCGCTAACTGAGGTGACGTTCAAGATGACCCCATGCTTCGCCTTCATCATCATAAAGGCCACCGCGCGTGCAAAATTGAATGCGCCGGTGAGATTCGATCCGTATTACCTCATTCCAATCTTCCTCGGTCATCATCACTAACAGTTTATCGCGGGTAATTCCGGCATTATTCACGAGACCATCAATTGCGCCGAACTCTTTTTTAACCGTATTGACCATCTCGCGCGCACTTTTGAGGTCACCGACGTCAGCCTTGAAGCCCAACGCTTTCACTTCCATCGCGGCGAGCTCGCGCGTCAGCGCATCGGCCTGCGCTTCACCTTTGAGATAATTGAAGGCTACGTTCGCGCCCCGGCGCGCGACTTCGACCGCAATCGCGCGCCCAATCCCGCGCGTCGCGCCAGTCACAATTACGCTTTTACCGAGCAGATCTTTCAATTTCAGGGCTCACGTGCGCGATCGCGGGCAGTCCTCGGGTGGGCGCCCATGATGGATGAATTGATCCAGGGGACGCCGGAGCACGCGGCACGTCAGATTACGCGCTGAAGGATGATCCGCAACCACATGTGCGCGTCGCACGAGGATTATCAAAGCGGAATCCCGCGTTATGCAGGCCTTCAACGTAATCGAGCGTTGTGCCGGCGATATAGGGCAGGGAAACTTCATCAACGAGCACTTTGAGACCGTCGAATTCGCTGACGATGTCGCCGTCTTTCTTCTGATCGAAATTCAATGAGTATTGAAAACCCGAGCAGCCTCCGCCGACCACCGCGATTCGGAGACCCTGATCACCTCCAATTTTCTCTTTGACCGCCATCTGGCGCACTGCTTCGAGCGCCTTGGGCGTAAGATTCACGCGCGGCAAAGTCGAAATATCGGGCTCGCTCTGCATTGGCTGCTGTTCCATTAGTTCTGACATCAAATCCCTCCGGGACGCGGCTCTACAAAGCCACTCACCCGATCCTACCTAAAATTGCCTCTCTGCGCATCTAGCTCGGCGGTTCGACGCCCGCTTACTTTGACGTTCCTCTTGTGAATAGCTCCTCGATCATTCCCGCGCGTCTGGCGCTAATGGAGCATCAGCGCGGAGCGTGCAGGCAGCCTGCCCTGAGAGCAGCCGAAGGGAATCCCGGAATCCGGGATCCTTCGCGACTGATTCTCAACGCAGCTCGCGGACTCGCCTGCTCGCTGCGCTCGAAGACTCGCTCTACTGGCGCACGCGCGAGGGTGACAAAGGAACCAAAGGTGAGCCATCGATTTCATCAAAAATGCTAGCATCGATGGCGGAACGTGACCAAGTTCGAAAAATCGATTTCCGAAGCGGCCTACGCCTGCGGTTTCACGATGGTTGGATTTGCGCGATTGCGCCGCCTCACTCGTCGCGAAGAGTTCTTTCGAGGCTGGCTCGATGAGGGCCGTGCTGCAGAAATGAAATGGCTGGAGCGTGACCCGCAACGCCGCTTCGATCCACGGACGCTCGACCCTCGTCTTTGCTCCGTAATCAGCCTCGCGTTCCCCTATCAAGCTCCCGCGCCGCCCCAGATTGACTGGCGTGCCGAACTGCGTGGCCGGATTGCCTCTTATGCTCTCGGACCGGACTATCACGACGTGGTTCTAGCGAAAGCGCGCGCCGTGGCGGATGTCGTGGCGGCATCCAGTTCCGAAGAAGTGGCGCGGATTTACGTCGATACCGGACCCGTATTCGAGCGCGAATGGGCGACGGAAGCGCGTCTCGGATGGTTTGGGCGCAACACCAACCTGATCAACAAGTACCAAGGCTCATATTTTTTCCTCGCCGAGATTTTCACCAGTATAGAATTCGACGCGCCGCTCGAGCCTTATCGCGATCACTGCGGGACCTGCCGTCAATGTCTGGATTTATGCCCCACCAATGCGTTGGCCGAGGGATACCTGCTTGAACCCCGCCTATGCATTTCCTATCTGACGATCGAGCATCGCGGGCCGATTCCTCGTGATTTGCGTCCCGCGCTCGGCAACTGGATTTTCGGTTGCGACATCTGTCAGGAGGTTTGCCCTTGGAATTCGGACGCGCAGCGCTCCGAGACTATAGATGATCGGTTGATGCCGTCACTTGCCCAGTTGATGATTTTGGACGACGATGGCTTTCGCCGTCGATACGCCAAGTCCGCCGTCAAGCGCACCAAGCGGCGCGGACTCCTGCGTAATGCCGCAATTGCGCTCGGCAACAGTGGGAATCCGCAAGCAGTATCGATCCTCACACGCTCGCTGATAGAAGAGCCGGACGTCTTGATTCGCGCTCACGCCGCGTGGGCCCTCGGCCAGATCGACAATTCAGCGGCGCGCGGAGCATTGCTCAAAGCAGAACAGAATGAGACTGATACCGAAGTGCATGACGAAATCAATTATGCGCTAGAGGCCTTTCGCGCTTGAGCGATTGCGAATAATGCATTAACTCTTGATCAAGCGATTATTATGAGCGACGCGCGCGAAGAATTCTCGAAGCTGGCTGCCCGCGAACCCATTCCCTTGGCACGTGGCGCCTTACTCATCGCCAAAGAGGAGTACCCGGCGCTTAACGTTGAAGAATTTCTTGAGCATATAGGGGACTTGGCGCGCGAGGCTGCGCCCGCCGTTCAGTCCGGCGCGGATACCATTGAGAAAGTCCAGCTGCTGTCTGAGTTTCTCTTTAACAACAAAGGTTTTGACGGCAATCGCGATCAGTTCGGGGATCCACGTAATTCATTTCTCAACGATGTGCTTGAGCGGCGCCTCGGGATTCCAATCACGCTCTCCATAATCTATATCGAAGTCGGGCGCCAGTTGGGACTCAACCTGTTCGGGGTGTCGTTTCCGGCGCATTTCCTGGTCAAGGCGGTCGATGATCGTGGCGAACTGATCGTTGATCCTTTCAATGCCGGGGCGATCCTCAGCTTAGATGAGATTCGTGCTCGCCTGACGCAAATTTACGGGCAGCCGGTAGAAATTAATCCGGCGATGCTCCAAGCGGTCGGCGCGCGAGACATTTTGTCGCGGATGTTACGTAATCTGAAGAATATCTATGCCGCCGCGTCCGATTGGAATAAAGCGCTGAGCACGCTCGACCGGATTCTAATGTTGGACCCCCGCGCGGTCGTCGAAATCCTTGAGCGCGGTGGAGTTTACGAGCGGCTCGAATGTTTCGGCCCGGCGCTCGAGGACTTCCGCAGTTTCCTATCGCTGGCGCCCGATCATCCGGGCGCCGACGCCGCGCGCGACGCAGTCGTACGGCTGCTGCGCCAAGTCTCGCGCCTTAATTAAAGCTGACGCCGCTAAAGCTAACGACGCCGCACGCTCGTCCTGCACGAAGTGCAGATCTCCTCAATGAACCTTCCTTCCATTTCCTCGGCTGCTAGCATCTAGGCTGACTCTGCGAAACTTGCCGCTGGTCCGCCGGCTCTGTTCAGCGAGTCACATGGGAAACTCTCACGTTCTGACCCCAACATCCGAGCAGGCACCAGAGCCTTCCCCGCAACCCTCCCGGCAGAGTCTGCATAGCCTCGATTGGCTCAACTTCTTCATGGCCGACGTGCAAACCGGGGCGGGACCGTTTGTCGCCGTCTATTTGGCCTCGCTGCGATGGAATCAGGAGACGATCGGATGGATGCTGACCAGTGCGGCCCTCGCCGGCGTGCTTAGCCAGTCGCCGGCAGGCGCAATCGTTGATGGTCTGAGGTCCAAGCGTGCGCTTGTGGCCTTCGCCACTGGCGCGATCGCAACGGCTGCGTTAATCCTGGCATTGTCGCCGAATTTTCTGCTCGTAACGCTCGCGCAGATTCTACATGGCATCGCCGGCAGCATCGCCGGACCCGCGATTGCTGCAATCACGCTCGGTCTGGTCGGCTATCGACGGATGGGCGAACAAATCGGCCGCAACAACCGCTTCAATTCGGCAGGCAATGCGTTCGCCGCCGCTCTGATGGGACTTGCCGGTTATTACTCTCTGCGCATGATCTTCCTGCTAGCCGCGCTCCTTTCGATTCCCACACTGATCGCGCTGCGCACGATCCGCGCTGCCGAGATCGATTATGAACGCGCGCGCGGCGCATCACGCGACGACGGCGCCAAGCGCCCGCAGAATTACTCAGCATTATTCAAGAACCGCCGTCTGATGATCTTCGCCGCGTGCGCCGTGATGTTTCATTTTGCCAACGCTGCGATGCTGCCGCTGCTTGGAATGATGCTCGCGCGGGGCAGATTGCCGTGATTCTTCGCTGTTCATGTCGGCCTGCATCATCACGACTCAAATTGTAATCGCGATAATCGCCGCGCCGATCGGCAAAGCGTCAGAGCGACTGGGACGCAAGCCACTCCTGCTCATCGGCTTCGGCGTGCTGCCGATTCGTGGTTTTCTTTATACATTGACTGCAAATCCTTATTTGCTGGTCGCGATCCAGATTTTTGACGGAATTGGCGCAGGAGTCTTCGGAGTCGTCTCGACTCTGGTGATTGCCGACGTGATGCGCGGGACCGGTAGATTCAATTTCGCACAGGGCTTTGTCGCTACCGCAATCGGTATTGGCGCATCGCTGAGCACTGCCGCTGCCGGATATGTCGTGCAGCAGTTCGGCTTCTCGGCGGGATTCTCGGCCTTGGCCGCGATAGCGCTGGTCGCCTTAATAGTGCTCTTCTTCGCAATGCCCGAAACTCGGCATGACCGGAAAATTCGTAAAGAGCCATCAGACTGGTGAGCGGCGCAGGAGAAAAAACTCCAACTTTTCTGAGGACTGATTTTCTAGCCGTGCAGAAGCGACTACGATAGGCGCTCATCACGAGGCATTTGGAGAGATTTAGCCCGATGTCCGAGAGTGCGTCTCACGATTTCTTTGCCGCCAGCAGGGCTGCGATAGCCGATACCGAATTGCGGCGCAAGCTTGAAAACGCGACTGGTCGGCATCTAAACCATGTCGCCGAGACTCGCGCCGAGTTTCCGCCCTTCGACACTGAGCGCGATACCGCACGTCGCATCAAAGAAGACGCCATCAATCGGCTGGACGAACTACTTGTCGAGTTGAAAAGTCGCCTAGAAGCTAATGGCTGCAAGGTTTTCGTCGCTGCCGATGCAGAGGAAGCACGCAATTACATTGTGCAAGTCGCACAGGATCATGACGTGACGAAAGTGGTCAAGGGCAAATCGATGACGACCGAGGAGATCGCGCTCAATCCGGCGCTCTCCGCCGCCGGAATCGAGCCGATCGAAACCGACCTCGGAGAGTACATCGTTCAGCTTCGCCATGAGACCCCATCGCATATCATCACGCCAGCGATTCATCTTTCGCGCGAGGATATTGGCAAGCTGTTCGCCGAGAAACTCAGCATCGACTACACGCCGGAACCCGAAAAGCTTACCGCCGCGGCTCGCGAACGATTACGTTCGATTTTCCTGAGCGCCGAGATGGGCGTGACCGGCGTGAACTTCGCCATTGCCGAAACCGGCACACTGGTGCTGGTCGAGAACGAGGGCAATGGACGCTTCTCCAGCACCTTGCCCGACACGCTGGTCGCCGTGATGGGCATTGAGAAGGTTATCCCGAAGCTCGCTGATTTGAGCCACTTTCTCGAAATTTTGGCGCGGACCGCCACTGGCCAGAAGCTCACTTGCTATACCAATTTCATCAATGGGCCGCGCCGTGACGATGATCTTGACGGACCGCGCGAGGTTCACGTCGTGATGCTCGATAATGGGCGCAGCAAAATGCTCGCTGATCCTGTCCTGCGCGAGGCGCTCTACTGTCTGCGCTGCGGCGCTTGCCTGAACGTATGCCCGGTCTATAGACGTATCGGAGGACACGCCTATGGTGTTCCGTATTCAGGTCCAATCGGATCAATCGTCAGCCCGAATCTTTTTGGCTCGGCTGCTGCGCATCTCCCCTTCGCATCGACTTTGTGCGGCGCATGCCGCGATATATGCCCGGTAAAAATCGATATCCCGCGTATCCTGCTCCACATGCGATGGAAGGAAGGCCGCGGTGAAGACGCACCCCTGGTGAAATTCCCGCGCGACATCGCGCGCACCCGGCAGGCGGCGAGCAGATTCGCGCGGATGGCGATGCATCCGAAATTGATGCGCGGCCTGACCCGGATCGGTGGCCTGCTCGCGTGGCCGGTCAGCCATGACGGCTATCTTCGGCGGATGCCTGGGGCGTTTCGAAATTGGACCCGTACGCGCGATTTTCGCGCGCCACGCTCAAGGAGCTAAGACGGTTGGGTGATTTTCAAACAGTTGTCGGGAATGTTCGCGCCGCGCTGGTCCGCCAGCCGAACAAAGGACTTCATCAATCCAGCGGACTTGCGCCGCAACCGGCTGCCCTGCCGGCGCTGCGCCAGCTCGAACTGGTCTCCCAGTTCGGACATGAACTCGAACGTGTCGGCGGAAAGTTCAGCGGCCTAACTTCACCGAGCAATCTTTGCGAACAACTCGTCCAGCTCGCGCGAGACTCATCGCTACGCAGCGCGGCCTTGGCGGACGGCATCAGCGTGAGTTCCGACCGCATAGCCGAGGCGCTGGCGCGCGTCGAGGTAATCCGCACTGACTCCGTGTCCGACAGCAATCGCGCGACGCTTCGCGCGCAGATTGCAACCTGCGACCTCGGCATCATCGAGGCTGATTATGCCATTGCATCAACCGGAACCTTCTGCGTAGTCGCGAGCAGCCATCGTCCCAGTTCGCTCACGATCTTGCCGCCGATAAACTTCATCTTCGTGGCGGCGGATCGTATTCTGCCGAGTCTCGCCGACGTCATAGCCGCGATTGGCGCCGATCGCTTTGCCACGAATCGCGTCGCATTGATCACTGGTCCAAGTAGAACTGCTGACATTGAAAAGATGATCGTGATCGGCGTTCATGGCCCGAAGCAGCTCTACGCGGCGGCGGTCCGGTAATGATCATTCCGGAGTGTTCTTGAAGTGACTCAGGTTAAGTTATTCGCCACTTGTCTGGCTGAGCAATTCTTCCCGAACGCCGTTGAATCCTCCGTCAAGGTGCTCGAACGACTGAATTTGAAAGTTCAGCCGATGCGCGCGATTTTTTGTTGCGGCCAAGCTCCCTTCAACGAAGGGCTGCGCGACGACGCCTTGAGATTAGGGCGCCGTTTTCTCGATTTCTGCGAGCCTGGAGTTCCGATCATTGTCCCGTCCGGCTCGTCCTCGAGCATGATCAAAATTTTCTACTCGGATTTGTTTGCGGGCGAGCGCGATTTGAGCGAGCGCGCCGCCGCAATCCGCCCGTGGGTGTTCGAGCTATCGCAGTTTCTCGTGAACGTGCTCAAGGTCAAATCGGTCGGCGCACGTTTTGAGCAAACCGTCGCATATCATCCATCATGCCATCTCAGCCGTGAGTTGCGAGTCCGCGAAGAACCTCTTCTCCTGCTCAGCAATGTCAGTGGTCTCAAGCTGGTCAATTTTCGTAATCCCGAGGAGTGTTGCGGTTTTGGCGGGATGTTCTCGGTCAAATTCCCTGAAATCTCGACTGCGATGGCCGAGGACAAGAATCGCTCGCTTATGCGAGAGTGGCGCACAAACGTTGGTGGCGAACGACTGCGGATGCCTGATGCAACTCGGCGGCGCGATGCATCGGCAAGGCGTCGATATCCAGGTCCGGCATCTCGCCGAAGTGCTCGCTGCTCGTTAGCTCGCGCTTCACCTGTAGGCGACCGATCTCGCCAATTCCATAATTTTGCTTGGAAAAGCTGGCGCGCTGTCGAATTGGATCGATCGCCACGCGCCAGCTAGAAACGCGATTTACAAGCGTGTTCGTAATTTTTCGATTCGCCGGTCAACCCGCGACACTACTGTCTGGAGGTCCGGAATTTTAGCGCTGCTTGGGGTTCGGCCCTCATGCGCAATAACCTCGTGCGTTTCGTTCCAATGCTCGATCGCTAACTGAGCGCGATAGCCGGCCTGCCGCGCTTGTTCATCAAGTAATCCGATGCGCCCGACGATCTCCTCGATCAGTTCTTCAACAGTTGCCAGACGCGCGCCTAACTCCTTGGTTCGATTCCTCCCGCTGGACATCTTTCCCCCTTTGCTAATACAAGCAGCCTTAGTTTATGGCTGCTTATGCACGTACGTACCGGGCGCCGGACATAATGGCCGAAACTGATCATTGCCCAGCGCTTCGGGCGCGGGGCGCAAATCGCCTGAACGATGTTCAAGCCATTCCAGCCAATGATCCCACCACGTTCCTTTATGCTCGATTGCAGACGCGAGCCATTGTTCCGGCGTTTGTTCCAAGTTGGGACTGGTAAAGTATTTCGCTTTGAAGTTGTTGGGTGGACAGACCAGGCTCTGTACGTGTCCGCTGGAGTTGAGTACGAACTCCGTATGCCCACCGAACAGGCGAGCCGCATGATAGACCGCACGCCAGGAACAGATATGATCTGTCATGCCGGCCAGCAAAAACATGTCATTGCGCACTTTCCGCAGGTCGATTGGGGTGCCTAGCACCTCGACCTGATCGACTTTAAGCAGCGGATTGCGCAGCAACAGATCCAAAAAGCCGGCGTGCAATTTGGCCGGCAGATTAGTCGAATCGGCGTTCCAGTACAGGATATCGAAAGCTTCGGGACTTTTCCCCATGAGGTAGTTGTTAACCCAGTAATGCCACACCAGATCATTCGGTCTCAGCCACGCAAATGTGCGCCCAAGTGACGCAGCGTCCAGCACGCCGCTCTGGCTCGAGCGTAAGCAGGCGGCTCGCACGTTCTCCTCGGTTGCAAACATCCCGGTCATCGACGCCTCACCCGAATCCAGCATCGTCACCAATAGCGTTCCACTGTTGACTCGCCGATCACCAATAGCAGCCAAATGCCCCAACAACAGCGTTGACGTTATTCCTCCGGCGCAAACTGCGAGCAGATTGACGTCCGGACTGTGGGTGATTTCAGTAACAGCGGCGATCGCTTCTTTGATTGCCGCGACGTAATCGTCCAGCCCCCGATCCCGGTATTCCGGACCGGGATTGCGCCAACTGATTGTAAAGAATTGGTAGCCATGCGCGACCGCATACTCAGTCAAGCTGCGCTTCGGCGCCATATCCATGACATAGAACTTGTTGATCTGAGGCGGCGCCAACAGCACCGGGCGGGCACGCACCTGTGTTGTCACGGGTGAATACTGGATAACTTCGCACAATTCTCCACGATAGATCACTGCGCCCGGCGTCGCCGCGATCGTCTCGCCGACCTTGAATGGCCGCTTGTCCACTTGCGACGGCATTCCGCCATTATTCCAAAGATCGTCGATAAAATTGCGCAGGCCGTCGATCAAGCTCCTACCGCCCGTCTCGAAACATCGCTTCAGTGCCGCGGGATTGCCGAAGAGAGTGTTCGTTGGCGCCAGCGCCTCAGTCAGCAGCGTTATGGCGAACTGCTGCTGCCCCGAGGCCTTCCAATTTCTATCCGTGGCTTGCTCCGGCGCGATTAGTTCCTGGGTGGTTGTGCGCCATGTCAGGTAGGTCTGCATCAGCGCCCGAAAAAACGGATTCTCCTCCCAAGTGGGATCGTTGAAGCGGCGGTCGCCTGGTTCGGGCTCAACATTCGAAATTCCGGCTGCAATTCGGACCCACTCACTGGAAAAATTCAATGCTGCCGTCATCAGATCAGCCGGGCGACTCATCAATTCGCCAGCCAATTCACTCCATATACGGATGAAGTCTTTGCCGTCAGTGCCAACAAAAGGGCTCGGTCCCAGAATCGAATTTACTGCAGGTGGAACATCTTCGATTCTTGACGAATCGGTACCTTGTCTAGAAAAAACAGTTGATAGTGATTCTAAACGTGCCATATCCTTTAACTCCACCCAATAGCAAACGGAACAAAATGTCGCAATATGAGACAAATAAACATTTCAGATTTTGTTTGAATCGTATTCTGCCACTTACAGCATATGAGAGCCGATTACCGCATCAATGCGCTTTGATCCAGTCAATTTTCTTTTCCTTTTGAGTCTATCCAGAGAGGAATGCAACCGAAAGATATACCCTCAATGGCACTTTCGACTAGCGACAGTAATCAGTAAGCTATGCTGACCGATAGTCATCAGAACGTCTGAGAAATTCCCATGAAAAGCCGCTTACAAAATGACCTTAAGACCGCTATGAAGTCCGGCGACAAGCCGCGTATGATGACTATCCGAGGAGTGCTTGCCGAGCTAACCCGGATCGAAAAAGATGTTCGCCGACCGGTCAATGAGGCTGAGGTCGTACAAGTCATCAAACGCGAACGCGCTCGTCGAGAGGAAGCGCTCGAATTCGCACGCCAGGCCAATCGCGCCGACCTTATCGAGCAGAATGAGGCTGAAGCCAAAATCCTCGAGGGTTATTTGCCGGAGGCGCTAACGTCCGACGAAATGAAGACCGCAATAGCGATACATCTCGCCGCTGGCCTCACCCAGATTGGACCACTCATGAAAGCTTTGCGTGATCAATTCGGAGCGCGGCTCGACGGCAAGCTCGCCAGCGAACTCGTGAAGCAGGCGCTCGCCCCCAAGCCATAGAAGGAAACTATGCCGGAAATCCAGCCGTTCAAGATCGAAGTTTCCGATGAAATTCTCCATGACTTGCGAGAACGGCTCGCGCGAACTCGCTTTCCTGACGAGGTGCCGAATACCGGATGGGAATACGGGACCAATCTGGCTTACTTGAAGCAACTCCTCGAGTACTGGCGAACCGCATACGATTGGCGCAAGCACGAAGCTCAACTCAATCGTTTCGCCCAGTTCAAAACTAACATCGACAGCCTTGAAATCCATTTCATCCATGAAAAAGGGCGCGGTCCCAATGCAAAACCGCTGCTGCTTTCTCATGGCTGGCCCGGATCGATCTCTGAATTCATGGAGATTATACCACTCCTGACCGATCCTGCTGCTCACGGCGGCCAGGCCGAGCAATCTTTTGACATTATCGCGCCCTCATTACCCGGATATGGATTCAGTGGACATCCGCAAGTGCGCGCGACCAATATCCAGGCAATCGCTGAATTGTTTCACAAGCTGATGACTGAAGTACTGGGTTATAAACGTTATTGCGCGCAAGGCGGCGATTGGGGTTCCGCGATAACTTCCCGGCTCGGGGAAACGCATCGCGATTCGCTTTATGGAATCCATCTCAATCTGCTGTTCGTTGGCGGTCGAACCCGACGTAACGGCGAACTGACCAATGAAGAAAAAATCTTTTTAGCGGACCTTGATAACTTCCGGCGCGAGGAGACCGGCTATCAACAAATTCAGGGGACCAAGCCGCAAACTCTTGCTTATGGCTTGAATGACTCTCCGGCTGGACTGGCCGCCTGGATTGTCGAGAAATTTCGCACATGGAGCGATTGTGGCGGCGACGTTGAACGCCGCTTCAGCAAAGATCAGCTATTAACCAACGTGATGATCTACTGGATCACGCAATCAATTAACTCTTCCACGCGCTTGTACTATGAAGCGCGCCACCACCCGTGGCGCCCGGATACAAACAAGCGTATTGAGACGCCTACCGCAGCAGCAATTTTTCCGCGTGAGATTCTCAAGCCGCCGCGCGAATGGGCCGAGCAGGCATTCAACGTCCAGCGCTGGACTGTGATGCCGCGTGGGGGGCATTTCGCCGCAATGGAAGAACCCGAGCTGTTGGCCGACGATATTCGGACTTTTTTCAGTGTAGTGCAATAATCGCGCTTACGGCCCATAGGGGTTGTAGGGTGACGCCGAGCCATAAGGCGCAGCACCACTGCCAAAGGATGGCGCATTTCCATAAGACGGCGATGAGAACCCCGGATAAGGGTTGTATGGCGGCGCGCCAAATGGCGATAGCCCCGGCGAACCGAAAGAACCAAAGGAACCGAACGACCCCGGACCGACCGCAAATGCGCCGCCCGAAGTCATGCTCAACGCCATCATTCCCAATATTAACAGCGGCGACATTGAGCTAATCGCAGATCCGGTATTCTGCTGCTGAACGTACTGTTGCGCTTCGTTCTGTTGCTGAGTGTAACTGTCAGGACCGGGATAAGACTGCGCAGACGAATCGTTATCGGCAGACGCGGCGCCCGGCTCCGAATTTGAAGTGCCCATGCTGGCGCCATTAGAGGTTAGTAGTTCAGGCTCTACTTTGATTCGATTATTTACCGCGATGGAAGAGTCGCTCAGGTAATTGCGCGCTTTCGTTACCGCGTCTTGTTTACCGAAGTCCGAACCGACAAAACCATACAGAACGACTCCGCGCTGACCGACCGGCCCGTGCATCACCTGTGCACCGACCAGCGGCAGTTTATGTTGCGTCAAATAATCCGACAAAGCCTTGCTCTCGGCTGAATCGACCTTGTATCCGGCTGGATTAAAAGTGCTTGCGACTGGTGCGATGGCCGGCTCGCTACCGCTAGTGGTAGCCCCGCTAATCGGAGAACTCGCTCCGGAATTGCTGGAAAACGAATTAATTAGGGATGGATTGGCGCTCTGCGAAGTTGCGCAACCTTGACCGAGCGTCATGACGATCGCGAACCAAAGAATAAATGCGCTCCTAATCCAGTAACGCATGAACTGATCATACTCTTTACCGTCGAATTCAAATAGCGCCATCTTTCATCCATAGAGCCACATAATGGATGGACTTATTTCCGTTGTGCTAACCTGCCGTCGAAGCTCGAGATTTGGGAGAGCGATATGAGAGGAAAGCTGCGTCATAATTCAATTCGGCAAATGGGCGCGCGATTTAGCTTTCTCGCGCCCTTGATTTGGATCTCCAGCGCATGCTCGACGCCCGGCAGAGTTCCGATGCAAGTGAACGTCACACAGCTTGCCCCTTATGAGTTCGCGGCAAAATCGCCCGACTGCAATATGCCGGTAATGGAGGGATTACCGCTGATCGCTTATCGGCAGGTCGCAATCGTTGAGGTATGGGCGGATCTTCAGGATGACAAATCAGACGTCCTGCCGGCCCTGAAGCGTAAAGCATGCGAAACCGGCGCTGATGCGCTGGTTATTATCAATAGTCAGCATCAGGACATCAAGAATTTTCTCTACCAAGCCAGCCCAAATGAAACTCTGACCGAATCGACCCAGAAAGATGTTTATTCTGGTCAAGGCGAATATATCAAGGAAGCCGAGCATACTCGTCGCGTCGGCGAACCCGGACACAATGGCTTTTACATCGATGCGGTCGCGATTAACTATACACTTCCCGCCGGAAAGCAATCGACCGGAGGCGCGCACGATATCCTGACGCGTCCCAATGGCTGACTCGGATGGATCAATCTTCGGAATTCGTCATTCTGAGTGAAGCGAAGCCTGCCCTCAAGGAGGCGCAAGCCGACGAAGGGAATCCAACGATCTCTGAGACTCGATCTAACGCACCGGCTTTGTTTGATTCAGGCAAACAGGCGAGATTCTTCGGGCCGCATACTTCCTCAGCATGACTTGCGAGAAGGAGAAAATTAGCATTCAAATCTCAGCTGTTGGGTGATGACGCCAATGGTAAGATCGGTGCTGGACTGGAAAACTTGAGCAGCTCGACCAGCTCCATCTGCGGGCCTCGTTCATCGCCCTCATGAACTTCAGTCTTTACCAGTCCGACGTTGGGAGCGTACCAATCCTGATAGAGGAGCTTGTTGCTCTTTTTGCTCTTGGCAAATGACCCGCCCTCATAAATGGCTATTGTATCGATCCGAACGCACCCCGCGTAACGACCAGCCGGCACAACTACGTCCTGGGTTTCGAAAATCGTACGATGCGACTGCTTGATATCGAAAGCGCCTTCCATATGCCCGAATGGAAAGATTGTGCTGCTCCAGGAAACGTCCGGCGTAACCATAGCCGGCATAAAGTTCCCTTCCTCAGAGCGACCCCACGCCGGTGCCGAGATTTCGTCTTTCGAGTACTCCAAACCCGAAAGACGAGTAAGATAGCCGTTTTTATTCACGTAAACGATTGGACGTGAGCCGCCCCGGTCAAGATTATAATATTCCTCGACTACCTGTCCGGTTACATTCAACGATGGTACGTACTTGAGTCCGAGCACCTTGTCAGTGATTACATAAGTAGTACGCTGACTCTTGCTATTAATCCGATAGCTCCATACTGCATTTGGTGTTAGCGGAAAAAAGCTGCCGGCCAGAGTCGGATTAAAATGAGTAACATTGCGTTGGCATCCAACCATCGGCGCAATCATCGTGATCAAAAAGCATATTGAGAATTTGCGATACATCGCTGTTGAATATCTCCGGTGAATTTCGCCTTCCCGAAATTAATGAATCTAATCGCTTTTCCGCGTTAGACCAAGTCTCTATTACATAAACTAGTCAAAACAGACATAAGTTCCGGCAAAGTGAGCCGCTTGAAAAGTTACGGCGGATGCTCACTGGAGCCATCCGCCGTAATCTCAGCCATTTTTCATCTGTTCATTACGAAACTGCCGCCTTCAATTCCCGTTCTCTAATCATCGACTTGCCGCCGAAGACAAACTTCGGTCGCGCCCACGAGAGATAACAGGGCAGGACGATGCAGCCTGCGATCATGTTGGTGCCCATCAGGAAGATCAGCAATGTGCTCATCTGACTATGGAATAATAGTGGCGAGAAAATCCAGGGGAAGATACCGCCGATCATGACGAGAAACGTGTTGAACACCGCGACGCCGGTCGTACTCAATGCGAGCACAATCGCGTCGTCAACTTCCATTCCTCCCATTACTTCGTCGCGTATCCGCGAGACGGTGTAAATACCGTAATCGACGCCTAAACCAATACCCAGCGAGATTACCGGAATCGTGTCGATCGTGAGGCCGATATCGCGGATATTCATGTAGATGAACGCCCCGAAGTTAGCCAGGACGCAAGCCAAAAGGAACATAAATCCAGCGACAAATGATCGGAACGCGCCGAGGCAGAAGAACCAGACGACCGCCAGAACGAACGTAATGTTCAGAAAGTCCAGCTGATTCAAGACGTCGTTGGCGGCAAGATACAAGCCTGCAATACCCGCCAAATATTTGACCTTGATGTTATCAGGTTCGGATCAGGGGTCACCCGTTCATCGACGAATTGGCCGATCTCGTCGCGGATTCGATTCAGCGTGTCGTAATTGTGGTCCCGCAAGAGCACGCGAATACAAGTATCGTTATTATTACGGTTGGAGATATACCGTTCGAGTTCACCGGGCGCCGAACCATTCAGATATAGGAACCAGAGATTGCCCGACATCTCCATCGTGTCCGGAACGCCAAATATTTCGGGTACCCATAATGGAACATCTCGTTGAACGGCTCGGAAACCGTTGATGAGAACGAAATCACCTGCGCGACCTTGGGATCTTTGAACAGGTCGTCGCGCATATCATCCACCATCTTCAACACGGCCGGACCCAAGACCGATTGTTTATCCGGATAGGATGGCGTCGTGAGGATAACCCAGCCTTCTTCCAGTGGGAACTTGTTACCGATTTCCGCGATATCCTGATTGACTTTGGAGTACGGCTTGTACAGCGGAGTTCCTGCCGTAGAGTAACCGATTTTGCAATCTTATGCCGGAGACAACGCCATAGACGAAAAAGAGCGCCGAACCCCAGAGCAAGACTTTGCGCAGGGTGCCTGGACGGGTCGGCACGTGCACGAACCAATCGAAGCGCGCTCTCCCCCTCGGAACAGCCCGGCCCCCGCACCTGCTTTGACGCGCTTGTGCTTGATTTCCGGGAATAGGGAGATAGCTCATCAGGATGGGCTGGAAAATAAATACCATCGTGAGGCTGCCCGCGAGCCATACGGTACCAGCCAACGCGATATGCTGCAGGACGGGGATTCCGCCAAATGAGATGAATACGATGCCGCTGATATCCGCCATAATTGACAGGAAACCCGGCGGCAACATGAAATCAGTCGTGGCGGAGCAGGCCGCGAACTTATCCCCGAGGCGGTCTAATTCGTCATGATAACGACCCTGCCACTGAATTCCATGGCTCATATCACGCGCAGTCAAGATGAACGGAATGACCAGCATGACCGGGTCAAAGTCATAACCCATTAAACCGACAAAGCCCAATCCCCATATAGCCGAGAGAGTGCCAGTGACGATCGGCGCCCACCATCGACTGCGCTGACCGCCGGTCGCCCATAGGATCAGGATCATGATCCCGACGGCGATCAGGAACAGAATCGTTACAACCGGCTCATAGTAATAGCCGTACCCGCGGATGATCGGTTCACCGGCGACATACACCCGGTTGTTGGCGTCCTGATACTTCTTGACGATTGCCTGAACTTCGTTGAACAACTCGCGATAGTCGAGGCCGCGCTCATTGAAAGAAGCCGCGACCAGAGCACTTTTATTGTCGGCGCTGACGAGCTGGGAGATCGTCGCCCGATTGGCCATTACTTTTTTCTTCAAATCCTGGATTCCGGCTTCGTCTTTCGGGATCCAGGGAACATGAACGGCTTGATCGACAGCGAACCGGGTGACGCATCGGCATAGCTCACTCGATAAGACGCGAGTGAGAGCACTTCATTGTGATCTACGCCCGGGAGCTTATCAACGTCGGTCTGGATATCGTGAATTTTCTGTAAGGTGTCGGTGTTGAAAATGTCACCGTTCTTGACCTGTACCATTACGGACAGCGTTTGCGCACCGCCGTATTTGTGCCACTCCTGATAGAGTTGCACATTCGAATGATAACTCGGGAAGAAGTCATCGAACTTGGTCGCAATATTGACCTGCGTACAGTAATAGCCCACGATCGCGCTGATTATCGAGCAGGATACCGCCCACGATCGCGCGGTATTTGAGAATGAAATCACCAATTCTCAACGATCCGAGATTTACTGAACTGCTTGCCATTGTTCTCCCGCGTTGTCGGTAAGAAGAATTGTTCCATTCAGACCGACCATGACGCCCTCATTGCCCGATAGCGCGATGTCGCTGAGATCATTGAAGGTGGCGCGTGGCGCTTCCTGCCATTGCCCACCGATGGGCTGGTAAAAAGCCCGTCCGCCGGTACCACCGGCCCAGACTTTCTTATTGGCCGCATCCACCACAACCGCGTAGGCGCCGACCTGATCAGGTAGCTTGGCCGGCTTCCAAGTCTTGCCGCCATCATAGGTAGTCGCCAACTCGCCCGCCAATCCACCCGCAATACCGTTCTGAGCATCGGTGAAATTGACGGTAAAATATGGGCCGATGGTAAAATCGTTAGTATTACCGCCCGAGACCACCTTCCAGGTCTGACCGCCATCGGTGCTGTTCAAAACTGTGGCGAATTCACCGACTGCCCAACCGGTATTTTTGTCAGTGAAGGTGACGTCGAACAGTGTGATCAGCTTTGGACATTTGATGATTTGCCAGTGCGCACCACCGTCGGTGGTACGCACTATCGTGCCGTCAGCACCGACCGCAACTGCGGTTTGATCATCAAGCAAGAAAACCTTGAGAAGGTTTTTGGGTGTTCCGCTGGTCTGCGCGGTCCACGTGCCGCCGCCGTCCGCAGAGCGCATAATCGTGCCATTTTCACCGACGATAAGCCCCAGCTTGCCGTCAGGAGTGAATCGAATTGAGTAAAGGTCCCGATCTTGAAAAAGCTGATCACCGGCGCGTTCTTTGAGCGTGGTTTGCGTCCAGCTCTTGCCATGATCAGTCGAGACCAATAACAGCGCTTTTGAGCCCACGATGAACATCGCGCCATCGGGCCGAATCGCCGTGCCAAACAGTCCGAGCCATGGTGGCGCGCCGCTGCGCTTTTGTCCCTCGGTGGCAGCAGGCACGGCTATCGCGCTGATCGCAATCGCAATAGTCAATATACCGACTCCCAGCAAGGTCCAGAATTTTTTGCTGATTTTATCTATGTCTCTCAAGTCCGAGCTCACCTGCATTTTGCTTCGCCGATTTGGACTCAAAAAAACTCTGAATACATTATCAAGCCGCAACTCTTAGGGCAGCACTCGACTCGCATCCAAAGCTGTGCATCGGACTACAACAGGCTTGCGGCAACTGTCAAGTGAACGAACACCGAATCGATCGCATTTACCCGCGCAATCCGGACAGGAAAGTTATAGTTTCGTTTGATTTCCTGATCGAGCCCGGCTCAACTATTTTTCGAGGCCGCAAGAGCGAATCGCCGATGGGCGCTGCAACCGCTGCGGAGAGAATTTCGATGGCGAAACAGATTGAGGTGTGCCTAACGTTCGACTTCGACGCTATTTCGGTCTGGCTCGGAACTTTTCACACCCGCTCCCCGAGTGCACTCTCGCGGGGAGAGTTCGGCAAGGTCGGCGCAGAACGGCTGCTCGCGATGCTGCGCGAGTGGCAGCTGCCCTCAACCTGGTTCATTCCGGGACACACTGCGGAAGCGTTTCCCGCAACCGTTGAGGAGATCGCGGCGGCGGGACACGAGATCGGCCATCACGGCTATTTCCATGATCGGCCAAAGACGGTCGAGGATGAAATGCAGGATTTCGAGCGCGCCCTCGACGTGCTCAAACGTATCACCGGGCGCACTCCGGTTGGTTATCGCTCACCGGCGGCGGGCTTGATACCATCGACATTGCAATGCCTAATCGATCACGATTTCCTCTACGACAGCAGCATGATGGGGCAGGATTTCGCGCCTTACTACTGCCGTATTGGCGATCAGGCGCCGAGCGACGGGCCATTCGTCTGGGGTGAGCCCAGCAATCTAGTAGAAATGCCATTTACCTGGGGTCTCGATGATTTCCCGATCTTCGAGCACGTCTGGACACGCAATGGCGTGAATCCGGGACTCGCCGCCCCCTCTCACGTGTACGACATATGGATGGGCGACTTCGATTATCTCTACGACCGACTCGGTCAAGGCGTGTATATCCTGACGATGCATCCGCAGGCGATCGGCCGCGGTCATCGGCTGCTGATGCTTGAGCGGCTAATCGACCAAATCCGCGATCACGATGGGGTCGAATTCAGGACGATGGCCGATGTTGCCGCTGAGTTTCGTATTTCGCATCCAGTCAAGCCAAAGCTTCCCTAAGACGACTAGCTGAGCATCCGCTGGGCTGACATCGCGCAGCGGACGTTCGACCTGCCCGCCATTTTAACGAATTGAAATCCAAATCAGGAGTGCACCCGTATATGGAATAGATTTCCATCGTTCAATATTCATCCCGGGAGGAGTTCATGATGAGAGATGTCTTAACCAAAGTCGCGATCGCGGCGGCGATGTTCGGCGCAACGGCATTCGTTGCGACCGGCGCATCGGCGCAGCTCACGGCGAATCAAACCGCCGGCTTTGCGAAGGGGAAGAATTACACCTTCACCTACACGGAGAACTATGATTGCGTCGATGAGCCGGGCGACGATCTGAACTTCAACCAGTGCTGGCTGAATCCGACCCGCCGAGTTGCAGACGCCAATTTGTCAGGCCGGGGCTAATCCAAGTGTCGATCCGACCGGCGCCAAAATCAAAACCACGGATAAGATTTACGTTCTAGTACCAATGTTCTCCGTCACCCCCGATACGAATGCAGAAGACGCGATTCCCTGTCCGACTACACTGCCTTCATTCGCGCCAAATCTAGTTAGTGGGGTATCAACTCCGGTCAACGAAGTTTGCGGCACCGCGTTGGGAAACTTTCTGCTAAGCCAATTCGGCAGTATCCCTGACGCGTTCAGAATTCCCAGTAAAATTGACTCCGGAATAACCGTGCAGTGTCCTAATGCGACCGATCCAGTCGATGGCGGCTCTTGCACGATGCACGCCAGCGTGCTCGATGTTTCAGCAGCATTCAAACTCACGGGCGTGAACACGATGGTCCCGCTCGCTAATCACAGCCACATAATTGATACGTCCATCAATAGCAAAAAAGCGATCTGGTGGCAGGTGATCCTCGATCTAGTAAACGATCCCGCAGCGTGGCCGAACTTGACCTCGCTCAAGGCTTTGCGAGCGGCTCAAAACACTCCCACGACTGTATCGGGCGGCACGGGCAATCAAGTCGGTGCGGATGTACCCACCAACTTCTTCCTGTTCTTCGGCTCGCAGAAGAATAAAACAGTCAAGGGCGGCGCGATGGCGGGTATGCCCGGAATGTAAAATTACTCCAGTCGGTCTGCGAAACGTCCGGCGGAAATCCGCCGGACGTTTTTTTATGCGTAGATCGTTTAGCTCACGCGCAGGACAATCTTCCCGAAATGCTCACTCGACTGCATTATCCGATGCGCCTCGGCGGCTTCACTGAGCGGCAACACTTTATAAATCGGCGGACGGAGTCGTCCCGCGGCGAGTGCCGCGGCAAAATGATTCTCGAAGGCCGCGATAATTTCGGCCTTCTCTTCAATTGAACGGGATCGCAAAGTTGATCCGATAATCCTGAGATGCCGTCGCAACACCTGGGTCAGATCGATCTCGGCTTTCGCCCCGCGTATCAAACCGATCAGAATCAGGCGTCCATCATGCGCGAGCGAATCGAGGTTCTGGGCGAGATAGGCGGCCCCGATACTGTCGAGAATAATATCCGCGCCGCGCTCGTTCGTTGCCGCTTTGATCTTCGACGCAAACGGTCCGGATTTGTAATTGATCGCTAGGTCAGCCCCGAAGCTTAGGCATTTTTGGCACTTTTCGTCCGAACCAGCCGTAACGATCGAACGAGCGCCGGCCTCGGCTAATAATCGGATCGCGGCTGTGCCGACTCCGCTGCCTCCGCCGTGGACCAGAACTGCTTGGCCCGCCTTCACCTCACCGAGCATAAACAGATTCAGGAAAGCGGTCAGAAACACTTCGGGCAATGCCGCGCCTTCTTCGTCGCTCAATTCATCAGGTATCGTCATTGCGGAGCCGTAATCGACGGCGACCTTTTTCCGCGTACCCGCCGCCCGCCAATAACGCCATCGCGCGTTGGCCGCCGCGCCATCCCTTGACTTCGGAGCCAATAGCGATCACGTCACCGGAACATTCGAGCCCAAGAATCGGGGATGCTCCGGACGGGGGCGGATAAAAGCCCTGCCGCTGCATCAGATCGGCGCGATTCACGCCAGCGAATTTCACTTTTATCAACAAGTCGGAGGGTCCCGGGGTCGGCTCCGGATAGTCGCCGAGTTTGAGCACCGTTTCGTCGCCGGGTTTATCGATAAGAACAGCTTTCATTGTTCAATCTCTGAAGCTCATTGCCATGGCCGAAAGCGGTCTTCCGAAATGCGGCGCGCTCACCTCAACTAACTGAAGGCCCTAGTTCAATATCGATGGGACTTGCTTTGAGTGCGCTCACCTTCAGCACGGAAAATCCGATCACGTTTCCGTCCGCGTCCCCTTTTCCCCCACCCTATTATTTGCCGGTTTCCGGGAAATGACCTTCCTTCGCCCGGAAAATACCCCCAAAAAAGTGCCCCCCACGGTCAAACAAAACCTTTACGGGCTTCGGTTCCAAAAAAAATTTCCCTTTTTCCCTTATTCTCTACATAGGCCGCCCGCACAAAAGGGGCATCAGAACGAAAATTTAGGGGAAAAAAAAAAAAAAAAATTTCGTCTTTTCCCCCTATCTTCCATAAAACAGCACCACATTAATGTCTCTCATAGAAAGGACGGCCATCTCTCGGTCTTTTTAATTATTTTCTATCACACCCAAAAGGGCGACCCATTCTCCTGCCTCAGAATATGACCGCGCCATCATCCGTCGACGAAACCTTGATAATCACGAATGAGCTTCACTGGCCGGAGTTCTTGTCGCTTGTTTCCGGCTTCTTCAACCCCAGCCGCTCGTAATATTTTGCCGGAACCTTGCTCTTGTCCTTGTAGATGATGAAGTTGCAGTGCTGCTTACCAATCTCGGCCGCCGGCTCGATTACCACGAAAGGTGCGCCGTGCGCCTCGATATCCTGTTTCTCCATGATCGGCTCGTGCGCACAATAGACTGGGAAGTCCTCGCGCCCATAAGTCAGCATCTGCTTGCCCTTAAGCGTCAGGAATGCGTCAGGACCTTCATATTTACCTTCGAGCACGAGGCGCCCGCCACTCCCGCAAGGTCGCATTTGGAGGACGATCTTCTCATCATCTTCTTCAATATGCAGTGGCATCAGATGCGCCCGCAGGCCCGCCACGAACATCTTGAACCGCGCCTTTTGCGCGGCCGCGTCTTCACCCTTCGGCAGTTTTTCGAGATTCGGCATCCACCACGACTTGACTCCCGCGTCCATCGCTTCTTCGAGCACTTGGTCGCCGAAGCGTTTGCCGATAAAGCTCAGCGTCGCCGCCGCCCAGTTGCGATATAGATCATGCATACTGAGAAATTCGTTGTACATCCGCCGCGCCAGTTTCTTCGCGCCGTCTTTGTCGCCCGCCTCGATCGCTTCGATCACACGATCTACGCTAAGCTTTTCCATCTCCGCGATTTCATCTTTGGTGAGCAATCGTTCCGCCATTACAATCCCTCGTCTGAGCAGTCTCGTCCGAGTCTCGCCGATTAACGCTAACGTCGGCAAGCCCTCTCGCCATTCTCCGCACCCTCCGCCGTTGGAAAGTCTGCCGCACAACGATATATTCTCGGCTCAAACAAGCCTGTCTGATATTGAGATGCTTCGCGGGTTAGCGTATTTAATGCCGTCGTACCTTGATGCCGGACTGGAGCTAAAGTCGAATCGGAGAATGCGGTGGAAACCTCTTCGCACGATATCCTGATGATTGGCGGTGGCGGCGCCGGCTTGCGCGCCGCCATTGCGATCGCCGAGTCGATGCCCAACGCGAATATCGCGATGGTCTCGAAGGTCTATCCGATGCGCAGCCATACGGTTTCAGCCGAAGGCGGCGCCGCGGGCGTCGCGGGCGACGACGATACTATCGATGAACATATCTACGACACCATTTCCGGCAGCGATTGGCTGGGCGATCAGGACGCGATCGAAGCGTTCTGCAACGAAGTCCCTAAGGAACTTCTGCGACTCGAGCACTGGGGATGTCCCTGGAGTCGCGAGCCCAGCGGCCGAATCGCGGTTCGTCCGTTCGGCGGCATGAAGAAGATGCGCACCTGGTTCGCCGCCGACAAGACCGGCTTCCATCTCTTGCACACGCTTTTTCAAACCTCGCTCAAGTACACCTCGATCAATCGCTATGACGAGCACTTCGCGACGCGACTGCTGGTCGATGATGGCGCGATTCGCGGTGTGGTCGCGATTGAACTGCGCACTGGACGGGTTCGCGCAATCATGGCGAAAGCGGTGATTATTGCGACCGGCGGATGCGGCCGCATCTTCCCGTTCAGCACCAACGCTAATATCTGTACCGGTGATGGGATGGCGCTCGCCTATCGAGCTGGCGCGCCGCTCAAAGACATGGAGATGGTTCAGTACCATCCGACCGGCCTGCCCTTTACCGGCATCCTGATTACCGAGGCTGCACGCGCCGAGGGTGGATGGCTCCTTAATAAAGACAATTATCGTTTCCTGCAGGATTACGACCTAGGCAAGCCAACTCCTACTCCCGTACTGCGCAGCATGGAACTCGGGCCACGCGATCGCGTCTCGCAGGCGATCTTCGGCGAGTTTGAGAAAGGCCGCGCCTTCCATGGGCCCTACGGCGATTACGTGCATCTCGATTTGCGGCACCTCGGCGAATACAAAATCGAGACGCGGCTCCCGATGGTCCGTGAGCTCTGCATGAAGTACGAGAATCTTGATCCAGTGCGCGAGCCGATTCGTATCCGCCCGGTGCAGCACTATATGATGGGCGGCGTCTCAACCGATATTCACGGTGAAACTCCGCTCAAAGGGCTCTATGCGGCGGGCGAGGCGGCCTGCGTCAGTATCAATGGCGCGAATCGGCTAGGCTCAAACTCCCTAGGCGAATTGCTAGTGTTCGGCACGCGCGCGGGCCGGGCAGCTATCGAGTACGTCGGCGATGGTGCTAAGGGCGGCAATCAGACCCATGTGCTCGCGCTCGCTGCCGATGAAGAACGCCGGCTCGAAGAAAACTTCTTGCGCAAAACTGGCGGTGCCGAGCGAATCGCCAAACTCCGCGACGAGATGCAAAAAACGATGGAGAGCGGCTGCGGCATTTATCGTGAGCGCAGCTCGCTGATTGAATCCGCCAACAAACTGCGTGAACTCAAGGAGCGCTATCAGAATATCGCGGTCGAGGACCACGCCCGCACCTTCAATACCCAGCTCACCCAGGCGCTGGAACTCGGCTTCATGCTCGACGTTGCCGAAACGATCGTGCATTCCGCGCTGAATCGTGAGGAATCACGCGGCGCTCATCAGCGGCGCGATTTTCCGAAGCGCGATGACCAACGTTATCTTGCCCATTCCGTGGTCTTCGCCAGCGCTGAAGGCCCCCCGCGTATCGAATACAAGCCCGTCGTGATTACGAAGTGGCCGCCGGGCGAACGTATCTATGGGAGAGATCATTAACCTCAGCTCACAGGGAATCACGATTCTATGGCTGCTATGACTGACACAACTCTGCGGTCAACGGTTGAACTTGACCCGGGCGACACAATCATCCTGGAAGTAGCGCGTTTTCATCCTGAACGCGACGACGCGCCCTCATACCAAAGTTTTGAAGTTCCGCTGCGCAGCGACTGGATGGTGCTCGATGCACTCAACTACATCAAGGACCAACTCGATGGGTCACTGACTTTTCGATGGTCCTGCCGGATGGGTATTTGCGGCAGTTGCGGCATGATGGTCAATGGCGTACCGAGCCTGACCTGCGAAACCTTACTGACGAACTATGCGCCGGGCCCAGTTCAGATCGGTCCACTCGATCATTTCCCGGTCGTCAAAGATCTCGTGATCGAGATGGAAGAATTCATGGGCAAGCTGCAAAAAGTTCGCCCATGGATTATTCGCAAAGATGATTTCCAGCCGACGCGGGAATTTATGCAAACGCCCGCTCAGCTCGAAACCTTCAAACAATACAGCCTCTGCATCAACTGTATGCTCTGTTATGCCGCTTGTCCGGTCTATGGCCTTGACCCGTCTTTTACCGGCCCCGCGGCGCTCGCTTTGGCCGAACGTTACAATCTCGATTCGCGCGACCAGGGTTCGCAGGAACGCACTGACATGCTCTCGCAACACGACGGTATTTGGGATTGCACCGTGATTGGCGAATGCTCAGTCGTCTGTCCCAAGCACGTCGATCCTTCACTGGCGATTCAGCAATATAAAATCGCGGCGACCAAGGATTGGTTCAAAACTTGGCTGATGCCATGGGGAAACAAGTAATCCGATGCCTCGATACGCTACCTATCAGCCCAAGCTGCTCCAGCCGCACATGTCGCCATATTGGTTCTTCGATCGCTGGCCCTATCTGAAATTCATGCTGCGCGAATCGAGCTGTGTCTTCGTCGCCTACTTTGCGGTCGTGATGTTAATGCAAATTCGCGCGATTGAGCATGGGCCCAGCGCCTATGCGCATTTCCAGAATCTCATGTGTCATCCGATTTTTCTGATCCTCAACGCGATCTCGCTGATCATGATCAGTTTCCACGCGGTGACCTGGTTTATGTTGGTGCCGCGCGTGTTTATGCGGCAACTACTGGGATTCTCAGTTCCTGACCAACTCACGGCAGCGCCAAATTATGGCATTTGGTTGGTCGCTTCAGTGGTAATTGCGTTATTCGCTCTGAGGTTGATCTGAGATGGCGGCGCATCGATCCAATCGGCCCCTCGCGTGGTTGACGTTCGGTACTGGCGGCTTCCTCGTCGCGTTCTTTTTTCCGATTCATATTCTGTTGACGGGATTCCTGGTTCCGCTTGGATTAGTGCCGGACCCGGGTCGCGCGAGTATGCTGCGGCTGCTCGAGCATCCGCTGACCCAGATTTACCTCGCTGTTCTGCTGATCTTTGCCTTTTGGCATGCCGCCTATCGTCTGCGCGATTTGATTTGCGACATGCTCGATATTCGTCAGCTCGACACGGTGGTCATGACGTTCTGTTATGGCGCGGCAGCCGTCGGCTCGATTGCGACGATCGTCCTGCTCGTGCAAGTGCCATAAGCTCGACGAGCATCGCCTGCTGAACCGCGAAAAGTGTTGATAACACGATTCTCGATATCGAGATTCGCGAGCTCACTTTTTCCTCGCTACAATCTTAGTCAAGATTGGCGAGAGGAGCTGAACAAATGAAATTCGGCCTGCTCTATATCCCCGACTACACCCCCGAGCGCTACAAGTCCGCGAGCCACTATTATGGCGAGATGATAGAACAGATTCAGTGTGAAGAAGAGCTTGGCTTCGATGGCGTGTTTTTCGCCGAGCACTACGTCGGCGGCTATGCGTTCCCCTCTCCGCCGGTCTTTGCTGCCGCCGTCGCCCAGCGCACGAAACGCATCCGCCTCGGTACCGGCGTGACGCTCTTGCCGCTGAGCAACCCGGTTCGCACCGCCGAAGAGTACGCGATGCTTGACGTGCTCAGCGATGGTCGCCTCGATTTCGGTATCGGACGCGGCGTGCTCAAAGCCGAATATGAGCTATTCGATGTCGCCGAATCCGAAAGCCATGGCCGTTATCACGAATCAGTCGAAATCATTCTGCAAGCCTGGACTCAAGAAACCGTTACCTATGACGGCAAGTACTACAAAATTCGCGATGTCAAAGCTTTGCCCAAGCCGGTCCAGCAACCTCATCCGCCAATCTGGAGCGCCTGCGCGGTAACGCCCGAAAGCTTCACCTTCGCTGGCCATAAGGGCTTCAACCCGATGATTGTGCCGTTCGCCTATCCGCGCCATGAAGATTTGCAAGCGAAGATGAACTATTACTGGTCTGCGCTCAAAGAGGCTGGACACGATCCCTCGACACGCGAAGTCCTCGGCGTTTATCATCTCTACGTCGCCGACTCCGACGAGGAAGCTCACGCACTCGCCAAAGGCCATTTTTACGATTACTGGAAGTTCTTCAGCGCACTCGATAATCAGGCGTTTCAATCCACCGATTACAAAGAGTACAAGGGCGGCCTCTCGAAATTGTTCGGCAACTCAACTTACGAGGACCTCGATAAAGGCGATTGCGTGATCTTCGGCACGCCCGACCGATGTGTCCAGCGGCTTAAACGCGCCGAGCAAGACTTCGGCCTGACTTATCCGATCTTTGAGGTGAACTTCGGCGGTTTTCCGCACAAAGAGACACTCAAGTCTCTCGAGAAATTCGCAAAGTACGTGATGCCGGCGTTCAAGTAGCTGGGTCCGTACACTTCTTAATATCTAGTCCGAAAGCTTACGCTCTTGGACCAGATTGCTTTCATCACTCTTCCATCGATATCGAACACGTTCTCGCCATTGCTTAATGCGTTAGTAGAAGGCACGCCGCTCGATTAGTTATTCCGTCGACGTCGCCGGAATAGTTATCGCTATATTTAATGACTACCCACTCTTGTCCGTACTGCAATTCCACCATGTACCCGTCGGGATCGTGAAGATATGCGTGCTGATGATGCTCGTATTGGATTGCCAGCCGACCGCCGTATTGCTCCGCCGCTGCATGGTCCGGTTGTACTCATCGAGGCTCGGCAGCATGTAACCGAAATGGCTGATTCCGCCGTACGTCTGTGCGAGCCCATTCTCGCGCCCCGCCTCCTGTCCGCAAGTCTCGGACGGTAGGGCTTCCAGCTGCCCGCGTTCAGCGCGAGCAGGTCTCTGTGCCCGGCCGTCCGCAGGAATACAAGTCCGCCGTCTTCGATCGGAATCTTTTCCATCCCGAATAATCGGTCTAGAAGCGCAGCGAGCGCTCCATATCCTTGATCACCAAATGAACATGAAAGATGCCTCTGCCGATCGGATCCATTAAGTTACCCTCTTCGATTTATGAGAGATGGTTTTCGACTCTGTTTATCCTGTCCGCCTCCGGCGGGTCCGGTCCGCTTTTGGCTATCGTCGGGTCGGCACCTTATGGATGCTCTAGATTGAGTAAAGTAATTTTAGGTGCCGTGCTGTGATTCCGAAATCAAACGGGTGATATCGACTTTTACAACTCGCACATCATCGCGAGAGTGTGGCGCCGCCGTTGAACACGCTCAATCCGCTGATTGCTACGTTGCTTCAGACGTTGCACACCAACTCCGATCGCGTCCGTTATGGATGAACAGGTTCAGGGGTGAAGTACTTTATTGTGTAAACCTTATCTCGCGCGTGTGATGCTACAATACATATCAAGATTGACTTCGAGGTGGCGTAGTCTAGGCTTCAGTCAGATGGATAGATAGATGAAAGTTGACCTCGATCTTAAAGCCGGTTTTCTGCAGATGCTTAAACGCGAAGTTCTCGCGACGCTCACGCCGAAGGAGCGGGCCGTGATCGAAGTCTCCACCGGCGAGATGGGCAATAAGCCCGACGCAGTCAGGCTCGGATGGCTTAAGATGCGCACCAAGGATACCTGGACCAAACAACGTTACACCCGCGCGCTGACTCAGGTGATGAAGAAATTGCACGCTGGGCTGGAAGCGCAAGCATCGAAAAAAGACTGACTATTAGCGTGCGAGCGGCGCGAGCCGATTATTGATCACCGCTTGAGCCTCAGTTGCGATCCGACGTACGATCTCGCTCGCCGGCAGCACCTCGCGAACTAGACTGCACGATTGACCAGCATAGAAGGGCAGTCCATTGACATCACCTTCAATGTAGTCAGTCGGCGGCATCACTGTGTAATTGACTAATGGTATTTCGATATCCGCGCGCCGCGATTGCGCCAGCACCTCGCCCTCGCCCGGCCGCGAGCCGGACGGAGGACGCCCGGCGCTCTCCCATCGCTCGACGGTTTGAGTGCGCAGCACGCGGTGCGGCGCTTCCGGCCATCCGATATTAAACAGCATCGTGTGAACCGTGTCACGAGCGTTCGCCTGAATAATGCGCTCACGATATACCGGATGGGTCGCGGCCTCATTTGAAGCAAGAAACCGCGTGCCGAATACCGCGCCATCTGCGCCGAGCGCCAACGCTGCGGCGAGTCCGCGGCCATCGGCAAAGCCGCCCGCGGCTACCATCGGAAGTTCTCCGATCGCATCACGAACTTCCGGGATCAGCGCGAGCGACGTGGTCTCACCACGCACGTGACCACCAGCCTCGAAACCTTGCGCCATGACCGCGTCAACTCCAGCGTCTTTCGCCCAGCGCGCTTCGTCCGGAGTTCCGCATTGCCACATCACTCTAATGCCTGCGCGCTGCGCCAACTGAATGGAATCGATATGCTCGCGGGCATCACCCCAAAAGAACGTCAGCACCTGAATCGGCGCCTGCACCACTGCCTCGACAATCCCGGGGCGCAGAAACGGAACAATTAGATTAGCCGCTAATGGCTTCGGCGTACGCCGCCGCGCTGCAGACAGCTCATTGTGAATCGCTTCGCGCCCGAACACAGCCACGCCGACGGTGCCGAGTCCTCCAGCTTCCGATACCGCTGACGCCAACTCAGCCAGCGCCACGCCGCCCATCCCAGCCGAGATGATTGGAAATTCGATATTGAAAAGCTCACAAATTTGCGTCTTTAACATTCCATTGATCGCTTCTTAACGCCCCGAGAATTTGGGTTCGCGCTTGTCAAGAAAGGCCTTGACCGCCTCTTTATGATCTTCCGTCAAGCTGGTCAGCGTCTGTGCAACCGCCTCGCGATCGAGGATCGTGCGCAGGTCGGCATGCATTGCGGCATTGAGATTCCCCTTCATATAGCTATAGGCGACCCGCGGTCCCGCCGCGATTCGTCGTGCATAGGAGTCAACCTCATTCATCAGTGACGCCGCGGGTACGACTCGACTGACTAATCCGAGGCGCAACGCTTCGCCCGCATCGATCATCTCGGCAGAGAAATATAGTTCGCGAGCCTTGGCCGGACCGACCAGTTGGGTTAGAAAATAGCTGCCGCCCCAATCGCCGGAGTACCCCACGCGCGCGAAAGCAGTACCGAAGCGCGCGGCCTCCGATGCGATTCGGATGTCGCAGGACAGGCAGAGGCCTAGGCCGGCGCCTGCTACAGGACCATTCACGACCGCGATTGTGACGCGAGGAATCTCATGTAGCAGGACCGTGACTTCTTCGCCGCGGCGGGTCTGTGCAATCCGCTGCTCGAGTCCTGCGGGAGGAGCTGAACTCTCGTGCGCAGCCACCTCGTTGCGATCGCGCATCCGCGTGACGTCGCCACCCGCACAGAAACCGCGTCCCGCGCCGGTCAGTACGATCGCGCCGATCTCATCGTCATGTGCCGCCCTGGACAGTTCATCCAGCAACCCGGAGACCATCGGCGCACTGAGCGCATTCAGACGATCCGGACGATTCAACGTCAGATAGAGCACCCCATCACGGCGTTCGCTTAAAAGATCCTGTGATTCCGGCATAAACCTCGCCTCCCGCGCCGAGGATACTCATTTAATGATTAATAGACCAAACCCCTCAGGGCTCGGCGAAAGCTCTTTGATTGGCGGGGTCCCAGGCCGGCAGTGGTGCGGGTTCGACCAAGTCGAATTTTGCGAAATCCATCACAAAACTGCCGTCCGGTATACGAACCATGATATCAACCAGCCGCGCGCCCCATAAAATGTCTTCATTACCGTAATACATCCGCGCGTGAACTGTTTGTGAGAAGGTCTCATCGAGCCCAGTGAGTGAAACCAGCATCCAGGCGTTGCTGCGAGCCAGAGTTTCGGGCGTCGCCCCAAAAAGTGGACTTCCGGGGAGAATCGGATGAACTGCGGTCCACGAATAGGCGAAGATCGGATTGCGGTTGCGGGCCAATTCGAGGTCATAGAACCGGCGGACCTCCTCGCCTTCTGTGGTCCGTTCGAGCCGCGTCAAGACTAAATGGATCTGCGCTTCGACGATTTGGTTGGTTCTGACATTCGCCATGCGGAACATCAGGCTCGGCACGCCGTCACGAAGCGAGACCGTCGCGTAAAGACTGAAGCGGACGCGCGCAGTCGGACGAGAAAACTTGGCGAAGATCAGACCGGTGACCAGGGCGATACCAAGCATCCCGGTCAGCGCCTCGACACTCATCAGAAAATTGGCGAACAGGGTTATGGGTACGAGCTTGCCATAGCCGATTGTCGCCATGGTTTCGACACTGAAAAAGTAAGCGTCGCCGAACGAATGGGCATTCTCTATCCCGCCATTGAGATAGTAACCGATTGCGAAGAGTGCGTTGGCGAAAAAGAAGGTCGCCGCGATCTGCAGCAAAAGCAATGGCCACGAACTGGAAAGCAGATGAAGATAGAAATCAGTAAATGCACCTGTGGGATTTTGCTGTTCAGCGATACGCCGACTGCGTCCAGCTATCAGAGGAACGGTTTTATTTTGGATCTTCGAGGCCATGTGTCGGAGGATACCCGACGATTCGTTCGAATTTCGAGCCTTACAATCTAAGTGCCGAGAGAAGAACTATTGCCTCAGCATCGGCGGGCGTTTGCATCTTGACTGATGATCTCTCATCGGCGGTAGTTTGATTCCGATGTCTCAGTCTCTAAACATCCTATTCGACGGCCCAAGGAAGGCGAACCGCATAGTGGTATTGGCGCACGGTGCGGGTGCGCCGATGAATTCGCCATTTATGAATACGATCGCAAAAGGGCTCGCACACACCGGCTTACGAGTAGCGCGCTTTGAGTTTCTCTACATGCGCGCTCGTCGTAAGGGCAGGTGCAGTGTTCCCGAACGAGAACCTATCCTGCTGCAAACCTGGCGCGATGTGATCGAGCACCGAGCGGCGGACGCAATCTGGTGATCGGAGGTAAGTCACTCGGCGGACGGATTGCCAGCATGGTAGCGGACGAAATGGAGGTGCGCGGGCTGCTATGTCTCGGTTATCCGTTCCATGTGCCCGGTAAACCGGAGCATGCGCGCATCAAGCATCTACAAGCGACGCGCACACGGGCGCTCATTCTCCAAGGCGAGCGCGATCCGTTCGGTCGGCGCGGCAAAATCGAAAACACGCGCTGTCGCCTGCTATAAAAATCGCGTGGATCGCGGACAGAGATCACTCGTTCAAACCGCGCGAAGGTCAGGTCGGACCGAGGTAGAAAACCTCGACGAAGCCATCCGACTCGCGTCCAGTTTTATAGCGAAGCTGCAATGATCTTTGCCGAAACGCGTCAACGCTCAACTAGAGAAAGAAGACAGCCGCGCATCGTTGAGGATGCGCGACTGTTGAAGCAATTCGGCTGGTGCGGGAGCTACGCAGCCACTCGTGTCTGACCCGTTATAGAAGCTTCGTCTGCGATCGAACCCCGCTTGGAGAGGATGACCGCAATCGCGAGCACCACCAGCGCTACGATCGTGACGCTCAGCCGGATATTGAAGCCCTCACTTACCACGAAGGGTGCAGCGAGGATTCCGACCAGGTTCATCACTTTTATCATAGGATTTAGAGCCGGACCGGCAGTATCCTTGAACGGATCACCGACGGTATCGCCGACAACGGTCGCGCGGTGCACGTCGGTATTCTTGCCGCCGAGATAGCCGTCTTCAACCTTTTTCTTGGCGTTATCCCAGTTCGCGCCAGCATTGGACATGAAAACCGCGAGCAATTGGCCGGTTAGAATTGTACCGCCGAGGAATCCGCCTAAAGCGCCGGCTCCAAGTGCAAAGCCGACCAGCAACGGTGCAAAAACCGCCAGAATGGCTGGGCTTAATAGTTCCTTCTGGGCTGACGCTGTTACGATATCAACGCAGCGGCCATAATCCGGCAGCTCTTTACCCTCCATGATTCCGGGATGCTCGCGGAACTGGCGGCGCACCTCAAATACCACTTGATATGCAGAGCGTCCGACCGCCTTGATCGCAAATGAACTGAACAGGAATGGTACCGCAGCGCCAATCAGCAGACCGACGAAAACTACCGGCGCATTGATCTGCACGCCGATACTCCCAAGCTGGGCCTCGTCGATAAACGAACGGAATAGCGAGACTGCCGCGATAACCGCAGTCGCGATCGCGAGGCCTTTGGTCAAAGCCTTGGTCGTATTGCCGATTGCGTCCATCCATGAGAGCGTGCGTGACGCTTCCTCCTGATGGATGCCGCCCATTTCGAAGATGCCGTGAGCGTTGTCGGTGATGGGACCATAGGTGTCCATCGCGAGGATAAATCCGGTGGTGGTCAAAAGCCCCAGACCGGTAAGCGCTATGCCATAAAACTGGAGCGCTAGTGAGTCGCGGAAGATCACCATCGCACCGAGGATCGCTAACACGATTAGCATCGCCGCCCAGGTTGAGGACTCCATGCCTTCGCCCAGTCCCGAGATTATCAAAGTAGCCGGGCCGGTCCGCGCCGAGTTGGCCGTTTCGATCACCGGACCACTATCCGGATGGGTGAAGTAATTGGTTAGCCACAGCGTGGTCACGGCCAGCACAATGCCGAGAGTCGCAGTAATCGCGAAGCGCCAATCGGGTTGCCCGGTGCGGGGATCGGTCATATAGAAATAATTGACGATAAAGAAGCCAATCACGGAAACAATCGCAGAGGTGTAATACCCACGATTGATCGGCTTCATCGGATCTTCCATTTTGCCGATCGGCGCCTTCACCGCCATAATGCCGACGATCGAAGAGAAGACCCCCACAGCGCGCAGGATCAGGGCGAAGACGATCAGCTTCATGGCGAATGCGCCTGAGAGCGCGCCATATAGCGCCTGAAAGTCCCGCTCGCTCACGGCGTAGGCGGCGAGAATGATCGCGGCGACCAGGGTAACTTCATAAGATTCGAAAACGTCAGCGGCCATTCCAGCGCAGTCACCAACGTTGTCGCCAACATTATCCGCAATCGTCGCGGCATTGCGCGGATCATCTTCGGGAATGCCAGCTTCGATCTTGCCGACCAGATCGCCGCCAACATCAGCGGCTTTGGTGAAGATACCGCCGCCGACGCGCATGAACAACGCCGCGAGCGAGCCGCCGAAGCCGAAGCCCACCAGCACCTTCATCGCGTCCTGCTGATAAATCAGGAAGATAATCGTCGCCCCGAGCAGGCCTAGTCCAACGGTGAACATCCCGGAGACGCCGCCGGCCTTAAACGCGAGTTCCATCGCGTCCTTAAAACTGGTCAACGCGGCGTTGGCGCTCCGTACGTTGCCCTTGACCGCCAGCCACATCCCGACGAAGCCTGCTCCGTACGACGCGCTCACGCCGAGGACGAAGGCGATCGCAATACCGAGCGATAGGTCCAGTCGGTCGGGATAGACGTTGCGGTACATCATGAACAAGCCAACTGCGATGATCACGACGAAGAAGATCATCGTTTTGACTTGCCGGCTGAGGTAGGCCATCGATCCTTCGTACACCGCGTCGGCTACGTCGGTCATCGATTTGGCGCCGGGATCGGCCGCCAACACGGTGCGGACCAAAATCAGTCCATAGCCAATGGCGAGAAGGGCCGAGATCAAGACTCCCCACAGGATCATCAGCTGCAGGTGAGTCAGCGCAGGCAAAATAATTTTTGCTTCGCTCATTGAGAATTCATCTCCTGCGGAGCGCCTTGCGGCGCTACCAAATCTAATTCCAAAAAAATGCCCGTGCCGAAAGTGGCCGGGTATACGGGCGCAGTTTAGGTTGTCTACGAGTCCATGTCCAGTGGAATCAAGCACGCCCGAGCCGCCGCGGTAAAGACATTGCCCGGTTGATTGTGCGCGGTCTGCATGTTTACCTTACGCCATAAGATGAACGTGAATATCGAAAATCCCTCGGCGTTGCGGCGCAAGCTCACAATCGAGCTCGAAGCCGGCGAAATCAACCGTGAACTCGATCTCACCTACAACGAATTGCGCCGCTCCGTTCAACTCAAAGGCTTTCGGCCCGGTCATGCGCCCCGACCGCTTTTAGAACGTTTTTTCGGCGACCAGGTGCGTGGCGATGTAATCCAGAAGCTGATCAAGGAGTACACGGAGAAGGCGCTCGACGAGCACGATCTCAAGCCGATCGTGCAACCCGAGATCGTCACTGAAGAGAGCGACCTCAAGAACGCGCAGCTCCGCTTCAGCGCGATTTTTGATCTCAGACCCGAGCTGCAGATCAATGATTATCAGGACCTGAAGGTGCCCACATCGGAAATCACGGTAACCGATGAAGAGCTTGGCGCCGCACTCGAGCAGTTGCGCGAGCGTCAGGGCGCCCTGAAGAAAGTCGAAGGACGGAATATCGTCGCCGATGGAGATTTCGTAGTCGCGAGCTTCGAGGCGTTCGACGGCGGCAAACCGGTGCCGGAGACGAAATTCGAGGATCGAATAGTGCGGGTCAATCCCGGCGAGCCGGCGCACGGTCTCGACGAAGTGCTGCGCGGAGCTGAGATCGGCGTCGAGGTGCGTAAAGAGCGTAGCTATCCGGCTGAATATAGCGAGAAGGAGTTGGCTGGGAAAACCGTCGAATGGCGGGCGACCGTTAAGGATATCTACAATCGCGTATTGCCCGAGCTGAACGATGATTTCGCAAAAGATCAGGGTGAGTTTCAGAACCTCGATGACTTGCGCGCGGCCCTGCGCAAGGACCTTGAAACGCAGGCGCGGCAGCAGGCCGATGCGCGTGCGCGACAGGGATTGATCGATCTGATTCTAGAGCGCAATCCGATTGAAGTGCCCGAATCACTGGTTGTACGAGAGCAGCAAATCCTCGAAGCCGAAACCGCCAACGCATTGGAAGCGGCCGGAATTCCACATGAGGCCGCACATCAGCGGGCCCGTGAAAATCCGGACGAAATGAAAGCACGGGCAGAGAAGCGCGCTCGCAGCGTCCTTCTGGTCGATGCGATCGCTGATCAGGAAAATGTCGCCACCAGCGATGATGAGGTGGCTGAGCGCGTCGCAGCGATCGTAACGCGCAGCGGTCCGCGGCAACGTGAGCGGGTTGCGGAGTTTTATCGTGCGGAAGAAAACCACGAGGCGTTGAAACAGGCGATGCGCCGCGAGAAGATGCTCGACTTGTTGCTCACTCGTGCGCAACAGGAAATCTCGACGCAAGAGCCTGCGGCAGTTAGTTCCGAGCCGGCGAATACCTGAAGCCCTTCAGCAGTATTCGCTCGTCAAGCCCTGACGAATGGGCATCGAGGCCGTTCTCGTTGATAGCATGATCGCTGCGTCCCGTTTAGTTGCTGATACTCGGCAAACTGGTTAGAATTTCGTTACGAATCATCCGGTGAGAGTCGCGGCATGACGCCGATAGGGACCTCAAGAGAAGATGAGCAGCCTGGTTCCGATAGTAGTTGAGCAGACGGGGCGCGGAGAGCGCGCCTACGATATATATTCTCGCCTACTTAAGGATCGGATCGTTTTCCTCGGCTATCCGATCAGCGACGACGTGGCGAATCTAGTCACGGCTCAGTTTCTCTTCCTGGAATCCGAAGATCCGGACAAAGAGATTAACTTTTACATCAACTCGCCAGGGGGCGCAGTAACCGCAGGTCTCGCCATCTACGATACAATGCAATTTATCAAGCCTCCGGTCTCGACTTTGTGCCTCGGACAGGCCGCGAGCATGGCGGCGGTGTTATTGCTGGCGGGCGAGAAAGGCCATCGTTATGCACTGCCTCATTCGCGTATAATGATGCATCAGCCGCTGGGTGGAGCGCAGGGACAGGCCACCGATATCGACATTCAGGCGCGCGAGATCTTGCGGGTTCGTGAGGAGCTCAACAGTATTATTGTGCGGCATAGTGGACAGAACCTTCGCAAAATCGAAAAAGATACTGACCGGGATATGTTCCTCAATCCGGATCAGGCAGTTGAATACGGCGTAATCGATGAGGTAATCGTAAGCCGCAGGGTTATTAAGTGAAGCGCGGGAGTCAGTAATGGCAAAGCATGATGACCGCTCAGGCAATCTGGTGTGTTCGTTCTGCGGCAAGAGCCAGGACGAAGTACGCAAGCTCATTGCCGGTCCGACGGTCTATATTTGCGACGAATGTATTGATCTGTGTAATGACATAATCGCTGAAGAGACGGATAACGAAGAAGCCTTCAGCCAGTCCTCAGCCGTGCCCAAACCTGCCGAGATCAAGCGCGTGCTTGATCAATACGTCATTGGGCAAGAGCGCGCGAAAAAGATTCTGTCGGTTGCAGTTCATAATCACTATAAAAGAATCGATTCGCAGAGCGTGACCGGTGACGTCGAACTGCAAAAGTCGAACATCCTGCTGATCGGTCCTACCGGCGTCGGCAAGACGTTGCTGGCGCAGACCCTTGCGCGATTTCTTCAGGTCCCTTTCACGATTGCTGACGCTACCTCGCTGACGGAGGCGGGCTACGTTGGCGAAGATGTCGAGAATATCATCCTCTCGCTCCTGCAGAATGCCGACTACGATATCGAGCGCTGCCAGCGCGGAATCGTATATATTGACGAAATCGACAAGATTGCTCGTAAAAGCGACAACCCCTCGATCACGCGCGACGTTTCCGGCGAGGGTGTCCAGCAGGCTCTGCTGAAAATCGTCGAAGGCACGATGGCGAGCGTGCCGCCGAAAGGTGGCCGGAAACATCCGCAACAGGAATTCCTGCAGGTCGATACTACCAACATCCTGTTTATCTGCGGCGGAGCGTTCGTCGGCCTGGATGACATTATCCGACGGCGTATCGCGGGCAAGACAATGGGATTTCGAGCCGACCTGACACATCGGGACTTGCGTTCAGTTTCCGAGTTGCTCAATGAAGTGCAGCCTGAAGATTTGCTCAAATTCGGCCTGATCCCCGAATTTGTGGGCCGCTTGCCGGTAATTGCGACTTTGGGTGAGTTGGACGAAGAAGCGCTAGTGCGAATCCTAACCGAACCCAAGAATGCGCTGGTGCGGCAATATCAAAAATTATTTGACATGGAGAATGTCCACCTTAAATTTACCCAAGGCGCTTTGCGCGCCATTGCACGTGAAGCGCTCAAGCGCAAATCCGGCGCGCGCGGCTTGCGGGCCATCATGGAAAGCATCATGGTGGACTTGATGTATGAAATTCCGTCGCAGCCGAATATCAAGGAGGTAATGATTTCGGAAGAGGTGGTTACCCAAAAGGAACAGCCTCTCCTCGTTTATCAAAAAACCGCTGAAACCGCTTAGGCGGCAGGAGATCGGGATTAACGGAAATGCTCTTCCGCAACGATAAGAAAGATAACCGTGACCCTTCGAATGAAACTGTTCCATTGTTGCCTTTGCGCGAACTGATTGTCTTTCCCCACGAAGTCTATCCAATCTTTGTCGGACGACAGAAGTCGATCAAAGCGCTGGAAGCAGCCGAAGCCGCTAAACGGCCAATTCTGCTGGTAGCGCAAAAGGACGCGCGCGTTTCGGAGCCCGGGCCGAACGATATCTACTCTGTTGGCACTTTGGGAATCGTTGTGCAGCTGCTGCGATTACCCGACGGCACGGTCAAGGCTCTGTTGGAAGGTAAGCAGCGAGCGCGCATCGTGCGTTATGCTCCGCAGACTGAATTTTTCCAGGTCGAAGTTGAAGAAATCGAAGAGGTGAACACCCGCGGCACCGAGGTCGAGGCCTTGATGCGTTCGGTGAACACGACCTTCGACAACTATGTACGCTTAAACAAGAAGATTCCGCCGGAGATGGTGACGTCGATCGCCGCGGTGGACGATCCGGCTTTCCTGGCTGATAAATTGGTCGGGCACCTGGGGATCAAGCTCGAAGACAAACAAGCCTTACTGGAGTGCTTTAATCCGGCCGAACGCCTCGAACGCATCCTCGGCTACATGCGCTCCGAGCTGGAAATTCTCGAAGTCGAAAAACGCATCCGCTCCCGGGTCAAAAAACAAATGGAAAAGACCCAGAAGGAGTATTACCTCAACGAGCAGATGCGGGCGATTCAGAAGGAACTCGGCGAGAAAGACGAATTCAAAAACGAGATTCAGGAGCTCGAAGAGAAACTGCGCCAAAAGAAAATGCCGGCTGAGGCGCGCGAAAAGTGTGAGCGCGAAATCAAGAAACTCAAGATGATGTCGCCGATGTCCGCAGAGGCGACCGTCGTGCGCAATTATCTTGATTGGTTCCTGGCGCTGCCATGGTTTGAATATACCGAGGATAAGCTCGATATCGAGGAAGCGGAGCGAATTCTCGAGGAGGATCACTTCGGACTCGATAAGGTCAAACAGCGCATCCTTGAATATCTCGCAGTACAAACGCTGGTCGGACAGCTCAAGGGGCCCATTCTTTGTTTGGTCGGACCTCCGGGCGTCGGCAAAACTTCACTCGGCAAATCAGTGGCGCGGGCTACCGGACGTAAATTCGTACGCGTATCGCTCGGCGGAGTGCGCGACGAGGCGGAGATCCGGGGCCATCGGCGTACCTATATTGGCGCGCTGCCCGGCAAGGTCATCCAGAGCATCCGCAAAGCTGGTTCCGGCAATCCCGTGATGCTCTTCGACGAAGTTGATAAGATGTCCACTGACTTCCGTGGCGATCCGTCGTCGGCACTGCTTGAGGTGCTCGATCCGGAGCAGAACTGCAACTTCAACGATCATTATTTGGATTGCGATTATGATCTGTCGAAAGTGATGTTCATCACTACGGCGAACACGCTCGACCGGATTCCGCGTCCCTTGCAGGACCGTATGGAGATCATCCGGATTCCCGGCTACACCGAAACCGAAAAGCTGCAGATTGCTAAAAAATACCTGCTCAAAAAGCAGCGCGAGGCGAATGGCTTAAAGGACGAGAACGTCGAGTTCTCCGACAAGGCGCTGCTTGGGATTATCCGCCATTACACGCGAGAGGCAGGGGTTCGTAATTTAGAGCGCGAGATTGCGTCGATCTGCCGCAAGGTGGCCGTCGAAGTGGTGAAGGTTGATCGCGATTCACACGTCAAAATGTCCGCTTCAAGTCTTGCCAAGTATCTCGGACCAGCTAAGTTCCGGTATGGCATCGCCGAAACGGAACCCCAGATCGGCGTGGCGACCGGCCTTGCCTGGACCGAGTTGGGCGGGGAATTGCTTGGCGTCGAAGTGACGATCGTGCCCGGGCGCGGCAAGCTGACTATTACCGGCCAACTTGGCGAAGTCATGCAGGAAAGCGCGCAGGCGGCGATGTCGTACGTGCGCTCGCGCGCGGAACAGCTCGGCCTGAAATCCGATTTCTACCAGAAGATCGATCTGCATCTTCATATCCCTGAGGGAGCGATTCCCAAAGACGGGCCCTCAGCTGGTATCACGCTCGCAACCGCGCTGGTATCGGCGCTGTGTCGGGTTCATGTGAGAAACGATCTTGCTATGACTGGCGAAATCACTCTGCGCGGACGGGTGCTGCCGATTGGTGGTCTTAAGGAAAAGGTGCTGGCGGCGCATCGCGGCGGTATCAAAACGGTGCTGATACCGAAAGAAAACGAAAAGGACATTGAGGAAATACCTACCCAGGTGCTCAAAGGCGTCACGATGATCAAGGTTGAGCACATGGACGACGTCCTAAAACACGCGCTAGTGCTGGCGAATCCGGACGAGTTCTTCAAGCCGGCCCGCACTGAAAGTTCACCTCCGCCATTTGTCTCTGATGATCGAGAGAAAGAAGAACCGGCGGTGGACGAGGACGACGATACGGTGGCGCCGCATAACCCGCCTAATCTTTCCTGATCCGCTTCAATCGATACCAAATGGCGGGCCGGCAGTTATTGCGACTGTCAGCCCGCCGTGTATTCTCAACTAATTCTGAGGGGAGGTCTGGACGGCGCAATGACAAAAGCCGATCTGGTAGAGGCTCTGGCGAATAAGCTTGGTTTTAACCGCAACGACGCCGAAAAGGCGGTAAACATCGTCCTCGACGATATTGTCAATGCATTGAAGCAGGGCGAGCGGGTCAATATCTCAGGTTTTGGCACTTTTTCAGTATCGAGTCGCGAGGCGCGAACGGGACGGAATCCCAAAACCGGAGAATCGATCGAAATTTCGGCGAGCCGCTCGGCTAAATTCAAACCGGGGAAGCAATTAAAGGACTCGCTCAACAACAGCGCCGGGACGGGCGCTCCCGCGCCGATGAACGAGTAGCCAGTTTTAGACCAGCGCCGCACCCGCGGCGCTGTTTTCCATTCTGATACCTGCGCTAGGGCGGTTAGCTCAGCGGTAGAGCATCGGCCTTACAAGCCGGGGGTCGCTGGTTCGAAACCAGCACCGCCCACCAGTTCTCTGGTGCGCTCTGTATCAGGCTCCAATTTGATACAATCTCGACGATAGGCAAACCCTCGATGGCGCACTACGGTTCTGACGATTCATATCATTATCCTACAGAACTGCTTGTTCTCCTTCAGAAATGTATCCCGCGATTATGTCCTGCAAAGAAGGATATGTTTCAATTTTTCCGTGCCGCTGGAGTTGATCACGATATCTATGCTCGCTGGGAATCGCAGTGGCGCAGCGATCCGAAGAGCGTAGGCAAGTACGAAATAGCCCGCGATATCATCAACTCACTTAATGAGCGAAGGACCAATGCTGCGTTGCGACAACGGCGTGAAATCGTAAAGCGCGTCACTGCTTGGGAGAATTACTCGATTCTTTGGGATGAGGACCGATTGCCTGCGAAAAGCTTAGTTGCCGAAATTCGCAAAACGGTTCATAAGGCTGACGCCTTCACGAGGATGGAGAGGGAGCGCGACCAAGCATTACGAGAACAGCGAGAGGAACGACGGAAGAAACTAGAAGCAGATCGAGAAAGACGCGAAAAGCGCGAATCGATTCGACGCGAAATCAGTGCACTGTTTTCGGAATCCAGTCATCAGAAGCGAGGGAAGGCCCTCGAAAGCGTGCTCAACCGGTTGTTCTCCAACTTCGGCATCCTGGTACGGGAGGCCTTTACAATTCAAGGAGCCAACGGCGAGGGACAATTGCTCAGATTGACGGCGCGATAGCACTCGACAACGATATATATCTGGTTGAAATGAAATGGCTCAAAGATAAGGTGGGTCCCAGAGATGTAGCCCAATACCTCAACCGCGTTATGTTCGCGAAGGGGCGCGTGGAATTTTCATTTCAGCTACCGACTTCACGTCAGCTGCGCAAAATGCCCTTTGTCAAGCTCTGAGTCATCGAGTCCAGGTGGGAATTCAGCTACAAGAAATCATATACGCGCTTGAAAAAGAGGCCGATCTGACTCATGTCCTGCGAGAAAAAGTCCAAGTAGCGATACTTGATAAAAATCCGTTCCGTTCATCACTCTTACCTGAACCTCCATAACTATAGCGTCTAAAGCGCAGATCATCGGGTCCTCGCCGTTTGGTGTTGTCCTAGAATCAGAGCAGGTCCTTACTCGCCCGGTTCACAGATTATCCTTTGAAGCCTGTGGCCAGCGCAGGATTTCGCGGGCCGTGCGACCGAGAATCCATTCCTTGTCGGTCTCGAAGAGCTGTTCGGAACATCGCAGGCAGAATAGCGACTCCGCGCAGGTGTGATTATCGGTAATCACCGTGTAGTCGCTCGCCCACATCAGGCGATTGACGCCGAAAGCATTAATTACGCGCCGCAGCTGATCGAGTAGATCGCGATAGGGAAACGGCTGACGCGAAAGCCGAGGCGCGTGTCCCCATTTTACCGCGACGTGCGGGTATTGCGCATAAGTCAAAAGCTGTTCGATAGTCTGCTCCAGTTGTTCCGGGAGCGCAGCGCGATCGACACCCATCCCGACGTGGTCGATAATGAACTGAACGCTGTCGAACTTACGGACATAATCGGCCAGAGTTTTGTGCTGGTCGCCTGGATAAATCATGATCGGGATATTGTGCTTGGCGGCTGCGGCGAGGACGCGTTCGCGCATGATCTTGAAATCGAGACCGGAAGCGATTCGCGCACAAAGACATCCGGGTTTGGTTCGCACCTGAGACATAAGGCCGTCGATCTCTGGATCATTCGGATCGAAGCGCACGATATAAGCGAAGCGATTGGGAAAGCGCGCGACCGCCTCCTCCGCGAACGCATAGCTATAGCGGTTGATCCCGCTCGGCAGCTTCTGCCGCTCAGGCGGCCAAACGTCGATCACTGCGGCATCCACTCCGATCGCATCCATGATCGCGATCGACTGGTCGATTCCGCGTTGATTTGCGTGAACCTGAGCATCGACGATTTCCATGCGTCCGCCTCCGTACTTTGCTCGACACCCTCACTTCCAGATAGCACAGGTGTCGAGATTTCCAATGAAACACAACAGGCGTCCGGAGAATTTCCAGACGCCTGTTGTGTTTCAATCAGGGTTGCTTCGGAAAGTTCTACTCGACAATCAAGCCCTCGAAATTGCCCTGCTCGCGCCATCGAGCGAGCATTTCATAGAAGCGCACCGCACCCTCAGGATATTGACTGTCGAGGAACCCCTGTTTCGTGTTCTGTCCCTCTCCATTGTAATAACCCGGCGTGCAGGCGTTCTGATATTCGCTGATGAAACTAGGGGCCGTCACCAGCTTTACCCAATCAGCCTCGGCTTCGCGGGTGGGCTCTACTGATCTTCCTTCGCGTCCCTTCACCTCGGTAATGACATGACTGATATGGGTGGCCTGTCCTTCGAGCATGTAGGTGAAATTCGGGGCGAGGCCGGTCTGGGTAAGCCCCATGTGGAAAAGATTCGGAAAACCGTGGCTCAAGAAGCCATGATAGGTCTTCATGCCCTTTGACCAATACTCGGATAGAGTAATGCCGTTGCGGCCGTAAACTTCGGACTCCGCGCGGCGCGTGTAGGCCGTCCCGACTTCGAAGCCAGTCGCGAAGATCAGGCAGTCCACTTCATATTCGACGCCGTCCACAACCACGCCGTGCTCGGTCACGCGCTCGACGCCCTTCCCCTTCGTATCCACCAGCTTGACATTAGGTCGATTGAAGGTAGGCAGGTACTCGTCATTAAAAGTTGGCCGCTTGCACCATTGGCCGTACCACGGCTTGAGCGCCTCGGCCGCTTGCGGGTCCTTCACGATCGAGGAAACGCGACTGCGAATCTCATTCATCTTCTGGTAGTCGGCAATCTCAGACATTAGCGCCATCTGCTCACTGGATAGCTCCGAATTATTCGTGCTTGAGAGCAGCCGCGAGAGATTCTTAAATAGACTGGTCCACTTGTCGCCGACCAGATCTTCTTCGACCGGGATTCCTGAAAGAATCCCGCAAAAGTTGGTGTTCCGATACGCCTGCCATCCGGGGGTCAGCGTTTTCACCCATTCCGGATCGGTCGGCTTGTTGCCGCGCTCATCCACTGACGACGGCGTGCGTTGGAATGCATAGAGTTGCTGCGCGTGCTGTCCGAGATGCGACACGCATTGGATCGCGGTCGCGCCAGTTCCGATAATACCCACGCGTTTATCCGCGAGCTTGTGCAAGCCTCCAGTAGTATCGCCGCCCGTATAGTCGTAGTCCCAACGACTCGTATGGAATGTATGCCCCTTGAAGCTCTCGATTCCGGGAATCGCCGGCAACTTGGGCCGATTCAATGGCCCGCTCGACATGATTACAAAGCGTGCGTTGAATACGTCGCCGCGATCGGTTTTGACCATCCATCGCCGGGCCTCATCGTCCCACCGCGCTTCCTTGATCTGAGTCTGAAAGCAAGCACGTTCGTAAAGATTAAAGTGCTTTCCGATCCGCTGGGCATGCGCGAAGATTTCCGGTGCGAAGGAGTATTTTTCCTTCGGCATGTATCCAGTCTCTTCGAGTAGCGGAAGATACACATATGATTCGATATCGCACTGAGCGCCCGGATAGCGGTTCCAATACCAGGTTCCGCCAAAATCTCCGGCCTTCTCTATGATTCGGATGTTAGTGATTCCCGCCTCTTGCAGCCGCGCCGCCGCAAGCAAGCCGCCAAATCCTCCACCGATAATCACCGCGTCGAGCTCTTCGTGCATCGCGGGACGTGTGAAGCCCGGCTTGACATACGGATCGGCGTTGTAATGTTCGTGCGCGCCAGTAATCTCTTGATACTGGTTGTTGCCGTCCGCGCGCAAACGCTTCGCTCGTTCAGCAGCGTATCTCTGGCGCAGGTCGGCCGGGTCGAAACCCAGTTCCTGTGGGGTCGGAATTCCGTTGGGTTTGGATTGCTCTACGGCTTCGCTCATGGCTTCGCCCGCTCCTCTTTAATTGAGACGCTGCTTGGCGCGGCATCCCGGTTTGCCGAATAATTGCGCGACAGCTTCGTGCCGCCCTGCGCAACTGCCCAAGCTAGTACACTTCGCCCGCATTTTGCCACCAGCGAGAATAGCCTTTTACCAGCTTTCGTGGTTCGACCGATCATCCTGCGTGAAATGGATTAGTTAGATCGAGGTTAAGGCCTGCAACTTGCCAAAATGTTCGATATAAGCCCGAATCGCGAATCACGCCGCATCGACTCATTGATCGCTCTTAATATTCACCTTCACGATTAGCCGAGTGATGTCAATGAGCACAGATTGTGTAATGCTGTTCCTAAGATCGATTAAGAGAATCTCCTTTTGTGCTTTGATTCCACCGTCCGATGGCAGTATCTTACGGACAGATTCGATTTTCGATCCTTAATTATGGCCGATCAGCTCACCTTCGAGAATTATGCGATTCCGCTCGACCGCGATCGATTCTTCCGCTCGCTGATCCGCGAATTGGCGGGAACCCTCGAAGATGTAGTGGGGCTTGAAGAGGCAAGTGGTTTCATCAGTATCGTGGGACAGCGGATCGGCGAGGCGATCAATGGATGGTATCGAGAGGCGCTATTCACGGAACAAATGGACCGTGCTCAAGTGGCCGCGACGTTGGTTGATCTCAAGCGTCGAATCGGCGGCGATTTCTTCGTGATTGAAGCCAACGAATAACGTATCGTCCTCGGCAACCGGGCCTGTCCATTCGGTGAAAAAGTCCTCGGTCGTCCCTCGATGTGCATGATGACATCCAATGTCTTCGGTTCGATAGCGGCGGACAATCTAGGATTCGCCAAGATTGAACTCCGCGAAACGATCACGGCGGGTCATTCAGGTTGCGTCGTGGTTGTCCATCTTAAAGCGACCCCCGAAAGCAATCTTGCCGAAGGCCGCGAATACGTCAGGCCGCATAATCCAATCATTAGCTAATCCTGATTGCCTTGAAAGATCGGCTCGCCTACATCGATGCGATTGAGAATCTGCCAAATCCATCCTTTGTTGTAACGGCTGAAGGATGGATCATCGATGCGAATCAAGCTGGAAAGAGGCTCCTCGGTATGGCGGTTATCGCCGAGCAGCTCTTGCTCGCCTCGATAGTCGAAAATTCGCCTGCGCAACTGCACGGGTTCCTGCAACTATGCGCCAGAAGCCGCTCTCCCATTCCCGGTAAACTGGTGTGGCGCGCAGCTAATCGGCCTGAACCGTCACGTGTAATGGGCTGGTGCGCAAGTCCATCCAGCCAAGAGCATCCCGCGCTGATTGCGATTCAGTGCAAAACCATCGCAGTTGATCGCTTCCTGACGCTCAATGATCAGCTTGAACGCACCCAACATGAAGTTATCGCTCGACAGCAGATTCAGGCCGAGCTCGAAGCGGCCCTGAAAGCGCGCGATGATTTCATCGCGGTCGCCGCTCATGAGCTTCGTAATCCGCTTAACGTCCTTCATTTGAGCTTGCAGCTTCTGCATCGGATGGTAGCCGACCCCGCGGCTCTGCCCAAAATTCGAGGATTTTTAGAAAAATCCAGGGCCAAACTTGATTGCCTGAGTTTTTTGGTTGACCGCTTGCTCGATGTGACGCGTATTCAGGCCGGTAAGCTCGCACTGCGGCGCGAAGACTTCGACTTGAGTGAGCTCGTTAACGAGGTGGTAAGCCGCCATCGAGAAGCCAATCCTGAGATAACTGTCCTGATTGAGTCCGAGAATGCACGAGGTGTCTGGGACTGCTTCAGAATCGATCAAGCGATTACCAACCTGATCTCGAACGCGATAAAATATGGGATGAAAAAGCCCATCCTAGTAAAGGTCTTGGCCACCGACGGCGCGACCGCGATTGTTGTTCGGGATCAGGGCATCGGGCTTGCCGCCGGTGATCTTGACCGGATTTTCAATCGATTCGAACGCGCCGTTCCGTACTCCTATCGCGAAGGTCTTGGGCTGGGTCTCTGGATAGCGAAGCGGATTATCGAAGCGCATGGAGGAACAATATCGGCGCAAGGCGAACTCGGCAAAGGCTCCGAGTTCACACTACGGCTGCCACGTCAGTCGAACTAAATCCAGACCATCGATGAGATAATCTCCCTGGAGCGGATTGGTGGAAGATACGGTCTTGGTTATTGAAGACGAGGACGAGGCCCGCAATATTTTGACGGAAATTCTCGAACTCGAAGGATTCAATGTTCATGGATGCGCGAATGGCGCTGAGGCTCTGACTTACCTCGGCAGCTCAGAAAAACCTTGTCTGATTATCTTGGACCTCCTGATGCCGGTCATGGACGGCCGGCAGTTCCGTACAGCTATGCTGAAGGACAGCGAAACCGCCGAGATTCCGGTGATCGTCGTTACTGCGCTGGACTCCTCGGATGCGAGCGACTTGAAGGCCACCAAAGTTCTGAAAAACCCTTTAAACGTCGGTGCGCTTATTGATGTAGTCCGAGCTAACTGCTGATTGAAGAAAGAGGCTTTCGAGCGAGTTGAATGAATGTTACTTGTGAAGAGTGGCCTTCAGATAAAAGTCCCCGCTGAACTCAGCTGTGAAAAATCTCCGACAATCGCGAATGCTTGCTACCGAGCATCTGCTCCGCTCTAGCCCTTTTCCCGCAGGGATGACCCGCCACATCGTACAATTTTACGATCAGGATGATTTCGTCGTAGCGACTATCAGTAATCTGGCGCTGCGCGCTTTGGACAGCGGACAATCTGCTATCGTGATCGCCACGCCGGAGCATCGAGCGCCACTCAACCGCCGATTGCTAATGGATCGCCCAAATCTGCAAGAGCTTCGTGACCTCGGACGTTATGTAAGCTCCGATGCCGCAGCGACGCTCGCTCGATTCATGAATGGTAATGCTATTGACGAGGCCCAATTTTATCAGCTCGTCGGCGGAATCATTGAGCAAGCCGCTGAGAAGAGCGCGGGTGGAAAGGTCTTGATTTTTGGCGAGATGGTCGCCCTGCTCTGCGCTGCAGGTAATCTCGGCGAAGCAATTCGGCTGGAGCAGTTATGGAATCGCCTTGGGCGTAAATACGAATTCTATTTGATCTGCGCTTATCCGCTAAGCAGTTTTACTGAGAGTTCTGACGCAAACGATTTGATCAGGGTTTGCGCCGAGCATACTCTCGCGCTTCCCGCCGAAGGTCCCTTTAAATCGTCGTCCATGTTCAGTATTCCTCAAGTCTCGCTACGCCTCAGTTGCCTTCCACAGCGTGAAGAATCACCGCGCGCTGAAAAGCAATTCCACTTGCATTCGAGCGCCTGAAAAATGTTGGACATCGGCTCATCGACCCTGATCTTATGCACTTGGAATTCCTATCGTCGGTAAAAAGTCTTGACACTTCAGCAAACGAGCTAAATACGTTCCAGTAGCGCCAGTATCAATTCGCGACCAATAGTCATCGCAGAGTCTTTTGAGCCATGCACTATGTCTTCCTCCCATGCTTGGCACAGATTACGCACATCACGCCGATGAAGGACGCGTGGGTTCCCCAATCGTACGAAGATTAGTTGAGTAATACTCACATTCTGCGATGTAAGGTAATACCGCACGTTTCATAAAAAAAGACATTATTAGGATTAGGAGCAGAGAATGAGTACAGCAGCAATTGGTCTTTTCGACGATAGGGTTCAGGCCCAGAACGCATTGCAAGAACTAGTCAATGCGGGATTCTCACGAGTTAACGTTCAATTGATCAGCAGGAATGGTGGAGCGGCGGGTACGGAGGATCTTTCCGACCAACTGATACGAATGGGACTGCCGGATGATGATGTGCGACTGTACTCTAGTCACCTCAACGGCGGTAAGGCCCTTGTAGCAGTGAAGACTTCCGACGCCGAAGTCGCCAAGGCCGAATCCATCCTTGAGCGAAACGGCGCGGCGCATCTCGACGGAGCTGATGAAACTTCAACATCCGAGCTCGCTGACAAGCGAACCGAACCACTCGGAGTTTCGGGAACGAAGCCAACTTCCCAAGAAACAGTCATCCCGGTAATTGAGGAAGAACTCCAAGTTGGAAAACGCGAAGAAACGCGTCGCCGGGTCAGAATCTATCCGCGCATCGTGGATGAACCTGTTAATGAGCAAGTGAGCTTACGGCAGGAACACGTCGAAGTTCAGCGTCGGGCGGTCGATCGTCCAGTCGAAGACCGGGATCTGCAGGCGCTTAAACAAGGAACGGTCGAGATGACCGAAACGGGCGAAGAAGCGGTGGTCCAGAAGAGCGCTCGAGTGGTCGAAGAGATAGTGCTCTCGAAAGGCGTCACGCAAGAAAATCGTACAATTCATGACACGGTGCGTAAGACCGAGGTCAACGTTGATGAGGGAGATAAGCCCGGCGCAAACGGAAGCAGAACGATGACTGCTACGGGCACTGCGATGGGTGATGCAGATGTCGATCGGACGACTCGTACGTCCGGCAGTACGTATGATGAGCCGGCTCATCGATACGGAACGATGCTGGCCACTGATCCGCGGTATAAGGGCAAAGAGTGGGGTACGATTGAACCTGAGGCGCAGCGGGAATGGCCGAGTCATGAAAAAGGCGCTTGGGAAGAATTCAAAGAGAAAGTTCGCCATGCATGGGAAAAAGTGAGCGGCGAGCGATAATAGCTCGAGCAGCTCCGTGGTTTGAAAAATCGCGGGGCTGCTGTTCCTGGCCATTTCGATATTTCGCCGTGTGATGCGGCTTCTTGGAAGACGTGTTGCCGAACTCCTCTACCACTTTTCGAGCTTTCCGTAAGTATCACGTATCAGAAAACCCGCAATTGAGCATGCTGCTAGTGTTAATCCTACGCAGTTAATCACCGAGGAAATGCTACTCGATATGATGGAGCAAGCCGGATTACCTCGGAAGTAGTTGTTCGCGGCGCTTCGATGCCGCTATCTTCAGCATCTCGGTCAGATTCAACAAGTCTTTCTTGAGGCATCGGGCGACTTCACGATCATTCAATCTCGTGACCCTTGGCCGGGCCTCTCACTGATACCTGAAATCGATAGCTCCCTGCATCGGTAGTCGACCTATTTAGTCTAGCTGCCGGTTCAGGAGGCGGTGACTATCTGCGGATTGCCTGACGCGTCGTCAGTGAAAGTAACCGTCCCGGACGTCGCGCCGGTACTGGTCGGTTTGAACTTGACCATTACGTTGCATGTAGCCCCCGGCGCCACTGTTGGCCCACAAGCATTGGATGCAGCGAATGGGACTGACGCCGTGATCGATCGTCCGTGCACGGTTGAAACTGCCGATAGGTTAGTGAGCTGAACCACGATGCTCGCGGTCTGATTAACTTTCACCGATCCAAAGTTGACCGAGCTTGGCTGAAACGACAGAACCGGTGCTGGCGTCGGCGTGGTTGTGGGAGTACCGGTCAAAGTCGGAGTTGGGGTCAGCGTTGCGGTCGCAGTAGGGGTTGCCGTCAATGTCGGCGTTATAGTCGGGGTCGCGGTTAAGGTCGGAGTTGGAGTCAACGTCGGCGTTGGCGTAAACGTGCCGAACAGGAACTGCTTGGACCATCCCGCACCACCGTTGCCGCCGCTGCCCGCACCGGATTGCGCCGAGCCGCCGATTCCACCATTCAAAATGATCGTACCGCTATTGGCGACGTAGCTGCTAGTTGCCATCAGTACCACGCCGCCGCCTCCACCACCGCCAGCATTGACGCTGCCCGGCGGTCCCGGTAGTCCATTGGCTCCGCTTACATCGATAGTACCGGTGAAATTGATGGAGTTCGCGCAAACCAGCACAATCCCGCCACCACCATAACCACCGGAGCCACCGGCGAAGGTACCATTGCCGCCTGCACCTCCTGCTGCACCACTCAGGGTTAACTGATCACCGAGCATCCAGGACCATTTCTGCGACGCCGAAGTGGGCGTTGTGCCGATCCCGCCGCTCTGGCCAATCGCACCACCATTTCCGCGCATAGCAGCGTGGATCACCATGTAATCCGGGTTGTTGAACATAGTGCCGGTTGCGACCACTGGGTCAGCCCCGAGCATATCGCTATCGTAACCCTGCACACCCGGATTGTTCGCCGCAGCCCCGCCGGAACCTCCACCATTGGCGTATTCGTAATTGATCGAGGAAGCTTTGATCGTACCCGCGATCGTGCAAGGACCGTTGACGAAGGCCAGCCACTCCCCGCGCGGCAAATTGTCCGACACAGTCGGAGTCGCATGGGTATCGGTTATCGTGATCGTCGTTCCGTTTGGAACGGTAAGGCTGGGATAACAGTGAGCGCCTTGCAGGGTCGCTGAGCCGTTCGGATCAGGCTCGGAGCTGTCGCAAAAATAATGAGCCCAGCCGGGCGCGTCGCTGAGCAGCAGCGGTCCGCTTTGCGCCGCAGCGGTGCGAAGCGCAAATGCGATAAGCGCAAGTGCGAGCGGCAAACTCAAAACTCGCCGAAGAATATAAGAACTTTTCGACTCGTTCAGAGTAGAAGGGATGCGCATTACGTCTTTCGGCCCTCAATTAAACGTGAACTGTTTGGACCAGCCCGCGCCGCCGGCGCCGCCGCCACCTCCGCCTTGCGAGCCAGACGCGCCCGCGCCGCCGCTCACGTCGATCGTGCCGCCGAAATCGATCGCGCCGCACACCAGCACCACCGCGCCGCCGCCCGAACCTCCCGATGCGGCGACGCCGCCAACTGCTCCACCCGTTCCTCCGGCGCTTCCGCCGAACACGCCCAGGGTTATTCCGAGATTCCAGATGAATCGCTGAGTATTGGTGGTTGGAGTGCTGCCGGCCGCGCCTTTCGCTCCAGCCTGTCCTCCAGCGCCACCCGGAGCAGCAGAGAGAACGCCGCCGCTGCCGAATAGGGTCGAGTTCAGTCCAGATTGTCCTGCCGCCGCAGTCGAAGCGCCACCACCCCCGCCGCCGGAGCCACCGCCATTGGCAAAGCCGGTATTACTGGCGCGGGCATTGATTGTTCCGTCAATCGTGCAGGTTCCGCTCACAAAGGCGAATAAAGCGCCGCGCGGAGTATCCTGCGGAGTGCCGGACGCACTCAGCAGATTCGTAATCGTAAGCGTCGAACCGGCTGGGACAGTTAAATTAGTAAAGCAGTGAAGTCCTTGCAGTGAAGCAGAGCTGCCCGGATCAGCTTCGGAGCTGTCACATAAGTAATGCGTCCAAGCCGGCGCATCCGTTAAAAACAATGAGTTCTGCGCAAATGCACGAGTTGTTACAGAAATCAGCACGAGCGCTGGGAGCAATCCTGCGACGAGCACGTGCGCTGCGACGAATTATCGCCGCTCGGCTTATACCAGTCCGCCCGAGATGGCGCCGTTTTGATTTGAGTGCGAGTGATTTCATTGCAATGAGAATTGTTTGAACCAGCCGCTGCCTCCGTTGCCTGCACCGGCGCCACCGAGCCCGCCGGCGCCGCCGCTCACCATGACTATTCCGCTGTCAGCGATATAATTCGGCGAGGCAATCAGGACGACGCCGCCGCCACCCCCGCCACCGTTGGTGCTCGAACTCCCCCCCACCATTTCCTACGAAGCTGCCGTCGAGCGAGCCGAGCGTTGGCGCCTTGCTCCAAATCGCCTTCTGCGACGCGGGCTGAGGAGAGGTTCCGTTGCCGCCGTTCTGCCCAACCGCACCGCCGAACGCGCCGGCTGCGACTCGAGTGACACTGGCACTGCCGAAGACGTCGGAGTCGGCGCCTTTAGAACCAGCGATGGTCGAGCCGCCGCCGCCCCCTCCGCCCGCACCACCACCATTACCACTCGAGGTAATAAGCGCCGCCGCGTTGATCGTCCCGGCGATCGTGCAGGCGCCGCTGACAAAAGCCATGAGTGCCCCAGTAGGTACGTTTTGCGGAGTCCCGGAAGTCGAATACCACGCGGTCACCGTCAGGGTCGCGCCACTTGGCACCGTCAGGTTCTGATAGCAGTGCATTCCCTGCACCCGCGCTGAGCCATTCGGATCAGATTCGGAACCATCGCAGAAGTAATGAATCCAGATTGGCGCATCGGTCAGATAAAGCGTCGAGGGCTGCGCTTCGGCTGAAGATGGACATAAAAGCGCGCAGACGATTAAGATCATCCAGAACATCAAATGGGTTGTCTTGCCAATAGAATAGTATAAATCCATCATTACTGATGCTTTAAAGCTATAATTCAATATGTTTGACAAATTTATCTTATAAAAGCATACGTACATCAATCACTTATGGAATGAGACTCATATAGATAGCTGTAGGCGAGTTAGTTTCGCTATTCGCTCGCAATGGAAGTTAACGAATAAAGTCTCGTTGAAACGTGGAGTTTCCCGATCTAGGCACGAAGAAGCCGCTGCGTGATAGCGGATAAAGGCGGGCGGGAGTAGGCTGTATGATCGGTTATGCGATCATGCCTTCATCCGCCGAAGACGTTCAGCACAGGCATCGCGGATTCTCAATGGAGCAGAATTATCATGGATGACGCAGCGGCGGTTGGACAAACCACTGGCCTTCACGTCGAGTATGCGCTTCAAGAATATGATCTCTCTTCGCCGGAGCTTTATCTAAATCGCGAGCTGACCTGGTTAAGCTTCAATCGCCGGGTGCTGGCCGAAGCTGAAGATCGGCGTAACCCACCGCTGGAACGGCTTAAGTTTCTTGCGATCAGCGCGTCTAATCTCGACGAATTTTTCATGAAGCGGATCGGCGGCCTCAAACAACAGGCCGCCAGTGGCGTCCACGAGCTGACGCCTGATGGGCACACCCCCAGATGGCAAATCGATCACTGCTATGAGGTGGTACGCGAGCAGGAGCAGCTCCAGCAGAAGATCCTGACGGCTTTGCTCGACGAACTTACGACTTATGGCATCGGAATAGTACGTAATGCCGAACTCTCGGTCGCCGAGCGAGCAGGACTGCGCCAACACTACTGCACAAATATTTTCCCATTGATTACGCCGCTGGCGATCGACCCTGCACATCCGTTCCCGTTTGTTTCTAATCTCTCCTTGAATCTCCTGGTCTCATTGCGCGTAAATCCGAATTCGCCTCTGACCGGCGCCGACGTAAACGCGTCCGAGCCGTCGCTGTTTCGTGTTAAGGTCGCGGTCGGCAGCGGCGCGCCGCGCTTTATTCGCGTCGGAGAGAGCAGCCGTTATGTGTTGCTGGAGGAGGTTATCGCGAACAATCTTGATCTGTTGTTCCCCGGCGCGGAGATCGCGGCGGCGGAACTCTTCCGTGTAACGCGCAACGCAAATACGGAAAAGGACGAGGAAGAAGCTGACGATTTGCTCGACCTGATCGAAACCGAACTGCGCGATCGCCGGGTAGCGCCGATTGTCCGTCTAGAAGTGGTGTCGAACTTCGACCCGGTCCGACGCGGGATGCTCGCGGCAGAGTTGGGACTCGACGAACATGCCGACGTGTTCGAGACCTCCGGGATGCTCGAACTGCGCGATCTGATGGAGCTGGTTACGTTAGACTATCCCGAATTGCGTGACCCGCCGCATCATCCAGTCGATCAGCCGCAATTAGCGGAGAACCGCAATATTTTTCATATCATCCGCGACGCGCGCTCGATTCTCGTGCTTCATCCATACGAATCGTTCTCAACCTCGGTCGAACGTTTTCTGCGCGAGGCCAGTGTCGATCCGAAAGTTCGCGCGATAAAGATGACTCTGTATCGCACTTCACATGACGCAAGCCTGCTTGAATACCTGCTCGATGCGGCGCGTAACGGCAAACAGGTTGCCGTGGTGGTCGAACTGAAGGCGCGCTTTGACGAAGCCGCCAATATCCGCTTCGCTACTCGCCTCGAGGAGTTTGGAATTCACGTCAATTATGGCGTTGTCGGCCTGAAGACCCATTGCAAAGTGATTCTGGTGGTACGGCAGGATTACAATGGATTGCGCCGCTATGCGCATATCGGCACCGGCAATTATCATCCTGGCACGGCGCGGCTCTATGCCGATCTCGGGCTCTTCACTGCTGATGATCAGATTGGCGGCGATTTGACCGAGTTGCTCAACTACTTGACCACCGGCTATGGGCCCGGTCGCAATTATCGCAAACTGCTCGCGGCCCCAGTGACGCTCAAGCGTTCGCTGCTGGAGCGGATCGAACGGGAAATCGCGCTGAAGAAAAAAAATCCCACGATTCAGGGTCTGATCCAGTTCAAGATGAATGCGCTCGAGGACGTTGACATTGTGCGGGCGCTATATCGAGCGTCGCAGGCCGGAGTGAAAGTCGATCTTATCGTGCGCGACACCTGCCGATTGAGGCCTGGATTGGCCGGACTGTCGGACAATGTCAGGATTGTCAGTATCGTCGGGCGTTTTCTTGAGCATGGGCGTGTCTATTACTTTCGCAACGGCGGCAATGAAGAGTACTTCATCGGCTCCGCCGATTGCATGAAGCGCAATCTCGAGAGCCGCGTCGAGATCCTGGTCCCAATCGAAGATTCCGAGCTGCGGCAGGAATTGCGCGGACTGCTCGACTTGCAATTGCAGCCCAACCGATGTCGCTGGGTGATGCATGGCGATGGCAGCTACGTGCGTGATGTATCCGGAGAGAGTTGCCAGCAGGTGCTGGCTGAGATGGCCGAGCGTGAGAGTTTGCAAAAGCCGCGACGGAATCGCCGCCGTTTCTCCCGCCGCAACTCGCGGGCGCAGTTGTCATAGGATTCGTCCGCCAAGCGAACGCGGGTCACGCGCCGCCCAGCGACCGGCCTCGACCTGATGAAAGAACTGCTCGACCAGCGTGTTGAACAGCGCTGGTTCCTCCAAATTCAGGGTATGTCCGGTGCGCGGTAGAATTGCGAGCGCGGAAGATGGAATCGTCCGCTTCATCAGGAGTGAGGCTTCGAGGCAAGGATCATCTTCGTCACCGGCCATCACGAACGTCGGTACAGTTAATAATTTCATCTGAGAAGTGAGATCGAAGAGCGAGGGTCGCTCGCGCTGCACGCCGCGCAAGGTTAGCGCCGCACCGCGCGGCGAATGTTCCGCGAGCATCGCGCGAAACTCCTGCCATCCGCGCGGATCCTTGTTCTGAAGCTGCACGCGAGTCGGTCCGAGTGCGTAGCTGTCGGCGGCCTCCATCATCGTCATTGTCTCGAAGCGCCGGGCCGCAGCTTCCGCTTCGTCACGGAATTGGGCGCGCTTGGCGGGTTCGGCTCCATAACCACATCCGCCGATCACCAAGGATCGAGCTCGCGCCGGATATTTCATACCGAAGTGAAGGGTGGCGAAGGCGCCCATCGAGATACCGACAATATGAGCTTGCTCAATTTTGAGTCCGTCGAGTATCGCCAGGATATCGTCGCGCGCGCGTTCCTGAGAATAGCGCCAAAGCTCGTCGGGAACATCCGAAGGCGGATAGCCGCGCGCGTTATATGCGATACAGCGATAGCGCCGTGAAAAGTAGCGCAGTTGCGCTTCGTAGCTGCGATGATCACCGGCGAACTCATGCACGAAAATGAGCGCGCCGCCCGCTCCCGCTTCTTCGTAGTAGAGTTTCACCCCGTCAGTGGTCGGAATGTAGGGCATCCCATCCTCCTCGAAGACTGCTGCGAGAGACCATTTCTAAGTCTTGCATCTGCCTAGCATACGAGCTTCTGCACTGAAAAATTACTATGCGAATCAAGGATGGACATTGCACAAATGCTGGAATAAGAATCTCTCTTGTAACGGCCCGGATGCACTCTGCACTGAAACCCGAGATGGGTTTTTCTGACTCGCGCTTCCCGGCATAAACGTAAGGAGGGCACGATGCCCACGAAGCTATATGTAGGCAACCTTGCCTACTCAGTCACTAACGAAGATTTGGAAGCGCTGTTTTCTCAGGCCGGCAAGGTCGATACGGCCACCGTCGTTATGGATAAATTTTCCGGCCAATCGCGGGGCTTTGGATTCGTCGAGATGGCGGATTCGAACGATGCCGCTCGCGCCATTCAGGAATTCGATCAGACGGAACTGAAAGGCCGCGCGATTCGCGTCAATGAAGCGCGCCCTCGCGAAGGCGGCGGGATGGGTGGACCTCGTGGTGGAGGTGGTGGGGGTGGCGGACGTCCCGGCGGGGGCGGTGGACGCGGTCGCGAGGGAGGTAGTGGATTTGGAGGTGGTGGAGGCGGAGGCGGCGGCCGTCGCTGGTGAGTCCTAGCGAGCTGCAAATCAGCCCTCTTGCAATTAGTTGGTGTTGGAAATGGATTTTGAATACACCCCTGAACAACAAGCCTTCCGTGGCGAAGTTCGTGCGTGGCTGAAGGCCAATTTCCCTGCAGAACTAGCGATTGACGATCCGATGGATGAGCGGATCGCGCCGAATCGGGAGATTTTCGAGAAACGTCGCGCTTGGCAGAAGAAACTTGCCGCGGCCGGCTGGGTTGGAATGTCGTGGCCGAAGGAGTACGGCGGACGCGAAGCGTCATTGATGGAGCAAATCATCTTCGACGAAGAATACTTCAAGGCCCGCGCGCCGATTCTGCCCGGCTATTCGGGAGTCGGCCTGCTCGGTCCAACCCTGATGCAGTGGGGTAATGAAGAGCAGAAAAAGAAGTATCTTCCCCGCATCCTGCCGGGCGACGACATCTGGTGTCAGGGCTACTCCGAGCCGGGCGCAGGCTCTGACTTGGCCGGCTTGCAGACGCGCGCCGCGCTCAAAGGCGATTACTTCGTGGTAAATGGCCAGAAAGTCTGGACCTCAGGCGCGCAGTTCGCCGACCGGATGTTCCTGCTGGCGCGCACCGACCTCAGTGCGCCGAAGCATAAAGGAATCAGTTATTTGATCCTCGATGATATGCACGCAGCAGGGGTCGAAGTTAAACCGCTGGTCGTGATGAATGGCCATCATCATTTCAATGAAGTCTTCTTCGATAATGTTCAGATTCCGAAGGAGAACCTCATCGGGCCAATCAATGAAGGCTGGAAAGTCACGATGATCACGTTGGCTTTCGAGCGTGGCATCGCGGGCGGCGGCGGCCACTCCTCGCAAGTCCGGCGGCTGGCCGAGATCGCAAAAAGCTTAAAGCTCGGAGGGAAGCCGGCGTGGGATCGCGAATGGGTGCGGCAGGATCTCGCGCAGTTTCTGATCGAGTGCGAGGCGGCGAAATACACGCGGCTGCGCTCTCTGACGCGCCGCTTGAAGGGTCTGCCACCCGGTCCCGAAGGCTCTACACTGAAGCTGGCAGGGTCTGAATTGGGCGTGCGCATCGCGAGTTTCGCCAGTGCGATGCTGGGTGGTTATGCGCTTCTGGGTGAGCCTACCGAGGTGCTCCCCGACGCCCCCTGATGGCAGCAGCGGCTGCTGAGCTCCCGTCAGTACACGATCGCGGGTGGGACTAGCGAGATTCAGCGCAATATCCTTGGCGAGCGCCAACTGGGACTGCCGAAGTAATGCACACCTCTATTGCGAACAGCGATAACGTGGCTAGATTTAGAGAGAGTTGAGCTGGTATCATGATGATCGGAGAAAAACATAAAGCTACATAAAGGACCCGGCAGAGAGCGCGGCCCCTGGATGCGCTAGGCAGACCTAGCGCTGTCCGACTTTCTGCGGGCAAGATATTCTTCATAGTAATTTCGGTACTTATCGTAATTATCCCGCTGGCGTTTTTTCCATCTGTATGATCCAAGGGCTATTGCCCAATCTCTGTAAAGCTCTACTGACCGATTAAGATTCGCGGCAGCGATACTGTCGCGAAAGGCCCAAATAACAACCAAGCAAGTATCCATGGTCTCTATGTCAACACTTGGATCTTTAATCCTTGCGGTGAGGTGATTAAGCATCTCAAGGCCTCGACTCTTTGCAACATCGGTAAGCTCCAAGCCTCGTGATTCAAGCTCTGACAGTTCCGCGATATAATACGCCAAACTGTCGTCGGCATCCTGCTGAAAATTGCGTAAACGCTCGTTATCCGGCTCCTCCGGAGAGCGGCGCGGGCAGTCTCAGAGGCGCTTCTAGCGTAAAATACCGCCAGATCACGATCTTCTAAATTTCAATGCAGGTAAGCCAACCTAACGAGCAGCAGCGCCCGAACCTCCTCGATTCTCAACGCGAATTCTTTGCTTTTAGCAGTGTATTCGGTTTCAGCCTTAGTCAACGCCGTTTTGCTTCTGCAACGCGTTCGTCGATCGCCGTTTTCACCCGGGCATTGACGAAGGCTCCCAGCATAAATGGCGTCAGAAAAACTGCGAGAGTGATCAAGGCCGGGAAAGCGACAAAGATAATTTGCAGGTAGCCTTCATCTTTTTCGATTGCGTTATACATGTGCCAGATATCGTCGGCTGGCGCTCGGAGCTGATAGGTGGACATGGAAGCGCCGGAACTCGTCATCGAACCGGGCGTCGGAGTTGGAGGCAGGTTCGTTGCGCCGAGCAGCCCGGTATCTCGTTCGAGCGTGAGACAGATAATTAACCATAGGACGCCACAAATCAGAAAACCCCACGAACTGAGTTTTTTCATCCGGTGCATCGCCGCCCCCTTTTGATCGTCAAGTATTCTCGCGATTTTGGTGACGACCCGCTAGCAGCGGCCGGTCCGTTTGGCCATTGCGCGGAGTTCTTCGATTCGAACGCGCTGAGCTGGATCGTCCAACGCGGAATTCGGATCGAACGGCAGACGCCAACGCCAGTTCGTTGCCGCGATTGCGCCCGGTACGTTGATACGATCTTTCCAGCCGAACAAGTCCTGAATCGGCACAATCACCAGCCGCGCCAGTGAAGCATAAATTTTCTGTAGAATCTGATCGCGCGTAGCATCATCGAGCACAGTGCTATGCGCGATTTCAGGATTAAGCCCGAAGCCCTGTACAAACCGACGCCGCTCGTCCTCTGCGATCGTTGACCACCATCCGCGCAGTGTCTCAGTGTCGTGAGTTCCGGTAGTCGCCAATGCCAATTCAGGATAGTCAGCTGGATTGACGATATAGGCGTCGGCGCCCTTTCCCTTGATCTCCCAATAGGCGACTTTGTAGCCGGGAATTCCTAAGCGGGTAAGAGTTTCGCGTACAAACGGCGGGATGACGCCGAGGTCCTCGGCAATCACCTGCATCGGTCCTGCTTCTTCGAGAATGATCCGCAGGATTTCCTCGCCTTGTGCTCGCTGCGCAGCTTCAGAGCTCGGGTCGAAGGCTCCTTCAGCATCGATGCCGGTCGGGTACCCATAGGTGCGGAAGAGACCTACCACGTGATCAATCCGGACGAAGTCGAAACGTGCGCGCGCACATCGCAGACGCTTCCGCATCAGGGCAAAGCCGCTCTCACGCATCTTCGCCCAGTCCGGCATCGGCAACTCCCAACGCTGTCCGGTGACGGAAAACGCGTCCGGCGGAGCCCCAACCGCGCGCGACGGATCGAACCATTCCTGATGCGCCCACACCTCGACGCTGTCGTGCGCCGGAGCGAAAGCAAGATCGCCGCCCAGGAATACGTCGCGCCGGCGTAGTTGCTCGCGGGCATGCTGCCATTGTCGATCAAGCACGAACTGCCCGAACTTATATCGCCGAATCGCAGGTTCCAGCGACCGAGCAGCATCGACGATCGCCTCGGACCGATGAAGCTTTAGCTTAAACGGCCACTCATTCCAGGGAAGGCCCTTGAACTCATCCTTGAGCGCGCGAAAAAGCGCATAATCATCAAGCCAATCATAGTTCACCCGAGTAAAAGTCTTGAAAACGCGGCGAGTTTCTTCATCGCTCTCCGATTCGAAGCGGTTGAACGATTCTGTCAGGAATTGCTCTTTGAACTCTCGCAATCGCTTCAGGTCAGGGGACTCAGGATTGCCCGTGGAAAGTTCCCGACGCGCCGCCGCTAATGATCCCTCGCTGACCCCCGCCAGATGATGCGCGGCGAGGTACGATGGATCGATTGCGAGCACGCTCTCCGCACTATAAGGACTGGCTTGGCCGGGCGCAGTCTCGTCGATCGGAAGGAGTTGCAGCAATCGATGACCCATCCCGGCGGCTAGTTCGCCCATTGGGAGCAATCCGCCCAGATCGCCGCGACCGAGATCGTCGGCCGTGCGCAGCGAAAACAAGGGAATCAGAATTCCAGCGCAGCGTTCGAGTATCACGTTGCCATGCAGGTTATTAAGTCCTCCTTAGTCTGTCAGGCCGACTATTTCTTCGCGCTAGTATCCGATTCGCGGGCGCGAGCTTTCATGTTCTCAACGAAGCTATCAACCCGGTCAAGCGCGACGTCCGCCTGACTCTGGACATTGCTCAGCATATATTTGCCGCGCGCCGCGACAGTCGTATCCGCCTCCCCCACCATCGATTCCAACGCATGAGAAAAGGCGATCATGCTCGATTGGTTGTGACTCACCCGTTCGAACGCTGGTGGCGCGATGCTCGCGGGCTGCGGCGGCACGATGATTGACGCAGGCATCATGGCATTCGCCCGCGGCGCTGTCAGCAGATCTCCAGCGAAGGTTCGCGCATGGGCCGTTCGATTGTAGAGCGGTCCTAGACCCCATTTATCGATCAGAAACTTGAGCAGGCTCGTATGATCGAACGGAGTCGAAATAACTTTGTGCTCCGCGAACGGCGAAACCAGAATCGCCGGTACCCGCACGCCGGTCTTCATGAAGTCGAAGCCGTCGCCGCGATTGGCGTCGGGCGGGACGGCCTCGATCGGCGGCTCATGATCATAAAAACCGCCATGCTCATCGAAGAGCACTACCAGCAAGGTCTCTTTCCAAAGCGCCTCATTTGCGCGCAACGCATTGTACACGCTCGCGACCAACGCGTCGGCGGACTCGAGATCATGCGGCGGATGCGCATCGTTCGGTCCCGGTGGAAAATATTCGGGCTCGATAAACGCAAAATCCGGAAATTCAGCGAGATTCGCAGAAGTCGCGTCAGTATAGAAGGTTGTCATTGGATGATGCCGTGCGACATTCTCGGGCTGCCAATTGTGCACGAACAGGAACGACAACGGGAAATCGCCATAATAAACCTTCCAGCTTTTACGCTTTTCGTTCAGGCGGTCGAAGATGCTGGTTTGGCTGTACCAATGGATGTTCCAGGCGAAAGCGCCTTCCGGCATGGTGACGCGACCCAGCGACGTCCCGCTCATTGCGAACAACCGGTTCGGCCAAGTCGGTCCGGGAACCGGCGCATACCAATGATCACAAACGGCGAAATTCTCGGCGAGTTTATGTAATGCGGGCAACGTGCCGGCGCCGTGATAGCGCATCACTTCGGATAATTGTTGCGTCGTGGCTTGCGGATAGCTGCGACCGTAATCCGCGACAAACCCTCCATTCTTATCCGCAACCTGCGCGACTACATGTGGCCATTCATGATGAGGATCGAGCGTGATAATCCGTGACGCGCCGGGCTCCTGTGGGTAGTTTGCACCGTTGAAACTGTTCGAGCGCGGATGGCCGCGATCTATCCCATCGGCCCCGGGCACATCACCCAGAATATGATCGAAAGAACGGTTCTCGAGCATCAACACGACAACGTGATTGATTGGCACTGGTCCCCCTTTGCTGGCGACACTAGTTCTTTTTGCCCTCGCGCAACTGTCGCTTCCAGTCGAGCCGGCGTGCTTCTGCGCCTGCGGCCTCGGCTTCCTTAATCATTCCCTTCTTCTGATAGAACATGCTGAGATTGGTGAAGGCCAGGATATCTTCCGGTTCCTGCTCGATATAACGCTGGGTCAGTGCGATCGCGGTATCGAGATCGCCTTTGGCCTGATAGCACATCGCCAGCCCATGCACCGCGTCGGTGAACTTGGGATCGATCGCCAATGCCTCATTGTAAACTGCAATCGCCTCATCCAGCTTGTCATCGGCGTAAAGATCGACCGCCTCATCGTATAACTCTTCTTTATCCGGCATAGAACCTCGCATCGTATCGGCTATGATAGCCGCTTCCGGCGCTCATCATCTTAACGATATAGTGACGTTAGCCCAACATTTTGCTTCGAGCTGCGAGCTTCGCGGTATTGCCATGTTGAACGAAGAAGAGATCTACGAGGTCTTGCGCGAGTGCTACGATCCGGAACTGCCGGTCAATGTGGTTGATCTCGGCTTAATCTATGGGGTGGCGATCGAGAACGACGGCGTAACGGTGCAGATGACGCTCACAGCACCCGGCTGCTCGATGGGCACGATGATCGCGACCGAGATCGAAGACAAGCTGCTCGGCATCCCCGATTGCGCTCGGGCGAATGTCGAGATTACGTGGGAGCCGCCTTGGACGCCGCATCGGATGAGCGAGGCGGCGCGCAAACAGCTCGGCCTCGACGACTAGCCCCGCTCCTCTGTGCGCCTTTGAAACAATCGCTACATAATTCGGCTGAGAAGCCTGCGCGCATCCGCGAGATGTTTGCCGCGATTGTGCCGCGCTACGACTTGGTCAACTCTCTGATGACGATTGGACTTGATCGTCGATGGCGCGAGACGACTGTGGCGCTGGCCGAAGTATCAGGCGCAACAGTGCTGGATATTGCCACCGGCACCGGCGACCTCGCCTTCGAGATGGCGCGTCAAGGCGCTCAAACCATCATCGGTGCAGACTTCTGTCGCGAGATGGTCGAGACGGCGAAAATCAAGGCAGCGAAAGAACCGAATCGCGACCGAGTAAGTTTCGTAGCCGGCGACGCGATGCGACTGCCATTCGCGGGTGGAACTTTCGACGCGATCGTCAATGGTTTCATGCTGCGCAACGTCGGCGATCTCAAAACAACTTTTACCGAATTGTTGCGAGTGCTGAAGCCGGGCGGCCGGCTGGTATGCCTCGACCTGACACCGCCACGCGGCGCGATGAAACATTTTTTCTCACTATACATTGCGACAATCGTGCCGCTGCTGGGCATCGCTGTGGCCGGCAATTACGGCGCGTATCGCTATCTCTTCCAATCGCTCAGTGATCATCCCGATCCCGATCGTCTCGCGTCGATAATGCGCGAAGCGGGTTTCGCCTCAGCTACTTATCAACTCACCGGTTTCGGCACCGTCGCGATACATCTGGGCGTAAAGCGCCTGCCGAGAATGCACCATGATCAATGAACGTCTGCTCTCATGGAGCAAACAGCTAATCGGATGTCAAAGTGTGACAAGCGAGGGTACGCGCACGATTGTCGAATTGTGTGCGCGAGAAATCCTCGCGCCGCTTGGGATTAACGCGCAATTCATCTCGTCACGCAATGAAGGAGCCGAGCAGGTTAATCTGCTGGCATATATCCAGGGCAGCGATCTCACCGCGACGCCGCTCGTCCTGAATACCCATCTTGATACTGTGCCGCCGGGAGATAAGGCGTTATGGACTGCGTGCAATAACGATCCGTTCGCGGCGACTGTGGCGGCTGAGCGGATCTATGGCCTCGGTGCTGCCGATACGAAACTAGATTTCGTCGCGAAGATTTCCGCGCTCGTGGAAAGTAACCCGCGTCGCAGTGTCACACTGATAGCCACCTTCGGCGAGGAACACGGCCTCATCGGAGCGCGCGAACTTGCCGAGGCTAGCCTGCTGCCCAAAGGCGCGCTGGCGTTTATCGGCGAGCCGTCTCACCTGGAAGTGATCACAGCCCATAAGGGCCTGATGGTTTTCCAATTGTCGATCGGTTTTGATTCCGCAGCGGAGAAGTTTGCGCATGCTACGCGTATCGTCTTTGAAGGTCGTGCCGCCCACTCAAGCACACCGGCGCTCGGCCAGAATGCGATCCTGATGGCGCTGGAAAAACTGACCGCGCGACCGGATTGCAAGGTACTGTCGATTCGCGGTGGTGACGCGGTCAACAAGGTCCCGGCCCAATGCGAAGTGTCGATTGCGGACGATGATCCACCCGCAATCGAGCAAACGACAAAATCTATAATAGATGATACTGAACTTGCGCCGATTCCGGCGCGGGTCCTTGCGCTGCTGACGCGATTTACAACTGAACTACGCAGCTTTGCTGCTCGCGCTGGTGGTGAAGAGCCGGATTACGCTGCACCGACATTGACCTGCAATCCCGGTGTGATCCGATCCGAGCAAAATTCGATTATTCTGGAATTTGAGCTACGTCCTCCACCGGGACTGCCGCTCGAAGTGGTGCGCGATGGAATCTACAATATAGGCGAAGGTCTGCAACACTTCACGCCTGAGCTGGAAGTTAATCTAGCGGAACGCCGCGCCAACCCCGGCTTTCGCAGCGCGCTCGATAGCGAGACTGTTGAACTCGCTATGGCCGCGCTTGCCCACGCCGGGTTGCCACTATCAACCAACGTCAAGGCTGGATGTACCGAGGCGGGAATCTATGCGGCGGCGGGTCTGAAACCCGTCGTGTTTGGCCCTGGGCCATCGACCGGCGTGATCCACGCGCCGAACGAATACAATTTGCTCGACGAAGTTGAGCAAGCCTCGCGCTTTTATCGAGAACTGTTAAAGCTCTGAGATTTTCTACGGATGAGCGTTAAAAAAGTTTTGGCGCCGATCCACTCTCGCGGGAAGGCCAGGGACACGAGGAGCAGATCGACGCCGCACATTGTGCTTCGCACAATCGGGGGTTTGTAACGAAGCTAATCTTTACCATGGCAACTCACGGACCACTGCCCACTATAGACAATTGCTGCGAAACTCCGCCAATCCTGCTTTGCAAGCTTAGCAGTCAAGTGCAAACTGCTAACTGACCTTTGCGGCCCAGGATGAGTTAGCGTCGTTCAGGCGAAACGCGGCAGAATGCGCCCCGCGTACTGCTCAATTTGTCCGAGCACCTGGTCGGGCGGGCACGAAGGTCTCAGCACAAATTTAGTGCAGCCGGCCTCAACAAAGGCGGCGATCTTCGCGACGCATTCATTCGCCGACCCGACGAGACATCGTTTTGCTAATTCGTCAGGAGCCATCGGGAGACTGCGCAAGAAGGGTGCGACGGTCTTCCATCCCTCATCACGATCTTCTGTCACGTGCGTCAGCAGTAACACTCCGGCTTCACGCGGATTGATCTTGCGTCCCTGCTCCTCGCCGAACGCTGCCAATTTGGCCATGTCGTGCTTGAATTCGTCAGGAGTAGTCAGCGCCGGAAACCATCCATCACCCAGCCGCACGACCCGCTTGAGAATCGCATCGCTTTTGCCACCGATCCAGATATCCAGGGAACCTTTGCGCGGCTTGGGCTCGATCGTCACATCTTCGAATTGATAGAATCGCCCCTGATGCGTGACGTGCGATTCGGTCCATAGCCTGCGGAGGATCGCGATCCCCTCGTCGAGTCGTTTGCCGCGTTCCTCGACGGGTACCCCGCTGGCCTTCAGGTCGCGTAGATCACTGCCACTGCCGACCGCCATCACCATCCGTCCACCCGAGATGTAATCGAGCGTGGCGTAAGTCTTTGCGACGTGAACCGGATTGCGCGCCGGCAGCGTTAGCACGCTCGGGCCCATTTTTACCCGCTTGGTACGCGCTGCGATCATCGCGAACAGGCAGGTAATGTCGAGCGTAGGATTGCGTGTCACGATGTGATCAGAAAGCCAGATCGAGTCGAGCCCGGCCTGCTCCGCGACTTCAGCGTAACGGCACAAAAGTTCAGGCTCGGGCAGCCCGTACTGCCACTGTCCGAAGCCGATTCCAATTTTGATCCCGGTCATCATCTACTCCTCGCGCCGATGCTGGTTGCTCCAATCCGCGCCGTCCGCTACTTCCCGATATAGCAGGAGGGCGTGACTATGCCACCCGGAATCGATCATCTGATGATTAACTCCAATGACTACGAAGCCGCGAAACGTTTCTACACCTGGCTAATGCCGCGGGTCGGCTACCCGCAAGTCATCAATTTCGAGCAACCCGCGCCAACTACGGGATGGTTTGGCGCAGGCGGCAGTATCTAGGTCTCCCCGGCTGCTTTAGACGAACGACAAGCTTTTAGCAAGGAGCGCGTCGGATTGCGCGAGATCGCTTTCCGCGCCGACAGCCGCGCGCAAATTGACGAGTTAGCCAAGGAGATCGAAGCTAATGGCGGAAAAATTCTCAATCCACCGCGCGAGTACAACTACGTCAAAGGTTATTACTCGGTCTTCTTCACCGATCCCGATGGCCTAAAATTGGAACTGGTGCATACGCCGCACGCTCACGGCTGAGGCGCGAGTGTATTACTGACGCACGGCGCGATGAGCTTGTGAAACACCCGCCACCTGCCCTATAACCCGATCAGTGGGCCATCAAATTCGCGCCATCTGGATGGCGCAGCTTCTCGAGGTGACAATCATGGCGCAACCCTTCACAATTTGCGTAGGCACGGTCGGCGCGGGCGTATGGTTTAGTCCTGATAGCGGCGATCATTGGCGGCGCAGCAAGATGAATCTGCCGTTTCATGCGGAACCCGGCGAAGTTCAGATTCGCTCGCTCAGCGTCTCGCCGCATAATCCTCATCATCTACTGGCGGGTTCGGAAGCCGGTCTTTATCGCTCTAACGATAATGGCGCAACCTGGGACCTGATCGATTCGCCCATGGATGGCCAGCAAATCTGGTCAACTTCGTGGCATCCGGCGCAACCTGAGACGATTTTCGCCGGGACCAAAGCGCCCAACGTTTATCGCTCGAAAGATAGCGGCAAAACCTGGGAGAAGCTCAACGTGCCGATGGCGAAGGAATGCTTCGCCGGCGCTCCGAAGGTCACGAATATCGTAGTCGATGCGGCTGACCCGCGTACGGTCTTCGTCGGCGTCGAGATTGACGGCGTGTTTCGCAGTCGCGACAGCGGCGATACGTGGACGCGCCTGCCTGCATTAGGCGACAAGATGCTCAATCAGGACTTGCACGGCCTTGCGCGATGGCCGGGTAGTTCGCCCAAACTCTTCGCAACCACGCCCGACGGCATCTGGACCAGCCTTGACGACGGCGAGAGCTGGCAGCTCCATGGCTTTCCGAAATTTGCGGATCGCGACACAATTTCCTATTGCCGGGGCGTCGCCCTCAAGCCGGACGATCCGGACGTGATGTTCGTAGGTAACGGTGATTTTATCCCGGGCAAACGCGGCGCGATCCAGCGCACGACTGACGGCGGTAAAAGCTGGCGGCCATGCGCGTTGTCCGTCGAGCCGAACTCAGTCGTCTATTGGATCGCGACCAATCCTGCCGATCCCAACGTCGTAATCGCCAACAGTTTGCACGGTTACGTTTACGTCAGCACCGACGCGGGTGAATCCTGGACCAAAAACCGGCGTGAATTCGGCGAAATCCGTGCGCTCGCTTGGGTACCGAACTGAGGAACTTATTCGACCTCGCAACAGTTGAGAATCCTATGACTGGCCGCTCCTCGAAGCTCTTTTTCATCACCCGATTGATGCGAGCGCCGATAATGGCGCTCGCTCTTTTGATGTTTACTGCTGTCGCCTTTGCGGCGGGATCGAATACCGGTAAAATCACCACTAATTGGGCCGGAACCACCAAGGCCCGATGTGGACCGCTGACGACGGATCACAGTCGCTGCAACGCCGTCCAGAATATCAAGCTCACACTCGTGCAAGAGGGATCGAAGATAACCGGGTCTTATACCTGCGCTTACGGTAATCAAACTTGCCGCGGAGCGCAGAATACCGGCAATGTTACCGAAGGCTCTCTGAAAGGCGAGCAGGTGATGTTCGTCGTCACCACACCCGACAAATCGACCTGCCGCTATACGGGGCTGCTGATGCAGCGTTCCGGTAAAGGCGCATATTCATGCATCGGGGGAAGTCAGCTTAACGAGCGCGGCTCATGGCGCATCCACGCTGCAGAATAGCTCGCGCGCCCTGCTTAATCCTATGGCAACGGCACGACATCAACCCGCGACCGCGGCTTGATTCGCAATGCACGAAGCGCCTCGCGGGGGATCACGCAGCGATCGTCTTCTCGGAGCTCCACCTCGGCGCGTACCGCGCGAAAGCCTTCCTGATTTTCGACCGCGATCAGCGATGAGCGCCCTCGCTCCTGCGCCGGTTCGCCCGCCGCTGCAATGCAGATTCGTCGATCCTTGACCGGCTGCAACTCAGCAGTCGCGCCTGCGTAGTACGGACCTCCATCGAACGGATCAATATGTTTGAGATAGCGCATCCCCGCCTGTTCAAGCAGGAGCACTGCGCCTCGGGTATTCGCGCCGACAGCGCCGATCGACTTCTGTACCTCGTCCGGCAGCATGAACGTATAAAGCGGCGTCTCGGGAAATAGCGCCCGGATAAACTCCTTATCGTGAGTCGAAAGTTCGTCCGCCTCGCGGAACGATAAGCCTGTCACACGCCGCCCATACTGGTCCCAGAAGACATTCCCCTGATCGGGACCCATCGGTGCGAGCATCTCCGCCAACACCTGACTCTCGAAACGCGCCAGATGTTTGCCGAGGTATAGGAAGCGCACCCACGAAATCTGTTTACCGATCCGCTCCGGATGACCACGCATCGCCTGCGTCACGATCAAGCCGCCGATTTCAGTTGGCCCATCCATCGAATAGCGCAGGCGCAGGTATGGATGACGAAACAGCTTGTGCAGACTGTGCGAGTAACGCTCGTCGGAACCAAGCTCTAGATAATAATGTGGTGCGCGGGGCGTTCCATGTTTGCCGATGATCATCGACGCCGCGACTATACGCATGGTCGCAATCTCCTCTGCACAGAAAATGTAGAGAGTCCCCGATCGATCGCGAATGCGGCCGCGAAACGATCGCGCCGAGCGTGCGAGCGCCTCGCGCAGTGGTTTTGATTCTCTTGGCAGATTGATCGAATCGAGTTCACGCGCCAGCGCCAGCAGCGCGCGATGATCACCCGGCTGCGCCTCGCGAATCAGAAATGCCGGACCCCCCGTTTCCATAACAAACAGTTTAACACTCGTGACGCGATTGGAGAATTTAGCTGTTCGGAGAGAAAGCCAGCCATCATGTACAGCGCATTGCTTTAGCAAAAATGGTCCGATAACTTTGGCACGGGCCGACGGTTGGCGGCCAAGGAGGCTGGGTGATGGAGCTGCCGAAGTGCCAGAAATGTAATAATGGCACTCTGATTCCACTTTCCGATTATGGACAGGAAGGCGCGTCGGTGATCTTTAAAGCTTGGGCTTGCACCAATCCGGAATGCGGCTTCAGCCTGCGCGTTGACAAAGGCGAAATTTCTTACGGCCGCCGGATCGAACCCAAACACTGAATCGGGCCCTCGGTTTGGAATCACAAAGGCGGCTTTAGGTCGCCTTTTTTATTGCGTACTTGACTTGCTCGCCATCAAACGACAGACCTTACCGGATGGCCGTTTCTACCGATCATCCATCCCGTAACGCTGCTGAGCCAGTTACTGTCTATTCCGGCGAATCACCGCCACCCGAGTTGCCGCGGATCAAAACCTCGATCCCCGGTCCAAAGTCACGCGAGATCTTCAACCGTGAGCAACGCTATATCGCCCCTGGCCGACAGCGAATCTCGCAACTCGCCGGCATCGCTTTCGATCACGGTCTGGGCGCGACATTAACCGATGCCGACGGCAACGTCTTTCTTGATTTCTTCGCTGGTGTGGCGGTCGCGAGTCTCGGCCACGCGCATCCCGTGATGGCGCAGGCGATAGCGCGACAAATCGCGCGTCTCAATGTAGGTACCTTTGCAACCGCTGAGCGCGCCGAAGCCTTCCAGCTACTTTCCGAGGCGGCCCCTGCTGGACTCCGCCGAGCTCATCTATATAGCGGCGGTGCGGAGGCGGTCGAAGCTGCGCTCCGGCTCGCCCGTTCCGTTACCAAAAAGCATGAAGTCGTGAGCTTCTGGGGCGGCTTCCACGGCAAGACCGGCGGTGTGCTCGGATTGATTGGTGATGAATCCAAGCAGGGCTATGGCCCATTGCCCGGCGGACAGTACATCGTGCCATACGCGGATTGTTATCGATGTCCCTTCAAGCTCAAATATCCGTCCTGTGGCCTGTTCTGCGTCGATTTCGCGCGTGCTCAAATTAAAAATTCATCGGGCGGCGCGCTCGCCGCGATAATCGCTGAACCAATGCAAGGGACTGCCGGCAATGTGATCCCGCCCGACGACTGGCTGCCGGCTATCAAATCGATCGCGCATGAAAACGGTGCGATGTTGATCGCCGACGAGATGATCACCGGTTTTGGACGGACTGGCACGATGTGGGCAGTCGAGCACAGCGGGACCACGCCCGACATCGTAACCATCGGCAAGGGAATGGGCTCCGGCTTTCCAGTTTCCGGCGTGCTGATGAGCGATGCGATCAGCACCGTCGAGCCGTTCGCGAAGCCCAGCGCATCCTCATCGAGCTATGGTGGAAATCCGCTCGCGGCAGTGGCAGTGGCCGAAACCCTTAAGGCGCTCAAGCGCGAGCGACTGATCGAAAACGCACGCACTGTCGGCGCACGGCTGCTCAGCAAACTACTCAACTTCATAGAGAAATATCGATTCGTTGGCGACGTACGCGGCCGCGGACTCCTGATCGGAATTGATCTCGTGAGTGATCGCGAGTCGAAGCGCCCAATGAGCCATCGAGTAATGGAACGAATTTTTCAAGAGGCGCTCAAACGCGGGCTACTCCTTATGGGTTATTTCCCGCGGATCCGGATCAATCCGCCGCTCGTAATTAACGCCGAGCAGGCCGACGCCGGCGCCGCGATTCTCGACGAAGTTTTCGACTGGGTCGATCAAAATCTCGATTGGGAGGCGGAAGCCTAGACATGGCTGAGGATGCGGGGAACGTCGGGCTATTCTGCGATCTCGCTGGTACGCTCGCTGCCGTCGATGAAACTAGGCAACTGCCCGTTGACCCAAATGGGCGGGTCGGCATCACATTGTTGCCCGGGGTTCGGGAAAAGCTCGTGCCGATGCGGAATTGTTTGATTTTCGTTGTTACCAATCAGGCGGGAATCAAGCGCGGGCGCTATCGGCGCGAAAGCATCGATGCGGCCATGGCTGAACTTGATCGGCAGCTTGACGGTATCCTGACCGCTTGGGAAATCTGCCCGCACGATAATGCTGATAACTGTTCCTGTCGCAAACCCAAAGGCGGGATGATAACCAGTCTCGCGCGGGATCACGGAGTCGATCTCAGCGCCTCAACGATGGTCGGTGATCAGGAGATCGACGCGCTCGCAGCACAAGCTGCGGGAGTCGGCAAATTTATCTACGCTCGCAACTTTTTCGGCTGGGCGTGACTTCGATGAATTGCGTTTTCGTGCCGATTCGGCGATAGAGTCAGTGAGCAACCCACGCGGCAGGTAAGCATCATGAAAATCGGCGTTCTCGCTTTCGTTACTCCCTATACCATCGATCCGGCAACGCTGGCGCGAAAGGCGGAAGAATTGGGCTTCGAATCCTTCTACTTGCCCGAGCATCCGGTGATTCCAGTTACCCATCGCACCCCATTCCCACTTTCTCCGGATGGTCAAATTCCGCCAATGTATTCCCAGATGCCTGATCCATTCGTGGCGTTGGCTTTTGCCGCGGCGGCGACCACCAGAATCGGGCTCGGCACGGGAATCTGCCTCGTGCCGGAGCGCGATCCAATTCTCCTGGCGAAGGAAGTTGCGACGCTCGATCACTATTGTGGCGGACGTTTCATTTTTGGCATCGGGGCGGGTTGGCTGGCTGACGAAAGCGAAATTATGGGCGTCAACTTCAAGCGGCGCTGGCCAATGACTCGTGAGTATATCCGCGCAATGAAAGAACTGTGGACCAAACCGCAAGCCAGTTTTGAGGGCGAGTTTGTCAAATTCCCGCCGGTGAAATGCGAACCGAAGCCTGCCCGCAAACCCTATCCGCCAATTCATATCGGGGCTGGCGGGATGACCCCATCGATGGACCGCGCGCTGCGGGACACAGTCGCGATTGGTGATGGATGGGCGCCGCTTGGCCTCACACCCGATCGGCTCGCAGCCGAACTCGGTAAGCTGAAGCAGATGTGCGCTGGTGCCGGACGCGACTACTCGAAGCTCGAAATCTCGATGTATGCGCCCCCAGTGGACGGCGAACCCAAGCGCATCCGCGAGCAATATCGCGAAGTAGGTGCGCATCGCCTGATTTTCATTCTCAACGAGCCTGCGCCAGCCGTTTGGGAACGCCAGTTGAGCGATTTAGCGAAAGCCTGGATTCAGTAGTTCCCGGCGAGAGACGCCCTGCCCGACGATGCTGCGCGGCGCGATTTCCGGATTCGGCGAGGTCGCCGCGCGAGCACATCTGGCAGGATGGGCTTCGCGCCCCAACGTCACGATTGTCGCGGTGCACGATCCGATCGCGGCGCGCCGCCACGTGGCGATCAATCTGATCAAAAACATCCGTGTATATGACGACCTGGAGTTGATGCTCGAGGGTGAAAAGCTCGATTTCATCGATATTGCGAGTCCACCCCCGTATCACGCCACAACCGCACAAATGGCGCTCGCGTTCGGCGCTCACGTGCTGATCGAGAAACCCCTCTGTCTTGAGCAGGACGAGCTTGAGCTGCTTATAGCGTCCGCGACAAAAAACTCGCGCGTACTGATGTGCGTGCACAATTGGAAATACTCGCCGGCTTATCAACGAGCGCGCCAGTTGATCAGTTCCGGCCGCTTGGGCGAACTGGAATACGTCTCGATGCTCAGACTGCGCCCCGGACCCGCGGGTCAGTCGGAGAATTCCGCGACTGCTCAGGAGCCATGGCGTCTGGACCGGCGCAAAGGCGGCGGGATTCTCATCGATCACGGCTGGCACGTTTTCTATTTGGCTCAATTCTTATTCGACGGCGCCCAGCCATCAGGCGTGTCGGCGCGACTCGACCATGCTTACGGTTCCTCGATTGAGGAATTGGCGGACCTGCGAGTCGAATTTTCCGGCGGGCGTATCGCGCATGCGCATCTCTCGTGGCGCGCCCCAGTGCGAGTGACGACGGCGATGCTCTACGGCTCCGTCGCGATGCTCGTAATCGATGGCAATCGGCTCACCTTGATTCCGCGCTCAGGCGCGGCTGAAGACTATTCCGCGGACGACGTCACGGACGATTCGTACCATCCAACCTGGTTCGTCGGCGTGGCGTCGGACTTTATCGCCGCGATAAACGAGGGTTCAATCGGACCCATCGCCCGAGCGAATCTCGCAGAAGCCAAAGCGGTTCTGGCATTAACGGTGGCTGCACGTCAATCGAGCCGTGAGCACCAGTCCTATGTAAATCTTGGTGATCCGATTGGGCGATCGACGCGACCTTTGATCAGCCCATAAGCAGTGTCTCGTGGTTTATTGACTTTGGAGATGAGCGGGTTACAGTGGTCTTGACCGCGTGGTTAGGCCACTTCGCAATACGCGGCTTCTTGGCAGAATGGAAGCACACACCTCGATCGCCGGTTCCGAACCGCGAGCACTCGAATCACGAGACGAGATTCTAAAAGCCGCCACCACTTTGTTTGCGACACGTGGTTTCCATGAAACCTCGATGGCTGAGGTTGCGCGCGAGGCCAAGGTCAGCAAGGCGCTGATTTTCTGGCATTTCAAAACCAAGGAAGAATTATTCTTTGCGGTTCTCGGTCGTTTGCTGGAACCGTATGTAATTGACTTTACTGAGGAAGCGGGCGCACTCGACGAGGAGGCGCAGATTTTGAAGCTGCTCGAAGGATACCTGCTGTTCGTGCGTGATAACGCCGGCTCGATTCGATTCTTCATCGCACAGTTATTGCACGATCAAAAGCTTTTAGGAGAACTTACAGGTCAAGTTCTTGCTCTATACGAGGTTTACCGAAGCTTGTTAACCGATTTGATTGCACGCGGGCAGAACAAGAGAATCTGTGCGCAACAATTTCCGCCTCCCACCGCAGCGGCCTTCCTCTTATCGATGCTGAATGGCCTCCTGATCGAATATCTCTTCTTGGGTAATGAGGGGCTGAACGTGGAAGACGCGATGAAGATGTTGCGGCAGTGGCTGTTTATTGACTCAGCCCCAGCGTCGGCTTGATCGACTTTCTCCACCTACCAGAACTCGCCAATAGGAGCGTACCGGTGCGAATACCACTTAGACAAATGATGGACTTGGGCCGCTATATGCGCCGCCAGAACAAATTGGGGGAAAAGTACTATCCGTTGGTCCTCATGCTCGAGCCACTTCACGCCTGCAATCTGGCCTGCATCGGGTGCGGACGAATCGTTGAGTACAAAAACACGATTCGCGATCAAATTCCCCTCGAAGACGCGCTCGCCTCATCGGACGAGTGCGAGGCCCCAATCGTCTCGATCTGCGGTGGCGAACCTTTGATGTACAAACATATCGTGCCGCTGACCAAAGGATTAATCGAGCGGCAGCGTCACACAATGATTTGCACTAATGCAATCCTGCTCGAACGCTTCGTCAAACAGGTCGGGCCGAGTCCCTATCTCAGCTTCAACATCCATATTGATGGAATGCGCGAAACTCACGATCGAGTAGTCGATCGCGAGGGTATCTTCGACAAATGCGTCGCGATGATCCGGATGCTCAAGGAGAAAGGCTATCGAGTTCAGACGAACTCCACCGTCTTTAAGGAAACTAGCGCCGAAGAAGTCGAGGAATTAATCAAATTTTTGGGCGGTCTCGGCGTGGACGGGATGCTCGTTACACCCGGTTACCACTACCAAGTATTGACCAACGATATCTATCTGAAAAATGATGAGATGCCCTTAAAGTTCCAGACAGTGCGCAAGCTCGCGAAGGATTACAAAATTATCAATACGCCGATTTACCTCGATTATTTAGTCGGCGAGCGCGACTTGCTGTGCAGTCCATGGACCACGGTCACGCGCAATCCTCAGGGCTGGAAAGGCCCTTGTTATCTGATCACCAACGGCCACTATCAAAGTTTCAAGGAGTTGCATGCGGCGACAGATTGGGAGTTCTACCGGACCAAACAGGACATCCGCTGCCGTGATTGTAAGCTCCATTCGGGCTTTGAAGGGACCGTCGCATTGGAATTCGGCCAAAGCTTCAAAGATTCGTGGCGGATGGTTCGCCATTACATGTCCTGAAGCCAGTGCATTGCGATAGTCAGCTTTATCTGATGACTCGATTGCTCGGAATCTTGTGAAACTTCAACAAGACGCAGACGTTATAGCGGACTCCCGTCGCGCCGTATTCGATCTCGATCGGTATATGCGCGACCGCGCAGCCTTCGTGGAGGCAGCTTTAGAGCGGGTAGTCACCGCCTCGGACGGCCCGGCGGGTCGCCTATTCGAGGCAATGCGGTATAGCTTGCTCGCCGGCGGTAAACGGCTTCGACCGGTTTTGGCGCTGGCGGCTTGCGAGGCAGTTGGGGGCGCGCCGGAAGATGCGTTGAGCTTCGCGTGCGCGCTCGAGATGATTCACACCTATTCGCTGATCCACGATGATCTCCCCTGCATGGATGACGACGATTTGCGCCGTGGGCGACCCACGAATCATGTGGTCTATGGAGATGCGATCGCGACGCTGGCCGGTGACGGCCTGCTGACTGACGCATTCAAAGTTTTAGCTTCGTCTGAACTGCCGCGGGGAAGCGCGCCAGCTTCGGTGATTGTGCAAACAGTTGCGGAGCTGGCGAGTGCGGCAGGTTCGGACGGGATGGTCGGTGGCCAAGTAATCGATTTGCTGGGCGAAGGCCGCGCGCTCACGCTCGAAGAACTCGAATGCATGCATCGCAAAAAGACCGGAGCGCTTTTCGGCGCGGCTGTATGTTGCGGAGCGCGGCTGGGGGGGCGGGCGAAATCCAGCTGCAAGCGATGCGTGAGTATGCGCAGGCGCTCGGATTGGCCTTTCAGGTTGCGGACGATTTGCTCGATGTTGAAGCTTCGACCGAGAGTGTCGGCAAGCGCACCGGCAAGGATGGCGCACGCGGCAAAGCGACCTATCCATCCCTTTTAGGCGTCCAGCGCTCACGAGAGCTGGCGCGCGAACTCGCCCTGAAGGCGTATCGCGCGCTGGACGGTTTCGACGAGAAAGCGACGCCATTGCGTGAGCTCGCTGCTTTCGCGGTGGAGCGCAAATCGTGAGCCCACCCGAAGCCGCTGCAAGCGCAGACGCCGCCGAGTTTAAGCAGCACAAGTCGCGTCAGGCAGTGCTGGTCAAACCCGGTCACCTCGAGTTGCGCGAGATTACGCCTCCTGACCCCGGTCCCGGAGAAGTCCTACTCAAAATTCAATGTGCATTGAGCTGCGGCACTGATCTCAAGGCATTTCGGCGCGGTCATCCGATGTGGCCGATGCCTGCGCCATTCGGCCACGAGTTCGCCGGTACTGTTGCTGCGATCGGCGCGGGAATTAAGAATTTTCAGGTGGGCGACGCGCTGATGGCTGCCCCGACTGCGCCATGTGGCGAATGCTTCTACTGCAAGCGGAATCAGGAAAATCTCTGTCCGCAAGCGATGAACAAAATGGTGCTCGGAGCCTATGCCGACTATCTGCTGATCGGCGCACACGTAGTCGCGCGCAATGCTTTTCTCAAACCCCCTGGTTTGCCATTTGAAGAGGCGGCATTGCTCGAACCGCTTTCCTGCGTGATGCATGCGCATGCGATGGCCCGGCCTGAGCCTTTCGAGACCGTCTTGATCATTGGTGCAGGCGCATTTGGATTGCTTCATACCCTCGTTCTCAAAGCTCAAGGTGTCAAAAAGGTCATCGTTGCAGGCCATGGCGCGCAGCGTATCAAGTGGGCGGGCGAGCTTGGGGCAGACCAGGCGATCGATACACAGAAACAAGGCGCAGAGGAGATCATTTCCGCTTTGAACGGCGGCTATGGTCCCGATCTGATAATCGAATGCACTGGGCAGGTTGCCGGCTGGAGCGACGCGTTCGCACGAGTTCGGCGCGGCGGGCGAGTCGTTTTTTTCGGCGGATGTCCGGTCAATACTACACTGAATATCGATACGCGGCGGATGCATTATGACAATTTAACGCTGCTCGCGCCGTTTCACTTCCGGCCCCAAGACGTGCGTCAGGCTTTCAATCTCCTGAATGTCGGCCAGCTTCCGCTCAGTCGATTGATTAATGCACGGCGTTCGCTCGAGGAGCTGGATCAGGTTTTCGCGATGCTCGAACAAGGCGCGGCACTCAAATGTGCCGTAATACCATAAGCAAGGTAGGGGCGGGAGGTCGTCTGGAAGACTTAGCCATGGATCAGATTTCGCACATCTCAACCGGACAATCGGCGTCGAGCGGAGGAGCCTCGCGCGATGAATTCACGGCCAAGGTGGACTTCACGATAGAATGCGCCCAGCGCTCATTGCTGCGCGAACAGCATCCGGAGGGTTACTGGCAAGCGGCGCTTGAGGCCAACGCCGAGATGAACTCCGAGTATATTATCTTTAATCGTTTCATGGAGCTGCAGCCCGATGTACCGCTCGAAACGAAGCTCAAAAAGCTTCTGCTCGATACTCAGCAGCCGGACGGCTCGTGGGCGTTATTTCCCGATGGCCCGGGCCATCTCTCGACCAGTATTATCGCCTATTTCGCACTGAAGCTGACCGGAATGCGAGCGGGTGACGAACCGATGATGCAGGCGCGGCGATTTATCCTATCCCAGGGCGGAATCGCCAACTCCGGCACCTTGGCCCGCTTTTATCTCGCGTCGATGAGTCAGGTCGCATGGAATGCGACGGCATCACTGCCCGTGGAGATCACGCTTTTTCCCCAGTGGTTTCCAGTCAATATGTATGAGCTTTCGTCGTGGGCGCGCGGCACGCTCTTCGCGCTGATGCTCTTGCAGTCGCAAAAACCCACGGTGGCCATTGACTGGCGTCAGGGCGTACTCGAACTTTACATCCAGCCGCCGCACTTCACTAAATTCAAGCTGCGCCACGGAAAGCGGGTGCTGTCCTTACGCAATGCTCTATTAACCGCAGACAAGCTTTTGCGTTTCTATGACAAACATCATCTAAAGAGTATGCGCAGTCGCGCCATTAGCTATGCTGAGAATTGGTTGCTCGAACATCAGGACGCCAATGGCTCATGGGGCGGGATTCAGCCGTGTTATTTGCTAAGCCCGATGGCATTGAAGAGCATGGGCTATCGTAATGACCATCCGGTGATTGTTAAGGCTATCGAGGCAACTCGCGAGTTGATTTGGGATCAGGGAGACAGCACCCTTTATCAACCATGTGTCTCGCCCAACTGGGATACGGCTTTAGGCGCGAAAGCACTGCTCGATTCCGGTACCCCCGGCGATCATCCGGCAATTCGCGATGCCGCTAAATGGCTGATCGATCATCAGATTTTCAAAAAAGGCGACTGGTCGGTAAAGCGGCCTGCGCTCGAGCCCGGCGGATGGGCGTTCGAGTTCTACAACGATTGGTACCCTGATGTGGACGATTCCGCAGTCATCTTGATGGTGCTCGCGGAAACTATCGACGAGAGCGATCCTGCGGCGCGCGAACGCGCCATTCGGCTCGGCGCGAACTGGGTGATGGGCATGCAATCCCAGGACGGAGGATTCGCCGCCTTCGACGTCGATAATGATTCGGAATGGCTCAATCATGCGCCGTTCGCCGATGTCGAGGCTTCGACTGACCCGACCTGCGCCGATCTTACCGGCCGCGTACTCGAAATGATGGCTGCGGTCGGTTATCGTACTGAGCATCCGGTGGCGCGCCGCGCGATCGCTTGGTTGCGCCGCGATCAAGAAGCGGACGGCTCGTGGTGGGGTCGATGGGGCGTTAGTTACATCTATGGGACTTTTTCGGCCTTATCAGGCTTGCGAGCGATCGGCTGTCCGATAGAAGATTCTTGGATCACGCGGGCAGCGCAGTGGCTAAAGTCCGTACAGAATGACGACGGCGGATGGGGAGAAATCTGCCTTGCCGATCAGGATCCGACACTCAAGGGCAAGGGTGCAAGCACACCTTCACAAACCGCATGGGCCATCATAGGGCTGCTCGCGGCCGAAGATGAACTCAGCGATAGCGTGATGCGTGGTGTAAGCTGGTTATTGGATCGACAAAATGAAGACGGTCGATGGATCGATGAGCACTTCACCGGAACCGGCTTCCCTAATAATTTTTATCTTCGCTATCACATGTATGCGCATTATTTTCCGCTGATGGCCTTGGGACGTTTTCGCCGTCGCCTCGCTGAACGGGCGGCCTATTGATCTTGGCTATAGAATAATCTGGCTATAGATAATTGCGATGAAAGCGATCTCGATTCTCGGCGCGACCGGCTCGGTGGGTGTTACCACGCTCGATGTTCTCAGCCGCTTTCCCGATCGCTTTCGGGTGGTCGCGATGGCCGCCGGTCGCAATCTCACGTTACTCGCAGAACAGGCGCGCCGCTTTCAGCCGGAACTTATCTCTGTTGAATCGGCCGAGTTGGCTTCCGAGCTTGCCCGGAGTTTGTTCCCGCTAAAGCCCCACATCCTCTATGGCGAGGAAGGAGCGATCGCGGTCGCGACTCATCCCGATGCGTCGCTGATAATGTCGGCGCTGGTTGGCGCTCTGGGCCTACGACCTACCTTGGCTGCGATCAAGGCCGGCAAGGATATCGCGTTCGCCAACAAGGAAGTACTAGTGATTGCCGGCGAGTTGATTACTCGGGCAGTCCACGAAAATGGCGTTCGCTTGCTGCCGGTCGATAGCGAGCATAATGCGATTTTCCAATGTCTGGAGGGCAAACCGCGCGCGACGCTCAAACGAATCATCCTGACCGCCTCGGGCGGCCCATTTCGGATATGGCCCGCAGAGCGTTTCAAGTCGATCACGGTAAGCGACGCCCTGAACCATCCGACTTGGCGGATGGGCAACAAGATCACAATTGATTCCGCCACTTTGATGAACAAAGGACTCGAAGTTATCGAGGCGCGTTGGCTATTCGATGCAGCGCCGGCGGAAATCTCGGTCGTGATCCATCCGCAAAGCGTGGTTCATTCTATGATCGAAATGATCGACGGCTCGGTGCTCGCGCAGATGGCAGTGCCTGACATGGCGATCCCGGTTGCCTTTGCCCTCGGTTATCCTGAGCGTTTGCCGCTGTCTCATTTGAAAACTCTTTCGCTGATTGAGTGTGGCTCATTAACTTTTGAGGAGCCGGATACCAGGCGCTTCCCCTGCCTCGCCTTGGCTTACGAGTCGTTGCGCGCGGGCGGGAGCATGCCGGCCTGTCTTAATGCCGCCAACGAGGAATTAGTTGCGAGCTTCTTGGCCGGCAGGTCTAGTTTCGCCGATATTCCCTCGCATCTGGAAGCCATTATGAATCGCCATGCAAATCGCTCAGGTGGCACTCTGGAAGACTTGCTCGAAATTGACGGATGGGCACGGATGATGGCGCGCCAACGGGTCGCCGCGGTGGCCGCTTAGCGGGAACTGAAATGGCGGCGCGCGCCAATGAATCCATACTGGCGTCCACGCTGCATAAAATTGAAACGCCTCCGCAGCGAAGCGCCGCAGAGATAGCGTCGGCTTACGCATATTGCGGGCGACTCGCACGCTCACATTACGAAAACTTCACGATTGCCTCATGGCTGATGCCCCGTGCTATGCGGCCACACATGCATGCGATCTATGCGTACGCACGCATTGCCGACGATTTTGCTGATGAAGAACAAAGTCTCCCCAAGCTTGACGAATGGGAGCGTGAGCTGGATCTCGCCTACTCCGGCGCCTCACATGATCCGGTGATGCTCGCGCTGGCTGATACTGCGCGCCGCTTCAATATCCCGCGACAACCGTTTGCAGATTTACTAATCGCGTTCCGCAGTGACGTGCATTTCAAGGGCTTCGATACAATCGACGATCTGCTCAGTTATGCGCGTTTCTCAGCCAATCCGGTTGGACGTCTTGTGCTGTATCTCTGTGGTTATTGCGACGATGAGCGACAAAGGCTTTCAGATTACATTTGCAGCGGATTGCAGCTTGCGAATTTTTGGCAGGACGTCGCGATTGATCGCGATAAAGGACGAATTTATTTCCCGCGCGAGGACATGAAACGCTTCGGTGTGTCCGAAGCAGATTTGCGCGCGTCCGAACCCAGCCCACAGTTCATCTCTTTGATGAGACATGAGGTGGCATACGCTCGCGAGATGCTGATACGGGGCGGGGATTTACATCGAATGGTCAATCGTCGATTGCGCCGCGATATCCTGATGTTCGCTGGCGGTGGTCTCGCAATTTTGCGCGCAATCGAGCGCGTCGAATATGACGTGCTGCGCCGTCGTCCCAAACTTGGCAAATCTGATTATCTGCGGATCGGATGGCATGCCCTTCGCGGGCGCCTTGCATCCTAAGGGAACGGACGTGGCTGGAGTGGAGCAGCAAAAGGAACTGGCAGCCGGTTATGTCAGATGTGCCGAAGTCACGCGCCGGTCTTCATCGAATTTCTATTACGCTTTTATGCTGCTGCCGGTTGAGCGTCGGCGCGCGCTCTACGCTGTTTATGCATTTTGCCGTTTTGTGGACGATATCGCGGATGATGAGAACGTTACACAACCAGTGCTGCTGCTCGAGCGCTGGCGCGACGAGCTCGAGCAAGTGTATGGTGGCAGCGCGGAGCGTGGAGTCTCGCGCGCGCTCGCAGATAATGTCCATCGATTCGGAATTCCGCGCCACTACTTTGAAGAAGTAATCGATGGGGTCGAGATGGACCTCACGCGCAAACGCTATCCGAGCTTCGATGAGCTAGGTCTCTATTGCCGTCGGGTCGCATCGGCCGTCGGGCTGATATGTATCGAGATTTTCGGCTATCGCAATCCCAGTACGAGAGTCTATGCAGAAAAGCTCGGCCTCGCATTCCAGTTGACCAATATCATTCGCGACGTCCGCGAGGACGCGGCGCGCGATCGAATCTATCTACCACAGGAAGACTTGAGACGGTTCGGCGTTAGCGAGGAAGAGATTCTGCACTCGGCCTTTACCCCCGCATTCAGTCAGCTCATGGAGTTCGAAGCGGCGCGTGCACGCGCCTTTTATCAAGAAGCGGCCGGCGCACTCGCCCCGGAAGACCGATCCTCGATGATCGCCGCCGAAGGTATGCGTCTGATTTATTCGGCATTGCTCGATCGCATCATCCATTCCGGCTATCGAGTCTTCGATCAGCGACTCAGTGTCTCGGCTACACGCAAGCTCCTGCTCGTCGGACGAGCCTGGGCCGGAACGCGTTTCGCGCGTGCAAGTTGAGCCATGCCGGTCGAGACCAAAGATGTCGTCGTGATTGGCGGCGGCTTCGCCGGACTTAGCACCGGAGTCGCGCTGGCGGAGCGCGGGTTTCGTGTCGCGTTGCTTGAGAGCAAACCTGCGCTCGGCGGTCGCGCCTATTCCTTTACCGATCCGGCCAGTGAAGATTTCGTTGATAATGGGCAGCACGTGTTGATGGGATGCTATCACGCGACGCTTGATTTTTTGGGCAAGATCGGCACGCGTGACCGACTGGTAGCGCATCGCAATCTTGAAATCGAGATGCTCGATGGACCGGGGCGCCGGGCCGTCTTGCGCACCGCGCGCCTGCCCGGGCCGTTTCACATGACGGGCGGCATTCTTGGGTATCGCCATCTCACTCCACGAGAGCGGATCAGTCTGATACGCGCCGGCGCTCGTTTGATGTATCTGCAGCGATTCCGCCGCGGGTATCTTGCTCGAATGACAGTGGCTGAATTCATGAATCTGAGTGGCCAAGATGAACGTGCCCGAAGCTGTTTTTGGTATCCGCTCGCGATCGCGACGCTAAACGAAAATCCCGAAATCGCTTCCGCGGCATTGCTCGCGGAAGTTTTGAAGCGGGCTTTTTTTTCGCGTCGCTCAGATTCGAGTTTTCTCTATTCGACGGTTGGATTGAGTGATCTCTATTGTGAGGCTGCGCGCAAATATATCGAGCGGCGTGACGGCGTCATCGCGTGCCGTGCGATTGTCGAGCGTTTTGAAATGGACCCTTATGGCGCCATTGCATCGGCGCGCCTGCGTGACGGACGCGCACTCGAAGCAGCCAGCTTTATCGCCGCAATTACGCCGGACCGATTACTCAAGCTGTTGCCTGAAGGAGCGATCACTGACGCGGCGTTCTCTGATTTAGGTGGATTGAAGAGTTCACCAATTATCTGTGTGCATCTCTGGCTTGATCGAGAGGTGACCCAAGCTTCATTTATCGGCTTTATCGGGACGCAAACCCAATGGCTTTTCAATAAACGGCGCATTTTCTCGCGACCCGATGAACTGCGTCCCGCTTATCTCAGTTTTGTGATTAGCGGCGCCCGCGACTTAGTCGATCGCTCTAACGAAGAGCTGTTGGATATTGTCTTGCGTGATCTGCGCGCGATGCTTCCGGCAGCGCGGCAGGCGCAGGTCGTTAAAGCGTTGGTGCTGAAAGAAAAACACGCAACTTTCGCAACCGATCCCGAATCCGACCGCAAACGCCCGCCAGTCACAACTCCCATTCCAAACCTCTTTCTGGCCGGCGACTGGATTCAGACCGGCTTGCCTGCGACCATCGAGAGCGCGGTGATCGCAGGGAATATGGCAGCCGCCGCGGTAACCGAACGTGCCGCGCTTCACGTATAGCTGTGATGAGTTCGCGGCTTGCCCTCGTGACCGGAGCTAATGGTTTTATCGGATGCCATGTAGCTCGCGCGCTAATTGCGGACGGCGCTCGCGTACGTGCCTTCGTCCGTCGCGGAGCAGACTTGCGCGGACTTGAAGGCCTCGAGTACGAGCCGGCGTTCGGTGACTTGCGCGACCGAACTTCGCTTATAGCAGCGGCGCAAAATTGTGATGAAATCTATCACGTAGCTGCGGACTACCGACTATGGCTGCTCGACCAAGCCCCGCTCTATGCAACAAATGTTGAGGGCACGCAGAATGTGATTGCGGCGACGCGCGCTGCAGGTGTCCGGCGACTGGTTCATACGAGCAGCGTCGGCGCACTCGGTATCGGGATCGATGGGATAGGACTTGAAAGTACGCCGGTTGCGCTGGAACACATGGTGGGCGCCTACAAACGTTCTAAGTTTATAGCTGAGCAAGCGGCTCTTGAGGCCGCGCACGACGGAGTTCCGATTGTCATCGTGAATCCTTCAACGCCGATCGGCCCGTTCGATTTTAAGCCGACGCCGACCGGCCGAATTGTCGTCGAGTTTCTCAATCGGCGGATGCCTGCATATATGGAGACCGGCCTCAATCTGGTAGCGGTCGAAGATGTTGCGCAGGGCCACCTATTGGCCGCCGAGCGCGGACGAATTGGAGAAAAGTATATCCTTGGCGGAGAGAATCTTACGCTTGCTGAATTGTTTCAACGTCTTGCGCGACTCTCAGGAATACCCGCCCCACGCCTCAAAATACCTTATCCTGTCGCGTATGGATTTGCGGCTGGAGCTGAGTTGATCGCACGAACGATCACGCGCCGCGCACCGCGCGCTAGCATGACTGAGGTACGGATGGCCCGCAAAAAGATGTTTTTTAATTCGGCTAAGGCCCGCAACGAACTCGGCTATGCGCCGGGCAACCTCAACGACGCACTCCAGCACGCCATTGATTTCTTCTATGATGTAGGAATGGCGCGCCGAACTGCCGTATAGTGTGCTCGCGAACCTTCCTGCTGTCCGAGTACGCCAAGGAATCCCGAACTGGCACATTACGTTAACGGCCCCAGCGGTGAACCTCTTACTCTCCACCATCGCGCTACGTCCCTACGTGTTCGCGTTTCTCGTAGCTTTTCTTTTTGCTGCAATTATCAATTATGGAATCCGTACCACTTTGATCTTCGCCGTAATTGCCTGGGTGGTTGCGATGACCTGCGAATGGAGCTCTATCAACAATGGTTTTCCCTTTGGGCTATATCATTACTTTCATGCAACCTCTGGACGCGAAGTCTGGGTCGCGGGCGTCCCCTTTTTTGACTCGCTCTCATTCGTATTTCTCAGCTTTGCTAGTTATTCGACGGCGTTGCTGCTAATCGCCCCGCTCTATCGCGCGAGCTGCGATTTGCGCCTGCTCGATACTTGGAGCCTGCGCCGCTCGCTACACGTGTGGATACTCGGGTCGATCTTGATGGTGATGGTTGACTTCATAGCCGATCCGCTAAGCGTACGCGGCGCTCAATGGTTTCTCGGGAATTTATTTTGGTACGACCCACCGGGCCCGTATTTCGGCGTGCCGATTACCAACTTTCTCGGATGGCTTTTTGTCGCTGCAATCAATATCGCAGTATTTCAGTTTATCGATCGAAAGCTTAACGCCACGGGAGAAAAACCTTTTGGTCTGATGCCGGATTTTCCATCGCGCGCTTTGCTCGGCCCGCTACTCTATTTCGGGATGGTTGGCTTTGGAATCGCGATGTTGTTTGCGATTCATGCTACTGAAATCGCATGCGTGAGTATTTTTATCTATCTCCCTTTTGTCGCACTCGGCGTCAGTATTCTAATTCGTCCAAGCTCGTATGGTGATCGAATTGCGGTGGCGCGCCATACCCATGATTTTCCTTATGATTCGGTCTTTCCTATAGCCGACTCGCCAATCGCGTCCCGCTCACGCCGCGCCTGAACGGTCTTAACTGCAATGCTGAAGTACAGAGTCGATTGCCTCAACCATCACGCCAGTCGCAATCTTGAGATTTCTCATCAATCTCATTGACGCGGCGATCAGACGAGGATTCCGCGCCAAGGCCGACGCCACATTGAGAGGCCGAATCCGTCCGTTCTCGTTCGCGAGAATAGCTGCTTCCAAGTTCTGTGCAGCGGTATCGAGAATCGTGCGGAGGCACACGAATGGAAGCCGGCGAAGATGGGCCTCACGGGCGATCACAGCACTTTCCATATCGACTGCCAGCGCGCCAAGTGTCTCATAGGCTTGTCGTTTATCCGCTGCTGCTACGATCGCAGCGCGCGAGGTCAGCATCGCCCCTGACCTATGAATTATTCGGGCAGACACCAGCCCTTCTTTGACCAAAGAAACATTATCCACTTCTAAAGCATGCTCGATCGCAAACTCATCGCCACGCCGGAGCCACAGCCGCTCGGCGACTACTACATCTCCAATACGGAGATCATGATGAAGCGCACCAGCCACGCCGGTGATAATTATGCGTTCTACTTCGTGTGTCTGGTTGAGCACGCGTACAGCCGTTTCCCGAGCGCGTATTATTCCGATACCGCTGGCGATTAGCGCGACTTCCGCCTTTCCCATTCGACCCGCAACGCCCCGCAGCCCCGGCATGGACCATGCCCTTTGATCGGTTATTCGGGCCCGAAGCGGCGTAAACTCACCGCGGAACGCGCAAAAAATGAGAATCATTCTATCAACTCTGCGCTATGCGAATCATTATACAAAATATCGGCAAACTTGAGCGTCATTGAAGATGCAAGCAAAATGACGCGCATGAGATCTTTGATCAAGCCGCTCGACAGCGCGAAGGAGACGCGCACAGTGCGAGTGGAGAAGATGGTAATTGTGACGGCCGATGATTTCGGATTATCGCGAGAGGTTAACGCGGGCGTGCTTCGCGCCTATCGCGAAGGTGTGCTCACCGCGACCAGCCTAATGATTACCGGTGTGGCGCGCGACGAGGCGGCGGCGCTGGCGCGCGATAATCCCGCTTTGGACGTCGGTTTGCATTTAGTAGTTTGCCGTGGCCGGGCGGTTTTGAATCACGAGAATCTGCTCGGCATTGTCGATGCTCATCGCGAATTTGCCACTAATCCGACGCTGGCGGGGATGCGCTATTTTTTCAATCGCCGGATTCAAACCTTGCTCCGCGACGAGATCCGCGCGCAAGTTGAGTTGCACCTCAAACTTATAGGACATCTTTCTCACCTCGACGGGCATTTGAACTTTCATGTTCATCCTGCCATCGCCGACATCCTAGCGGAGCTGATCGACGAGTACACCATTCAGTCGATCCGGCTGCCGCGCGAGCCGGTCTTTACAACGTTGGCGCTGGCCCGCGATAACGCACCGCGCAAGCTGGTGGAAGCGGCGATTTTCCGCGCCTTGTCGCGTCGCGCTCGACGATTGTTTGTGAGCAAGGGCGCGCAAAGCACTGACTGGCTCTTCGGATTGCATCAAAGCGGCAACCTCACTGAAGACTATGTCGCCGGGATCATCGCACGACTCCCCCGCGGTTTGACCGAAATATACTTTCACCCGGTCGATGATGTTGGCGCTGCACCGTCCTTTGCCGAGGTGCGGCGGGAAGTCGCAATTTTGACCAGCCCGCGCATTCGCGAGGCTTTCACCTCGGCCCAAGTCACTTTGACGAATTTTGCCGCTCTCGCTCGTCAACACGTCTGGCAATAGGCCTCGTCTAACTCGCGTCGCCAGCGCTTTGCGCCTACAATGCAGACTACGGCGAAACGTCGCCGGATACATACGCAACCCCTCGAAAAGGAACCGCGATGTTCGATCAGGAAACTAGTCTAAGCGCCGCTCAGGCGCTCGAATACCGTCTGCCCACGACTGTAATACCGGAACGCTATGAGTTGACCCTTACACCCGATCTGATCGCGTTCACCTTCGCCGGTGACGAGACGGTCGCGATCCGGGTAGTCACTCCGACTTCGGAAATCGTCGTGAATGCACTTGAGCTGGAGCTGGATTCGGCAGTAGTTGAGCGCGCGGGCAAGCGCCTGGCCGCGTCGAAAATCGAGTTGGAGCCGGCGCGCGAGCGGGCACATGTGCATTTCGCGGAGACGCTTGAACCGGGCGCGTGGACGCTCAAGATCAAATTCCGCGGCATCCTGAATGATAAGCTGCACGGTTTCTATCGCAGCCAGTACACCGATTCGGCGGGCAAGATGCATACGCTGGCAACCACGCAGTTCGAGGCGACCGACGCCCGTCGCGCCCTGCCCTGCTGGGACGAACCTGCTCTCAAGGCTGTGTACAAGGTCACGCTCGTGATCGACGAGAATCTTTCCGCATATTCGAATGCGGGAATCGAGAGTGAAAAGCCGGTCGGCAGCGGCAAGAAAGCGGTCGTGTTCAAGGACACGATTAAGGTGTCCACCTATCTGCTCGCCTTCATCGTCGGAGAATTCGAGGAGACCCCAGCGGTTGACGCGGGGACGCCGCTGCGGGTCGTGCATGTTCCGGGCAAGCAGGCGCTGACGCCGTGGGCCGAGCAGATCGGAGCATTCTCGCTCAAATTTTTCGCCAATTACTATGGAATCCCCTACCCCGGCGACAAGCTCGATCTGATCGCGATTCCGGATTTCGCGGCGGGCGCGATGGAAAACCTCGGTGCGATTACCTTCCGCGAAACCGCCCTGCTCGCCGACGCACAAACCGCGTCGCGCGCCGAACTCGAACGGGTCGCCGACGTCGTCTCGCACGAGAACGCGCACATGTGGTTCGGCGATCTCGTCACGATGAAGTGGTGGAACGGCATATGGCTCAACGAGGCTTTCGCCACCTTTATGGAGATGCTCGCCGTCGATGCGTGGAAGCCGCAGTGGCGGCGATGGGACAGTTTCGGCGTCTCACGCTCGGCGGCGATGGCGATCGACGCACTAAAGAGCACTCGCTCGATTGAATACACGGTCCTGAGTCCTGAGGACTGTCGGTCGATGTTCGACGTGCTCACCTACGAGAAGGGTGCGTCGGTGCTGCGTATGCTCGAGCAGTACCTTGGAGCGGAGCAATTCCGCAAAGGCATTTCGCTCTATTTGAAGAAGCACCAGTACGCTAATACTGAAACCGGCGACCTGTGGGACGCGCTGCAGGAGGAATCGAGCCAGCCGGTGCGCTCGATGATGGATACCTGGATTTTTCAGCAGGGCTTTCCAATCGTCAGCGCGGAGGCAAGCGCTGATGGACGATCGATCAAGCTGACGCAGCGCCGCTTCTTCTACGCGCCCCCGGAGCAGCCCGAGAATCAGCTCTGGCATGTACCGATTATTATGCGGGTAAAGACGGAGAAAGGTATCTCGACACATCGGATTTTGTTGACGGATTCGAGCGCCACACTGGAATTACCGGGCAAGCTCGAATGGGCGCTCGTCAATGAGAATGGCAGCGGCTTTTTTCGCGTGCGTTATACCGCGGGACTGCTTGAAGCGCTGACGAAGAATCTCGAACAGCTTAAGCCGATCGAGCGTTTCGGATTGGTCAGCGATACCTGGGCGGCGACGGTCGCGGGACTCACCCCGCTCAAGGATTTTGTCGCCATGGCACGGCTGTTTCGT
>CAWCJN010000009.1:0-12408 GCA_963795945.1 uncultured Pseudomonadota bacterium
GACTCCGGTTACGAACGGCATAATGATGGCTCCGGCGGCTGAACTATATTGGATGGCTCTTCGCGCTGTGCGTGGCGTCGGGCCGCGCACGGCGCGGCTCCTGCTGGAACGCTTCGGCTCGGCGGAAGAGATTTTTCGTCAACCCGCAGACGCGCTGATTGAGGCTCGCATAACTCGACCGGTCGCGCTGGGCATCACCGCTTCGACGATTTTTCGCCTCTCGAAAAGGAACTCTGCGAGCTGCCGAAGATCGGTGGACGCCTGGTAAGGTGGACCGACCCCGATTATCCAATAAATCTTCGCGAGATTGCGGCCCCACCTCCTTATTTCTTTTTGCGGGGCAACCTCACTCCCGACGATTCGAAATGCGTCGCTGTAGTCGGCGCTCGGACCGCCAGCGATGCAGGCCGCCGGATGGCGCAGCGCCTCGGTCTCAAACTCGCCGCCAAGGGATTCACGGTGGTTAGCGGTCTGGCGCGCGGCGCCGACTCCGAAGCGCATCAAGGCGCGCTTGACGCTCAGGGCAAGACGATTGCCGTTCTGGGCAGCGGCGTTGACGTGATTTACCCCCCGGAGAATCGCAAATTAGCAGAAAATATCGTTGAAACAGGCGGAGCGTTGATCTCTGAGCTGCCGATGGGCACACCGCCGATCGCTGAGAATTTTCCAGCGCGTAATCGGTTGATTTCCGGGATGTGCCTTGGGGTGGTAATCGTCGAGGCTGCCGAAAAGAGCGGCTCCTTTATCACGGCCCGAATGGCGCTCGAGCAGAATCGGCAGGTTTTCGCAGTTCCCGGCAGTCCGCTCAACGGCAAAACCCGCGGCAGCAATCGCTTGATCAAAGAAGGCGCGCGACTCGTCGATTGCGTCGAAGACGTGCTCGAAGAGCTGCTGCCGCAACTCGGTCCCGTAAGTGCTCGCGATAATCACCTTCCCAGTATTGATAACACCAAGCCCACTATCATCGACGATCAGGCAATCGAGAATGAAACAACAGAAATTAAAAAGGTTCTATCGTATCTAAAGAATGCTGATAAGCTTCATGTTGACGCGCTAATTGAAGGCAGCGGGCTTAATGCACAGACCGTGCTTAAATTACTGCTTGAGCTTGAGTTGCGTGGACTCGTGACGCAGCATCCAGGCAAGCTGTTTTCACTCGCATAACCAACTAATCTTCGGATTCCATCCGTAGCTCCGTTGGAGGCAGAGGGTCTGCAAAGTGGCAAAGAATCTCGTTATTGTTGAGTCTCCGGCTAAGGCCAAGACTATTAAGCGTTATTTGGGACGCGATTTTACCGTTGCGCCCTCGGTCGGCCATGTCGTCGATCTTCCGAAAAGCCGGCTGGGCGTCGATCTCAAAAAAGGCTTCGAGCCCGAATATCAGGTGATTCCGGCCAAAGCCAAGGTAATCGAAGGAATCAAGGCTGCGGCTCAGGATAAGGAAAACATCTACCTCGCCACCGACCCTGATCGCGAAGGTGAGGCGATCGCATGGCATATCGCACAGCATCTCGGCAAGTTGTCGGGCGGAATTCATCGCGTGCTGCTGCACGAAATCACCCAGCGCGCGGTGCGAGAGGCGATCGCGCATCCATCGCAACTCGATCAGCATCTGTTTGAAGCGCAGCAGGCCCGACGGGTGCTCGACCGGCTGGTCGGCTATCAGGTCAGCCCTCTACTGTGGGATAAAGTCAAGCGCGGGATCAGCGCCGGACGGGTGCAATCAGTCGCCCTACGCATCATCGTCGAGCGCGAAAAGGAGCGCGAGGCATTCCGCGCCGAAGAATACTGGACGCTTGACGTGAATCTCGAGGCGGGGAATCCACCGCCGTTCAAAGCGAGGCTTTACAGCTACAAAGACGAGCGTATCGACAACAAGGCGACCAAGCTCTTGAAGCCGGTTGCCGACGAAATTATCGCCGCCTGTGAGCGCGAGATCTTCACCGTCCGCAAGATCGAACGCAAGGAGGTCCGGCGCAGCGCAGCCCCGCCATTTATCACCTCGCGCTTGCAGCAGGAGGCCTCGCGCAAGCTCTATTTCTCGCCGTCGCGCACGATGAAAGTCGCGCAGCGCCTGTATGAAGGCGTCGAACTGGGCGATCAAGGTGCAGTCGGTCTGATCACCTACATGCGAACCGATTCGCCGCGCGTTTCCGACGACGCGCTGGCTTCCGTGCGGGGCTATATTGAAGGGCGTTACGGCAAAGACTATGTACCCGAAAAGCCTAATTTCTATCGTTCCGGAAAATCCGCCCAGGAAGCTCATGAAGCGATTCGTCCGACCGCGGTCGAGCGTGACCCGGAATCGATGGCGCGTTATCTCGATAAGGACGCTCTCGCCTTATACACGTTGATCTTCAATCGCTTTGTCTCGAGTCAGATGCCGCCCGCGGTCTTTGATCGCACTACCGTCGATATCGACGTGGATGGCGCGGTTTTCCGGGCCACCGGCCAAGTGCGCAAGTTCGACGGCTTCATGCGGGTCTATCTCGAGGGCGTGGATGATGTGTCAACCAGTGACGACGATGTCGCGATGTTGCCCGCGATGACCGAGGGCGAAATCCTGAAATTCCTCGGCTTCATCCCCGAGCAGCATTTCACTCAGCCGCCGCCGCGTTTCATGCAGGCTACGCTGATCAAGGAGCTGGAAGACAAGGGCATCGGCCGCCCCTCGACCTATGCCGCGATCATGACCAGCATTCTGAGCCGCGAATACGTCGAAGAGGACGAGAGCAAGCGGATGCGTCCGACTTCGCTCGGTCGCGTGGTCTGCGATCTGTTGGTCGCCGCCTTTCCGGACATCCTCGAAGTCGGGTTCACAGCGGCGATGGAAGGTGAGCTCGATGGCATCGAAGAGGGCCGCGAGAACTGGGTCAAAACGCTCCAGCGCTTTTATGATCCGTTCGAGAAGCGGCTCGGCGAGGCCAAAAAGAAGATGCCTGCGGTGAAGCGCAACGGTCTTCCGACTGACCTTAAGTGCGAGCTGGACGGCGGCGCAATGGTCATCAAGTTCGGCCGTAATGGCGAGTTTCTCGCCTGTTCCAACTACCCCGCCTGCACCAACACCAGCGAGTTCACGCGTGACGAGCAAGGCAAGATCATCCCGCAAGAGGCCAGCGCACCAGTTCCAAGCGACGAAAATTGCGAGAAGTGCGGCCGCCCGATGGTTCGCCGCCGTTCACGTTTCGGCGAGTTCCTCGGATGCTCCGGCTATCCTGACTGCGACGGCATTAAGCGGATGCAATCCGAACCGGTCAAAACGGGTGTCGCCTGCCCGGACTGCAAGGAAGGCGAAGTGCTCGAGCGCCGGAGCCGGCGCGGCAAACTGTTCTTCGGATGCGGACGCTATCCCAAGTGCAAATTCGCAAGCTGGGATCGCGTTGTGCCACGCCCCTGCCCTGAATGCATCTCATCCTATCTAGTAGAGAAGGTCAGCAAGCGCCAGGGCGCGCGGTGGCTCTGTCCGAACAAGGAATGCGGCTACGCGGCGACCGCCGAAGTGGCCGGGACTGCATCAGTTTCCGAATCGGCAACACCCTCCAGCGCTTAAGTGTAGACAGGAGTTAATCGAATTGAATCTATCGAAAGGCGGTATCATCAAGGGGCTGTTCGGCGTCGGCGGCGCGACGCTGCTATATGGTTTCTCGCGTGAGATGCTCGCTACCTCGCGTGAGTTTAGTCAGCTCATGATAGATCCGGCTTTCTTTGGCATTGACGTCCCGCGCGGCGATGGCCATCCGGTAGTCGCGATTCCGGGCTTTCTGGCGAGCGATCATTACCTGCAAACGATGCGTGGATGGCTCGAGCGAATGGGTTATGTCTCGTATGCCTCCGGTATCAAGCGCAACATGGGACAGATGACGGCGCTCATCAAGCAGGTAATGGCCGTCTGCGACTCCGCGATGCGCGAGCATAATGGGATGCGCCCTACCCTGATTGGCCACAGTCTCGGCGGCGTGATCGCGCGTCGTGTCACGCAACAACGTCCTGATATTGTCCGTCAGGTAATCACGCTGGGCGCACCGATCTCGCGTGATAAGACGCCGCTCAGCCCATCAATTCCATTTATGGCGATTTATAGCCGCGCCGATCGTATCGTGCGCTACCCGCGTGCGCTCGATCCCGACGATTCGCACAACATCGAGGTCAACGGCTGTCACGTCGGGTTGGTGTTCAACTCGCAGGTATATCGTAATTTAGGTGAACTGTTGAATCAGCCGCGTCCGTCCTGAGCGCGAGCCAATGCTTCGACCTCGTCGAGACGGCGCGTCAGGAATTTCCTCTCGGGCTCGCCGCTGACCAATCCGAGTGCTCGTCGATAGGACTCCGCCGCTTCGGCCCAATTCTTCAGCCGCCGCAAAAGATCAGCGCGCGCCGACCACATTAGATGGTAATCGTCGAGTTCCTCGCGCACCCGAATCGACTCGATCATCTGAAGTCCGTGCTGAGGTCCACGCGCCATCGCGACAGCGACCGCATGATTCAGCTCGATCACTGGCGACGGCTGAAGGCGCATCAAGTAAGCATATAGCGCCTCGATCTCGTGCCAGTCGGTCTCGTTCGCCGATGCTGCTCGCCCGTGCACCGCGGCGATCGCCGCCTGAATCGCATACGGACCGATCGGTCCGAGCCGCAGCGCTTCCTCGACCAATTTAAGACCCTCATGAATCTGTTCGCGATTCCATCGCGTGCGATCCTGCTCTTCGAGCAATACGATATCGCCACGCGAGTCGAGCCGCGTGGCGCGTCGCGAATCCTGCAGCAGCATCAGTGCAAGCAACCCGCGCACTTCGCCCCGCGCCGGCATCAATTCGTGCAGCATCCGTCCGAGCCGAATCGCCTCGGCGCACAGATCGGCCCGTATCAACATGTCGCCCTGCGTAGCCGCATACCCTTCATTGAAGACCAGATAGATGACCGCCATTACCGCATCGAGCCGTTCCGGCAGGAGGTCCGCCGGTGGGACTTCATACGGGATGCCGGCTTTGCGAATCTTGCGTTGCGCGCGCACCAGCCGCTGCGCCATCGTCGCGGGAGGAATAATAAACGCACGCGCGATTTCGTCGGTCGTCAGACCGCATAAGGTGCGCAATGCCAATGCGATCTGTGCGTCACGCGCGAGCGCCGGATGACAACAGGTGAAGATTAGCCGCAGCCGCTCGTCAGCGATCGCGGCATTCTCCAAATCCTGCGCGCCTGAATCGGCCCCCAGCTCGATCATTCTCGTCAACTCTTCTCGTCGTTGGCTGAAACGCACGTCCCGCCGAATCTTGTCGATCGCTTTATGCCGCGCCGTGCCGATAATCCACGCACGGGGATTTCCCGGAATTCCCTCACGCGGCCAAGTCTCGACCGCCGCAGCGAACGCTTCCTGCACTGCATCCTGAGCCAGTTCAAAATCACTGATCAGGTGAATTAGCGAGGCGAGAATCCGTCCGAATTCCTCACGATAGACCCGTTCAATGATCGAAGAGTTCATAGCGGTGAGTCGAGGCTAGCGCATCGAATCACCGCCACGCTATCGTTCATTTTCGGCATTGCTGCCGCTTACCTATTACATCAGCGGATTCTTTTCGAACTTGGGTAACTCCGGATTCATTTGATTCCACGGCTGCGCCCGCGAAGTCCATACGTCTATCATCGGGCGGAACCAGCTCGGATCATCCAGGCTGCCGGCCATAATCACTACTGCATCCGGCATCATCGTACTCGTACCCATCACGCGCGATCCGCACTTAGGGCACGTGCCGCGACTGACCGTGTTTCCACTCTCCGCTTTGCAGTCATAATACTTTAATTCACCGATTGTTTTGATGGCGCTCTTGGGCACTGCGAAGAACGAGGGAACCGCAGCGCCGGTCGCCTTCTGACAATCGCGACAGTGACAATTAGCCGCGATTAGCGGGTCTGCCGCACCTTCGTATCTGACCGCTCCGCACATGCATCCGCCCGTAAACGACGTCGCCATGATCGATCTCCCCTTTCCCTTTAGAGTTCGCAACCCGCCTACCGATTCATCTGCCAGATCGGCCGTACTTCGATTGACCCGTGACGCGCGCCCGGAATCTTCGCCGCGATCGCCAGCGCCTCATCGAGGTCCTTCGCTTCGACGATGTAATACCCGCCGAGTTGCTCCTTGGTCTCCGCGAATGGTCCATCGGTCGTGATTGTTTTGCCGTTGCGCACCTGCACGGTCGTCGCATTGGCGGTCGCTTCGAGCCGATCGCCCGCTTTGAATTTCCCGGCCTTCACGATGTCCTGCGTAAAGGTCATGTAGTCCTGAAGCATCGCGGACTCTTCCGCCGGGCTCATCCGGTTCTTCTCGTTGTGATAGATCAACAGTATGTATTGCATCGTCGTAACCTCCGTGAGACTTGCTTCTCGATCTCTAGTCGAATAGCTACGCTCCGGATCGACACGCATTTACATGAGCCGGCAAACTCGTCACGATCGTCACTTCGATGGACGCGGCTGACGTAACTATTATTGGCGGGGGACTAGCGGGCAGCGAGGCGGCATGGCAACTCGCCCGTCGCAATCTACGCGTGCGACTTTATGAGATGCGTCCGGCACGGATGACCGAGGCGCATCAGACTGCGATGTTCGCCGAACTGGTATGCTCGAACTCGCTGCACAGCGCCTCACTTGAAACCGCCGTCGGCCTACTCAAGGAAGAGATGCGGCGGCTCGACTCGCTGATCATTGCGGTGGCAGAGCAGGCTCAGGTCCCCGCCGGATCAGCTTTGGCAGTCGATCGCGACACGTTCGCGGGCTTTATCACCGCTACCCTCGAAGCCCATCCGATGATCAAAATTGTCCGCGAGGAAGCGGTGTCGATTCCCGATGGACCCTCGATCATCGCTAGCGGTCCGCTCACCAGCACAGCTTTCGGCGAGCAACTCAACTCGTTGATCGGCGAGCGGAACCTGTACTTTTACGACGCGATTGCGCCGATCGTTACTGCCGAATCGGTCGATATGAACGTGGCCTTCAAGGCCTCGCGTTATGGTAAGGGCGGCGAGGATTATCTCAACTGCCCGATGGACGAGAATCAATACGACGCCTTTGTCGCTGCCCTGATGGACGCGGAAAAGATGCCGCTGCACGACTTCGAACGTCCAGTTTATTTCGAGGGCTGCATGCCGATCGAGGAATTGGCGCGACGTGGTCAGCGCACGCTGGCCTTCGGCCCGATGCGCCCGGTGGGCCTGCGTGATCCGCGCGGAGGCGCGCGCCCCTATGCCGTCGTGCAGCTCCGGCAGGACGATCGCGCGGCGCGCCTGTTCAATATGGTTGGTTTCCAGACCAAGATGACCTATCCGGCCCAGCGGCGCGTGCTGCGCATGATCCCGGGCCTCGAACATGCTGAGTTCGTACGGTTAGGATCACTGCATCGCAATACGTTTATCGACTCGCCGCGCCTGCTGCGCCCGACTTTACAACTTCGCAACCGCGACGATCTGTTCATGGCTGGACAGATGATCGGCGTTGAGGGCTACGTCGAATCGGCGGCAATGGGCTTGCTTGCTGCGCTCAATGCCGCACGGATGATCGCGTCGGCGCCCCTCATCGTTCCGCCGCCCGAAACGGCGCTTGGATCGCTGGTCGCCTATATCACTGATTCCCAGCGACGCGAATTCCAACCGATGAATGCGAATTATGGCCTGATGCCGCCATTGACCAGTCGCGAACGCAATGCTGAGAAAAAGCGCGCGATGGGCGCTCGCGCGCTCGCCGCACTCAATGAATGGATTACCGGTAATCAAATCCCTCTGAGCACTGAACTCCCGAAATCGCTCGACTATCCTTTAAGAGCCTCCGGGCAGGGCGACGAGCCTCGCCTGCCCCGTTAAGCACTCGTAAATCTATGAAACTTGCCGCACTCGACGTTGGCACCAACACGGTCCTGATGCTCGTGGCTGAGACGACGCCCGACGGACAATTATGCAAACTCGCCGAAGCTTCACGTATCACGCGCCTCGGCCGCGGCGTCGATGCGACCGGCCATCTCGATCCCGCTTCGGCACTCGCCACTCTGGACACCATCGCGGAATTCGTCGAGCAGGCGCGCTCACTCGGCGCGGAAAAAATCCTAAGCGCCGCGACCGCTGCGCTACGTGACGCGAGCGACGGCGCGGATTTCATCGCGCGCGTCAAAGCCCGCACCGGCCTCGAACTCGAAGTGATCTCCGGCGAGACCGAAGCCCAACTTGCTTATCTCTCCTCCGTGAAAGGCCTGCAGCTGGACCTCGCGAGCAATCTCCTGATTATCGACATAGGCGGGGGCTCGACCGAATTCGTTCGCGCCCAACCCGGCGGCACGATCGATTACATTAGCCTGCAAATCGGCTCGGTCCGGATGACCGAACGCATCATCAAATCGGATCCGCCGCATACGCGCGAAGCGGTCGAGTTGCGCGTCACGATCGATGAGGCGCTCGCCACGCTTAAATGGAACTTCCAGCCCGACGTGATGGTCGGGATTGCCGGCACGGTCACCACCGTCTGCGCGGTAGCGCTCGAACTTGCGCAATATGATTCGACGCGCGTGCATGGCCATATCCTCTCGCAAGATGATGTCTTGCAAGTGATCTTGCGATTGAGTCATGTTCCGCTCGAGGAGCGTAAGCGTATCCCGGGCGTCGAGCCGGGTCGCGCCGACGTCATCTTCGCCGGCGCTGCTATCCTCGAGCGGATTATGTCGCATTTCAAAATGAAGCAGGTCATCGTCAGCGATCAGGGCGTCCGCTGGGGCCTGCTCTGGCGCGCAATCGAGAAATCCTCTCCCGCATGACCCGCGTCCGTGAATGGACTCTCGGACTGCTCATTATCGCAATAGCAGCCGGCGCATACCTGCGCTTCGCGGGACTGAACACGACCGAGCTCTCGGCTGACGAGGGCGCATCGTGGGCCGCTGCTTCCGCTCCCTCGTTCGCCGAAGTCCTTCGTCGTCAAGCGCACCTGAACCCGGGCGAGCTCGGACTTCACGATCTCGTGCTCCACTTCTGGATCCGTTCCTTTGGCGACAGCGTCGCGGCGATGCGCTCGCTGTCGGCGCTCGCGGGCGTGATCGCGATCGCGCTGGTCTTTTTCGCCGTTCGCGAGATTTTTTCTCTCACGCCATGCTCAGCCGATCCCGCAAAGAACATTGAAGATGATCCGGCGACTACTGAATCCGCGGCGCTCGTCGCCGCGATCGCAGCGATACTCATCGCGGTCAATCTTGTCACGATCAAGTACTCGCGCGAGGCGCGGATGTACCCGCTCGCGCTCGCGTTAACACTCGCGCAGCTCTGGTGCTTCCTGCGCGCGGTGCGCCATAGCGCGATACCCGATCTGATTGCACTGGCGATTTTCACCGGATGCGCCATCGCCACGACTTTCAGCACTGCGCTGATTCTCGTGCCGGAGGGCCTCTATACGCTCGTCCTTCTCCGCGCGAATTGGGCCCAAAACTTTCGCTACATCCTCCGCATTGCGATAGCGATCTTCACCGGTATCATCCTGCTTGTTCCAGCAATTATGTTTTATCTGCATAATCGCGGCGGCGCACCGAATCCTGATACCTGGAGCTGGATTTCACCGCCGGTAGCGTGGGATTCAATCACGCTGTTCAACAAAGCCACTGGCACTTACGTCTTTCCGCTGATGGCAATCCTAGCGGTCTCAGGCGCGATTCGCAGTTGGCGCACCCGCTCGGGAGCGGTGCTTTTCCTGATACTCTGGATGCTCGCTCCGCCGCTCCTTCTGACACTGCTCTCGTATCTGTTCCGGCCCGCCTTCGTCGAGCGTTATCTGCTCTCCTGTTTCGTACCATTCTTCGCTTTGGCGGCGCTCGGCATTTTGGAGTTGGAGCCCGCGGCTTTCCGGCCCGGCGCGCTTGCGATTGTGGTGGCGCTCGCGCTGGCGCACGTCGAGACCTGGGCGAGCAAGCCGCACACCCCGCAATGGGCCGAGGCAGCCGCCATTGCCGTCAATAGCCTAAAGCCTTCGGATACGATCGGCGTAGCTCCGCGTTATGCCGACAACGTCGTCCGCTACTATCTGCGCGACCAGACACCTACGCCATCCGTTACGACGTTCGACGCCCACCCCGCACCGGCTATCGTCATTATCGCCAATTCCTTTGATTCACCAGCGCACGCCTCACTGGTCCGCGATTACCCGCAGCTTTTGGCGCACCCCCGCGACCTTGCCATCCGCCGCCGGTAGCGAATTCTACTGCAAGATTTTCGATACGGTTTCGGATCAAGAGTGAGATTCGCACTTGACGATAAAGAGTCAGAAGTCTATTCGAGCAGAGAGGAAAGCTGATGCCATCATTACTTCAGAATAAAGTTACGCTTGTCACGGGTGCGGGCGGGGGGATTGGCCGTGCGACCGCTCTGGTGCTCGCGCGTGAAGGGGCAAAGGTCCTGGTCTCGGATATATCGACTCGACGCGGCGAAGAGACCGTCGCGATGGTGCGGGAGGCGGGCGGTGAGGCGGAGTTCCGCAAAGCCAACGTTGCGACTGGCTCCGATGTCGAGGCGCTGATCGGCGCTGCGGTGAAAAAATGGGGGCGGCTGGACGGCGCGTTCAACAACGCCGGTATCTCGGGCAAGCTGCTTTATACCGCCGAAGATACCGAGGAGAACTGGGATCAAACTCTCGCGGTCGATCTCAAGGGCGTCTGGCTCTGCATGAAGTATGAAATTTTGCAGATGCTCAAGCAGGGCGGCGGCGTGATCGTCAATACAGCGTCGACCGCGGGATTGCTCGCGGCGCCCAAGATGGGCGCTTACGCGGCCGCCAAGCATGGCGTGATTGGGATCACGCAGACCGCCGCGGTTGAATATGCCGAGAAGAATATCCGTATCAATGCGATCTGCCCGGGCGTTATCGGTACACCGCCGATCCTCGAATGGATGAAAGACGAGAAGACAAAGAAGGCTCTCCTCAGTCAGGAGCCGATCGGACGGCCCGGGCGTCCCGAGGAGATCGGCAACGCAGTGGCATGGTTGTTTTCGGATGGGGCGTCGTTCGTGACCGGCGCATCGATCCCGGTGGACGGGGGTTTGACCGCACACTAGGCGAGTCGTTGCGCCTTCGGGCGAGGAGGAGAACGTGATGAAAACGCCACTAGCTTGCCTGACAGCAATTCTGATCAGCGTCGGATTTGTTTATGCCGCCCCAGAGGAGATCGTGAAGGCGCAATCAGACGCCTTCGGCAAAGCCTTCAATGCCTGCGATATCCCCGCTGCAATCGCGCTCTATGAAGACAACGCCACGATGATCTGGCCGGGAGAAGACGAAGTGGCGACCGGCAAGACCGGGATCAAGAAGATCATCAAGACCGAATGCGCCGGGGCGGCGAAGGGATCGCTCAAGCAGGTGAGCTTGGAGTCACAAGCGATCGGCAAGAACTACATTATCAATATCGGCATGTGGGATTCGACGATTCCCGGTCCCGACGGCAAGCCAACGACAGCGCGGGTGCGGACGACCGAGCTTTTGCACAAATCGGCGGGCAAGTGGCGTTACGCGATCGATAATGCATCGATCGGTTTGCCGCCCCCAAAGTAGAAATTGATTAGGGATTCCTCGCGCGGCGTTGGCGCACATGCGATCCGCTTGCGTGATCGGCCATGGCGCAGTTACACGCGTAGGAATAACAGACGAGAAGGGCCGGTAAGGCGGCAAAGCTCGGAGCGCCCGAACTCCTTAACGACTTGTGCGCAGGAATGGCGAAGGTGCGTGCACTATGAAGAGAGCATCGCCTGTGGAACTCCAGACGCCCGCATCTATGCAGTGATAGTGAACAGGCGTTTGGCAGCGTCGCGGTGGATAGTAAGTAAATCGGTCAGAGTTTCGGAGGAGCGACGGCCGAGGCCGCATTCGGTCGCGATACCGAAGTGCTGAAGGTAACGGCGCGCGACATTAGCGCGCGCCAATGCGCCCTCGACGCCGTCATGATAGTGCACGAGACCAAGATAGATGCGGGTCTGATCGATGCGGAAATCTTTCAGCGGAGCGAAATAGGCGTCGTCACGGCGGCCGATCGGCACCGGCATATGGATCCAATCGACCCGGTGCGGTGAACGCGAGATCGCGAGATTCGCCATCCGGACACAGAGCGCAAGGTCGTCGGGTTCGACCATATGGTGATGACCCAAGTCGCCATAACAGAGGTGATAGCCGAGCATCGCCGGCGCCGGGATCGCCTGCGCGATTCGCTCGAACTGCGCCCCGCCGCGCGTCCAAGGATCGCCGTCGAGGAAAGTCCTGCCACTGGCAATTTCGAGGACTTCGATACAGACATTCCATTGGATTGCTAGGTCTTGCGCCGGAATTTGCCGGCAGATTTCACTCGCCTCACGCATCATCGCGGGTTCATAAGCGCGGTAAACCAGTTCGCGATCGGCGGGC
>CAWCJN010000010.1:0-52607 GCA_963795945.1 uncultured Pseudomonadota bacterium
GGCATACGGCACTGCGACCAAGCGCGACGTTTATCAGGCGGAAACCGTCCTCGGTGCGACTGAGGCAACGGTCCCTCAGTTGACTATTCAACTGACGCAAGCGCGCAACGCGCTCAGCGTCTTGCTGGGAATTGCGCCGGGAGCAACCGGCGATGTGATGGCGGGACCTGCGACAATACCCACCGCGCCGGCGGATGTAATCGTCGGTATTCCGGCGGATCTGCTGCGCCGCCGTCCCGATATTCGCCGGGCCGAGCTACAGGCTGCCGCACAATGCGCGCAGATTGGTTTCGCCAAAGCCGACCTGTTCCCGACTTTCACTCTGATGGGGAATGTTGGGACCGTTGCCAGCAACGTAAATCACGCCTCGCTGGCTGACGTGTTTTCGTCAAGCAGTCTGGTTTTCAGCGCCGGTCCAGCAGTACAGTGGAACATTCTGAATTATGGCCAAATTACGAATAATGTGCGCCTCCAGGACGCCAAGTTTCAGGAAGCGATACTCAATTATCAAAATACCGTCTTGACCGCTCAACAGGATGTCGAGAACGGAATCACCACCTTCGTCGAATCACGCCATCAGGCAATTTTTCTCAACCAGAGCGTCGCGGGCGCTCAAGGTGCGCTGCGGATTGCACTGATTCAGTATCGACAGGGCACCGCCGATTTCACGACAGTACTGACCGCCGAGCAGAATCTTTACCAGGCGCAAAATAATCTGGCTCTGGCGACCGGGAGTATCGCGCTGGGCTTGATCGCTACCTACCGGGCGTTGGGCGGCGGGTGGCAGATTCGCGACGGGCATAACTTCATCCCGGAGCAAACCCGCACTGAGATGACTTCGCGAACCAATTGGGGTACGCTGCTGACGCCGGACCTCTCGCACCCGAAAGCGCCCGGTCTGCCCGCACCTTCTGATCGAGCGAAGCCGCCGCTTGGAGTCCCTGAGTTCTGAGGATCCCTTGATGCGCCGCGCTGATAATTTCAGCTTTGCTCGCCTGCTCATGCGACTATGTAGTAGGTCGGTAATCATCGCGCTTCTGTCATTTGCGTTCATTACTGGATGTGAGAAGCCGGCCGCTCCCCCGCCCTTGCCGGTTGTCACCGTGGAACGTCCAGTAGTGCAGTCGGTAACCGACTATCTTGAATTCACCGGCAATACAGCCGCAACCGACTCGGTGACGTTGGTCGCACGTGTTGAGGGTTACCTGCAGGCGATCCATTTCGTCGATGGTTCCGTGGTTCACAAAGGAGACCTGCTCTTTACGATCCAACAGGATCAATACAAAGCCCAGCTACAACAAGCGCAAGCGCAGGTCGCTGCTCAGGCCGCCGCACTCTGGCATGCCAAGCAGGAATTCGCTCGCTATTCGAATCTCCTACGCGAAGACGCGGCGACGCAGACCGACGTGGATCACTGGCATTATGAGCGTGACGCGACGCAGGCCGGATTGATTGGCGCGAAGGCGCAGGTCCAACTGGCCGCGTTAAATCTCGGCTATACCTCCGTAATCGCGCCGTTCAGTGGACGGATCGGACGCCATCTGGTGAATCCCGGCAACGTGGTCGGCGCGATGGGCCAGCAGACTTCCCTCGCGCAAATCGATCGGATCGATCCGCTGTACGTCTATTTCACGATTAATGAACGCGACCTGTTACGCATCCTTTCGCGACAGAAAGCGATGCCGACAACCCCGCTCGCCGCCCGCGCCATTCCAGCCTATTTTGGTCTCTCGGATGAAAAGGACTTTCCGCACGCCGGTCAGCTCGATTTCGCCTCGATAAGCGTCTCGCCGACGACCGGAACCTTGCAGCTCCGCGCGATTTTTCCGAACCATTCATTCACGGTGCTACCCGGTTTGTTTGTCCGCGTGCGGGTACCTGCTGAGCAGCGGCGTGACGCCTTGACGGTTCCGGGCAGCGCGCTCAGCTTCGATCAACAGGGCGAATATCTGCTCGTCGTAAATAATCAGAATGTTGTCGAGCGCCGCAGCGTAAAGAGCGGTGCACAGGTCGGCGATAACCTCGTAATCGAAGACGGATTGAAGCCCGACGATCGGGTAATCGTCGAGGGCCTCTTGCAAGCGATCCCAGGGCGCATCGTCAAACCGCAGCAAGCTATTGTCCGTAAATCTGGCCAAGCCCCTCTCGCAGGCGGCTGAGCAAACGATTGACGGGGGTGCAGCGTGTCCCGATTTTTTATCGAGCGACCGATTTTCGCCAACGTGATTGCGATTGTAACGGTCGTGCTCGGTGCAGTTTGCCTGCTACGGTTGCCCATAACCGAATATCCTGAGATTGTCCCACCGACGATTCGCGTCAGCACCAATTATCCGGGAGCGAGTGCGGAGGTCGTTGCGGCGACGGTCGGAATCCCGATCGAGCAGGGCGTCAACGGCGTCGAAGGTTCGCTCTATGCCCAATCGACCAGCGGCAGCGATGGGAGCTACGCGCTCACGATTACTTTCGCGGTCGGCACTGATCTCAACGCGGCAATCGCGCTCGTTCAGAATGCTGTCAATGGCGCGCTTTCACAGTTGCCCGACGCGGTCCAGACGCAGGGCATCACGGTGCAGAAAGTCAGCACTAATGTACTGTTGATCGGCAGCCTTTATTCCGACGATAACCGTTTTGACGAAACCTTTCTGAGCAATTACGCAATTATCAATCTGCAGAACCCAATCGCGCGGCTGCCCGGCGTGGGCCAGGTACAAATTCTCGGCGCGGGACCTTATGGAATGCGGATCTGGCTCGATCCCGTCAAGCTGAAGGCCTACGGATTGACCGTGCTCGACGTGCAAAACGCCGTGCAGAACCAGAATGTGCAGGTGGCTTCGGGGCAACTTGGCGGCCCGCCGGTGCCTTCGGATCAAATGTTTCAATTTACAGTCACCACGATGGGCCGGCTTTCCGACGTCTCGCAGTTCGAGAACATCATCGTGAAGTCGCAGCCCCCTTCGAGTGATCCCGCTGCTTCGTCTACCGTCAATGAGATCAATCAGACCGCGGCGGTGGTGCGCATCCGCGATATCGCGAAGGTCGAACTGAGTCAGCAGGAATTTACGACATTCTCCGGCCTCAACGGCAAGCACGCCGCGCAGATGAACGTCTATACGCTGCCCGGCGCTAACGCCCTGCGCGTCGCGAAGGAAGTGCGCATCCTGATGGCGCAGATGAGCCGCAAGTTCCCGGCAGGCCTGAAGTACACGGCTTTGCTGGATACTTCAACTTTCATCAACCAATCGATTCATGGGGTGTATGCGGCGTTGTTCGAGGCGGGGATTCTGGTGCTGCTGGTGATCATGGTCTTCCTGCAGAACTTCCGCGCGATGCTGGTGCCGGCCACTACCGTGCCGGTCACTATCATCGGAGCCTTCGCCGCGATGGCCCTGCTCGGCTTCACGGTCAATCTGATGACGCTCTTCGCCCTGATCCTGGCCATCGGCATCGTGGTCGATGACGCCATCGTAATTGTCGAGAACGCCTCGCACTATATCGAGCAAGGACTCACCCCCAAGGACGCCGCCATCCAAGCCATGCGCGAACTGACCGGCCCGGTGCTCGGCATCACGTTGGTGCTGACTGCGGTCTTCCTGCCGGCCTCGTTCCTGCCGGGCATCACCGGCCAGATGTTCCGGCAGTTCGCGTTGGTCATCGCCGCCACCGCGATCATCAGCGCGATTAACGCCTTGACGCTCAAGCCGACGCAATGCGCGCTGTATCTGAAAGCGCGGCCCAAGGATTACCGGGTCAACTGGTTCTACGCGGGCTTCAATCGGGTCTATACCGCCCTCGAGCAGCGTTATATCACCGTCGTCGCCCGCATGGCTCGCCATCCCTACGCCATGGCTACGGTCTTTTTCGTTGTGGTGGGCGCCGCGGCGGTCACCTTCGGTAATCATGCGACTGCCTTCCTGCCTACCGAAGATCAAGGTTATTGCGTAGTGGTGGCGCAATTGCCGGCAGGCGCCGCACAACCTAGAGTTCGAGAGCTCGCCGACCGGATCAACGCAGTGCTCAAGGCTACGCCCGGAATCAAGGGATGGATCACCAGCGGCGGATTTTCTGACCCGGACGGCGCGAATCTTTCCAACGTCATAACTGAATACGTCATGTATCAGGACTGGGGCCAAAGGCCGGCTTCCCGCTCGCAGTCAGCAATTGTTGCCGACTTACGCGCGAGGCTTAGAGCGGTCCGCATGGCCGAGTTCGATGTACTCATTCCTCCCCCGATTGCCGGACTCGGGCAGGCCGGCGGGTTTCAGATGATGATCGAGGATCGCACCGGAGTTGGTCTCGGCGAACTGGCGAAAGCGACGCAAGCAGTGCTGCTCGCGTCCGACAAGCAGCCTGCGCTCCGCGACATTACCACAACTTTCAGCGCGAGCAGTCCGCAGCTTGAGCTGGATATAAATCGCACGATGGCCGAGTCGCTCGGCGTGCCAATCAATAATATCTTCGATACGCTTGAAACCTATCTAGGTTCGACCTACGTCAATCTGTTCAATAAGTTCAATCAGAGCTTTCAGGTGCGGATGCAGGCCGCGGCCGACTACCGGCGCGGCTTCGCCGATATTGCGAATCTTTACGTCAGTAATCGCACCGGCGACATGGTTCCGCTCGGCGCAGTGCTCGATATTCATCGGATGCTCGGCGCTGAGTTAATCACGCGTTACAACATGTATCCGGCCGCGTCGATAATCGGCCAGCCTGCAGTAGGTTTCAGCTCAGGTCAGGCGCTCAGCAGTATGGAGAAGGTCGCCGAGTCCAGCTTGCCGCTCGGAATGGGCTACAACTGGACCGGACTTTCTTATCAAGAGAAGCTCATTGGTAATCAGGCCGATTTCATTTTCGTCCTATCGATCACGCTGGTATTCCTCGTGCTAGCGGCGCAATACGAGAGTTGGGCCGATCCTGCCGCCGTGGTTCTGACCGTCCCGATGGCGCTGGTGGGCGTAGTCGTCGCTCTGATCATGCGCGGCTTCGCCAGCGATCTTTATACGCAAATCGGGTTAGTCCTGATGATCGCGCTGGCGGCCAAAAACGCGATCCTGATTGTCGAATTTGCTCGCGAGCTTAAGGAACAGGGGATGTCCGCCGCTGACGCCGCAGTTGAAGCGACACGCCGCCGCTTCAGACCAATCCTGATGACGTCGATCGCCTTTATCCTTGGCGTCGTGCCGCTGATGACTGCAACCGGCGCCGGCGCAGCGAGTCAGCAGTCGCTTGGAACGGTCGTATTCGGCGGTATGCTCGCCTCGACCCTGCTCGCGATCCCGTTTGTTTCGGTCTTTTACATCCTGGCTGAGCGAATCAGTGAACAATTCTCGACGCAACGAACGACGCGGATTCCTCGGAAAGTCGCGACCCGTCATGAGGCGATCGACTGAGTAATCGCAAAGTATCGGCTGACTAATGTCGCGATTCTTTATCGAGCGCCCGATTCTCGCGAATGTTATCGCGATCATCACGGTCCTGCTCGGCGCAGTCTGTCTCTACTCGCTGCCAGTCGCGCAATATCCGCAAATCGTCCCGCCGACGATTCAGGTGAGCACCAGCTATGCGGGCGCAAGCGCGCAGACCGTCGCCAGCACGATCGGGATTCCAATTGAGCATTCCGTGAATGGCGTCGAAAACTCAATCTACATGCAATCGACCAGCGGCAGCGACGGGAGCTACGTACTGACTATTACGTTCGCGATCGGAACCAATCTCAATACTTCATTGGCGCTGGTTCAAAATGCAGTAAATAGCGCACTGCCCCAGTTACCAGAGCAGGTGCGCGCTCAGGGAGTCAACGTGCGAAAGATCAGCACGAATATCCTGCTGATCCAGAGCCTATACGCGGATGATGATCGTTTCGATCCTACTTTTCTGAGCAACTACGCAATTATCAATCTACAGAATCCGATCGCGCGACTGCCCGGCGTCGGTCAGGTGCAAATCTTCGGCGGCGGTCCCTACAGCATGCGCGTATGGCTCGATCCCGAGAAGCTGAAAGCCTACGGTCTCACCGTATTGCAAGTACAGGACGCAATTCGCCATCAGAACGTTCAGGTAGCTTCGGGACAACTGGGCGGGCCGCCCGCAGTAACTAATCAGTTATTCCAATTCACCGTCAATGTCATAGGGCGACTATCCGATGTCGGCGAATTCGAGAACATCATCGTCAAATCGCAGCCGCCTTCAACTGATTCCACTGCTTCATCCACCGTCAATGAGATCAATCAGACTGCGGCGGTGGTGCGCATCCGCGATATCGCGAAGGTCGAACTGAGTCAGCAAACCTATTCTGTGTTCTCCGGCTTAAGTGGCAAGAAGACGGCGCATGTCGCGGTCTTCGCATTGCCCGGCGCTAACGCGCTCGACGTGGCCGCCGAGACTCGCGCGTTGATGACGCAGATGAGTCGGGCTTTTCCTGCCGGACTTAAATACGTGACGCTCTATGACACTACGGAGTTCATCAACCAATCGATTCATGGGGTGTATGCGGCGTTGTTCGAGGCGGGGATTCTGGTGCTGCTGGTGATCATGGTCTTCCTGCAGAACTTCCGCGCGATGCTGGTGCCGGCCACTACCGTGCCGGTCACTATCATCGGAGCCTTCGCCGCGATGGCCCTGCTCGGCTTCACGGTCAATCTGATGACGCTCTTCGCCCTGATCCTGGCCATCGGCATCGTGGTCGATGACGCCATCGTAATTGTCGAGAACGCCTCGCACTATATCGAGCAAGGACTCACCCCCAAGGACGCCGCCATCCAAGCCATGCGCGAACTGACCGGCCCGGTGCTCGGCATCACGTTGGTGCTGACTGCGGTCTTCCTGCCGGCCTCGTTCCTGCCGGGCATCACCGGCCAGATGTTCCGGCAGTTCGCGTTGGTCATCGCCGCCACCGCGATCATCAGCGCGATTAACGCCTTGACGCTCAAGCCGACGCAATGCGCGCTGTATCTGAAAGCGCGGCCCAAGGATTACCGGGTCAACTGGTTCTACGCGGGCTTCAATCGGGTCTATACCGCCCTCGAGCAGCGTTATATCACCGTCGTCGCCCGCATGGCTCGCCATCCCTACGCCATGGCTACGGTCTTTTTCGTTGTGGTCGTGATCGCGAGCGCGGCATTCTCGATCTATCCGACCACTTTGGTGCCGCTGGAGGATCAGGGCTTCTGTATCGTGATCGCGCAACTACCCGCGGGAGCTTCGCAGCCCCGCGTACGCGGCGTCGCCTCGCGAATCGACGCGATTCTCAAATCAACCCATGGCATCAAAGGATGGGTGACAATTGGCGGCTATTCGGCACTTGATAGCGCGAAGCTCTCGACTGCGATCACCGCGTTCGTGATGTACGATGACTGGGACAAGCGCCCGGCCGGCTTCTCGCAGGTTACCGAGCTTCAACAGCTTCAGAAGGAATTTCTGTCAATTACAGACGCACAAATTAGGGTGCTGCCGCCCTCGCCGATTCCGGGGCTGGGTAATGCCTTTGGTTTTCAGATGGTAATCGAAGATCGTGCCGGCGCTGGGCTCGGCGAGCTACAGAAGGCCGCGCAAGGGGTACTTGACATTGCTTACAACCGTCCCGGCTTCCTGCGCGTTGGCTTCACCACCTTTAACGCGAGCAGCCCACAGCTTTATCTCGACATCAATCGCACGATGGCCCATTCGCTCGGCGTTGATACGAAGCAAATCTCGGCGGCCTTGCAAACCTATCTAGGTTCGACCTACATCAACCTGTTCAACAAGTTCAATCAAAGTTTTCAGGTGCGGGTTCAAGCGCAGGAGGATTATCGACGCCAGCTCGACGATATCGGTGATCTGTACGTAGCCAATCAATCGAAAGAGATGGTTCCGCTGGGCAGCTTGATCAGCATTCGGCGAGTGGCCGGCTCAGAGCTCGTCACGCGTTACAACCTCTATCCCGCCGCGACGCTCACGGGTATCCCGATGCCGTCGTTTAGCTCCGGCGAGGCGCTCAAGTTTATGGAGCGGACCGCCGACGTCAACCTGCCGCATGGAATGGCGTACGAATGGAGCGGGTTATCATATCAGGAAAAGCTGATCGGCAATCAAGCGATCTTTATCTTTGCACTCTCAATTACTCTGGTTTTCCTCGTCCTCGCTGCGCAGTACGAAAGCTGGACGGATCCTGCTGCGGTCATACTCACCGTGCCGATGGCGTTGGCAGGGATCATGATCGCGCTGGTGCTGCGACGTTTCCCGATCGATCTGTACACGCAAATTGGCCTCGTACTACTGATTGCTTTGGCGGCAAAGAATGCGATCTTGATCGTCGAGTTTGCCCGCGAGCTCAAGGAATCCGGGATGTCCACTGCTGATGCTGCAGTTGAAGCCGCCCGCCGACGCTTTCGGCCCATTTTGATGACTTCGATCGCCTTCATTCTGGGCGTCGTGCCGCTGATGACCGCGTCGGGTGCGGGCGCTGCCAGCCAACAGTCACTCGGTACCGTAGTAGTTGGCGGGATGCTTGCCTCGACCCTGTTAGCAATCCCCTTCGTGCCGGTCTTTTACATCATCGTGCACGATGTCGCAGGCAAGCTGCGGCGCTTATGATCACTTTGCCGGGTTTGAATTGCGGTTAGGAGATTCGGTTCACGACCACTTTGCAGCTCGGGCTTTGCCCCCCGGTCCACTATAGACGGCGGTAAAACCCGGCTCGCGCTCGAACGTAACGCGCGGCATGTTGGCGCAAAGCCTTTTCCAAGCGGTGATGAGCTCGTCCTCGGCGCGATAATCGAATGGGTCTTGCAGGATTTTTTCGTCCGTCCCGTCCGGCGGCAGCGGATGCTGATTGAGCCAACGTGCGGTCTGCGCCAGACCATCCTCGGGCTTCACAACATCTCGATAACCGAGTTGGCTTTTCAGCTTCGAGAGATCGAGCACGCGATGCGTGGTCCAGGGTTGCGCGAGTAATGGACGCGACGGGATAGCCATTTCCCACGGCATCGATACGATTTCCAGCTCGTGATTCAGTGCCTTTGCGATAATCTTGATCGTCTGGCGCAGCGTAAGCAGATGCTCATCGCCGACGTTGTAAATTTGTCCGGCTGCGGCGTCAAGATGATCGACCGCAAGTAGCAGCGCGTGCGCCGCATTCTCGACGTGGGCGGAATGATTCAGGCTCAGTCCGTTATCGGGCACTATGATTGCGCGCCGGCTATCGCGAATGCGGCGGACGATACACCATTCGCGTGGCGCGATTTGATAGGGACCATAAAGAAATGGATAACGAAAGTGCGTCGCGTCCGGATGTTGCTCGAAGACCGCGCGCTCGGTCTGCCAGACGCGCCAGCCTTTGGCGTCTTCGTTCTCGTCGGCCACCAGCGGCGCGTCCTCGGCAGTCGGCACCGGCATACCCTCGGGTTGCCAGACGGGAGCATTCATGTAGCCGCGATAGGCAGGCGCACCACCGATCGAGATAAAGCGCCCAGTGAGTCCGCGCATAATCTCGGCAATCCGGCGCAAGCGTCCGTAAGCGGCGATGGTGAGATCGAACGTGTGACCGTCGAGCGCACTCGCTAAAGCGTCCGCTGAGAAAGCATCGGCATGGATATGTTCGACGCTCGGCGGGATCTCGTCGAGCTCATGCCGTCCCGAATGCAGCATCACAACCTGATGACCGCGCTTAAGCAGCCCATTGACGATCAAGTGTCCGGTCGGCCCAGTCCCGCCGATCATTAAGGTTTTCAAGCTTGGCTCTCCTTCAGCGAAGATTTCCCGGATCGAGGCGGTCCCGCAAATGATCGCCGAGAAAATTGAACGACATCACGGCGGCCGAGATGAAAAGCCCCGGGATCAGCACCCATGGATAATGCTCAATATTCTGCGGATCCATCGCCTGCGACAGCAGATTACCCCAGCTCGCGGCAGGCTCTTGAATGCCCAAACCCAGCAAGGAAAGGGCGCTCTCGCCCAGGATATAGCCGGGAATCGTCAGGGAAGCGTTCACGGCGGCAAAACCCAACATCGAGGGAATCACGTGTCGCCCGAGAATGCGCGTGCGGGAGCCGCCGAGCGAGCGGCCCGCCTCGACGAACGGCGCGGAGCGAACTGCCGCCGCCATCCCACGAATCACGCGCGCAAATCCCGCCCATCCGATCGCGGCCATGATCGCGACGATCATGAAGAAGGTCGCAACGGTGCTCAGGCCGGACGGGATTACCGCCGCCAGCGCGAGCAGAAAATAGAATTGCGGTAAGGACATCTCGATCTCGCACCAGCGCATGATCAGGTTATCGATCGCACCGCCCATATAACCCGAAAACGCGCCAACTCCGATCCCGAGCGAGAAGCTGATGGCGACTCCGACCAGTCCGATACACATGCTGACGCGCGCGCCATAAACTATTCCGAGAACAGATCACGGCCCAAGCCCTCGCTGCCCAGCATGAACCACGGGTCGGCGGTTGATTGAGTAGTGAAGAGCCGTCCGCGATAGAAGAAACGCAGGTACGTTTTGTGGCTGCGATCTTCGACGAAATGTCGGGCGAGTGGATCAACCATCTTCATTGGATAAGCGAATAGCCATCCATTTCGGCGATCCTTCCCGTGACTCCAATGCAACGCCATCGGCGGACAATCGGGCAAGTTGCGATATTGATGGGTGGGATTATAAGGCGCGACCACCGGCGATGCGGCCGCAAATAAATAAAATACCAACAGGCATATCACTGAGGTTCGCGCAGGCCATCGCGCAACCCGCCATTCCTCGCGGAGACGCCAAGCAAGACCGCGCCGCGGATGACGCTCAGGCTCGGCGATAAAGGGTCGGGGCAGTGCACTCATTGGGACGCCAAGGTCGCAAAATCAACGCGCGGATCGACGGCGACCAGCGCGAGGTCCGCGACGAGATTACCGAGCAATAGCAGCACCGTGCCCATCAGTACCGAGCCCATAACCAACGGCACATCGAGCGAGCGTACCGCGTTGAGCAGCAGCAGCCCAAGCCCCTGCAGATTCATTACCGCCTCGACCAGCGCTGCGCCGCTGAGTAAGTCCGCCAGCGCATACCCGGCCATCGTGACGAAAGGATTCAGCGCATTGCGCAGGACGTGCTTGTAGATGACGCGCGATTCGGGAAGTCCCTTAGCGCGGGCGGTTCGCACAAACTCCGCGTCCTTGATCTCCAGAATTTGCGAACGCATCAGGCGCATCAGTGAGGCCATCCCGCCAAGTCCGAGTACCGCGGCAGGGAGGATTAGATGGTTGATCCGATCGGCCAGTTTGCTCCAGACGTCGAGATTCGCGTAATCGGGCGAGAAGGTGCCGCCCACGGGAAACCATCCAGTGCGAAGCGCAAAGTCCATCGCGAGAAAGGCCAAAAAGAATGAGGGTACCGACATGCCAAGAAAAGAAAAGAACGAGAGTACACGATCAAGAATCGAATTTTGCCGAACCGCGACGATTACCCCAATCGGTATTGCGAGCATCCATGAGCACAACATGCTCGCGACCGACAGAATCAAGGTGTTCAGGGCGCGCGACCCAATCAAGTTCATCACACCCACGCGATAGGCAATCGAAACGCCCAGATTGAGATGGAGCACCTCGATCAGCCAATGGAAGTAGCGAATCAGCAACGGCTGATTGAGGCCGAATTGCGCCTCCATCTGTGCGATCGCGGCAGGCGAGATGCGCGGGTCCATTTTGAGGCTGGTAAGAAAGTTACCCGGCACCAGCGACATCGCACAAAACGAAATAAAGGTGATCCCAAGGATCAACGGGACCATCAACAATAATCGGCGAATCAGAAAACGTAGCATATACTCAGTTGATCAAAACGATCGCGACTCAGTTAGCACGAAATTGAATAAGCTCCGGCTGATAAAGGCCCCAGACAGTAGCATCATAGTTTTCCAGCGAATTGCGGTAAGCAACATAGCGTAGCTGACGAACTGTCTCGATAATCGGCAGTTGCTCATGCAAAATCTCCTGAATTCGCCAGTAATAAGGCGCGCGACGCTCAGGCTCGATCACGCGAGTACCCTGGTCGAGCAACTGGTCGATCTCGGCTTCCCACGGCGTTGCAGGCTTCGGCTGGCTGGGATTCCATAGATGCAGGTTGCCGGCGGAGCTGAGAAAATCCGCGCCGTCATTTGGCTCGATGCCGCCACCGAAACCGATCAGCACGCAATCCCAGTCGAAACTCGAATCGAGTCGTTTCACCAAAGAGATGAACTCCAATGGCCGATAATTGACTTTAATTCCGAGTGACTCGAGGTCTTGCTTGAAGATCGTGCACATCTGATCACGGACGTTAACGCCGGTATTGGTTGTAAGATCAAATACTAAGGGATGGCCTTCAGGATCGGCACGCACTCCCGGACGGATCAGCTTATAACCCGCTTCGTCCAAGAGACGCGCCGCGAGCTTCAGATCGTAGTCGTAATCCTTGAGCTTTGAATTCCAATAAATTTGATTCGCGGGCGAAACGTCAGAGATTGCGGGAACCCCCAATCCGCGAAAGCAAAGATTGATCATGCCCTGCTTATCGACTGTGTGCGCCAGCGCGCGCATGAAGTTGATGTCGGTGAACCATTTATAGCGCGGGTCGGTGACGCCGTTGTGAATATAGTGACGAGGATTTCGATTGAATGCGAAGAACAGTGAGCCGGTATCAATTCCGATCTTCTGGACGATGATGCCGAGCTTGCGCGCATTCTCAGTCAACGAGAACACTTCCTCAGGACGCGGCGAGTAGATATCCGTCAGTCCGCTCAGGAAACGCAGATATTGAGCATTCTGGTCGGAGACAATCAAAGTCACCTGCGCCAGTAGGCGGGGTAATTGGCCACCATTAGAGTCGTGCATCCAGTAATCAGGATTGCGTTTGAAGCTGAGCAATTGGCCCGGGACATAACTTTGCATTTGGTATGCGCCAAGCGCGACCAACTTGCCGGGCGGCGTATCGACACCCCAGCTTCGATTGAATTTGCCGGCATTGAATCGCGGTTCGAGCACGTGCGCCGGAATAATCGGGACTTCGATGGAATGGAGCAAGGGCGCAAACGGGCGCGGCAAGCGCATCACGACAGTGTAATCATCAGGCGCTTCAAGCTTGATTGGCTTACCCTCGACCAGCATCGAAGCGATATACAGGTTAGGGGTGTTGTGATCGTAGATTACTTTGAAAGTGAAAATTACATCATGCGAGGTAAAAGGCGCGCCGTCCGACCACTTTATGCCGCGCCGCAGATGGAGCGTGAGGGTTTTGCCGTCATCGGTGAATACCCAGCTCGCCGCGAGATCGGGCTCGATCAAGGTGGTCTTGGGATTGTCCTTGACCAGCCCTTCGGTGAACGGACTGATTGCAGCGCTCGAGGCCGAATCGGTGAGCAGGATCGGATTGAAGGTACCAGGGTCGGAGTTGGTGGAGTCGTACAATGTCTGAGTAATCGCGTGATTGTTAGCCGGACGATTGACGCGGCATCCGGCCATTATCACAACAGCGCACAGCGCATCGACGAGCTTTACTCGGCGGCTCACACCATCAACTCGACAGATCACGCACGAGGAAATTAGCACTCAAGCTAAGTTCCTTAGTTTGCGGTCCCGGCGCGAGCACAAAAGCCGAATCGGGTATCGGGCCGTCAACTCTCGGTTCTTCGTAGCGCAGCTTGATCGTCGTCAGAGTAGCGGGGAAGCTTGCGACGATTTCGTGCGGAAAAACTAATGCCCCGATATCGCGATAGTCGCTGTAATGCACTTCGTAACGCGGCGCACCGTCGGCAGAGGTTTGCCGCACGAGAGTCAAATTTCCATTAGTGAAACCAAGTTCGCATAGAGCGCCGCTTTCGCCGGCGAATTGAACGACGGTCGTGCCTTGCTCGTCATGAGATATCAGTTGCGCCAACTTAAGAGTTTGGAGATCGGGAGGAAGACCCAGCAGCAAACGCACGGCGGCCTGCGGCGTCATCGGGATCCGCGCTATCTGACCGAGTGTCGCGGCATTCGCGGCACCGCGTGTGATGGTGTTCTTAGAGGGATCGAAAATCGCGAGTTGATCTGCGTTCGCGGTAATCACGAGGGCGACGCCGAGCGGCGATAATGCTTCGACGCGCAAGCTGGCCGGCCGGCGCAGCGCGATTTGCTCGCGCGCTTTAACCCGTCCTTGGGGCCCCTGATACTCCATAATAGCCGGACTCTGTAGCGAGTTAATCTGCTGATCACGTGAAATCAATTTCGCGATTTCAGAACTGAGTCCCGGTACCGTTACAGAAGGCTGCGGCGCTTGTGTCGCGCAAGCCTGAAAAACAACTGTAGCGAGGAGGGCCACGCCCAAGAGATAGCTTCCGGCGCGAGCAATCATCGCTCAATGCGACGCTTGTTGCTGTGAATCATTCAATCCGGCGATTTTGGTCTTGAGCCGCTGGACTTGTATCGCATCCTGCGCCTTGACCAGTGCGTCCTGGTACTGATGGCGTGCATCACGCATTTTGCCCGATCGGCGGTACGCATCACCGAGGTGCTCGGTAATTGTCGGATCGTCACCGGTCAGATTGACGGCGCGTTCCAGCTCATCGACCGCCTTATCGTAATCACCCTTTTGATAGTAAACCCATCCGAGGCTATCGACGTAAAAGCCGTCCTCGGGCTCAATCACTAAAGCTCGCTTGATCAGTTTCTCGGCTTCATCAAGCCGGACTCCACTCTCGGCGTAGGTATAGCCGAGATAATTGAGGGCGGCGGCATTGCTCGGATTCAGTTCGATCGCGCGACGCATCTCAGCAATACTTAAATCGCGCTGCTTATTCTCATCATACAGAGCACCCAGGGTGAAATGGAATTTGTCGTTGCGCGGCTCGAGCTTTATCATCCGGGTCGCAAGCGCGATCGCCTGACCGTAATCTTTTTTCTCTTGATAGACACCGACCAAAAAGCCCATGATCTCGGTGTCATTGGGTCGCTTGCTTAAAGCGTCATTGAGCTTCGCGATCGCCTGATCGTATTTGCTCTGCTTGTCGAAGATGTAGGCCTGCTGCAAACAAGCTTCATCGTAATGTTCGTCTGAGGTGGGAATTTTATTGAATTCCGACAATGCCTGTTCATTCTCATTCAACTCGGTATAGACGATTCCGAGATAATAGCGGACTCGGTAATTATCAGGTTCCGAACCCAGCACCAGATTGAATTCCGTGGCGGCGCGATCGAAATCGCCGCGCTCAAAAAACAGCAGACCGATTTTAGTGCGGGTATCGGCAGGGGTAGTCTCGAGTTGTTCCTGCCGCTGCAATTCAGCCAAGGCCTGCTGAAGCTTTTGGTCGCTGCCATAAAGTTCGGCTAATCTTCGATGCACTTCGGCGTTGTTGGGATCAGTCTGGAGAATTTTCTCATAGATTGCGATCGCCTCTTTGGGCCGATTCTCCAGTTCCCGCAGCACTGCGATATCGAGCAGCAGCAATTGCGATTGCGGACTGAGAGCGAGCGCTTTTTCGTAGTACTGATCAGCAGCGTCGTAACGCTTGGCCGCAACCATCACACGGCCGTCATAGTAGTAGCCGAGGAACGATCCCGGATCGAGAGCAATTAGCTGATTGAAAACCTCTTCAGCTTTCGTATAGTCGCCGCGCTTGGCCGCGAGCGTGCCGAGAAACAGATACGCTTCCTGCGTTTTGGGCGCGAGTTCGATTACTTTTTGATATTGCTCGGTAGCCGCGGTTTCGTCGCCGAGCGCAGAACTGATTCCCGCGTCGAGCAGGTGCGCGCGGATATATGACGGATCGATCGTCATTGCGGCTTGCGTCTGCTCCAGCGCGTCCTTCAGGCGTCCTTCACGAACGTAAAGGTCCGCTAATTTGACTCGCAATGCGGCATTATGCGGGTCGTACTTGACCGCCTCCTCATAGTCGCGGAAAGCTTCCGCATGATCGCCACTGTCGCTCGCCACTTCGGCCTTGAGGAAGGCTCCCATCGCATAAGCCGAGGGAGGAATATTGACTGCGGGTGCGCCGCCAAACGGACGGCCAACGAGACTGGTCAATGATGCGGGTCTGTGGGCGTGCAGAGACGAGCATCCGAGCAGTCCGGCGAGACTGGCCAGAACGATCACAAATAATCTGGTTCGACTTGATATCCTGCGGAAGCGTAACAACCGTGAGATTTTATAAGCCACTGCCGATGGGACCTTCTGTCGTAAACGAACTGATTTGCGAGAGCTGGCAACCCAGCCTACACCTTCCTAGTCTTGCGCGCCGCCCATCCTGCGCGCAATCCCTGTGGTAGGAAATTGACTTGCTCGTGATGCATAAACCCGGCGCGTTCATCGATATCACGTCGCCGCGTAAGCACGGAGATCCGATCCGGTCAAAGGCGCCACAAGTCGGGCTACTCTCACTGATTGCGCTTATATATCTGGTCGTGAGCGGCGGCGCATACGGTATCGAAGATGCAGTACGCGTCGCAGGACCCCGTCTGACGCTGCTGTTATGCGCCATAATTCCCGTCACGCTGAGCCTGCCAACAGCTCTGATGGCCGCTGAATTGACCGCGCTGATGCCGGTCGAGGGCGGCTTCTATTTCTGGGTTAAGGAAGGACTCGGGCCATTCGCCGGTTTTGCCGAGGCCTATTTAACGCTGCTGTTCACCTTGACCGACACTGCGCTTTATCCGGTTCTTTTCAGCATTTACATTTCCTTTCTCTTTCCGCTCGGCAGTACCGGTCAAGTTTTGCTCGGAATCGGGCTGATTTGGTGCGCCGGGCTCTTGAACCTGCTCGGAATCAGAATCGTGGGCGGGAGTTCGATCATCCTGACGCTTGCGCTATTGGCCCCCTTCGCGCTTCTGGTGATTATCGGCAGTCCGCGGTTGATTCATTGGCAGCCGCCGCTCGAGCCTCGGTTCGATGATCATTTTCTCGCGGCGCTCGGCGGCGGACTGACTATCGTGATGTGGAATTTCGGCGGATGGGAGAATGTGAGTACGGTGGCGGGCGAGATCGAATCCGCCGGACGAAACTATATTCGCGCTATCGCGATTGCGCTGCCGCTCGTTGCACTGGGTTATCTGCTACCTCTGGCTGTGTCGCTCTCCGGCAGTGGTTCGTTCGCTCAATGGCGTACTGGATCGTTCGCTGCGGAAGGCGCGCACCTCGGCGGACCCTGGTTGGGCGCATTGATCGCGGTAGGCGGCGCGATTTCCGCCTTCGCGATGTTTTCTGCCGCGCTGCTATGGGTTTCGCGACTGCCTTTTGTACTGGCCCGCGAACATTATCTGCCGCCGAGCCTTGCGCAGACCTCGGAGACCAGCGCTGTGCCGGCCCAATCGATTGTCGTGTGCTGCGTGGTCTTCAGCGTCCTCGTGCCGCTTGGATTCATGACGCTGATCATACTCGACGTTTTCTTCTACATGCTGGCGCTGGCTCTGGAAATGGCGGCGCTGATGAGGCTGCGCAGCTTGCACCCGAGCCGCGCCAACCATTTCGTTATCGGTGGAGGTCGGGCCGGTCTTTATGCAGTGGCTGCCGCCCCGATGCTCACGTGGACAGTTACTTTCGGCTTGGCCTTGAGCGAGGGCTCAGGCCGTCGCGATATAATCGTCGCGATCGTACTTGCTGTTTTCACCGGACCACTGTACCTGCTGTTGCGACGGACCTATGGCGGTCCTCAGTAATGCACACGGCAGCTTCGCCTACGACCCGACACTGGTTATCGAGTTTGACGTGTGGGCGGATTATATAGATGAAAAAACGAGAACGCCGCGATCACTAATGCGTGGCTAATCTTGCCCGTTCTAATCAGCTCATTGATCTCGCGCAACGGGACTAACATCACTTCGGTTTCTTCGGAGCCATCCGGACTTGGTTCCGGCTTGGTGACCCGCTTCACCTTCGGGACAAAAAACGAATAACAGAAATTAGGCTGGATCGCGGGATCAGGATGTACCCGGCCCAGCGCGACTACCTCGTCGCCATCATAGCCGGTCTCCTCGATCATCTCGCGCCGCGCTGCCTCAGCCGGACTCGCGTCTTCCGGATCCACCATCCCACCCGGAATCTCGAGCGTGAAGCCGCTGATTCCATGCCGGTACTGCCGCACCATTACAACTTCACGCTTCGACGTAACCGGGATGATATTTACCCAAGCCGGAGCTTCGAGCACGAAGAAGTCCCGCTCGCCGCGATGCGGATGTGCGGATTTGCGCCGGTGCAGGTCGAAAATAGGTGTGTTGTACACCCGCTCGGTATCCAGAGTCCGCCATCTCCGCGCCTTCACCCGATGCTTCCCCGAATCTGAATTAGAACAGCCGGCGGTATTCGATCGCCGGGCATCGATCCATCACGACCGTCATCCCGGCCTCGCGCGCACGTTCTGCCGCGTCGAGATGGACGACTCCAAGCTGTCCCCACAGGATTTTTGCGCCTTTACGAATCGCCGCCTCGGTGATTTCCGGCAGATTCTCGGGCCGCCGAAACACATCCACGATTTCCACCGGATCAGGAATCGATTCGAGATTTGGATAGCAGCGCTCGCCGAGTCGTTCCTGCAACGCCTCGGGCGCAAGCTGCGGATTTACTGGAATAACGCGAAATCCTTTGCGCTTGAGCAGCAATGCGATTTCGAGGCTGTCGCGCGCCGGATTATCCGAGCATCCAACCACCGCAACTGTTGTAGGCTTCGAGAGGATTGCACGGATTTGATTATCATCGGGATTGTTGAACGCCATATCGATACCTCCTCGCCTCGCGTGATGAGCGCTTTTCAAGCTTATCGCGCTACAGCTTGCGATACAGCGGATGGCCCGGGTTGAAGCCGTTGGACCAGTTCATCCCGCTGACGAGCTTGTTTTCGGCGCTCGCGTCAACTTCGAACGACTGCTGCCAGTCCGCGATATAAACCCGCCGCGCAATTCGCCATTCACCATTGCGCCGCTCGAAACGATCAAGATAGCGCCCCGCGAAGATGTCGTGAGTCGCGCGCCCGTCGCGGATCGCAATGCCGGCCGCTAGCCCGTAACTTTCGCCTTCCGCCGTGTCGCCGTTTACTCGAACCAGCGGATTGGTCGTCATGTGCCAGCGGCGCGCGAGACTATGCTCAACTTTCATCACCTCGATCATGAACTGCTCGCCACGACCTTTGAAGAAGCCGAAATCGATTTCGGCGTCCGGCCAGAAGACGCTTTTCAACGCGTTATCATCGAGCCAATCGAGCGCGCGGCTGTAACGCGTGATCAGTTCGATACAGGTTTGCTTGTCGAGTAGTTCTCGGAATTCCGTATTCAGGTCTGCCATTAGTTTCTGAGCCTTATGACTTACGTACCGTGGAATCGGCAGCGTTCAGCATCCGATCCACGACGCGCGGTACTAAGCGCAGGATTTCGTCGCGGCATGCGGCAAACACCTGGTCCCCCTGCTCGAAGGGATCATCGATGTCGCCTGACTCACCCGCAAATGAGCGTAGCGTGTGAACCTCCAGCCGCTCGGGAACATCGAAGCGTTCGCGCAGTTCTCGCGCCTGTTGAGCAGTCATCGCGATGATCACGTCCGCCTCGTCGAGCATCTCCGGATGCCGTTTGAGATCGGTCGAGGTCGCCTCGTCGCCGAGATCGATCCCAACCTCCCGCAATGCCATCCGCGTGTCGAGCGAGACCAGCGCGCCGTCGCGCGCGTACGGCGCAATCCCAGCTGAGCGCACGCGAACCGAATCATCAATCCCACGCTTGCGCAACTCCCGAATGATCAAGTGCTCCGCCATCACGCTGCGCGCAGTGTTGGCTGCGCAAATCAGGAGAACCGAACGAGGCCGGGGCTGGCGCGGAGTGTTTTCAACCCGCAGCCGGGTCAATACGAGAGTCTGGATTAGCCACTTACCATCGATCTTCTTATAGGTCTCGTGATAATGGCCCCAGCCATGCATTAGCTCATAGGGCGAGTCGGGCGGCCAAAAGATTAGGTCTTCCATCGCGAAGATTCCACGAGCCGTACTCGTGGAGGTAATCTCCACTTCCGCCATGTGGCCATGATGGATCGAGACGGCGGGTCCGACGACGTTGCGCACCAGCGCGACGACGTTATTCACACCGGACGCTTTCCAACGACTAGAATCGGTTGCGTCCGGCGCGTAATCGACGCTGACGTCTGGGGCAAATACTGCGGCGAAACCCGCCCAGTCTTTAGTGTCCATGCAGCGGAAGTAGCGGGCCTTGACCTGCTTGATCTCTTCGAGCGCGAGTAAACGTTCAGCGTCCGTCACCTTGTTCCACCTATTTTGCACAGCTCGCAGACTCCCTTCGAGGGCCTTAGGGAGGCTGCCTGCTTGGATTGATCTTTAACGTAGCTCGCGGACTCGTTGCTCGGTTCCACTGCGTTCCGCCTAAATGTCGCGGCAATCACGCTCCGCCAACTTAACTCCGGACGCAGCTCGCAGACTCGCCTGCGCGCTCCGCGCGGCAACCGCGCTCCGCTAGTGCTTGGGAACAACGTTAGCATATCGCGGAAGATTTCTAATGAGCGTGGATTTCAGTCTTGCCGGGCAGGTTCTTTTTCATCAGAAACACCAGCGGGACTATCGCGAAGCAAGCCATCGCCAGCAGCCACAATGTATCGAGGTAGGCGAGCATCGATGCTTGCGACTGCATCGAAGCGTAAAACTGCGCAAGTCCGTGATGCGCTGCGTCAGCCGGACTCGAACCACTCCGGACAAAAGAGTTCCCTAATCCATTCACCGCCGAGGTGAAAGCGCTGTGATAATTGTTGGTATGCAGCGAAAGCGTGTCCTGATGAATTTGTGCGCGACGCGCAATCAGCGTACTCACGATCGAGATGCCGACGCTGCCCCCGAGGTTCCGGAACAAGTTGATTATTCCTGACACCTGGTTGTTGTCTTCAGGCGCTACCCCCACATAAGACATTGTGTTGATTGGGATGAACAGAAAGGCCAGCCCTAAAGCCTGATAAACTCGATCGAGCATCACCGTACGGAAATCGACGTTCAGGTCGAGAGTCGTCATGTGGTACAGCGCGAGGCCCGATATGGCGAGTCCAAACGCAATTAGTTTGCGGCCGTCCACTCGCGAAGTCAGCCGGCCCACTAACGGCATCACTACAATAATCGCAAAGCCGCCCGGCGACAGCGCCATCCCGGCGCGCTCCGCGGTATAACCCAGCAGCGTTTGAGTGAACTACGGCAATAGTACGGTCGTGCCGTAGAGCACGACGCCGACCGTGAACATCAGTACGTTGGCGATTCCGAACGTCCGCCGACCCAGCATCAGCACGTCAACGATCGGATCCTTGCGGAACCATTCCCAGATGGCGAATGCGATCAGGGAAATAGCTGCGATAATCGCAAACCAGGTGATGAACGTCGAAGCGAACCAGTCGTCCTCCTGACCCTTGTCGAGCACGACCTGCAAAGTACCGAGACCGAGCGCAATCAGCCCTAGTCCGATGTAGTCGATACTCAGGCCACGCGCCCACGCCCGTTGCTTTTCTTCAACCAGATGCGGCGGGTCCTCAATCATTCGATGCGTCAGCAGCAGAGAGATTATTCCAACCGGCAGATTGATGAAGAAAATCCAGCGCCAATTGTAATTGTCGGTAATCCAGCCGCCCAGGGTAGGACCGATCGCCGGCGCCAGCACGACTGCCATACCATAGAGCGAGAAGGCCATGCCGAGCTTGGCCGGCGGGAAGGTATCCGCGAGGATCGCTTGTTCACTGGGTGCTAATCCGCCGCCGCCTGCTCCCTGCAGTACGCGAAAAATGATCAGCATCGTGAGGCTCGGAGCCAGGCCGCATGCCACCGAGCTAAGCGCGAACAATGCGACGCAGCTCATATAAAAGCGCTTGCGTCCGAAGACCATGGCCAACCATCCGCTGAGCGGTAAAACGATCGCGTTGGAGACCAGATATGAGGTCAGCACCCAAGTGGCTTCGTCGTAACTCGCTGAGAGCCCACCGGCGATATGCGGTAGCGCGACATTGGCGATACTCGTATCGAGCACCTTCATGAAGGTCGCCATCGTGACCGTCAGCGCGATCAGCCATAGATTATGCCGCGGACGCGCGGCCGCAGACTCCGCATTGGCGCTGGTCGGGAGAGCTTTCGGCGCCGCGCTCATTTTAGCCAGACTTTAGGCTCGACCGACATTCCGGGACGCAGGCGATGGTCCTGATCCTGCCTGGGATCGAAGCGAATCCGCACCGGAAAGCGCTGGACGACTTTGACGTAGTTGCCGGTCGCGTTTTCGGGTGGCAGCACGCTATAGAGTTCACCACTGGCCCCGGCGATACCCTCGACGTAACCCTTGTAATCCCGTCCTAGCGCATCAACATGGATCGTGGCCTGCTGCCCCGCGCGCATCTGATGGAGTTCCGTCTCTTTGAAGTTCGCGGTGACCCAGATGTCATTGAGCGGAACAATCGCTAGCATCTCCTGGCCGGGTTGCACGCGCTCGCCCACTTGGACGGTTTTCTCGCCGACTACTCCGCTAACCGGCGCATGAATATGCGTGTAACTGAGATTTAACTCAGCTTGATCGAGAGCAGCTTGCGCCGCGCCAACAGCTGCTTGACGTTGAGCAATTACCTTCTGCGCCGCGCCCGCGTTCGCCCGCGCGGAATTTACCGCGGCCGCATCGACCCGCCCGATTCGTATTTCCTCCTCGTACTCGTCACGCGAAATCACGTTCGCGGCGATCAGTTTCGAGTAACGCACTACGTCGCGCTGAGCCTTGTCGTTGGCGCCACCGCCTGCGCGATATTCGCCTGCGCTACTGCATAATCCTGCCGGGAGGACTGCAACGCGGCTTGCGCTTCGGCCAGATTGGCGCGGGCGCTCTCGACGGCGACTTGGTAATCGCGCGGATCGATTTCCACCAGCGGATCACCGCGTTTCACCTCGTACGTATTCTCGACATAGACAGCAATGACGGTTCCATTGATTCGGCTGCTTATCGGATTGATATGCCCGTCGATCTCCGCGTCATCAGTGGACGCATAGGAGTGGAAATAGCGCCACAGGGGCGGCCCAACGATCGCCAGTATGATCGCTAATATTAGCAGAGCGGTGACGATGATCATCCGCCGGCGGCGCGAATGAGTACTGGAAGGCGGGAATTCAGGTTTCGAGGCCGGCGAATCAGCTTTCGGAATAGCAGAGGGTTCAGCGTCAGCCGTTTCGCGGTATAACGCTTCCTGTCGGTTTCGCAGGTCCGCAACTTCGGAACGTAGTCGCCGCAATTCTTTATTTTGCTGGTCTCTTCGGGAACTGCCGCCCGCCGCGCTCTCATTTTTGCCTGCCGGATAAGCAGCGTCCGTATCCAATTTTCAAATACCTCCTGCGCGTACTTGTCAGCATGTAACGCCCGACTTGTGGCCGGAGTTACAGCCCCTCCGTCGCACGCGATCAACCGAAAGCATATCTGCGTATAAAGAACGTTTATTAAGCGATCGATGAATTATTATTAAATCTTGATGGTTGGAACTCAAGCAACGAACGTACCGCCGCGAGCTGCTCGCACGCGTGCTCATTCGCGTGATTTTGAAGGTTTATCTAAACGCGAGGGGGTTGTGTTGCACTTGGCAGAGAGTCGTTGATGGGCTATGTTGTCGCGTATGGACAAGCCGCTAACGACTCAACCGAGTATGACGCTCGCTCAACTCCATGAGCGATTTCAGACTGAAGATGATTGCAAGGCTTTTCTCCGTGATTCGCGTTGGCCTGATGGCGTGCATTGCCCGCGTTGCGGCAATGACAAGATCTATGCGCTCAAGCAGCCGTGGAAATGGCAATGCCACAAGTGCGCGCCTAAGGGCTATCGTTTCAGCATCACAAGCAAGACCATCTTCGAGAACACGAAGTACCCGCTTCGGACGTGGTTCGAGGTTGGCTATCTGATTTGCCAGAGCAAGAAAGGCATCTCGGCTCTACAGATTCATCGGCAAATCGGAAGCGGCGACTACCGCACGGCTTGGTATATGGTCCATCGCTTCCGTGCCGCGATGCAAAGCCAAGAATTTACTCAGCTAATAGGCGAAGTCGAAATCGACGAAACCTATCTTGGCGGGAAGAACCGCAACAAGCATCGGGACAAACGAACCAGTGGCGGTGGGCCGCGCGTCAGCGGAAAGACGGAAGTGATCGGCGCAATCGCGCGCAAGGGCAACATCATCTGCCAGATGGTAGAGGAAGCCGATTTCCATACTTACGATGATTTTGTCCGAAAGACCGTCTCCGGCGACGTGTCGCTAGTGTCGAGCGATGAAAGCCCGAACTATCGCCATCTCACGAAAATGGGCTTGCCGCACGATACGGTCATCCATCGCAATACGGAATATGTACGCGGCAACGTGCATACGCAGTCGATTGATTCATTCTGGGCTTTGCTGAAACGCGGGATCGTCGGCACATATCATCAGGTCTCGCGCGATTATTTGCCGCTCTATCTCGCGGAGTTCACGTTTCGCCACAACGAGCGGCGCAACCCTGATATTTTCCAAACCTTGATTTCATCTTGCTAGCCAGCCTTTGCCAAAGCGGGGAGCGCGAGTAAAATCGGGCTATGCCCAAATCACTCGCGCTAACCTCAAAAGGCCTAAACTTCAATGAATTTATGAAGGCGATTGTTCGGGTAAAGCCCGCCTCTAAGAAAAAGGAGAGGACGAGTAGAAAGAAGAGGATCGAATGCTAGTTATTGTCTGTGGTCGTCAAACAAGTAATCGGTGAAAGAGCGGAACGCTCTTGGTAGAAACGCTAAGCCGGTCGTGCTCGCGATTAGCGTACCCAATACCGGCCAAGCTATATCGATACGATCAGTTACTTTTAGCCAGAAAGCGCCGATCAACGAGATCGCGTAGACTATCATCACTATTCCTGCGGCGAACGGCAGCCAATACATCCTGCCGCGCCACTGCACGTCTTGTATACGATCTAAGAGTTCAATTTTGCCCCGCGCCGGGTCCAGTGGATCGTTGGGAACGCGGGGGATGGCCTCATGCCGCCTTAAAGTACCGCTTGGCTTCTTCTTCGGCATCCTTCTCGAAGAGCGGAGCTATAACTTCGACATCATCCAACGGCTCGAGACTCCCTGTACGCGTAGACCATTGCGACCATTGTGGGGCAGCGTCGCGGGGCAAGCGAATTGCCGCTACTTGTCTGCCGTTCACCTGTTCATAAATGATCCATTCATAAAGGCGGAGAGCGTCTTGAATCAACTCTCCCGTTGAATTGGCACCCGTAATTTTGGCCAATTTCTCAAGCGCCTTGAGAGTATCGGGCGAAAGTTCAAGGATCTTTTGGACAGTTTCCATATGCCACCGCCCCCAAGGGATCTATCACTATACCTAACTAGCAGCGCGCGTGCCATCCGACACGTGAGTTATCTGTGACTTGTATTGCAGCGGTGGCGGATCGACCTTGTCTTTTTTCGGCGGCCTCCGGCGAGGATCGACGATTTTTAGCTGCTCCATCCGAGTTGCTCATTCTGAGGGTTGCGTAGCACTTGAACACTGCGAACGTCAATGTTTCGACATTTGCTGCTTAAAGCCACAAGCCCCAGCCGAAGCTGGGGCTTGTGTTATGACGCGACGAGTCGAATAATTGAAATCGTCACTGAGCACCTACTTTCCCGACAATCGCTGTCGGCGGGTTGAGGCTCACCGGATGCCAGTCCGGCAAGACGTTAGGACCAGCGCCGCAGCATTATTGTTGCGGCGCAACGCTTTTATGGTGCATTCGCGGGTTCCTGCGATATTTTCTGATTACGTTGACGCGCTCGCTCTTGGACAGCTTCCACGAAATCGGACCGCAGCTTATAGCGAGAAGTCCAGCCGTCGTCTGTTCGAGAATCTTCTATTTCGATTATCGGGAAGCATCCCAGTCGCGTCGCGTTCTTGGATAGCGCACTCAGAATCCCGCCTAGCTGTCGCGCATCTCCCATCTCCATCATCGCAACCAATTCTTCCTTTAAGAGGCCATCTTCTTTCGCATGGTAAAGAAGCTCAATCAGCCGTTTCTGCTGTGGATGCGAACGAATCGCATTCAGGAGAGCGCCCGTGCTTTCAGTATTCCAAGCTCTTAACTCTTGCGAGACGACTTGAATGTCAGCCCCTTCGGTAGCGAGAATCTGCCGCACGAGCGCCAGCGTTTCATCAAGGCTATCGGCTTCGATCTGTATGCCTTTCATGGTCACTCGATAAGCCATCTTCCTTCTCTTGGGTACATTGAACGCTTCCGCTGGAAGCAAATCAAGCAAAATGCTTTTTATGCTTCCACCCCCCTGTGGATAACTCTGGTTCCCACAACTATCGTCCCTAGTTGTTTCTGTCAAATGCAACATAAGTCCCAAACGCGACGCGCGAAAGCTTCGCGAAACGCGAATGCCGCTGCGGACTTCACAGCGGCTACACGTCGCACAGGCTGGCCCTACATGCTGGGATGAGGACTTTGGGCCGAAGCGGCGGCTCGATCGACGACTCTTAGCTTTCCGCCAATTGTGACCCACCGCTTGCGCTGATTAGCGACGGGTCACACACTTGGCGTCGCAGCATAAGAAAATGCTCAAAATGATCGAGCTTACAGCGATCCGTGCGCCGCAACCGGCTCAGCCTCCGCCATCATCTTGCTGAACAACTCGAGGATCCCGCGATTGAAGGCTGGAATATCATCGGGTTTGCGGCTCGAAACCAGATTGCCATCGCGGACCATTTCTTCGTCGATCCATTCCGCACCCGCATTACGCAGATCGGTTTGCAACGACGGCCACGACGCGATCCGCCGCCCGCGCGCTTGGCCCGCCTCGATTATCGTCCAGGGACCATGACAAATGGCTGCGACCGGCTTGCCGGTCTGAAAGAACGACCGGACGAAATTCACCGCAGCTGGTATCATTCGGAGCTTGTCGGGATTAAGCACGCCGCCGGGCAGTAAAAGCGCGTCGAAGTTCTCCGGGTCGGCATTATCAAGCCCCATATCGACTGGAAACTCTTCCCCCCATTCTTTGAACTTCCAGGCCCGCACGCGACCCTCGGCGGGCGACACGATGCAGGTCTTGGCTCCGGCTTGATCTAACGCTTTGCGCGGCTCCGTCATCTCAACCTGCTCAAAGCCATCGGTGATTAGAATCGCAACACGAGTGCCATTCAGTTTTTCATTAGCCATTATTTATCTCCTGAATAATCTTTGATGCGGCATGAAGCACGATTGTCTTAGTATTACGGATCGGATCGTTTGACTCGTGCAGTCATGCAGGTGAGTTGATCCTCGCCTCGGCGCGCGACGGTTCAACTGAAAAATTGTGCGTATCGCCGCGACTTAGGTAATGAATTGGTACTTGCAAATTCGCGCGGCGCACCGCCGCCCGGAATTCTTCCAGGCTTGATTTGAAAACTGGATAGTCATCGTAATGAATCGGAATCACCGATTTCGGCTGAATAACTTGTATGAACTTGATGCCTTGTGCAGCATCCATCGTAAGCAGCACCCCAAAGAGGCGAGTACCACCTAAATGAACCAGCGCAAGGTTGATATCCGGATAGCGGCGCGGGATCTCGGCTAATTGATCGTAAACCAGAGTGTCGCCACTAACGTACATACGGAACAACGGCGAGCCGTTATTGCCCCGCCATTCGAGCATCGTGCCCATCACTTCGGGCATCAGTACATTGAGTAGGCCGGGTCCGTGGCGTCCGGGCAATGAGGTGATCCTGAGGAGCGCGCCCATCCGTTGAGCCTCGACCGATTCCCAGGTGCGCAAGCCAACCGAAGCATGAAACCCCTGCTTTTGCAGCTCGTCGCAGGCCTCAGGCGTAGTGATGACGGGAAGCGTTTTGCGCAACTGATCCCGCGCAATGTTATCCCAGTGATCGCCATGCAAATGCGACAGCACACACAAATCGAGTGGCGGCAATTGAGCAATCTCCAAAGCGGGATTGGTCAATCGTTTGGAAGTGAGGCCGTAACCAAGATGAGCATGGTCGCCGGCGTGCAGGAAATTCGGATCGGTCAGAACCGTGAATCCCGCAAATCGGATCAGTGTCGTCGCGGTGCCGATAAATTGAACTGAGCCCGCGCCAAGCTGATCGCTGGTGGTCGCTCCATCGAGACTGATCTTGCGTATGATGGCCATGCTGAGTGCCTTGAATAGAGCGCTACTGAACAGGAACAAATCGCTGTGAAGAACCGGACAGCACGCTACAGCGAATAGTTAAATTGTACTAAATCCGGCTCGCGACAGAAGCTTGCTTTTTACTGAGCAATACCTGAGTTGCTACTGACAATAGACAAAGGTGCAGTGATCCGCGATGCGCGGCTCATAGATGTGATTAGCATCTGTGCTACCACGATCAACTTGAGCAACTAAATCGGTACGCCGCGAAGGCCTTCCTATAGTTATTAACCGAGAATCGATCAGCTTGCGCTAGACGCGATTACACCTTGAGCTTCCAGTTGTCTGAGCTGGTCTGACGAATAGTGGAGATACCCGGACAATATTTCTTTGTTATGCTCACCCAATGAAGGTGCAACGAGGTCTAGCTGAGTGAATTCCGAAAAGCGCAGTGGCGAGGCAGGAACTTCTAACTCGCCGTAAACTGAGTCCTTAATAGTGATAACTGTACCGCGCTGACGCAGATGCTGATGATTCATCGCTTGCGGAACCGTCAACACCGGTGCAGTCGGAACATGATGCTCCTCGAGGATACGAATCGCCGTTTCGTCGTCTGGCAGAGTTTGCAGCCACGTCTCGATAATCGGGATCACGTCCATTTTTTCGCGCTTCTCGCCGGTATCATAATCAGGATGGTTTGCGAGCTCGGGCCGGCCCATCGCTGTGCACAACGCGGCCCATTGCGACGCGATAGGCGCGATAATCAGGATATAATTTTCCTTGCTCTTGAAAATTCCCGAAGGACAGTAGAACTCAACGAATCGTCCGCTACGATGCGGGGTCACTCTGCCCTGCGTCGCGCTGTAGATATGCACGCTGCGGTCGTGCGCGTGGAAATAAACGTCGAGCAGCGCGATATCGAGATATTGACCCTTGCCGGTGCGCTCGCGATGCAATAACGCGTAGCCGATTGCGGCTACCGCGCTGACCCCGGCGTTGATGTCGCCCACTGAGCCACCCGGCATTACCGGCGCGCCGTCGGGATCGCCCTGCATATCGAGGATGCCGGAGTAGCACGCTCCACTGGTATCGTAGCCGGGCTTGTGCGCCAATGGTCCGGTCTGCCCGAAGCTGGTAATCGAGCACATGATGAGGCGCGAATTGATCTTGCGCACCGACTCATAATCCAAACCCATCCGCGCCATCACGCCGGGCGTAAAATTTTCGAGAAACACGTCAGCCTTGCCAATCAGCCCGCGCATGATCTCGGCGCCGGCGGGCGTTTTGGGATTGACGCACAAACTCTTTTTTCCACGATTATGCTGCACGAAAAACGCGCTATGTCCGTCTTTATATTGGGCGAAAGCGCGTCCGCCGTCGCCGCGCGGCGGCATTTCGATCTTGATCACTTCCGCACCGAGGTCGGCCATTAAGCGCCCGGCGGTGGGACCCGCCACCATCTGGGTGAAATCTAGAACTGTGTAGCCGTCCATCACGTGCCGAAGCTCTTCCATGAACCACACCTCCGTGCGCGAGCGTTGCTCACCAGATACTGGCGCTTCTCTAGCAGGCGAAAGCCCGGACGGAAAGCTTACGAGAAAGATTGGTAGTGGGCGGTTTTCAAGACAGAAGAATTAGGGATTCCTCGCGCGCCGGACAAAAACAGACGCGCGGGAATGACACAAGGCTCAAGTCAAATAGCTCGATGCAAAACCGCCCACTACCGAAAGATTGCAGATTCTCAGTTCGAGTTATCCGGAATCAGCTCAAGTTCTTTCATCCACGCGGCGGCAGAGCTATCGCTGGGCGCACGATAATCGCCGCGCGGCGACAATGAGCCGCCGGAACCGACTTTCGGCGCATTGGGAATGGCGCTGCGTTTGAATTGGCTCAGTTGGAAAAATCGCCAAATGAAGGTTTTAAGATGTTCCTTGATCTCGCCGAGGGTGTAGTCGCGGCGGTGCTCTGCCGGAATATTCGGCCAGCGACCCGCTGTTCGGTCGCGCCAGGCATTGTAGGCCAGAAATGCAATCTTGGGCGGTGCGTAGCCGAACCGTAACGTGTAGTACAGATTGAAATCCTGCAACTCATAAGGCCCGATGATCGCCTCGGTCGCCTGCGTCACACCCTCTTTGCCCGGAACCAGCTCGGGGCTGATCTCGGTCGCGAGAATATCGCGCAAGACGGCGCTCGTTTCAGCGCCGAATCGATCAGTATCAGCAACCCATCGAATGACATGCTGAATCAGCGTCTTGGGGACGCTCGCATTCACTGCATAGTGCGACATCTGGTCGCCGACGCCATAGGTGCACCAGCCGAGCGCGAGCTCGCTCAAATCACCGGTCCCGACTACGAGCGCGTCGTTGAGGTTCGCCAGCCGGAACAGCAGCGCAGTGCGTTCCCCGGCCTGAACATTCTCAAACGTCACGTCATAGAGCTCCTGTCCTTCACCATAAGGATGACCAATGTCTTTGAGCATCTGGAGCGACGCTGGACGAATGTCGATCTCGCGTCCCTCACATCCCAACGCTCCCATCAACCGCCGCGCTTGGGCGAGCGTGCGCGTGCTGGTCGCAAATCCGGGCATCGTGTAGGTCAGCAGATGGCTACGCGGATAACCTAGCCGATCGAGCGCCTGTGCGCAGACCAGCAGGGCCTGAGTCGAATCGATTCCGCCGGAAATTCCAATGACGACCCGCTGAATTCCGGTCGCACGCAGGCGCGTCGCCAGTCCTTGCACCTGAATCTCATAGACTTCCGCACAACGCTCGCCGCGTCCGGCTGAATTAGACGGCACGTAAGGGAAGCGCTCGTATTCACGGCTCAGCAGTAGTCGCTCCCTTGATGGCAATGCGGTTGAAAAGGTAAGCGTGCGAAAAGTTCGCGATCTCTCACGTTCGCGCCGGACGGACTGACCGAAGGTCGTCTGCCGCATGCGCTCCTGTGCGAGCCGCTCCAGATCGATCTCCGCGGTAATTAATTTTGGTGGATCGCTGAAGCGCACCGATTCAGCAATGGTGTTACCGTTCTCGGCGATCAGTGCGTGTCCGTCCCACGCCAGATCGGTCGTCGATTCGCCGGTGCCAGCCGCAGAGTAGAGGTATGCGGCGAGGCAGCGTGCGGATTGGCTGGCGACCAGCTCTCGGCGATAGCCTGCTTTGCCGATCGTGATATTAGAAGCCGATAAATTCAGCAGCATCGTCGCGCCGGCGAGCGCAGCATGTGCTGATGGTGGAATCGGCACCCACAGATCCTCGCAAATTTCGACGTGGAAAATGAGCCGCGGCTGCTCTTCGTGCTGAAACAGTAGTTGGAATCCGAACGGAATGTCGCGTTGTCCGGCCAGCATGAGCGTTGTGCTGAGAGCGCTCTCAGCCGAATTGAACTGCCGTGCTTCGTAAAATTCGCGATAGTTGGGCAGAAAAGTCTTCGGTACGACACCAAGAATCCGTCCTTGGCTGATAACCACGGCGCAATTAAATAGCAGGCTATCGACTTCCAGCGGCGTGCCGACGACCGCAACGATCGGCAAGGTTCGGGAAGCTTCGACGATTTCGCTCACAGCAGCCCGGCAGCCGTCGAGCACAGCGCGCTGATGGAATAAGTCATCACAGCTATATGCGGATAGTCCGAGTTCAGGAAACAGAACGAGGAGTGACTGGCAGGTCGCAGCCTCGCGCATCAGTGCGATGGTTTCGCCGGCATTGAATTGAGGATCGGCGACCCGCACGACTGGGATTGCGACCGCTACTCGCACGAAATCGTGATTATAAAAGTTAAAGAAATTCTCGCCCTGATCCACTGGCTCAGCCCTCAAATGACATTCTTTTATTAAATTTATGAAACGACAACTCCGACACCAGAATCCTACGTTGCCATATATATCTATCGTTGATACGCATCGGGACAGCTAAGTACATTCATCTCGTGTCTCGCGATTACCGCGAGCAGCTGAAACGCTACAAAAATCCCTTGCACTACGGCGAAGATTCCGTCAGGAGTAAGACCGGTGCCAAACGATTTGCACGGCGGCTCGGGGGAGCTAACGGGAAATGCCGCAGCACCAGGCATTTGAAGGCCGGCAAATGGAGGCGTACCAAATTGGGGGAAACCAATTGCCCGTACTGCGGGGTCGAATTAGCCGATGGTGGCACGATCGCGGGCAGAAAACATCCCGGACGGGATGACATAAGTATCTGCCGCGAATGTGCCGAGATCGTCATCTTGGGCGATAGTGGTAAAGGCGTGAGTCTGCGTCCTGCGACCGCCAGTGAGTATCTCGAGTTGCCGGAAGAGGCGCAAACGCTCTTGCGTGTCGCTTTTGAGCTAGTAAAAGGGCGACGACGGCGCCGTCCGATTCGTCAGCCGCGCCATCTCAATTGAGACTCGGACATGGCGTCTCGTCGAGAACGCCCTAAGCACGCGATCGCAAGTGGCTTTGCGAGACTGCGCCCCCCGATCAGTCGGTCACAGCGCCAAGACTGCTGGTCGAGACTTGCCCGGCGTACTTGGCTAACACACCGCGCGTATACCGCGGCTTGGGCGGCATCCAGGTGGCTCGACGGCGAGCAATCTCTTCCTCGGGAACATTCAACTGAAGCAACCGTTGATCAGCATCAATTGTAATCGAGTCACCTTCGTGAATCAGCGCAATCAGTCCACCCACTTGAGCTTCCGGTGCCACATGGCCGACCACCAGTCCATAAGTACCCCCTGAAAATCTGCCGTCAGTAATCAATCCGACTGAATCACCGAGACCCGCTCCAATAATTGCCGAGGTCGGCGCCAGCATCTCGCGCATCCCGGGTCCGCCTTTCGGCCCTTCGTAACGAATCACCAAAATATCGCCCTTATTGATCTTTCCGGCGAGGATCGCCGCGAGCGAGTCTTCCTCACACTCGAAGACTCGGGCCGGGCCGGTGATCTCATGATGCGCAATGCCGGTGATCTTCGCGACGCATCCTTCGGGCGATAGATTGCCCTTCAAGATCGCCAGATGACCCTGCTTGTACATCGGATTGTCCCACTGCCGGATAACGTCCTGATCGGTACGCGGCGCGTCGGGAACTTCGCGTAGATTTTCCGCGATCGTTTTGCCGGTGATCGTCAGGACGTCGCCATGGATTAGACCGTGTTTCAGCAGCATCTTCATCACTTGCGGAATTCCACCCGCTCGATGGAGGTCCGTCGCGACATAGCGGCCCGAGGGCTTCAGGTCGCACAGCACCGGCACGCGTTGACGGATCGTCTCGAAATCGTCAATCGTCAGCGGCACCTCGGCGGCATGCGCAATCGCCAACAGATGCAGCACGGCGTTAGTCGAACCGCCGACCGCCATCACTACCGCGATCGCATTCTCGAAAGCCGCACGGGTCATTACCTGTCGTGGTAAGATCTGTCGATGGATCGCGTTCACCACAGCTTCAGCTGATTTGGCCGCGCTCTCTGCCTTCTCGTCATCCACCGCTGCCATCGTCGAAGAATACGGCAGACTCATGCCCATTGCTTCGATCGCCGAGGACATCGTATTCGCGGTGTACATCCCGCCGCACGAACCAGCGCCCGGGCAGGCCCGCCGTTCGACTTCCATCAGCTCCTTCTCGTCAATCTTGTGCGCACTGAACTGACCGACCGCTTCGAAGGCGCTTACAATAGTCAGATCGCGGCCATTGTAATGACCCGGCTTGATCGTGCCGCCATAGACAAACATCGCCGGAATATTCATCCGCGCGATCGCGATCATCGCGCCGGGCATGTTCTTGTCACAGCCGCCGATTACTACTGCGCCATCCATCGCCTGTGCATTGCAGGCAGTCTCGATCGAGTCGGCGATCACTTCCCGCGAGACCAGCGAATACTTCATCCCTTCGGTACCCATCGAGATGCCGTCGCTGACCGTGATCGTGCCGAACAGCTGCGGCATCGCGCCCGCCGCTTTAATCGCCTTTTCGGCGCGCCGTGCAAGTAAATCGAGGCCGAGATTACAAGGCGTAATGGTGCTGTAAGCATTGGCGATTCCGACGATCGGCTTCTCGAAATCAGCGTCGCCAAATCCTACCGCCCGAAGCATCGAGCGATTCGGCGAACGTTGTACACCTTGAGTGATAGCTCGGCTTCTCAGATTCTCGGCCATTTCATTTCTCCAGCGGATTACTACGCAGCATTCCTATATTTCAGGAATTTGCGAGCAAGCCGGAATTGCACCACAAGCCGACTGCGTTTCGCAACACCCGCCGCGGCGATTAACCAGAGATGTGAGTTTCCTTGTCTTTCGTCGCTAACGATGCGATCTGTTGCGGGCAACGGAGGCTCGGACCCTTATGGCTGACGCGCAACGGCATACCCTCGATGGCTACAAGGTGCTGGATTTCACTCAGGTGCTCGCCGGGCCGACGACCTCGCGTTATCTCGCCGAGATGGGCGCCGAGGTGATCAAGGTCGAAATCGCCCCGAATGGCGATCTCACCCGCGGTCTGCCATTCCTGCGTGACGGACGCAGTGCGTATTACATCCAGCAGAATCGTGGGAAGAAGAGCCTGTGCATTGATCTCAAAAAACCCGCCGGACTCGCGGTCCTCAAAGAGCTGTTTCCCCAAATGGATGTGCTGGTTGAGAATTTCGCACCGGGCGTTATCGGACGAATCGGACTCGACTATCCGACCGTCAGCAAACTCAATCCACGCATCGTGATGTGCTCGATTTCCTCGCTCGGACAGAGTGGTGACCTGGCCACTCGTCCCGGCTACGATTGGATTGGTTCGGCGTATTCGGGAATCCTCGACATGACCGGCTTTCCGGACCGGCCGCCGGTCTTTCCGCAGGCCGGCATCGGCGATGTCAGCACGGGCGTGCATGCGATGGGCGCGATTCTCTCCGCCCTGCTCTATCGCGAGCGCACCGGCAAGGGTCAATACGTCGAAACTTCGCTGCTCGGCTGTTATTTCAGCTACCACGAAGTAAATGTTCAGCTGCTCAGCGCCAGCCGCGGCGCGGCGCGTCCACAGCGCGCGGGTTCCCATCACTACCTCGTTTGTCCGGTCGGCATCTTCAACGGCAAGCGCAATCCCGTCCTGATTATCGCCGGAATCGATCATCAGTTTCCCTGCCTCTGCCGCGCGATGGGCCGCCCCGAGCTCGCGACTGATACGCGCTTCAAAGACATTCCGACTCGAGCGGCAAATGCAGAGGAGTTGAAGCGGTTAGTGCAGGACTGGATTGACTCGATTCCCACCGACGAGGAGCTAATTCGATTGCTTGAAGAACATCGCGTGCCGCACGCTCCTGTGCTGACTGTCGAGCAGGCGATGGCGCATCCGCATCTGCGCCAGCGTGGCGTCGTTCGCACGATCAACGATCGCTTTCTCGGCGAATTCGACGTACCCGGCTTTCCGCTGCGCTTCTCGGAATTTCCCGAACTGCTTGAGCTTGAAGCGCCCACCCTCGGCCAGCACAACGCTGAGATTCTGCACGAATATCTCGATTATCCCGACGAACGCATCCGGCAGCTCGAAACCGACGGCATCCTGCACCGCGGCGAACGCTAAATGGTTATCAGCTCGAGCGCGCTCTCGATTCCGAGCGTCATCAGATCGAGCGACATGCTCGGGCCCCCGCGCCGTACCGCCTGTCCCGCCTCGAAGGGCAAATGGATAAACCCTGCGGGTATGTTTGGCTGCTGTCTTAAAGCGTGCAGGGTAGCATACATGACGGTATTGCAGACATAGACGCCGGCGCTGAGCGAAATAGCTGCCGGAATCTGACGCTCGCACAGCACTGCCATCATTGCTTTGAGCGGTAATCGTGAGAAGTAGGCGTCAGGACCGCCCTCGACGACCGGTTTAGCGTCGAGGCCGCCTTCCGTTTCTCGTGAGGCTCGTTCGTCGGCGAGATTGACCGCGATCTTTTCCAATGACAGTGAGGGACGTCCACCCGCTTGCCCGAGTCCGAGTACGGCGACTGACCGCATTTCCACGATTGCGCGCGTGATAGCTTCCAACGCTCGCGAGCAATTCACGGGTAATCGAAGGGCGTGAACTTGCGCCTCCCCGAACTTGCGCCCATTCAGGCGCTCGGCGACCTCCCACGAAGGATTTGTTTTCTCTCCACCGAACGGCTCGAATCCGCTGAGAAGGATTGTTCGCGCCATCTCAATCACGCGCGATACGCCGACGCGGACGCTCGATCGGCAGGTTATCGCGATTACCCCATTCGGCCCACGATCCGAGATAGTTCCGCACGCGCAGATAACCTGCCATCCGCAAAGCAATATAGGCGTTGGCCGAACGATAGCCGCCCTGGCAATAGGGAATTATCTCGCGCTGGGGGTTGAGTCCGAGTCGTTCGAACTCTTCGCGCAACTGAGCCGCAGGTTTGAAGCAGCCGCGCTCGTCGAGATTGTGGATCCATTCGCGATGAATCGCGCCCGGGACTGCGCCGCCATGCCGCGCGCGAACCCGCTCGCCGTAGTATTCCTCGGCGGTCCGCACGTCGAAGATCTGAACGTCAGGCCGGCCCAGCCGCTCGATAATGTAGGCGCAAGGCGCGATCGCTTCCTCGCGCGATTGACCTGCAAAATTCGCGAGCGTGACGGATGGGGTCTCACTGACGAGCGCCTCACCGAGATTCTTCAGGCCACCATCGAGGATTCGTACCGACGGATGCCCCATGTACTCCAACGCCCAGGCTGCCCGCGTAGCGCGCATCCCGGAGTTGTCTTCGTAAAATACGACCGTTTCTTTACCGCTAAGACCGAGCACCGAGAAAATCCATGCCAAGTGCTCGCGAAAATTCCGTAAGCCGGCTTCACTGGTATCACTATGATGGAACGGAAATGGATCGAAGTGACGTGCCCCTGCCAGATGCCCGGCCCAGTAGTCGGCAGAGCCCCGCGTATCAATCAAAACGATATTAGGATCATTGCGATGCGTTCGCAGCCAGCCCGCATCGATTAGATATTCCGTCGGTATGGTTTCCGCCACTGTTATCCTCAAAGTTCACTTGCTGTGCCGACCGCCTCACTAATAGAGCGGAATCCGTCGCGAGCAAGCAAGCGCGGTAATCCCTGCTTGATTGCGGCGACCACTCGCGGACCTTCATAGATCATCCCGGTATAAAGCTCGATCAGGCTGGCGCCCGCGCGAATATGGTCGTAAGCCTCTTCCGCATTGGAAATCCCGCCAACCCCAATTATTGGGATGCACCCCTTCAGCTGCCGATAAAGTTGCGCGACGACCGCGCGGCTGAGCGACGCGAGCGGTTGACCGCTCAATCCGCCCTGCAAGGGCGTTCTCACGCCGACCGCCTCGCGCTGCAAGGTTGTATTGGTCGCGACAATACCGTCGAGGCGCAGCTCCAGTGCCGCCGCGCCGAGTTCGTCGAGCATTACCCGATCCAGATCAGGCGCCAGCTTGATCAGCAGCGGCGTCGAGCGCCCGGCGCCTGCGCCAACATCGCGAACTGCTTGAAGGACCCGGCGCATCTGCTCCGGCGCTTGAAAATCGCGCAGGCCCGGCGTGTTCGGCGACGACAAGTTGATCACGATAAAATCCGCCAGCCACCCGAGCCATCGCATCAGCCGCGCGTAGTCCTCAGGAACCTCCTCAACAGACGTGTCCTTGTTCGGTCCGAAATTGATCGCGAGCCGCAGCCTGACTTGGCGCTTCCGCCACGGCTCAAGCCGCAGCGCCACCGCTTCCATTCCGTCGCTGGGAAATCCAAGCCGGTTGACTAACGCGCGATGCTCAGAAATCCGCCACATCCGTGGACGCGGATTGCCGAACTGCGGCCGCGGCGTCACCGTTCCGATCTCGGCGAAGCCGAATCCCAACGTATTCCACGCTGCGAGCGCCCGCGCATCCTTGTCCATGCCAGCAGCCAGCCCGACTGGACTGGCAAAACTCACCCCGAAAACCTCTGTCCGCAAGACAGGATCATCGCGTCGCGGTGTGCCCGCCGGAAGCCGCGACAGCGCGGCGAGCGTCAGCCGATGCGCCCTTTCGGCATCGAGCTGGAAAAGCAATGGCCGCAAGATTGGATACAGGACGCCGAGAGCCGAGATCATTCGCCGTCGAATCTTGCAGCCTGGCAGCGAGCAATCAACATGTGAACAGTTGTGCGGATCGCGATACGCACGACCCCTCGCGATCAATTATGATTACAGGCATGCATGTGGCGGCGACCAATTCTCAAGCGGTGATGCAAGTAAAGCTGATCGATTACGCGCGTGCGCCGCTGGAGAAACTCTACGCGGCTTTCCGCACTTGCTATTCTGCCGACACCCCCCTCGAAATCTGGCAGAAAATCGAAGCCGAAAAGATCACGCACGATAAAATCCGCGAGTTCATCGGCGAGCGGCTCAAGACCGGGCATGCCTCGCCGCTGGAACAGGTGGTCTTCTGGTTTGCGATCGCCGGCGTCTCGCGCTCGCTCTCGCATCAGTTCGTGCGCCATCGGATCGGCATCAGCTTCGAGCAGCAAAGCCAGCGATATGTCAAATTCAAGCAGGACAAGCTCACTTTCGTGATGCCGGAATCGTGGTCGCGCGCCGGGATGGATAGCGACTTCTCGGAGCTCCTCGCGAAAACTTCCGAGCTTTACGCGAAGGCGTTGAAGGCCGGCATCCCGGCGGAAGATGCGCGGTTCATCCTGCCCAATGCCGCTCCGACCAACTTCCACGTGATGGTGAATTTTGCCGAGATGCTGCACATTTGCGATCTGCGGCTATGCGTGCGCGCGCAATGGGAAATCCGCCGGATGGTTGCCCTGATGCGCGCCGAGATCAAGCGCGTGCTGCCCGAAATCGCGGTATTCTTGCAGCCCAAATGCGGCGAAAACCGGATGGGCTACTGCGACGAATCGCGCGAGGATTGGGCGAAATGTCCACTAGGCCGCGTCCGTCCACATAAGGCCGATCTGTTCGAGATGTACGAGCAACACGCCCGCCGCAAATCACAGGCGCTTACCGACGCCGAATTCCGCGCGGTCGAAGAAAAGGAATTGCTGTAAACGTCATCCAAATCGACGCGCCAAAGCGGTGACGAGCGAAGCAGTGAAGCGCAGGCAGAACGAGCGTGCTGGTGAGCGTGTAATCGACGCTAGCTGCGTGCTCTAATTACTAGACAGCGCCTCTGCGATCTTCACCGGGGTCGCGAGCCTGATAAACGCGCTGAGGCGAGGACCGCGCTCCTGACCCAGCAGCGCGCGATAGATCACCGGAAAGATCTTGCCGGGTTTATCGTAATGCGCGCGGCCTAAATCATAGATCGATTTCTCGATCTCTTCGGCGGTTGCCTCGGGATGGGAATTCAGCCAGTCAGCCAACGCGCTTAGCTGCTCAATTTCGCCTTCAGCCGGCGGCAGCACTTTCTTTTCAGGTTCGACAAAATCGCGATAGAAGTTGATCGCGCACTCCATCAAGGTGCGCGCCAGCCGCTCGGTATCGAGATCGCTCGTAATCCGCGGGTCGTAAGCGATCAGATAATTCCATAATAGGTCACGATCCGCGCTGCCGATCGCGGGTACGAGATTCATCACCAAACCGAATCCAATCGAGCTATCGAACCGGCGTGCGCTGTTGCTTTGCAGGACAAACTCGAGCGGCGAGTTCCGCCGCGCTGCTTCATCCATCGCACTCCACGCGCGCAATGCATCGAGGTATTCGTCCACGTACTGCGGGATTGCTTCGAGGAATAGCTTGCGAGCGCGGCGCGGATTTAAGATTAGAAAATACTTGAGGACTTCGATCGGAGCGTACCGTCGCCATTGCTCGACTCCGACTCCACGACCGACCGACTTCGAGACCTTGTGTCCTTCCTCATCGAGGTACATCTCGAACGGAAAGCCGAGCGGCGGGCGTCCACCGAGCAGCTTCACGATTTGCCCGGATAACCGCGCCGAATCAATCAAATCCTTCCCATACAGCTCATAATCGACTTTCAGCACCAACCATCGGAGCGCCCAATCGACCTTCCATTGCACCTTAGCGTGACCGCCGAGGATCGTTTGCTCGCCCTTGAAGCCGCATCCATGCGCGCCGCCGAAGCTGCGTTCGCACGAGAATTCGACTGACGCGCGCTCGGGAAAATATGCCGTCACGAGCGTTGAGTTGATTTGCCCGCAGTTCGGACAAAGCGGCATAAAAGGCGACCAGCCGATACGATTCTCTTCGCGCAAAGTTGGCGCGATTATCGCCACGATTTCCTTGTATTTCGTGAGAATCAGTCGCAGCGCCTCGTCGAATGCGCCGCGCGCGTACATCTCGCTCGAACGCATCAGTTCGTAATCGACTTCGACCGGCGCGAGAAACCCTCCCAGCTGTCCGATCATGTGCGCAGCGAAACTGTCGTGGCAGTCGCCGAACGGATCAGGAATACGCGACACTGGACATCCGAGGTAACGGGCCGACGCTTCGCGATTCGGAATGATCTCCGGCACTTTGCGCAATCCGTCCAGATCGTCGATAAAGACGATCTGGCGTGACGAACGGGTTTCACCAAGCAGCGTCAATGCATGACGTACAAAAGCCGGACGCAGCACCTCGCTCATCGTACCGAGATGTGGCAGGCCGGATGGCCCGAAGCCGCTCTGAAAAATAATCGAGCGCTCCGGCGCGAAGTTACGCACCCGCTCAGCGAGCTTGCGCGCTTCCTCGTAAGGCCATAGATCGAGCTTTGCATCAGGTCCAACAGCCGACGCCATCGTGCTTTGCTTATTCCTCTCGTTCTTTGCCACGCAGTACGCGAGCTACCGCTTCGTGCAGCCACGGATCAATCTGAAGATCGCGCATCTTTTCCGAGGCAAGCCGCAGTTTGACGCCGCAATTGGCGCACACCTGCGCGACCTGCGCAAACCCGCTCCGATCTTCTACGGTTAATTTCATTAACCATTCAGTTATCGGTCGACGGCATATTTCACAATGATTATCTTCCATCGCAAGCTCTAGCCAAGCAGAGGAACAAGTATCTTACATTATTTGCGTCACCGTTCACCGCCATGTCAGGCAAGTCTCTCACGAGCGATTTACATTTAGTGATTGCAAGCCCAGCATTTGATGCGGAAACTTGAGGAATCTGTACTTTGAGGACTCACGACGAAAGTCTGGCAGCATCTACCGTCTAATTTATGGATCAAGCTTTAACTCGCCAAAAAATTAAAGATTTGCGCAAACTGGTGAGCGACGATGATCGCATCGCAATCGTGCTTCAGGACGATCCCGATCCGGATGCGATGTCGAGCGCCATCGCCCTGCGTGCTTTGCTGGGCCGTAACAAGCAGACCACCCCAATTTTCGCCTTCACTCCGGTCACCCGTCCTGAGAATCGCACCATGACGCATCTGCTGGAGATCGAAATCGCGCCCGCGGTAACACAGGAATTATCAACTTTCGATAAAATCGCGATGGTGGATGTAGAACCGCCCTATTTCGGCGAACGTATTCCACGCGCGGATATTGTTATTGATCATCATCCAAATTATCAGACTGGCCTCGCTCCATTCGAAGATATCCGCGTTGATTATGGCGCCACCGCGACGATTATGACTGAATATCTCGTCACTGCCGAAGAGCGCATCAGCGAACGACTCGCGACCGCCCTGCTCTATGGCATTAGGAGCGATACGCTGGCGCTCTCACGACGCGCCACTGAAGCGGACATTCAGGCTTTCATGCATCTTTATCCGCTCGCCAATTACAACTTGTTGCGCCAGATCGATCGACCGGAGCTTCCGCTCAGCTTCGCGCGGATGCTATCGCGCGCAATGAGCCGACTCGAAGTTCGCAACGGTCTGGCGCTCCTGCATCTCGGCGTAGTTGAGCGAGACGATCTGATCGTTCAGATGGCGGACTTCTGCTTACAATTTGAAGGCGTCGAGTGGGTCGCCATCTCCGGCAGACTCGGCGACAATCTGGTCATCGCAGTGCGCAATCATGGCGTAGGTCGCGGAAATGCCGGCGATCTGGTCAAGCGTATTTTCGGTGACATCGGCTCCGGCGGCGGCCATCGCAACATGGCTAAAGCGGTCGTTCCGATGAATAAATGGAGGGAGCGCGAGGGAAATCTGCGCGGACCGGAACTCGAAACTCGTTTGCGCGAATTGTTTCTAACGGCTCTTCGCGGCGATCACGAAGCAACCGAAATCCGCTTGGGAACGCCGCGCGACACCACGCAGTCCGGCTGAGATGGCCACGATTTCGACCGTTCAATCGAACGCGTTTTCACCCGTGATATCGCGCCCAAGTATCAACGTTTGCACGTCGAAAGTCCCTTCGTAGGTATTCACCGTCTCTAAATTGAGCATGTGACGGATTATCGGATATTCGATTCCATTCGCCCCGAGCATGTCCCGCGCCATCCGCGGATCTCAAGCGCAGCATTGACGTTGTTTCGTTTCGCGAACGAGACGTGTTCCGGACGCATCGATCCGGCATCCTTCATTTGGCCTAGCCGATAACATACTAGTTGCGCCTTAGTAATTTCAGTAAGCATATCGACCAGCTTGCGCTGCACCATCTGATAGCCGGCTAAAGGTCGCGAGAACTGCTTGCGTGATTTGGTGTAATCCAGCGCGCATTGATAGCAACTTCGTGCGGCTCCGATCGCTCCCCAGGCGATTCCATAACGCGCTTGCGTCAGACATGAAAGCGGCGCTTTCAGACCACGCGCATTCGGTAGATGATTTTTCTCCTCGAGCCGCACATCCTCGAACACCAGTTCAGAAGTGATCGACGCGCGCATCGAGAATTTGCCATGAATATCACTCGTGCTGAATCCGGGCGTTCCCTTTTCTACGATAAATCCGGTGATCCCTTCATCGACTTTGGCCCACACGATTGCGAGATTCGCGATTGAGCCGTTGGTGATCCATCGCTTTGTGCCGTTCAGGACCCATCCCCGAGCATCTCTCCGCGCCCGCGTCTCCATCCCGCCCGGATCGGAGCCATGATCTGGTTCAGTCAGACCAAAACATCCAATCAGCTTGCCTTGAGCCATTTCAGGTAGATAGCGATGCTTCTGCTCCTCCGAACCTGATGAGTAAATAGCGTACATCGCTAGCGCGCTCTGGACCGAAGCAAACGAACGCAGTCCTGAATCGCCCGCTTCCAACTCCTGCATGATCAGGCCGTAGGCAATATTGTTCATCCCGGCACAGCCATAGCCGTGGAGATTGGCGCCGAATATCCCCAATTCGGCCATTCGTGGAATTAATTCGCGATCAAAATTTTCGTTGGCGAAACGCTGCTCGATTTCCGGGAGGACTTCTCGTTGTACAAAGGCGCGCACTGAGTTACGCGTCATCTTCTCTTCGGCTGTCAACAGATCATCCAAGTTATAGAAATCTAGATCACGCGGCATCTCAGCCATTACATTTCCTCAAGCGTTTTTTCACCAATAACCTTTTCAGCTTCTTTAGACCTATATCGCTAATCTACGCACAGTATAATCTTAACGTTAACCTAACTAGTAGCTAGCTCATTTATTACCAAATTGTACGATTCACCCCGGTTGCCTCATTAATAGCCATCAAATACTCTTATATCTGAAGTTAGCAATATGCACATCGAAACGCTAAAGGTCTTTTGCGACATTATCGAAAGTGGCAGTGTTTCTTATGCTGCATCGCAAAATTTTGTCACGCAATCGGCGGTGAGTCAGCAGGTGCGAAGCCTGGAAGAGAAGTACGAATGCCGGTTGCTCGAGCGTGCTCGTGCGGGTGTCAAACCCACGCCTGCAGGACAACTGCTCTATAGTTCCAGCAAAGAGATCGTTCGCCGTTTTATCGAGCTTGAGAATCGATTGCGCGAGATCGGTTCCGTGGTGGCCGGCTCAATTCGGGTCGGAACGGTCTATAGCGTCGGCCTGCATGAGTTGCCTCCCTATTTAACTGAGTTCCTACGAGCCCATCCGCAGGTCAACGTGCATCTGGAATATCTACGCTCCAACAAAATCTATGAAGATCTGGTCGAGGGAAAAATCGACCTCGGTGTGGTCGCTTATCCAGCCAAGCGCGGCCAGATTATGACGATCTCGTTTCGTCATGACGAACTCGTGCTGGTCGTGCCGCCTGACGATGCGCTCGCCAAGCTCAACAAAGTATCCGTCGGACAACTGCTCGGACAGCGCTTTGTCGGTTACGAACGTGACATCGCCACCCGCAAGGCCTCCGATCGAATCCTGCGCGAGTACGGCGTCAAACCGCACTACACGATGGAGTTCGACAATATAGAAACCATCAAGCGGGCAGTGGAGATTGGCCAGGGAATCGCGATCGTACCGCGCTCCACGGTTGAACTCGAAACCGGCCGCGGCTCGCTTAAGCTGCTCGAATTCATCGAAGGCCCATTCATGCGTCCGCTGGCGATAATCTACAAGCGGGGGCGCGAGCTATCTCCCGCGGTTGCGAAATTTATCGAGGTGCTCACCAGCAGCAAAATCCCGCTCCCTGGCCAGACGGGAACCAATCACGACAATTCAGATCGCAATCATCGTGATGAGAAATCTCCTGAGCTTGCGTCACGCTAGCGCGGCCCAATTACTTTCTCTTTCGCTTTTCTTTCATTGCCCTGAATAGACGGTAAAATGCTGAATCGCGATCCGCTGATTCGCATGAATACCTGAAGCGGTTCCAAGGCTACCGATGACCGCAGCGCAAGACAGTAGTCACTTTGCTTTGATCTATGAATTAGCCAACGCCTTCGCGCGACGTCTGGAACTGGACGAGCTCATCCCTTTTGCTCTTGGCCGATGTCGCGAAATCCTGGGCGCTGACGGAGTTTCAATTCTGTTGCTCGACTCCGAAAAGGACGAGCTCTACTTTCCCTATGTTGCCGAAGGCGATCCGGAAGCGGCGCGGCGGCTGGCCGAAATCCGGATTCCGTCCACTTTTGGTGTTGCTGGGGCGGTCTTGCAAAGCGCCAGCTCAGAACTGATCACCAATACCAGCACTGACGCGCGTTACACCTCGACGGTGGACGATAAAACCGGCACGCCGACTGGTTCCTTGTTGGCTGCGCCGCTCCTCAGCGGATCGACCCGTCTTGGGGTAATTGAAGCAGTGCGGCGTAAGGGCGCGCCACCCTTCGTGGCATCGGAGATGGCGTTATTGGAGTTGCTTGCCGGCAGCGTCGCGGTCGCGCTGGAGAACGCTGGTCGTTTCGAGCAGGTCAAGAAATCCGCGCAGCAATTACGCGCTCAGGTCGGCGCATTACGCCGCGAATTGGCGCGTAACGACCGGTTCGCCGAAATTATTGCCGTCAGTCCGGCGATGAGCGAAGTGTTCACCATGATGGAGGCGGCCGCCGCCTCCGGGATGAACGTGCTGATCCATGGTGAGACCGGCACCGGTAAAGAGTTGGTGGCGCGCGCGATCCATCGTACCAGCACGCGCGCCGAGGCCCCTTTCATTGCGCTCAATTGTGCAGCAATACCCGAAGGTTTGCTCGAAAGCGAGCTGTTCGGTTATCGCAAAGGTGCGTTTTCGGGCGCCACTGAGGATCAGGCGGGGCTTTTCAAGGCGGCTTCCAGCGGTGTGATCTTCCTCGACGAAATCGGGGAGATGCCACTTACGATGCAGGCGAAGCTGTTGCGCGTTATTCAGGAGGGCGAACTCAAGCCGGTTGGCGATACGCGCTCACAGAAGATCGATGTACGGGTAATCTCAGCCACCAATCGCGAGCTTGAAGCCGAAATCGCGACGCGCGGCTTCCGCCAAGACCTCTATTACCGACTGGCGGCCTTTACGATTCGCATCCCGCCGTTGCGCGAGCGTCGCGAAGATATTCCGCTACTCGCAACCCGGCTTACCGAAGCCGCCGCCGGACGTTACAAAAAGCGCATCACGGGATTCCAGCCTAACGCACTCGACTTGCTTACAAATGCGCCATGGCCAGGCAATGTTCGCCAATTACAGAATGAGATCGAACGAGCGGTTGCACTGGCGCGCGATGGCGAAGCTCTCGCCACGCATCATCTCTCACGAGAGTTTATCTCACAGGCCCAAAATCAGGGGATTTCGCACCTCAAAATTATCGAGGAACCGCCCCCCAAGATGAATGCCGTGAACAATAGCGAAGAGTCGCTTAAATCGCGCTCATTGATCGACGCGCGCGCGGCGTTCGAGGCAAGTTATATCGCCGAGGCGCTGGCGCGTCACCGAAATAATGTCTCACATGCCGCGATCGCATTAGGTGTCTCGCGTGTCACTCTACAAAAAAAGATGAAGGAATACTCGCTCCGCTGACTCCTCGATTGGATGAGGAGTCAGCGTGATTTCCGCCCGATAGCCGCACCGCGTACATTAGTCAGCTGAAACGTCTGCGGGAGTCAGCTGAAACGTCTGCGGGGAGCGGGAGATCATGTCACCTATAACTGCGGAAGAAATTCGCGAGCGAGTGCGGACGATCGCGCCGATACTCGCTGAAAATGCCTCGGCATGTGTCGCAGCCCGACGCGTCGTTGCGGCGAGTCGCAACGCGATGGTCCATGCGGGCCTGTTTCGCATCCCGCAACCCTCGCGGGTCGATGGTTACGAACTACCTTTGCCAATCCTCGGCGAAACCGTAACTGCTGTTTCGGAAGCGTGCCCGGCCAGCGGATGGGTCCTGATGGTCATGGCGGCGCATCATTTCTGCCTCGGTACATTTCCTGAACAGACGCAGGATGATGTTTTTGGTGGCGGCCGCGACAGTCTCGTCGCCGGCACGCTTTCATGGCAGGGTCAGGCGAAGAAAGTTAATGGCGGCTACCGCGTCGATGGGCGCTGGCAATTCTGCAGCGGCGTCGATTGCGCCGACTGGGTGATGCTGGGGTGCGCGGACCCGGCGACCGGCGGCCCCTTGGTCCACGTCGTCGCGCCAATTAATGAAATTATAATCGACGATACCTGGAACGTGCTCGGCCTCGAAGGTACCGGCAGCAAGGATGTGCTCGCGAAAGACCTGTTCGTGTCCGAAGAACACGCGACCGATAGCCGCAGGATGCTGCGCGGCGACTCACCCTTCACGCTGCATCACGCGACGAATCTGTATCGCGTATCGGCTGACGCGATGCTGTCGCTATCAGTCGCGACCGCCGTGCTCGGCTCGGCAAACTTTGCGCTCGCGAAATTTATCGAACGCACCAAGGAGCGGCGCGTGATCGTCACTGGCGCGCGTAAGGCTGAATACATCCCGACGCAAATTCGACTCGCTGAAGCCGCGGCGGAAGTTCAATGCGCTGACTTACTGGTCCATGACGCGCTGCAAACTCTCAAGCAGGTGGCCGAATCGGGTGAAGGCGCGACCGATATGGGCTATCGCGCGCGTGTCAAATGGCAGGCCGCATACGCGGTGGAATTGTGCCGTCGCGCAGCCTCGCGGCTTTTTGCGGGCTCGGGCGCGCATGCGGTGTATAACTCCAGTCCGCTGCAACTCGCCTTCCGCAATATCAACGTCGGCGCGCAGCACGCCAGTCTTGATTTTGAAAGCTCCGCCGAACTGTACGGCCGGATGCGTCTAGGATTGCTATCCCGCTAGCGCAACCAATTCTGCTTAAGTTGCTCCCCTGCACGAGCGCGTTCCAGGATCTTTTGCGCACGCTTAAGGTTCGGCACATCGACCATTTGGCCCTTGAAGCGAAACGCCCATTTGCCCAGCTTGCGATTTTCCTCGAACGCCGCAATCAGTTCGCGGCTTTCGGCCACTTCCTCCGGCGTAGGGAAACACGCTTCGAGCACAACATCAATTTGGCTCGGATGAATCGTGATCCAGCCGGTATAGCCGGACTCGGCGCTTTCACGGCATTCACGACGCATTCGGGCCGGATTATCGAGCAACAGCACTGAATCAATCGGTTGAATTCCAGCGGCGGTCGCGGCGAGCAGACAAGTGAGGCCGGTCAAGCGGAAGACTTCAAGCAGGTCGCCATCATCGTCGCGAACTCGCCAAGCGCCGAGCGCCGCCGCCATATCAAGACCGCCGCGACCGCCACAAATTGCAACTGACTCGCGGGCATCGGCTGATCGCTTGAACGTTGAGAACGCCCTGGGCGGCGTTTCGATGATCGGCAGTAGATTGATGCTTTGGGGCGGATAGCCGAATTGCCGTTCAAGCCGCGTGATCTGCTGGTCTAGTGCGTGCAACTCGTCGGGATTTCCGGCTTTCGGCACGAGATAACCGTCGGGCCGGGAAGCCATCGTCGCTTCGACATCGGCAGTCCCCCAGTCCGAGTCGAGCGCATTGATACGAACGATCCGCTGGCGCGAGCCGAAATCGATTTTCTTGAGCCAATCGGTAATCGTGGCGCTCGCTGAAACTTTGTTGTCTGGCGTGACAGAGTCTTCCAGATCGAGCACCAAGGCGTCGGCTTTGAGTTTTAGCGCCTTGCTGAGCATTTCGGCACTGGCATAAGGAACAAAATGGAGCACGGTGAACATCGAACTTCTCAGGAAGCCGCCGCCGGTTGAGCGACCTGAGGATTTCCGGCCGCATTCCCGCGCCACAGCCCCTTCAACGGCAGTGCCTTTGAAGAAATCGGGATTCTGGCCCGCCCACAGCTTGACCGCATTGCCGAAGGTGAAGACGCGAAAATCCTCCTCGGACATCCCCTTCTCTTCGACCAGTTCCCAAGCTTCTTCGAGCACTTCGGTCATGTCGGGCACGTCGAAGTGGCTGATATCCGAGCTCAGGATCGCGCCCAACTTCGCCCCGAACGGATTCGCCTTCGAGAATGCGTAGGTGACGGTCGGATCGTCGGACTCGCAGCCGAAGAAAAAGTTGGGCACGAAGAGGTCGCGGATATCACTCTTGCGTTCGATCTTCGCCGCGGCAAAGTCGTCGAGCTCGGCGGGCGCAGAATGGCCCATACCGCCGCTCAGCATCATCTGATCGAACTCGGCGAATCTGCGTGACATCTTCTCGCCGCCATACTGTTCGATCAGTTTGGCGAGTCCGTCACGATCGACCTGTGAGGGATCCAATGTATGAATCGCCTGGCCGCCGCGCTTCTCCCAATGAGAAATCAGATCGGCGAGCAGACTGCACCCCCACGCGACCCCGCCTTCGAGAAACGCGAAACGTACGCGCGGAAAGCGTCGTGTTACACCGCCGATAAATAGAGCCTTGGCCACGGCATTGCCGGCTTCGCCGAAATGACCAATATGGTTATAGACGAAGTTACTAATCGAATTGCGCAGCCCGAAATTCGACGCCGCCGAATGAAATGTCACCGGATAACCGAGTTCCTCGCATTTCCGCCATACCGAATCGTAATCGTAGATGCTGTCGATCCCGAGTACGTCCAGCCACGCGGCGTGCCGTCGGCTGACGCCCATCCGCTCCGCCTCAGGGATTGAACGTCGAATCAGGCTGCCGAGCGCAACGGCTTTGATTCCGATCCTCTTGCAATGTTCGAGTTCTGCGATTGCCTCCTCCGGCGTATGCATTGGGATCGCGCCGATCGGCGTCACGCGATCGGCATATTCGGCCCACGTCTCGATCGCGTACTGATTGAAAGCGTGACAGCCGCCCCGCCGCAACTCCTCGTCGCCAATATATGGCGCGAACAGTTGGCAATGTGTCGGATACAGGACAGCGAAATCGAGACCCATCTCCGGCAACCGCTGATACATCAGGCATGGGACAAAGGAGGTCGCAACGTCCAGCGTGTTCTTGACCGGCATCCCCCACCAAGCGGGCTGACTGGCGCGACGATCCAGCCGTTGAGCCTCCGACATCTTGGCAAAGTCACCCTCGCCCAGCGGACGAATACGCGATAGCCAGCGCTCAACTACCTTCGGACCGGCAGTCTCTTTCAGATAATCCATCGCGATCGGCTCGAACTCGCGCCAATGGCCGTCCGAATCGATCACCGGATGTCCCAAGCGCTCGTGAATCTTTTGCGATTTGGTCTTTGTGGATTCCATCAATGGCTCCGATTGGCTCGGGGTTCACGCCATCCCGTCATGCGAGGAACGCACCGGGTGTTTAATTACTCGTCGTATTCTGGAAATAGTTGTCCCGATGCGGTTGAACGAGCAGAACCATGGAAGAAGCCGATGTACTTCGCTCCATTCGGCGTGCGCGGCGAGTGTCGGCTACCCGCGGGCCGCAGCACTAGGTTGCCCGCAGTGCAAACGCCTTCGTCATCTTCCATCGATCCTTCGAGCATCAAGGCCCATTCGACGCCGCCATGCACGTGCTCAGGGATTACCGTTCCGGGCGCCGTCTCAAACAAAATCATAGTCTCTTTGGCTTGATTGTCTTTATAGAGCACTTTCACTCGAATACCGGAAGGCCTCCCGCCACGGCATTGCGTCGATTTCGATAAAGCGGGACGCGAGTTGCTCAAAGTTTCGATTACTTTCGCGATCCGATATTTCGTTCGCCATAGCGGTCCTTACTCAATTAGCCAGTTGACGTGGATATTCTGCTGTCAGCGACGGCATCTCGAGGCCGGCCTGCTTAATGCGGCGTTCCAGCATCGAGAGATACAGCTCGGCGAGATCGCCATTATCGCGAGCCTTCAGTCCATAGCGGATGCAATCATAGGTAAATCCACTACCGGGCGGCCCGAAGAAATTAACCGCTCGCGGCAGCCATTCCCGCAACCCGGCGTTCACCCGTTCAACGCCAAGACGATCGGCCGCATCGCGCAATTCATTCGCCGCGAACATCTCATGTTCTTCTTCTTCGGCGAGGATTATCTCGGCGGCGCGCGCATGCGGCGCGTAGCTCGAGTCCTTGTAATTGACGCCGATCATGATCAGGCCAGTCATGTCGAGGCTGACGCTTGCCATCACTAAATCCAGCTCATCACGCGCATGCTCGGCGAATTGGCGCGGCGCTGCGAATGAAGGCGCTTTCAGTGCGGTGATCATCGAGCGATCGGCGCGCGGCTCGCTGACGTTCAACTCTTCGAGAGCGCGATAGATCAGGCTTGCATGCTTGCGCTCCTCAGCGAGATTCTTCGCGATTACCGCCTGAAGCTCGGGCGTTTCGACGAATCCCGCAGCGCGTTCATAGCCTTCGGCAGTAAGCTTTTCGGCAAGGGCATGAGCAGCTAACAGTCGGGTGAGAACCTTATGATAATTCGGTTCGACGCGACCCTGCAGAAGGTCCGCGGCTTCGATACTCCTCGGACTGAATGCGCGCCGCATCGCGGTTACCTGCGCGCAGGCAAGATCACCGTCGCGCTACCGGGGGTGGTCTTTTCCCCTTTGGCGTTCTCGAGCCAGATTTCGCATTCAACCAGATGATCGGTCCCATCGATGTACTTTTTGGCAACGCGACCTTTACAGATAACCTTCGAGCCCGGCTGATCCATCCCGCGATACTGGACCGAGAGCTTGCGCAGCCATCCGAGCGCGCCCGCGAAATCCGTCATCAACTGCCCGAGAAAGGCGTTTTTCAGCGCGCCATGCAGGATCACGCCCGGCAGATTATTCTTGAGCGCGAAATCCTTATCGTAATGGATTTGATAGAAATCCCCCGAGGCTCCGGCATACTTTACCAATTGCTGGGTCGTCGGCTCTTTCTCGAGTGGCCCGATTACCGTGCCTTCCTCAACGTCTTCGTAGTAATAGATCTGTTTGTCAGACATCGAACTCCCTCCCGCCTAGTAGCGAATTCCGGTCGCGCGCTGCAATGCGCAGAGCTGTCCGAATTGATTAGTGTACGACGTCTCGATTGTCATGAAGACCATTGGACCGAGGCGCCCTTCGCTTTCACGAATATCGGCAATCCTAGTCTGCACGGTAATGCGATCGCCGACGCGGATCGGCTCGAAGTATTCCCAATCCGAACCGCCGTCGAGCCCGCGATTTCCGGACAAACCGATCTTGATTTCGGGGAACGCCGCCATCATCGAGCGTAAAAAGGTCGGCGGCGCGATCATTCCGCCGAAGCGCGTCTTACGTGCCTCTTCTTCGCGATTGAACAATGGATTCGAGTCGCCGATCGCCTCGGCAAAGCGCCGGATCGCGCCGCGCTCGACTTCGTAGGTGCGCGGCTCGGCTTTGTTGCCGATCTGCTTGCGCACTTCTTCGGTTACATACTTGTTCGCCATAGACTCTGGTCTAGTATAGGTGGCGCGCCGCAGACAAGTGACCGTCGGAGTTCAACATCATGGCAAAGCTCAACGCTGAACAAATCGAGCAGCAACTCAGAGGGCTTCCGGGATGGGAGTATACAGATAATGCTATCCGCAAGCTCTATCGTTTCAAGCAATTCATGGACGGGATTCGCTTTATCAATGAGATCGCGGAGTTTGCTGAGTCGATCGATCATCATCCGGATATTCACGTCAACTACACGCGCGTCACCTTCATCTGCTCGACGCACGATCAGGGCGGAGTCACTGAGAAAGATTTCCGCCTCGCGAACCAGATCGAGCGCGATTTTGCGGCCCGCAACTCTTCCAATTGACGCTTGTTTTGCGAGCCGGACTCAGCCCTTGCGCGGGACGAAGTGCTGGACGCCGGCGCTCATGTTGTCGATTTCGCGGAGTAGATCGCGCAAATCCTCGGAATCCTCGACAAAGTCGATTTCGGTCGTATCGACGACCAGCAGCGGCGTTTCCTCA
>CAWCJN010000011.1:0-37612 GCA_963795945.1 uncultured Pseudomonadota bacterium
CGTAGTGGCGGTGCGTGAGGCGATACCTAACGCTAAAGTCAAGAAAGGTGATGTGTCGCGAGCTGTGATCGTGCGTACCGCCAAAGAAGTGAGCCGGGCGGATGGCAGCTACATTCGCTTTGATGATAACTCCGCGGTGCTGCTCGACGCTCAGCATGAGCCGGTCGGCACGCGCATCTTTGGCCCAGTAGCGCGCGAGCTGCGGGCTAAGCGGTTTCTCAAGATTATTTCGCTCGCGCCTGAGGTTTTGTGAAAGCTCAATCGGCGCCCAAACCCAAACTGCGCAAGAACGACACCGTAATGGTGATCAAGGGTCGTGAGCGCGGCAAAACGGGCAAAGTTCTGCGGGTGCTCCCGGCTGAGAACCGCGTTTTAATCGAGCGGCTCAACCTGGTGAAGCGGCATTCAAAGCCGCGGGGCGCGGGAACGCCGGGCGGAATTCTTGAGAAGGAAGCGCCCCTGCAGCTGGCCAACGTGATGATCATGTGCGATCGCTGCAATGCGCCGGTGCGGATCGGCGTCAAGCTGGCCGATGATCAAAAGACGCGCGTATGTCGTCGATGTGGTGAAGCGCTCGGCAATGACTAATCGGGAGAAAATTATCGGACAGCCGTGACGTTCGGGCTGACCAATCGGGAAAGACGATGGCTGAAGACGAAAAAAGCGGGAGTCAGCCCAAGGCTAAACGCCCGAAAAATCCCGAAGCGGGAACGGGTAAGGGAGCCCGTCGCGGAAAGGCTGAAGCGCCTGAAACAGGGCAGCCCGCGGCGCCGCGTCCGCGTGAGCCGGAAGTAAAAATTCCGGCGCGACTTCGTGTACGGTATGAAAATGAAATCGTGCCGACCCTGATGCGCGAGCTGAAGATCGAAAATCGGATGCGGGTGCCGCGCTTGCAGAAGATCGTCATCAATATGGCGCTCAGCGAGGCGCGTGAAAATGTCAAGATTCTCGATGCGGCCACCGAGGAATTGCGTCTGATCAGCGGTCAGAAGCCGGTTACTACCAAAGCGCGCAAGGCGATTTCCAATTTCAAGTTGCGCGAGGGAATGCCGATTGGCGTGATGCTCACGTTGCGGCGCGAACGGATGTATGAGTTTTTCGATCGGATGGTGAATATTGCGCTGCCGCGTGTGCGGGATTTTCGCGGAATCAGCGACAAAGCGTTCGATGGACGCGGGAATTATTCGCTGGGTCTGCGGGAGCATACGATTTTCCCCGAATTGAATCTCGACAAGATCGAGAAAGTGAAGGGTATGACGATTTCGATAACAACTACGGCACGCAGCGACTTTGAGGGATTGACCCTGCTGAAGGCGCTCGGGATGCCGTTTCGGGGTGCGGGAGGCGAGAGCGCAGCCCGCGCGGCCTAGCAGATCGAAGCGAGATGGCGAAGACAAGCTTAAGAGTCAAAGCGACTAGGACGCCGAAGTTCAAGGTCCGGCGATATAATCGATGCCCATTGTGCGGACGTTCGCGCGCGTATTATCGGCGTTTCAATATGTGCCGGCTATGCCTGCGCCAGAATGCATTGAAGGGTGCGCTGCCCGGCGTGGTCAAGGCGAGCTGGTGAGGGCGCGAGGATTTTTGCATGGCGCAGACTGATCCAATTGCTGAACTGCTGACCCAGATTCGTAACGCGGCACGCGCGCGTTACAATCAGATCGAGATTTCCCATTCGCGTCTGCGCGAAGCGATTTGCCGCGTGCTGATCGCTGAAGGCTTTTTGGCCGGAATGGAAACGACAGGCGAAGGCTACAAGAAGAAATTGTCGCTGGCGTTGCGCTATTCAGCCGCGCGCGAGCCGGCAATCCGTGGAATTCAGCGGGTGAGTCGTCCCAGTATCCGGCGTTACGCTGGGGCAAAGACGATGCCCAGGGTGATCGGAGGGATCGGGCTGCATCTGGTCTCGACTCCCTTGGGAGTGATCACCGATCGCGAGGCGCGGCGCAAGAACGTGGGCGGCGAGATACTCCTCAAGGTGTGGTAGATGCGTGAAGCAAACACAAATAGAGGTCCGGCGCGCTAGCCGGGACAGAATAGATGTCACGGATTGGTAGGATGCCGGTGATGCTGGATAAGGGCGTCAAAGCGACCTTGAATGACAGCATCTTTAGAGTCGAAGGCCCTAAGGGCAAGCTCGAAACCCGCGTGATGCCCGGTTATACATTCGAGTTTGACGCTAATCAGGTGGTTGTGAAGCGGCCTGGTGATACGAACGAAGCGCGCGCGCTGCACGGCTTATTGCGCAAGCTGATCGCCAATATGGCTGAAGGGGTCAGCAAGGGCTTCACCCGGGTGCTCGAGATCAATGGCGTCGGCTATCGGGCTGAGGTACGCGGCTCGAATATAAATTTCACGCTCGGCTACTCTCATCCGATTGTTTATCAATTGCCGCCGGGTGTTACCGCCAAGGTCGATCGTCAGGTAGTTATCACGCTGGAAGGCGTCGATCGGCAATTGCTCGGCAGCGTCGCTGCCGAAATCCGCTCATTGCGGCCGCCGGAGCCGTACAAGGGAAAAGGGATTAAATACGCCAACGAGATAATCAAGCGTAAGGCGGGCAAAGCAGCGGCGGGCTCCAGTTCCGGCTGATACGAGATTTTGAGATTATGGCATTTGATCGGACAGAGAAGCGCGCGAATCGACGCGGACGAGTGCGGCGCAGATTACGCGGTAGCGATGGACGGCCGCGGCTGTCAGTTTATCGTTCGCTGAATCATATGTATGTACAGGTAATCTCGGATGAGAGCGGACAGACTTTGGCGGCAGCTTCTACTGTAACGCCGGAGCTGCGCGATGCGATGCAAAGCAAACGTAACCTGGCGGCAGCGATTGCAGTGGGCAAGTTAATCGCTGATCGTTGTCGCGAGAAGGGAATTGGCGAAGTAGTTTTCGATCGTAATGGGTTTCTCTATCACGGACGGGTGAAGGCGCTAGCCGATGCAGCGCGTGAAGCCGGATTGAAGTTTTAGTTGAAGATCGAAGCTGTCTAATCAGGCGAAGCGTACTGAACTGCCTCGGCAATAGGAAGAAATTATAGTGGCGCAACGGATCGATCCTCAAGGACTGGACATCAAGGAAAAGGTCGTTCACATTAATCGCGTCGCGAAAGTCGTCAAGGGCGGACGGCGTTTCAGCTTCAGCGCGTTGGTAGTGGCAGGCGATCAGAACGGACTTGTCGGATTCGGCTTGGGCAAGGCTAATGAAGTACCCGAAGCAATTCGCAAGGGCGTCGAACGAGCCAAGAAGAGTTTGATTCGTGTGCCGCTGCGCGCGGGCACGATACCTCATCAGGTGCTGGGACACTTTGGTGCGGGGAAGGTAGTATTGCGGCCTGCGGCAGAGGGTACGGGCGTTATTGCAGCAGGTGGTGTACGTGCAGTGGTCGAGTTGGCGGGCATTCGTAATATCCTGACCAAGCGGCTCGGCTCCTCCAATCCGCATAATTTGGTTAAAGCGACGTTTGAGGCTTTGACCGAACTGCGCAATCCCAAGGAAGTTGCTCAGCAGCGCGCGATCGTTGAAGTAGCGCCGGTTGAGGCGGCTCCAGCAGTGTCGGCTTAACGGAGAGAAATTCGATGGCTGATACGATTTGCGTGAGATTAGTACGTAGTCCGATCGGGACGACGCAGCGGGTTCGACAAACGCTTAAAGGTTTGGGGTTAGGCAAGATAGGGAGCAGCCGTACGCTAAAACTGACTCCGGCGGTTGCTGGAATGATCCGGCGCGTTCCGCATCTAGTGACAGAAATCAAGGATTAGGCTCGACCGATGAAGCTCAACGAACTTAAACCGGCGCCCGGTTCCGTAAAACGCAAGAAGCGAGTCGGACGCGGGATCGGCTCGGGCCACGGCAAGACCGCAGGTAGGGGCCATAAGGGGCGCGGGTCGCGCTCGGGCGGAAATACTCCACCGGGTTACGAAGGCGGGCAGATGCCGTTGCAGCGGCGGCTACCGAAACGGGGCTTTCGCCGATTACAGAAGAATGCCTCGCGTCGCGACGAAGTTGCCGAAGTGAATATCGATCAACTGACTGTTTTCATGCAAAACGAAGTAGTTGATCCGGCAATCATGGCTGATCGCAAATTAATTCGCGCCGGGCTCAAAGTGAAAATTTTGGGCGACGGCGTGTTAACACGTCCGATTACTGTGCGGGCGCATGCCTTTTCGAAGGCGGCCCACGAGAAGATTACCGCAGCGGGTGGCGTTGCGGAGGTTATCTCCCAAAATACGAATGCTTGAAGGTGTATCTAACGCCTCGCGCATCCCTGAATTGCGCCGGCGGCTGCTGTTCACAGCCGCGATGCTGGCAGTGTATCGTCTCGGCGTCGCGGTTCCGACCCCGGGGATAGACGGGCAAGCGTTATCGTCATTTTTTGACGCGGCTTCAAGCACGCTCTTCGGATGGGTCAATCTGTTTTCGGGCGGCGCGCTCCAGCGTTTCTCAGTCTTCGCCTTGGGTATCATGCCCTATATCTCGGTCGCGATTATTCTCGACCTCATGAAGATTGGCTGGCCGTATCTCGACGAGCTTTACAAAGAAGGTGAAGCCGGGCGGCGCAAAATCAGCCAGTACACGCGGTATGGTACGGTAGGACTCGCGATTCTGCAGGGTGGGATGATTGCGTACGGCCTACAGAAGGTACAAGCGCCGGGCGGAGGCAGCGTCGTTTATCATCCGGGGCTGTCTTTTATCCTGATGACCGTGATCACACTCACGGCGGGCACGATATTCGTGATGTGGATTGGCGAGCAGATTACTGAGCGTGGCGTCGGGAACGGTATCTCACTGATTATCATGGCCGGTATTGTGGCGCGGCTGCCTGGTGCACTCGGCACGACGGTGACCTTCGTGCGCGAGGGCGAGATGAGCATCTTCGTGCTGATCGTCATCTTGGTTGTCGCGATCGCTGTGACAGGCGGGATCGTCTATGTGGAAACCGGTCAACGCCGCATCCCGGTGAGTTATGCGCGACGAGTTGTCGGGCGGCGGGTCTATGGCGGCCAGTCGAGTCATCTGCCATTGAAAGTGAATACCTCAGGAGTAATCCCGCCAATTTTTGCGTCTTCATTATTAGTCTTTCCAGCTACAATCGCGACGTTCGTACCGGCGCTAAAATCGGTGTCGTCATATTTGACACCCGGCACCATCATGTACAATTTGATGTATGTCGCGTTGATAATCTTTTTCTGCTATTTCTACACAGCGGTAACTTTTAATCCGGTTGACGTAGCCGACAATCTGAAGAAGTATGGTGGTTTTGTTCCAGGAATCAGGCCCGGGAGACCTACTGCCGAGTTCATTGATCGGGTATTATCACGGCTGACATTAAGCGGCGCGATCTATGTCAGCGCGGTTTGTGTCTTACCCACTCTATTGATCCAGCGATTCAACGTTCCTTTTTATTTCGGCGGAACGGCACTGTTGATCGTAGTGGGGGTTGCGTTGGATACGACAGCGCAGATTCAGACCCATTTAATTGCGAGAAATTACGAAGGATTCATGAATCGACCGCCACGCGGCGGTAAGCGGGCGCGGTCTCGCTGATTGAGCAGAGGAAAGCCGGTGCGACTTATTTTGATCGGCCCTCCGGGCGCGGGCAAGGGAACGCAGGCCAGATCGCTGGCTGAGCGGCTGAATGCGCCACAAATCGCCAGCGGGGACCTGCTACGCGCCGCGGTGCGCGAGGGTACCGAGCTGGGCCTAAAAGCGAAGCGTTTTATGGACGAGGGTGCGCTTGTGCCGGACCAGTTGGTGCTGGACATGATCGGTAATCGACTGGATCTGCCGGATGCTCAAGCGGGCTTTATCCTGGATGGATTTCCACGCACGGTCGCTCAAGCGGATACGCTCGGCGAGATACTCAAACGGCGGCATATCGCGCTCGACAAAGCCGTAGCGATAAGCGTGCCGGACGAGGAACTAGTTGAGCGAATTTCGGGCCGCCGGACTTGTCGAAAATGCGGAGCGATGTACCACGTAATCCATGAGCCGCCGCGTAATTCGGGTCATTGTGATGCATGCGACGGCGAGTTGTATCAACGCGACGACGATATCGAAGAGACCGTACGTGCGCGGCTGGCCGTCTATATGAAAGCGACCAAGCCGCTGCTCGAATATTATGATCGGCTGGGTCTGCTAGCACAGATCAATGGTATTGGAGCGCCAGCCGCGGTGGAGCAACGGATTCTCGACGTTCTGTCCGCGCGATAATTCGGGCGTCGATGCTGGTGGCGAATTCGTGATTATATTGAAGAACTGCCAAGAGCTTGACCTGATGCGCAGAGCCAGCCAGATCGTGGCGGAGATACTAGTCGAGTTGGTGAAGGCGGCGAAGCCCGGGGTCAGCACACTTGAGCTTGATCGGTTGGCCGAGGAGCTGACCTATCAGAAGGGTGCGCGGCCGGCCTTTAAGGGTTATAAGCCTCACGAAGTTGAGTATCGCCACAGTCTCTGCGTATCGATCAACGAGGAGATCGTCCATGGTATCCCGCGTGCGGGTCGTAAACTGAAATCGGGTGATATCGTCGGGCTGGATTTCGGAGTTTCGTATAAAGGTCTCTTTGGCGACGCGGCGCGCACGATCGCAATCGGCGCAATCTCCGCCGAAGCGGAACGTTTGTTGAAGACCACCCGTGCAGCGCTCTATGCAGGGATTGAACAGGCGCGCGTAGGTAATCGAATTAGCGATATCGGACGAGCGGTGCAGCAGACGGCTGAGCAGGCTGGATTTTCCGTTGTAACGGAGTTTGCCGGTCACGGGATTGGACATCGGCTGCATGAAGATCCGCAAGTGCCAAATTACTTCCGCGCCGGGATGCCTAATCCGCGCCTGCAGGAAGGAATGGCGCTCGCGATTGAGCCGATGGTGAATCAGGGCGGTCCGGATTTGGAGATTTTAAATGACGGTTGGACGGCGGTAACTGCGGATCGGAAACTCTCGGCCCACTTTGAGCATTCCATTGCAATTACCGCAGCCGGACCGGAGATTTTGAGCGAATTGAACTAATGTCAAAAGGCGATGCAATCGAAGTAAGCGGCTTGGTGAACGAGGCGCTGCCGAACGCGATGTTCCGCGTGACTCTCGAAAATGGACATCGAGTGCTGGCGCATATCTCGGGCAAAATGCGTATGCATTACATTAAGATTCTTCCGGGCGATAAGGTGACAGTGGAATTGTCTCCTTACGATCTGACCCGCGGAAGGATCACTTATCGGATGCGTTAGCTGATTGCCGATTTGAAGAGCCCCAGAACAGAAAGTATAAAAATGAAAGTACGCGCGTCGGTGAAAAAAATTTGCAAGAACTGCAAGGTGGTGCGCCGCGAAGGCGTCGTCCGCGTTTTGTGTTCAAACCAACGGCACAAACAGCGGCAGGGATAAGCGGAGGGAAGCTTCGATGGCACGAGTAGCGGGAGTCGAGCTGCCGCGCAATAAGCGGATGGAGATTGCGCTGACCTACGTTTATGGAATTGGCCGGGCGACGTCCCATAAAATCCTGGCGCAGGCGAATGTCGATCTAGCCCGTAATAGCGACGATCTTACCGCCGAGGAACAGGTGCGAATCCGCAATATTCTAGACGCGGATTACAAGGTCGAAGGTGATTTGCGGCGTGACGTGCAGCAATCGATCAAACGTCTGCTGGAGCTGGGCAGTTATCGCGGCGTACGACATCGGCGCGGATTGCCGGTGCGCGGCCAACGTACCCATACTAACGCCCGCACTCGCAAGGGTCCTCGCAAGCTGGTCGCGGGCAAAAAGCAAGCGCCGCCCAAAGGCTAATCAATAATGGCTGACGACAATCAGGAAACTAGAACGGATCAGCAAGGACGCGTAGCGGACGGAGCTACGACGCCTGCGGCAGGTGCGGGCGCCGCAAGTGGAGCTACTGCGCCAGCAGCTCCTAGACGGCGACGGACGAAGCGGAGCGTGCCGGAGGGTATCGCCCATGTCCACGCAACGTTTAACAACACGATCGTTACAATTACTGATCAGCAGGGCTTAGTCGTCGCGTGGTCGAGCGCCGGGTCAGTAGGTTTCAAGGGCTCACGGAAAGGTACCCCTTTCGCGGCCCAGATGGCGGCTGAAGCTGCGGCACGGAAGGTCGGCGAATACGGAATGCGTGCGGTGATTGTCTATGTGAAGGGACCCGGGGGCGGACGTGAATCGGCAGTACGCGCGCTTCAAGCTACCGGTCTTGGGGTTATTTCAATTAAGGACGTTACGCCGATTCCACATAATGGCTGCCGGCCACCAAAGCGGCGGCGCGTCTGATACGGACAGGGAGTAACAACGTGGCGAGATATCTCGGTCCGGTGTGCCGCTTGTGTCGGCGCGAAGGGCTTAAGCTCTTTCTGAAGGGAGAGCGATGTTATACCGACAAGTGCGCGATCGAACGGCGCAATTATCCACCAGGAGCTCACGGTCAAGCGCGCACGCGTTTCTCGGAGTTTGCGATTCGACTGCGCGAGAAGCAAAAGGTCCGCCGAATTTACGGTCTCTTGGAAAAGCAGTTTGCAGACAATTTCGAGTTGGCTGAGCGGACGCCCGGAATTACCGGCGAAAACCTGCTCACGCTGCTCGAGCGACGACTCGATAATGTTGTTCATCGGCTCGGTTTTGCCAGTTCACCGGCGCAGGCTCGGCAATTGGTACGTCACGGCCATTTTCAGGTTGACGGACGTAGGGTAACGATTCCATCCTATCTAGTGGAAGTGAATCAGACTGTCAGCATCGTGGAAAAGAGCCGGCAAAAAAAGGTGATCCTCGATGCGATCGAATTGGCGCAACGGCGCGGCGTGCCACCGTGGATGACGCTCGAGCGGGAGCAATTTCGCGGCTCGCTCAAGACTTTGCCGAACCGCGCTGATCTGACGATGCCGATCAGCGAAAAGCTGATCGTAGAACATTATTCTCGATAAAACTCGCTGAGAAGTGTGCGGACGAATCTAATCTCAGTGGTTTAAGAAAAATTATGCAGAATGACTGGCGTGACTTGATCAAACCCAAAACGATTGAGTTTGACGAAAAAGAGCTGAGCCCGGTTTACGGCAGGTTCTTCGCTGAGCCGCTCGAGCGTGGCTATGGAATAACGATCGGTAATGCGATGCGCCGGGTGCTGCTCTCGTCGTTGCCGGGCTATGCGATCACCGCAGTGCGGATCAACGGCGTGCTTCATGAGTTTTCAACGATCCCGGGAGTCAAAGAAGATGTCACTGACATCATTCTTAATCTCAAGGAAGTGCGGCTACGGTTGCATGAAGGTGAAGAACTGACGGCCTCGCTCAAAGCCAAGGGCGAGGCAGTGGTGACTGCACGCAACATAACAGGTGGCCCGAGTCTGGAGATCCTCACTCCGGACCAGCATATTGCGACCTTAGACAAGGGCGCGGACCTGGATATGGAGCTGGTGATCCGGCGCGGACGCGGCTACGTGCCGGGGGAACGGACCGACGACGACGAGCCGATCGGCACGATCCGGCTGGACGCCATCTACGCACCGGTCAAACGGGCAAATTTTGTCGTGACCAATGCGCGCGTGGGACAGCGTACGGACTACGATCGACTGGCGCTGGAGATCTGGACGGACGGATCAATCTCGCCGCGCGACGCACTGACTTATGCCGCTCGCGTAGTGCGCGACCAGATGTCGATTTTCGCCGAAGTCGAAGAAGAGACTGAGCGTGCTCCGGCGGTCTCGGGTGACCATATCGAGGCGCGACCGGCGTTCAACGAGTATCTGTATCGTCCAGTTGAGGGGCTGCCGATCTCGGTGCGCGCCTTCAACGGCTTGCAAAATGCGGACATCAAATACATCGGCGAACTGGTTCAGCGCACCGAGCAGGATATGCTCAAGATCAAGAATTTCGGGCGTAAATCGCTCAACGAGATTAAGGAAGTGCTCACTGATATGGGTCTCTCGCTCGGGATGCGTTTAGAAAATCTGCCTTCGCGCGGCGAGTTGGACCGTATGTGGGAAGAGCAGGAGCGGCGCGAATCTGCCTAATGCCGGCAGAGTGGCCGCGTAAGTTGTTAATCGGAGTCGATCTATGCGTCACATGAATCAAGGCCGCAAGCTGAATCGCACGTCGGCTCATCGCAAGGCGCTCTTCCGGAATTTGGTGCTCTCATTAGTTAAGCACGAGCGGATTAAAACCACGGACGCGAAAGCCAAGGAGCTGCGGGGCTTTGCCGATCGGATGGTTACACTGGGCAAGCGTGGCGATCTTTCGGCGCGGCGGCTTGCGTTCAACTTCATGCAATCGCGTGACGCGGTGAAAAAGCTGTTTGACGAGATCGCACCGCGTTTCAAGGAGCGCAATGGCGGATACACCCGCGTGGTCAAGTTCGGCTTTCGTCGTGGCGACGCGGCCCCGCTCTCGATAATCGAATTCACCGACGTTTCCGAACGCGCCGAATCCAGCAAGTCGCGCAAGAAAAAGGTCCAGCGTCGCGATACCGCGCAGCCTGAACGAGAACGCCGCGTCGCCGCAGGCTAGACCGGACTCCGCGACTGCAACTGCACGCGGACCAATTCAAGCTGAGCCTCAGAATGGGTTGGACGCATTGCAGATTCGATGGTGGTTGTGGCCTAACGTTCTGAGCCTCGACGCTCCCGTCGTCGCGGTCGCCTGGGAGATACTATTCGCGCGATGCCTTGACGCGAGCGTCCGTCCGCTCTCGCTCCTCACGATGGCCTTGTGGGTTTGGCTGATATACGCATCAGATCGGACGCTGGATGGTTTGCGGATTTCGACCCAACTCGCTGACGAGACGGCACGGCATCGGTTTTATCGAATACATCGTGCCGCAGTTGTCCCCTGGATTGGTGCGGGCGTCGCCGTCGCACTATGGCTCTCGTACAGCCAACTGAGATTGAGGCTATTCCTCTATGGTTTGCCGCTGGGTTTTCTGATCGCAACTTACTTTGCGATGGTTCACTTAGGCTCGCGTTCGGTAATCAACAGATGGCCTAAAGAATTGGTCGTCGCGGTTTTGTTTGCTGCCGGCGCGCTGTTGCCCGTTTGGGCTAATTTACCGGAGAAGCACGCAGGCATCGTCGTTCCGGCAATGCTCTTTGCGACCACATTATGGATTAACGCGGTGGGAATCGAGCGGTGGGAGGAACGTCTCGAGACGCCGGATTGGCCTTATTTTACAGTTAAGTTGACGAGTGCGCTGGGGAATTGCCTCTGCTATGCGGCTTTGGGGATAGCGGTGATTTCCGCATTGATTCTCTGGAGCGGCGCGGCCAAGATGCGCGAGCAACCGCTCTATGTCTCAATGATTATCAGCGCGATAGTTTTGGCCGGACTCGATTTGCTATGGCGATCGCTCAATCGTGACGCGCTGCGCGTGCTGGCCGACGTCGCCCTCTTAAGCCCATTGTTTTTTCTGCCGTTTATTGCAGGTTAATCCTGCCATGTAGTCACGGTTCGACGGCCGATACTGCCCGTCGAACCGGTCTGCTACAATGACTCGAACGAAAAGGTGAATAACGCCGATGGCGAATGAATTGATCAAGCCTGAAAATTTCTTTATGTCCCGCTTCGGGATGAATGAGCGGGCGCTCGAACTGATTCTCGGCAATGCGCTCGAGCGCAAAGCTGATTACGCAGACCTCTACTTTGAGTATCGTAGCGCGGAAGGCCTCGGACTCGAGGAGTCGATAGTAAACCATACCTCGAAGAGCGTTTCACAAGGCGTGGGAGTCCGGGTATGCGCAGAAGATCGCACCGGCTACGCCTATACGGACGAAGTTACGATTGATCGGATGAAGCTGGCGGCAGAAGCGGCCCGCGCAATCGCGGATGATCGCGGCGACGTACCGGCGGCGGTGCAGGTTGGGCAGATGGTGCGACGTCACCAGCTTTACGAGCTCGAGAGCACGCCGCTTGAAGTTCCGCTTGAAGAGCGCGCACGGATTCTCAAACAGATCGATGAGACGGCGCGCGCGTTCGATCCGAGGATTCGCAATGTGATGGCGTCGTTCGCCGCCGAACGCCGCGTCATAATGATCGTCAACAGTAATGGGCAAATTGCTGCCGATATTCAGCCGCTCTGCCGTTTGAATGTGAGCGTGATCGCCGAAGAGGAAGGTAAGGGCCGTCAGATGGGTGGTTTTGGGGGCGGCGGCCGAGTCGAGTGGAGCTATTTCTTCGAGCAGGAGCGCTGGAAAGATTATGCGCTACGTGCGGCGCGGCAAGCGATCACGAATCTGGACGCAGTTGATGCTCCGGCGGGCGAGATGGTGGTTGTGCTAGGTCCCGGATGGCCGGGAATCCTGCTCCATGAAGCGATCGGACACGGTCTTGAAGGCGACTTCAATCGTAAAGGCGTTTCGGCTTTCTCGAATCGAATCGGCCAGCAGGTCGCGAGCACGCTCTGCACGGTGGTCGATGACGGCACGATTCCGAATCGAAGGGGTACCATCAACGTCGATGACGAAGGTACTCCAACCACGCGTACGACGCTGATCGAGAAAGGTATTCTGCGCGGCTATTTGCAGGATCGGCTCAATGCGCGATTGATGAAAATGGAGCCGACCGGCAATGGACGGCGCGAGAGCTTCGCTCATGCGCCGATGCCGCGAATGACGAACACTTTTATGCTGCCGGGCGAATCGACGCCCGATGAGATTATCAAATCGGTGAAGAACGGCCTGTATGCGGTCAGCTTCGGCGGCGGCCAGGTGGATATTACAAACGGTAAATTCGTTTTTTCGGCCAACGAAGCCTACTTGATCGAGGACGGCGAGGTCACGCGACCGGTGAAAGGCGCAACCCTGATCGGTGACGGACCCGACGTGCTGACGCGGGTCTCGATGGTCGGCAATGATCTCGAATTGGACTCCGGAATCGGCACCTGTGGGAAGGATGGACAATCGGTACCGGTGGGCGTCGGGCTGCCGACAATTCGTATCGACGGCATCACGGTTGGTGGAACCCGTCAATGAGTCAACTTGATCCGGCGTTAGCGGAGTGGGTCCTGAGCGAGGCGCGGACGCGCGGAGCCAGCGCCTCTGAAGTGCTGTTGGTCAGCGGTGAATCGCTAGCTGCAGGCGTGCGCATGGGCGAAGTCGAGAAGCTCAAGAGCTCGCGCGAGCGGCGGCTCGGTTTGCGAGTTTTTACGGGGCAGTCGTCCGCGACTGCATCGACTGCCGAGCTTGAGCGCGAATCGCTCGCGGCATTTATTGCGAACACGGTAGAGATGGCGCGGCTGACGGCGGCTGATCGGGCGTCGGGACTGCCTGACCCGGGACTTCATCCGCACGAGTGGCCGGACCTGGAGCTTAGTGATCCCGCGCATGGAATTGTCGGTGCGGACGAGGCGTTACGACTCGCGCGGGTCGCTGAGAAGGCTGCACTCGGGGCAGATATTCGAATCAAGAATTCAGAAGGCGCGGAATTCAGCTCAGGCTTCTATCAAATCCTGTTCGCCAATAATCAGGGATTCAGCGGCAGCTATGCCGGAACGTCGTTCAGTCTTGGAGCGGCGCCGATTGCCCAAAGCGACGATGGACGGATGCAGCAGGGCTACTGGTCCACGACCGGGCGTCATTTCGATTTTCTCGAAGATGCGGAGGCAGTCGGCCTGATGGCGGCCCGCCGCGCGTTGCGACGGCTTGGTGCACGCAAGGTCAAGACGATGCGCGCGCCGGTAATCTTCGATCCAGATATGGCCGCGGGCTTGATTCGCTCGCTGGCGGGCGCAGCCTCAGGGCCATCACTTTATAAGGGTGCATCATTTCTGACGAATCGACTCGATACTCAGATCGCAGCTGCCCACGTATCGATAATCGATGATGGCCGGATGCTCGCGAAGCTTGGCTCTAAACCGTTCGACGGCGAAGGCCTCGCGACCAATCGAAAGAACCTGGTCGAGAATGGCGTACTCAAGACCTATCTGCTCGATTGCTACTCCGCACGCAAGTTGAAGATGATGCCGACCGGCAATGCGTCGCGCGGGGTCGGCGATGCACCCGGCGTAAGCACTACGAATCTCTATCTGCAACCCGGACCATCTACGCCCGAGGAGATTATCTGGTCGGTCAAAAATGGGTTGTATGTTACTGAATTGATCGGATTCGGCGTCAATGGCGTGACCGGGGACTACTCGCGTGGCGCAGGCGGGCTATGGATCGAGAATGGCGAGTTGGCCTATCCGGTACAGGAGATCACGATTGCGGGAAACCTCAAGGAGATGTTCCTCGGAATCGAGATGATCGGGAATGATCTCCGCTGGCGGTCGTCGGTAGTGTCGCCGACAATCAAGATTGCCGAGATGACGATTGCGGGCGAGTAGCCTGCCAGATTCCTCTAACCGGGTGAAGGCGTAAGTATCCAGCAGCGCTCAGATTCCTCGTCTTCAAAATAGTGTTGCAGGTCGTCGGGAAGCGGTCCGAGAGTGCGGTCAACAAATTCTCAGGTGAAGAATCTTTGACCGGTGTCGGTGAGTAAGTCGCCAATCGGTAGGAGGCTTTTTGGGGTCTCGGCTGGCGCTTTTTTGCCGGCAGGTGGCGAGTCTGTCAAAGACTGAAGAGCGTTTCATCACAACTAAATCGCCGTCCCAAGCAGCTTTCCAAGGCCAACTCTTGGCCCAAGAATGAATCTGAGATTTCGGCCGCCGCGCATTTTTGACGGCTTAGTTTTGCGCCAGACATTTACAACGTGGCAAGCCCTTTATATATGCGGCTTTAGGAATGATGCAAAACTTACCCTTTGTGGAACACCGCGCGGCACGGAGACGGACTCGAGAGCGCGAGGCCACGCCATCAGGCGGCTTTTGTCGTCGTCCTTGAAATCTACCGTTTTGCTGCGCACGCGATGGGCAATTATGGTTGGTAACCCCGGAGAGGGGATGAAAAGGGGCAGGGATTATACGGAGCAGGGCTTATAGTGATGAAGCGTCGAGATTTCATTAAAGCCGGCATTGGCGGGGTGGCGGCGCTCACTGTTGCGCAACGGGTGTTATGCGCGCAAAGCACCTCCGCTGTCCTCCCGTCGGCTACTGGGATCATCGTAGTCGGTGTGGACGGTTCTGATCTCACATCCCAGTACCTCAAGGATTATCTGAGAGCCGGCGCCACCGTATGGCAGTACTCCGGAAATACGATGACTTTTCATCGCTTTGATGAGATCGATAGTTTTGTGGCTGCTAATTCATCGGAGGGCATTCTGGCCAAGTCCTACAATGATATCCTGGCCGCTAAACGGGCGGGCAAGGTTGCCATCGTCGCCGGCGCTCAAGATTTGTTTCCGCTCGAGCTAACGTGGAACAACGAGAAGGATCTCAGCCAACCGCCCAACAATTGGTATGTCAACCCGCCGCAAACGCAGCTTTCCCTGTATTACGAAAGGGGGCTCCGGATTGCCAATCTCGCCTATCAATTCTCCAATTTCTTTGGCGGCGGCGGCCTTGACTCGGCGACGCCTCTGTCGAAAGCGGGCCGGTTTATCGTCGGTCAAATGCAGGAAATCGGTATTCTGGTCGATTGCAGCCATTCGGGCGAGCGGACCAGCCTCGATATTGTTAAGATGGCAACCCGGCCGGTTGTCTGTTCACATTCGAACCCTTCCGCGCTAAACGATAATCCGCGTAACGTCAGCGATAGCCTAATCGAGGGTATTGCTAAAACCGGCGGCCTAATCGGCCTGAACGCGACGAACTGTTTTATACTTTGGAGTCGAGCGGACGCCCCCTATGCGGATACCGGACCCTTCCCCCCTCTGGCGAGCATTTCGCAATATGTCGATATGATTGATTATATCGTTCGCCTCGTGGGAATCGACTACGTCGGCATTGGTCCAGACTGGACCATCGGCGACCCCCCCGACCACACTCCACCACCTGATCCAGCCAAATCGTTCTATTTTCCTCCCGAATTTCAATACAATCAGCCCAACGGACTCCAGTACGTTGCGCATTTCGACACGGTATCTGACCTCCCAGTCCTCACCGCGGAACTGATACGCCATGGCTACTCTTCCGCCGGCATCGCGAAAATCATGGGAGGCAACTGGATGCGGGTGTTCCGTCAAGCCTGGAACTCTTGACATGGGCGAAACTTCATTCTGGCGGCAACCCTCGCGGGTCTTGCCGCCCCGCTTCTAACGATGTTGTCAGCTTCCTACAGTGCCCCGAACTGGTGTGCTTTCACGTTATTGAGAGAATGCCTGGGATTCGCCTCGTATCGCAGCTGCAGCGATATTTCGCAGACCTGAAGAAATGGGTATTGCTGGCTGACGTTGCAAAACCCACCAATGCTGGTGAAAAAGGGGTTTTGACCATAGAGACCACTAATCCAATGCGCGCTGTTAAGGCCCTAAGGATACTTACTCGTCGCGAATGTTCGGTCAGTCCGAGTTTTTCACCAGCATCGACCCTTTGTGCAACGTAGCGGCCTAGACTTTATTCGCAGTTGGGCTACAATGTAGCTACAGGGAGATTGACCCCATGACTGCCAATTCCGTCGTTCGCGCCCGCATTGATGAACGCACCAAGCGGGAAGCTGCGGCGGCGCTTAAGAAAATCGGCCTCACCGTCTCCGATGCGCTGCGGCTACTGCTGGTGCGCGTCGCCAAAGAAAAGGCGCTGCCGTTCGAGCCGCTCAATCCCAATGCGGAAACCGTCGCAGCCATCAAAGCCGCGCGGCGGGGGGAGCTGGTCAAGGTCGGCAAGCCGCATAAACTGCTGCGCAGTCTGAATGCGGGAGATTAAATATACCTCCCGCTTTAAGCGTGACTACAAACGAGAGAAATCCGGGCAGCATGGCAAGAAGCTTGACGCCCTCTTGATGGAAGTCGTCAACCTGCTCGCTGCTGATAGAACGCTGCCGCGCCGGAATTTCGATCACTCTGTCCGGGGAATGGAACGATTGCCGCGACTGCCATATCAAACCCGATCTCATTCTCATTTACCGCAAATCCGGATAATGACAGTCTCGAACTGGTGCGCCTGGGTTCGCATAGCGAGCTTGGCCTGTGAAACACGGCGCGGGATGAGCGATGGGCGCGCTTTTTCAGTGGGAGTTACGACAACTTCTGAACACACCGCGCGAACCTTAGCCCTTGTGCAATAGAGGGGGTCATTGCATCACCACAGTCGCTCGTTGAAAAGAGGATTAGGGCATTTTGGCTGTTGTAACCTCCTCCATCAGTGGTCTATTTAAGCGGCGAAGCGTCTCGGCGCGGGTTGTGCTTCCGCCGACAATGATTAGTTTAAGAAAAAGGCTGCATAAGGGCTAATCATGAACGTAAACCGATTTACCGAGAAACTTCAGGAGGCGATGGGACGGGCGCAGAGCGCCGCGGTCAGCGCGCATCATCAGGCGGTCGATGTCGAGCATCTGGCGGCGGCGATGCTGGAAGATGAGCAGGGGCTGGCCGCCTCGATTCTGAAACTGGCCGGCGCTGATGTCGCGAGTGTTCGGCAAAAGCTTGCTGATGAATTGCGCAAAATTCCCAACGTCAGCGGCAGTGGCGTTGATGCGGGTAAGACCTATGTTACTCAACGGCTCAATCGCGTGCTGTCACGCGCCGAGCAGGAAGCCGGCAAACTGACCGACGAGTATGTCTCGATCGAACATGTGCTGATCGCGATGCTCGATGAACCCGGCGCTGCCTCAAAAATTTTGCGCGACGCGGGCCTCACGCACAACAAGTTGATGTCGGTGTTGAAAAAGGTACGGGGCAATCAGCGCGTTACTTCGGCGAATCCCGAGACGACTTATCAGGCGCTGGAACGCTATGGACGCGATTTAACCAAGCTCGCGGCGGCCGGCAAGGTCGATCCGGTAATTGGCCGGGATCAGGAGATTCGCCGTGTGATCCAGGTGCTCTCGCGTCGGACCAAGAATAATCCGGTGCTGATCGGCGAGCCCGGCGTGGGCAAGACCGCAATCGTTGAGGGACTGGCGCAGCGAATTGTCTCGGGTGATGTGCCCGAGGGACTCAAGAATCGCAAATTGATAGCCCTGGATATGGGCGCGTTGGTCGCGGGCGCCAAATATCGGGGCGAATTCGAGGAGCGCCTGAAGGCCGTCCTTAAGGAAGTGCAGGAGGGCGAGGGCGAGATCATCCTCTTTATTGACGAGCTGCATACGGTGGTTGGTGCGGGCGCGGCGGAAGGCGCGATGGACGCGTCGAATCTGCTCAAGCCGATGCTGGCGCGCGGCGAATTGCATTGTATCGGCGCGACCACGCTCGATGAGTACCGCAAGCATATCGAGAAAGATGCGGCGCTGGAGCGGCGCTTTCAGCCGGTGATGGTCGAGGAGCCGAGCGTCGAAGATACTATCTCGATTTTGCGCGGCCTGAAGGAGCGTTACGAAGTCCATCACGGAATCCGAATCAAGGACTCGGCGCTGGTCACTGCGGCGATTCTCTCGAAGCGCTATATCACCGATCGTTTCCTGCCGGACAAGGCGATCGACCTTGTGGACGAAGCGGCCGCCAAGCTGCGCACTGAAAAAGAATCAATGCCGGTCGAGCTCGACGAAATCAACCGGCGCGTGATGCAGCTTGAAATCGAGCGGCAGGCGCTCAAACGCGAAACCGATGTGGCGTCGCGTGATCGGCTGGAGAAGCTCGAGAAGGAATTGGCCGAAGCCAACGAGCGCAAATCAGCTTTGCAGGCGCAATGGCAGAGCGAAAAGGGCGGACTCGAAAAGCTCTCGAAGGTCAAAGGTGAAATCGAGCAGACTCGTCACGAGATCGATAAGGCCAAACGCGAGTACGATCTGAACAAAGTTGCGGAGCTGCAATACGGCAAGCTTGCCGGTCTTGAGAAGCAACTAGCCGAAGCCGAAAAAGGTGAGAGCGGCGGCGGCTCGCGCTTGATCAAGGAAGAGGTGGACGACGAGGATATCGCCGAGGTCGTCGCGCGATGGACTGGCGTACCGGTCTCGCGCTTGATGGAAGGCGAGGTGCAGAAGCTCTCTCATTTAGAGGAGCATCTGCATAAACGCGTGATTGGACAGGACGAGGCGGTCTCAGCGGTGGCCGACGCGGTAATTCGGGCGCGCGCGGGTCTGAGTGATCCGAATCGGCCAATTGGTTCATTCATCTTTCTTGGGCCGACCGGCGTCGGCAAGACCGAACTGGCGCGGGCGCTCGCCGAATTCCTGTTCGACGACGAGAACGCGATGATCCGGATCGACATGTCGGAGTACATGGAGAAGCATACGGTCTCGCGTCTGGTCGGTGCGCCTCCGGGCTATGTCGGATACGACGAGGGCGGCCAGCTCACCGAAGCGGTGCGGCGCCGGCCCTACTCGGTGATTCTCTTTGATGAAATCGAGAAGGCACATGCCGACGTTTTCAACGTACTGCTGCAACTGCTCGACGATGGACGGCTAACTGATGGCCAAGGGCGCACGGTGGATTTCAAGAACACCGTCGTGATCATGACTTCGAATATCGCGAGTCAGCAGATCCTGACGTTTAAGGGCCGCGACTACGACCGGATGAAAGAGCAAGCGCTGGAGATTTTGCGCCAGAGCTTCCGGCCCGAGTTTCTCAACCGGATTGACGAGATCGTGGTGTTCCATCCGTTGACGAAGGAACAACTGCGCCAGATCGTCGATATTCAGTTGGTTCGCCTGCGGAGACGGCTTGAAGATCGCAAGATCGAGCTGGAGCTCACCGATAAAGCGCGCGATTACCTCGCCGAACATGGCTACGATCCGGTCTATGGCGCGCGGCCACTGCGCCGGATGATTCAGCGCGAGTTGGAAACGGCGCTCGGACGTAAGCTCCTTACCGGCGAAATTCGCGATGGCTCGCACGTGATGGTCGATGCGGGTCCGCAAGGACTCGAATTCTCCAGTCGCGAACCGCACAGCGCAGCTGCGTAAAGATCCTGAATAGCGCCGGAGTGCTTTGCGCTCCGGCGCTATTCATCCAGCCTCACATGCTCGGTAGAAACATTGAGAGTGGCTTTCTCTCAGCAGTATGGCTAACATCTTAACTAGTCAATCATTAATTCTACTCATACCTGAGGACTATCGTGGAATCTTCCATAAGCCGATTCTCCAAACTGATGCTGCTGATTGGTACGTTATCTCTGATGGCTGCCAGTGTCGCTCTTGCGGCGCCCGCCGCGACCATTAAAATGAGCGATACGCCATCCAAGTTTATGCCGGAAAAAGTCTCGATCAAGGCCGGACAGACCGTCGAATGGATCAACAACGCGGCGACGCTGCATTCGGTCGATGCGGACCCCTCGATGGTGCAGAATCCGAAGGATGTCGTACTGCCGTCGGGTGCGAAGCCGTTCGATTCCGGGTTCATGCAGCCCAGCGCCAAGTACGATTATACGTTCACCACGCCGGGCGTTTACAAATATACCTGCGTGCCCCACGAAGCCGATGGCATGAAGGGTGAAGTTGACGTTGCAAAATAACTGTCAACGAGCGGGTCGCACGATTTGATCGTTCGCATCGCGACGACTATTGTGTCGCGCAAGCTCATGGAACGGATTCGACGATCGATGAAAATGCTGGGTCTGCGTAAGATACTTATGGGAATGGCGGCGGTCGCGGGCGCGGCGTTATCGATGCCCGTGACGCACGCGCATGCCTTTCCCTGGAGCACCGATATGTATCGGGGTCCACAGGAGCCGCCCCTCGCGATTGCTCCGCGCGTGATGCCGGATGGCGTATTGCCAATCGACGGCATCCATTACAACGCGCACTACGGTCAGCCGCAGGGAATACCGGAGGCGAAAGCGGATCCGCCGATGAAACTCGAGCTGATGACCGTGAAGATGCATAATCCGTTGCACGCTGATCCGGTCGATCTCGCGAAGGGCAAGGAATTGTTCGAGAATACCTGCTCGCCATGTCATGGCATGACTGGCGCGGGCAATGGAACGGTCGCGCATTTGCTGCAGCATCCGCCGAAGAACCTCCTGACCGGCGTCAGCAAGAATCTGCCCGACGGGTACATCTACGGATATATCCGTAACGGCGGAATCTGGATGCCGTCGTATGACGATGCGATGAACTCCAACGAGCGTTGGCAGGTCGTTCTGTATGTGCGTGAGTTAGAACGCAAGTACGGCAATACCGCGACGGCTAACGCCACCCAGACCACCAGCCCGGCTGCGGAAGAAGCGAAGCATGATCCCACCGATTCGGATGCGACCTATAGCAACGAGGGTTCTGACTCGCCGTAGTCTTCGAACTATATTGATTGATAAGCGAGCGGCGCGCCGTCCGCCGATGGCGCGCCACTCGTGCATTCCGGAATGGAGCATACCTGAAGGTGTGCTCCACTGAGGAGCTATTTCCCGCAATACGCCTCCAGTCGGTATCCAGCCGGATCCTTCACGAACGCTGCATAGTAATTATCGCCGTAGTCCTTGCGCCCGCCGGGTTTGCCGTTGTCGCGCCCGCCGGCTTTGAGCGCGGCGGCATGAAAGCCATCGACCGCGGCGCGGCTGCCCGCATCGAGACAGATGTGCAGTCCGGAGGCGTCATCGTCCTGAACCGGTCGTTCGGCACGCATCACCCATAGCTCGGGACTGTCCGCGCCATAGCCGAGCGCCTCCGCACTGTCGTAAAGACGTTTGTAACCGAGCGGCATCAGCACGGCGTCATAGAATTTACCGGCCGCCGCGATGTCGCGAACTCCAATCGAAAGGTGACTAATCATTTCAGGTCTCCTCGAAAATTTGTGAACGTATCTAACTATCTAACCAGTTATGTAGATAGACGAGTGGCTGGTTCGTGTCAACCACCAAGATGGTTATAATAAGTGCAGCATGTCGATTACGAATCGAGCGCGAATTTCGCATCGGCACATCGTTGCGCCACGTGTGAACCTCAGCATTGATTTTGCTAATACGCTCGAATGGCGCGGCAGCACGGCGCACGAGACGATCAGCGGTTTGGCGGATTTGATCAATTGGCTGGGTTCAGTGAATGCGCTGCCGTCGCGCGCAATCGAGGATTTGGCGCGATGGTTCGAAGCGCATCCGCGGTGCGCTGCCGCGGTCTATGAGGATGCGATCGCAATCCGCGAGACGCTCTACGGATTGCTACGGGCCTTAGCGAAAGGAGCATCGCCCCTGGGTGACGAGCTGCAGCAACTGAATCGTGCGCTAAGCGAGACCTTCCCCCGCATCAAGTTGGAACGGGACGAAGCGAACTTCGGCTGGCAAATCGAGGTGACGCCTACTGCGGCCGGAATGCTCGCGCCAGTATTGTGGTCGGCCGCTGATCTGCTCGCAATTTCTGCGGCGACCCGCCTGCGCGAATGCGCCAACGAGCGCTGTCTTTGGCTGTTTATCGACGACAGCAAAAATGGCACGCGGCGTTGGTGCTCGATGCAGGCGTGTGGGAATCGCGCCAAGGCGCATCGGCATTATCTGAAGCATAAGGGCAGTGAAGCTCGCCTGCTCAAGCTTTCGAGCTTCGATTTCGGCGCAGGCGTTCCTTGCTCTCCTCCGGCCAGACCTCGTCGATTTTGTAGAAGGTCTTGAACGCGGGAGTATCCACCGGTAAATCGAGCCACGGTAATTTGCTACGCGTGAAGATATGCACGTCGGGTTTGAACGCTCGCGGATTGTCGAGCGTGCCGGCGCGTACGAAGCGAGCATTACCCGGGGCGCCATGGTAGTAGCTCCAGACGTACGTGCCGCACTTGCCGCAAAAGAACACGTCGTGATTTTGCCCGGTGCCGCCCTTGAGCCGGAATTGATTCGGCTCGGCCCGGTTGTCCGCAGATGTTCTTCTTCGATCCAGAGATTGATAACGAATGCGCTGCCGGTAATTCGCTGACAATCGCGGCAATGACACGCATGAACAATCAGCGGATTGGCGGTCAGTTGATACCGAACCGCCCCGCAAGCACATCCACCTTCGAGCCCCATAAACATTCCTCCATAGGGCGAGCAGCACGCTGCATGAACAGCGAACGACGTTTGCCTCCAGTAATGCAATTCGGCGTAATTTATGCGCGAGACTTGTCCGAAACTTGGCGAAAATTGCTCTGGTCACAAACAGCTGACGACGACCCCTCGCGAAGGCGCTGCGGCGCAAGCGCGACTCGGATGGATGCGGCATGCTCGAATCGCGAGTGCTGGCGGCGGGCGACGGCTGGCGGGTGCTCGATATCGTATGCACGGCAGGGCCGCGCGATCGACCCTTCGCGGAACGTCACGGGTTGGCGTCAATTTCATTAGTAGTCAGTGGGACCTTTGCCTATCGAAGCGAACGGGGAATGTCGCTGCTTGCGCGCGGCGCGTTATTGCTGGGAAACAGCGGACACGGGTTTGAATGTTCCCATCGATACGGCGAGGGCGATCGCTGCATTTCATTTCAATTCGACGCAGAGTTGTTTGATCGGTTGGCGCATACTTGTGGCGCATCGGGCCGAGGCTTTTCGCGTGACAATATTCCACCGCTCCGCACCCTCGCTCCTTTAATAGCGCGCGCGATCGCGGCGCTCGCCCGTAGCGATTCGCTGGAAGAAATCGGGCTAGAGTTGGCGAGTTCGGTCTTGCAGCTTAACGGCGAGCATTGCTCGGCGGTCCCGGGCGAGATTGCTCGCGTTGTAAAAGTATTGCGGGAGCTTGAGCATGACTACACCACACCGCATCAGTTGACCGACCTGGCGGCTCTAGCCGGACTAAGCCGTTATCATTTCTTGCGGACCTTCAAACGCGTAACCGGTATCACACCGCATCAATGGCTGATTCGGACGCGCTTGCGCGAGGCGGCGCGCCGGTTCGCCGAGGATGATGCTCCGATCACGGAAATCGCCTATGACGTAGGCTTCGACGATCTATCGAATTTCATTCGCAGCTTCCGTGCGGAATTTGGCTGCTCTCCCAGAGCTTATCGCGCTTCTGCGCGCCGGCGAACAGGCGCGAATCGCGCCACGCTAAATATCACTTTGCGGATTCCGTTTGCGCATCCAAGCGACGAACTTCTCGGGTGCAGCCATCGTCGAAAGCCGTCCTTGCCGGACCAGCGCCCAGTCGTCGAATTGACCACTCTGTTTGATCTCCGCCAGAGTCGCAGGTTCGAGACGGCTGAGAAACTCCAAATCGACCACTGCCGATTTCGGATTTTTCGGATCGTCGCGCGGCGCCGACCGCACTATCGCCAGACCGATGACGCTGGAGAGGCCGCCGCTATGATAAATGAAGACGCGATCGCCCGGGCGCATCGCACGAATCGCGCGGACCGCCTGCGCATTGTTCACGCCGTCCCAGACAGTGCGGCGTTCGCGTTCCAAATCTTCGATTGAGTAGGTCTCCGGATCGGTCTTCGCGAGAAAGTAGTTCATCGCTGGATTCAATAAGGCTGATCCGTGACGAATTCAAGCAGAGCAATCGCACGCAAACGCATTAACGTGAGCGGCTGAACGGCTACTATTCAGTGATCACCTGCGCGTGATTGAAGAACGCCACCAGCAGTACACCACCAATCGTATTACCGAGAAGCGTCGGCAGCGCAAAATGCGCTAATCCGGTCCATGGGATGGCGCCGGTGGCGACTAAAAAGCACGCTTCAACTGCGCCCGCGATTACATGCGGAAAATGACCGAGAGCAATTAGATAGGTGATGATGATGAGAGGCTTCGAATTCTCCGCGGCGGGCATCATCCAGACCAGTAATGCGATCAGCCAACCAGCATAGATTCCGCGCAGCAGCAGCACGCCCCAGCTCGGCGCTAGCGCAGTGAAGGCTAATTTGGCAAAAGTGGCGCTGACCTCGGGACTGACTATTTCTCCATTTGCGAGCACATACGCAAAGACGTAAGTACCAACCAGGTTTGCGATCAGAACTGTACTCCAGACGCGAAGCATATTGAGCCCGGTTGCGAGATCACGGCGCGTCAGCAGCGGGAGCATCACCGTCAGAGTATTCTCAGTAAATAACTGCTGACGTCCGAGAATCACCGCGAGAAAGCCTACGCAGTAGCCAAGATGACCGACCAAAGACCGCGCCGGACCCTCAAGGTGACTCTCTAAAAGTCCGGTTGCGACCAGCGAAAACCCCATCGAGAGACCGGCCGCCAAGCCCGACCATATAAGCGCCTGAACGGGCCGTTGCAGTTCACCTTCCTGTGGTCCGGATCGCCTCATGGACGACGGCGGCGCGCACCGCAGTTCGTTCGCTGACATCATCCCGTTCTGATTCAGTCAGTTGGACTGCGGCTGGATCTTCTTGATTATGATCGGCGCTAATCATGGTCTATTCTCAAGGTAACGCGTTATGGGCGTAGAGTCAGTTGTTCGCGCTGCTAGCATTCAAGAACACGACAGTAGCTACCGAAATTTGTGTAACTGAGTATCAGTTAGTATCCGCGATGAGTACTTCACTCGTTGAAGCGCGCAAGACGGTGCAGGACTGCAAAGCCTGCGATCTCTGGAAAAATGCCACTCAAGCGGTATTCGGCGAAGGGCAATCGACCGCTGACCTGATGCTGGTTGGCGAGCAGCCGGGAAATTCTGAGGATCTCGCCGGACGTCCCTTCGTCGGACCCGCCGGTAAAGTTCTGGATACGGCACTGGTTGAGGCGGATATCGATCGCCAACGCGTTTATATCACCAATGTTGTAAAGCATTTCAGCTTTGTTCAGCGAGGCAAGGTTCGAATTCACAAACGGCCCAATGCCGCGCAGGTTAAAGCTTGCCGGCCGTGGCTCGATCTAGAGATAGCCGCAATCCAGCCAAAGGTGCTCGTCTGTCTCGGTGCAACGGCCGCGCAAGCTCTGATCGCTCCTAACTTCCGAATCACTCAGCAAAGGGGAGTCATAATGGGATCGTCGTTTGGTATTCTTATCGCTGCAACGGCTCATCCATCTTCGATTCTGCGGATGCCTGATCATGAGGCGCGTCGCGTCGCGCATCAATTGCTAGTCGATGATCTCAGAAAAATTGCGGCGGCGCTCAAGTCGGCTTAATCGCGCGTCGATTACGGCAGGGCCACGCTGAGCGGCTTTTGAGCAGGAGACTCGGAATCGCGCCCCGATTCGCTTAGGTTGAGAGCCTCGGCTAGAGAAAGTATCACCAGACGTGCGTGTTCGTTCGCGCTGCGCGTCTGCTCGCGCAACGAGTCCAACAAGCCAGTAGCCATCGGGTCAGCCTGAAAATCGGCATCTTTGGATAAGATGATGGTCGCGCGGCGGCACAGCTCGGCGTCATCGTGCCAAGCTCCGAGTTCGTCCTGAATGGATTTCAGGAACTCAAACGTATGAGTATTATCTTCGCGCGAATACAACTTCGACAAAAGCTCAAGTGTATAGCGCAGGCTTTTAGTTTTAATTCTAACGTCATGATAACAACTCGAGTTATTACTATCGAGTGCGGCGCGGATACTGGACGATAATTTTTGCTTGGCTTTATCGAAGGCGGCGACGAACTGCTCTACGCGAACCTGCCCGAGACTCTTCAGTACAATTCGCTGAACATGACGTTTTAATCGGCGCGCATTGGTTTGCCTGAGGCGCCGGTGCGCTTGCTTTGCCGAAGAATCAAATTCGACACGCATGTCGCGTGCAATTTGTTCCCACAATTTGCGACGGCTAGTACTGGCGGCTCGTTGAGAACATTGCTCCGCGCTATGCAACATTACTGCGAGGTCGCGCTCCTCACCTATCGCGTGTCGCAAACGCTTGATCCGTGAGCGTAGTTTTTGTGCCTCGCGCTTTGGCTGGGGTGATACCACATCGAGGATCGCCTGCAGGCGCCGCGTAGTCACTCGGAGATCATGAGTAGCTTCTGGTTCTCCGGAGTTAAGCACGTCCCGGTAATTCTTACGTAACTGATCGGAATATTTGCCCGCGAGCTTTTTGAGTATTTTTCCGCAGTCGCGCGCATCAATAGCGTCAGGCAATCCGTCAAAATGTAAGTTTGGGTGTTGCTCTATTTTTAAATCATTCGCCATATCATCTGATAACTTACATACTAAGCCATCGTCTTCGCCGTTAGATGACCGGATTCAATTGGCGTGCCACTTTGCTGAAGGTCTGACGTGCGAACAGAAGCAATCAAATCGAGGAAGGCTAAATTTGTAATTGGAAACCATCAGACGCGGTCTCGAGAGCGAGCCGATTGCGGTGAGCGAGTACTTCACGACCGATGTGCGTAAGTACCATGCGCTTTACGTCGAATCGCTCGAAGTTTTCGGCCAGAACCGGATAGTTCATATGGAAATTTAGATGCTTACTCTCGAAGTAGGTACATTCACAAAGAAAGAGGTCTGCGCCAGCCACAAACGGGAGCAGATCGTCAGTCCATCCACTATCACCGGAAAACGCGATAACCTTGCTATTAAGCGTTATTCGTAAGGCGAGGGAAGCTTCCCGTTTCATGTGAGGAGTGCGGATCGCCGCAATCTGAACTTTACCCAAGCGACGCTTGCATCCCGGCTCGATCACAACGAACTTAAGCTTACGGCGCAGGCTCTCGAGATCGCCGCTGCCGGAGGGGAACAGCGTATTAAATAATCGCCAGACGCGCTCTTCGAGATGCTGTGGGCCGGCGATAATGATGGGCTTGCGCGGTGGGCTTTCCCACAGATATTCCAGGATGAGGAAGGGCAATCCGCCGAAATGATCGCCGTGCAGATGACTTATCAGAATCAGGTCCAATTGAGCCGGCGCGAGCCCCAAGCGTTTCATCGAGCACAGGATGGTCGGTCCGGCCTCCATCAAGATACGGTAATCGGGGGTTGCGAGAAGATAGCCTGACTGAAAGCGCCCACCGCTCGCGAAAGCATCGCCTGTCCCAAGACAGGTAATCTGAATCGCTGAAGACGTGGACGGTAGCTTGCGCATGAGCACAGTAATAACACTGAAAGACCTCTAAGCCTAGCCGGAGTTATTTATATGAAGCAAATCAAGGTTGGAGTCGGATTTGGCCTTTTTCGCCTTGGCTTACCCGGCGTCGAAACTATCGCGACGGTAGCTGAAAAAGCTGAGGAATGGGGGCTGGATTCGTTCTGGCTGTCGGACCATCTGCTAGCGCCGTCGGCGGAACTTGATGTAGTTGCGACTCTGGCCTTACTGGCGTCGCGCACCTCGCGTATTCGCCTGGGCCCGAGCGTATTTCTGCTGAATCTTCGTCATCCGCTGATTGCCGCGAAATCCTTCGCCACGCTCGACTATTTATCCAAGGGCCGGATTGTGATGGCAGTCGGGACCGGCGCGAATCTGGCCGATTATGCAGCCTGCGGTATTCCGACCGAAGGACGCGGACGGCGTCTCGACGAGGGAATCCTGATTCTGCGCAAGGCGTGGACTGAGGCGAAGTTCAGTTTTCACGGCAAGTATTTCAATTTCGACAATGTTTCGATTGAGCCGCGCCCAGTACGGCGCACCAACAACGATACCGGTACAATCGATCTATGGGTGGGCGGACGTTCTGACGCCGCACTCAAGCGGACGGCGCGGCTCGCCGACGGTTATTTCGCGTCGTTTCAAACCCCCGACGAGTTCGCCCGCAATCTCGCGACGATTCGCACCTACGCCGAGCAATTCGGGCGCGGCAATGCTCACATCGAGTCCGGGTTGATCTTGCTGTGCCGGCTCGGCAGCACGCGCGAGCGTGCGATGGAGGAGATGCGCCCAATGCGCGCCGCGCTCGGGCCGGGTGCGGAAGGCTTCGCACAACGCACGCTCTATGGATCGCCCGGCGATATTATCGAGCAGCTTGAGCCGTACATCGCGCGCGGCCTCGATAAGTTCGTCCTATGGCCAGTGGCCGAGCCGCAAGCCTGGGCCGGACAGATCGAAATGATTGGGCGCGAGGTTGCTAGCCACTATATACGGACGCCGCGCGTCTAGACTGCGGCGTCGTCTTCCTGCAGCATCGCGGTCGGCAGGACGTTAGTGTCGAGGTCTTCGAGAAAACGCGATACGCGACCCATCACATGGCCAAGCTGCCGGTCGAACATGTAGATGGGATAAGAGATGTAGAGCTCGTCGCGGGCGCGTGTGCTCGCGACATACATCAGCCGGCGTTCCTCTTCGAGTTCGTCAGGCCACACGCTCATCGGGCCCGGGAAGCGCCCATCGGCAGCCCAGATCAGGAAGACGACTCGCCATTCGAGCCCCTTCGCTGAATGGATCGTGCTAAGCGTCACGTAGCCTTCCTCGGGATCGACCGCGAGCACGTCGCCGATTGAGTCGCTGGGTGGTTCGAGCGCCATATCCGCCAGCATCGATTCAAGATTGCGATAGCGCTCGGCGAGATTCTGAAAATGTTCGAGATCGCGTTCACGCTTCGGATAGTCGTCAGGATAGGCTTCGCGCATGATCGGCAGATAGTAAGCGATCACTTCGGCGAGTTGCGCCGCCGGTCGAGGAGCCTTGCGGATCTCGGTGAGGAGTTTCGCCAGTCTGCCTGCGCTTTCACTTGACGTGTTGGCGCGTGAACTGCCCGAATTGATACTGCGAAGCAAAGCTTCTTCCGGCGCCGGGTCGCCGACAATTTGATCGAGCAGGCGATGCGCACGGCGGCTGCCGATTCCGCTTACCAGCAAGAGTGCGCGCAACCACGAGATTGCGTCAGTCGGGTTCGCGATGATCCTGAGATGCGCCAGCACATCCTTGATATGCGCGGTCTCGACAAACTTGAAGCCGCCGCGTTTGACAAACGGAATATCGCGCCGCTGCAATTCGAGTTCGAGATCGAAGGAATGGAAGCTCGAGCGAAACAGTACCGCGATTTCGTTCAGCGGTACGCCATCTTCGCGTAATTCCAGGATGCGTTGGGCGACGAAGCGCGATTGCATGTGCTCGTCGGCAGCGCGGACCAGAATCGGGCGAATTTCACCGCCTCGCTGAGTGAAGAGCGCCTTGGTGTATTTCTCGCCCGCGCGGGCGATGACTTCGTTGGCTACGTCGAGAATGCCTTGTAGCGAACGATAGTTTTCTTCCAATTTTATGATCTGCGCGTTTGGAAAGATCGCCGGAAAATCCATGATGTTGCGGAAGTTGGCGCCGCGAAACGAATAGATCGATTGCGCATCGTCACCGACCGCCATCACATTCTGATGCGACGATGCGAGCAGCCGCACTAGCTCGGCCTGAATCGCATTGGTGTCCTGATATTCATCAATCATTATGAACCGATAAGTTGCGCCGAGTTGACGACGCGCGGCCTCGTCACGCCGCATCAGCTCGGCCAATCGATACAGCAGATCATCGAAGTCGAGCAGTCCGCGTTCGCGCTTGTACTCATCATATTTTTGCGCAAGTGCGAGGAGCGCTTCCTGGTGTTCGAGCAGATGCGGGAAGTCAGCTTCCAGCTCGACTTCGAGCGCACGATTTTTGTTGCGCGCCATGCTGATCGCTTCGGCAATCGTGCCTTTCTTCGGGAACCGGCGGTCTTTCGAGCCAAGCTCAAGGCGTGCACGCAGTAGATTAATTGCATCTTCCATGTCGCCGCGATCGAGGATCGTGAAGTTCGGCTGGAGTCCGATCGCCGCGCCCATCCGGCGTAGGACGATGTTGGCGAATGAGTGAAAAGTGCCGCCCGCGACTTGAGCGCCGCGTTCGCCGACCAATTGTTCGACCCGATGCAGCATTTCCTGAGCGGCGCGCCGCGTGAAGGTCAGCAGCAGAATCGAGCCGGGCGGAACCCCGCTTTCAATCAAGCGCGCAACCCGATAGATCAGCGTGCGGGTCTTGCCCGAGCCTGCGCCGGCGATTACCAGCAGTGGACCCTCGCGATGCTTTACCGCGGCGAGCTGCTGAGGATTAAGCAGCTCTGCATAGCGAATGTGAAAGGCGCGCTCGTCCGGCTCCGCACTCGCGGGCCGATTGCGCAGAACGATTATCTTCTCGGGCACGGTGCGTCAAAGTCTAGCACGTCCCCTAAAGAGAACGCGCTGCGGCGCCCATTGCAGGCGGCTCAGCTTATTTCATTGATCTGAGTCATTTCGTGTTCAATTATGGGTTTGGGAAGCGGCGCGTAGTTTAATGGTGCGGCATATTTTTGGCCGTCGGTAAGCACCCATTTCAGCAGCTTCACGATCGCGTCGCGCTTGGCCTTATCCGGCTGATGTTTATATACCAGCAACCAGGTGAAGGACGAGATTGGGTACGAGTCGGCACCGGGAGCGTCAGTAATCGAGACGCGGAAATCGCTCGGCATATTGGCGGATGCGCCGGCGGCTGCTGCCGTGACTCCACCGAGGCTGGGGTTGATCCATTTCCCGTCGCGATTCTTCACGACCGCGAATGAAATTTTGTTGGTGAGAGCGTACGTCAGCTCAACGTAGCCGATCGCACCCGGAGTCTGCTGCACGAGTCCGGTCACTCCTTCGCTACCCTTACCGCCGAGGCCAACCGGCCACTTGAGTGAGGTGCCCTTGCCCGCCTTTTGTGACCATTCCGGACTGACCTTACTTAAGTAATCGGAATAAATGAACGTAGTTCCGCTGCCATCGGAGCGATGCACCGGCACGATGGGCTCGTCGGGCAGGCTGAGTCCCGGATTCTGTCCTGCAATTTCCGAATCAGACCACTTCGCGACCTTGCCCATATATATATCGGCAATAACTGGCCCGGTCAGATGAAGCTGCTGTTTAACTTGCGGCAGATTATAAATAATCACGACTGCGCCTAACACCGAGGGGAAGTGGAGCACCGGCGCAGGCAGCTGTTTCTCCTGCGCGTCGGTTAGCGGCGCGTCACTGGCGCCAATCTCAACGGTTTTGTTGCGCAGCATCATGATGCCGCCGCCTGAGCCGATCGATTGATAGTTAAAGCGCACCGAAGAATCGACTTTCGTATATTCGTCAAACCATTTGGAATAGATGGGATAACCGAAGGTTGAACCCGCGCCATTGATCAGCATCTGGGCGCGGGCGTGACTCGCGATTAGCAGCAGCGGAAGTAAGAGAATCGGCAGAAATCGTTTCACCTTTTCATCCTTTTTGAGAGCTTTCCTGAGACGATCATAGCAACGTGCGGTCGCGACGGTACGGGCGCAGAGTTACCTGGCGATTACGAAGTAATTGCCATGACATTAAGGTGCTGCGCTGAAGTTCACGCTGGAATTTTTCGCACTGAGCGATTAAGGGTTAATCGCTGAGAAAGTGGTCGAGGAGGAGACCTCATGAACTTCGGGCTGTTGATGTCCTTTCGCAATTCGTCGCGCAACGAGCTTTCATACTCAGAGCTTTATCGCAAGCACGTTGACCTGTGCGTGGAAGCCGAGGACTTGGGCTTCGATACGATTTGGTTGACCGAGCATCATTTTGTCGATGACGGCTACTCACCTACAATGATGCCGCTGGCCGCCGCGATTGCGGCGCGCACCAAGAAAATCCGCATCGGGACGTTCGTCCTGCTCATGCCATTACATGATCCGTTGCACGTCGCCGAGGACGCGGTCACTGTCGATGCGCTCTCGAATGGACGATTCGATCTCGGGCTTGGGCAGGGTTACGTGCCGCGCGAGTTCGCCGGCTTCAATATCCCGCGCGAAGAACGCAGTCGCCGCCTGCGTGAGGGCGTCGAAATCGTACGGCGACTGTTTACCGAGGACAACGTCACTTTCGAGGGCAAATGCTATACGGTTCGCGATGCGACGCTCTATCCCAAGCCGACCCAGCATCCGCATCCGCCGATCTGGATCGGAGCCCGCTCCCGTCCTGCGACCGAGCGAGCCGCCCGCAATGGCTATAATCTGGCCGGTACCGGGGCACATCAGGCGCAGATTTATCGTGACGCGCTAGTCGCGGCGGGACGTAATCCTGCGGATTTCAATATCGCCCAGTTACGTTTCGGCTATGTCGCTTCAAAACGCGAGAAGGCGTGGGACGAGTGCGAATTTGGATTGCAGTACCTATTGACCCGCTATGGAAATTGGCTCGCCGAGGCCAACGACGTGCCGGGTGACGAAAACTTTCGCAACGTTCCGCCCGTTGGTGAACTGCGCAATGCCGCGGGCCGCAACGCTATTGGGGACGGCTTCATGGTCGGCACGCCGGAGGATGCAATCACGCAAATCGAGGAAATCGAGAAGCACGCGAGCCATTTGGCGCTAGGTCTCGCATTGCCGGGAATCGAGCCGAAAAAGATTCGCGCCTCGATGAAGCTGGTGGCCGAAAAAGTTATTCCGCACTTCCGCCGCAAGGGACGAAAAAAGGGCTGCTTGATCAGAGTCAGCGACGCACAAAGCAAAGGGCGCGGCCTAAATGACCACGCCCTCTTCATTATCGAGAGATCTTTACGAACTTAGAAAGCGCCCGATACGCCCGGATTGGTCCCGCCGCCAGCCGCTCGCACGTCAACATGGCTGACGAAGCATGCTTCGGAGTCGCCCACTACATCATGGCCTGAATACAGTGTATCAGGCTTGCAGTTGGGCGTTGCCTTATGCGTGCCTACGTCCGCGAACAGAGGTGTCAAGGCGCCTAGTAGTGATTGATTACTGGTAGCCGATTGACTCGGCGCCGTAACGCTATCAGAGCCCGCCCATACCGGCGCATATGATGCGACGATTAGCATTCCACCTAAAACACCAGCGATCAGTTTCTTGGAAATACCCATTGTTCGTATCCTCCTCGTAAAGGGCGTGGTCCGTCGCAAAGGTTACGGCCTCGCCGGTACGTATGGTACTATTTTCATAATTAGCGTACCCCGTCAACTTGTAGGTGTCTAGAGATTTGTCACACATTTGACCAGAAAGATGGTTTCAGTGTTTCCAGACTGCGAATTGTCTAATTATGAAAATAAAGGCTACGACGCAGCAGTTGGCTGAAGTCCCTCATTCTCCAGATGATAACGCTGCATCTTTCGATAGAGCGTTGACAGGTGGATGCCGAGTAGCTGAGCAGCGCGAACTTTGTCACCTTTGACTTCATTGAGTACACGACGCAAGTGGTCGCGCTCGAGCTCTTCGAGGGTCATGCCGCTTTCGAAGACGGCATTTTCAGTCGCAGCGCCTAGGATTTTCTCAGGCAGGTCATGACTATGGATGACGTCGGTCTCGGCGAGAATCGCCGCGCGCTCGACGGTATTTTCCAGCTCGCGAACATTACCCGGCCAGCCATAGTTGAGAATTAGACGCATCGCGCCTTTCGAAAAGCGCATCACGGTGCGACCGAGCGTCTTTTCGTATTTGTTCAGGAAATGGTTTGCCAGTAGTGGAATATCGTCTTTGCGTTCCCGCAGCGCAGGCAAACGGATCCCGATGACATTGATGCGGTAGAGCAGCTCTTCTCGGAAGCGACCCTCGCGCGCCTCTTTTTCGAGGTCTTTGTTGGTCGCGCACACGACTCGTACATCGAAGCTGATGGGTTCATTGGAGCCGAGCGGATAACATTCGCGCTCCTGTAGGGCGCGCAGCAGCTTCACTTGCAAGGACAAGGGCATATCACCAATCTCATCAAAAAAGATCGTGCCCTTGTCAGCGGCTTTGAGCAGACCGACTTTATCCTGCATTGCGCCGGTAAAAGCCCCGCGCCGATATCCGAACAGTTCGCTTTCCAGCAGATTTTCCGGCAACGCTCCGCAGTTAATCGGGAGAAAGCGTTTGTTGGCGCGCTCGGAACTGAAGTGAATCGCGCGCGCGACCAGTTCCTTGCCGGTGCCGCTCTCGCCGGTGATCAGCACGCTTGAATCGGTCCGCGCAACTTTCTCCATCACGCGGAAAACCCGCTCGATCGCGTCGCAGTTGCCGATGATATTCTCGAAACGATACTTCTCGCGCAGCTCGCGCCGCAGAAAGCGGTTCTCATGGAACAACGCCTTCTGCGATAAGGCATTACGCACCACGGCTTTGAGATGATCGTTGGCGAAAGGCTTGGTGATGTAATCGTAAGCACCCTTGCGTAGGGCTTCGACCGCAGACTCGATACTGGCGTAGGCGGTGACAATAATTCCCATCATTTCCGGGTCGAGATCGCGCATCTTACCGAGCAGATCGAGACCGCTGCCGCCCGCACCGAGATTCAGGTCGAGAATCGCGAGATCAATTTTCTCGCGTTCGAAAACGCTCAACGCACCCGGTGCGGAGGAGGCTTCGATAACTTCATAACCATCGCTGCGTAGGAGTTGAATAATGATCGAGCGCATCAACTGCTCGTCTTCGACGACCATGATGCGAAATGGGCTGCTTGGTTCGCGCGGCCATTCCGCGACTTGTCCGTTGCCATTGCCGCTCATTGCGCGGCTCCGGCGAGCACAGGTTGGACGGCGTCAGGAAAAGCCGGCAAACAGATCGTGACAGCCGTGCCAGAGCCCGGATGACTCTCGACTTTGATCGTTCCGTAATTGCTCAAGACGATACTCTGACAGAGCGAGAGACCCATCCCGATTCCAGCGCCAGCTGGTTTGGTCGTGAAGAAGGGATCGAACACGCGCTCCAGATTCTCCGGGGCGATTCCGCAGCCATTATCGGCGACGCGGATTTTGACTCTTTCTTCACCCGCAGGAGCACGGTAATTGGAGGTAATTACGCGAATCGTGCCGCCATCGGCAGGCAATGCATCAGCGGCATTGAACAGCAAATTCAAGAGCACTTGCTGGATGCCGTTATGATCGGCGTAAGCAGGAGCGGGATCAGGTTCCAGAATGGGTTCAATAGCGATCCCATCGAAGCGGCGGTTATAAGCCACCAGCCGTAATGTCTCGTTGATCAAATCGTTCAAATCCAAGGCCTTGCGCTCGACTGGCGCAGGTCGTCCGAAATTAACGAAATCTTTGACAGTTCCCGCAATCCGCGTGATCTGCGACAGAATCATGCTGAGATTCGCTCGTCGATCGGGGTTAGCTTCATCGGGCAACAGGGATTGTACTAGCGAAGAAATCGAGGCCAGTGGATTATTGATTTCGTGCGCAACGCCGCTGGCAAAAGTGCCTGCCGCCGCAAGTCGCTCGGTCTTCACCAAAGTGTCGAGCATTTCATGGCGTTGCGTCACGTCATGCAGGATCATCTGGATAAAACGACGGCTGCCGGCTGTGATGATCGCTGAATGCACATCGAAGAACCGGCCGCTTATAGGAAAGTCTAGCGCTTGATCAGAACCCTTCTTTATTACCCGCTCGAGATGTTTAAGCACCGCGGCCTGCATCTCGGGCGGCGTCTGATCGGTCAGCGCGGTTCCGAGTAATTCCTTTTCGCGTTCATACGGCAGGATTCGATGCAATTCGACAGCGGCGGCATTAGCGCCGATTACAATCAGCGTTTCCGGATCAATTTCGTACATCGGATCGGGTGCGTGATCGATCGAGTTGCGATATTTTTCTTCGGAAGCTTTCAGGGCGTGCTCACGGGATTCGATATAGAATTGCCCTACCATCAGGCGCCGCTCGTCGATCGCAGCGACGATGGCATCCCGGACCAAGTCCAATCGCGGACCGCTGACATTATTCCGAATATGCTCGAGAATTACCTGCTTGAGAACGATATGGAAAATGTTGAATTCAGACGGTTTGGAGCGCGCAAGGATTCCTTCCTGGCAATGACGGCGCAGATGAATGTAGGTCCTCAAATCGTCAGGATCGCGCAGATGGGCGACAAAGCGGATCAGCGAATTTGCCATTCCCTCACGACGCAGCTCGCCCCCACCCATCGCGCACTCGATCGCACAACACCATTGTTCGACAATTTGGTCGAAATTAGCCTCAATTAGGTCCGCCGCCTCAGCGCGAATCGCTAAGCTGATGGGATTATGATCGTACGCTTGGCCGAAGAGTTGGCCGAGCATTCCTTCAATAGCGCTGAGTTGACTGCGAATCGCTTCAAGCTCGACGGGCTGCGCCTCAATCGGGTCATCGGTGGCTTCGCGGGGAGATCTCTGGGAGGAAGGACGGAGAGGGAACACATCTCTGGACGATTTTTCGGGAACCATCGAGCTTATTCGTACTTGCCTGTGAACTACTCAGCTTTCCCATCGACAATAACCCGGTACTTGGAGGATTCGAAACTCGGCGACCTACCAAATCCAGGAATTTGCATTATGCAACAAACCACTGAAGGTAAATCTAACGCAAGATGCAAAAATCGCCACGACTGCTCATCCGCCGCAAAACGTCGGAGTCGCTCCGCACGTCCTGAGGTGAACAGGGCCTCATTGAGGGTTCGCTCTATATCGCTAACTCTTTGATTTTGTTTGTCAAATCTTGGATGGCACGGGTTTGGCTCAAAGCCGCTTTGTGACATCGGACAAGAGCAATTCTCAGGTTGGTACGAGTGGCAAGTTCTTTGAGCTGGCGAGGTCGCAAATATTTCTTCAAGGGGATGCGGCTCGAGGAAGATTAAAGCAGTCCACTCGATTTCGGTCAGAAGCTGGAGCTGCGGCGTCGATTCGACGAACTTAGCCGCGGCCATACGACCGGTCTTATTGTGAAGCAGGCGCAAGCCGAATCAATAATTGGTATCGCTGCTCAGGCGGGATTGCATGGGCTAGTAGAATTCTCGATTGAGCCCAAGAAAATTTTGTCGCGCTGCCGGATTGCGCGAAGCGATAGCGCATTGTGCGCAAATCGCCGAGACCTTGCGCGCGGCATTCCAACAATAATTGGCTATCTGATTGATTGCCCGATCGCGCTGGAACAGCTTCGTCAATTTGGCCTCGAACGATTCAGACGCCGGATCACAAAGCTGATCGATACGATCCGGTGTAACGATGAGGGC
>CAWCJN010000012.1:0-24037 GCA_963795945.1 uncultured Pseudomonadota bacterium
TCGTCGAGCGGACGCCGAAAGGCGCCGCCTCGCCCGTACCCTTGATCGGCACGCCACGCCCATTGCCGGCGTCGGCTTCGGCGCAAAAGGCGTTGCCGGTCCCCGTGATGATCACGCAGCGATTTTCATGATCGCGCGCGATATCGTTGAAGGCGTAGGACAGCTCTTCATGCGGCTGCATCCCCCATTTGAGTTCCGCATTTTGCGTATGCAGCGTCATCTGGAGGATGCCGTCCTCGCGCTGCATTTTGATCGTGCCGTAACGGTTGCGATAATCGTCAAAATTGATCATTGCCATCGCGTGCTCTCCCTTGAGTTATGGGAATCGATGGCGCGAGTGTACTAACCTCCGAGTAGAATCGCCAACGAGAAACGAGCAGATGAGTAATAATCGACGCGAGCGAATTGTCGACGAGTCCGCAGTTGCCGAGTGGATCGAAAGCGGAATGACGATCGCGATCGGCCAGCCGACTCCGATGGCGCTTGTGCGAAGTATCATCCGGCGCGGCATCAAGGATTTGACGATTATCGATGCGGGCTTTTCGCTTGATCTCCTGATCGCTGCGGGATGCGTCCGTAAAGTCGTCAGCTACTATGCCGGCGGCGGCTTCGGTAATCCGGTGACACCCGCCTTCCGACGCGCAGCCGAACGCGGCGAAATCGAGGTATGGGAATGCGAAGAAGGTATTCTTTGTGCCGGCCTGCAGGCTGCAGCACAATCGTTGCCATTCCTACCCTGGCGCGGCGGCATTGGCACTTCGATTCCCGAGGTCAATCGCGATCTGAAAATCTTCCATGATCCGATCAATGGCGAGACTCTGATCGCTGTCCCTCCGATCAAGCCTAATATAGCGATTCTTCACGCTGCCCATGCCGACGCCTACGGCAACGTCCAGCATATCGGCGGTCCCGGATGGATCGATCTGTTCTTCTATCGCGCCGCCGACCGCACGATCGTGCAGGTCGAGAAAATAATTGCGAACGAGGAGGTCCGCGCCGATCCATGGAAGACGACTATCGCGGCGGCTGATGCAATTGTGCGGGCGCCCTTCGGCGCACATCCGTTCTATTCTCGCGGCTATTATGTTCAGGACAATGAGCATCTGCGCGAATACAATGAGTCTGCGGATTCCGCCGCTCGCGGCGATCACCAAGCGATGGACGCGTATCTCGCTCACTATTGCACGGAACCGACGAGCCTCGGCGATTATCTCGAAAAGATCGGCATCAAGCGGCTGCTCGCGTTACACGAATACTGAACCAATATGCTGCGAACTGAGAGAAGTGCCGGAATATGGGCGAACTTGGGGTTCGTTGCATGGATCGTTTATGGTTACTTCGCGAGAACCGGTCAGTGGATGAACGGTGCGCTCGCTGGACTTACTATCATGGCCGTAATCCTCGCAATGCAATACTCGCGGCGCGCAGTGAAAACCATGGATTGCACCTCGCTGGCGTATTTCGCGACGGTGGCGCTCGTCATCCTGGCCGACGGAACGTCCCTTATTCAGCATTATCACCTACCATTCGTATGGGGGATTTTTGCGCTCGTTGCCTGGATTACGATTTTCAGCGGTTCGCCATTCACGGTCGAGTACGCACGCGAGCAATCGCCTCCGGAAGTTTGGCACCGTCCACTTTTTCATAGAATGAATGTTCAGATGACCACAGTGTGGGCAATGATCTTCACTGTAGGTGCGGTCCTGGGCGCCCTCTCATTATATGTCGGTCACGTGTTTGTTCTCGGATTCGCCGTGCCGATGACCGGAATGGGCGTCGGCATTGCTTTCAGCAGATTTTACCCCAGGCGTTTCGCGGGAATCTTCGCGGCGGAATCTATCGCGACCGGCCGCGTCGCTGATAACCCTCCAGCCACGAAACTCGCATCGCAAAGCTAAGCGGATTTTTTATGCCAGCTGACTACTCAATCCCCGAATTGATGGCGATCTATCTCGCGCGCCAGCTTAATGACGGTGAGACTCTGCGTGTCGGCGTCGCGTCGCCCGTGCCCGAAGCCGCCGTGCGCTTGGCTCATCTGACGCACGGTCCCAATATGGAGCTGGTATTCCTGGGCGCACGGATGAATGTTGCGCACCTCGACTCGATTCCGATGCCGGCCTATGGATGGGATCGGCGCGCGGTCCGATGGGCCGAATCGTACAGCGATACCGGCCATCGATTTGATCGTATTAAGGACTGGTCGAATCACGTCTTCTTTATCGGTGGCGTGCAGGTCGATGCGTTCGGCAATACGAATTTGATCGGGGTCGGCCCGGATTATCAAAACTTGAAGTTCCGCGGTCCAGGTTCCGTCGGCACGCCAACGCTTAGTACTCACGTCGGTCGCTATTACATCGTGCTTAACAATCACAATCCGCGTGTGCTGGTCGAAAAATGCGATTACGTCAGCGCCTTCGGATTGGGTAGCGGCGGTGCAGATGCGCGCAAGAAGTTGGGCCTTCCCGGGGGTGGTCCCGCACTCTGCATCACCCCGCTGGCAGTCATGGACTTCGAGGAGGACTCGCGCCGGATGCGGCTCAAGTCCGTGCATCCGGGCATCGCAGTCAATACGGTGGTTCGCGAAACCGGCTTCCAGCTCGTAATCCCGTTATCAGTTTCCGAAACTAAGCCACCAACCTACGAAGAAGTTGAAGCGCTGCGCACGCGCGTTGATCGCGACGGCCGCTTGCGCCGCTGATAGTCACTCCGGCAACGGTTGTTCATCCGCAGTATGTACGAAGATGGCATGCCACGAGGCGCGGAACCACGGCGTGCCGTTGCGCTCGCCATAAACATTGCCGGTGACATGCATCCCGTCCGGCTCGATATTACATTGCAATTGCGTTAGCTCATCGACCGGAAATGTTCGACCGCCGGAAGGGTCCGAGGGCAGCCGATATTCGTCGAAATGCAGCAGCGAGCGCATCGCGGCGTAGGTGCGCCCGTCGGTTGAAACGACATCCATCTTGCCGGTGGCGTTCGTTATCTTGCTACTCCGCGCGATTCCCGCTTCGGTGAAAGTCAGCTCAAACGGACCATTTCCGGTCCGCCGGTAGCATAAACGATAAGTCTTCGGCGTCCACGGCCCAATGCGTGCGCCGCCGGGTAGTCGCTGGATCGTATCGACGTAATCGACGCGCCCCTGCCAACATCCGCGGAAGATCGCCGGAAGCGCGGCGGCGCGGGTGTTATCTGCGGGACCGGTTGATAAACCGGCGCCGGTGGCGGTGTAGGCTGCGGTTGCGCCTGCTGGATTTGTGGAATCGTCACGACACCTGCCGAAGATGGCGCGGGGCTCGGTGTCGCGCGCGGGCGATGATAAGCCGGCGGCGGTAATTGACTCTGTGGAAATGGAAGTTGCTGCGACTGCTGTGCTCGAACGCTCGCGCCGCTCAATACCAGAACCGCCATGATCACGCCGATAACGTACAGGCTGAGATTATGCGCAAGCGTTTTCATTCCCAATCTTCAATGCTATTGCCTTGCTGGGACTTATCCGAGCATCAAAGATGCCAATGCGTGAGAATCGCTCGACGGGAGATGCCAAATGGAGCTCGAAAATAAAATCGCGATCATAACCGGCGCAGGATCCGGCATGGGAAAAACCGCTGCATTGCTGTTCGCCAAAGAAGGCGCGAGAATCGCCGCCGCTGACATTACCGAAGGCGCGGTCAATGAGACGGTCGCCGAAATCACTAAAAACGGCGGGCAAGCGATCGCGATCCCCGCCGACGTTTCAAAAGCCGCTGACGTCAAGCGCATGGTCGAGGAGACCGTCGCCAAGCTCGGCGCGCCCAACGTGCTCTATAACAACGCCGGCATCGAGGGCGAGTCGAATTTCACCTCGAACATGACGGAGGAGGGCTTCGATCGCGTGATCGCGATCAATCTGCGCGGTGTTTTCCTCGGAATGAAATACACACTGCCGCATATGATGAAGGCGCGGGGCGGCTCGATTATCAATACCGCCTCGATCGCCGGTCTGGTCGCGATCAAGGGCGGCATCGGCTATTCCGCAGCAAAAGCAGCCGTGATCGCGATGACCCGGGTGGCAGCGCTCGAATACGGCCGCTATAACATCCGTGTCAATGCGATCTGTCCGGGCGCGATCGAAACTCCGATGGCGACGCGAATCCGCGGTGAGGGCGTCGCGCCCAATCCCGCCGCAATCAAGCGCATCTCGGTATTGGAGCGGATGGCGCAGCCCGAGGAGATCGCGAAAGTCGCGCTATTCCTCGCGAGCGACGACGCGTCGTTCGCGACTGGGGCCCCATTCATCATCGACGGCGGTTGGACCGTGTCGTGACGCGGCCCGAGGAAAATTGGGGATGTGAGAACATTGCTGAGAAATGATGGATGATATGTTGTCGCGACTCGTGGAAGCGATCGGCAAATTCGCCATCCAACGAAAGCCGGCAGGTCACTACTGCCGAACATACTTCAAATGATCTTCATCCCAAGACTATGCGCAGTATTTTAAATCAGGCAGGAATTCAGAGGAGCCAATAATGCGCTACGCGATCATTGTTGAACAAGGCGAGTCGAATTGCTTGGCATACGTGCCTGACTTACCCGGATGCATTGCTGCCGCCAAAACTCTGGAGAGATTGTGCAGCTAATCCGTGAGGCGATCGAGTTTCACATAGAAAGGGTTGCGTCGCGATGGTGACCCAATGTTATCGCCCACGACTCTATGCGATTACGTTGAGGTTCAACTTTGACATAATTACGGCCTAATCATCCTCGCGGGCTTTGGCGAGCAGAGTGCTGACCTCTCGGTTGATCTGGCGTGCCGCCTTAAGGATGCGATCTAGGCTGCGGTCTATTATGGCCTTATCCAGTTTTCCGTTGCGATGCGCGGCAGAGTTCAATGCATCAATGCTTCGATGAGTATCTTTGGCAATTTTCATAATCTGCGCGCTGCAATTTTTAGCTCAGGTCTATTTTTTAGTGCAATTTAAAGAGAATTCGCGCCTTTGACAACGAATCCGCGCTAAGCATGATAATTAGCTCAAGTCTTTCTTGGGACGTCAGTTTGCGTCGCAATTCCCCCGGCCTCTCCGTTCCACAACATCCTCCGACTGCCGCAGCTCACTATGGTCTGCGATTACACCGGATCCAACTGTGATAATACATGTCACGAACGGTTGAGTAGAATCCGTTCTCCCACAAGCAGGGCGGTACTTGCTGTTTCGCGCAGAAGGGCCGGGGACGAACGTCCTCGGCCCTTCTGTCTTGCTCCCCTTCCCTCAGGGAAGGGGATGCGGGTTAGGTCAGGCCGCTGACCGGATCACCTCGCCTGCTAGCGTGCCGTTTTGCTTGCCATGCTCGTATGACATCTTGCCGTTGACCACGGTGTACTCGATGCCCTCAGCCGGCATCACCAGACGCCGTCCGCCGCCGGGCAGATCGTTCTGCATCGTCGCGCGGCGGGCGGAGTTGACCGTGTTGTAATCGAAGATCGCAACATCGGCCTTCCATCCTTTCTTCAACTGACCGCGCTCGCGGATGCCGAAGAAGTTGGCCGGCTCGGACGTGATGCGCTTCACTGCGAATTCGAGAGGGATCGCCTCGCGCTTGCGTACCCAGTTACCGAGCAGGTAGGTCGCGTATCCCGCGTCGCACAGCATATCGACGTGCGCGCCGCCGTCGCTCAGGCCGATCATCGTGCGCGGATCGGTGATCAACTGCTGGATGCCGTCCTCGTGATACTGCTGCATCGTGTACTGGATATTGAGATCGTCTTCCAGCGCGAGATCGAGGAAAGTGTCGAGAGGGTCCGCCCCGCGCATCTCGGCGACTTCCTGTACGTTTTTACCTTCGAGCGACTTGAGCGCAGGATTGGTGGTTTCGAGGATCTCGACGCGATGGAAGCGTCCGGTGAACAGATGAGGCCGTGACAGACTCTCGCGGAACTTCGCGCGGAAGTCCGGATCGGCGTAGATCTTCTTTTGCGCCTCGGCCGGCTGATTGAACACGCGATTCCATACTTCGTTATCCGCGAAGGTAAACGGATTACGGAGGTCGAGCTGCGAGACGAAGGGCTTGCAGAGGATCTGTGGAATGCCGCCGCGTTTGATTAGCGGATCGACGCGGTTGAGGGTTTCCAGCGCGCGCTCCGGATGGCGCGGCGTCGAAGCCATCGCGAGCCACGTCACAGGCCGTCCGCTCTCGGTCAGCAGCATGTCGAGTAGCGCGTACTCGTCGTCCTGCACGACCGCGATCTTCTTGGTCAGGGCGACTTCAATCGAACCCTTGCCCTGCTTCTTGAGAACGTTCGCATAGGACTTAAGTTCGTCTTTGCTCGCGAGACGACAGGCCAGCGGCTGACCCTTGTAGCCGATATGCTGCTTGAGAGTCGTCGTCGAGAAACCGAGCGCGCCGGCAGTCATCGCTTCTTCGAGGAGCGCGGCAATCTTGCTGGTCTCCTCGACGGTGGCCGCCCGGTCCATCGATTCTTTGCCCATCACGTAATGGCGAAACGGCGTGAGCGGCGCGAGAAAGCCGAGGTTGATCGCCGAGCCGCGCTTGCCTGCCGCATCGAGGAATTGCGGGAAGGTCTCCCAATCCCAGGTCACGCCCTTGTTAAGGGAGTCGTAGGGAATCGCCTCGACATTGGTGAGGTCCCAAGCTGCGATCTCGCGCGACTCCGGCTTGCACGGTGCAACACCGACTCCACAATTGCCCATCACGACGGAAGTGATGCCGTGCCAGGACGTGCAGCTCAGAAGAGGGTCCCAGCAGATTTGTGCATCGTAATGCGTATGCGGATCGACGAAGCCCGGCGAAACGATCAGGTCCGAGGCGTCGATCACGCGATTCGCGCCCTCGTTGATTTTGCCGATTTCGGCGATGCGATCGCCCACGATCGCAACGTCGGCGCGAAAGCGCGGCGCGCCGGTCCCGTCCACTACCGTGCCGTTCTTGATTAGTAGGTCATAAGCCATTTCGAAATCTCCAGATAAAGCCTTTCTGTCACTTCTGAGCGGAGTCTGCGAAGCGAAGAATCCCGGATTCGAGATTCTTCGCTTCTCAAACGCAGCTCGCAGACTCACTTGCTCGGCTCCAGTTCGTTCGCCTAGTGTCGCTCAGAATGACTTGACTGGCTGCCATGCGTAACATCTTCACGCGTTTTCAGTTGAGATCGATCCGGTACAGCTTCGCGGCATTTTCATAAATGATCTTGCGCGTCACATCCTCGGGTACACCGACAAAGCTCTCCTCGATCACCTTGCGCGAATGCGGCCAGGTTGAATCGGTGTGCGGGAAATCCGATGCCCACATGAAGTTGTCGCCGCCGAAATACTTGAACAGCATCGGCCCGATCGGATCGTCCTGGAAGGTCGCCCACATGTTGCGCCGGACATATTCGCTCGGCTTCATGTCGAGCGGCTGATTCATCAGCGCGCCGAACTTATCGAACGCATGATCCATCCGATACATGTAGTGGGCGATCCAGCCGGTGTCGTTCTCGGCCGAGACGATGCGGATTTTCGGAAAACGCATCATCACGCCCCCGAAGATGATATCGGTAAGTGAGCGTTGAACTTCATGGATGAGGTTCATGTAGCCACGCACGAATGACGGATCGCGATCGCGCTTGATCTTCTCGCGGTCCTCCTCGGATTTGGGCGGCTTCTTGCCAGTGATCACATGCAGTGACAACGGCATCTGAAGGTCCTGCGCGGCCGCCCAGAAAGGATCGTAATCCTTCGACGTGTAAGGGCGTTCACGGGGCGGCGCACCCCAGATCATCGCACCGCGCAGTCCGATCTTGGCCGCGCGTTGCAATTCCTTGACACCATCATCGAGATCTTCAAGTGAAATCAGCGCCGCGCCGATCAGCCGATTGGGGCTATGCGAACAGAACTCCGCGAGCCAGTCATTGTAGGCGCGAAAACAGGCACGCTGGAGGTCGGCGTCATGCAAGCCAAACAGCGTCATCCCGAGTGTGGTGTATAAGACCTCGGCTTCGACTCCGTCGATATCCTGATCCTTGAGGCGCTCGACCGGGTCCCATCCGCTAGGGCGCGCCGTGATATAGCCAGCGTCCTGACCTTTCTTCAAAAAATCCTTGAGGTCCTCGCCACTGCGTCCCGCGGCGAATCCGCCCGCAACCGGAAATGATGGAACGCCGGGCGCGACGAAGACGTAGCCGGATTTCTCGTCTTTCTTAATGACCCTCGGGGCGATGTCGCGGAATTTAGCGTCCACCCGCTCGACCCATAGGTTGGCTGGTTCCATCATATGGGAATCAGCGGAAATTACGTGTTGTTCTGCCATCGGGGCTTGCCCTCCTCGTTAGGTTAGGATGCCTACAGAATGTCTATAAATTGATTGTGCTGGTTGAATAACAATGCAGTGTGCGCACGAAGCGTAGTCCGCATCCGCGCGATGAATCAGCCGTCGTTAGTCCCTCCTTATTCAAAGTGAAGGCCCTGACTAATAGTTGTATCGCACCTTGCGGCGGTTTCGGCAAGGCTCAGCGTCAGCGCCGATGGAGCCGATTTACTGTCATTCCCGCGCGTCTGCTTTGTCTGGCGCGCGAGGAATCACCAGATGCGGACTCTTCGCAGTCGCGCCACTCCGCCAAGACCTCTGCGCAAGGACATTCTTTAGAAGCGCTTCGCGGAGGTCCTTCGACTTCGCTCGCAGGCTCGCTTCACTCAGGATGACAAATCAGGTCCGCGTCGAGATTCCTGGCTGTCACTCCGGCAAGAACGATGGGCTACCGGTTTTGGCAGTCTGGCCGCCATCAGCTACGAACGATGCACCGGTGACGAACGACGCCAAGTCGGAGCCGAGGAACAGAATGACGTTGGCCATCTCCTCGGGACGGCCGAGGCGGCCCATCGGGATCACCTCGTCGAACTTTGCGCGCGCCTCAGGGACGGCTACTACTGCGGCAATTAGTGGCGTATCGATTGCGCCGGGACAGATGCAGTTAACGCGGATATTATGCCGCGCATATTCGATCGCGGCGACGCGGGTAAGATTGATCACGCCGGCCTTGGCGGCATTGTAGGCGACGATTCCATAGTCGCCGCGCTGGCCTGAAATTGAGGCGGTGTTGACGATTGCGCCGCCGCCCTGTGCGCGCATTACCGCGATCGCCCGCTTCATTCCGCGAAAGACCGCGGTCAGGCCGACCTCGATCATCCGATTCCAGACCTCGTCGCTGACGTCGCCGGTGCGCGCAATAAGTGGGCTGTTGGCCTGCACCGGCGGCATCCCGAAGGCGTTGTTATGGAGGAAGTCGAGTCGGCCAAAGGTACTGGTCGTTTTAGTGATCATCATGTCGATATCCGACGCGCTGGTGACGTCGGCGACGAGCGCGAGAGCCTTGCCGCCGGCCGCCTTGATCTCGGCTTCGACCTTTTTGGCATTTTCGCCGTTGATATCGGCGATGGCGATAGCGCCGCCGCGCGCGGCAAAGCCAATCGCAGTCGCGCGGCCGATCCCGGAGCCGCCGCCGGTAACGAGTCCAACCTTATTATCAAAGCGCATCTGATGGGTGTCCTTTTGCGATGGTGATGCAGGTTCATAACACGATGGGCTGCGGGAGCGAGAACGGGTGATCGATGTTTGAACGCAGCTCGCAGACTCTCCTATTGCTACGCGCGAGGACGTGCTCCGCTAGCGAGAATAGTTGGACCGCGGCCGAAGTAGATATCGGATGGAGTGAGATTACCGAGGCTTTCGTGGTAACGCCGGTAGTTGTAGAAGTCGACCAACTCGGCGAGGCGTGCTTCGAGCTGCCCCGGCAAGTAGTAACGTTTGATGAGCACCATCGATGGAGTGAAATAATCCACTTCTATCGTTTGATTTCATCTGTCGCGGAATGCACCGCGGACGTACTAGAACATCACAGCGTTCCCTGGCCTAGCTTGAATGACGCGGCACCCTTGCCCGCATGGGTTGCAAAGCGAGATTCCGTGCTCCCCACGCGGCAAGAGAAGCCTATGTCGCGTGACAACGTAGCCGTAATGACTAAGACCATCGATATAGAGCAGATGAGCTCCTGTCATAAATAAATCTAGGACGCCATTGAGCGCCTAATGAAGGTTAAATTGAAGCTGCAATTAGCTAATGAAGGTTAAGTTGAAGCTGGCAATTAGTTAATTCAATGACACACTCAAGATTATCAGTGCATGCCGCTTTACAACGTAAGCCGAAGTTCAGCGCAACGTCATTGATGGCCAGGCCGGGCGCGGACTGGCATTGCCGTACGTCCTGTATCGCGATCTGCCCCGGTGGAGGTTGATCCGCAAGCCGGTCGCGGGCGAGTTCGAGGACGAACTGACGGAGGTGCGATGGTTCTGCGCAGACAGTGGTCTCTTAAACGACGACAAATGTTCTATGTAATGCTCATAATCTTGGTTCTTTGTTCGCCGCAGGCCGCGCATGCAAAAGGCGCGTCAGGTTGGATTAACGTATTGAATTGGAAATGCGCTGGCGATGGCAATCATGATGATTCGACATGTTTTCAAAATGCCGTCGACCACTTGGCCTATGGAGGGACTCTTTACATCCCGGCGCATCGGGCCAATGGCATGCAAGCTGTGTACAAGATCACGCAAACGATCCATCTAACTAATCGGATCGCAATTAGGATTTTAGGCGATTCAACCGCAGATCAGTTCAGCGGGAACAATTACTGGGGTTCCGTAATATCTGCTGAAACTGGTTCCGCTGTCCTGTTCGACGCAGTAGGCTTAAACTTCCTGACCATTGAGCAAATCGACATTGTGGGCGTCGGCGCAAACGCGACCACCCTGGCGATTCAGCAGGCGCGCTCATCCGCAACTTGCTGTCAATATGCTCAGCACACTCACTTGAACCGGGTCACCATAAATTTGCCGCACATTCCGAATGCCAATGGAATGCGCGGCTCGATCGCAATCTTCAACTATGGGGCGGAGATTTGGAGTGCTGTTCATGTAAACCTCGTAGCAGATAATCCCGTCCTTTTTTCTAACTCCAACGATTTGAACATCACGAGCAATGTGCAGATCGTTGCGCCGCCCCAATCCATGTCCGGAGTTTCATTCCTCGGACGGTCCTCCTTGGTTGTTAATTCTGGTGGCGGTCCGGCGATTCATCTAGGCGGCACCGATTTCGGAAGCCTCAGTCTCGGAGACTCCTTCATCGCAACAAATGGCGCTCCAGCTGTACCCTACGCAATTGTCGCTGACGCCAACTTAAGAGGGTTGAATTATCAAAGCGGCAATATCGAGGGATTTAACCAGGAGCTGAAGCTGAATGGCTGGATGATCAATGCCCATTTGAAAAATTCGATTGAGGGCGTCAGTAGCGTCGCGATCATCGACGAAGCTGGCCCCAGTTCAATCATCCGGGAATCGGACCTTCGCATCCAAAACTCCTGCCCGGGCCAAGTTCAGAATTGCAATAACATAACCCCGATTCTGGTCAACGAAATCGGCGATAATGGGTTAGGCATTACGGAAAGTTCAGTCTGGCTTCCTAGTGGTTGGACTATCAATACGCCCATCGGTAATTGCATCGACACTGACTTTCACACCTATGACGCCACTTACGCGATAAACTGCGATGCCCCAAACGTCTATCATGGAACTAGTTTCGACCCGGCAGGACAGATCAATATGCATGGCCCGCTGACCGGGGTCGCAAATTTGCAGAAAATTACGACTATTTTTGCCGAGCTTCCGGCCTGTAACAGCGAAACTGCCGGAACTAGCGCCATAATCACGGATGAGGATGGCGCATGCGCGTTCGGCCAAGTTGCGAGCGGCAATGGAGGAACATATTGTCCCGTCGGGTGCGATGGCCGTGAGTGGATGATGGGCTATTAAGGAGAAATGAAAGGCTCAACTTGCCTGGAATCGGCCTGATAAGCCCGGCATTCTCCACCGTACCCGGTAGTCTCGATTGACTCTCGCCTTCCAAAATCGAGACGAGTTGGCGCATCCAGCTGCGCTAGCAGCGCCCATGCAAAGGGAAAATGTCGAACGGGCGCGTTATGATGCGCTCCATTGCGATCAGAAGGATCTTCGCCGAAGCATTCAAATTCCGCGTTCGGGGGAGTACCCAAGCCAGCGCCGAACACTGCTCGTCCGCGCGAAAGACAATCGAGCGAGACGACTTCCCGTGCGAGCTTCCAGGGTCGTCTGCGAGCAACCGGCGTGATGAGCGGGCTCAGTCGCAGGCGTTGGGTTTTGATGGCAATCGCGGCGAGTGCAAGCCAAGCATCTGTGACTGGAACGTCGGAATTCCGATAAAGCTGGAGATGGTCCCAGAGAAAAAAGCCATCCCATCCGGCGTGTTCGGCCTCAAGTGCCAGTGTGATCAGGTTGTGGGGATCGCCGTATTCGCCGAAATTTTGCACGTAAATTCCGGGAATTGGGTGTCTGTTGACAGTCAAGCCGTTATACGCTAGATTAGCATCATGCAGACGATAGTTGAGTTCGACAGGCAGTTCTCCGATGAAGAAGCGTGCAAGCAGTTTCTAGCGCTATGCCGGTGGCCTGATGGCGTGACGTGCCCACGCTGCAAGCGCAAGGAAAGAGTCTACGCGCTGAAAGCACGGCCATTTCATTGGACCTGTTGCAACGCCGATTGTGGCGGACGCAAGGGCTATCGCTTCTCTGTGCTCACAGCGACCGTATTCGAGAACACCAAGATTCCGCTCAAGCTTTGGTTCAAAGTCGCGTACATGATGCTGACCTCGAAAAAGGGCGTCAGCGCCTTGCAGGTTCATCGCGTGATCTTTGGCGAGAACTCCGGCAGCGACTATCACACAAGCTGGTATATGTGTACGCGCTTGCGGGCGGCGATGAAGGGTGATCTCGTTTCGATGCTGAGCGGCGAAGTCGAGATCGATGAAACCTATGTCGGCGGTAAGAACCGCAACAAGCATCGGAACAAGCGCACGAGCGGAGGAGGTCCAGTGGCAAGCGGGAAAACCGAAGTAATTGGCGCTATCTCACGCAAGGGCAATATCGTCTGCCAGATGATCGAGGAAGCTGACTTCAGTACTTACGATGATTTCGTGCGAAGGACTGTCTCCGGCGACGTGTCGCTAGTATCGAGCGATGAAAGCCCAAATTATCGCCATCTCACGAAAATGGGCTTGCCGCACGATACGGTTATCCATCGCAATGCGGAATACGTGCGCGGCAAGGTCCATACGCAGTCGATTGATTCATTCTGGGCTTTGCTCAAGCGCGGGATCGTCGGCACGTTTCATAACGTCAGCAAGGATTATTTGCCGCTGTATTTGAATGAGTTTTCTTTCCGCCATAACCATCGGAAAGACCCTGATATGTTCAAAGCATTGATTCAATCTGTGTAGCCGCACTCCGCGACGTTCGCCGGATGCGCTAAAATGCGCGTATGGCGAAAAAGCCCATCAGCGAGAAGACGCGCGCCGAAGACGAGCGTCTACGAAAAGAGCTAGAGCACGTGGATCTGGAGAAACTAAAGAGGGCGATCAAGCCGCTGCTTGATGCGCAGCGGAACGGAACGAGCAAAAAAAGAGACTGAAAGTTAACTAATCTAAAGACTCGACTTCGGGTTTATATAGCCATCCGAATCCCGCGCTTGCGGCGCTGGTAATAACTCCACCGCAAGTAATACTAGCAACGGCAGTTAGCAATCCAGCGCGCATTGGGGGAATAATGCCAATCGCGTCGCACAAGACTAGGAAAGGCAGGTGAGTACTGGAAAAGCCACGAGGGGAACCAGTACCCACCACAGAATTGCCTTTCCGAGTAAATGGCGGCTAATACAGAGCGCTGTCCGCGCATCTGTAGCGAATTGCTTTAAATTTAGATTCTCGCGAGGTTCCTTTGCCAGCAAGATTTATTAACCAGCTTTTACCTCAGAAAGGATGGGCATGACGATTTCTTTGTAAACATTTTTCCCCTCATCAACCGATGCGATAATTCGACCCGCGCGGCGCTCTTTCATCGCCCACTCCATCAATGTCAAAGCCGCATTAACAAATTCCTTCTTTGTGGCCGCTCTCCCTTCCTTCATCAGGGATTCGAGTTCGTCTAATTTATCCTCACTAAGTTCTATTTGTAGTCTCCGGGTCATGTAGTTCCTTTTGCTGTCGCTTCCTTGCTTGAGCTAATCGCGCGCGCTCACGCCCTGTCACGATCTTAGATGGTGAAGTTGGTCGTGGATGCCACGGTTGTCGGCTACCACCTTTACGCCCATCTGGTTCATCCGACGGCAATTCAAAAGCGTCCTCGACGAATCCCTTAACCTTTATACGTTCCGCACCTTCAGCCTTTCCTGCGGATTTCCAAAGAGGCATTGCCCCATTCTCCATCGAATTCTCCACGGCGGTCGCATACGTCCATCTCCTTGTTCGCGGCTTGATTGTTACCGCACACTCGGATTATGTTCATACATAGAGCATTATCGCAACAGGAAATGCTCCTTAAGCGAGTGAATTTTGACATAAATGATCAGATTTCTCAAGCTGATATGGTGGCATCACAAAAGAATTGAAGGGTCAGACAACCACAATCTGACCGCTCGGGACTGGAGATTTGTCTAGCAGAGATGGCTATTTGCTTTATAGCGTACCAATGTAGATATTGGCGCAATGGCGCGCAAAGGACCACGCAGCCTCTTACGCGAATTTGGCAGACAGCTTCCTGTTTCTGGGGAGGAGATATTAAGACTATTTAGCGAATTTGACGGGCAAGACGATAGGTCGGTTGCGCTCGTGAGCGCCGCTTTGTTGGAAGCTCACCTAGAGGCACTGCTCATCAAAAAATTGCCACACATGACCTCCGATCTTGAAGTGCGCCTGTTCAAAAACCGGGGGCCGCTGGCTGACTTCGACTCGAAAATTCTGGTCGCAACAGCGACCACCATTATTCGCGAAGACACAGCTAAAACTCTCGATTCAATCAGGGTCATTAGGAACGCCTTCGGTCATTCGATTGCGCGCATTTCATTCGATACCAAAGAGATATCCGACGAAATTCAAAGACATATACTGCCATTTTGCGGTATGGCATTAAGTAAGATGCTTGGCTCAGACACCTCAGCATCTCCGGCCCGTAATCACAAATTCATCTTCACCTTTGCTGTTTGCCTTCTTCAATTCTTCATTTTCGGGCCTGCCGATAAGACATTTGTTTTCGAGGGCAAAGAGCTTAGCTTGCTGGACGCAGCACCGCATATATTGAGCATGGCGCGAAAAATACTCTCGACTACTTCCTCCTGATTGCCCCAATAGGGGTCGTACTCGTAAAGCTCTAATACGCCAGCCTCGATCATTTCCTCAGTTACTTCGATTTCATCCTCTAACCGACCTGTCACGTCCTTATCCATTTTCGCCCTCTGTTCGCTGACTGTCAACATCAACCTACTTCCCTAAATTCCGTACTGCATTTCGAGCCGCTCCGGCAAACAAAATTCGCGGACGGTAGCACTAGATCACATCACTTTCAATCGCGACAGGTATGGCAATCGCGGCCGATCCGGAGCGGACCATGCCTGAGGGAAGTAATTCCGGGCCGCGATGGTCTGGAGTTTGTACAGGTAATATCGTTGACGATTCGAAGAGTCAGGACTCGCTGCAGAGCTTCGTCAGCGGGGCTTCTTTGGCGTCCTCGAGGTGATTATTTTGTTTTTGCCGAAGGCGCCGGCGCCGGGAGTTTCGAGGCGGAGGCGGTCGCCCGGGGAGAGACGAAGGTTGGTTTTGCTCGCGAGCTTGCGGCGCTTGCCGTTCTTGTTGACGAGATAGTTTGCGCCACTTGCGCCGTCGCCGCCGCCGGCGAGTCCCCACGGCGCGATCGTACGGCGCTCGGTGAGCAAGCTGACGTTGGATTCGACCAGACATTCGAGCTCGCGGACGAGGCCGTCGCCGCCGTTAAACTCGCCGCGACCGCCGGAGCCGCGCCGGATGCGATACTCGGTAATGCGTATCGGATAGTACGCCTCCAGCGCTTCAATCGGAGTATTGAGAGTGTTGGTCATGTGGGTATGGATGCCGGAAGCCCCCGGCAAACCGGGAGCCGCGCCTGCGCCGCCCGCAATAGTCTCGTAATAGGAGAACTGCCGGTTCCGAAAAGTATCGTAGCCGCCAATGGTGAGATTCGACATCGAGCCCGAACTGGCGGCGGGAATGCGATCAGGGAGAACCTCGGCGAGAGCGCGAAAGAGCACGTCGACGATGCGTTGCGAGGTCTCGACGTTGCCGCCGGCGACGGCGGCGGGTGGGAGCGCATTGACGATTGAGCCTTCGGGAGCGATGAGGGTAATCGGGCGCATCAGGCCCTCGTTGGCTGGGAGGGCCTCGGCAGCGATGCACTTCATCACATAGAAGGTGGCGGAGAGGGTGATCGCGTAATTGGCATTGACGGAGCCACGCACCTGCGGAGCGGAGCCGGTGAAATCGACAGTGGCGTGGTCGCGATCGATGCGAATCGCGACGCGGATCGGGATCGGGCCTGAGCCGAAGCCGTCGTCATCGAGGAAGTCTTCGGCGCGATAGAGACCAGAGGGAATATTGCGGAGGGTCGCGCGCATCAGGCGGTCCGCATAATCCTTGAGGGCGTTCATCGCGGCGGCGACGCGGGCGCTGCCCAGTGCGGCGACCAGCTCGCGAGTGCGCGTCGCGCCGATGCGCAGGGCAGCGATTTGGGCGCGGAGGTCGCCTTCGCGCTCCTCGGGCACGCGAGTGTTGGCGAGAAAGAGTGCGAAGACGTCGCGGGCGGGTTCGCCGCCGATCATGATTTTGACGGGCGGGAGGCGGAAGCCCTCTTGGTAAATTTCGGTCGATAGGGCCATCGAGCCGGGCGCCATCCCGCCGATGTCGGCGTGATGGGCACGATTGGCCGCGTAGGCGAAGGGGCGCGACTCGCCCTCGAGAAAGATTGGCGCGACCACGGTGAGATCGGGCAGATGGGTGCCGCCGGCGAAAGGATCGTTAATGGCGGCGACGTCGCCGAGGGCGAGCGGGAGCCGTTCGATCACGGCGCGGACCGAGAGCGGAGTCGCGCCGAGATGGACCGGGATGTGCGCGGCCTGTGCGACCAGCTCGCCGCGAGAATCGAAGAGCGCGCAGGAATAGTCGTGGCGCTCCTTGATGTTGGGCGAGTAGCCGGTCTGACCGAGCACGACTCCCATCTCTTCGGCGATGGCGGCGAGCCGCTGATTCATCACGGCGAGTGTGACGGGATCGAGTTTCATCAGAGTTCCCGAGGCTTAGTCATGGTTTGTCCGTTCGCTAATTCTGATTAGAACGGTTTGCTATTGCGAGCGGCTACTGTGGAGGCGAGAAATCTTAAAGGATATACGGACCTTTACTTTAACTCTCTCTCCTCCCTTGGGGATTGTCCGACAGTTGACACCACATTGGTAGCTGCTCATAAAATTCCTTATGACGGGCCGGTGTCTTCGTCACGACGTTCGAGCAATCCCGCTCAGGACGCCGTGGCACGTCTTATGATCCCCTTAACCTTTTGAGGTTTAAGGGAAGTGTTACGAAATATCTATTCATCCTCTTGTTGGTCGTTCCGAAATAGTGGGAGAGGGATTTGGCGACGGCAGAGCCATAGGCGTTGGACTTTTAACCTCGGTGGGCGGATTGGGAACGAAAATATCCAGCGGTATCTCGACGCTTGTAGGAGTTCCCTTTGGAAATTCATACGCCCATGGCTTGGGACAATCATTGTCGGCGCAATTGTGCTCATCGCATTCGTTAAAGTAGTCGTTGCCGTCGAATATGGGACCGGAGTGTTCGGTATATCGAGCGCAAAACCAAGTTCGATGGGGATCTCCAAGCACATCGGTATAGTCGATATGTCCCCATATGCTCAATGGCGCTTTGCGCTCTCTTACCGCCGCAATAGTCCCGTATTTAATCGGAAGTCTAATGTTCAGTGTTGGTGTGGGGCAACGAAAGCGGGCTTGAAATTCTGCGGCGGTTGTTCAAAATCCGGATACTCGAAGTTATCTGGCAGATTAATGTTCTCAAAATTTGTAGCGGGCATCACGTTTCGTGCAGGGGTATTCCCACTATTGACCAACTGAATTATCAAGGCAGCAGAACCATGACCGCGGTTACCAACATCGTTCGCCAACGAATTAAAGTCGCTGGGCAATATCGGCGGATCGAAACTGAACGAGCCTATGTAGAGAAAGGCTGCTTGCGATTTGCTCAAAGTATCCTTCGCGACCTGCCATTGCTTGCAGGAGGTCCACCACAGTCCAGCGGTAAATACGACCAAGAAGAGGTCGAAAATTGCTTGGCTTTTTTCGATGCGCGACCAGTTGTTCCAGAAGTCGCCCAAAAATTCTTTCACTAATTGGGTTACGTCCTGTTTCTTATTTCTTTTTTTTGAGTAGTTTCCTGTTCGTGCTCGCGACCTGTCAGAACAATCCGTGGCTTGCTCTTCTGTTCCTGGTTCTCACTTTTCGGCTTGGTGGATGTCAGTTTGAATTTGATTTATGCGTTGCCTCTCTCCGAGTGGGCCTGTTCTGGCGCTTCTCGAGTGGTCGAGTCTGGCGCGAATCTAAGGACGGCATCGGTGATCGCATCAAAATCAACCTCTGCTTCCAAGATATCGGGCGAGTACTTGCGTAGGCGCTCGATCAGATGCGTATCGCTTCGCGGAGGCGACGGTCTCTTCTTTTTCTTTGCCACGCGGACCTCCCAAACGGGAATCGCAATTATGCTGGGCCTTTGCAACGCTGAGGCCGCTCCCAGCGCAGCGAACTCAGCATCCTGCTACAATCAAATCGAAAATGTCAGGATTCTTCCGGTTGTTAAACCTGAACTGGAATTCATTCAGATAGAGCGGCAGATATTCTATTCTTTGTTGACCTTGTGATAGCTGCCCATAATTCCACGCTTGAGCAGACTCCAAAAAGATTCAATCGAATTTGTATGCGTGGTTCCCACTACGTATTCGCCTTGGCCGTGGCGTACGACACGATGATTGTAATCGTGACCGAGCAGGCGGTAGCCGCTGTGCTCATCGGTTGCCAGCAGCTTCACGCCAGGCGATCCGTGACTTGCCGGACGAACCTATCGAGAGTCGGCGTGTCGGTATTCTCTATCATCTTGCAAACCACGTTGCCCTTTCGCGAGATCGCGCCGATGACGGGAATCTTTCCTTTAGTGCCCGTCAACGCGAGACTTCTTGCGTTTGTCGGCGTGCATGTTCTGCGCTTTCCCGCCGATGAAAGTTTCATCCACTTCGATCTCGCCCAGCAACTGAGTCAGGCCAGCATCTTTCATCGCCGCTCGAATACGCGTGCACATATACCACGCCGTTTCGTACGATCCGTTTTCCATCGTGCGATGAATCTGATGGGCGCTGATGCCCTTCTTGGCATGGCCCATCAGGAACATAACTTGGAACCAAGTTCGGAGCGGGAATTTAAGTATTCCCAAAGAATTTAGTTTTCGTGATGACGCTAAATCGATAGCCGTTTCGCTTATGGCAGGTTACAGGCTTGCGAGTAGCGCTATCGACTGTTTCCAAGCCGCTCTTGCAAATCCAGTGAAACGGGCGATGCGTGGCGTGAAACACCTTTGGGCTTTGGCAGCGCGGGCATTTAACAATGCCATCCGGCCAACGATGCTGTACCAGAAAGCGCTTGCAATCGTCCTCAGTCTTGAACTGGTCGAGCAACTGATTGAGGGTTCTCATTATGCGATCATATTCGCACAATTCGTCTGTTGGTGTCAACTGTCGGATAATCCCCTCCTCCCTTGGGAGAGGGATCACAGAATTCGCTGGGCTTCAAATTTCGCTACACGGTTCACTCATGCTCTCTTATCCGGCGGTTTCCAGGTGGATGTTGCCGTAGGAATCGACGCGGAGGTCAAATTCGGGCGGCACGTAAGCGGTCGTGCTCAGTTCGGTTACAAGGAGCGGACCTTTGAGATGTGCGCCTGCGCCGAGGCGATCGCGAGCATAGACGGGAATCGAGCGGAAGGCCGCATCGATCATCACGGAAGTATGCGAATTGGGGGAGGGCTTGCGCGATGAAGATTTCAGGCGTGGTGGTTTGATCGAAGGAGCGAGCGCAGAAGCGCGGAGGCGGAGATTGACGACTTCGATTGCAGTATCGGGGGTGGCATGTCCGAAAGTCTTGCGATGGAGGTTGTGGAATTCGTCGATAAATTTTGGGCCGAGGCGGACCTCAAGCTCGTAGGACTGACCGCGATAGCGCATGTCTGCCCATAGCTCGTGGCGGATGCTCGTGGCTGGCGCGCCTTCGGCGATGAGATCGGCGCGGGCGCGATCGATGAGCGGCTGGGCGCGTTGCTGGAGGCGGCGAAGGTTGGGATTCGCGTCGCGCACGGTCAGCGACAACTCGCGTCCAAGAGCGGCGGTGAGTGCACCGCGCGCGCAGAGGAGTCCGGGATTGAGCGGCAGGATCACGTGACGAAGACCGAGGTCGAGGGCAAGCTCACAGGCATGCATCGGACCGGCACCGCCAAAGGCGAGGAGGGCGAAGTCGCGGGGATCGAAGCCGCGTTCGACGGTGATGACGCGAATAGCGCGCTCCATGTTGGCGTTGACGACGCGGAGGACGCCGCGCGCGGCTAGGGGGGCTTTGGTGCGCATCGCCGCGGCAAGTGGGGCGAGAGCGCGGGCGGCACGATCGGGGTAGAGGCGCATCGCGCCGCCGAGAAAGTTCTCGGGTAGCAGGCGGCCGGCGATGAGGTCAGCGTCGGTGACGGTCGGACGTTCGCCGCGACCGTAGCAGGCCGGCCCGGGATCGGCTCCGGCGCTCTCGGGACCGACTTGCAGCACGCCGCCTGCGTCAAGCGAGACGAGCGAGCCGCCGCCCGCGCCAACGGTATGGATGTCGATCACAGGAGTACGGACGGGATAGCCGGCGGGATAACTGAGCGTGCGAATTTTGGCACGGCGGTCGAAGAGGGCGACGTCGGTCGAGGTGCCTCCCATATCGAAGGTGATGAAGCGATCAACGCCGAGCGTAGTGACCATCGCAGCGGCTCCGACAACGCCGGCGGCCGGGCCGGACAGGAGTGTGCGGACGGGTTCGGCACAGGCGAGAGCGACGCCGATCGCGCTGCCATTAGACTGCATCACGCGCAGACGCGAGCCGGTGAGTTGCGAGGCGAGGCGCTCGAGATGGGAGACCATCCGGGGAGCGACGTAAGCATTGACCACGGTGGTGGAGAGACGTTCGTACTCACGATATTCGGGCATCACGCGATGGGAGATCGAGAGGGGGAGGTTTAGCGGGGCGAGGGTGCTGGCAACAGCGTTCTCACTAGCTGGATTCGCATAGGAGTGAAGGAGACAGATCGCGAGAGCGTCGGGGCGTGCGCGGGTGATCTTCATACGGAGATCGTCCAGCTCCTGAGCTTCAAGTGGGACTTCAATTTGGCCGTCGAAGAAAGTGCGGCCGCCAACCCCGAAACGCATCGAGCGGGGCACCAAAGGATCGGGTCGTCGCGGGGCGAGTGCGTAGAGATCGGTGCGATTCTGGCGGCCAATCTCGATCAGGTCTTCGAAGCCGCGATCGGTAATCAGGGCGACGCGAGCACCCTTTTTTTCGAGCAGGGCGTTGGTCGCGACAGTCGAGCTGTAATTGATGATCGCAACGGATTGGTCGTGAAGTAGAACTTTAAGTCCGTCAATAACAGCGGCAGCGGGATCGTGCGGAGTGGAGGGGAGCTTGTGAACGCGGAGATGGCCGTCAATTAAGGCGACAAGATCGGTAAAGGTGCCACCGGTATCGATGCCGACGAGAATCAGGTCTGATTTACGCGGGTGCGATCGCATCCGGATCAGGCAATCTGCAACAGACACTTGAAGTTCGAGGGCTGAGCGGCGGCATCGAAGGCGGCGAGTGCGTCGTTGAAGGAGAAGCGAGCAGAAATCAGCGGTCGAGGATCCAAGCGGCCAGATTCGAGCGCAGCGAGCGCGGGAGCAAAGCGGCCACATCGCGAGCCGAGCATGGTGATCTCGTTGATGACGATCGGCGCTAGATTAAGTGGGGCGCTGGAAGCCGCAGTAGTCTTGAGGATAATGCGTCCGCGAGGGCGGACAAGCTCGAGGGCGCGAGTGAAGCCGGAAGGACTGCCGGTGGAGTCGATAACCAGGTCGAAGCCGGGGTGCAGGGTTTTCTCAAGTGCCACTTTAAGTCCAAGCGTGGCGAGAAAATTGAGCTTAGCTTCGTGATGACCGCCGATGAGTGCCGAGAATCCTTCCACTTGCAGAACCAGAGCGACAATCGCGCCGAGGCGTCCGTCACCGAGGATCAGGATTTTTTCGGCGGGCGCGATAGGGGTCTGTTCGAAGATCTCGTAAGCGGCGGCAAGAGGTTCCGTAAAGACGGCCATTTCATCGGAGAGCGATGGAGGAATCGGGATAAGATTGCGATCAGGCAAGACTAGATAATCGGCGAATGCGCCGTCGCGTCCGAGAATGCCGAGAACGGTTCTATGGGGGCAATGGCGTCCGAGATCGCGATCATAGAAGTCGCAAGTATTGCATGAAGCATTGATCTCGCCGACGACGCGCTGGCCGAGCAGGCCGGGGTGCGAACTTTGTGCGATAATGCCGACAAACTCGTGGCCGGGAACACCAGTATAACCCATATAGCCGCGCGCAAGTTCGAGGTCGGTTCCGCAGATTCCGGCAGTAGTGACATGGACGAGGCTCTCGCCTGCGTTAATGACAGGTTCAGGATAAGCGTGGCGGAGGGTCAGGCCGGAGGAGTCGAGGTAGAGAGCGCGCATCGGAGTAATTCAAACAAAAAAGCGGCGGAGAATGCTACCCGCCACGTGAGATTGTCTACCCTGCTGCCCGCTAGAGACGGGCCGCTTCAGTTCCGAATGCGCGTCAATCGGTGGACTTGGCGGCGGGCTTCTCGGCGGTTTGGAAGCCTCGGCGGTCGATTTGGATTCGGAGGCGGAGCCGTTGGCACTCGAATCACCGGAGGCGGGCGTCGAGGCCGGAGCCGAATCCGAAGCGGGTTCAGCTTTGGGTTTGTTGGCATAGTCGGTGGCATACCATCCACTGCCTTTGAGGACGAAGGAGGTATGCGAGATAATCCGTTCGACTTTGCCTTGGCAATTGGGGCATTGCTTCAGCGAACCCTCAGTAATCCGCTGCATCACTTCGACGATTCCGCACTTATCGCATTTATATTCGTAGATCGGCATAGAAGCAGTTTACTCTAAGCTGTCGGCATAGCGCATTGAACAAGCGATACTTGGTAGGTAATCACCGGCAATCGGGTTGTCAATTCAGGCGAAGCCGAAGACCAAGACACGGGTGAGGGTGGGGATCAGATATTGCTGCAGAAATTCGAGACCGAGAATTACAATAATCGGCGAAAGGTCAATGCCGCCGAAAACTACGGGAATATGCTCGCGGACGAAGTCGAAGACGGGCTGGGTGGCAGAGTAGATAAAGCGGACGATAGGGTTGTAGGGATTAGGCTCATCCACGTGAGGATGGCGGAGATAATCACAAGCCAGATGTAGGCCCAAAGGAGTTCCTGCAAGGCTCCGGCAATCCATACAATGAGGTTGGTCCAGACAAACACCGAATTGACTCCTAGCAGCGGCCGAGTTCGCGGGAGCGCTCGGCAGCGGCGTGCAATGCGTCAGCCACAATATCAGAAAAGCCGGACTCGGCGAATTTGCGCAGGGCGGCTTCGGTGGTGCCGCCGGGTGAGGCGACAATACGGATGAGTTCGGCAGCGTCCAGCGGGGATTGGCGCATATTCACTTCCGCGCCGCGCAAAGTCTGAAGGGCCATCCGGAGCGATAGCGCGGGTGGAGGCCCTCGGCGATGCCAGCGTCGGTGAGGGATTTCACAAATAGATAGACGTAAGCGGGCCCGCTGCCACTGAGGGCGGTCACGGCGTCGAGTAGGTCTTCGTCGGCAAGGGCAACCGCATCACCGACGGACTGAAAGAGGCGCAAGGCGAAAGTTTGGTCGGCTTTGCTCGCGCGGGAGCGCGACTAAAGCGGCCATGCCATGACCGACCATCGCGGGCGCATTGGGCATCACGCGGATGACGCGGGTTT
>CAWCJN010000013.1:0-19018 GCA_963795945.1 uncultured Pseudomonadota bacterium
CGCGAGACTGAGGCTCGCGGCCACATAGGTTGCGAATCTGATCGAGAAACATGGACTTGCTACAAATACACCCGGGTGAAAACTTTGGCTGCATCGTCTTCTCTGGGTTCGACCCGATCTTTGAAAATGTTTCGTTGCCATTGACGCTCGATGGTTACTGCATTTCAAGGGAACTACCATTTGCGCTTGACGATTGGTGGCGCGATCAGCTCGGTAAGATTGCAACTGAGCGACTGGAGAAGTATCCAAATTTAGTTCTGAGTTCGAAAGGGTCGGATTCTGACGAGCCGCAGCTGCCATTAAAGCGTGCTGAATGGCTTCTGTGGGGTATTGCAGCAATTGCGGGAATTCCGACGTTTGAATTGGCGCGAGTGATCTCGGTCGAATCGATGAAGAGAGAGTTCCGCTAATATACGTGGGTCGTTTTCCGCCACTCCGTCGCAGCTTCGGCCGACCGAGTGAAGATCAACGCGGCGGACTTTTCGCTAGCTGCCCACTTCGCCAAGCGGGTGGAGAACATGTACAAAGATGAAACAACAGAACCCGAAATCGTTCTGGCGGCGTTAAGCGGTTTTACTGCCTTCAGAACGGCTGCTCTCGAGCCGCAAGGGGCGGTTCGGCTTCACCAATTTGTCAGGAGCATCGAATCGTTTCTTCCACCCAGTGTTTTCCATGAAAAAGGGTTTGTTGATAAGGCAACGGTTCTTTTATCCGGTGTCAATGCCCGAGACTCGCTTTTCGAAATTTACCGGCTTCGCAACAAGAGCGAACACCATATCCATTTTGAAGAAGCCAAACTCTCCGGCAGCGTACCGGCAAAGACCGCGGACCGCCGTACCCGGCAAGCAGAAGCTCTTTGTCGCGAGCTGTACCGACGACTCTTTGTAGGAATGAAGGATTTCCTCAACTGGTACCGTGAAGACTCGTCGATAGAAGCCCTGTGGTCCGATCAATCTTTGGTTGACGCCTCCTGGGGAACACCGTTCGAGCTCGAAAGCGTGAAATGATAACTGCAGAGAGATGCTGGAGGTGCGCTGGACGCCTCCGCCGGGTCCTGAACGAACCCGCCGTGACATTTCGGGCGGGCAAGACTAAAAGCTAAGTCATGGACCTGAGCTATAGTCCCGAAGAAGAAGCCTTTCGCGAGCGCGTGGGCATCTTTTGCGCGAGAACTTGCCAGCCGGATGAGCTATCGAGGGGGCGGCTTGCGTCCGGTCGGCATTACGCAGACTGAATTCCTCCGCGACTGGCGGCACATCTGAAGGCGTAATTGCAGATCGCCGGACCGATTCCAAAATTAAAATCAATAACGATAGAAAGATGAATGGAGCGTGCCCGAAGGGCACGCTCCATTCCAGTCAGACGCTAACAACCCGAACCGGAGTTAGCGCATGATCTGCATCAGACCACCCGGGCTGCCATACTTCACGCCGTCCATATAAGCGGCCGGGACGTTGGCGCCGAGATAGGGCTTACGCTGCTGGGGATTACCGAAGCCGGACCAGACGGTTTCGTGGCCATTCTGGAAATCCATGGCCATGGAGGCGACTCCGTCCCATTCGTGGCCGTAGCCGGGCACTTCGCCGGCGTCGTTGTAGTAGGCGATTGACTTCCACAGCTTGTGGTTCGAGTCGAACAGGTCTACCCAGTTGCCGTTCCAGTGTTCACGATCCGCGTAGACGATGCGGCTGGTGTAGCAGTAACCGGCGGCTTCGCTGGGAATCCGATGAACGTCGATAATCGCGTGATCGCGCAGCTCCCATTTACCCCAAGAGGGCTTGGGGAAACCGAGCGGCATTAGATAGCCGCCGGGCAAGGTATAGCCATCCTGATTGAAGTGCGCGAGCGTCAGGATGTTGCGATCGCCGAGGTAATCCGCCGTATAAATCGAGGTGCTGCCGTTAAAGCCGTTGGTCTTGGCGTCGTCATAGGTCCAGTCGAAGCCGAACACCGGCGAGCATCGCGCGGTGCTGGCGAGGCGCAGCGAGCGGCGCAGCGCCGGCACGAAGACGTAAACGTCGGGGAAGGGTTTGGCCTCCTGATCCTTATAGAACATATCGAGCGAGGCGGTATAGCGCGCCTGCTCTGGAGTTGCTTCCATTGACCACTCGGTGTACCAAGTGCCGGGAGCGTAGTTCGGGTCTTGCGGCACTTTCGGATCGGTGATGTAGGAGCTCCAGCGATAAATCAGATCGAGGGTCGTCTGATTCACGTTGCCGTAGCGGTCCAGCGACCACACCGAGGCGATATTCTCATCCATGTTGGCGTAGACCGAAGGCACGTATGCCCAGAAGACGTTAGCCAACATCTTCCATCCCTTGTTGGGCTCCTGCGGGTTCGGGAAGGGCGTGCCGCCATGAAAGTTCTCGATGACGTAGTGGCCGTTCGGCAGGATTTTGACTGAGGTTTGCGAGCCATATTTTTCGGTGGCGTCGCGCCAGCTTTGGGGCAGGAAGTCGTGCTTGGCTGGGCCGACTTCGAGAACCGCGTCGGCAGGCATTTTCCAGTAGTATTTACCCTCGAATAGCTCCTGCATCCCAAGCGGCAAGAACTCTTTATACTGTTGCCAGTTGGCGGGCGTGATTTTCGTGCCGAGCGGCAAGTCGGGTTGATGTTCGGAGTCCTTCAACCATTGATCCATGGCGCTGCGATCGGTCGATTGTGACCAGCCGAGCGAGGGCAGCAGCGCGATTGTCAGCACTGCGCCCAGGAGATAGGTAAACCATCCTTTCATGTCTGTGCTTCCTCCAAGATAAGTCAGCGCGGCGCTTCGTCATGCTGGAGAGACGCTGCCGCCCTCGCCCTTTATCTTCGCGCCCACGCAGTCTCAATCAACAGGTGTAAATTTCAGCGGGAAGGATGACCGGCGATCACGAGCCGTGACATTTCGGGCGGGCAAGGCTAAAAGCTAAGTCATGGACCTGAGCTATAGCCCCGAAGAGGAAGCCTTTCGTGAACGGGTGCGGACCTTCCTGCGTGAGAATTTGCCGCCCGGATGGATCAATGGTGGCGTCGGTTCGCGCCCGGCCGGCATGACGCAAACCGAGTTTCTGCGCGATTGGCAGCGCCGTCTTTACGAGCACGGCTTTCTCGGGATGGCTTGGCCCAAAGAGTACGGCGGTCAAGGCGCCAGCCAGATCGAGATGGCGATCTTCAATGAAGAGGTTGCTCGCGTCCGAGCGCCGGGCGCGCTCAACGTGATCGGCCTTGCGATGGTCGGGCCGACTATCATGTCGCACGGCACGAAGGAGCAGAAGGAACGCTATCTTTCTAAAATCCTTAGCGCCGAGGAGATTTGGTGCCAGGGCTTCTCCGAACCCAACTCCGGCTCGGATGTGGCATCACTGAGCACGCGCGCCGAACTCAAGGGTGACGAATTCATCGTCAATGGACAGAAGGTCTGGACGACGCTCGCGCATATCTCCCAATGGTGCATGCTGATTGCGCGGACCGATCCTAACGCCCCGAAACATCGCGGCATCTCGTGCCTGCTGATCGATATGAAGACCCCGGGCGTGACGGTCAAGCCGCTGCGCCAGATGACCGGCGAGGCTGAGTTCAACGAGATGTTCTTCGAGGACGTGCGCGTGCCTCGCGAGAATTTGCTCGGGCCGCTCAATGAAGGTTGGCGCGTCGCGACCACCACGCTGATGAATGAGCGGGGCACCAGCGCGCTTGCTAGCGTGATGCGCTACCGGATTGTCTTTGACGAGATCGTCGATCTCGCGCGCAAGACGATGCGCAAGGGACAGCCCGCCACCCAAGATCCGCTAATTCGGCAACAGCTCGCACAGTTTCATGTCGATTTGGAGATGATGCGGTTTACCGCCTATCGCACCTTTTCGAAGATTCTCAAGAGTGGCGACCCCGGGCCGGTCGGTTCGATCTCCAAGCTGGCCTGGTCCGAGCTGAATCAGCGCATGATGGAATTCGTGATGGCGCTCGAAGGACCGGCCAGCCAGCTTACGCGAGGTTCGGATCATGCGGTTCAGAGTGGCCGCTGGCAGCATCACTTTATGCGCTCGCGGGCGAATACGATCGAGGCGGGAACCTCGGAGATTCAGCGCAATATCATCGCGGAGCGGGTGCTCGGCTTACCGAGGTCACGCTAGTTGCACTAGTGGAGCTCTGCACAGGCGAATTCTCACGGAATCGCTGCGCGGAGGTCCTTCGACACGGCTCGCGATACTCGCCGGCTCAGGATGACAAATCAGGCTTGTGTAGAGGTTTCTTAAGTCCACAATCATACGGCGGCATTAGGAGAATCCCGATGGCGTTCATGTCAATCGATGAACCTGAATTCTGGAAGAATTGTCCGAAAGGACTGGAGCTGATCGCGAAAAGCATGGAAGGGACGGGCGGTGGCGTCGCGTACTTCGTGATGGGTGAACCTAAGGACAACGCGCCGACAGTGGTCGCTCTGCGGATGGCCCCGAACTGGATTCTACCGCGTCACGCGCATGATTGTTATCGATTCGAGATCGTCGTGCAGGGCACGCTCAATGTCGACGAGCGCATCCTGAAGGTCGGGGATGTAATGGTTAGCGAGCCGAACATCTTTTATGGACCGCATGTGGCCGGACCTGAGGGTTGCACGACTTTCGAGATTTTCAGCAATCACACCGCGTCGCACGAGGCGATTCTCGATCTCGCGGGTGGTATCGCCAAATTTGACGTGTCCAAGCCCGGCGAGTTCCACCGCATGATGGAAGCGCAGCAGGCCCGCCGCGCGACTGACTACTCAGCCTTCATAGGTAAAGGGGGAAAACTGCCCGGTTTTGCCCGTAAGATCGAGCGTGAAACCGTGTCATTAAACTTGAGCTGCTTGGAGCGCGAGACGACACTCGGATGGCCGGGGGCGATTGCGAGTGGATGATTGCTGATCATAACATCTGCGCCACCAGCGCCCTGTAGCGCCTCGATCTCTGATTCGCCGACGTTTTGTATCGTCATGCGGCGCGTCCGGCCGGCCGCATGATAGGCAATTTCAGCGCTCCTAATCCCCAGCACCTTGCTGATCAGAGGATGGATAGCAGCGGGTACCCCACCTGCCTGCCCGGTGAAAATTTTAGTGAGAGCATCGCCCTGCTGAGCCGAGGCGCGCGAATCCAGATACAAGGCGGCACTCCAGTTTCCATGAGACATGGATCCGGGCGAATGGAACAGAGCGGCGGCATTTAGTCCATCCAGAGAGACATCGCCGAATTTCTAAATATCGGCGAACGGAAGCTGATTCCACTGCTCCCCCAAAGCTGAAGAGGATTGGGTAAACCAGATTGCGGCTTGATATTATGCCGACGTTGCTTTCGATTAAGCCTTGGAGAGGATCAATCCCAACGATCGAGATGCGTTTGATCTTCCACCTCTCGCCACATCAGAACCCTCAAAGAACACAAGAGAAACTAGCTCTTAACTGGTGGGGCGGGGACTTCCTGCATGCGGGCGGTGGTGTCGTGGTCGTATTCGAGATGGAGTGCGCGGACTACCATCCCGTGCATCCGCCAAGTCGCGATTACGAAGACCAGCTCCATAATCTGTTCGTCGCTGAAATGACGTTTCAACGCGGCGAAAGTTGCGTCCTCGATCAAATTACGAGCGACCAATTCATCAGCGGCCGCCATTATCGCGCGGTCCGCATCATCGAACTTGTCTGAGGTTGCCCAGCCCTTGATCGCATCGAGTTGATCGTCGGAGATTCCGACCATCCGCGCGATCTTGAGATGCTGCGAATACTCGAAGCGGGAATCGCCAACAATTCCGGTGCGTAGGATTGCCAACTCGCGATACCGAGGCTTCAGGATTCGCCCGGGTTGCAGCAGGGCGAATAATGAATCGCGCGACATCTTCAGAATATCCGGGACCAACGCGAAAGTCGTCCAGTAGTCACCGGGCGTGCCAGTGGCGGTGCCGGGTTCGGCTACGGGATCGCGATCGCCGAAGAACTGCCGATAGATTTCACGAGTCTCGGGCGAAGCCTCGTTAAGGCCTACCTGCTTGAGCCGATTTCCCATTCACGCCACTCCCAAGAAAGCTCTGCACAAGTGCGTTCAGTCAATTGCTTCGCGGAGGTCTCCCTCGACACGGCTCGCGCTACTCGCCGGCTCGGGATGACAACCCAAGCCTATGCAGAGATGCGCTCGCACATGTACAGAGGCTCCCTAACTCAACGCCGCGACCAATTATGATGCAGAGATCGCGCCGCACGCGCGCAAGCGTTCAAGCTCGGGCGCGCTGAAACCCCAGTCCCGCAGGGCCTCTTCGGTGTGCTCGCCGGGCTGTGACGGTGGCCGCTGGATCGCTCCCGGAGTCCGGCTGAAGCGGGGAGCGGGCGCCGGCTGCACCACTCCGTCCTGCTCGATGAAAGTGCCGCGATGCTGGTTATGCGGATGGTGCGGCGCTTCGGTCATGCTGAGCACCGGCGCGAAGCAGATGTCACTGCCTTCCATTATCGCGCACCATTCGTCGCGAGTTTTGGTGCGGAAGAGCGCAGCGACCCGATCCTTCATCTGCGGCCACGACTTGCGATCGTTTTGCGGGGCAAGCTCTTCACGTTTGAGTCCTGACAGCCGCAGAAGCTCGTCGTAGAACTTGGTCTCGATGGAGCCAATCGAGATGTACTTGCCGTCTTTTGTCTCGTACACGTCATAGTAATGCGCGCCGGTGTCGAGGATGTTCGTGCCGCGTTCGTCACTCCAGATTCCCGATCCATGCATCCCATAAATCGCTGTCATCAATGAGGCGGCGCCATCGACCATCGCAGTATCGACCACCTGACCTTTGCCGGATTTTTGCGCTTCGAGGAGACCCGCCACGACGCCGAACGCAAGATAAAGCGCGCCGCCGCCGAAATCGCCGATCAGATTGAGCGGGGGTACGGGAGCCTCGCCGCGACGGCCAATCGAATGCAGTGCACCGGAGACCGCGATGTAATTGATGTCGTGACCAGCCGCCGAGGCCAGGGGCCCTTCCTGACCCCATCCGGTCATCCGGCCATAGACCAGTCGAGGATTGCGCGCCAGACAAACGTCGGGACCCAACCCCAGCCGCTCCATCACGCCCGGGCGAAAGCCCTCAATCAATGCGTCAGCTTGCCCCGCCAGACGCAGCACGGCTTCGGTCGCCTCGGGACGCTTCAAGTCGAGCGCAATCGAACGACGGCCGCGATTTAGCAAGCTGTACTTCGTTTTCATCGCGATTCCGAGTCCGGCGTCCGCGGTGCGATCGATACGCAAGACTTCTGCGCCGAGGTCTGAAAGCAGCATCGCGCACATCGGCGCGGGGCCAATTCCGGCGAGTTCGATTACTTTGAAGCCCTTGAGCGGTCCCATCTTTTACCTCACTGGCATGGGGCAATTTTGCCGCACCATAGCATAAGCGCGTCGGGGTAGAGTAACTGCGAGCTGGGTGAGCAGGGAAGAAAGCCGCCGTCCGCTCGCAAAGAGTCTAGCGGGAGAGAGCGGCTGGAGCGGCTTTAGAATTTGGATTGCTATAGATGATGGCGACGGCATTGAGGAATCGTCCCTTGTGGCCGGCTTCACCGACTTCGGGAGTATGCTGAGCCTCACCGCCGGCGGTTTTCCCGAGCGGAGCAGCATCGGCATGATCGACGCCGCCCAGCTTCTGGCGTTGATCTTCCGTAACTACTAATGCGTCGGCGCCGGTTTGACAGGCTTCGCGCCGCGCGAGTCGATTCATCTGATTCCCATCCTCGTCATAGTCGGCTGAGATTTCGACGACTGCGACTTCCTGATACTCAGTATTCGGCAGTGCGGCCAATACCGGCATCGTGCAGTCGGCAGCTTTAGCGGCGCGCGTGCGGGGCGCCAGCCAGCTAATCGCTGCTTCCGGCGGGTCTTTTTGTGACGCGCAACCGAAGAATGTCGCGAGTCCAAGGACAGTTACGAACATCACAACTCTGGAGAATCGACCATGTAGAGCCATCAAAAGGTATTTAGCATCATGTAACATTCTGTAATTCTCGAATGTCGAGTTTATGCTAAAGATCATTCGTTCACATCGGCAGTAACGAGAGCGGAAATCAAAGGGCCTAGAAGGGTGTCACAGATGAATTTTGGAATCGCTTTGATGTTCCGCAATCCGCCGCCGACCAAGATTCCCTTCACCGAGATTTACCGCAAGCATCTCGATCTGGCGGTCGAGGCCGAAGAGCTTGGTTATGACACCGTGTGGCTCACGGAACATCACTTTGTCGATGATGGCTATTCGCCGTCGTTACTGCCGATCGCGGCGGCTATCGCGGGCCGCACCCGGAAGATCCGGATTGGTACCTTCGTAATTTTGCTGCCGCTCCATAATCCGATCCGAATCGCGGAGGACGCGGCTACTGTCGATATCATCTCCAACGGACGGCTCGATCTTGGTTTTGGCCAGGGATATCGGGTGCCGGAGTTCGCCGGATTCAATATCCCTCGTAATGAACGCGGCCCGCGATTGCAGGAAAACGCCGAAATCGTCCGGCGGCTCTTCACTGAGAAAAAATTCAGCTTCGACGGGCGCTTCAATCATATCGGTGGCGGCGTGACATTGATGCCCGGGCCAGTGCAACGGCCGTATCCGCCGATTTGGCTGGCGGCGCGCGGGCCGAAGTCGATCGCACGAGCCGCTAATCATGGCTACCATCTGATGGGTACTGGAGGCGTCGATCAGCAGCAGATGTACGACGCGGCCCTGCGCGAGGCTGGCAAAAATCCTGTCAATTTCAATATCGCGCAATTGCGTACGGTGTTTGTTGCCCCCCGCCGCGACGCCGCGTGGGATGCTGCCGAAGCCGGCGCCCATTACATCATGAGCTGTTATGGGAAATGGTTCACCGAAGCGAATGACTTGCCGGGTGACGCGGCTTATGGAGCCAAGCTGCCGCCGGTCGGCAAACTGCGCAAAGCCGAAACCGCATCGCTGTTTGGCGAGCCTCTCATTATCGGCACGCCGAACGAAGCGATCGCAATGATCGAGGATTATCAGGCGCGCAGCCGGGTGACGCATCTGGTGATGGCGATGGCGCTGCCGAAAACCGACTTCCGCAAGATTAGCAACAGCATGCGGCTGTTCGCCAGGGAAGTGATGCCGCATTTCCGTAAGGCGAGCCGGAAAGCTCGTCCCGCTCGTGCGCGCTAGCTCGTGCGATCACTATTGCGTGAGGTACGTCGCTCGAAGATGGCTTCGAGGAGGCGCGCTGGCAGCGATGATCCTTGCAGGATTGGCCGCGTGCGCCTCCGCTCCACAATCGACCAATCAGCCAGACACGATGACGATCCAGGGACAGCCCGTCTCCGCGGTCAGCACGCCGGTCGTTGCACCGCCGGCAGAGATGCCGGTGCAGAGCGGCAATCTCGGCTTACCATCGGAGCAACTCGGGATTCTTACCTACGACGAACCTTTCTCCCCACGCGCAATCGATCAGGATCATATTGACGAGAAATTGCGCTCGATGGCGATCACCCGATGGGGCAATCAGGTCGATGCTGTGGTGGGAGTGACTACGTCACTCAGCCCTGACCGGAGCGAAGTAACCGTTGAGGCTGAAGGCGTCCATGTTAAGAGTGATTGTTCCTTCTGCCGACATGGGGTAACCTCCTCGACAGCAAGTCCCTGATCGAGAAGTAATCCGAATTCCGAACCTACTACTTGGGCGGAGAAACCTTCTTCGCGTTTGAGGCAGCCTTGCGACGGCGGGCGAAGACCGCCGGATCTGACAACGGCGAATGCGAATGTTGATGAGACGCGGTTGCCGGCTTGTCGGTCGTCTCGCCGTGCTGCTTGCGCCGGTCAGTGCGCGCGGCAACGGTCTCATCGTATTCGGCGCCGCGTCCATGCATGTGTGCGGCGTACCGCGCGCTGGATGGCTTATCCATCCAGCAGATTTGCATTGGCGGCGGCACCTTGAGCTTGGTCACGTCTTGTCGTGACGATTCCGAAACCGTTGGCTCCGCTGGTGACTCTTTTCCGCCCCGGCCGAAGCTGACCCACGAGATTATCCGGCGCGCCTGTCGGCCACATTCCGGGCACGGATGGCTCTCCGTGGCGGCCTCGCTAATCGGTGCGAGCACCTCGAAGGTAAACTCGCACTTTTCACAGTGACATTCGTATAGCGGCATTAAATTAAATCGCGCGCTCGCGAAAACTAAATCAGTCCTGCTCAGTCAATCCTATGCGGATGCTCTTTCCAGTCTTCCGGATCGTGAGTAATCCACATCGTCGCGCCCTGCATATCGCGGATAGCCTTGATGCGCTGGATCGATTTGATCGACTGATTCGGATCGACGTCGATCCCCATTGTCGCTCCGCCTTCGACCGCCGCTCGCAGATGGACCGTATCGCCGGTCAGCAGGAACTTGCGATTCGGCAAGTTGACCAATACCGAACATTCACCGGGCGTATGGCCGGGAGTGAGCAGGAACTGGACTGCGCCGTCGCCAAACAAATCAAGATCACCCCCCAGCTCGATCCAGTCATAGGCGCGGGTCGGAAGGAAATCATTGAGGATAAACGCCCAGCGCCGATCCGGATCGGGCCAATAGGCGTAGCGCAACTCGTTTGCGCCGACGAGAAATTTGGCCTTCGGGAAATAGGTCAGGCCGCCCGAGTGATCCAGATGCGAGTGCGAGAGGATCACGTATTTCACGTCGGACGGCTTGTAGCCGACGCCTTCGATCTGCTTGTCGAGCGTATCGGACTTGCTCCATTTGATCGGCAATGCCTGTGCGACCTCGCCCCAGTAGCCCGCTGCATCGTCGATAATCTTTGCGTTGCATCCGGTGTCGAACAGCACCAGTCCTTTGGGATGCTCGATCAGGAATGACGGACAAGGAAGCTGGAGCAGGTCATTGCTGCCGCCGTGCATCAGCAGCGACGCCGGAGCGGTCAGTTCCGCGCCCGGTAACGCCCACATCTTTTTCGCTTTGCCTTCCGCCATGATCATTACTCCCAAGTCGAATTGATGCCGCAGCATCGCCGAACGTGCTGAACCTGAGATCGGCCCTTCGCGCAGTGTCAAGCGCGGCTCGGCGCCGGCGCGCCGCGCGTTTCCGATTTTGCGCCATTTATCACTTGTTGAAAGTTCCGCTCGTGGGAAATGGCAAGACTCCTATGAGATAGCGGAGCGAATTTCAGCATTCGACAAAAGAATATTCTGTCGAAGGTTAAAGCATCGTGACCGGCTGACCGCTTTACGGCTGACGGGGGTGCGTGGCCCCAGTTCCACAATTTTTCCTCTCTAAACTTGACTATTTGTTGAGAAAAGATAACTGTGTGTGGGCAAAAAACAAGAGTTGCGCACAGGAGGCTGGAGTCATGGCGGAAGTCCTGAGATTGACGGAAGTCGCCGAGTACTTGCGAGTTCATCCCTCAACCATTTATCGACTGCTGCGCAGGAAAGAGCTGCCGGCGTTCAAGGTCGGCAGTGACTGGCGATTCAATCGCGCGTCGATCGATCAATGGCGCAGCGACGCGGAAACGCTCCCGCAGAATCAAGTCCTGACTATAGGAGATCGCGTGTTTGACCCGGTAGCAGGCAGGAACTGATTAAGCAGCTGTGGTTCGCCGGCAAGTGGCGCAAAGCCGCGTAAGCGGTTCTCGGTCAACCGCCCGCCAGCGACGGCGGCGCATGATCTCTCCTGACGAGAGGAGGAGCAGTGCAGGCGACAATTACCGACACTACTACCGAAATTGTAGCACTACTCGAGAAGGCTAATACTGAGGTCAAATGTTTCCTCAAATTCAAACGTCATGATCCTAATATGGTCTGGATATGGTCTGGCAATCATTGAGCGAACTGCAGGCGTTGACGGGCCGCTTGAGGCAACTTCGGCCGGCTTTGAAGCAGGGCCTCAATGAATTGCGGAGTTATTTAGCTCTAAGCTTGCCTGAGCTGCAGGCCGTGTACCGTGCGAAAGTGCGCGGCTGGCTTGAAGTCACCTCAGAGGTGGGAGACCTCGCGCTCGAGCATTGGCAGCAGGAGTGCCGACGGGAGAACAGGGCCTTTGCCCTTTCCCGTCCAGAAGCCAAGCGCACCAGTATCTGGCTGTTCCTGCCGGAGGGCTGGGGCTGGAATCAGGACCAGCGCGACGAACTCGCCAGGAGTTCGTTGCCGGGAGTCAAAGGCATTCTGTTTACTGAGAATAGCGCACGCGCTTTTGTGCCACTCGGCAGTGAAGCCGGAGTTTTTGGTGGATTGTTGCGCGCTGCTTGCGCGAAGCAGCCTCTTCACCTGGACCGACATCATTCGCTTAATGACAGCGGCGGCGAAGCTTCGCGCTCGGGTGCAGCGACTCATGCGGGAGGGCCGCCGCTATTGCAAGCTTGAATGCCGGCAGTTTTTCTTCTGAGCAGCCGGCACATGCGTTGTGGGGTGGGGGGTCAAGGGGAGCGCCGGAGAATCCGTCCATGAACGGATTCTCCGGCGCGTGTGGTATCAGTATTCAGCAGGCCCGCCGAGCGTTTCTGATGGCTTAGTTTTGCCCCAGACATTCGCAACATCAAAAGCTCTTTATTTACGCGGGTTTCCACGATGTTGCAAAACTTACCCTTTATGCGACACGGAAAAAACGGGAACGATTGCCGGGTTAGTGACTAGGACCGCCCTTTGTCGGTCCGCGTGGCTTTTTTTACGACCTTCGGGCGATGGCTCTTCGTTGCCGCGCGAACTGCGTCAACGTCGGCGAGGTCTTGCGGTCTGCCGGATGCCAGTTTCGAAGCTATCAGGTCATCACGCGAAATGAAGCTCGCCTTCAAGCCGGTCGCCGCGTCAACAACCTCTTCAACCCGGTGTGGCCATGCGGCGTCAAACTCAATGCCGGGTATCGCCGTGAGAATATTAACGCCTACCGGCGCACGGCCCATACGAAAAAAGGGTCCCGGCTTTGCGAAGTCGGCGCGGTCAAACCTTTAAGCGGTGCGCCGAATTGCGCTAAGGCCGCAAAAAGCGCCTTCGCGTTTTGCGCGTCGGCTTTTACCAGAATGTCGAGGTCTTTGGTCGCGCGTGGCTGCGCGTGAAGCTCCTACCACAAGATACTTAACGCGGTGCGCGTTCAAAACGGACAAGAATTCTTTGAAGTCTGGGTACATCGGGAGCTTCGCCCTTCAGCGTATAGTGTTCCTGGGTGAGTTCGGAAACCGCAGCGACACGCTGATGCACCGGGCGGCTCTGGCAGTAGCGGTACTCTTCCGCCTTCAATTCGTCGAAGTTGTTGAATTTGCGGATGCTCTTGTCCATACGCCCTTTTGGTAGCAGAGGACGCATTACGCGGCAATGCCTAAAACCAGCGTGGTTAAAGGATTTTACCGCATTTTTCAATGATGCAAACCCACCGATACTGTTGAAAAAGGGGTTTTGACGATAGCGACAGCTGAGCCAATGCACGCTCTTAAAACCCTCAGCGCGCTTACTCGTCGCGAATGTTCGGTCAGTCCGAGTTTTTCAACACCATCCACTCTTTTCGCAACGAAGCTGCGGCCACGAAAGGGCAGAAACGCCCAGTGAGCAGCGCCGCTATAGCGGTTCCGTTTGCAGAACGCTTGATTTGTGCACGTCGGTGACAGCGGCACGGGAGATAGACTTTCGAGACGCACAAGGCCGCGCCATCATAGGCTTTTTCCGTCATCCCAAAAACACCGTTTGCTGCGCAATGCGACGGGGTAGTTATGGTTGATAGAGCCCCTCGAAGGGGGTGAACAGGAGTGTGGATTATGGCGATGACGCGGCGAAACTTCATTAAAGCCGGTATTGTGGAGTGGCGGCGCTCTATGTGGGGCAAGAGGTATCTCTCGCGCAAAACGCCCCCGACAACCTCCCGTCGGCCAACGGGATCATCGTAATCGGCGTGGAGGGTTCCGATCTCACACCCCAGTACCTCGATGATTTTCTGAATGCCGGCGCAACCGTGTGGCAAGTCTCCGGGAATACCATGGATTTTGAGCGTTTTGATGAGATCGACACCTTTGTGAAGGGTAACTCCTCGAAGGTCATTCTGGCCAAGTCCTACAATGATATCCTAGCCGCTAAACAGGCGGGCAAGGTTGCCATCGTCGCCGGCACTCAAGATTTGTACACGCTTGACCCGTCGTGGGAAGAAGGTGACGTCCGCGACGACCCGTTGAGCTGGGGCGGCAACAATTGGAAAGTCTACCCGCCGCAAACGCAGCTTTCCAACTATTACGAAAGGGGTCTCCGGATTGCCAACCTCGCCTATCATTCCTCCAATTTTTTTGGCGGCGGCTGCCTTGACCCGGTAACGCCTCTGTCGCGTGCAGGCCGGTATATCGTCCGCCAGATGCAGGAAATCGGGATTCTGGTCGATACCAGCCATTCGAGCGAGCAGACCAGCCTCGATATTGTTAAGATCGCAATGAGCTCGCATCGGCCGGTTGTCATTTCACATTCGAACCCTGCCGCGCTAGATGATAATCCGCGTAACGCCAGCGACCGCCTAATCGAGGGTATTGCCAAAACCGGCGGCCTAATCGGCCTGAACACGATAAACGATTTTTTGAAGTGGGGTCGAAAGGATGCCCTCCATGCCGAAACCGGGCCCTTTCCCCCTCAGGCGAGCATTTCGCAATATGTCGATATGATGGATTATGTCAGGCGCCTCGTGGGAATCGACTACGTCGGCCTTGGTACTGACTGGACCTATGGCGACCCTGTGGGTGGGAACGACCACAACGATGCAGGTCCTGATCCTGCCAAATCATTCATTTATCCTCCCGATATGGTCCACAATCAGCCCCAAACCCAGTACGTCGCGAATTTCAACCAAGTAAACCAGCTCCATTTCCTCCAAGCGGAACTGAAGCGGCGCTATTCTTCCGTCGACGTAGCGAAAATTCTGGGGGGCAACTGGATGCGCGTGTTCCGTCAAGCCTGGAACTCTTGATATGGTCCGGACCTTCATGCTGGCGGCAACCCTCGCGGGTCTTGCCGCCCCGCTTCTAACGTGAAAGCACACCAGTTCGGAGCGGAAAATACGATAGGTTTTTCCAGGATATTAAAAAACGGAGAAAATAATCCGATGGCTGAGGAAATTTCTGCGGAGCCAGCGCGCGAATTAATTCGTGACGGAGATACTGATCGGCTGAACACGGACCCGAACGCAGTTGCTAAATTAAATCAGTCCGTTATCGAGGAGTTTTAAGCCGGGCCGCTCTTGACGTGAAAGCGTACTCGTTCGCGGCGCTGTAGAAAGCTGACAACTTCAAAGAGATTGTCTGCACGCGGATTGCCGGATGGACCAAACATCCGCATCAAGCTTTTTGGCGGGATGTGCGTTGCTTCGGCAAGGCCGGTGAAGCCGACTGTTGCATTGATGTAGTCGCGCAAAATCGTTTTCGCCAGGTCAATCTCGCCGGTCAGCATGGCCTCCAAGCCTTCGCGGAGAAGCTCTTTGCGAAACTTCGGGTCGCGCTGTACGCGGTCCCGAATGGTTTCTTTGAAATCGCGGGTCAAGGCCATGTCTATCGCTCCTGTTTTCCCGTTTGTAAGCCTCCCAATTGGCGCTCGCGGCGTTGATGTCGTGCTGCTGGCGCTGCTTGGTGCCGCCGCCGAGCAGAATAACCATCCGCTCGCCGTCCTTGCCGAAATAAACCCGGTAGCCGGGGCCGAAATCGATCCGCACCTCGAACACGCCGGAACCAACGCCTTTGACGTTCGAGATATTGCCCAGGGCCAGCCGGGTCAGAGCGGTCGCCACTTTCGCGGCGGCTGGGGCGTTCAGTCGGTCAAACCAAATTCTGTAAAGGTTGCGGCCTTGCCGATTGAGATATTCGCGAACCTCATTCATTATAGTAACACATATGATACTATTATCAATGGCTATTAGGAATCTCGGCGACTATGCACAAAAACCCTATTTGGAACATGGCGGGCTGAACTTTTTCGGAGCTGATTTCTCGACAGTAAGGATTACTTCGATCGAGGGTTAAGTTAATGGCCATTTGGAACACTGGGCGGGGGGATGGATGTAATTGTCCTATGGTTTGCGTTCTACCTGTGATCCTTTACAAACGACAGCAAACCGCGCTACGCGGTGATTATCGGAAGCAAACTCTCAAACGGGCAGGCGAGTTCATGTGCTGCTCGCGCGAAAAGTGTAAGAGGACGGGCTGATGGCGCAAGCGAATAATCGATACAGCGGACCGGCGATCAACGTTACTGCCGGATGGAAATGCATCCAATTGACGCCGCCGAGCGCGCTCTTCGGAGCGAACGGGATGCGGATGGGGCCGGACGGCAAGCTCTACGTCGCACAGGCCTTCGGCAGCCAGATCAGCGCGATCGATCCGGCGAGCGGCGCGGTCTCGGTAGTCAGCCCGCCCGGCGGACCGATCATCGCTCCCGACGATCTCGCCTTCGATTCGAAAGGCACGCTCTACGCGACCGAGGTGATGAGCGAGCGAGTGTGCGCTCGCTCGCCGAACGGCGAGGTGCGGATCATTGCGGACAACGTCACGGCGGCCAACGGCGTGACGATCCATCAGGACCGCATCTTCATGGATGAATGTCGTCCCAATGGCCGGCTCTGGGAACTGTTTGCCGATGGGCGCGCGCCACGCCAGCTCGCGGATAATTTGCCATTGCCCAACGCGTTGTTTCTCGGCCCCGACGGCAATATCTACTTTCCCGTGCTCGGCGAGAATGCAATCTGGCGGATTCCGGTCGGCGGCGGACGGCCCGAGCCCTTCATCAAGGACCTTGGCCTGCCGACAGCGGTGAAAATCAACAGCAAGGGCGAGATCGTAACGACACAGGGGCGTACCGGCGAGATTCTGAAAATCGATCTTCAGAGCGCGACGAAACGGGTTTATGCAAAGGTTCGTCCCGGGCTCGATAATCTGGCGCTCACCGCCGACGATCGCATCTTTATCTCCCATTTCACCGACGGCGGCGTCGCCGAATTGATGCCGGACGGCAGCGAACGCCGTTTGATCGAACCGGGTTTCTGTGCGCCCGCCGGACTCGCGGTCAGCAGCGATGGGGTGCTCTACGCCGCGGATGGAATCAGCATGGCCGCGGTCGATCTCGACGGCAAGCAGCGGCGGGTCGGGATGTTGTTCGATGGCGAATTCCCCGGCTTTGTGCGCGGGCTGGGCGCTGGTGCGGACGGCAATGTGATCGTGACCACGTCGGCCGGCGATGTGACGACTTATCATCCGGTGTCGCATCGGATGACCGAGCATGCCAAGGGCTTGCAGGAACTATACGGCGTCGCTGCAGCCCCGGGTGGCGCAGTCGTCGTTGCGGAAGGCGGCACGGGACGCGTTTTGGTGATCTCGGGAAAAGAAATCAAAACTGCCGCGAGCGGGCTTGCGCGTCCAACCGGAATTGCCGCAGCGGCCGACGGCTCATGCTTCGTGGCGGAGGCCGGAAAAGGGCGCGTCGTGCACGTTAATGGCGGCGTCACGGAGGCGCTCGGCGGATTGCGCGAGCCGCACGGCGTGATGCTCGCGGGCGATGATCTCTATATCGTGGATGTGGGCGCGCACGAGCTGATCTGCTTTTCGACCAAGACGCGCCAGCGCAAGACGATCGCGTCGAACTTGCCGGTCGGTTCACCGCCCGGTGTTGTCCCGCATGTGCTGGCGGGAATTCCCGGATTGTTGCCGGGACCGCTCACGAGTTTTTCCGGAATCGCCCAATCGCGTGATGGAACGCTTTTCGTTTCCGCCGATGGTGAAGGCAGCATCCTCGCGTTCCGTCCAGCCTGAGTCGAGGCGATTCTGAAGAGCTGAGGCATTTTCGAGTTTTATGACGCAGGAAATCAGCCTCGGCTCTTTGGACCTCGCTGAGATTATTCGGCCCGGCGAGCATATCGTCTGGGGTCAGGGTGTTGGAGAACCTGCATCGTTGATCGAGAAGCTGCTCGAGCAGCGCCATCGGCTCGGGAAAGCCGAAATCTTTCTTGCCGGAGTGCGTTCGCGCCGCACTCTGAAGCCGGAACATACTGACGTGCTCAGCTTTACCAGCTTCGGCGCGATGGGGAATCTTCAGGCGCTTGCTCGTGCGCGCGCGCTTCATGTTCTGCCGGCGCATCTATCTCAAGTGAATGGCTATTTTGAGAAGAAAACCCTGCGGGCCGATGTGGTTTTCGTGCAGCTCAGTGAGCCCGACGAACATGGCATCTACAGCTTTTCGCTGGCGAATGATTTTCAGCAAGCTGCAATGAAGCACGCGCGAGTTGTTATTGCAGAGGTCAACGAACAGACGCCATGGACTTATTGCGACGGAACAATCGCGCCGGCGCGCATCGACTATCTGGTGCGTACCTCGCGAGCGCCGGTGCAAGTCCGCGCGCAGCCGATCAGCGCCACCGAGGAGCGTATTGCGGCGCATATCGCACGTTATATCGAGGACGGAACGACTATTCAGATCGGGGTCGGCGCGATTCCTGAGGCGGTGCTTGCGCTACTCGGCGATCGTCGTGACTTGGGCTTCCATTCCGGTTTGATCAGCGATCGCGTTGCCGACCTGATGGAACAGGGAATCGTGACTAATGCGCGCAAGCCAATTGATTCGGGAATTACCGCTGCTGCGCTCCTGGTCGGCACCGACCGGCTGTACCGTTTTGCTCACAAGAATCGGTCGATCAAGCTCTTCACTTATATGCACACGCATCACGCGGCGGTGTTGAGCCGCCTCGGCAAATTCGTCGCAATCAACTCGGCGATCGAGGTGGACTTGACGGGCCAGGTCAATGCCGAAATCGCGGGCGGCGAATACATCGGGGGCACCGGCGGCCAAGGCGACTTTGTGCGCGGCGCCCAGATGGCTTCAGGCGGTCGCTCGATTATCGCCTTACCATCCACTGCGCGGGATAATTCGATTAGCCGAATCGTCCCGCGATTAGCTGACGGCATAGTAACTACGCCGCGTGGCGACGCCGATATCATCGTGACTGAGTTTGGCGCGGCGGAGTTGCGTGGCCGCTCGATGGCAGAACGGGCCCGCCGGATGGCCGCAATTGGTCATCCCGAGTTTCGCGAAGCGTTAGAACGCGAAGCTGCACGA
>CAWCJN010000014.1:0-12964 GCA_963795945.1 uncultured Pseudomonadota bacterium
TCGGTGCTGAAATCGGCGGCGGCGTAGGAGGATGCGAACGTCTTCGCCGAACCGACCTGCGGTCGGCTCTGGCCAATGGAAGAAGTCGAGGAACGCCTTTGCCGGATTGTCGATGGGCAGGCCGCGCTTTTCAAGGTAGGAACGATAAGTCTCGACCGCGTCATCGAACGTCATCCGGGATACCATCGAGGCGTAGCGAAGCGCCTGCAGGTCGGCGAAGCTGTCATCTGTTGCCCGTTCTACTCGATGACAATAAGGCGCGCTTGTTCGTCCACCGCAAGCAAATCGATACGGCGGTCGTTCTGTGTGAGCTTGTAAATTTTTCGGGGATGACGAGAGCGCCCTGTGCTATCGCTTCGATGTGATCGCGAAGAAGGCGCTGGCAGGTCCTTACGCTCGAAAAGTCCGAGCGAGGCGAATTTCGCTAACTCCAGCGGAGCGATTTTTTCTGTGGACAGTTCGTACAAAGCCATCGATGTCAGATATTACCTCTACTGTAGCGTTAGTTCCTATAAAGGTGGTGTGGTGAGAACCTGAAGAGGACGATCCTGCACAAGTCGAGGGAGCTGAACCTCGCCGTGACATTCGGGAAGCTTCGGGCTAAACAATACGCCATTGATCTCAGCTACAGTCCCGAAGAGGAAGCGTTTCGCGAGCGCGTGCGTATCTTTTTGCGCGAGAACTTGCCAACCAGGTGGGCGACCTAGGGGAATCGGCTTGCGTCCGGTCGGCATTACGCAGACTGAATTCCTGCGCGACTGGCGGCGCATCTGAAGGCGCAATGATTGGCGGCTGGGCCGCTTACAAACAAACCAGAATCAGCAGCAATAGAAGAAATGAACGGAGCGTGGCCGAAAGCGCACGCCCCGTTCCCATCACACACTAACCGAACGCGATACTGCGGTTAGCGACATATGATTCGCATTATACTGCCCGGGCTGCCATACTCTGACGCCGTCCATATAAGCGGCCGGGACGTTGGCGCCGAGATAGGGCTTACGCTGCTGGGGATGACCCAGGCGGAATCAGACCTGTTTTGTGCCCATTCTGGAAATCCATCGCCATGGGAGGAGACTCCGTCCCATTCGTGGCCATAGCCGGGTACTTCGCCTGCGTCGTTGTAGTACGCGATTGATTTCCACAGCTTGTGATTCGAGTCGAACAGGCTCCACCCAGTTGCCGTTCCAGTGCTCACGATCCGCGTAAACGATGCGGCTGGTATAGCAGTAACCGGCGGCTTCGCTGGGAATCCGATGAACGTCGATAATCGCGTGATCGCGCAGCTCCCATTTACCCCAGGAGGGCTTGGGGAAACCGAGCGGCATCAGATAGCCGCCGGGCAAGGTGTAGCCGTCCTGATTGAAGTGGGCGAGCGTCAGGATGTTGCGATTGCCCAGGTAATCCGCCGTATAAATCGAGGTGCTGCCGTTGAAGCCGTTGGTCTTGGCATCGTCGTAGGTCCAGTCGAAGCCGAACACCGGCGAGCATCGCGCGGTGCTGGCGAGGCGCAGCGAGCGGCGCAGGGCGGGCACGAAGACGTAAACGTCGGGGAAGGGTTTGGCCTCCTGATCCTTGTAGAACATATCGAGCGAGGCGGTATAGCGCGCCTGCTCTGGAGTTGCCTCCATTGACCACTGGGCGTCCCAGGTGCTGGGAGCGTAGTTCGGGTCTTGCGGCACTTTCGGATCGGTGATGTAGGAGCTCCAGCGATAGATCAGATCGAGGGTCGTCTGATTCACGTTGCCGTAGCGGTCCAGCGACCAAACCGAGGCGATGTTCTCATCCATGTTGGCGTAAACGGAAGGCACATAGGCCCAGAAGACATTGGCCAACATCTTCCATCCCTTGTTGGGCTCCTGCGGGTTCGGGAAGGGCGTGCCGCCGGATGAAAGTTCTCGATGACGTAATGGCCGTTCGGCAGGATTTTGACGGGTGTTCCGGCGAGCCGTGTCTTTGGGTGACGTTCTGCGCCAGCTTGGGTGCAGGAACTCATGCTCTGCTCTGCCTACTTCCAGAACCCCTCGCGGGCATTCCAGAAGAAATGTCCAAAATAACTCTGCATCCCGGAGCGGAAAATGGTTTGCGTAGGTTGTCGCCAGTTGCCGGTGCATCATTGTGCCCGAGCGGCAAGTCGGGTTGATGTTCCGAGTCCTTCAACCATTGATCCATGGCGCTGCGATCGGTCGATTGCGACCAACCGAGCGAGGGCAGAAGCGCGATTGTCAGTACTGCGCCCAGAAGATCAGCAAGCCATCCTTTCATGTCTGTGCTTCCTCCAAGATAAGTCAGCGCGGCGCTTCGTCATCCTGCGGAGACGCTGCCGCCCGCTCCTTGATCTTCGCGCCTACGCAGCCTCAATCAATAGGTGTAAATTTCAGCGGGAATCATGACCGGCGATTACGAGCCGTGACATTTCGGGCGGGCAAGGCTAAAAGCTAAGTCATGGACCTGAGCTATAGTCCCGAAGAAGAAGCCTTTCGTGAACGGGTGCGGACCTTCCTGCGTGAGAATTTGCCGCCCGGATGGATCAATGGGGGCGTCGGTTCACGCCCGGCCGGCATGACGCAAACCGAGTTTCTGTGCGACTGGCAGCGCCGTCTTTACGGACGGTTTCTCGGGATGGCCTGGCCGAAAGAGTACGGCGGTCAAGGCGCCAGCCAAATCGAGATGGCGATTTTCAATGAAGAGGTTGCCCGCGTCCGCGCGCCGGGCGCGCTCAACGTGATCGGTCTTGCGATGGTCGGGCCGACCATGATGTCGCACGACGAAAGAGCAGAAAGAACGCTATCTTTCTAAAATCCTTAGCGCCGAGGAGATTTGGTGCCAAGGTTTTTCGGAGCCCAACTCCGGCTCGGATGTCGCATCGTTGAGCACGCGCGCCGAACTCAAGGGTGACGAGTTTATCGTCAACGGACAGAAGGTCTGGACGACGCTCGCGCATATCTCTCAATGGTGCATGTTGATTGCGCGTACCGACCCGAACGCCCCGAAGCATCGCGGCATCTCGTGCCTGCTGATCGACATGAAGACGCCGGGGGTGATGGTCAAGCCGTTGCGCCAGATGACTGGCGAGGTTGAGTTAAATGAGATGTTCTTTGAGGACGTGCATGTGCCGCGCGAGAATTTGCTCGGTCTGCTCAATGAAGGCTGGCGGTCGCGACGACCACGCTGATGAATGAGCGGGGGGACCAGCGCGCTCGCTAGCGTGATGCGCTATCGAATCGTGTTTGACGAGATCGTCGATCTCGCGCGCAAGACGATGCGCAAAGGACAGCCCGCCACCCAAGATCCGTTAATCCGGCAACAGCTCGCGCAATTCCATGTCGATTTGGAGATGATGCGGTTTACCGCCTATCGCACCTTTTCGAAGATTATCAAGGGAGGCGAACCCGGGGCCGGTCGGTTCGATCTCCAAGCTGGCCTGGTCCGAGCCTGAATCAGCGGATGATGGAATTCGTGATGGCGCTGGAAGGACCCGCCAGCCAGCTTACACGAGGCTCGGATTATGCCGTGCAAAGCGGCCGCTGGCAGCATCATTTTATGCGGTCGCGGGCGAATACGATTGAAGCGGGGACCTCGGAGATTCAGCGCAACATTATCGCGGAGCGCGTACTGGGCTGCCGAGGTCGCGCTAGTTGCACTAGTAGAGCTCTGCACAGGCGAATTCTCACGGAATCGCTGCGCGCAGGTCCTTCACACTGCTCGCGCTACTCGCCGGCTCAGGATGACAAATCAGGTTTGTGCAGAGGTTTCTTAAGTCCACAATCATACGGCGGCATTAGGAGAATCCCAATGGCATTCATGTCAATCGATGAACCTGAATTCTGGAAAAATTGTCCGAAGGGGCTGGAGCTGATCGCGAAAAGCATGGAAGGGACGGGTGGTGGCGTCGCCTATTTCGTGATGGGTGAACCTAAGGACAATGCGCCGACAGTGGTCGCACTGCGGATGGCGCCGAACTGGATTCTGCCGCGTCATGCGCATGACTGTTATCGCTTCGAGATCGTCGTGCAGGGCACGCTCGACGTTGGTGAGCGCATTCTCAAGATCGGCGATGTGATGGTCAGCGAGCCGAACATCTTTTATGGACCGCATGTGGCCGGACCAGAAGGATGCACGACTTTCGAAATTTTCAGCAATCACGCGGCGTCGCACGAAGCGATCCTCGATCTGCGGGCGGCATCGCCAAATTTGACGTGTCCCAACCGGGCGAGTTCCGCCGGATGATGGAGGCGCAGCAGACGAGCGCGCGTAACCTACCGCTAGCGTCGCAGCCTGCGCTCCGATTAGATTTTTAGGGTGGCCGAAGGCTGCTCGGACTTCCTGCACCGGACGATGGTATCGTGATCGGGCGCAAGGGCGTTTCATAGGCTTGAACGGCTACAGATTGAGGTGCACTCTGATTGCCTGGGCGCTCGCAGATGCATCATAGGTGGTCAATCAGTTGGCAACTAGTGGCTGTTGCGCCTCGATCTCCGATTCGCCTGCGTTTTGTATCTTCATGCGGGCCGCTTGTAGTTGCGGCCGGAGCACTATCGAAACGGCAGATTTCGAGCGTTTGAGCTGATCGCCCAGCACCTTACAAAGATCAGCCGCCCGATGGATCTCGCAGCGTGATACTGCCACCTAGCACCGGACCTGCGATTTAGTGATGAACTTCGTTCTGCTCGACCGTGGCAGCTGCAAATCAGCAAGATACAAGCGTCACACCACGTCTCATGGCAACATGGACACGGGCGATTCACCACAGCGGCGGCTTAGTCCATCCAGGGATGACTCGCCGAATTTGAGTCTAAATATGAGCGAACGGAAGCTGATTCCACTGCTCGCCCAGAGCTGAAGCGGATTGAAAACCGATTGCGGCTTAGCTATTAGCCGACTTCTTGCGGTAGAGCCTCGGAAAGATCGATCCCAACGATCGAGAGTTTGCTCTTCCACTCTCGCCACACCAGAACCCGAAAAGACCACATGCGAGAACTAGCCTTAACTTGGTGGGGCGGGGACTTCCTGCATGCGGGCGGTGGTGTCGTGGTCGTATTCGAGGTGGAGGGCGCGGACGACGATCCCGTGCATCCGCCAAGTCGCGATTACGAAGACCAGCTCCATAATCTGTTCGTCGCTGAAATGACGTTTCAACGCGGCGAAAGTGGCGTCCTCGATCAAATTACGAGCGACCAATTCATCAGCGGCGGCCATCACCGCGCGGTCCGCCTCGTCGAATTTGTCGGAGGTGGCCCAGCCCTTGATGGCGTCGAGCTGAGCGTCGGAGATGCCGACCATCCGGGCGACCTTGAGATGCTGCGAATACTCGAAGCGGGAATCGCCAACAATTCCGGTGCGTAGGATTGCCAACTCGCGATACCGAGGCTTCAGGATTCGCCCGGGTTGCAGCAGGGCGAATAATGAATCGCGCGACATTTTCAGGATGTCCGGGACCAGCGCGAAAGTCGTCCAGTAGTCGCCGGGCGTGCCAGTGGCGGTGCCCGGTTCAGCTACTGGGTCGCGCTCACCGAAGAACTGTCGGTAGATTTCGCGAGTCTCCGGCGGAGCGTCGCGGAGACTGACCTGTTTGAGGCGGTTACCCATCGGCGGTTCTCTCTTTAGAGAAATCCTGTACAAGCGAGTTTGGTTGAATCGCTTCGCGCAGGTCCTTCGACACGGCGCGCGCTGCTCGCCGGCTCAGGATGACAAACCAACATTTGGGCAGATTCCTTAGCAACATGTAAAAAGCACCCAATCAACGTCGCGTGAATTATGCCGTGGCGATGGCGCCGCAGGCGCGCAGTTTTTCCAACTCGGGCGCGCTGAAACCCCAGTCGCGCAGGGCCTCTTCGGTGTGCTCGCCGGGCTGTGAAGGTGGCCGCTGGATCGCTCCCGGAGTCCGGCTGAAGCGGGGCGCGGGCGCAGGTTGTACGACTCCATCCTGTTCGACGAAAGTGCCGCGATGCTGATTGTGGGGGTGGTGGGGCGCTTCGGCCATGCTCAGCACCGGCGCGAAGCAGATGTCGCTGCCCTCCATGATCGAGCACCATTCGTCGCGAGTTTTGGTGCGGAAGAGCGCAGCGACCCGATCCTTCATCTGCGGCCACGACTTGCGATCGTTTTGCGGGGCAAGCTCTTCACGTTTAAGTCCTGACAGCCGCAGAAGCTCGTCGTAGAACTTGGTCTCGATGGAGCCAATCGAGATGTACTTGCCGTCCTTGGTTTCGTACACGTCATAGTAATGCGCGCCGGTGTCGAGGATGTTCGTGCCGCGTTCGTCACTCCAGATTCCCGACCCATGCATCCCGTAAATCGCTGTCATCAATGAGGCGGCGCCATCGACCATCGCAGTATCGACCACCTGACCTTTGCCAGATTTTTGCGCTTCGAGGAGACCCGCCACGACGCCGAACGCAAGATAAAGCGCGCCGCCGCCGAAATCGCCGATCAGATTGAGCGGCGGTACGGGAGCCTCGCCGCGACGGCCAATCGAATGCAGTGCGCCGGAGAGCGCGATGTAATTGATATCGTGACCGGCTGCCGAAGCCAGTGGTCCTTCCTGGCCCCATCCGGTCATCCGGCCATAGACCAGTCGAGGATTACGCGCGAGACAAACGTCGGGACCCAACCCCAGCCGCTCCATCACGCCCGGGCGAAAGCCCTCGATCAATGCGTCAGCTTGCCCCGCCAGACGCAGCACGGCTTCGGTCGCCTCGGGACGCTTCAAGTCGAGCGCGATCGAACGACGGCCGCGATTCAGCAAGCTGTACTTCGTTTTCATCGCGATTCCGAGTCCGGCGTCCGCGGTGCGATCGATGCGCAATACCTCTGCGCCGAGGTCCGACAACAGCATCGCGCACATCGGCGCTGGGCCAATTCCGGCGAGTTCGATCACTTTGAAGCCCTTGAGCGGTCCCATCATTTACCTCACTGGCATGGGGCAATTTTGCCGCACCATAGCATAAGCGCGTCGGGGTAGAGTAACTGCGAGCTGGGTGAGCAGGGAAGAAAGCCGCCGTCCGCTCGCAAAGAGTCTAGCGGGAGAGAGCGGCTGGAGCGGCTTTAGAATTTGGATTGCTATAGATGATAGCTACAGCATTGAGGAACCGTCCTTTGTGGCCAGCTTCACCGACTTCGGGAGTGTGCTGAGCCTCACCGCCGGCGGTTTTCCCGAGCGGAGCAGCATCGGCGTGATCGACGCCGCCCAGCTTCTGGCGTTGATCTTCCGTAACTACTAATGCGTCGGCGCCGGTTTGACAGGCTTCGCGCCGCGCGAGTCGATTCATCTCATTCCCATCCTCGTCATAGTCGGCTGAGATTTCGACGACTGCGACTTCCTGATACTCAGTATTCGGCAGTGCGGCCAATACCGGCATCGTGCAGTCGGCAGCTTTAGCGGCGCGCGTGCGGGGCGCCAGCCAGCTAATCGTTGCTTCCGGCGGGTCTTTTTGTGACGCGCAACCAAAGAATGTCGCGAGTCCAAGGACCGTTACGAACATCACAACTCTGGAGAATCGACCATGCAGAGTCATCAAAAGGTATTTAGCATCATGTAACATTCTGTAATTCTCGAATGTCGAGTTTATGCTAAAGATCATTCGTTCGCATCGGCAGTAACGAGAGCGGGAATCAAAAGGCCTCGAAGGGTATCACAGATGAATTTTGGAATCGCCTTGATGTTCCGCAATCCGCCGCCGACCAAGATTCCCTTCACCGAGATCTACCGCAAGCATCTCGATCTGGCGGTCGAGGCCGAAGAGCTTGGTTACGACACCGTGTGGCTCACGGAACATCACTTTGTCGATGATGGCTATTCGCCGTCGTTACTGCCGATCGCGGCGGCTATCGCGGGCCGCACCCGGAAGATCCGGATTGGCACCTTCGTAATTTTGCTGCCGCTCCATAATCCGATCCGAATCGCGGAGGACGCGGCTACCGTCGATATCATCTCCAACGGACGGCTCGATCTTGGTTTTGGCCAGGGATATCGGGTGCCGGAGTTCGCCGGATTCAATATCCAGCGCAACGAACGCGGCCCGCGATTGCAGGAAAACGCCGAAATCGTCCGGCGGCTCTTCACTGAGAAAAAATTGAGCTTTGAGGGACGCTTCAATCATATTGGCGGCGGCGTGACATTGATGCCCGGGCCAGTGCAACGGCCGTATCCGCCGATCTGGTTGGCGGCGCGCGGTCCGAAGTCGATCGCACGAGCCGCGAATCATGGTTACCATCTGATGGGTACTGGAGGCGTCGATCAGCAGCAGATGTACGACGCGGCCCTGCGCGAGGCTGGCAAAAATCCTGTCAATTTCAATATCGCGCAATTACGTACGGTGTTCGTCGCGTCACGACGCGACGCCGCGTGGGATGCTGCCGAAGCCGGCGCCCATTACATCATGAGCTGTTATGGGAAATGGTTCACCGAAGCGAATGACTTGCCGGGTGACGCGGCTTATGGAGCCAAGCTGCCGCCGGTCGGCAAACTGCGCAAAGCCGAAACCGCATCGCTGTTCGGTGAGCCTCTGATTATCGGCACGCCGAATGAAGCGATCACCATGATCGAGGATTATCAGGCGCGCAGCCGGGTGACGCATCTGGTGATGGCGATGGCGCTGCCGAAAACCGACTTTCGCAAGATTAGCAATAGTATGCGGCTGTTCGCCAGGGAAGTGATGCCGCATTTCCGCAAGGCGAGCCGGAAAGCTCGTCCCGCTCGTGCGCGCTAGCTCGTGCGATCACTATTGCGTGAGGTACGTCGCTCGAAGATGGCTTCGAGGAGGCGCGCTGGCAGCGATGATCCTTGCAGGATTGGCCGCGTGCGCCTCCGCTCCACAATCGACTGATCAGCCAGACACGATGACGATCCAGGGGCAGCCCGTCTCCGCGGTCAGCACGCCGGTCGTTGCACCGCCGGTAGAGATGCCGGTGCAGAGCGGCAATCTCGGCTTACCATCGGAGCAACTCGGGATTCTTACCTACGACGAACCTTTCTCCCCACGCGCAATCGATCAGGATCATATTGACGAGAAATTGCGCTCGATGGCGATCAACCGATGGGGCAATCAAGTCGATGCCGTGGTGGGAGTGACTACGTCACTCAGCCCTGACCGGAGCGAAGTAACCGTTGAGGCTGAAGGCGTCCATGTTAAGAGTGATTGTTCCTTCTGCCGACATGGGGTAACCGCCTCGGCAGCAAGTCCCTGATCGTGAAGTAATCCGAATTCCGAGCCTACTATTTGGGCGGAGAAACCTTCTTCGCGTTTGAGGCAGCCTTGCGACGGCGGGCGAAGACCGCCGGATCTGACAACGGCGAATGCGAATGTTGATGAGATGCGGTTGCCGGCTTGTCTGTCGTCTCGCCGCGCTGCTTGCGCCGGTCAGTGCGCGCGGCAACGGTCTCATCGTATTCGGCGCCGCGTCCGTGCATGTGTGCGGCGTACCGCGCGCTGGATGGCTTATCCATCCAACAGATTTGCATCGGCGCCGGGACTTTAAGCTGGGTCACGTCGTTTCGTGACGGTTCGGAAATTGACGGCTGTTCAGGTGTTGATTTTCCGCCCCGGCCGAAGCTGACCCACGAGATTATCCGGCGCGCCTGTCGGCCACATTCCGGGCACGGATGGCTCTTCGTGGCGGCTTCGCTAATCGGTGCGAGCACCTCGAAGGTGAACTCGCACCTTTCACATTGACATTCGTACAGCGGCATTAAATGGCGCGCTCGCGAAAACTAAGCCGGTCCCGCTCAGTCGATCTGATGCGGATGCTCTTTCCAGTCTTCCGGATCGTGAGTAATCCACATCGTCGCGCCCTGCATATCGCGGATAGCCTTAATGCGCTGGATCGATTTGATCGACTGATTCGGATCGACGTCGATTCCCATCGTCGCTCCGCCTTCGACCGCAGCTCGCAGATGGACCGTATCGCCGGTCAGCAGGAACTTGCGATTCGGCAAGTTGACCAATACCGAACATTCACCGGGCGTATGGCCGGGAGTGAGCAGGAACTGGACTGCGCCGTCGCCAAACAAATCAAGATCACCCCCCAGCTCGATCCAGTCATAGGCGCGGGTCGGAAGGAAATCATTGAGGATAAACGCCCAGCGCCGATCCGGATCGGGCCAATAGGCGTAGCGCAACTCATTCGCACCCACGAGAAATTTGGCCTTCGGGAAATAGGTCAGGCCGCCCGAGTGATCCAGATGCGAGTGCGAGAGGATCACGTATTTCACGTCGGACGGCTTGTAGCCGACGCCTTCGATCTGCTTGTCGAGCGTGTCGGACTTGCTCCATTTGATCGGCAGCGCCTGCGCGACCTCGCCCCAGTAGCCCGCTGCATCGTCGATAATCTTTGCGTTGCATCCGGTGTCGAACAGCACCAATCCTTTAGGATGCTCGATCAGGAATGACGGACAAGGAAGCTGGAGCAGGTCATTGCTGCCACCATGCATCAGCAGCGACGCCGGAGCGGTCAGTTCCGCGCCCGGTAACGCCCACATCTTTTTCGCTTTGCCTTCCGCCATGATGATTACTCCCAAATCGGATTGACGCCGCAGCATCGGCGACCGTGGTGAACCTAGATCGGCCCTTCGCGCAGTGTCAAGCGCGGCTCGGCGCCGGCGCGCCGGGTGTTTCCCGTCTTGCGCCGTTTATCACTTGGTCGAAAGTTCCGGGCGTGAGAAATGGTAAAACTCTTAGAAGATAGGCGGAGCGAATTTCAGCATCGACAAAAGAATATTTTGTCGATGGTTAAAGCATCGTGACCGGCTGACCCGCTTTACGGCTGTTAGGGAGGTCCCAGTTCCGCAATTTCTCTCTCTACACTTGACTAATTGTTGATAAACGATAACTGTGTGTGAACAAACATAAGAGTTGCGCACAGAAGATTGGAGCCATGACAGAAGTCCTGAGATTAACGGAAGGCGCCGACTACTTGCGGGTTCACCCCTCAACCATTTACCGGCTGCTTCGTAGAAAAGAACTGCCGGCGTTCAAGGTCGGCAGTGGCGGCGAAGTTTCGCGCTCAGGTGCAGCGACTCATGCGGGAGAGCCGCCGCTATTGCAAGCTTGAATGCCGGCAGTGCTTTTCTTCTGAGCAGCTGGCACATGCGTTGTGGGTGGGGGGTCAAGGGGAGCGCCGGAGAATCCGTCCATGAACGGATTCTCCGGCGCGTGTGGTATCAGTATTCAGCGGGCCCGCCGGGCGTTTTTGATGGCTTAGTTTTGCGCCGGACATTCGCAACATCAAAAGCTCTTTATTAAAGGGCGTTTCACCACGATGCAGGACTTACCTTTTTGAAACACAGGGAAAATTCCATGCGCTTCGAGTAAGCGAGGCTCTATCACCGGTTGGTAAGCGGGATTGTGCAGGCCACCCGCGAGGTAGACATGCTGCAGATTTGTTGTAATCACATCGCTCAATGTCCAACGGGTGCGACAAGGCGCGTGCACATGCGTTTAGTGCGGGCGGCGATACCGCCAAATCTGATGTGAGCGGTGCGTCGCTGGTTTTCCGCGGAATTCCGCTGGAAATGGGTCTTGCCTAGCGCCCTGAAACGAAAGCACGACGGCGTTCCGCGCGGTTACACTCCGCATAGCCGAATACTGGAAGGAAACTCCGGCACAACCATCATGTTGTACGAACTCGATGGGGGATCCTCGTAGCGGCGCTCCATGGCTGCCTTCTGGGGCCTTTGTCTGTTCCTGATAGAAGGTCCCAAAACACGACGTTACCGTCGACGTGCTGACGTTTCGGTGGCACCTGAGGACCCCATTGTCCCGTCGTTGTGTATTCGTACCAGAGATTGCCGTCGGTTCCGATCACGTATATTTCTGTCGCGGACAACGACGAGAAAGATGCGACGTTGCCGTCGATGGGTTGGCGTGGGGGTGGCACTTGGCCCTAGTTTCCATTCTGCGCGAACTCCAACCACAGATTGCCGTCTGCTCCCAACGCAAATAGCTCTGTAATCATGTGGTGCCTCCCTATAGGGAATCTCTATCTCTGTGAAAAAGAGTTATTAGCAGAATCTCGTTCCGTTGGTATAGCGGCGATAATGGTGCGTTGCGCAAGGGACCGATGGTGTTGAAAAACTCGGACTGACCGAACATTCGCGACGAGTAAGCGCGCGGAGGGTTTTAAGAGCGTGCATTGGATCAGCTGTCGCTATGGTCAAAACCCTTTTTTCAACAGTATCGACCTTATTTGGAACATGGCGGGCTGGACTTTTTCGGCAGTTAAGGCTGATTTCTCGACAGAAGAATTATATCGAATATTAAGTTAACAGCCATTTGGAACACTGGACGGAGGGCAAGGCTGCAATGTCCTATGGCGTGCGTTCCACCTTGATGATCCTTTACAAACGACAGCAAACCGCGCTACGCGGTGATTATCGGAAGCAAACTCTCAAACGGGCAGGCGAGTTCATGTGCTGCTCGCGCGGAAAGTTAAGAGGACGGGCTGATGGCGCAAGCGAGTAATCGATACAGCGGACCAGCAATCAACGTTACTGCCGGATGGAAATGCATCCAATTGACGCCGCCGAGCGCGCTCTTCGGGGCGAACGGGATGCGGATGGGGCCGGACGGCAAGCTCTACGTCGCGCAGGCCTTCGGCAGCCAGATCAGCGCGATTGATCCGGCGAGCGGCGCAGTTTCGGTGGTCAGTCCGCATGGCGGACCGATCATCGCTCCCGACGATCTCGCCTTCGATTCCAAGGGCACGCTCTACGCGACCGAAGTGATGAGCGAGCGGGTCTGCGCGCGCTCGCCGAACGGCGAGGTGCGGATCATTGCGGATAATGTTACGGCCGCCAATGGGGTGACGATCCATCAAGACCGCATCTTCATGGATGAATGCCGTCCCAATGGCCGGCTCTGGGAATTGTTCGCCGATGGCCGTGCACCCCGCCAGCTCGCGGATAATTTGCCATTGCCCAACGCGTTATTCCTCGGTCCCGACGGCAATATCTACTTTCCCGTTCTTG
>CAWCJN010000015.1:0-14664 GCA_963795945.1 uncultured Pseudomonadota bacterium
GCCGCGTTAACGCATTGTCAAATCTGCCCTCGCCATCACTCCACAGTCTTGACCTCGCACGCTCCGTCGCAGCCAGAATCGTTGCGATGCCGCGATTTAGCTTCTTCGACGCGGTTTCACGCGAATCGCGAGCCTATCATATCGCGGAGCGGCCGCTTTCAAGCCAGCGTGCACAATCGGGAGAAAGTATGCGTTGAACCGCGGCTTCGTAAAGCTCCAACTCCTTCGGAGTAAAAACGTCTCTCCAGCGCCCCGATACGCCCTTATGGAAAAAGCGCTTGGCGCCGCCCTCCATGATTTGATCGACGCCCGGGATGATCTCGTCGGCTTCAATCTTCATCGCCTCGAAGGAGCAGTGCTTTTCAATCATCCGGATATGGTCGGGTGTGGGCTCGACATCAATAAACTCAGCGAGGCGCTCAGCTTCTCCGCAGAGGTCCTTCTTCAAGTCGTCGTAATGGACCAAGTAAATATTTGGGAGATCACGAAAATCCCAGAAACTTTGAACGTGCCTGAGGTTCGACAGGCCGGGATAGCCCTGAGTCTCCCATGGATAATTTACATTTCCCCGCGTCAGCCAACCTTCGAGAAAGACATGTATGTCAGGGGAGGCCCGTTCGAAACGCTCCTTGAACATGTCGGACGGCGAATTCAGCCAACCGAGCACCACGTCCGTATAGCCGCTGTAGTGGTTGTGAATCGAAAGCGCCACATCTCTTCCGTCGCGTCCGACGCAGACGTACTTCACCGTGGGATCATAGGGCAGTGCATCGAAAGGCAGATGACTTTTGAGCGAACGCCGATAGGGCTGCGCGACTACACGCGCCGCAAGCGCTTCAAGTGAGCCCGGGAGAAACCGCGCATCAATCCATGGGCAAAGCGTTATGAGGGGTTCCGGCAGATGTTCACCATGTAGCAGGATCGAGATTATGCGTTGAGTCCAGGTTGTTCCTGACTTGGGACTCATGGCCACGATGATATCGCCAGACCGTAAGGGAACCGATAACCAACGGGACGAGTCAAAATTGATGACTGAAATAGCAACGTGTCGAGCTCGGATCTCGTTGCGGCATAGCGGAGTCCTGAGTCTGAGCGGCTGATACAGGCTGCTGGAAGGCGACTTTGGACGTTCACTCAAACTCGCATCACTGTGAGCGATTTGCAAACTCGAAGTTCGGGCGCTCTCCGCTCCGCTTCGCCTGTACGACATGCTTTGTAGCGGGGCATCAAGCAATTCCTGCTTCAGCGCATAATCAGATTGAGGCCCGCGGGTGTCGTGTAACGAGCATCGTCGTTGTACTCCTTGGGGGCTTGGCCGTTGACGTAATATGGATGCCCCCGCGTCGGCTCGCTGGCGAAGGTGGCGTGGTTCCGCTGAATATCCCAGAAGACCTCGACATCCAGCGCCGCGCTGTTCACAACCCCTACCCCGGGTACGTCGACTGCCAGCGGAAATAATCCGGCGAACTTCCACGGCTGCATCTTCGAGTCCCACATGTCTTCCCAGAGTGGGTAGGCGAAGTGGCTATCGGCGTAGATCACGCGCTTGCCATAGCAATAGCCTTTCGCCTTTGACGGGATTTTCTTGATACCGAGTACATCCACGTCGCGAACCTGCCATTTGCCCCATTTCGGTGTCGGGAAGCCGAGCGGCATATCGACGTCACCGGGGAATGGGGCGGTGGGCGGGTTGACGTCCACAAGCGCGACAATCTTGCGATGGCCCATGTCCTCGACTTCGAGCTCGGTCAGGTTGGTATCGAGACCGTTGTGAAAATCTTCATAAGTTTGATCAAGGCCCGCGCTCTCGGCGCATCGCGCAGCATTCGAAATAGGTTGATAACGGCGCAACGACGGCAGGAAGACATAAGCGCCCTCGGGGCGGGCGGGGTCGGCATAGTTCACCGTCAGATAGGCGGTATAACGGTCCTGCTCTGGTTCAAGCGTCATGAACCATTCGGTGAAGTAGCGGGCATCCGAACCGGCTGCTTCCGGCGGCGCGTCGGAATCGGTGTTGTAGCTTAACTGCCGCTTTACCCCGACATAGGCCTGACAGTTGGCGCTGCCGGTACTGTCAATCGCGCAACCGGAGCCATAGGTGTCGACGATCAAGTGCGGGATGTAGCGGTACCAGACATTCGCCAGCAGTTTCCATCCTTTGTGCGGGTTGGCCGGGTTCGGAAATGGAATGCCTCCATGATAATTCTCCAGCGACAAGCCCCCGCCGGGTAGTTCGACCAGCCGTACTTGGGGGGCATACTTCTCAGTTGCGGCAAGATAGTTCCTGGGCAGCGGATGAATTATGGTCGGACCGATTTCCATCTGCACGTCCTGCGGCATCTTCCAGAAATACTTGCCCTCGAAGAGCTCGATCATGCCGTCTGGCATGAGGGACTTGTACTGCTGCCAGTTGGCCATCGTGATCGTCGTGCCGGAAGGAATCGCCGGCGGCGCAGAATCCGCGGCGATGGCGCGAACGTTCATCGTTATGAGTAATACGCAAACGGACAAGCCGAGCATTCGAATTAGCTGCTTCACTTTCATCAGTCCCTCGCAATCCGATGCGTGCGGTACTAGATCCAAAAAGCTCGGGTCCACCCGTACCACGTTCCGTTGCCATGCTTCAAATTGAACGCTCCTTAGGCGCGACGCTCGCTGACACTCATGCTAAGTTGCGATTTTCGGCTGAGCTCAGCTCGCCGGAATACGGAGGTTATGATGGACTTAGCAGGCAAGAACGCAGTTGTAACCGGCGCGGCGCGCGGCATCGGCCGCGGGATCGCATTGAAACTGGCCGAGGCCGGCGCCAATGTCGCGCTGGTCGATATGGGTAATCCAAGCGATCCGGCGCTGACCTACAACCTGGCTGCCCAGACCGATCTGCAGCGTACGGTCGAGGAGGTCCGCCGGAAAGAGGTAAAGGCGGTCCCGATCCTCGTCGATGTAACGCGCTTTGCCGATTGTCGAACGCATGGCGGCGGAAGCCGCGCAGCAACTCGGCAGCATCGACATCCTGGTCAGTAACGCAGGGATTATCGCGGTCGGCCCGGTCGCAGATTTCTCCGAGGAGCAATGGGATCGCGTGATGGCGGTGAATGCGAAAGGGCCGTTCCTTTGCGCAAAGGCGTGCATTCCTTATCTGATCAAGAACAAAGAAGGCGCGATCATTAACACGGCGTCAATCGCTGGCAAGAAAGGTTACGGCGGGGTCGCCGCTTATTGCGCGAGCAAGTTTGCCGTCGTCGCGTTCACGCAGGCGCTCGCCGAAGAGTTAGGTCCGGCAAACATTCGCGTTAATGCGGTTTGTCCCGGATTCCTGCGCACCGCGATGTGGACCGACGTGCTGAACAAAATCCCGGGGCTGCTCGGCGTCGGCGAAGGTGGCGACAACCTCACCCAGGTATCGAAACAGAATACTTTCTTGAAACGCGAGCAGACTCCAGAAGATATCGGCGAAGCCGTAGTTTTCCTCGCGAAGGCCGACAACATCACCGGTGTGGCGTTGAACGTCGCCGGCGGCGCGGAGGTGCATTGATTTATTTGCTCGCGCGCCGCAACTGCACTAAAAGAGCGTAACAGGCGCCGTGCTCCGAGTCGGATTGTGGAACAGGCCCAAAATTGCCCAAGCGGAGATGCAGCAATGATTAAAACCGGCAGACTCAATCACGTTGCAGTCAACGTTACGAACGTTGATAAGTCGCGCGAGTTCTATGAGAAAGTGATTGGGCTAAAAAAGCTCCCGCGCCCCAAGATCAATATCCCGGGTGAATGGTATGGCGTGGGCGAAAACGCGATCCATCTGATTGGGGGCGAGCGCCACAAAGGGATCGACCCAACTGGCCCGCATATAGCCATCCAGGTCGATGATATCGACGAAACCAAGCGCACCCTCGACGCGATGGGCGTTAAGTTCCTCGACGCCGCGGTGATGATGGCGAAGCTGAATCTTACGCCCGAGCAGCAGAAGATGGTCGGCAAGCAGGTCTGGGTGCAGGACCCGGACGGCAATACTATCGAGCTGCAACAGCGGATGGATTAGTTAGTTAGTTAGATAGTGGCGGCATAGGGGAATGACGCGGCGCCGGTATCAGTCGGTGTTCGCCGACTGATACCGGCGCCGCGTACGTAAAGAAAGTTCGAGGTATTGTGGGCACACTTACCGACAAGTACTGCATCGTGGGGGTGGGCGAGACGCCTCACATGCGGCCGTCCAACCGGACCACGTTGTCGATGGCCTGCGAGGCGGTCAAAAAAGCGATGGACGACGCCGGTCTGCAGCCGCGCGACATCGACGGGATGACCAGCTACCCAGGCGATGGATTCGACCAGTTCCAATCATATCGCAACCGCGCTGGGCATTCGTCTGAATTACGCGGTCGATATCATGGGCCGCGGTTCCAGCACCGAAGCGTTGGTCGACCATGAAATCGGACTGCTGGAAGCCGGACGCGCCGAGCCCACCGCCGTTTCCGTCGAGGAACGGCTGCTCCAGCCGGCGCATGGGCGGTCAGGTCCCCGGCGCGAGCGTCGCCACTGCTGCCCGCGACGACCAGTACAGCATGCCACGCGCCTGGACGACTCCGGCGCAGCGCTTCGGAATTCGGCGACGCATCATCCGCGCGACACCCCCCCCACCACCCGCGCCTTCGCCGAAGTCGCCGTCGCCCATCGCTACCACGCGAGCCTCAATCTCAAGGCGGCCATCGAAGCCAATCACCATCGAGGACCATCAGCGCTCGCGATGGTCGCGAAGCCATTTCGCTTGCTCGACTGCTGTCAAGAGACCGACGTCTCCGCGGCGATGTGGTCACGTCCGCGAGCGCGCCTACGACCTGCGCCATCCGCCGGTTTTCATCATGGGCGGTGATGCACGCACGATCACCGATAATCCGCAGTGGAACTACTCGCGACCAGTGATCCACTACGTGGCCGGAAACTACGGGGGAAGCGGGCGTTCGGCATGGCCGGGATCAGTCATAGCGACGTCGATTTCGTCTCGGGCTACGACGCCTTCACCTTCACCACTTTGATCGAGCTCGAGGCCAACGGCTTCTGCGGACCGGGCGAGGCGGCGACTCCGTCAGGGCGGCCGCTGCAGATCGATCACGAGCCGCCAAGCAACCTCTCCGGCGGGCATCTGTCCGAGGGCTACACGCACGGCGTCCAGATGGTGATCGAAAACGTCCGCCAACTGCGCCATCGCGCCGACGATGCTGTCCCGGATGGGCGGAAGGCAAGCACAGTTACGATCGCAAAGCCGACTGTTGGCAGGTTAAAAAAGCGAGGTCCGCTGCGGGATGGCGTGGGGTTACGAAAACATGGCGAGCTGTCTGATTCTGCGGGGATCATGAATGCCGGTTACAATTGATTATTCCGAGCTCCGAATCAACCCCGATTTCGATACGCAAAAATGGTGGGCAGCGACGCGCGAGCACAAGTATCTTGTCGGCAATGAAACGATGCGGTCATAAATTCTTCCCGCCGTTTTCCCGCGTGCGGCAATGCTCTTCGATGGACCTCGGATGGTTCGAGACGGCCGGCAAAGGCGTCATTCATAATTATGTTGTAGTCGAACAGCCAATCGTGGGCGCGCTTATCGGCGCGGTTCCTGATGTCGTAGCAATTATCGAGCTCGATGACTGCAAGGAAGAAGATGGTACTGTCACACGCGTCGCGGGCGTTCCGACCCACGAGGATCGAAAGCCGCGATCGGATTACCCTGCGAGGTCCTTTACGAGGCGACTAACGATCCAAATTGTGATGCCGCGCTAAAGAATCACCCGCTCATCATCCGAGGCCTGGAACTTCGACGAACACGAAGCCTGTAAGACTGAAAGTTTCTGAAGTTTCTGCTCGGAGTGCGACGTGATGCGTGGAATTGCCACGCTCGGCGATTCCGTATGATGCTGGCCGCGCGAGAACTGACTACCGGCAGGTCGAAACCTGTGCACCCGACCACCATATCGTCGAGTTGACGGAAAATCACGACCAATCAGCGCATCCGCCAACCGCCGGTCACGCAGGACGGGCCGTTTATCGGGATTGTCAGAATCAGCGACGTCGTCAAGCAGTGGCTTGGGTGACAACTTCGAGCTGGAAGAACTGGATCGGTATATAGCGTCGAATTAGGTACCGACGGAATTAGGGTTCCTTTCCGCGTCGCTCCAGGCAGGCTCTCTCGCGCAGACAATCAGATGCGCGGAGATGATGCTAACCGAAAATGCCATTAGAGATGCTGCTAATCTTCATGCCCAATTTCCTCTGGGGCAGCTCAGAGAGTCATTCGCAATAGAACCGACTTAGGCAGCATCCTCTCATCGCAGAACAAAGCAGAGAAATCGATTGGATAGCGCTAGCTGAGTTCGTCGATGATTTTTGTTAATACGTTCCTTACTAAAATATTGAAATTCTTTGCCCTCCTGCAGTTTGATTCCATGCTTATTGTACTTCGGCACGCCTCCAAACTTATCTCGGAAAGCGAGAAGGCATGCGCTCTCAAGGACCTTCCAAGTCTTCACGTGCCTCTTGGGTGTACAAGTTACTATCCTTGCTTCCAGAGAGTGCACGCCGAATACGGTTAGTTTCTCGCCAGCCTTGTCCGCAATGCTTTCAGCTATCCGCCTTATTCCGTTCTCGGTCGTACCGATGTAAACAATTTTAGACTTCTTACCAAACTCGTAATTCAGCGCTTTGCTCGCAGACAAAACGTAGACCAATCGTTCGGTATGAACAGAGGAAACGCGCGTTGCGGTAAGAACGGCGTGCTTACTGAATTTGACTAAAAGCTTCTTCGCCATGTTGGGCGTTTATGCCACACCCAACTCCGAGGCCCACTTGAGCATGTCGCGGGCGACCTTCAGATGAGCCGTATCAACCATCATGCCGTTGAACGTCACGACCGAGCTGCCCTCGCGCTCGCATTTCTCGACTGCCGCGATTAGCTCTTGCCAGTGCGCGATCTCCTCTTTGGTCGGCGTGAAGACTTCGTTGACGATCGCGACGTGCGAGGGATGAATCAGCAGCATTCCCATGTGGCCGAAATTCTTGGTCAGAATGGCTTCTTTGCGTAATCCATCGAGGTCATGGATGTCCCGCCAGCCGCGGCCTCCCATAGGATACGGCACGTTAGCCGCGCGCACATCGAGCAGCACTTTCGAGATATAGTAAAAGGCCTCGTGACCTTCCGGCGTCCAATGGAAGCCGATCGCCGCGCGATATCGCCGTCCTTGCCGGTCAGTCCGCCCATATGCACCACGCGCGGTGACGCGATTCCGACTTCGTACGCCTGCCGCATCCCCTGCGCCGTTTCGAGCACCGGATAGATCAGCACCGTGCCGACTTCGATGCCGTGCTTGCGTTCGAGGAATTCGATTATTGTATCGGCGCGCTTCACGTCTTCCGGGCCGGTCACCTTCGGCAGCATCACGCAGTAAAGCTCTTTGCAGATGATCGCGTCGAGGTCGGCCCAGGTGAATTGGGTCTCGAAGTCGTTGACTCGCACCATCATCGTTTGGCCCGCGCCGCCTAATTCTTCGACCATCTTGCGCACGACCGGCCGCGCATTCGGTTTATCCGGCAATGCCACCGCGTCTTCGAGATCGAGAATCAGGGCGTCGGCGCCAAAACGGGGCGCTTTACGAATCCGGTCCTCACGATTGCCGGGGACAAACAGGGCGGAACGAACGGGTTTGGCGCGACGCATATACGATCTCTCTCCTGCGGTTGATTCCGCTATTACTTAGCATCCCGACGCGCTATGGAAAGAGGGCGGCGCATGGGCTGCGACCTGTTCTGCGGAAGGTTTACGCTGATGGCAAAAAAGATTTTCGACGGCATCCGTATCCTCGACGTGACGCAATATCTGGCCGGACCAGTCGCGGCGCGATTGTTCGTTGATCTTGGCGCCGAGGTGATCAAGGTTGAGCCGCCGCCGAAAGGTGAGGGCAGCCGTTTGCTGCGCTTCAGCGCCGATGACGGTCCGAAAGGCGCGCCGGCAGCGTACTTCTCGATGCATAATCGGGGCAAGAAGTGCATCTGTGTCGATTTCAAACGACCTGAAGGTGCGGCGATTCTCAAAGACCTCGCGAAGACTGCCGACGTGTTCTTTCAGAACTACACGCCGGGCGTGCTCACCCGTTATGGTCTCGGTTACGACGACATCGCGGCGGTCAATCCACAAATTGTGATGTGCTCCGTGTCCACCTACGGACAGGACGGTCCCTACGCGCAGCGGATCGGCAATGATCTCGTCGCGCTCGCGGCGGGCGGATTGCTCCACATGATGGGTGAGCCGGACGGCCATCCGGTATATCCAGCTTCCGCGATCGCCGATCATATGACCGCAGTGAACGCCTTTGGCGCGATCAGCGCGGCGTTGTTCCATCGCGAACGCACGGGCGAGGGCCAGCATATCGATCTGGCGCTGGTCGATTGCGTGTTCAATTCGCACGACTGGCAGCTTGCGGCATATACCGCATCGCACGGTGAGATCGATCCGCAGCGCGGCGGCACTCAACGAACCGGCGCATTTCCCTATGGTGTGTTCAAGGCAAAGGATAGTTATATCGGAATCGGCGTGTTCACCGAGCCGCAATGGGAGGCAATGATCAAGCGGATCGGGCGCGAGGAGCTGATGCTGCCGGAGTTCAAGTCGATGAGCGGCCGGACGCAAAATCAGGAGATGCTCAAATTGATCATCGAGGAATGGCTCGCGACACTGCCGAACGACGACGAAGCGATCCGAATCCTTGCCGACGAATTGCGCTTGCCCGCAGCGCGACTACTCTCGGTCGGACAGTTTGCCAATGATCCGATTATGAGTCCGCGGATGGTCGAAAAGATGAAAGCGCCGAAGGGCGGCGAGATGCTGATGCTCAAGTCGCCGCACAAATTCTCAAAGACCCCGCCCGAGATTCCCGGTCCGGCCGCGCGACTAGGTGAGCATACGAGCGAGGTGCTGCGGAACTTATGCGGCTATTCGGAGGATAAGATTAACGTGTTGCGCGAGGACGGACTGATAGTCGAATCGCGCGCTATCTAGGGGGCAGATTGGTATTCGAGTAAGTAGATTTGGTTTTTTTCTACATGGAAAACGAATCGGTCAATCTTCTTCATATACTTTTTAATTTCTCCCATTTCCCAGAACGCACCTGCTGTATAAGAATTCTTACTAATTGATCCTAGGAATTTATCAACATCTAAGAGAGCAGCGACGAACTGTTTCATTTCGAGGATTGTGCCGGGCACGTCAGGATACGAGGCCGGGTGAATTAAGTGATTGTGTCGGAGTGATCTGACAGGCCTATCTACGCAATGACCATGGGCGAACGCGTTCCTCCAAGTTGTCAGCCTACGGACTTCACCGAAAACGGCTGAGCTCTTCGCTTTCGATCCAACGAAGCTGGAGGCGATCAAGAGCTTATCCGGCAGAGAAAGCTTCTCAATCGGCTCTGCAATATCCTTTGGCAAATTGAAGACACAAAATCTATTTGTGATTTCTTCAGCTTCAATTGCACTCATTAGGATAACTATCTCGCATTGCAGCTTGATTCTGACTTCTAGATCCCAGAGTGGTCCGCCAATACGCGCAAACTCCTCCATCTCGTGATCGTCGTCTCGGTTGCGCTGACTTTTAAAGTGGGCATCAAAGTCACCCTCGGTTTTTTCCAGCAGCGGAATTAGTTCTTGAAGAAGTAAAGGGATAGAATTTAGAGATTCGAGAATATGAAAAATAGCTCCGGAACCTCTCCAGTATGGAGGCGGCATCGAAAGCGGATCGTCCGGCAGTTGATCGAGGGCGACAATCGCTTCTTCTTTGCTCATATCGCGGGACTTTTGTTTTACACTCATTGAGGCTCAACCCAGATGTGCTTGTGAAGTTGGATGCTGTTGTGTCAGACAGTGGATCGCGCCGAGGCCCCACACCAGATCAGTCGAGGAAATTCTCACTAGATCGCGACCAGGAAACAGTCGTTCCAGCGTTGATGCGGCAATCTCGTCCGCAGGGCAATCGAACGACGGCATAATTACACCGCCATTCACAATATAGAAATTTGCGTAAGAGGCGGGGAGGCGCGTGCCGTCATAATAGAGCGGCGACGGCATCGGCAAGGTCTCAACTTTGAACGAGCGGCCAGCGCGATCGCGGACGGCCTGTAGGCGCATAAAATTGTCCTGCAGCGGTTGATAGTTCACGTCCGCCGTGTCGCGCTCGACGGCGGTGACGATCGTGTCTTCGGCGGTGAAGCGCGCGAGGTCGTCGATATGACCGTCGGTGTCGTCACCCGCGATTCCATCTCCCAGCCAGATAATCTGCTCGATCCCGAGGCAGAGATGCAGAAATTCCTCGATCTCGCTGCGCGTCAGGTTCGGATTGCGATTGCGATTCAGCAGACAGGATTCGGTAGTAAGCAACGCGCCCGCGCCATTTACGTCGATCGAGCCGCCTTCGAGCACAACGCCGGTTTCGATTACTTCAAATCTGTAGCGTTCGCCGAGCCGTTGCGGCACGACATCGTCGAGATCGTATGCGCCGTATTTTTCGCCCCACGAATTGAAGCGCCAGTCGAGCGCAATCTGGTCGATTCCATCGCGACGGTTCACGAAGATCGGGCCGTGGTCGCGAATCCATGAATCGTTGGTCGAGATCGGCACAAATTCAATTCGTTCCATCCGGGCAGGCCCGCCAAACGGCGTCGGCGCATCGATTATCAACGGCGCAATCTCTTCGGCGCGCATATGATCATTGATCAGAATTCGCAGCGGCTCGAAATGCGCGATTGCCGCCGCCATTTGCGCGAAGATTGCCGGAATCGGCTCAAATTTCCCTGGCCAGGTATCGAGATTGTGCGGCCACACCAGATAAGTCGCCGTGTGCGGCGCCCATTCAGCGGGCATTCGATACGAAGCGAGCCGAGCGCGATCGGTGGCAGAGAGAAGGGTCACAGCTAATTACGGAAACGCCGTGTCAGATCGCCGTATGCGTCGATTCGACGATCCCGCAGGAAGGGCCAGTTACGCCGCGTCTCCTCGATCTGATTGAGGTCGCATTCCACGATCAACGTCTCCTCCGAGGTATGACTCGCGCAGGCAATTATCTCACCGAACGGATCGCTGACGAACGAGCCGCCCCAGAACTCGATCGCGCCTTCGACGCCGACGCGATTCGCCGCCGCAACGAATACTCCGTTGGCGATCGCGTGCGCACGCTGCATCGTTTCCCACGCCGAATACATCTTACGCCGGAGCGGTTCACTCATATCGGCAGTCCATCCGATCGCAGTCGGATAAAAAAGAATCTGCGCTCCCGCCATAGCGGTCAGCCGCGCCCCTTCGGGAAACCATTGATCCCAACAGATCAGCACGCCGAGATTGGCCGGCTCGCCCCGATACGCTATGAAATCGAGGTCGCCCGGCGTGAAGTAAAATTTTTCGTAATAGCCCGGGTCATCCGGGATATGCATCTTGCGATAGTGGCTGGCGATTCGCCCTTGCGGATCAATTACGACCGCCGAATTGTGATAGACGCCCGGCGCGCGCCGCTCAAATATCGGCGCGATAATCGTGGCTGAATGCGCCCGCGCGACGTCTCCCAATTTTTCCGTGCTCGGTCCGGGGATGGTCTCGGCCAGATCGAAATTGGCATTCTCCTCGCTCTGGCATGGATACCATGAGCGATAGAGCTCTTGCAGACATACGACTTGCGCGCCGCGCGCCGCCGCCTCCTTGACGCGAACAACTGCCTTGTCCAGATTCCGCTGCAGCTCGGGGTCGCAGGCCATCTGGACTAGCCCGATTTTGATCCGCCCCGCATCCATCTCTGATCAGATAGCAACCAGCAAGCTCTGAATCGACTGGTATTATCGAGCCGCCGAGCCGATCATCGCATCAGCGGCATCACCATTTCAGCGAAGTCGCGAAAGACTTTGCGCTGATATTCCGCGGTCGGCAGCAGGCTGACTCCCATCAGGCCATTACGTTCCATCTCGGTGATTTGACCTACGATCTCCTCGGGCGTGCCGGCCAGGCAAGTCCCGCGAAGCGCTTCCGGTGTCACGAAAACCTCCTCGCCCGGCTGCATATAGGTGCAATGGCCGTCGTGAATCTGCCTGAACCGCTTGTCTTCGGGCAGGCTGAAACTCGCGACGTGTTCGAGATACCGTCCCCAGTTGTTCCTGAAATAGGGCGGAATCAGCTCGTCCTTTTTGCCGAGGTCGCTCCAAATTTCGTATGCAAAATGCAGAATCGCAGTAACGTACGATCCGGTCTCCTGAATTACCCGCTCGTCAGTCAACTTCTCGCCCGGCCGCAAGACGCACGACGTGATCAGCGCGGTCGTCAGAAATGGATCAGGCAACTTGCGCCCCGCCTTTTTCGCGCCTGCTTCGATCAGGTTCAGCTTGGGCCGGATATCATCGGCGCCGGCGGTAATCCATCCGTCGCCATAAGCGCCCGCTGCCGCACACGCCATCGGACCATTGGCCGCTACATATATTGGGATCGGATTGTCGAGATTGATGAAGTGCAGGTCGCGATGGAGGAACTCGATCTCCCGCGTTACGCCGCCATAGGTATATTCCACCGCCTCCCCGTGCAGCAGCGTACGCACGACCCGCAGATATTCGCGAAATTCCTTGATCGGCATCGGATGCTGCCCCATCACGCGCATCGCTGTATGCCCCGTACCAATCCCGAGAAAAACTCGCCCCGGCGCAATCTGATTTATCGTCGCGATCGAGTGCGCCGTCACCGGTGCGATCCGCGTACCGGGAATCGAGACGCCGGTGCCGATTTTGATCCGCTGGGTAGCTTGCGCCGCCAGCGCCATTACCGCATAACAATCCGACCAAATCATCTGAGAGTCGGGAATCCACGCGCGATCATAGCCCAGCTCTTCGACGTAGCGGATCAAGTCCCATTTACTGATATGTGTATCGACGCAAACGCCAAATTCCATCCTGATTCCCCTGTCGAGCATCGCTCGAATTCTAAAAGGGTAGTGTCTGATCCTAAAATATGCAAAATCTAATTTTCATGAACTCGCCTATTCAGCGACGGTTGCAGCCAGAAGCTTTTCTGAATTGATGAATCGGGTTCGTTATCGGGCGAGAGTTTTATCGGCGACCTGGAGTGAACCCTTTTGGCTGGACAGTTATCAGACGGGAGATTGGACCAGCTGCGGGACGTGTAATTGTTCAAACTGCACAGGCGAATGGTAGTCCAAAGCCGAATGTAGCCTGCGCAGGTTGTAAACTTGATCGATGAAGTGTGGGAGCCGCGCGGTCACGTCAGCATAGGTCTGGTAATCACTGAGATAAATCTCCTCACATTTGATGGTCCTCATAAAACTCTCACCTGGCCATTATCATAGGGATTACCGCGACGGCTCATTGAACCGACTAGATGATATTCCGCCAGGGCCCGGCGATAGGGTTCAGCGGCAGATCGGGCCCCGCGGTCAGAATGATGAATGCAGCCGGGTGGTGGCTGGCGATGGGCGACGGCGGCACGCAAGGCGGCCAGCGTCAGGCGAATATCCATTTGGCGGCCGAGCGCGTAGCCGACTGCGCGACGTGACCAGGCATCGAGGATCGCCGCGATATAGACGAAGGGCCGCGATGCCGATGTAAGTGATGTCACCTACCCATAGTTGATTGGGTCCAGTAGGTCGAAATCCGGGCTAAATTGGGAAAGATCGGGCAGTCGTGAGTGCTATCGGTAGGCGACACAAACTTCCGCAATGGCCGTACCTGCAGACTTTGCTGTCGGATGAATCGCGAGGCCGCCTTGTGATTGACGACCAGGTCCTCCGCGCGAAGCTGGTGGGTAATGCGCCGATAGCCGTAACGTGGAAATTCGGCGCACAACGCCATGATGCGCTCATGTAAAGCAGCTTTCTCCGCCGCGACGCGGCGCGCGCGGTAATAACATGTCGAACGTGCCAGCTTCATGATTCGGCAGCCTCGCGCGACAGAGATGGCTTGGGACCGCTCACGATGGAGTACTCCCGCCGTTGGACTGGCGTACCAGCTGCGCCCCCTTTTTGAGCAGATCAACTTCCATGGTCAGCTGCCCGACTTTGCGTTCGAGTTCGGCAATCTTGCGTTCGTACTCGGCCACGTGCACCGCTTCGGCCAGCTCGTCGTTAAATTCGCCATCTTCGTACTTGCGGATCCAGAGCCGAATCAAATTGCGCGACAGACTGTAGCGCCGCGCCAGTTCATGAAGACCCGCCCGGCCGTCAAGAAATTCGCGGGCGATCTGTCGTTTGAATTGCGAACCGAAACTCCGATGCCGAGCCATCACTTATCCTCCGATAAGTCCCTCGCCCGGTCCAATCCGGCCTTGCTTAGCTGTCCAGTTTCAGGGGGTCATTCCAGAGCGAGGTGGAAAACTGATCTGTGAGATTCGCCCTGCGCGGCCGCCCAAATTTAGCGGCACGCAACTCGCGCAACTATTGCGGACGCTGTCGCGGCCGGACGAAGAATATCTTGCAACTGGGGAGGAGTTGCTCGCGCGTCAAGACTTAATCGCGGCCTCCGGATGGCGGCGCTGATCGATTCGAGCGTATTGATTGCCGCGGAACGCGGCGATTTAACCATCGACGAACTGGCGCGACATCTGGCCGAAGAGATGTGCGATTTCCGCAGTGACTGCTTCAGAGCT
>CAWCJN010000016.1:0-16366 GCA_963795945.1 uncultured Pseudomonadota bacterium
AATGACGGCTCCGTTTCAGTCGAGCCGAGCCACGACGCCGAGAATCCTATCACTAAGGGCAAGACTCCACTGCTCACCTGCGACGTCTGGGAACACGCTTACTACATCGATTACCGCAACGCGCGCGCAAAGTACGTCGAGACTTTTCTGAATAATCTCGCGAACTGGGACTTCGCTTCCACCAATCTGAAATAATCTTGAAACGCGATGGGAGAGGAGAACTTTCTCTTCTCTCTCGCCTTCTTAGTCCTTCTGAGAATTATCGTCCGCAGTCTGGTGGCGCTTGTGTCCCGTCAGCGCGCCATCATCATTGCGATATTGCTCGTCCTGTGCGCCGGATGCGCCAAGTCGCCTCAACCGAGCAGCCCCTCTGATCGCGTCGCTCAGGGGCGGCGCGTGTACCTGATCAATTGTGCGTCATGCCACAATCCGGATCCCAACCTTGACGGTTCAGTTGGACCGCCGATCGCAGGCGCTTCGCGCGCATTGATTGAAGCACGCGTCCTCCATGGTCTTACCCGCCTGCCTATCATCCTCGCCGGACAACCCATCTGATGCGTGCGATACCGTGGCTAGCACCACAAATTGACAATTCGCTGCCTATCTTCAAGCCGCGCGGCAGTCGCCGAAGTGGCGTCTACACCTTCTCGAAGTCGGTCTCGATCCGCGTCGGGCGCGCAACCGTTTGCGTCACCGGCGAACCGTCAATCGCCGCCTGCCAAATTTCGCGCAGGGTTTTATCGTCCGCGTCGGCGCGCACGAAGCATTTCGCCTTCACAGTCGGATAGCCGGGATTTCCTGCAGAACTGTGACCCGCCCACTTAAGGATATATCGAAATTGCCTTCGAGCGCGATGTCGAGATCGTGAATTTTCACCCCGCGCTTCGTCGCGTTCAGCACATATCCGACTGTCAGGCAGCTACCCGCTGCCGAGAGCAGTTGTTCATGCGCGCTGGCCGCCAGTCGCTCGCGTCCAGTCCGTCCGGCTCGTCCATCTGCACCGAGTGCTTGCGCATGTAGGCCTTGGCTTTGAATCCGCTCTGCCACACGACACGCGATTTCCACGGTCCGGTGACCGCTTTCAGCACTTCCGGGTCGTCTCGCATCGGATCGAGAATCGCCGTGATCTTGTTGACGCGTAGTCCGTTGAGTTCTTGTTCTTCCGCCATGGTCAAATCCTCGATTCAGGTTAAGCGTACTCGCGCCGCAAAAGCTCCGCCGCTTCCGATACCGCCTGCAACTTGCGATACGCAATCTCTGGCGTGTTGACGCATCGCTCGGCGAAGGTGCCGAAGCCGCAATCGGGATTGAGGAAAATCTTCTCCGGATCGAAATGCTTCAGCACTTCCTTAACCCGGCTCACGATCTGACGCGGATTCTCGATCTCGTCCGTGCGCGGGTTCGACACTCCCAGCCCGATCTCCTTCTCGTTGCGATATTCCTTAAAAACGTCCACCTCGCCGGCGCGCGGCATCGCCATTTCCAGCACCAGCTGATCAACATTCATGCGCATTAGCCACGGCAGCAGCGGACCGTAATTGCCGTTCAGCAGGACGTTTTCCTTGCGGCTCCAGTTGCCGCGGCAGACGTGAACGCCGAATCGCACGCCCTTGATTCCCTCGACCACTTCGTTGACCAGCCGCACCGCGAATTCAAGCTCAGTCGTCGGATCGGCGCGCGAACCCAGCGCCGCGCACATAAAGGTCTGCTCGGCCTCGTCGCCATAAACGACCTGCGAGATCGACGGCTCGTCGAGTTGGATAAAGTCCACCCCGATCCGCTTCAGACCTTCGATCTCGCGGCGCAGAATCGCGACGACATCCTTGGCCAGGTCTTCGCGTTTCGGATAGGTCTTGTCAGAAAGCCCCTCGAACCAGGCCGATCGCGTCAGCAAATACGGTCCGGGAATCGGCACCTTAGTCTGCCGATGAGTATGCGCTTTGAGAAATCGCGCTTCATCTAGTGAGATGCCATCTTCGTTGCCGCGCACCTTCTCGACCGCGATCGGACTCTTGATCGCGAAGGCCGGCACGTCGAGCCCGCGTAGAATTTCCTCGAAACCTGCCCGGTCCTTCATGTAGTCGAGCAGCTCCGAGAGCTTCATCAGCCGCATCCCGGAGAGCTTCTCGACCACGAAGGAATAGAAATTGTCGCGGCGCATCTCGCCGTCGGCGACGATATCAACCCCCGCGTCTTCCTGATATTTGATCGCCGCGAGTACCGCATCATCGGCGATCCGGTTGAACTCCTCAGCGCTGATCTCGCCGGCTTGACGCCGGCGCAAGGCATGCACCAGCCACTCCGGCCGTGTCCATGATCCGACTACCGTTACGGGAAAAAGCTTCTGCACACTCATCGAAGACCCGCTCCATACTCGGGCATTTGATACTGTCGCAACCTCCGATGTGATTCGCAAGACTCGCTCAAACCGTGACATTTCATAACGGCAGGCCCAAATTCGGTTGACGTTCAATTCATCATTATTATGAAATCGTTTAACTTGAAGTCATATACCGGCAGACCCGCCTACAAATCTTGTATGTCCAAATTGCTGACCATGAATAAAGCAATCGTTTTCGCGCTAGGTGTCCTCCTCTGCGGATCAGCCGCGAGAGCGCAGAAAAGCGTCTCCTACCCCGACCTCTGGTCCGCAGATTGGTCTTTGAGCCAGGCCAAAAACCTCAATTCAATACCCAAAGATGCGGTTCGGAATGCGATGAATCCGATATGGGAGAACGCTGACAGCCATCTTTGCGCCTTTCAGTTCGCCGATTTGCGCCACTCAGGAACCCTGTCGCTGGTGCTCTCCGGCGATGGCGGTGGCACCGTCGATTGTAATTACGTCGATGTCATCAATAAGAGTCCTACCGGCATTGAGGATTACCATTTCAATCAACCACATGCCTTGTTCCATAGCGTGGATGACTTGAATGGGAATGGCAGTCAGGAATTGCTGATTGATCAGGATCTCAATTCCGACACAAATTGCATAGCCTCATTACCGATAATCTATGCTTGGACGGGCAGCGAATATGCGGACGTCAGTAACAATTATAAGGGATGGTATGAGCAGCAATTGGCCTCGCTAAACAAGAAAATCGCTGCTGAGGGCAACCTGACCGAGGACCATGGCGAGACACCTGGAGAAAGCGCCGCCGGTAGTGGATCGCAACAAATTCTCTCCTACTCTGTCGCGGGCAATGTACCGGAGGGCAGTGCGCCCTCGCAATCGCCGGCACCGAACAGCTTGGAGGGCCGAGTTCTGCCTAGTGTAGCGCCGCCGGCGCCAGACGAGGGCTTGAGTTGCCTGAAAGCCGATGCGGTCAAGATCGAGAGTTTTCTCGGCGCGTCGCGCGATGCCTACATGGACGATGCCATCCGTTGGGCCGGCAGCGAGGACCCTCATGACCGTGAATTGCTGCTGGCGTACTCTTCAATATTGGGACTCCCGAGGCGCTTGACTATCTGAAAACCTTAAGCCATGACACCACTCTTGAAGTAGCCCAACATGCGAAGGAGTACCTCGCGCGAGTCGGACAGCCGCCTTCAGTCTACCCGGTATACCGGGAGGACTTTCCGATGTCGCAACTGGAAGCGTCACAGTAACGAACTATTTTTTCGGCGCAGAGCGGCTTTGCGCCGGACATCGAGGATGCGGAATAAAGCCCAATCGCTGGCGCAATCGGGCTTTGCCGGACGGAGACCGTTTCGACGCGCTTACTTGTTCGGCTGCGGAGTCATTCGCAAATAAGGCTTGAGCTCGCGCCAGCCTTTCGGGAATTTCTCCTTCATCACCTTCGGATCGGTGAGCGACGGCACGATCACGCAATCCTCACCTTGCTTCCAGTCGCCCGGCGTCGCTACCGAATGATTGTCGGTCAACTGCAGCGAATCGATCACGCGCAAAATTTCCTGGAAGTTACGCCCAGTGCTCTGCGGATAAGTAATCATTAGCCGCACCCGCTTCTTCGGATCGATCACAAAGACCGAGCGCACAGTAGTCGTGTCGCTCAAATCCGGATGAATCATCTCATAGAGCGTCGAGACCTTCTTGTCCGCATCACCGAGGATCGGGAAGTTCATCTTAGCATGCTGAGTCTCTTCGATGTCGCCGATCCAGCCCTGATGCGATTTCACGTCGTCAACGCTCACCGCGATCGCCTTTACGTGACGCTTGTCAAACTCGGGCTTGAGCTTCGCCACAATTCCCAATTCGGTCGTGCAGACCGGCGTGAAATCTTTCGGATAGAAAACCAGAATCGCCCAGTTGTCGCCGATCCAGTCGTGAAAATGGATCGTGCCTTCGGTCGATTCCTGCGTGAAGTCCGGGGCGATGCCCCCTAATCGAATTGCCATTAATGCCTCCTGTACGAGTCATCCATCTGAAAGTCACTCTCCAGAATAGATGACTTAGATCGTTCTACTAATCATATATATTCTGCCGGGCGGAGCAAAATCTCGCCCTCTCGCAGAAGCTCGACAGTTGATCCCCGTGGACCTAATTGCTGGTACGTCTGTTGCCTGCCTGCCGCTGTTCGATAAACGCGTTGACGTACTCGCGATGTTCGGGGCTGCGGGAACATCGTTCGAGCGCGAAGTTCTCGAATTCCATCGCATGCTCGAGCGTGCCGTCGAGTCCTTGAAACAACGCCCGCCGAAGCATCGCGACTGACAGTGGCGAGCCTTGCGCGATCTCCGCCGCCATCTCACGCGCCTTCGCGAGCAGATTTGCCGCCGGTGCGATCGCGCTGACCAAGCCCATCGCGAGGCATTCGCTGGCCGTGTACTGGCGCCCACTCAGCATCATCTCGGCGGCGCGCGACGCTCCAATCATGCGCGGCAGAAAATAAGTCGAACCCAGCTCCGCCATCAGCCCAACCCGCGCGAAGATGAACCCGACCTTAGCTTCTTCCGCCATGATCCGAATGTCGCATGGCAGCGTCATCGTGATCCCGATCCCGAGCGCGAAGCCGTTAATCGCGACAATCGAGGGCTTGCTCATCGTGCGCACGAGATTCGGAAACGCAAGCATCTCGCGCCGCTCGCGCGATAACCGCGTTCCACTGACGGCGGAGCCTTTTGCGCTTCGATCGCATTCGCGAAACCGGCGATATCCGCTCCGGCACAGAATGCGCGGCCCGCGCCGGTCAGGATAATCGTGCGTACCTGCCGGTCCTCATCGGCGCGCTGGAAAGCCTCGACAATCTCGCGGCCCATCGTCGCCGTGTAAGCGTTCATCTTGTCGGGACGGTTCAGCGTGATGGTCGCGATTCCGTCCGCTGCATCGTAGAGTATCGTCTCGTACGACATTTTAGCTTACGCGCGCTTCTTCTTTTTATGGCTGCGCGCCTCCCGGATCCGCTCTTTGAGTCTTACTTCGCGCCGCTTGCGCCGCCGTTTGATCTCGCGTTGCCGCTCTGATGCCATACCTTACCGATACTCCCTTACTTTTTTCTCGTGCTAGTGTTGCGTCCGCAAATAGCAAACCCCATTTGTCATCCCGATCGGAGCGAGTCCGCGAGTGCGGCGGAGGGACCTCCGCGAAGCGATTCTAAAGAACCCATCTGTGCAGAGCTTCCTAGCGGCTCATCTCATTTAAGGCTTCGTGCAATTCACGACAAATCTCTTTCATCACGTTTTTGCCTTGCGACAGGATATGCCCAAGCGTGAAGAACCCGTGAATCGTGCCTTTGTAATCTGAATGTTTAACTTTTACCCCAGCCTCTTTGAGCTTGCTCGCATAGGCTGCGCCCTCATCATGCAGCGGATCGTATTCCGCCGTGATTACTAATGCAGGCGGCAGATTGCCGAAATTCGTTGCGCGCAACGGTGACGCATACGGCTTTGCGCCATTGCCCGGCTCACCGAGATACAGGTTCCAGAACCATTCCATGCCGGCCTTGGTCAGCAGATAGCCTTCCGCATTCGCTCGATATGACCCCGTATCCAGTCGATAGTCAGTCACCGGATAAATTAGTAGTTGATACTTAAGCGACGGCCCGCCGCGATCACGCGCCATCTGCGCAACTACCGCGCTCAGATTTCCGCCCGCACTATCGCCGCCGACCGCGATCCGCGCCGGATCACCGCCTATCGATGCCGCATTGCTGGCGACCCATTTCGTCGCTGCGTAGCAATCCTCCGCCGGTGTCGGAAACCTATGCTCGGGCGCGAGCCGGTAATCCACCGACACCACAATACATCCCGCGCCGTTCGCCAATCCCCGGCACACGATGTCATATGATTCGATATCGCCGATCACCCATCCGCCGCCATGCAGAAAGACCAGAACCGGCAGCGGCCCCTTGCCTTCCGGCGTATAGATGCGCACCGGCAGCTTGGCGCCACCCGCATCGATCGTCCGATCCTCGACCTTCTTGACGGATTCGCGCTCAGTCACCGGCGCGAACAGCTCGCGGATAAACTTGCGCGCGTCAGCTACCGGCAGCGTCTCCAGTGGTGGCGCTCCCGACGCGGCGGCCTGATCGAGAAATGCTTTGGTTTCTGCATCGAGCGGCATCGTTAACCCTCCTCGGGCTTGGTTCAATCCGCAGCCATCATAGATATGCTGGCTCAAGTTCGCCAGCATCCCCGCTGCCCTTGCAGCCCTCCATCGACCCGCGTTACAAGCAGAACATCGAGCGAAGCTTTCATTATCCGAGGAGATTCCGCGATGGGCGCGAAAGTCATCTTTGAACGCGATATCGAAATCCCCCTCCGCGACGGATTGGTCTTAAAGGCCGACCTCTTCCGCCCTGACACTCCCGAAAAATTGCCGGTCCTCCTCAATCGCACGCCCTACGATAAAAAATTCCCGCAAATCTCCTTCAACACACTCGATCCGCTCCGCGCCGCCCAGCGCGGCTACAACGTCGTCTTCGTCGATTGTCGCGGCCGCTACGCCTCTCCCGGCAACTTCACCTGCTTCGTCGATGAGCAGCCGGACGGCTACGACACTATCGAGCATCTCGCGCGACAGCCCTTCGCCGACGGTAGGGTCGGGATGTTCGGGGCCTCCTACATGGGCGCAACCCAGTGGCTCGCCGCGACCCAAGCCCCGCCCAGCCTCAAGGCGATGGTCCCCTCGATCACCGCCAGCGACTATCACGACAACTGGACTTATCAGGGCGGCGCATTTTCGCTCTTCTTCAATGTAAGTTGGCTGATGACCAACGTGGCGATCGCCGGCCTGATGCGTGAACGCGACGAAAAGGACGAAGCCCGCAAGGAACTCGCCGCCGTGATGAGCAAAATCGATACGATGCGCGAGTTCATGTATTCGACTTCGCTCGCCGATTTTCCACTTTTCCACACTGGTGCGCCGTACTTTTTCGACTGGCTCGAACATCCCTATTACGATTCCTACTGGCGCCAGCTCTGTATCGAGGAGTACTACCCGAAGATCAATATCCCGACCCTGAATTTTGGCGGATGGTACGACATCTTCGCGGGCGGCACCGTCCGCAATTATCGCGGGATGCGCGATCGCGGCGCGGGCGACGGCCGCAATGCCCGCCTCGTGATGGGCCCCTGGTTCCATACGCTCCCGCTGGGTAGTCAGGTCGGGCAGGCCGATATGGGCTTCAAATCCGGCTACGTCTCGATCGACTATGACGGTCAGCAGCTCAACTTTTTTGACCGCTGGCTCAAAGGCAAGAGCAAAGGCGCAGCCGACGAAGACCCGGTCCGCATCTACACGATCGGCGCAAACGAGTGGCGTGACGAAAAGGACTGGCCGCTGCCTGGTACCGAATTCCGCCGCTATTACCTCCACAGCCGCGGCAAAGCGAGCAGCGCCAATGGCGACGGCGCGCTCGATACCAGCACGCCCGGCGATGAACATCCAGATTGCTTTCTCTACAATCCCTTAAATCCGGTGCCGACCAATGGCGGTGGCCTCTGTTGCTATCACAACGCCGTCCCGGGCGGCGCGTTCGATCAAACCGCAATCGAGCAGCGCGAGGACGTGCTGGTATATTCGACCGATCCGCTCGCCGAAGATCTCGAAGTCACCGGCCCGGTCGCGCTCACGCTCTATGCGTCAACATCAGCCCCCGATACCGATTTCACTGCCAAACTCGTCGATGTCGGCCCGTGCGGATGCTCCGCGATGAACCTCACTGACGGCATGCTCCGCGCCCGCGTCCGCGAATCGAAGTCCGACCCGAAGCTGCTCACGCCCGGCAAGGTCTATGAGTTCACGATCGATATGTGGTCAACCTCGGTCTTGTTCAAAGCCGGCCATCGCATCCGGCTCGAAGTCAGTTCGAGCAACTTCCCGCGCTTCGATCGCAATCCGAATACCGGGCATGAGCTTTTCACCGACTCCGAGATGCGTCCCGCGCTGCAAACCGTGATGCATGAAAAAGGCTTTGCCTCATATTTGATGTTGCCGGTAATCCCGCAGAACCGCTGACCGCGCGACCCGCACCTCCGGATATATTCCCTTCGCTCACCTCTTTCCATGAAGGGAAGGAGTGGGGGCTCTTTCCACTTCCCGCTCTTGTATTAACCACTGACTTAATTACTATGACTCTCGATTCCTATGGAACGCACCCGCGACTTGGCTCGAACCCGCGAGCGGCTGCTCGCCGCCGCGCTGACCGAGTTTGCCGCCCACGGCCTCGCCGGCGCGCGATGCGACGCGATCGCGCGCCGCGCCCGCGTCAACCAGCGCATGATCTTCTACTGCTTCGGTTCGAAGCAGAACCTCTATCGGGAAATCCTGCGGCGCAAATTCAACGCCCGCGCGGCTTTCTATGAATCCGCTCCCGACGACCTCGCGAGCGCCATCCTCCATTGGTACGAGGCCGGCGCGAGCGATCTCGAATGGGTTCGCCTGCTCGAATGGGAAGCCCTCGGCTCTCTCGACGAGCCGCTCGTCGATGCGGACGAGCGTCGCACTTACATCAAACGCAGTCTCGCCCGTCTGCGCCGTGCTCAGCTTAATCATCGGATTCCCGCGGGACTCGACCTTAGCCAGCTCCACCTCTCGATGATCGCCCTCACGATTTTTCCGCTGGCCTTTCCGCAGATGACCCGGCTCGCGACTGGCCTTGCGCCCACCGACCCGCGCTTCCGGCGCAAGCGTCTCCAATTTCTGCAATGGCTCGGCGAGCGGCTCGCGTCCGACCTCGATGCTCCTTCAAATCAATGCAGCGCGTCTGCTCGCAGCAGGCGCAAGACCACCTCCGCCGATTCCACTTAGCTCTCGATCACGCCGATGGCTGCCGCTACGCCCGACACCAATTTTGCCGCGCTGACGCCTCCTGTTGCGGCCCACGCGCCGCACAAATGGCTGATCGCGCTAGCCGTGATGCTCGGGGCGACGCTCGAAGTTCTCGACAGCTCGATCGTCAACGTTTCGCTTCCCCATATGCAGGGCACCTTCTCCGCCAGCGTGGACGAGATCGCGTGGGTTCTCACCAGCTATCTTGTCGCCAACGGCGTGATGATCCCGATGACCGGCTGGATTTCCGCCCGCTTTGGACGTAAACGCTATTTTCTCTTTTCGGTCGCCACCTTCGTCGTTGCTTCGACCCTTTGCGGCGCAGCCCGTTCGCTCGACGAGATTATCGTCTTTCGTCTGTTCCAGGGTTTGGCCGGTGCGGCCATGATCCCCTCCTCGCAGGCCATCTTGATGGAAACCTTTCCACCGCAAGAGCAGCAGATGGCGATGGCGATGTGGGGTGTCGGCCTGATGGTCGCGCCGATCCTTGGCCCGACCGTCGGCGGCTGGATCACTGACAACTGGAGTTGGCGCTGGACCTTTTACATCAACGTCCCGCTCGGCGCAGTCGCCTTCCTGATGGTCTCCACTTTTGTTCACGACCCCAGCTACTTGCGCACTCGCCATCGCGGCGCGCCGATCGATTACGTCGCCATCACTTATCTCGTCCTCTGTCTCGGCCTGGCCCAAGTTGTCTTCGATCGCGGCGAGCGCGCCGACTGGTTTAACTCCAACTGGGTGATCTGGGCAACCGCCGTCTCAGCCGCTGCGACGCTCCTGCTGATCATACGCGAGTTGCGCATCCCCGAGCCGATTCTCGAATTTCGCTTCATGGCGATTCCGCAGTTCGCCACTGCCGTCTTTCTGGTGGTGATGCACAGCTTTATCCTGTTCGGTACCGGTGTCCTCAATCCCCTCTTTCTGCAGGAATTCATGGGCTATACCGCCTGGAAAGCCGGATTGATCATGGCCCCGCGCGCGTTGGCCGCGATGACCTCGATGATGATCACTGGGCAAATCGCCCGCCGCGGCATAGATAACAAGCGCCTCATCGGTGTCGGCTTCACGCTAATGGCGATAGGGCTTTGGCGGATGTCCCATTGGAATCTCCAGATCGGGATGACCCGCATTATCGCCGATAGTATCGTGCTTGGCCTCGGCTTGGGCATCAGCTTCCCGATTCTCTCCGCGGCCGCCCTGACTTGCGTGCCGCGCGAGCGGATGGGCTTCGCCTCAAGCCTCTACAATATGATGCGCAATAACGGCGCAGCTTTCGGTATCGCTTGGCTGACCAGTATGCTGGTGCATAACCAGAACATCCATCAAGCCTATCTGGTGCAGCATTTTTCGGTCTTCGATGCGTGGCGGATGGGCGCGCAGTCGGCGCACGCGCCCGGCTCGCCCAGCTTCAATCTCGCTACGCAAATGGTCACCGGCCAAAAGCAGAGCCTCGGGATGGTCTATGGCACGATCCAGCAGCAATCCGCGATGCTTGCCTTTAACGACATCTATCGGATGCTCACGGTGATGGCTGCACTGATGATCCCGTCGTTCCTGCTGTTCCGTAGCCAGCGACCTGCCGGTCCCGCCCCCGCCGCCCACTAGGGACCCCTGCACAAGGCTAGATCGTCATCCTGAGCCGGTGAGCAACGCGAGCCGTCACTGGTGGAGCGCGTCCCCGCGCTAAGCGAGCAGGCGAGTCTGCGAGCTGCATTTACAATCGAGAAACTCCTAATTCTGCTGTCCTGAAAACCGCCGCCCATTGCCGATGCCTCTCGTGAAACATCGCGCTTCTCGTCTGCTTGCCGCGAAACTCGCCTCCTTCCTCGATTCGCGCTATGACCGCTTGAGACTTTCAACGGAGGAATCCTCGATGGAACTCGGACTCGACGGCAAAGTCGCATTGATAACCGGCGGCAGTAAAGGCATTGGACGGGCCGCCGCGCTAGGCTTCCTTGCGGAAGGCGCGTCCGTCCTGATTTGCGCCCACGGTCAGGAGGCGCTCGCCGAGACCGTCGCGAGCGCCGGACATGAGACGCGCGAACGTATCGACACGATTGCCGCCGACTTGACCGACCCTGAATCGATCCGACGCGTAGTTGCCCGATGCGTCGAGCGCTTCGGCCGCATCAATATCCTGATCAACAATGCCGGCAGCGCCCGTACCGGTGCCTTTCTCGAATTGTCCGACGAAGCCTGGCTCACCGACTGGACGCTGAAGTTCTTCGGCTACGTGCGAATGGCGCGCGAGGTAATCCCGCGGATGAAGACTAATGGCGGCGGGGTGATCGTAAACATCATTGGCGCGGCGGCGCTGAATCCACGCGCGACCTACACGATCGGCGGCGCAGCCAACGCCGCGCTGAATCATTTCACCAAGGCCTTGGCCGAGGAGGGCGCACAGCATCAGGTGCGGGTGGTGGGCATCAATCCCGGGCCGGTCCTCACCGAGCGGCTGCTCAAGATGCGCGCCGGTCTGAATCCTTCACACGCCGGGCAATCTGCGGAAGCGGCGTTTCGCTCGATGACTCCGCTGGGGCGAATCGGCCAGCCTGAGGAAGTCGCGGACCTGATCCTTTTCCTCGCATCGCCACGCGCCGCCTTCATTCACGGTGCGAACATCACGATCGATGGCGGCATGACCAAAGGACTGATGGGTTGAACTAGCTGAACGGTTTCTTGAACCAACCGACCCTTCGTCGGGGCGCAGCCAGACAGAACGGAAAGGCAAGCTGAAGAGTTAGATCGCTTCAGCGTGCTCGAAGCTTTCGATAACCTGCAGGAGCGCTCGCGGCTCGATCGGTTTCACCACAAACGCCATTCCTCCTGCATCTTTCGCCCTCTGCATTTCACTACGGCAGCTCGACATGATTACCACTGGTAAGTTTATGAGCCGTGGATTATTACGCCGCTTTTCCAAAAACCCCCATCCATCAAGTACTGGCATAACTAAATCCAGCAAAATCAATGCGGGCAGAACTTCAGAGCCTGCAAGCCATTGAAGCGCATCATGCCCATTCGGAGCGTATTGGACGGTATAGCCGCGACGCGATAAAAATTCCGTCAGCGCGTCGCATGATTCATAATCGTCATCGACTAACAAGATCATCCATCTCTCTCCGCGACGCCGTATACAATCGAGAGACGCACGTTGTGTGCCACCAGAGTAGTAGAGTAATACTAGTCTTATTAACCCTGAATCGCGCCAAAGCTTTTCGCGTGACTTGTACTCATAATTAGTTTTATATGGAGCATTATTTTATTCAGGCAAGGTTGCCCATGCGCTTTATTGATAACAACTTAGCTGAATCTATTTAGAAGAATCAGTTTTAAGCTGGTACTTTGATCTCTTTATGTGTGCAAGATCAAAGATGAGACCGGATCTTTGAAGTAAGCGAATTTGACCATTCAATCGTTCGAGGAATATAGGTTGCGAACGTAAGAGCTGACAGTTGAATCTAATCATAGTAGACTAGTATTTGTACTAAACAACATAAAAGCTCGGTCTTGGTGATTTTCTCGTCCGAGTCCCTGTTCATGTGCCGCTAGAGAGGGGAGCTAGTCATTCCAGAACACCGGACCAACAGTATCGAATCCCAAGCCGGTCATGCGCTGTTTTGGGATTGGGACTTGACATCAGGCGTAATGACGTGGAGCGGGGCGGTTCGACGTCTTTTTAATACTGAAAGCTCCGAAGTTCATCTCTCGCGTGCGGACTGGGAGCGCGAAATTGAAACGTCCGCGCATCCCGAGTTGAAGAGTGCTGTCGAAAAGTTACTTCGCGGCGCTATTCTGCACGCCGAATTGCGCTACCGTGTTAAACAGCGCGGCGGCTGCTATGTCGAGGTTCTCGACCGGATGTTTCCCTTTCCGAATCCTGACGGGCCGCCCCGCAAGTTAATCGGCTCGCTTTATCTCATCGACTCGACCCAGACGAATTTTCTGATCAAACTTCTTTGAAGGAGCTGCTCGCGGTAAGCGACGCCCGCTTTCAGACCTTTGTCAATTTTCTTCCCACACTTGCTTGGGAGAGCGATCCTGACGGCTGGATTTTCTTCTATAACCAGCGCTGGTACGACTATACCGGTACGACCCCCGAGCAGATGGAAGGATGGGGTTGGGTAAGCGTCCATGATCCCGACGATCTGCCACGGATGCTGAAGGTGTACGGGACCTCTCTTACTACTGGAGAGCCGTGGGAAGACGAATTCAGGTTGCGACGCGCCGATGGCGCGTTTCGCTGGCACCTCTCTCGCGCCATGCCCATTCGTGACTCTCACGGTCGCATCATCCGCTGGATCGGCAGCAACACCGATATCCATGATCAAAAGCTTGCCTTGCTCGAACGGGAGGCGCTGCTTAAAGCGGAACAACAGTTGCGCCGAAACGCAGAAAAAGCGAGCCGCGAGAAAGACGAATTTCTGGCCGTTGTTTCTCACGAATTGCGCAATCCGCTTAACGCGGTGCTCGGATGGCCCATTTGCTCAATAGTCCTACCGAGGATGAAGGCCAGCGTGCTCTGGCCCGCCAGAAGATCGAATCCAATGCCTATGCGCTGGCTAACATGATCGGTGAGCTTCTCGATGCTTCCCGGATTATTAGCGACAAGCTCACGATTGAGAAATCGAATCTCGATTTGAGCGACCCCTTGCGGGACGCCCTTGAATCGGTCCGCTTGGCCGCTGAAACTCGGCAAATTGAGCTCGTCTGTGACTGGCCGCCCACAGCTGTTCCAGTGCTGGGCGACGCGCGTCGCCTCCAGCAGGTTTTTGCCAATCTTCTGAATAACGCGATCAAATTCAGCGCCAGTAATCAGGAGGTCCACATCAGTATCACCGCTGCCGACGGCTTTGTCACCGCCGTCGTCCGGGATCAGGGGGAGGGTATCGATCCCGCTTTCATGCCCAAATTATTCACACAGTTCAGTCAGGCCGACGCCTCTACGACGCGGTGGCATGGCGGTCTCGGCCTGGGCCTCTACACCGCCAAACATCTCGTCCAGATGCATGGCGGCGTTATTCACGCCGAAAGCGCGGGGCGCGGCCGCGGCGTGAGCTTCATCGTTCGTCTACCCGCTGCTACTCAGCGGGTTCTCCGGCCCGCACCGCCTCCGATTCATGAAGTCGCTGTCTCATCGGTCGGGATCAACGTTCTTGCGGTGGACGACGATCCCAAGGCCTGCGATTTGCTCACCTCGGTGTTGCTGAGTCGCGGAGCGACAGTTACCGCAGTCGGCTCGGTGGCGAAGGTTCTCGAAACGCTCCGTTACGGCTTGCCGGAGGTGATCCTGTCCGACCTCTCGATGCCCGAGGTGGACGGCTACGGCCTCATTGATCGGCTGCGCTCTTCAAGTAATCCTGCGTGGCGTAGTCTCCCGGTGATTGCGGTGACCGCGCTGGCCAGCGAACAGGAGCGCGTCAAAGCCCTCTCCAGAGGATTTACCGCCTATCTTACCAAGCCGCTCGATGTCCCTCTGCTTTGCCGGACTATCGTTGACCTCGTGCGCACTCGCCTGATGGCTTGACCCGCTCGATAGCACACCCTTTAAGAATCCCTCTTCATTGTCTCGCTAGGGGATAATGGACGAAGCTGGGCAACTCCTCGCACTGTATCAACGGTGAAACTCTGCACGGGTGAAGGATTACATGCTCACGTGAAACATCGATCGCCAGCGCATCACCCCTATTTTTGTCATTCCGATCGGAGCGAAGCGGAGAGAGGAATCCCTGCTCTATGCAGAGCCGACCGCGATCGCGTTAGAATAGCTATGTATGTATTGGACCACCGATCGTATCCGGCAATCGTTCCTCGAATTCTTTGCCGAGCGCGGCCACGAGATCGTGCCGTCCGCGTCGCTGATTCCCAAGGGCGATCCGACCCTGCTCTTTACCAACGCCGGTATGGTCCCCTTCAAGGATTACTTCCTCGGTATCCGTACGCCGACCGCGAAGCGCGTCGCCGATTGCCAGAAGTGCCTGCGTATCTCGGGCAAGCATAACGATCTCGAAGCGGTGGGCCGCGACAGCTATCACCATACGTTTTTCGAGATGCTCGGGAACTGGTCGTTCGGCGACTACTACAAAGAAGAAGCAATCGCGTTCCATTGGGAGCTGGTAACGAAAGTCTGGAAAATTCCAGTGGAGCAGCTTTGGGCGACCGTCTATAAGGACGACGACGAAGCCGAGCAGGCCTGGCTCAAACTTAAAGCATTACCTAAGAATCGTATCCTGCGCTTCGGCGAGAAGGACAACTTCTGGGAAATGGGTGAGACCGGTCCATGCGGGCCTTGCTCGGAAATCCATATTGATCGTGGCGCGGAAGCCTCGCAGTATTGCACCCATCCGTCGGGCGAATGCGCCGTGAATGTTGAGGGCTGCGCGCGCTTTATCGAACTCGGCAATCTCGTATTCATCCAGTACAACCGCGATGCCTCGGGCAAGCTAACGCCATTGCCAATGAAGCACGTTGATACCGGCACTGGCCTCGAACGCGTAGCGTCGGTCCTGCAGAGCATCGAAACGGGAGATATCTCGGGAACTACGAGATCCACTCCTTTCAGCACATCATCAAGAGAATTGAACACCTCGTTAGAATGTATGCGGAGAGCTATCGCGAAAGCGACGCACCGAGCGCACGCAAATTTGCCGGTATTGTTCTCTATGGTCAAAATGAACAAGCGGACATCTCCTATGGCGCGATTGCTGACCACGCTAGAGCAATCACATTCCTGATTTCTGACGGAGTTAGCCCCTCCAACACTGGGCCGGGATACGTTTTGCGCCGGCTCATTCGGAGGGCAATTCGTCATGGTAGACAACTCGGAATAATTGGGTGGTTCTTGTCTGATGTGTGTGTCGACGGTGTGATTCCTGCCTTTGTAACAGCCTACAAGGAATTAACCACCGCGCGTGATCAGATTGTTCTAAAAGTCCATGCGGAAGAGCAGAAGTTTTTGAAACCTACGATAGAGGTGTGGAGCTCCTTAGCAGATGGCGGGAGGTGCTGAGACCAGGTGCTACTCTTCCTGGAGAGGTCGCTTTTCAACTTTACGATACGTTTGGGTTTCCGCTTGACCTCACGCAAGACATTCTGGCTGATGATTACATTCAACTAGATGTCGAAGAATTCAACCGGCTT
>CAWCJN010000017.1:0-16072 GCA_963795945.1 uncultured Pseudomonadota bacterium
GACATCCAGCGGCGCTCGCTCGTTTCGCGATACTAAGTGAGGGCCTCTAGGCGACGCGGCGCATCAGTTCGAGGATGTCGTAGCCGGTGATCGCTTTGCTCTTCTCGGACCAATCTTTCAGCTCGGCCTGATCGACCATCCCGGCCTGCGCGCCCTTGGCGAGGTCCATCAGCGCGATTTTGATTGTCGCCTCGTCGATCATCTCGCCGCTCTTCGGATCCGCCATTGAGCCGCCGCCTTTCTCATGGTACAGGCGAATGACGCGCCGCGCCTCTTCGACCTGCTCCTTGGTCGGCGTGTAGCATTCGTTGCAAATCGGGGCCTGCTGCGGATGGATTACCCAGGTGCCATCCATCCCGAGACTCGCCGCGCCGTGATTCTTTTCACGTAAGCCGCGCTGTAGTTCGGCGACGCGTTCGGGAGAATCCTCCTTACGCCAGAGCCGCAGATAAACGTTATCGACGGCGTGCAGGCCCGCAGCTTTGGCCGCGACCACTACGGCCTGCTTGGCATAGTGGAAATTCTCGTTCTGTCGTTCGACGATTTCGCGCACGCCGAGATTGGCGGCGAAGTCGGCAATGCCGAAAACCAGCCCGGCCATCCGGTCCGATGCGGTGGCAATCTCGTAGGCTTTGACCAGCGACTGTGGAGTCTCGATCAATGATTCGATCTGGAGACGGTATTTCCAGCCGGCGCGCTTTTCGAGATCATCAAGCAGCTTGGCGACTTCCTTGATCTCCTCGGGACCACGCGTCTTGGGGAGCATGATGCCGTGAAAACGATTCGGCGCGCCGAGTACGATCGCCTCCATATCACCTTTGAAGAATGGGGAATGGATATTGTTGGGGCGGACCGTGACGACTTTTTTGCCGAAATCGAGCGTGTTCAGCGCCTCGACCATAGTTTTGCGGCTCTTCTCGCCTTTGAATTCATAAGGACAGGCGTCCTCAAAATCGGCCATCACGTGATCGACCGGCGATTTGGCCGCGTCGGCGGCATTTTGATGGAGTTTGTGATTGTGACCGGGATAGGTCATCTCGGTGCGGGGAATCACGAAACGTGCGCCTTGGTCGAGAATGAACATTTTGTGCTGGTCTCCAGGTTTGAATTAGCCGATTGTTGCTTACCCGAGGAATTTTGATCGTCCTCAATCAAACGGGAATTGCGCTATCTTAATTTTGTTTACGTCGTGCCGCTAGGTTTGCGCCGCACGATTCAATATCGCTGAACGAACGTTCAATCATTCGGTTCAGTAACTTGAGTATTTGCCAGTTTTTTCGGCCTAAATAGGCCAAAAGCGGTTGAAAGAAGGATTCTTGTCAAAAGTCGGGAAAACATATAGCTATTTTCTGCTTAGCCAAGACGCATTTTAATTATCAAGCCGAGGAAGATTACATAACGGATGAAGGCGATAGTTTTCGAACAAAATGGCGACTGCGACGTTCTCAAGTACACCGATACCGGTATCCCCAAGGCCGGTCCAAACGACGTCGTCATCAACGTCAAAGCCTCGGCGTGCAATTTCAACGATATCTGGGCGCGGCGCGGGCTGCCCGGCATGAAGATTATCCTGCCGCATATCTCAGGTTCCGACGTATCCGGCGTCGTAGTTGAGACCGGCAGTGAGGTGCATAACGTCAAAATCGGCGACGAAGTTGTCGTCCATTGCGGAATCTCATGCCGTGAGTGCGACTACTGCACCCGTGGTGAAGAGTTCTTCTGTCCTGAATTCAAAATTTGGGGATTTCAGACCGGTCCACTGGACGGTGGTCATGCCGATTACTGCAAAGTTCCTGCGGTGAATACTCTCCCGAAGCCGAAGAATCTGTCGCATGTCGAAGCGGCGACGATGCCGCTGGTTCTGGTAACCGTCTGGCGGATGCTGGTGACGCGTGCGCGAATCCAAGCCGGCGACTTCGTGTTGATCTGGGGTGCGGCGGGCGGTCTCGGCGTAATGGCGATTCAGATCGCCAAGCTTTACAACGCACGTCCGATCGCGGTCGCGTCGGGCGACGACAAGCTTGAGTTGTGCGGCAAGCTCGGGGCGGAATTCCTGCTCCATCGCAAGAAGCACGACATCTTTCAGGAAGTACGAAAGATCACCGGCGGACGCCGCGCTGATATTGTATTTGAGCATACCGGCGCCGATACATGGCCGATCTCGATGCAGTGCCTCAAGTGGGGCGGCACGATCGTCACGTGCGGGGCAACCTCCGGCTTCGACGCCCATATGGATATCCGGCTGTTGTGGAACAAGCAGCAGAACTATCTCGGCTCGCATCTGGGGAATAAGGGCGAGCTGATGGACGCGATGCGCTTCGTCGAGCGCGGTCAGATCAAGCCGGTCGTCGGGAAGGTGCTGCCGCTGAGGGAGTTAGCCCACGCGCAGCATCTGATGGAGAACAACACGATCGCGGGAAGATCGCGATGGTCCCCCCAAGTGCGGCGTAGCGATCGGAGCAGTCGCACCCCGTGACCGCTCGCTGGACCGCGCACCGATGACGCCGGGCTGGGTCCAAGTGGTTTTTGCTATACGGGCGGATTTGTCATTTTGTTGACATTTCGAATTTAGCAAATCTTCTGTCCGGTCCAATCTGTTCGCCTATAAGATTTGAAATATCCACCACCGCCCCATGCTCAATAAACACATCATAGAATCTATTGATATAAGGTCCCCAGTAAATCATTGCGCAAGCCATCGGCGCACCTGTGCCGCAATCTTGTCCATTCTCTAAAAATTTGAGCCTAGTATCATAAAGAAAGCAAATCGCGTGAGCTTTCGTAAATACATATTTTTTCCAATGCATAGTATTTGCTGCAACCGGCACGAGCGCTATAACCTCGGAATTGTAGACTTCATGCGCATTTGCGCGCGCCTCAGATCTTCTCGCAAGGCAGTGATAGTTTGCCCTCTGGGCGCAATGACGTTATACCAACTTTCGATGTCGTGTTCGTGCTCAGAAAAATATGCTCGGAGGGCCTTATCAGCCCCTGCTTCGATGCGCACCTTGGTGAATTGGTTGGAGCCAGACTGCCCGGTGTAACTTGCGAGAAACGCATCTCGTGCGGGCGATAGTTCGTCTGTTGGATGTAGAATCAGTTTGTGGATGAACTGCGCAAGCCCGCGATCCGTGAGAAATAGGAGCCAGTCGTATGATTGTGCGAGAACTCGCAACTCTTTGTTTTGTGTGCCTGCTGTAAACCAATTACCATGATTGCTGACTACGCCGACTGTCAGAATGAATGACGACAACAAATCTGGCGCGTCGCCTTCAACGATTTCGCGTAAGAGATCATCGTAGCCACGGACATAAAATTCGTTATTAGCGCGTTCGAGAATGCCACTATAGGTGCCGTTGCGTAGTCTGACCTTTTGAAGAGACGACACGACGCGCGCAACATAAGCGCCTTGTTTGGCTTTCTCTATGGTTTGGGGTTCCTTTTTCATCCCCTGTTCGACGCCGACGCGCTTGCACTCGAATATTGCGAACGGTTTGTCGAGAAGCTCTGCCATAGTAATCTCACAGCCATCCGAAGTAAGGTCGTCGATATGAGCAACTACGTGACCTCCTTCCGTGACTCCGATGACACAAGCGTTCCGCATGATATTGCGGGAATCAAGCAGTTGGCTGACAATGTAGCGCGTGTGTTGGATGCGCGAGTCAGCGCGGAAGATTTTGTTTCCTGTCAGCGGTTTTTGAACCGGCGAGACGCGGAGTCGATGACATTGCTGCTGTGGGTGCAGGGAGAATTCAACGTTATGCGTGATCTCGGGGTTTCCAAACTCAGGGACTGATCGCTCGGTCATGGTATGGTTGCGGAGTCCCCATGCGCAGAGTGTGTAGAATGTTGTGAGCTCAACGAGAGTACCGAGCGCTCTACCCGCCGCCTTGTACTTATCCGCTGCATAGGAGAAAACGCTTGTCGCAAGTGCTTCCTGTAATGCATTGACGGACGCATAGCCACTCTCCGCCTGCCCTGCTTCGTCTGGCACTGTATTTTCCCCAAAACCATTTATCGAAACAGCATTATATGCTATCTCTTTGCGACAGAGTCTTTTTAAGCTCGCGCGCCTGGAATATGTTCCTCTCGACGCCATGTTATATAGTTAGTAAAACTCTATCGCCGGGAGTAATTGGTTTTTGCACTTAGCTGGCGGCGCTCAGTCCTCGTCGTCGCGGAGTTTGGCCAATACTGACAAGTCTTCGAGCGTGGTCGTGTCGCCGAGCGTCTGATCACCGGAAGCGATTTGCCGCAATAGCCGACGCATGATCTTGCCGCTGCGGGTCTTCGGCAGCGCGTCGGTGAAGCGGAGATCGTCGGGACGGGCGAGCGCGCCGATTTCCTTGACGACGTGCTGCCGGAGTTCGTCGCGCAATTTGGCGTCGCCTATACGCCCAGTCTCGAGTGTCACGAAGGCGACCACGGCCTGACCTTTCATATCGTCAGGACGGCCCACGCAGGCGGCTTCGGCGACCATCGGATGCGAGACTAGCGCGCTCTCGATCTCCATCGTGCCGAGCCGATGGCCCGAGACGTTGATTACGTCGTCGACGCGTCCCATGATCCAGAAGTAGCCGTCTTTATCGCGACGCGCGCCGTCGCCCGTGAAATACATCCCCTCGATTTGGCTGAAGTAGGCCTGTTTGTAGCGTTCGGGGTCACGATAGATCGTGCGGAGCATCCCGGGCCACGGTCGCTTGATGACCAGTAATCCGCCCTGATTGGCTCCCACGGATTTACCTTCGCGCGTGACGATATCAGCCGTGATACCGGGCAGTGGACGAGTGGCGGAGCCGGGCTTGGCGGCAATCGCTCCGGGCAGCGGCGCGATCATTATCCCGCCGGTCTCGGTCTGCCACCACGTATCGACGATCGGACAACGCTCGCCGCCGATCACTTTGTGGTACCAAATCCAGGCCTCGGGATTGATCGGTTCGCCGACCGTTCCGAGCAACCGCAAACTCGACAGGTCGTGCTTTTTTACCCACGACTCGCCCCACTTGATAAAAGTGCGAATCGCGGTCGGCGCAGTATAGAGGATATTGACCCGGTACTTTTCAATTATCGCCCAGAAGCGATCTTCATTCGGGAAATTCGGAGCGCCCTCGTACATTACGACCGTTGCTCCGGCGGCGAGCGGCCCGTACACCGTGTAGCTATGGCCGGTGATCCATCCAATGTCGGCGGTACACCAGTAGATATCGTCTTCCTTGAGATCGAATACCCACTTCATCGTGGCAGCGACGTGAGTAAGATAGCCGGCAGTCGAATGGACTACACCTTTGGGTTTACCAGTTGTACCTGAGGTATAGAGTGTAAATAGCGTATGCTCGGAATCAACCGGCTCAGCCGGGCAGTCAGAGCTTTGATTCGGGACGAGATCGCTCCACCATATGTCGCGACCGGGCTGCATCTCGACCGGAACGCCGACGCGATTCAGAACGAGGCACTTGTTGACTGAAGGTGTGCGCTTCAACGCCTCATCGATGTTGCGCTTGAGGTCGATCTTTTGTCCACGACGCCATCCGGCGTCGGCAGTAATCACGAGCTTGGCTTCAGCATCATTGATCCGGTCGACCAGCGCTTCAGCTGAGAATCCGCCGAAGATAACTGAATGGATCGCGCCAATCCGGGCGCACGCCAGCATCGCGATTGCGGCTTCCGGTACGAGCGGCATATAGATCGCGACATGGTCGCCCTTGGCGACGCCGAGCGCCTTGAGCGCATTGGCGCATCGCCCGACTTCCGTTGCGAGCATCTGATAGGTGAGCACGCGTGAATCGCCGGGCTCGCCCTCCCAGATGAGCGCCGCTTTGTTGCGCCGCGGCCCGGTGAGATGGCGATCGAGACAATTGTAGGCGGCGTTAAGTTCGCCGCCGAGGAACCATTTCGCAAAGGGGAACTGCCAGTCGAGGACCTGAGTAAAAGGCTTGAACCACGCCAGCTCGCGGGCGCATTCGCTCCAGAAACCTTCGGGATCCTGCTCGGCGCGACGATAGAGCATTTCGTATTCGTCGAGACTTTTGACCGCAGCCTGCTGCGCGAATTCTGCGCTGGGCGGAAACTTGCGATCTTCTTGCAGAATCGACTCGATATCGACAGTAGCTTCCTTGCCGGCCATCTACACTCTCCCGCGTGCTTCGCGTGTTTTCAGGCTCAAATAGAGCGTTGCGGCATCGCCGGTCTCGCGCCGGTTCGAGCGAATTTCGCGCAGATGCTGAAGCATCTCGTGCTCGATACTCGAGGTCAGCTCAGCAGCCAGCTCGATCGCGTGGCTCGCGTGACGCAGCGCGATACGTCCTTCGAGACCGCCGAAATCGTCAAAAAACCATGCGCAACTAGTCAATGAGGCTTGGGCCGCACGTTGCATCTCGATCAGCCGCACAAGGCGATCACGCGCGATCTCGTCACGCAGCTTATGGACCTGCGCGAATTCTTCAAGCGCTGCAGGATTCGGATTGGCAAAGAAGGTTGCGGACTCGCGCAACGCCCGTTCCGGGTCAGCCACCAGTTCGGGCGCGAAACGCTCGTAGATGATATCTGCATGATGCTTGACGAATTGCATCGACGCTAAAAACGGCTCCCGCCATTCCTGACTCGTGTGCGGATCGAGACGACAGCCGCAATTCGAGCGCCAGCGTTCGATTCCGTGAGCGCAACTCCACGAGGACGGCCCATCGAGGCGAAATTGTCCAGTTGCCGGATGGTTCGCCAGATAGGCGGCGCAATTTGTTACGACGACGCCGTCGTGCTGTTCGAGGATGCTTAGGGTGCGAGCTAATTCGGCAGCGCCGTGTCGCTTATGATGCCCATAAGTCTCGCCATCAGTAGCGACCAGCAAGGCGGCGCCGGGCGCCATTGTCAGCGCCGTTGACACCAAGGCATCAGCGAATTTGGATCCGTCATGCAACGCGTCGCTGAAGGCGAGCCAGCCGGCCAATTGTCGGTCAAAGCGGAAAATTGCGATGGACAACTGATCTCGTCGCCAGACAAAGGGACCAGCATCGCGCCCGTCATTACTAAAGTGACCCTGGTCAGCACCAAGGATTACAAACTTGATTCCGGCCTCAGCGACTGCGGCCAAGGTATCATCGTCAACGGCACACTCCGGCAGCCACATTCCTTCCGGAGCATGCCCGAAGCGAAACTGGAAATCCTGAATACCCCAAGTGATCTGCAACTCGCGGCTGCGATGATCGAGCAGCGGCAGAATTGAGTGATTATAGGATTGGGCAATGGCGTTACCGTGGCCGTCATTGCGTTCGCGGCTGGCGTCGTTCGCGAGTCGAATCGCGCGATTGGCCGCCTTGCCATGATTTTCTAGCCAGCTATGCAGCGTCGGCCCGAAATCGAAACTCAGCGCATCGTAATTGTTGCGGATGAACGCGACGTGGCCCTCCATCGTATGAGCGTGCGCGTTGGCGGTATAGCATTCGCTTAGAATCCGTTCGTTCCAGTTATGGAACGGCGCGGCGCTCGGTTCGTCGGCAATGAGGCCGGTCCACGGACTCTGTCGCGGCGGCTGATAAAAATGGCCATGAAGAATGATGTAACGCGGCTCATCCATCGTGAGAATGAGTTTACTCCCTTCGCTGGAATAGTGGATGCGGTCTCGACTCGCGCGCAGCGCTCACGTGCGTGCGTCACGCGATAAATCGAAGCGGAGCTACAGGCGGAGGGAGAGCTCCGATGCAGGACGCGTGGCGGCGCCGATCATCCGGCGAGGACCGTGAAATTCCCTTTAACCGTGGTTTCGCCCTTCTGGTTGACCACCTCGACATCGCCTTCGACCAGTTTGTCGCCATCTTTTTCGGCTTTGCCCGTGACTTTACCGCGACAGGTCAATGTGTCGCCCGGCCATACCTGCCGCGAAAACCGGATACGATAGCGGCGGATGTTGCCTGCACCAGCGTAATCGGTCAGGCAGCGTCCGAGACATCCTGCCGTCCACATACCTTGCGCAAAGACCGTCGGGATACCGGCAGCTTCGACGAAAGTTTGATCATAATGCAGTGGGACGAAATCGCCCGACGCACCGGCATAGCGCACAAAATCAGCACGTGAGACGTTGTCAATCGTGATGGTCGGTAGCGAGTCGCCGACTTTTACTGAATCATATTTTATCTTGGATGCCATAGTCAGTGCCTTACTCAATTATAAATGTTCAGGGATTCCTCTCTCCGTTTCGCTCCGATCGGAATGACAAAATCCCGTATTAACCGCTGACTGCCTGTCCGGTCTCAATCAGGGTGGACCGCGCAATCGCGATTTTCTCCCCTTTCTGATTTTTGTACTCAATCTCAGTGACCATAAAGGTCATCTTGCCGCCGCGTCCGCCTTCACGCTCGTAAATCTCGGCGACTTTCGCAGTTCCCGTCAGAACGTCACCGACCAGGATCGGCTTGAACAGCTCGAATTCCTGCTCGCCGTGAAGAATGCGGCGAATATCGAATTGCATCGGCGGCATCGATTCGGAATCCTGCCAAAAAGCCGCAGTTTGCAAAAAGGTCGGCGGGACCGGAATCCCATTACATTCTTTCTTCGCGAGTTCCGGATCGAACCACACCGGATTTGGATCGCGGATCGCACGGGCGAACTCCCGCACCTTGCTCCATTCGATTGGGATGGTGAACGATTTTCCCGTCTTGCCGATAATACTTTTGTCGATAGGCATGTGTGGCTCTCTTTACTTGACGCAGCTCGCAGATTCGCCTGCTCGGCTTCACTTCGTTCCGCCTAGCGTGAATCAAAGATTGATTCCTTGCGCGATTAGCTCGCGGTTATAGGTCGCGTCGCCGAAGGTGAATTCCGACGATTTGGCCCGTTTGAAATACAAATGCAGGTCATGATCCCAGGTAAAACCGATCCCGCCGTGAAGCTGAATTCCTTCCGCTGACACCCGCCGGAACGCGTCGGAAGCCGCAGCCTTTGCGACTGCCGCTGCGACTGGCCCGTCGGGGACATCGTTACTGACCGCCCACGCTGCGTAGTAAACCGCCGATTTTGCGCCTTCGACATCGATCATCATATTGGCGCATTTATGCTGGACGGCCTGAAAACTGCCGATCGGGCGGCCAAACTGAACTCGCAGCTTCGCATACTCGACCGTCATATCAAGGACCTTCTGGGCGCCGCCGACCATCTCCGCGGCTAGCATCACTTTGCCGCGGTCGATTATCTGAGAGAGCGTTTTCCAACCCTTGCCGACTTCGCCGACAATATCCGCGCTAGTCGCCTTCACATCGGTGAACCTGATTTCGGCCAGCTTGCGCGTTTGATCCATAGTCTTGAGCGGCGTCCCCGCGATTCCCGCGCGATTACGATCAAGAACAAATAACGTGATGCCCTCTTCGCCGCTGCCGCTGGTGCGAGCCACTACCAATAGATAATCGGCGACATGTCCGTCATTGATGAAGAGTTTGACGCCGTTGAGGACGAAGCCGACGTCGCTCGGACGCGCAGCGAGGGTAATCGAGGTCGCATCCCAACTGGCCGACGGTTCCAGCCAGGCGAGCGTCGCGACAAATCGCCAGTCGCGATCTTCGGAAGTAGTGCACTTTTCTGCGCGTCGCTACCGACGCGCTTCAGCGCTTCGGCAAAAAGCATCGTCCAGATAAAAGGGGAGGGGAGCACGACGCGTCCCATCTCTTCAAGGACCAGCACCAAATCGACATAATTCAACGCCGAGCCGCCGTATTCCTCGGGCAGCACCAGTCCCATCCAGCCAAGCTCGGCCATCTTTTTCCAGAGCGCCGGATCAAAGCCGCGATCATCTTCCATCAGGTGGCGCACGAGAGTCGTGGGGCACTCCTTTTCGAGTACTCCGCGCGCACTCTGGCGCAACATCTCCTGTTCGTCATTGAATCCGAAGTCCAAAAGCTGACCTCCGCGCTGATCGAATGCACGCTTATGCAGATTCGGATAACACGCGATGCTTGGCTACGACAAGTCTGCTGTACAGATCAAACAAGGATGAGTGCGGCTGAATCAGAAGCGTCGCGCGAGGCTCGCAATTACCGTAAGCAATTCGACCGGTTCGACCGGCTTCGGTAGATGCATCTGAAAGCCCGCCGAGAGCGCGCGCAGACGGTCCTCAGTTCGCGAGTACGCGGTCAGCGCTGCGGCGGGAACACGCCCCCCCTTGGAGGCTGGACGGGCGCGTATTTCCCTGATCAGCCCATAGCCGTCCATCGCTGGCATTCCGATGTCGGAGAGCAGCACGTCAGGCTGCCATTCGTCGAGGATTTCGAGTGTTTCAGCCGCTGATGCAGCCGCGCGGACCTCGGCTCCGGCGCGCCGCAAAATCTCCTCCATGATTTCGCGCGTGCCCGGTTCGTCATCGACCACCAGAAGCCGTAGGCCATCAAGTTGGGGAGCGCCGCCGGGAGTGGCGCCGCCAGCGCTCGGATGGACCCGATTGGGATCGAGTAACAAATGTTTAGCGACGGCGGCTGGAAGTCGCACGATAAAGGTGGTTCCCTGTCCTTCGCCGCGGCTGTCGGCAGTTACGGTTCCACCATGCAACTCGACCAGATGGCGCACGATTGCCAATCCCAAACCGAGTCCACCAAATTTGCGCGTGATAGTCGAGTCGGCTTGGCGAAAGCGATCAAAGACGAACGGCAGCACTTCGGGGCGGATGCCAATGCCGCTGTCACTTACCGCAACTTCAATATGTGAGTTGATCCGTTCCGAACGGACTTCGACCCGTCCGCCCGCCGGAGTGAACTTGATCGCATTCGAGAGCAGATTCCAAAAGACCTGTTGCAGGCGATCAGAATCACCTGAGAGCGGCTCGGCACTCGGATCGAGGATTATCTGCAAGCGGACCCGCTTGGCGTCTGCTGCCGGCCGCACAGTGTCAATCGCCTGTTCGATTATATCCACCAGCTTGAGCGCGCGTATATCAAGACGCATTTTGCCGGCGACGATGCGTGATACATCGAGCAAGTCGTTGATCAATTGCGTCTGGGATTGCACGCCGCGTTGGATCGCCTCAACTGCATGCGTGCGATCGGAATCTTTGAGAGAGGCGGTTCCCAGTAGATGAGCCCAGCCGGAAATCGCGCTCAGTGGCGCGCGCAGCTCATGCGAGATGGTGGCGAGGAACTCGTCTTTGATGCGACTGGCTTCTTCCGCTTGCGAACGCGCCGCCTGCTCCCGTCTGAGCAGCTTCTCCCGCTCGCGCTCGATGCGCTTACGATCTGTGATGTCGCGCGCGATCTTGGAAGCTCCAATCACTCTGCCGTGCTCGTCTTTGATTGGAGAGATCGTCAGGGAGACTGAGAAGCGCTCGCCGCCCTTGCGTACGCGGACGGTTTCGAAGTTTTGAATCCGCTCGCCGCGTGCAAGCCGTCTAAGAATTTCGGCTTCCTCATGCGCCAGTTCCGGCGGCACGACTGTCAGGATCGAACGCCCGATTATTTCTTCGGCGGTATAACCAAAAATACGCTCCGCCCCCGCGTTCCAACTTAGAATGTAACCGCTGAGGTTCTTTCCGACGATTGCATCTTCGGAGGATTCAACGATCGCGGCCAACCGCATCTGCGCGAGTGCGGCTTGCTTACGGGCGGTGATGTCCCGGATCAGCGACTGAACCGCGCGGCCCTCTGCCGTATCGTACGGTGTGCTGATTACCTCAACGTCGATAATTTGGCCGTCGAGTCGGACGAACTGCTGCTCTAATGGTGGATTAATCTCGCCCGTTTCGAGCAGATGGTTGATGCGCTGACGCACTGCCGGATGGTAATCAGGATGCAGGAAGTCAAACGGATCACGCCCAAGAAGCTCCGTGTAGTCACGCGCGCCGATCATCTCGGCAAACGTCCGATTAGCAAATGCGACGCGGTTACTGCGATTGATCAAAATACCATCCGGGGACGCATCGACCAGCGTCTTGTAGCGATTCTCGCTGGCGAGTAGACGCTCTTCGTCGCGTTTGGGCTCGGTTATATCACGGACCACACCAACGATGCGGCGGCCGCGATCAGGGGAGGGTGGAATAGTTTTTCCATGAATTTCCAGCCAGCGCCGTTCGCCGTCGAGTCGGCGGAAGCGGAGAGTGGCGTGAAGCTCTCCATGCTGCAGGGCGGCGGCCACCAAATTTCGATAAATCTCACTATCGCCGGGTTCCGTCATTGACGAGAATTGCTTGAGCGTCATTCCTGGACTATCAGGGGATAGGCCAAAGATTTCGCGGTAGCGCTGATCATAAGTATTGGTGTCTGACTCGGAGTCCCAATCGAACACTCCGAAGTCGGCAGCCGCCGTTGCTATGCTCAATCGCTCGCGAACTTCCTCCAAGGCGCGGTAGTTACGGGTATTCGAGAGCGCTACTCCGAGATCGGCGCTGATGGACTCCAGGAAGCTGCGATAATTTTCATCCAGCCGCAGATGCGGACTCAGGCCCGTGATCAGCACAGCCGCCGGACCGTCCGCGCCTATTACGATCGTAACGTAGGCCGAGATAAGAGGAGTTTTCCAAGGGCTTAGAACTTGAACTGCGGCCGGTAGCTCAACCACGCAGGGCGATTGATCTTCAATTGCCTGATACACAGGCCAAACAGGAGAATTACCATCTGCGTTCCACGCGATTACTTTGGGCGCCGCCATGGAATCCGCGTTAATCCCGGCTCTGGCGCAAAGCGTTGCGCGCCGCTCATGCACTTCAAGCAGATAGATCAAAGCGAACGGAACATCGTAGGCATTGGATGTTATGGTCTCGGCTGACCACGTACAGATTTCTGCTACGCTCGTACCGGCGGACAGTGCCGGCACTCGTTCGCCGAATTTGCGCAGCACCTCGAGCCGTCGTTGGTTGAGAACGTACGAGGTACTTTCGATGACGCCTAAGGTGAGAATTCCGGCGACTCGACCCTTCTCATCGCGCATCGGGCTATATGAAAAGGTGAAATAGCACTCTTCCGTGAAGCCATGCCGCTGCAATTTCAGCAATTGATCTTGACAGGAGGTCGCCTCGCCGGTCCGCATAACCCCTTCGAACATCGGACCAATAACGTCCCAGATCTCAGGGAATGCCTCGCGCGCGGAACGTCCGAGAGCCCGAGGATGCTTGTCACCAATCAAAGCGGCATAAGGATCATTATACAGCATCAACAGCTCGGGACCCCACATGATCAGAAACGGGAGGCGCGAAGCTAGAAGATTGCCAATAATTGCGCGCAGCGGCTCAGGCCATCGCTCTGGAGGGCCGAGCGGGGTCGAATGCCAGTTGGCCCCGCTCATTAATGACTGGATCTCTTCAACACCCAAAAGGGAGCGTGTTTCTGAGGCAATAATTGCCTTATCCGTGCCAGCCGCCATGAAGAAGTCCGATTTCAATAGTATCGCGCATCTCAGGCTAGAGTCCCAGATGGACGATATCGGCAGCGCGGATGTTACCTCCATCGATTACCATCGTTGCGCCACTCATCCATGCCGCGGCTTCGGAAGCGAGAAAAATGCATGGATAGGCAATGTCTTCGACCGTGCCGAAGCGCCCCAACGCGCGCGACCGCAGCATCATCTCCTTGACAGCTTCATTCGGCCAAATGCGTTCGGCGGCGCCTTCGGTCGTTACTGGACCGGGCGCGATACAGTTGACTCTAATCCCATGGCGACCCCATTCCGCTGCATGCGACTCGGTTAATTTGATTACGCCTGCTTTGGATGCCGCATAAGGCAGCATCGTGGCTGAGCCATGCACGCCTGAAGTGGATGAAAGATTAATAATACAACCCGCGCTCTTCTGCGCGATGAATTGCCGCGCTGCGGCTTTTGAGCACAGGAAAGTTCCATCGAGGTTGATCGATACGACCGCTCGCCACGCATTCGCCGAGAGATTTAAGCTCGGTGCGGTGATGCTGCCGCCGTGATTGTTGATCATCACGTCAAGGCGGCCAAAGTGCTTGACCGCTTCAGCAACCATTTCGTCACATTTGGCCGCGTCACGCACATCGACTACGAACATCTCACAGTTGCCACCCAGCTTGCGGATTTCGTCGCGCACGGGTTCGAGATGATCGGCGTTGCGGCTCGCAATCAGCACCGGCGCGCCGCGCACGGCGAATTCGCGTGCGATCGCGATCTCAATTCCGGTCCCGCCACCAGTCACGATCGTGGCTTTACCCTCGATGCTAAAAATGTCCTTCACCTCGAGCCCTCCAGCGACAAGCGCGCGTTATCAATCGATCATCTAGCTCAGGTATAGGGGCAGTCGCAAAGGGTTAATTTGCAGCAGTGATGGCGGGAGAGCGAGAATGCTTAGATGATTGATCTGGCTGGCCGTTTAGCGTCAGGACCGAGCGGACGCGCTAGCGGGCGGGCGGCCGCGGCGATGGCTCGAATGGTGTTCGCGGCGCGTAATGCGCAAACGCAAGCGCGAGGATGCTTGTGTCGCGCACTGACGGCGAATCGTGTGCTTCCAGTTAATTAGCCGCCGCCTTAGTCGGGCAGCGTCGATCCCCAAGGCGTCGCAAACGGTCTCGAAGCTCAATGCGCCATTGCCGATGCGATCGGACATAATCCATTGATCAGCATCAGCGAAGAGACGCCGAGCGCGGGTAGCCGCGGACATGGCGCCCCGCTGATAGACGTTGATGGCGTCGGTTAGCAGGGCAAGCATCAAACGCTGCTCGCCCATCAACTCGTAACCGCCACCAAGATCGTAATATTGGCAGGGGAGAACCAACTCCGAACTGTCTTCAACTGTCGAGATGCTCGAAACCGCGCAAAACCGTGAACTCATGCTGTTTCACCTTCACGCGTTACAGCGCTCGAATGGTAAACGCCGCTATGAGAGTTTCGGTTCCCGGACCACAAAGATTTTGATTTTTTGTGAAAGGTAAATGCGATCGATGCTAAATGGAGAGCGTATAAACCAGCTGAATTAACTCCGGTTCGAGCTTGCGCGGCTCCGCGTCGACCTGCTCGAACGGCACATAAACGATCCGGCCACCGGCCTCTCCGACTAGCGAGGAAGGCTGATTGTCCAAAAAGGCGCGCACGGCTGCCGCCCCCATCCGGCTTCCCAGCATCCGATCGCGGGCAGTGGGTGCTCCGCCCCGCTGGATGTGTCCCAGCACCACGATCCGGGACTGCATTCCGAGTAGATCCGTAACCTTGTTGGCGATCGCGATTGCTCCGCCCATGCGCGGCCCCTCGGAGACCACTATTATTGAGGAACGCTTGCCGCGCTGCTGGCTTTCCTCGATACGCTGGCAGAGGTCGTTAATGTCGAATGGTATTTCCGGCACTACGACCGCCTCTGCACCGCCCCCGATCGCAACCGACAGCGCGATAAATCCGGAATCGCGGCCCATGACTTCAACGAAAAATAGCCGTTCGCTGGCAAAAGCCGTGTCACGAATCCGATTTATTGCCTGCAGGGCCGTGTTGACCGCCGTATCGAAGCCGATCGAGTTATCGGTATTCGGCACGTCGTTATCGATCGTCGCCGGGATGAACATCACCGGCATCTGGCTCTGCGCGGCAAAGGCGCGAGCCGCGGCTAGGCTCCGTCGCCGCCGATAACGATCAGACCATTTACTGCGCGATAGCGCAGATTTTCGGCGGCGCGCGCGCGAGTGACCTCGGTCGAAAACTCAGGCGCGCGCGAAGTTTCGAGAATCGTCCCGCCTTGCTGAATGATATTCGATACTGACCGGTTAGTGAGTGGGACAAAATCGCCGTAGATCAGGCCAATAAATCCCCACTATGCGCCGATCAGCTCGATCCCGGTGCCATTCGCGGTACGCACGACGGCGCGAATCGCCGCGTTCATCCCGGGCGCATCCCCACCGGCGCTCAGGATGGCAAGCCGCCGCGGCATCCGGACTGGCCGGCGCAGTGGGTCGGCAGAGGTAGGGTTTGCAGGAGTTTCAGTCAAAATCGTTTGATTAATAATTTGCTAAAAAATCACAAAAACGGTCTTGAGCTTGTCGAGATTAACATCCGTGCCGTAGCGAGACTACGTTTTCCTCAGTCCAGCTGCGATCGAACGTTTCTCCAGCATTGGATTGATCATAATCCCAAAACGGCTCGCGATCTAAAAGGACAATCGGGAACTCCA
>CAWCJN010000018.1:0-77738 GCA_963795945.1 uncultured Pseudomonadota bacterium
AGTCCGAGACAGGCCATTGCTGGCAACCGTCGGTGAGGTTAAGGCGTAACGGGTCGGGGTTTCGCGCCTCTGATCACTCTGACCAAACGGGTGTCCTGGCGCTGAAGACTGGACGCTCATCGGCTGGAGCCTCCCCGTGACCTGGAGCGGCTCCTCCATGCTCTGACCCGCGAGTTTCTGCGCGATCTACTGGTTCTGCATCCGCGGCACGGCGTCGCAGCCCGTCGCAGTCGTGCGAGAAGTCGAGGTCAGCGGCCAGAGGGCGGCGGGAATGTCGTCGAAGAGCACCGCACCCAACACGAAACCCAACAACTCGGAGCTGCCAATGAGGGCGTGACAACGCGTCCGGAACGCTCTGACCTGCAGCTTCTGTGGGCGCTGCCGGATTCGAACCGACGACTCGCTGGTTGTAAGAGCGTTCGACAGGGTGGCCGTGCGTCGCCATGCGTCGCAGCCGGTCGCATTTCTCCTAGTCAGGGACCGAACCGGCGATCGGTGTGCGACGTCCTGCGACGGGCGTCGACGCCCCACCACGCTTTTGTTGGGTGAGACGTTGGGTTTTCGAAGCTCGCTGTCAGCGATGCCCGTCTTCGGGCCACGGCTTGAATTTGTTGGCACCGACGCTCACCATCCACCACTGACGAGCCTACTGACCGCGCTGGTCGATGCCGAATGTCCGGGTGCCGTTGCGCTTCGGCATCAAGGTTCCCGGGGTGATCCGACTGGATTCGATCAAGGCGGCGACGTCGGCTCTACGAATCTGCAGCTGGCCCGCTCGGCGGGAGGCGGGCAAGCGTCCGTCTTTGACCAGCCGGTAGATGGTCTGGTGGCTGAGGCCACTCATTGAGCCCGCTCCCTCGGCGTCAACCCAGTCGCCGTCTTGCTCCTCCGGCCCGCGCAAGCCTTCGATAGGGCCCGCTCGGTTGTTCCCTCGCTAGCGCATTGGGTCGAAGACCATTCGGCGCTCCTCGATCCCCACGTCCAACCGGGCGGTGTCTCAAGCGGCCGAGCTCGATCCTCACGAAGGTTTCCACGGCGACGGAACCGACGTTGGGTCCTCACCCACTGCCCCAGGCTGATTCCATCTTCAACGTGGCGCTCCGGCACCCTCGCGCTACCCGTACGCTCCACCAGCCCCAACGAGCTTCCCGTAGTGGCGATCCCAGGGAGTCGGCGTACGGGCCCAAATCCAACCCGGAAGGCTCGCCAAGCGGTCGCGCTCCACTCTGCCTTGGCTACGCCGTGATCACTGCTCCCATCGCAGCTGGGAAGCTCGGGATGCTTCTTGCACAAGGCGTTGGCGGCGCAGGCACACGGTCGACGGTCCATCTACTCGGCGCCTGGTCCCGTGTTCGGTCCTCAAGGAGGCGACCCTTCGACCGCCACCGAGACTCAAAGGAGCCTCTCCCCGAGTTCCGCCCCCGGCGGCACCCAGAACGGATGGCCGCTAATCTGCTCGAAGCCCTCAACGCCGCTGCCGTCCCCGGCCTCGGCACCGAGCTGCTGAGCGTCCACGTCGATCTCGACCCGCCGACGTAGGCCAGAGCGAGCGTGTTGGTCGGGTGCAACCCTGTCGGATACTGGGTCCTCGGTGAGGAACGCCGGCCGAGGCCCCTGACCAAGGAAGAGAGAGATCGTGCAACCAGAGACGTCCAGTCCCTACGCGGTCGACCTGACGGTAGACTATCAGGAAGCGGCCCGCAACCGCCTGACCGTTGGCTTTCGGATCTTCACGACACTGCCCATCCTGGTCGTGCTCTCCTTGCTGGGCAGTGGCCAGATCAACTACGGATACGGTTGGAGCTTCGTGCGAGCGGAGTCATCTTCCTGCCCACGCTGCTCATGCTGCTGTTCCGTCGCAAGTACCCGGGCTGGTGGTTCGACTTCAACCTCAACATCGTTAGGTTCGGCAACCGGGTCTTCGCCTACCTTCTCATCCTGCGAGACGAGTACCCCTCGACCGACGAGGAGCAGGCCGTGCACGTAACCCTTCCTGACCCAGAAGGCGGCGGAGGGCTCAACCGCTGGCTCCCGCTGGTGAAATGGTTCCTCGCCATCCCGCACTACATCGTGCTCTTCTTCCTGTACATCGCCGGGGCCGTCCTCAGCCTGATCGGCTGGTTCGTGGTGCTCTTCACCGGCCGCTATCCCCGCTCCTTCCACGACTTCGTGGTCGGCCTCATGCGGTGGTCGCTTCGCGTTCAGGCCTACACGGCCATCCTCGTCACGGACCGCTATCCACCTTTTCAGCTCAGCGCCTGAGCCTCGCCACTGGGCGTACCAGAAGGGGGCCTACCGACCGGGCTTTCCCGGCCGCGTTGAAGCTGCGTAATCGCCAGCGCCTCGGTATCGCCTGACGTCAATCAGCCGGGTGTGAATGCGCCGTCGATTGTCGCCTTGAGGACGGCGAACTCCACGATCTCGGGGCGGGCCTTCGAGGGGGCCCCGGCGTCGAAAGGCGGTTGGGGATCGTACTCGACCCCGAGCTGGGCCATCTCGGCCATGTCGGGTCCGTACATCCGCGCGACCAACGTCAGCGCCATGTCAATACCACTCGAGACCCCAGCAGCTGTGATTACCTTCCCACGCTCAACAATTCGTTGCTCGCTGTAGCGGGCGCCGTGCTCCTCGAGGTGGTCCCGTCTCGCCCAGTGCGTCGTCGCGTCCATCCGTCGAGGATCCCGGCGGCAGCGAGAGTGATCGAGCCGGTGCACACGCTCGTCGTCCACTGCGTGCCGGGATGTACTCGACGCAGCCAAGCAACGACCGCCTCGTGGTGCTCGTTCCCGCCGAGGGTTCCGGGGACCACGACCACGTCTGACGACACGACATGGGCGAAGGACCTCGAGGCCATGAGAGAAGTGCGGCCCGTGTGATCCTCGACTGGGCCAGCTTTCTCGGCGACGAAGAAGGCGTCATTGCCCGGCACGTCGGCCAGCACCTGGAACGGGCCGATGACGTCGAGCAGGGTGAATTCGCGGGTAGAGGGCGAGGGCAATCTGCATGGTTACGATCCTTCCTTCTCCGAGACTGGGAAGCTGAACATCATCCCGCTCTGGTTGTGCTCGGCGATGTGGCAGTGCGCCATCCACAGGCCGGGGTTGGAGATGTCGAGGAGGATGTCGACCGTCTCGCCGGCACGAACCAGCACGGTGTCCTTCCACACCAGGTTTGGATCAGCCTATCCATCGCGAGAGATGACAAGGAAACGTCCGGCGCCGTGGATGTGGAAGGGATGGTGCATGGGATGGTCCTGCTCCATGTCGTTGACCAGGCGGATCTTCACCTGGTCACCAACTCGGAAGGCCCAGTAGATCTCCCAGTCTCCTACCCGAGTCACCGTCGACGAGCTTCCAGATCATGTTGGTGGGGTCCGTTGCCCGGTTGATCTCTGGCATGAGGTCCTCCCACTCCAGCCCGTCGGCGGTGTCATGGGTGTGGGAGTAACCAGCGGAGGGGGCCGCCTCGCCGACCTGGTGGATCAGCTTCATCCCACAGCTTGGGCACGTACCGGGCTCGGCGGTGACGACCTCGGGATGCATGGGGCAGGTCCAGGCTGATGCTTCCCCCGGGACGAGCTTCATCCCACAGCTTGGGCACGTGCCGGGCTCGGCGGTGACGACATCGGGATGCATGGGGCAGGTCCAGGCTGATGCTGTTGGCTCGTCATGGTCACCGTCAGAGGAGGGGCATCAGGGACTTGAAGGCCAGCGTCTTGTCAGGCGGGCGCTCCACCATATCGATCCGCGCCCGTTCCACGGTCAGCTCAGCGCTGGTGCGCAGCAGTTCGAAGTCCTCGCGGCGGAGCGACTCGTCGATGGGCTCGCCAGCGACGACGATGGTGCCGAGGTCGTAGGCGTGGCCCGGGGTGCGATGCTCAAGGGTGACCGATCCCGGCGTGTCGAACAGCACGTCGACGACTTCAGGCTCGCTCGGACGGCGCCAGCAGGACCTCCTCCACGAAGGTCTCGTGCTCGCAGCGCCCACTGTCGCCGCCCACCAACTTCATCCGCGCTCCCGGCAAGGCGGCGTTGAAGATTCGGGTGTTGGCGGTGTCAGTGAGGTAGAAGCGCACGACCTCTCCAACACGGGCATCGAGCTGGAACTTTGCCCTGACCGCCGGTCAACATGACGTTACCGAAGCGACCCATGGCCACATGGGTGGGCCCGGTGTGATGGAAGGGCACGATCTGGCCGTCCTCGATGAGGACGTATCGAGGGTGACCACGACCTCCCGGTTCACCGGTGGCCAGTAGTCCTCCTCGGCTGGGACAACGGCGAGGTTGCCTGGCGGCCCATGTCCGGCTCGTAGTCCTCGCGGATATGGGGGTGGTACCAGTACAGTCCCGGCGTCAGGAAGCTCAACCGCGTCGATGTTCCTTCGCCGCCGCCGGTCGGAATGGCGCGCCTGAGTCTGGTCGCGGCGCGCCGTTCGTACTGGTTGTCCAGGCTCGCCGGCGTCCAGTGCACGCGTCCGCCTCGACGTCGGCATCGTTTCGCGCCTGGACGCTGATCTCGGACCCCTGCGGGACCCGGATCGTCGGCGGCAGGTATACAGGCCGTTTAGGCGAGGCGTCCGCGCACCCGGTGATCCGCCGGCTGCTCCAGCAGAGCCGGCGCGATGTCGCAGGTCGTCGGTGTCGCCATCCCCTCAGCTCCACCGGGTCGGAGCCAGCACCCCTGGAGGTGCGGATGTGTCCGTCGAGTCGTCGACGTCTTCTGTTGCTGAGACGTTTCAGTGCTCGGTGTGGGTCTGTCTCTGAAGGATCCTTGAGGGAGTGGCTTCTCGGAGGCGTCGGGAATGGGCATTGGCTGGAGGGCACTTACATTGGCTCCGCCGGTGTTGCCTACCGGGTAGCGTCCACTCCACGAGCCGGGCGCCGCTACCGCTAGGCGGACCACCTGGCCCAGGATCTCGCGACGATCACTCTGCCGTAGTCCATAGCCGAGCATGGCGAAGTGCGTGCGGACGTGGGGGCCCGCCATCGGCTGCCACTCAGGATGTGGGCGCGCTCCGAGATGATTCCACTCGCCGGCCACGTCCCCACGGCCTCTTGCCGAGAGCGCCGCCGCCCACTCCTGCCACCACGCCGCCAGCAAGACCCTGCGCCGTGATGTACTCAGCGAGCGGTTAATTACGCGTTCACCTGCGTCCTCGAAGACTGCGCCATTTGGCTACTACTCCTCCTACTGATCGGTCCGCTGTATCCCCCACCGATCTGGCCTTCAAGTCATGCACGGTTCTGGCTCGCGCCGTTCCCCGCACAGCCAACAGGATGTATTACAAGGAACGGGTAGACAATGGTCGGAAGGGACCATTTGCGCCCAGCGGACGGATTAGTACTCCTGCACCGATGATCCGGTTACAGCGGGGGGATCACGGCGGGCGAGAGCTTCGATACCGCCAGGTTGCGATCCGTGACAGCGCCGCCTCGACCCCAAGGATCTCGCCGCCTCACGGGCGTGCCTTGGCCCCCGGTACCAGGAACTCCAGGTCGGCAGCGCGCCTCGGAATGCCCTTTCCTCGTCGCCGTAGGGAAAGGCGACGATCCTGCCGGTCTGCTGGATCGTCGAGCCGCTCGTACCAGCCGATGACGTCTTCACGCTGGCGGATGACCATCATCCGTATGCGGTTCGTACCGAGGTCGTCGTACGCGATCCGCTCGGCCTCGGCCAGGATCGCCTGCCCGATCCCACGGCCCTGACGGTTCGGGGCGACGGCGAACATTCCCAGGTAGACGCAGCCGTCAGGTCGAGCTTCGAGCTGGCAGCAGCCCACCAGCTCGCCGCCGCTCTCGGCCAGGAGCATCCGGCAGTCGTCCGAGTGGACGATGGCGGATATCTCCGCGTCGTCGGTGCGCTGCCCGTCGAGAAGATCGGCCTCCGTCGTCCACCCTTGCCGGCTTCGCTCCTCGCGGTAGGCGGACTCGACGAGCTGCACGATCCGGGTGACGTCGGCGGCACCGGCAGATCGGAACGTCATCCCCGAGACACTCTCACGCTCCACGTGCGAACTGTAACCACTCTGCCTGCTGAGGTCCGGCCTGGTCGGCGACGACACGGCGGCTGAGCCGTGCCGTGAACGCCCCCGAGCGCACGTAACAGACTGATCAATGTCGGCGGCCGTCGGAACATGCCTTGAGGGGCTCCTCTCCCAGGCGGGAAGGTTGGCGGCTTCGCAGGTCGAGGCTGGGCGCCGGGGCACTAACCTCTAACGTTCCTCTGAAATGCCTCCAAACCACGCAGGCCGAGTGCGACGTAACGCCGGGACCGGGATCGTTATCAGGCGGCTCCTCGGAACGTGACCGGCGAGGCTCCCGAATATTTCGCTGGAGTCCTCGCGGGCGGTTCAGCGCGCCTTTGGGGGAGTCAGCGATGATTCCGGCCATCGCCGCCCGTCAGCCGCTTACGTTACGCCGTCGAGTCGATCATGAGGGAGTCGCCATGCCCCGCACCCGCGTCCACAACCTGAACATCTCCCTCGACGGCTACGCTGCCGGCGATCACGTGACGTTCGATGCCCCGATTGGCGGTGCCGAGCGGCTCTTTGGCTGGTTCGACGGTCGGGCCATTCATGGGGTCGATAAGGTGGATGCCCCCTTCACGCTCGATCGCGCCCTGACCAGCATGTGGGGCCAGGGCATCGGCGCCGAGATCATGGGACGCCGCAAGTTCGGACCGCAGGTTGGCCCTTGGCCCGATGACGGGTGGCGGGGCTGGTGGGGCGACGAGCCGCCATTCCAAACGCCGGTATTCGTCCTGAGTCACCACCCCCATCCAACGATTGACTTCCCCAACGGTACGAGCTTCCGGTTCGTGGACGGGCCGCCGCACGAGGTGCTTCGCCTAGCCCAGGAGGCCGCGGACGGCCGCGACGTCCGCATCGGCGGCGGCCCCTCGACGGTGCGTCAGTTCCTAAAGGCCGACCTGATCGACTTCATGCACTTGGTGATCGTGCCGATCACTCTTGGGAGCGGCGTATCACTGTGGGAAGGATCAGAGGGCATCGAAGATCGCTTCACCGTCGAGTCGGTTTCCTCACCGAGTGGCCTCATTCATCAGCTCTGGAACAAGAACCACCACATCTGAGCTGAAAGCCCAGTGTCCGTCCGGGGAATCCTCCTACGGGCGCTGGCGCACCCGGCGAAGTGTCCCCGAACAACGCAAGCACGTGTCCCCGAACCACCGGTCGCCGGGTATCCCCACACGCCGGCTCTGAGTCATAGGTCACCAACGACGCAACGTGTGGACACGGCACTAGAAGACTGGCGGTCGTCGGAAAGTAGCTGGTTCGCCCCGTCGGTGAGGGCCGCGAGCTCATGAGCTGGGCCAGCTGGTGGCGACCTTGTCGGCCGTGACCCTGACGACTGCCCATTGCGGGTTCGGCCCGGCGAACCCGGATTCGGCCCGCCCGTGTACTTGTGCGACAGCTCATCGACCAACATGCCCTGTGGGTCGTCCTCGATGGACGCCGTGCCCTGCACCTGGGCGCTCTCATACGGGCTGGCAGGATCGAAGATCACTACGGTCGCCCGCGGATCCCGGTTCAAGTTGGCGATCTTGCGGCGGTTTTTTGGGCAACGCGAACAAGATGTCATCTCCGTCGGCCTTTGCCCAGACGCACCGTCGAGTGCGGCCTGCCGTCCGGTTCGAGGGTCGAGCGGGTACAGCGAAGTTCTTGCCATCAAACAGCGTGCGTACCTTCCCACTGAGTTGGGACATCCACCTTCTCCTTTCTGGTTGACAGGACGGCCGCTAGCGAGGCCGAGGGCGACCGTCCCGAGGGGCTGTGGGTCGTTTGCAGCCGGCGGTTAGGAGATCCCCGACTCAATCCATGGCGGTGGCTTCGAGCGCGACGAGGAGTTCCGGCGTCGCTAGCCGTGCGACGCCGAGCAGGGTGCTGGCGAAGCGCTCGCCGGTGCCCTGCGAAGCGCGCCGGCAACCGTGCTGAAGTGGTGGAGCAGAGTTGTCGACGTCGGTGGTGTAGATATTGAGCCGGACCACGTTGGCGAGGCGTCATGCCGGCGCCGGCGAGGACCGCTTCGAGGTTGTCGAGCGCCAGTCCGAGCTGGGCAGCCATGTCGCCCGGATGCTGTGCAGTTGCCGTTGGCGTCAACGGCGTCCTGGCCGCTGCAGATGAGCTCCCGGCGGCGACCCTCGACGAGCTGGGCTTGGTCGAATCCGAGGTTCACCGACCACGACCATGGGTTGACAGCTGCTCCGTTCCATCTCTTTCTCCCTTTACGTAGCAGCCATTAGGAATCGATTGTTAGGGCTGTGCTCTAACCGATAGAGTGATACTCTAGTCCGTATGGCAAGGAATGCAAAAGCCGGCGATACGACACCACCAACCGCCAGCGACAAGCAGCCCAGACCCAGCGACGGATCTTCCGATTCAGCGTGGACATCGCGCCGAGGCCCATCAGCTTTTTGATAATCTCAGCCGCCTTCACGCCCATGTTGCGGGCCAGATCGGCGACAGTTACGCCCTCGGCGATACGGACGACTCGCTTCGAGGCTTTGGGCGTCGTAATTTCAGTCTTACGTAATTCCTTGCCGGGCAATGCACGCCGCTTGCGAGGGACGCGCAGCCCGCGCATTTCGCGTTCGGCCGTAGCATCAGAAGCGCCCTTCTTGACTACCTTCTTCTTCTTGATCGTGCGTGCGCCCGGTTTAGCAGAATCGGGCGGAGGGGGTCCGAAGGCTTCCGGACCCGGCACAGATGGTGCGCCGAAGCGACGCTCACCCGGCCGCGACGGGGCGCCCGGACGAGCCGTCGCTCCAGTCCGCGGCGTCATCCCGGGCCGCGGTGCGCCACCCGGACGAACTCCGGTCGGGGGTGCAGGCTTAGCTGCAGGTGCAGGTTTGCGCAGATCAATTTTGCCGAGCACTTTCGGACCGGTCTGGCCCTCGTCAAGCGACGGCGCCGAAGGATGAGAGCGGCCAGTCAGATTGATTGTCTTGCCCAGTTCAACCGGGCGGCGTGACGCCAGGTTGGCATTTTTGACTCCGCTTCCAGCCACTCGTTCTGAAGTCTGAACTGGCGGACGAGGTGGCGGAGATTCACGCTTAATTTCGTGCGGCTCGGCTTTTTCCGGTGCAGATAGATTAGATTGCGGAACGCGGTCGTCACTGGACGACTTAGGCGTGACGACTTCGACGCTTTTCGCGCTTGCGCCGTTAGTCATCGCAGCGGGCGCTGGAGCATCTTCAAGCGGTGGTGGTTCAACCGAAGGAGGTTCCGGCAACTCGGGTAAAGGCGCCGCGCTTTCCTCGTGAGCAGCTATCACCGACGGCTCGATAACCGGAAGCTCCGGCAAATCCGGCTCGGGCTGCAGAGGCTCCTCGAAAATCGGGGCGGCAAATGATTCTTCGTCGGCTGACGTCTGTTCCATCTCAAAGTGGAAAGGTTCCGGCGGCGGAGGCGGGCTCGCGACTGGTTCCGTATGACGCCGCCGCATGACGGTTGCGTTCAGCCGTTTTTCAATCGCGGTGCCGCCGTTCGTCTCAACCAGAGTCTCACGGCGGATGAGCTTGGCCCGGTTCGCCCGTTCCTCCAAATCGGCCTTCACTCGCTCGGTTTCCTCGGGCGAGAGCAACGCGGCTTCAGAATGAGCGTGCTGCAGATTCAGCCGATTACAGCTGGCCAGCACCTCATCGACCGGAAGGTTCCACTCAGTGGCTAAAGTTTTAATACGCTTTCGCGCCATCGTGCTTTATCTTAACTCCGCGGTTTGACGCTATCCAGCCGCGCTTCGAATCAATTCTGTTATACGCTCGCGCTCGTCAAATGGTATCTTCCTTCGAATCGAGCGAAATTCCCGAACCTTGCTGCGCACAAACTTTCGTAGGCAGGCTTCTTCTCTATGAAGATAACCACCGCGCCCGGCCATTGCTTGCAGCTCATCGATCTTTATCTCATTTTGCGCTACCGCAATGCGAACCATCGCGCTCTTTTCATCGCGCTTCGCGCATCCCAAACAAGTCCGTTGCGGGCTACGATTTTGCCTCCGCATTATCAGCTAACTCAGGTTCGAGTTGTTGCAGTCCGCCCTTATCGCTATTTCCGGTCCCTTCCTCAATCTCAGACGATTCGACAGATTGCGAGCCATTCGCCCGTTGCTTCTCAGCTTCGATTTGCTGTCGCGACGCGACCCACTCGCGCGCCGCATGAATCACTTGGCTGGCGCGCTCGGGACTAATGCCCTCAACCTCGAAATTATTCTCGTCAGCTTCGGCCAGTTGCTCCGCCGAACGAAACCCCCATTGAAAAAGCAATTCTGCGTTGATATCGCCAATTCCGGGGATCGCGTTGAGCGACGCCCGCGCGTCGCGCGCCTCTTCCTCGGCCTCGGAATCGCTGCGCACATCAAGTTTCCATCCCGACAGGCGATGCGCCAGACGAACATTTTGTCCGCGCTTGCCGATCGCCAATGATAATTGATCGTCGGGCACGATTACTTCCATCGCCCGCTCGTCTTCGTCGATTATCACCTTTGAGACCTTCGCCGGAGCGAGTGCGCGACAGACCAATTCCGCCTGATCGTCGGTCCATGGAACGATGTCGATCTTTTCTCCGCGCAACTCCTGCACGACCGATTGCACCCGCGTCCCCTTCATCCCGACGCACGCGCCGACCGGATCGACGTCGCTGTCTTTGGAATAGACGGCAACCTTGGCGCGCCCGCCCGGCTCGCGCGCGCACTGGCGAATCTCGACGATGCCCTCGTACATTTCGGGCACTTCCTGCTCGAACAACTTGGTCAGGAAAAGATTGGCGGTGCGCGACAGAATAATCGCGAGGCCTTTTTCTGAAAGATCAACCTCCAGGATCAATGCGCGAATCCGATCCCCCTGCCGATAACGTTCGTGGGGAATTTGCTCCTTTTCCGGCAGGATCGCTTCGGTCCGGCCAAGATTCACGATCATGTTCTTGCGCTCGAAACGCTGGACGATGCCCGAGACAATCTCGCTCTTGCGATCCTTAAACTCGTTATAAATCTGTTTGCGCTCGGCGTCACGGATATGCTGAATCAAATTTTGCTTGGCGGCCTGCGCGGCAATCCGCCCCATCGTAGCGGTATCGAGCTTGATCAGAATCTCATCGCCGACCTGCGCGTCCGGATCGTACTTGGCGTGGGCATCTTCGAGCTCCACTTCCGCCCCAGGATTGGCAACTTGTTCGACGACCGTCTTGATTTCAAACAGTTCGATTTCACCCAAGTCTTCGTTGAAGCGCGATTCGATATTCCGTTCGGCGCCGAACGTTCGTCGCGCCGCCGAAAGCATCATCTCCTCGACCGCGCTGACCACGATTCTTTTGTCGATCCCCTTTTCTTTCGAGACCGATTCAATTACCCGATTCAGATCGACCGCCATATCGCCTCCCGTGACGCCGCTCAGCGCGATGCGCGCCATCGCCGTTTATCGCCCGTGCGGCTGTTCGGTTCAGTCAAATTCATGCTCGTAATTTGCTCCGCGGATTTCGCCAAAACCGAAAGTCTGCCGGAGCTTGGTCAAATCGTCATCAAGCTCGACTCCGGCCTCATTTACCGCCGCGAGTAATCCTTCAAAATTCTTGCGGCCATCGCGGGGCCGAGCCGTTCTGATTTTCACGCGCCGTCCGATATGCGCCTGAAAATCCTTAAGCTTCATCAATGGCCGGTTGATGCCCGGCGACGCCATTTCGAGTGTATAACGGCCTTCAACCGGATCATAAACATCGAGCAAATCACCTACCATCGGACTAAGCTGCTCAAGCTCGTCGAGCGAAATTCCTCCGCCTGGCTTATCGACCAGCAAACGCAGGATCGAGTGACGAGTCCCCTTCATAAACTCGACGTTGACCAGTTCAAATCCCTGCCGCTCGATGTGCGGTTCGATCAACTCAACCACCTTCGCGGCTACCGGATTCAGTTGCAATACTATCACCGGCCGTTTCCTCTGTAATTCGCGTCCGGACCGGGCGCTGAGATTCGCGATGTGCCTGGAGCAAGACGGCGAACAAAAAATGGGCCTTCAGCCCACGTAGCCAAAGTATCATCTCCAACTCGCCCTCATCAAGGCGGGCCACTCCGATTATGGAATCAGCAGAAGCTTGCCGACCGATTGCCGCGATTGCAAAAACCGATGCGCTTCGACCGCCTCCGCGAGCTTGAACTTGCGCCCCACCGGAATCTTCAGCTTACCCTCTCGTGAAAGCCGGAAAACGTCTTCAAGGCCTCGCCAATGGACCTCGTGATGGCTATACACCATCGGCACCGCCCAGCCACTGACCTTCAGCGCCTTCGGGAACAGCTTCATCATATCGAGCTTGTCCGGAACTCCACCGGCGCGCCCATAGAGGATCAGATGCCCGAACATCGCGAGGCATCCCAATCCTTTCTCGAAGGTCGGCTTGCCGATTGCATCGAGAATCAGATCGACGCCGCGATTATCGGTCAGGCGCAGTGCTTCTTGAGCGAAATCATGCGTTTCATAGTTGATCACTTCATCAGCGCCGTATTGCCGCACCAGATCCATCTTCGCATCGCTGGACACAGTCCCGATTACGCGCGCCCCGGCGGCCTTCGCCAGTTGCACGGCAGCGATTCCCACTCCGCCAGCCGCCGAATGCACAATTGCGACCTGGCCCGGCTCCGTGTGATGGCATGTGTTGATCATGTGCCACGCCGTCAATACCGCAATCGGAAATGCTGCGGCTTCCTCGAAGGCCAACTCGTCTGGAATCGGAATCACGCGATTGGCCCGGATGCGCGTGTAATCGGCGTACGAGCCCATCCCGATATAGGCAACTCGCGTCCCCGATTTGAGATTCTTCACATCCGGCGCAACCTCGTCGATTATGCCCGCCGCTTCCATCCCGGGCGTATCGGGAAAAACCGGCTTCACCAGATAAGTGCCCTGCGTGAAGAACAGGTCGCCGAAATTGATCGCGATGACCTCATTCTTGACGATCACCGTACCCGGCTTGAGCGACGGTTTCGGGATATCCCGCAGTTCCATCACTTCGGGTCCGCCCAGCCTATCGAATTGGATCGCTTTCATCGCTCAGCCTGTCTCCACTTGCTCGCATCGGTAATCCGTCTCGTACCTAATCGAGAGTTCACCTATCACGCAAATCCCCATTCGGTAGATAATTGCGACACACCCCATCAATCTATTACGCTGACGTCACTTTCACGGCTTCTTTGGCAATGCGAATTCTGGGAATTGAATCATCCTGCGACGACGCCGCTGCCGCGCTAATCGAGACCGATCGTCCCGGGGCGATCGCCGTGCGGGCCAGTGCGGTCGCGAATCAGGACGATATCCATCGCGCTTACGGCGGCATCGTCCCCGAACTCGCCTCGCGCAACCATATCGTCACGATCGAACCGGTCGTTGCTCGCACTCTTGCGGAAGCCGGATGCACGCTCGCTGATCTTGATGGCATCGCCGTTACGCGCGGCCCCGGTCTGGTTGGTTCGTTGCTCGTCGGGCTGATGTACGCGAAAGGACTCGCGCAAGCCACGGGCCTGCCGTTCGTGGGCGTCAATCACATCGAAGGGCATCTGCTTGCGCCGCTGCTTGAACACGAAGTCGCGATGCCCTATCTCGCGCTCGTGGTATCGGGTGGGCATACCGCGCTCTTCGTCGTCGAGGACTTTGGACATTATCGACGGCTTGGCTCGACCCGCGACGATGCTGCGGGTGAAGCCTTCGACAAGGTCGCCAAGCTGATGGGCCTTGGCTATCCGGGCGGGAAGATAATCGATGATTTGTCGCGCAGCGGGAATCAACGTGCCGTCAAGATTCCACGCGCACGCGTCAAGGGAGCGCCGCGTGATTTCAGTTTCAGCGGGGTGAAAACCGCCGTCGCTACACTTCTGCGCAGCGAAGCCGGCGCCCTACTCAAAGATGAGGACCTTGCCGCCAGCTTTCAGGAGGCCATGGTCGAGATGCTCGTGCGGCCGACTATCCAAACCGCCCGCGATCTCAACGTCAATGCGATAGTGCTGACAGGCGGAGTCGCGGCGAACTCCCGCCTGCGAACCTGTCTCGCGCAAGCCGTCGAGGCGGAGGGGCGCCGTCTTTTCGCGCCATCGTTCAAGTATTGCACCGATAACGCTGCGATGATCGCGGCAGCCGGCAGCTATCGCCTGCTGCGCGGCGAGCGCGACCCGCTCACCATCGACGCCGAAGCAAATCTTGCCCTCTGATATACAAGTTGCTCGCAGGATTTTGCCCGGTCCGGCGGCTGCGCTGACGAGCGCCGGAGTGCGACCGCGAAAATCGCGCGGTCAGAATTTCCTTGTTCAGCAAGCTGTTGCGCGCCGCATCGTCGAGGCCGCCGGGTTGATCAATGGCGAGTCCGTAATCGAGATCGGTCCCGGACTCGGCATCCTTACCGATCTGATTGCCGCCTGCCCGCTCGCGAAACTGACCCTGATCGAACTCGATCGGCAGCTCGCAGCTGCGCTCGAAACGCGATTCCACGCGGACCCGCGCGTCTCAATTATCGAACAAGATTTTCTCCGAGTTGATCTGGAGCAGCTCGCGGCGAGCGCAGCCAAGCTCGTCATAATCGGCAACCTGCCGTTTAACGTCGCGACTGCAATTCTCGAACGACTCTGCCATTTTCAAGCATACATTTCGCGGATGGTGCTGATGTTTCAGCGCGAGGTCGCCGAACGAATTCGCGCCGAACCCAGCACTCGCGCTTACAATGCGCTGAGCGTCTTCACTGCACTGTACTGGGAAATTATCGACCATTTTCGCGTTGCAGCCGGTAGCTTTCATCCGCGCCCCAAAGTCGATGCTGAAGTGCTGGTTCTTATTCCTCGTGCAACTCCGCTGTTTGCTGACGCCGAGGAAACGAGTGTTCTCGACACGGTGCGCGCGAGCTTCTCGGCACCCCGCAAAACGCTCCGCAACTCGCTCGCGGGCGGCCTCGGGATTATGTCAGAAGCTGCGGAAGCTGCCCTGCTCCAGTCAGGAATAGACCCGCTGCGGCGGCCGGGAACCCTGCCCCCCTCCGATTTCGTTCGGCTGGCGCGCACGCTTTGCGCCACAATTCCTTCAATCGAATCAAGCGATGCCTGAATTACCCGAAGTCGAATCGCTCCGCCGCATCCTGTCACGCTCGCTCGTGGGCCGCCGCGTGATCAGCGTAACGATTGCCGAAGCACGATTGCGCCGCGCGATTTCTCCCGGCCTCGCAGACGAGATTGCGGGTAGTGAGATCGTACGGCTCACGCGTCGCGCCAAATATCTGCTCATCGAACTGCATCAGGACCGTGTGATGATGGTGCATTTGGGGATGAGCGGCAGCCTGACCCATCGCCATACTAGCAAAGACTTCAATGGGTTAGATCCGCGCCACGATCATGTAACGTTCACGCTCGACGACGGCAGCTTGCTTATCTACAATGATCCCCGCCGCTTCGGTCTGATGAAACTGGTCGCGCGCGCGGAACTCGATTTGTTGCCGGAGCTCGCAGCTATCGGACCTGAACCATTTGGTGCGGATTTCGATCCGGATTACCTCTGGAAGATTTCGCGCGGGCGGACAGGCGCGATCAAAAACCTCCTAATGGATCAGCGGATCGTTGCCGGGGTCGGCAATATCTACGCCTCCGAGATTCTGTTTCGCGCCGGCGTGCGACCGACGCGGCGCGCCGGTAAGGTTACGCGCGCCGAAATCGGACGTATCGTAGCAATCACGCCGCAAGTATTACGCGAGGCGATCGGCAGCGGCGGCACCACTTTCCGCAGCTATCGTGATTCGCAGGGCCAGCCCGGCCGCTTCGCGCAACGCCTCCGTGTCTATGATCGTGCGGGCGATCCATGCCTCGTTTGCTCTACTTCGATCCGCGCCATGGTCGTCGGCCAGCGCTCGAGCTTTTTCTGCCCGCGCTGCCAAAAGTGACACGCATACGGTGTTGTCACAAATTGGTAGTGGGTCAGTTTGAAATCGGGCGCTCTTGATCGGGCGATGCGGCTCGATTACGGCTGTGCGATAATACTTGCATGGCCATAAGAATCAAGAAACGTCCGCGCGATCCGGTCCAACTCGCCAAGCTCATCGGCGACATTGCGACCGGCCAAGTCGAGGATAGCGAGCCGGACAACCGGAATCCGGCGGCTGTCGAGCTCGGGCAATTGGGTGGTGCAAAAGGTGGAAAGGCGAGAGCGAATAAGCTTACGCCTGAACGGCGTAAAGAAATTGCGAAACGCGCGATTAGCGTACGTTGGAACAAAACCCGATAAAAATGAATTTCGCAATCGGTTGTCTTGCGCTATAATCTTTGTTACGGTCCTTTTCTCTAGCGGTGCGCCCGAATGACACTCGGGAGCCTTAAGCCAGCTCAGCCATCCCTCCACACCTTATCTCATTTGCTTTACACTTGTTTCTTCTAGCTCCTGAAGGATAGTCGCATGATCCGCTGTTTTCAGCGGAGCTTGCGAGAACCAGATGTTATCTTCGTATGGCACGCTCTGTCTGCGGTCGATGGAGAATGCCCCGGGGTATGGCTGCTGTTTCCCGACTGGATCAAAATATAAATTGACTGTCGCTACTTCATAGCGTGGAACAGCGTCAATACTGTAGCTGGAAAGCAAGCTGGTGATTCTGTTCCCAATGGGTCGAAAAGCAGGAGCATATTCTTCCAGCGCGGTCATCTTAATTTCTAGGTTACTTACATAGAATCGCGGGCCAAAAACGGCGAGCTTCGGCAGTGCGCTTCGTGCCCAGCTCGCAAGATCATCTAGCACAAGGTCCATATCGTCCGTGGACGAAGTAGCATCCGCGACAGCCCCGTCGCTAAAAAGGGTGAGCCGATCTATAATGATTTTGCGACCATCGCTAGTAATTAGTCTGCCATGCTTAAATTCAACTCCCTTCGGAGTGTCCGAGGGAACCAAGGCTTCGTCGCTAGGTACTCCAAGAAATCCATATCTATTTTTAATTTCCTGCACTATCTCGGGAAAGTACCCGATTGTGCCCGAGTTGGACTTTATGACCTGAAGAGCGCGCGCGAGCAGCACGTTTCGAATTTCCATATTTGGTCCAGTCGTTCGCCCTACCGACCTACAAAAGCCGCGAGTCCAGATACAGCACTACTTTGCGATGATGTATTAGCTAGCGGTGGAGATGCCATATCGTTGAGGGTATTTACGGGACGGGTTTGAGAACTGGCCTGCTTAGCTCTATCTGCAACAGCAATGACAGTGAAATCAAGTTCGCTTTCCATTCCTATGAGCAGATCGCTCACGGTGTTTAATGTCCAATTACCCGACGTGCCGAGTAATCGGCTAATCTGATCTGCGCGTTTACCGATCCGTCGGGCTAGGTCCGTCTGACTGAAACCTCGATCTTCTCTACGCAGATATTCATCGAGGACAAGTTGATGAAGTCTGCTCTTCAGCCTTTCTCGGAAATATTCGAGCTTGCCAATGGGGATTTGCTCTCCCTCGACGATCTCAGTCAAGAATGACGGCTTTCGAAAGGTACTCATCGGGGTAATATCCTGTGAAGGCCGCGTAACTGAAATCGGCGGCCATTCTTGTTTGAAGTGTTGAATAGCCTCGTTCCAATCTGATTCTATTCCTAGGCATTCATGGGGAGCGCAAGTAAGTGCTACGAAAACATCCTTTTTCGCGAAACTGCCGAAGATCCGCAGTCCGGGCTTTGAGTCTCTGCATCGCATTTCCCAAATCTCATTAACGCTCGGATCGAGTAATGAAATATCGCAAGTGCTTTTCTTTCGAGGTTCAGAGCGCACAGTAAATCGAACACCATCGATAAAGTCGTCTAGATATTGGCGTGCGCGATACCATCGCTTCTCCCAAGTAGCTGTTTCCCATGGACCTTCAAGCAAATTCGCCATACCTGGAGTGATGTAGCAGGTTCTTTTTTCGGCGAACTCTGGAAACGTTTGCTTCAAATGGATCAGACGACCCTCTTTACAAAGCTGCTCTATCTCATCTAATAATGACATCTAATACAATTAGGAGGCAATATCAATGATATTGAAAGCAACATGATAATTATACTTGACCATCTAAATAAAAAGGTCTATTCGAGGTCGTGAACAAGCTCAGCCACGGCAAACGAGCGCAGATTCTCGGAATGATGGTTAAGGGTGTTTCCATTCGCACAATTTCCCGCCTGATAGGAGCCAGCAAAAACACGATTGTTAAGTTGCTCGCAGATGCTGGCAATACTTGTTTAGACTATCAAGACCGGACTCTCAGGAACCTAAACAGTCGGCGCGTACAAGCAGATGAAATCTGGAGTTTTGTGTATTCCAAGCAGAAGAACGTCCCGAATGATAAGCACGGGCAGTTTGGCTATGGCGATGTTTGGACTTGGACGGCTCTTGATGCGGATTCAAAGCTCATCATCTGTTGGTATCTCGGAAGGCGGGATGCGGAAGCTGCTTACATTTTTATGAACGATGTTGCGAGCCGACTCGCGAATCGAATCCAGCTAACGACTGATAGTCATCACGCTTATCTAAGCGCAGTCGATGAAGCGTTAAATCGCCATATCGATTATGCAATGCTGGTTAAGAAATATGGGACAGCGCCAGAGGCTGAGAAGCGTTATAGCCCGCCGATCTGCTTGGGAGCCGACAAGCAAGAGATTCGCAGGCTACCCGATCCAGAGCACATCAGCACGTCCTACGTTGAGCGTCAGAATTTGAGCATGAGGATGGGAATGCGCCGCTTCACGCGCCTGACCAACGCCTTTTCAAAGAAGCTCGAAAACCATATGCACGCGCTTTCGATCTACTTCATGCACTATAATTTCGTGCGAATTCACCAGACGCTTAGATGCACGCCCGCGATGGAAGCAGGCGTGACGGATCGGCTCTGGGACTTGAACGATATCGTTACGGTAGTGGATGAATGGGAAGCCGCTCAGAAGAAGGAGTCAGCATGACGAAGTCTAAAATCGAAGTGGTGAAAAAGACGATGTACATCCCGCTCAGTGTTTATCGTTCGGGCAAGAGAGGACTAGCGATTTCATGCCCTGATGGAAAGCATCGCTTCAGGTATGGCACCAGCCCTGATCAGCTTCTATTCAGCGCCCTTGTTGAACAACAAGATTCAAACTGACCCACTACCCACAAATTGATGCAGCTACATAAACTTTGATATCGATGGAAGCCGGGGGGAACCTGATCGCGCTCCTCGTCTTGGTTTTCGGCGCGTGCGTCGGCAGCTTTGTCGGCGTGGTCGCCTATCGATTGCCGCGCGAGATTTCGCTCATTTCGCCCCGCTCATTTTGCCCGCATTGCCGCTGCACGATTCCGGCTTGGGCCAACATTCCGATCGTTTCATGGATCGCGCTGCGTGGCCGATGTGCTCGATGTCATTCCGCGATTGGCTTTCGCTCTCTTTTGACCGAACTGGCCCTCGCCACCGCCGCGACCTGGCTCTATTTCAATTTTCCGATTGCCGACGCACTCGCGCGTTTCGCTTTCTGCGCAGCGCTCTTCGTGATTGCCTTGATCGATTATGATTGGCGCGTGATCCGTACGGTCATCACTGGGGCTGGCATCCCGCTAGGGTTTCTCGCGGCCATCTTTTTGATGCCTGAAATCGGATGGCGCAGCTCGCTCATAGGAATCATCGCAGGCGCGGGTTTCCTGTTCCTGACCGGCGTGGTTTATCGCGCGATTCGCGGGGCCGAGGGCGTCGGTTTGGGCGATATCGATCTGCTCGGCATGATCGGAGCCTTCCTCGGTTGGCCCGGCGCGTTCTTCACACTCTTTGCCGGTTCAATTTTCGGCTCAATCGGTGGTTTGGCAATCGCGCTCGCCGGACCATCGTACTCGACTGAGCCAATTCCCGAGGCGATCGCCACTGTAGTCGGCGAATCGATCAACGACCCAGATGCCCCGATCCTGCGAACTGCAGTTCCCTTCGGACCATTCCTTGCCCTCGCCGCCGGCGTCTATGCGCTCTTCCAGCCGCAACTGCTCGACTGGTACCTTAGCCGCTGATGGCTGACGGATTGTTCATCACGCTCGAAGGCGTCGAGGGTTCCGGCAAAACTACGCAGGCTAAGCTTCTAACCGACGCCTTGCAGACGCACGGCCATTCGGTCCTGCTGACCCGCGAGCCTGGCGGACACCCGGACCGGCGCGGCGCTGAGAACGTTGCTGCTCGATCCTGCGATCTCGCTGGAACCCGCGACCGAGCTGCTGCTGATGCTCGCCGATCGCGCCCAGCACGTACGCGAACAACTGCAACCCGCGCTCGCCGCTGGCCAGATCGTAATTTCGGATCGCTACTGCGATTCCACCACGGCCTATCAAGGCTATGGCCGAGGTTTCGACTTAAAGCTGCTGACAGACCTCAACCGTCTCGCGAGTGACTCTACGGTTCCCGATCTCACTTTCGTGCTCGATTGTCCGGTTGATCTCGGACTCGCTCGCACGCGCGCCCGTCAAACCGGCAATAATAACGTACCCGATCGCTTCGAGAATGAGCAGTTGGAATTCCATCGGCGAGTACGTGAAGGTTTTATTGCGATCGCGCGCGCCGATCCGTCCCGCGTGACCTTGCTCGATTCGAGCCGTTCAGTCGAGCAGGTTAGTGTCGATATTCTGCGAGCAGTTACCGAACGGATAGAACATCGATGAGCCTCGCGGGAGTAGTCGGCAATCACGATGTAATTAATTCGCTCTGGGTGGAGCTCCAGCGGCGGCCGTCGCACGCCTATCTATTCGCCGGACCGCGCGGGATTGGCAAGGCGCTCGTGGCCAAAGGCGTCGCCCACGGGATTTTGTGCGAGCGCTCCTCGGGTCCGAACTTCTGTTGCGCTGTCGAAAATTGCCCGGTTCGCGCGATTCCTCGCCCAGCGCGCGGCCGCAATGCCCCGGCTGCGCCGCGATGCGCATGTTGCGCCGGATGCGTTCAGCTTGCCACCGGCGTACATCCGGATTTTGCTTACGTCGCGCGCGCGCCGAACCGCTCCGACGTGCTGATCGAGCAGGTCCGCAGGCTGATCGATAATCTGGGGGCGAAACCTATCCGTGGCCCGCGGCGCATCGCGATAATTGACGATGCCGAAACCCTTAATCTGCCTGCGCAGAACGCTTTGCTGAAGACCATCGAAGAGCCGCCCGGCCACACCCTCATCATCCTCGTAAGCAGCAACGAACGCGCCCTACTTGATACCGTCCGCTCCCGGACGCGGTTGGTGCGCTTCAGGCTACTCGAAACGATCGAAGTCGCCGCCGTGCTGCGGGCGCGAACCGATTTATCTCCAGAGCAGGCCGAGAGCTTGGCTCGTCTGGCGCGCGGCAGCATCGGCCATGCCCTCGAACTGAATGGCGGCATTGAACTATTGGTTCGCGAATTGCTCGAAGCGTTTAACCGGGCTGATTCACTCGATTTTGCCGCGATCCAGAAACTGGCTCAACAATTCTTCGGCGCACGCGATCAGGCCAGCAATAGCTTCGAGCTAATCGCCCGCTTGCTCGAAGAGATGTTATGCTTCAAGCTTCTGCAAACTGGGTTCGCTGCGTCAGGTGAAACCGCAAAACTGATGACTCGGCTGTCCAACCGGTTGGATGCATCAATGATTGCCGGTCTCGCTGAGCGAGCGCTTGAAGCGCTTGCCGCAATCGACGCGATGGCTAATTCGCGGCTGCAGGCCGAAAATTGGTGGATGGCGGCTAGCGCCGCCTTGCGAGGTGATTAGTGCCGCCCGAAATTGATTCTTTCGAGAATGCAGATGATTCGGCGAAGATTGTCGCGGTCAGCCTGCAGCCGACAGGCCACCTTTTTAACTACCTGAGCGACGGCTTCGAACTGAAGCGCGGTGATCGTGTGCTCGTCGATACCGAAAACGGAACCCGGCTTGCGACCGTCGAAATACCACCACATGATCCTGCGCGCACGCTCGATCTGAATGCTCTCAAATCGATCATGCGACTCGCCAATGATCAAGATTTCCGCGTCGAAGAAGACGCCCTCACCCGCGAAGAGCAGGCCGAGCGGATGTGCGTCAGCCGTATCCACGAGCGCGGCCTCGCGATGAAATTGATCAAGGTCGATTACGCGCTCGATGGCCGCAAGGCGGTCTTCTACTTCGTGGCGGAAAATCGCGTCGATTTCCGCGAGTTGGTGCGCGATCTCGCCAACTCGCTCCGCGTCCGCGTCGAGATGAAACAGATTGGCGCGCGCGACGAAACTAAGGTCACCGGCGGCATTGGTCCCTGTGGACGCGAGTTGTGCTGCTCCTCATTCCTGCGTGATTTTGACGCCGTCACCGTCAAGATGGCGCGCGATCAGGGACTCGCCCTCAATCCGTCGCGACTTGCCGGGATGTGCGGTCGGCTGAAATGCTGCCTCAAGTACGAGTACGCCACTTATCTTGAGCTCAAGCGTGCTCTGCCGAATACCGGCAAATACGTTGAATCGGTCAAGGGCAATGGCAAAGTCTTGCGCCAGAATATTCTCAAGCAGACCGTAATGATTCAACTGGAAGAGGGCGGCGCGATGATTGAGGCTACGCTCGAAGATTTGGTCGATAATCGCCGTCCCCGGAATACTGACTCTGAAAGTTGATCGGCATTTCTCTCAATGAGTGACCGCGTTCATATCACTACCGCAATCTTCTATTGCAATGGCGCGCCGCACGTCGGCAGCGCCTACGAAGCACTTGCCGCTGACGTGTTCGCGCGCTATCAACGGCGTAAACACGGCCGCGAGAACGTCACGTTCCTCAGCGGCACCGACGAACACGGCGACAAGATTCGCCGCGCCGCCCTCGCTCAAGGACTCGCGCCTAAAGCCTATACCGACCAGATGAGCGAACTGTTTCGTGAGGCCTTCGCGGGACTCAACGTGAGCTTCGATTACTGGGTCCGCACCACTGATCCGATTCACGAGAAGTTCGTGCAGGAGATGCTCACACGTACGAAAGCTCGCGGTGATATCTATTTTCGCGATTACGAAGGACTCTACTGCGTCGATTGCGAGCGCTTCTATACCGAAAAGGAACTGCTGCCGGGTAATATCTGCCCGACGCATAACCGGCCCGTCGAGCTAATTAGTGAAGGCAACTACTTCCTGAAAATCGATAAATATCGTGAGCAGGTTCTCGAGCACATCCGGCAGCACCCTGACTTTATTCGGCCCGAACGCTACCGCAACGAAGCCTTAAATATGCTAGCCGAGCCGCTCGCCGATCTCTGTATCTCGCGTCCCAAATCCCGCATGGACTGGGGCATCGAGCTCCCCTTCGACGACCGTTACGTCACCTACGTCTGGTACGACGCCTTCTGGACCTACGTCAGCAAGCCCGCGACGGAGTCCGGTGATATTGATCGCTACATGCGCGAGGTCTTCCCGCATACCGAACACTTTATCGGCAAGGACATCCTGAAAACTCACGCGGTCTATTGGCCCCCGATGGTTCTTGCCGCCGGTTTCGACAATACTTTCTTCAAACACCTCAACGTGCACGGCTGGCTCAACTTCGGCGGCTCGCGGATGTCGAAAAGCTCGGGCAACGTGCGCGACCCGGTCTCTTACGAAAAGGCCTTCGGATCCGACGTGCTCCGCTACTTCGTCATGCGTGAAGTAGTCTATGGCCTGGACGGCGACTTCTCTGAGGAACGCTTGACCGAGCGCTACAACGCCGACCTTGCCAACGATCTCGGTAACGTCACGAGCCGCGTGCTCGCGATGGCGCAGCGCTATTTCGACGGCGAAATCAAGGCGCGACCGCAGCACGTCGCGGATGATCCATCCGCCAACATAGCTTGGAGCCCGATTGAACAGCTATCGACTCGGGCGCTCGACCGGCTGGTTGACGAACTTGATTTCAAGTGCGAGCTCGAAGACATTTGGCGTGCCCTCGACAGCGCCAACAAATACATCGTCGCAACCGCGCCATTCACGCTGGTGAAGGACCCTGACAAACTTCCGCAGGTCGCGCAAATTCTCGCCAACTTGCTCGAAGCATTACGGATCATTGCGGCTCAACTGGAACCGTTCATGCCAGTCACGGCCGGCAAGATCTTCGACCTGCTGAACGTCGATGAAGAACTCGCGCGAAAACCTTACGGCGAAGGCTTTAAGCCCGGCCACAAAATCAAACCACCGGTGCCGCTCTTCCCGCGTATTGAAAAGTCCAAAGTTTGAACGTGTCCGTCGCCGATAGCCATTGCCATCTCGCTGACCCTAAACTGCGCGACACTGCCGACGAGATTATTGCTCGCGCGCGCGCCGCCGGTGTTTCAACCATCATTTCGGTCGGTGCGATCAACTCGATTAATACGGATCAGCTCGCCGTCGAAATTGCCGAGCGGCACGACGGCATCTATGCGGCGATCGGAGTCCATCCACACGACGCAAAGGACTGCGACGCCGAGCGGCTGGCGCAACTGCGCGACCTCGCTAAATCACCAAAGGTCGTTGCGATCGGTGAAAGCGGCCTCGATTTCCACTACATGCATTCCCCGCCCGAAGCGCAGCAAGCGGCGCTCCGCCATCATCTCGAACTCGCCGCCGATCTCGACAAGCCGATCGTGATTCATTGTCGTGACGCCGAAGCCGACGTCATGGCGATTGTCTCCGAGGTCGGTATGCCATCACGGGGCGGCGTGATCCATTGCTTCACCGGTGATGCGGACACAGCCGACCGTTTCGTCGCACTCGGTTTTCACATCTCCTTCTCCGGCATTCTCACTTTCCGCAACGCCGCTCCGATCCGTGAAGCGGCGACGATCGTGCCGGAAGACCGCCTGATGGTCGAGACTGACGCCCCCTATCTCGCTCCCGAACCCTATCGCGGTAAGCGCAACGAACCCGCCTTCGTGCTTCGCACGCTTGAGACGCTCGCAAAATTGCGCGACGCTGATCCGTTTTCGCTCGGCGCTCAGCTCGAGGCCAACGTCATTCGCCTCTTCAACTTGCCTTGATCCGATCCAGGGATGCCGGCCTGATGGGACGAGGCGCCTACTCTTTGTGCCCGAGAGTTCACACGTGTTATGTCGATGTCGGGTAGCACTTGGCTCACTTGCGCAATTAAGGTCAGGGTGCGATATGGCAACTTTCGGTGTAGCGATAATCCCAACAGACTATTCGATTCGTCCAGATGAATTCGCCAAGGCGGCAGAGGAACGCGGGTTCGCCTCGGTCTTCTTTCCCGAGCATACCCATATTCCCGCCAGCCGGAGGACGCCGTTTCCGATGGGCGGAGAGCTGCCCAAAGAATATTCACACGCTCACGATTTATTTGTCGCGATGACGGCCGCGGCGATGGCGACTACACGGATCAAAATCGGAGCGGGAGTCTGCCTGGTTACTGAACACGATCCGATCCATCTGGCTAAACAGGTGGCCTCACTCGACGCACTATCCAATGGACGCGTGGTCCTGGGAATCGGTGCGGGCTGGAACGCCGAAGAGATGGAAAATCATGGGGTGGCGTTCAAGAAGCGCTGGCAGGTGACCGGCGAGCGCATCAAGGCGATAAAACGGATATGGGCTGAAGACGCCGCCGAATTTCATGGCGAATCGGTCAATTTCGATCCGATCTGGTGCTGGCCCAAGCCGGCGCAAGCGGGCGGACCGCCGGTCTGGATAGGCTCACTTTCATCGAAATCTCTCGAACGCGTGGTGGATTATTGCGAAGGATGGTTCCCGGTAGAGGCTCCGATCGACGCGCTGCAACGCAGGCTGCAGACACTGCGCGACGCAGCAGGCCGCGCAGGGCGGAAGTTTGAGACAATCGATTTGGCGATTGTTGTGTTCGCGCCGAACGAAGATAAGTGCAACCGGCTGATCGATCTCGGCTTTACCCATCTCGTGCTAGGGCAACCAAGTGAACCTCGCGACCAGGCGCTCAAGCACCTGGACGAAGCCGCATCAATCGCCGTAAAAATTTAGCTGGCGGAGATTACGTCAATACCATCCCGCAATCGAACATAACTATCGCGACGGCTTGCTGTGCGCCTGATGACGCTTTACTCGCCGAACCAGCTATGAGTGGTGTGGCCGATTGTCGCGCCGCCGGTAAGCCGTCGATGCGCATCGGCAATGATGCCTTGTAACTCAGGATTACGAATGTCGATCGGATAGATTTCGAGATATTTTGCGCCGGTCTCGATCCCACGATTGACCGCCGCCGCAAGCACGGTATGCGGATCACAGGGCGACTCATTGCGATTCATCCGGCACTGCCGATCGCCGGTCGCCGCCCACAGCATCTGATATCCGACAGTCACGCCACGCTGCGCCAGTTGCGGGATCATCTCCCAGTTTCAGAAGCCTGAAAGTCCATCATTCTGCACGATCAGTTGTGAGCCGAGGGTTCTGACCGCAAGCGATATGATTTCCTGTGTTGCGATCACGTCGCCATTCGGATTGGCTCGCGCTGAGACTTGTCCGTCGTCACCTATCGGCGGCATTCCGCCCGGAACTAATTCCAATACTAGACCCTTGTGCGGAAATGCTCCGGACCACAGATTGGCGAACGCCTGCCAAGTCTGAATTAATCGCGTTCGGGTGTAACCGGCCTTTTGCCAGTTCGCAATCTGATCGCTGTTTGGACACTTCGACCATGGGCCGGCGTGCGGCAGAATCATCTCCGGCGTGTTCGCATTAATCCCCAGTAATTTCATCGAGACCAGCGCTGGATTTCTGTCGTAACGTGCCCCCGCCGCGCGCACAAATTCCTGCCATTTCGCCATGAAAATAGGATCCCAGGGCACCGGAATCGCCGCTTGGCGGCATCCCATCATTCCGCCCGGATTGAACATGAATGTATAGCGAGCTGCCCCGGCCTGATAGACCTAGTCCGGTGTGCCCCATCCTGGGACGATACTGATCGAGACTTTCTTGCCATGACTGGTGGCCTGCTCAAACTGATTATCGAGCCGCGACCAATCGTAAACTCCGTCGCGCGGCTCCAGCCACATCCAGCGGTAACGTAAGGCAACCCCATCAACATTCGGGTTGTCCATCACTTCGGGCGCGAACGGCTGCCCCGGGTCCTGGAGTGCGTACACGCCCGAAATCGACGCCGCTTTGGCGATGTCACCCATCGCCAGCAGCAAACCAGTGACTATTATGAAATGAACGAGTGCACGTCGTGAACAATGGCTAGTTGCTATCCATATGATCATACTTCTATTTACGCTGGATAGTACGTATCGGAGCGGTCATTAGTTACAATATGACGCAATTATCGCGTTAACGCTCGGCCAGCCCCTCGGACGAAAGACCATCCAACTCGACTACACTCTGCTCATCACTCTCGTAAGCCACCCGCCCGTGTGCGCGCAGATATGACGTAACTGCCGGCAGCTCGACATTCGCATTGCGCTGGATAACCCACAGCTTGCGATGACTCATGCGGGCGCGATCGAGTTCTCCTAAGGTAGTGATCAATTTCACTCCGAGTGAGCGGTCGATATAGTGCGGACTGGGTTGTCCGCCGTCATAAGTCCGGCGGACGCTCATCATGGTATCGAGCGAGTAATCCGGCACCCGTCCAGTATCGTAGAGGAACACGTGTGGCGACGGGCATGCCACCCCGTCGCCAGCCTGCAAATTGCGCGCAACAAAGAGATCCACGCTGCGATAATCCGGCATATAGTGAGCGCCCAATCTGCTGTTTTCGGCCGGCTGACCCGGCATCCACGATAAGCGGTAAAGTTTCATCACGAATGGGTTCGCGCTCAACGCAATCAATCCAACCGCCGCGCACGCTGACAGGACGCGCATTGCACGCGCACTGCGCGACTCAGCGCTGACAATTGCTAGCCGATCGATCGCATAAAAGAATGTGCCGGTTGCGGCGAGTACTAATGGAGCAGTCCAATTAAAGGAATAGCGCGGAGCGTAATAGCCCAGGAAACAGGTATAAAGTAGAACTAAAAAGACCAGTACCGTGTATAGATAAAATAACGCCCGCTCGCGCCATGCGAAGAACAGTCCGGCAATAACCAACAGAAACAAGAGTGTATTGTTCTCAGTTAGAAAAAATTGCTGAAAATAAAAATAGGGATTGAACACGAGACGATCGAGCAGCGCCAACTGCGGAGTCGATAAGTCGTTCAGGTCTTTACCAGCGCCGAGATATTCCGGCAGCAGCACCAATTGACGATAGCTGAACTGAAACGCAATAGTCACAGTGATCGCCATCACACAGGTCCACAGCCGTCCATTCCAAATCCAATCCCATTCGCCCCATTTATAAAATAAGATCGCAAAGAACAACGCGACCAATAAAAAGCCGCTACCCTCCCACGAGAAATAGGTCATGATGAAAGCGACGGCGGCTAAAGTAATATAGCGTGCTTTCACCCCGTGATCGCGAATTGCTTCATAAAATAGCCAGATCGTCAAAAGTTGAAGAAAACTTTCCTGTGAGCAATAAAATGCGTCACGCGACCAAAGCACGGTCGAGGGCAGGAAAGTGAAGATGAAAGCCGCCACTAAACCGACCCGCCAGCTCATCATGCGATAGCCGGCCCATCCGACCAACCCGATCGCAAGCGTGCCAAATATCAGCGCCGGCATCCGATATGCCATCGTGTTAGGGCCGAAGATCAAACCAAAGAAGGCCAGCGGATAGGGAACAATTTCGTACGTTGCTGGATACCGGATAAACGTGCCGGTGTGCATATATGGGAACCCAATATGCAGAATTCCCTCCGACATACGCACCATGGATACTTCATCGTGGCTCATCGATAGTTCGGTCAGGCCCCACGCGCGGATCATCAGTCCTACCGCCATCAGGCCACCGAGCGCGAACCATTGCCAGTCGTATCCCCACAATCGATACGGCGCCTGATCAAGCTCGGAGGTATTTCGCGTGCTTGTACGTACTGTCGCCAGAATCAATTTGCTGGCGAGCAATACCATCAAAATTGCGAAGATAATCGACGGTTTGAAGCACCAGTCATAGGCGAGGCGCGCATCGAAAGTCGTCAGCAGCATCAGGAGCAGACCGACGATCATCGCGCAGTGGATAATCGCGTCGCAATTCCAAAGCGTTTCGGGCGGAGCTTCCTCGGTAGCCAGTAATACGCCACTCGCCCACCACAGGACTGTTATGGCGAGCAGCGTGAGCAGCACAATCACGAGCCATCGTTCAGCCGCCCGCGTGTCTTCCCCGGGCGTCCATTGCGTATAGGCTGTAACTTGCGGCAGCGGACCCCACGGTGCACCGCCATAATGTCCCGTTACAATTGCCGCGATCGCGCCGCGGCGAATTCCTCCCTTGTTGAGCACCAACGCGCGCCAGTCGGAACCACTGAGTATTCTCCGCGACTTTCCCAATCCGCTATCGACAAAACCATCGACCAGGATCGATGCTGACCCGCTCGAACCGGCGACAACTACGATGTGGTTGCTTCCGCTCTTGACGAAACGACTGATATCGAAGGCGGTCATCACTGGAACGTTTGAGCCTGCCCCGAGTGACGAATCGAGCGGCGCCGGCTGCGCCGCCACCGGAGCAATCGCCGGGGTGGCCGCCAGCCCCGGCATCGTCAGTGCGCTGGTGTACCCGCTAGTGATATTACCGAGACTGACCGGTTGGGTAAGACTGGTGATAGTCGGCAGCGTCGGTTGTTCGAGATTCCCGCCCGCAGCACTATCCGCTGTCAAGTTCGACGCGGTCACACGTTGATTAGGTGTAGGAGTGGCGGTGGGCGATGGCGCGAAATTCTGGCCGGGATTCGGCGCCAGCCGCGATACTGCCGCAGGACTCGGCGAAGCCGTCGGTTGCGCCAACGCCGAGTTCGGAGCCGCCGAGAAATCAGTCGAGGGGCCACTCGAAATCGGTTCAGTCACGGCCACCGGCGCAACCGGCTGGATAAATCCCAGATCAGAGTTTCCCGCCACTCCGGCGGAGGGCGTCACGATATTCGGCATTTGCACTGACGGCAGCAAGGTCTGACCGGTTAGCTGGATCGTCGCCTGCGGGCCAAACAACGTCGCCTGATTATTGTCCGGCACCCGCACCACAGTTCGGCCATTGACCAGCAGATTGTAACCGCCGTTCGCAGCTACCTGTAGCCACGCCGCTCGTGGTCTGCCCTCGATGGTCACATCGTACTGAAATGAAACACGCGCGCCATGCCCGACGCCCGCCGTAATCCAGTTACCCGCAGGTGGCTCTTGGAGCAGGCGCGGATCGAAAATAAGTGGTTGCACTGTCAAATAACGTTCCGGACTGACCACTTCTGCCGCGTATTGCCAGGTCGTATCGTCGAGATTGGTCGCCGTCCAGGCGTAGCTGCCGATCACGCCGTCGGGCGTTTCCGCGGCCCGCCATGAGCGATCGGAAAAGAACTCCTATGCCGGAGCGTTGACCATTCGATACGCACCCCGCAGTCTGATCTGGGGTACGTCCGGCGATAGGCCGCCGGCAATATGGATGCCGATCACGTTCTTGCCCGGCAAAATAATCGACTTGATATCGTACATCCCGCTCGGACGCGCGCACGGGAACATCACGTCATCCAGATGCACGCCATTGACATAAAGATCATAATTGCCGGTTGCCGAAAGCATCAGCCAGGCCTGATCCACCGGGTTGGGGATGTACAGGGTTTTCCTGAAGTAAGCCGCGATGTCGGGCTTCGGCAGTTGGATCCAGCTCGCCTGCCCAAAGTCCGGCTGATATTGCATCGGCAACGGCTCAACCCAGGTGAGCCCGACAAAAATCGCCAGCACGAAAGCGTAAACTACGACCGGGATGCACGCGATTCACCCGCGAGCGCCTTTAAGGTACTGGCGAAAATGTCGCTTCATTCCTGTGGTCCGACCAGCGAATCGATTCCCCGAAAATTGGTCATGTAGTCGAACTTGTAGGCTGCGGCATATGCCAGATGACCGTCGTCAAGCTGCCCCATCCGGGTCAGCGCGTCACCCAGGTTGCTGTACAGATCGCCCAGCAGGCGCGGGTCGGCAGTCACTTGCAGCGCTTGACGCGTGGTCGCCGCGGCTTCGCGATAGCGTCCGGCGAAATAGTAGCCGCGCGACAAATAGTACTTCGCGAGCCACATCTGCGGATCGAGCACGAGGGCGGATTCCCAAACCTCGTTAGCCGAACCGAAAGCACCATCGTTTAGCAGATTCGCGCCATAGTCCGTCTCGATTTCGGCGGCACGCGCCGTCGCGAGAGCACGCAGCGCTCGATCCTCCTTGATCAACTCACGATAGATTTGAATTGCTGCCGGTAATTGCCCGATCGTTCCCGGCGCTTGGCTTTGGCCGACCATGTATTCGGCGCGAAAAATGCGACTTTCCGGTGTAGCCGTGCGGCCCAGCCCGGTTTCAATTTCGCCAATCCGCACTCGCAGCGCGAGATTCTCGGCCCACCATCCGTCCAGCCTCATGGCGCGCCGATAATCCGCAATTGCTATTTCTGAGTCGCCCGCTGCGTCGGCCCGCGTCGCACTGGCTAGCGCACGCTGGGCTGCGATCGGTCCATACATCAGTAAGAACGTGATCGCCAAAAGCCCCACGATCGTCAATGCCGACGCGCGCCGCACAACATGGCCCCTGAGCATCCGGACCGCCGTCAAAAAGATGGCGAATCCGGCAACGACGGCAAACATCCAGCCGACCCCCATGAAGTACCATCCCGTAATAAAACGATCCCAGACCGTCTCAAACGAGAACTGCTTCCATAGGCTTGCCTCAGTCGCAGCGTTGCGTGGCAGAAAAGTGACATCGAAGGAGTAAGCCTTGCGGAGCCATACCGCCTGATGGGCGAGCTGAGCCAGCAGTCCCGACGATCCGCTCACGACACGGAGATAGCTCCATAGCGCGACCAATTAGTAATCCGGCTCCTGCAACACAGGCTAAGGTCGCACGCTCCGTCCAGCACGCGATCGCGCACAACAGCATTAGCACGATAATTATTCCGCCAAAGGAAATCGGCGTTGCTACGACAGGCAATACGACCGGCCCAAAGAGTGGATAGCTGAGGCCATTTAAGCCCCGCCCGATTGGGAAATATACCCACGGCGTGACCAGCAGTACTGGTATAGCGAACAAGCTCGCCGCTACTCCCAGCCATCTCACGACAATCTACCCCGCATCTGACCGAAGCGTTGGCTGAGCCATGGCCGGATAAAATCAGTGCTTTCGCGCGCCAGCGCGCGATCAACTTCTGAAACCCCGCCGAGCCTCAATACTAGAAGCAGGTAAACTAGCCCGCTGAGCAGCGCGATCGGCGCGAGCGTCAGTAAGGATTGCGGATCGGCAAAGTACAACATGGCGCCCATCACAAGACTGGCGGCGAACGGACGCCAGAGGATATCCCAGAGCTTCAAGCGAAAGCCGTCTTCCCATACGCCGGCGATCCACGGGGCGGCGAGCAGCGACTCGGATACAATCAGGCTGAGACATGGCCCGATAAAGCCGAAGTAATGCACGAGCACCAGATCGAGCACGATCCGGATTACTAAGGCGATTGCTGAAGTAACAAAAAGAAATCGCTGTCGATCCAGGGCGGTCAATAAAAATGGGAATGGAGTGGAAAGAAAGACCAGCCAGATACCCGCACTCAACAAGCGCATCGCCGGCGCCGCCGCGCGGTAACTGGCCCCCAATAGTCCAACCGTCAGGGTGGTCGGACAAAGCAGGAAAAGTATCGCGCAAGGAAATCCCATCAGCAGAAAGGATTTAACACTGCGTTCATAGGCGTCGCGGAATTCCGTTCTTTCGCCCCCCGCCACTGCTGAACGCGAATAGAAAGGAATAAGCGGCAAGATTAGCGCCTGCGGCAGGAAACGCAGTCCTGCGCCGATTTTGTATGGACCACTGAAAAGGCCGACTGCGACTGTTCCGGCCATCAGCGCCAGGATAATCACATCGGTCTGCTCAGCGAGTAATCGGACCACGTTCGCCGCCCCGAGCGGCACTGAATCCCGCATCAATGTTCGCCATAAAGCGAGATTCGCCGACATCCGCGCACGTCCGTAGTCTTTCCGGACTTTCCAGCGATAGAACCACCATTGCGTGAGCGATCCGACGATATGGGCGACGACTACCCCGCCTAGCCCCAAGTGCAGCAACAAGGCCGCGACCACCAGCGTCAAAGCCACGATTTTATGCAGCACGAAGCCCAAGGTATTCGACTCGTAGTCCTCCTGCGAACGCATCACCGCGCCATAACATCCGCAGATAAACTGGGTCAGCCCTTCGATTCCCATCAGGGCAATCAGAAACGAAAGCCAGTGATTGAAATGAAAAAACGGGATCACGGCGGCCATCAGCACAATCGCGCCGCCCGACATCACCCAGGCTAATCCAAGCGTCGCACCCAGCACCTCTTTGATCCGAATTGGCTCGATCGCAAGATCGTGAGTGAGGATCGTGCTCAGGCCGCCATCCGCGATCCGCAGGATCACGAAAGCAAACGCCAGCATGAAGGAATAAGCGCCGAATTCGGCCACTGAGACGCTGCGCGCAACGATAATGATGATCGTGAGCTGCAGCAGGCCCGCGATTGCTGTCGAAGCGCCGTTCGCCAGAATATTTTTCGCGATCAAATGAGACTGCTTCACTGGACCCAGAGCCAATTGCCGCCGGCCAGATTCTGCAGCGACGCGTATTGCAGGCGTTCTAGCAGCTCCGCGCCTTCAATCGTAGCCTCCGCATTTGCCGCGGCGACTTCGGCAGCGACTAGCGTAAGCTCATCGACGGTGCCGGCAGATCGTTGAGCATGGGTCAAATCGGCCTGTTTCTCCAGTTCCAGAGCAGTGCTTTGCAGCGCCGTGATAGTCCGGGCCTGGTCACCAATCTCGAATCTCGCCGTAAACTTCAGTAATCGAAGTGCGGACGCTCTCTTCAGTCGCGCGCAATTCATCCTAGGCCGCGAGCAGATTCTCCTCCGATTCGCGATTGGCTGCCGTACGCTGACCAAAATCGAAAATCGGCAGATCTATCGTGATATAGCTCTGAAACAGGGTCGGCCGCTGATGGTGTGAGCCGCCATTGAAGTGTCCAAGGTCTTCTCCCGCCAAAAATTGATTCTCCAGCGTCGCCGTCGGCCAGTGGCCGACCTTATCCACGCGTAACTGCTGGCGCGAAACTTCGACCTTCGCCCCCTGGACCATCAGCGCCGGATTACCGGGGATGACTTGATTGAGGAACTCGTCCAAGGGCGGCAACTCCACCATTGGTGATGGCGTCCGATCAATTTCGACCGCGTAATCGGCGCGGTCCCCGAGCAAGCCTGCCAACTGCACCTGATTCGAGTGGGCCGCTTGGCGCAGGATGTCTGCCGCCTCGGTGGCGCTCTCGAACTCGGCCTGCGCGATTTCTACATCTTGCGGCAGTTTGAGCCCGACCCGTTGTTCCGCCGCTTCGATCTCTACCTGACGTTGATAAATCTGGGCGACCTTTGTCTGAGCTTCGAATTGACTGCCAAAAGACGCCGCGTTCAAATACGCCGTGACCACGTTGAAAATAACTTTCTGCTCGGTCACCAATGCATTGGCCTGATCCTCCTGCATGGTCGCGCGGGAAGAAGCCACCGGCGCGGGTCGTTGAGTCCCATGATGCTCCCCTCATAGAAAAGTGGATAGGCGAGCGAGAGCTCTTCGATCATGGGGAATCCCCAATGGGCTTGTGGAACGAATCGGTTAGGTCCGGTACCCAGGTCGGGCTGAGCCAGATCGAGCGTCGAGAACTGACTGACGGGCTGGCCGTTGACCGTATAGCCCTGTAACTGGCCGCTTAGAAGGCAGCTGGGTTCCGCGTTTCTTCGTAATATCCGCCTTGACCGCCGCAATCAGATGGCGGCTCGCACTTCAAGATTCCTTGGAGCGATGGCGTCACATTTTGTTGGAGCGATGGCGTCACATTTTGTTGGAGCGATGGCGTCACATTTTGAATGAATGACCTAAGGCCGCTGCTCCAACGGCGGCTTCGTCATTTATTATGGCGTATTGGCTTCTTGTCTCCAGCGGTTATGGTGATGTCGGGTTTTTCGATCAGCGGTCTCATCAGACGTTTAAGTTCGTCGATATCCGCGTTTCGGAGTTCTTCCCTTAGCCGCTCGTCGGCGGCGCGGGTTTTTTCGCTTATAGGTTTGCGCTCTCGGGTGGTAGCCACCCGCATACTTTAGCGCGTTAACGGCGACCCGGCTACTTGCCGACGCCTTGGATTAGATCCGCAAAGGCATTGGGATTCTTACGGTTATTGAAGCGCCACGAAAATTCGTTCAGGTAAAGTGGTAAATATTCCTTAGAAACGTGATGATAACTGCCCATTACGCCGCGCTTGAACAAGCTCCAGAACGATTCGATGTTCTGAGTATGGACGATCCCACGTACATACTCGCCCGCGCCGTGGTTGACTGTTTCATGCGGCAGAGGCGCATCGCCACTGCTCAGCATCTGATAGGGGCGATATTCATCGGTCGCGACTAGCTCTATCTTGTCCCCGTCTACAACGCGGCGAACAAAGCCATCCAGCGTGCGAGTATCGGTATTCTCGACAACCTGAGCCACCACGCTGCCTTTGCGGGCAATCGCACCGATAACTGCAACTTTACCTGCTCCGCCAGTACCTACGTGCTGACGCTTGCTGCGATGCTTATTGCGCTCTTTTCCACCGTGGAAGGTCTCATCAACCTCGACAACGCCGGACAAAGGGAACGCATTGCCTTTCATCGCAGCTCGCCAGCGCATCACCATGTACCAGCTTGTGTGATAGGCAGAGCCGGAATTTCCGCCAAAGATCATCCGGTGAACCTGCAAAGCGCTGATCCCTTTTTTACTGGTTAGAACTAGATACGCGACCTTAAACCAAAGTTTTAGGGAGATTTTTGTATTCTCGAAAATCGTATGTGTGATAACCGAGAAGCGATAGCCGCGACGCTCGCCACAGCCTTTGTTGCAGCATACCCAGTGAAACGGGCGTGCTTTGAGAACATAGATGCGCTCTATGCTCTTACAGCGCGGGCAGCAAACGCCTTCCGGCCAGCGCATCTCGACTAAGAACTGCTTGCAGGCATCCTCGTTCGGGAACTGCTCATCAAATACGTCTATGGTCTGCATACAGAAATAGTAGCGCAGATTATGATGACTGTCAACTCCAGGCTAATCTCCCAATTTAGGCCACGAAAGCTATTTCCGATGGCAATCTTTATAGACTTTCTTCGCGCGTAAGCCAATGGCAAAAGATTGGCGTAATTGACTTCTTGCCTCAGATTTGGAGATTCAGGCGTCGCTATGATCAATCAATACGCATTTGAGCATGTTAAAGTCTGATAAAAATCAAAAAGAGTTGATAAATAGATCGATATTCCTTCTTTTGCTTCTACTGGAAAGCTTTAAGAAGTGCATCACATTGTCGAATTTGCCTACATGAGTCTAGATGCAGATTGAGGTTACAAATTCTGATTGACTGGCTATGGGCGACTTTGCATCGAGTTATTTGACTTGAGCCTTGTGTCATTCCCGCGCGTCTGCCCGAAGCGCGCCGGCGCGGAGCGAGCATGCTAGTGAAGCGAAGCGGAACGAGCAGATGAGTCTGCGAGTCGCATCCCAGGCAAAGACTCTCCGAGCTGCATTCCAAAATTATCTGGCGCGAGAGAGCCTGCCCTGAGCCTGCGAAGGAATCCCGGAATCCGGGACCCGGAGCTTGTCCTCGTAAGGACGCGGCATACACGTGCGAGGATGACAGAAGGGACAGCTCATCTATGCGAGGGATAGGCTAAACTCGCCCACTATCTTCTTTGAATACTGACTTGTTGAATTTGCGACCCAGTGAGTGATTCAGCGTGGGCGGGATTGCTGGATTCGCTTCTCATAGAGTTTTGCGTGCTTCAAAAATCCATAAAATGCTGCTGTCATCGCAGCGTACAGACCCGGACTGCCCTCCAGAAATCCGCCGCGAATTATATAGAAATTGAAGAATCGCCAAAGCGGATCCATTAACATCTGAACTGACGCGAATGGCGACGGTTCGATTTGGGCGGCTGCGCGACTACTGAAACGATTCATCGTGGCGACCTGATCGGTGATCGACCGGTAGCTGAAGTGCAGAATCAGCGCTTCAAGCCGCCCGACGCTCCCTCGCACGATTACTTTGTCATGAGGATCGATTCCACCGATATACGCCTGTTCGCGTCGAAAGAGCCTCACGGGAAAGTCTCGATAAATCGGGCGGCGATAATAATGCCGCAAATGATAGAGCACGCGCTGAATCCGATACCCCGCCAATGCGTCGAGACGCGTAATCGTCGCCTCGATCTCGCGACCCAACTCCCAGGTTGCCTGCTCGTCCGCGTCCAGCAGCAGCACCCATTCAGACGTCGCATGATCGAGCGAGGCCTGCTTCTGCCGCACATAATCGGTGAATTCCTGCTGGAAGACCTGCGCGCCCAAACTTTTTGCTATCTCAACCGTGCGATCGGTTGAGTACGAATCCACCACGATCAATTCGTCGCAAAACAATCGCGCACTCCCAAGGCATTGACCGATCAGGGCCTCTTCGTTGCGAGTGATCACGATCAGCGAAACCGTGGGCCGTGATGGCATGCTCAGTTTTGCGCCGGCTCAGGCGATGCGCCAAGTTCAGCGATGAAATGCTCCGATGCGGTCCACGCCGCACGATAATGCTCGTCATCGAGCCGCCCGCGCATCAGTTCGACGCGCAGCAACAAGAAGTAGGTCTGAATCACGTCGGTGCAACAATAATGCTGAATCTCAGCCAATCGGCCCGTCTCGAAGTACTCTTGCACCTGCGATCCATTGATGCCCGTTTTTCCCGGCAATCCGCTCATCTTGAGCAGCAAGTCCATCCCGCCGCGCAAACCGCGCGTGCCGTGATTGCAGAGAAAATCATATAGATCGAGATGCTGTTCGGAGTTACGCGAGCGCGCCGATTGCTCGTCGGCGAAATAGCGCGGCGCTGCTATTCCATAGCGAAATGCTGCAAGTTCGAGTACCGGCAGGTCAAACCCGCGCCCATTGAAACTGACCATCACTCCGCCGAACCGTTCCTCCCACTGCCAGAACTCGCGAACGAGGTGTTCCTCTGAGTAGTCGTCCAAAGCAAGTCTTTCGACCGATCGCAACACGTAATCCTCGCCGACGTCGCCAACCGCGATCGCGATCGGAACGTGCAGCGTCAACGGCATAAAATCGGAATTGCGGCCTCGCGACTCCTGCCGGAAGCGGTCGTATGCCTCGCTATCAGTTAATCCTTGATCGGCGAAAAAAACTCGATTGAGCAATGTTTTGTCAATTCGTGTTTCGATATCGAAAATCGCGAACACCGGCTCATCACGCACGCTGGCGCGCCGCTTCCCGATCTAGCTTCCCAATAATCGCGCCGGCTATTTCTCGAAAATTCCTGGCGACTGGATGCTCCGGCTGGGTTGCAACCAATGGCGCGGCTGTATCCCCACCTTCACGCAGCTCGCGCAGCAGCGGCAATTCCCCCAAAAAAGGCACACCGAGCGATTCTGCCAGTCGCGCGCCGCCGCCATGCGCGAAAACCTCGTGCCGATGGCCACATTTGCGGCACAGGTGATAACTCATATTCTCAATCACGCCGAAAACCGGCACGCCGACTTCCTGAAACATCGCCACTCCGCGTTTCACATCGAGCAGCGCGATCGCTTGCGGCGTCGTTACGATTACACCCCCCGCCAACGCGACGCGTTGTGTAATCGTGAGCTGCGCGTCGCCGGTGCCGGGCGGCAAATCCAGCACCAGGCAATCCAGTTCGCCCCATTCGACGTTGAACAGAAACTCGCTTTCGAGTTTCGTCACCATCGGGCCCCGCCAGATAACCGGCGTTTCGTCGTTTATGAACAAGGCCATCGATACATAGCGGATGCCGAAACGTTCCAGCGGGATGATCCGCCGCTGCTCGGTCACTTGCACCTGTGCGCCCGCGCCGAGCATCATTGCGACGCTCGGCCCGTACACGTCAGCATCCATCAAGCCGATCCGCCAACCAATCGCGCTCATCGCGAGCGCCAGATTGACTGCGACCGTCGATTTGCCGACGCCGCCCTTACCGCTCGCGACCGCCAGCACGTGACGCACGCCCGCAATCGGCCGCCGTTGCATCGCCGCAGGCCCGGCCATCTTCGGCGGCGGCGCTTGTTCAAGCTCAATTTTCACCCCGGGCACGCCGGGCATCGACGCCACTACACGCTTCACCGACTGCGAAATCTCGGCGACTATCTCAGGCTTGGCCGAAGCCGCCATCAGGATCACGGTGACGCCGCCGCTCGCGATTTCGATATCCTTGATCATGCCGAACGAAACGATGTCGCGGCTGAAACCGGGATATTTTATCTTCTTTAGTTCGCTCAAGATTTCTTGCGGACTCGGCATCACTAACTCCGCGTCGCCCGCTTTCCGCGCGCCGACGCCTTGCTCATGCTATCATCCTAATTCTGTCGGCAAAATGAGGGGAACGTAGTGACGCCGAAGCAACCGCACCAATTAAGTGAAGAGGCCATGCGCGAGACGCCATCGCCGGTTTCCAAACCAGCTTTCCGCCGTCGCGCGCTTGCCTCGGATATCATGACCTGGCATTACGAGACTCCCGAGCGTCTCGCGACGCATCTAGCGCACGATCAAAGATTCATCCCATGGATGGCCTCGCGCGGTCTGAACGCCTTCTTCTATATTCGCCATACCGTCGATAGTCAGTTGAAAATCCCCGAATTGGCGCCCTTATACACACAATACCAGATCGCGACTGAGTACGGCGGCCATGTCATTCCGCTTTTACTTGCCCGCGACAATTTTGCCGCTCATCCGGAATACTTTCCGCTCAGCGGCAATCGCCGCAATCGTAACGGCAATCTATGCGTCTCGAATCCCGCCGCTCTCGAATTCGTACGCGACGGTGCAGTTCGCTATCTCACCGTCAATCCGGAATGTTCTCTCCTTCACGTCTGGGGCGCGGACGTCTGGGAGGGCGCGTGGTGCCGATGCGCTCAGTGCGCGACGCTTTCTCCGCAGCAGCAATATATGAAAGTAGTCAACGCGATCGCCGGCGCACTCGCCGCGCATGGCGATCCGACGGAGGTCGCCTATCTCGCCTATCACGACACTATCGAGCCCGATCCGGCCTTGCGGCCGCTCGCGAACATCGCCTTCGAGTGGGCCCCGCGCGAGCGCTGCTACAGTCATCCGATCGACGACTCCGCATGCACGACCAATCCGCGTTATTTAGATTCGCTCAAGCGCTATATCGATCTGTTCGATGGGCGCGGCCACGTCTTCGAGTACTATGCCGACGCTATTCTGTTCGGCGGACTTGGCCTCGCCACTCCCGCCGTGATCATGCGCGATTTGCGCACCTATCACGCTCTCGGCATCGACAGCATCTCCTGTCTGACGTTCGGCGAGCACAGTATGCTCGCGTACCCAATCAACTTGGAGACTTTCGCACGCGGCACGCAGTCATTGAGCCTTGATCCCGATCGTACACTCGCCGACATTGCCGCCGAACGCCATCCGTCATGCGCCCCGGAGATGATCGTGGCCTATCAGGCAATTGCGCACGCTTCTTCGCTGATTCTTGATGGCGGAGGCGATATGATGCGGCCCAAGCTCGATGCTATAAACGCACCGGCTCGGATTCACGCTCTACGGTCGGCTCATGCCGCGATTGCGCATGCCATAGCGGCCGCCGACAGTCTTGTCGCCACTGCCGGCGCTTCGCTACTCGCGGCCGAGCGCGAAATGTGGCGCTTCACCCATAACGTGCTCGACGGCATTGCTGACTATATCGCCGCTTCCACGAATAATCCGCTTGATGCCGGCAAAACCGAATCTGCTGTTCAGCGAATCTCAACCGCTCTCGACGCGTTGCGCGCTGTCGCGCCGAGTTATCAAAACACCTGGGCGGCTTACGATCTCGAATGGATCATTAATATCTGGATTAATGGCCTGCGGTACCGGTTCGAGCAGCGCGGCGAGGACTCGTAGCGAACCGTTCAAGCGCGCTGGCGCATCGTGACGAACTCTTCGGCGGCCGTCGGATGAATCCCGATCGTCGCGTCGAATTGCGCCTTGGTCGCCCCGCATTTAAGCGCGATCGCAACGCCCTGAATGATCTCACCCGCATCGGGACCCATCATATGGGCACCGACCACTCGCTGCGTCTTTTGCTCAACCACCACCTTCATCAGAGCGCGTTCATCGCGGCCGCTCAGCGTATGCTTGAGCGGTTTGAAGGTCGATTTGTAAATCTCGATTTCGCCGTACTTAGCGCGCGCTTCGATCTCAGTTAGACCGACCGTCGCGATTGGCGGCTGACTGAATACTGCCGATGGCACATTCTCGAAATCAACGCCGCGCGGCCGTCCGCCAAACAAGGTATCGGCCACCGCATGACCTTCCGCGATCGCCACTGGCGTAAGATTCTTGCGATTCGTCAAATCGCCGATCGCATAAATACTCGGCACGGAAGATCGCGAGTACGCATCGACCATCACCGCGCCGCTCACATCGAGCTCAACTCCCGCTCGTATCAATCCGAGACCTTGCGAGTTCGGATGACGACCGGTGGCGAAAAGTACGAGATCGCCCTCAATCGCCGGGCCAGTGCTCAGGCAAGCGCACAGCCCCTGCTCTGTGCGCAAAATTCGTTCAACCACCGAGTTGAAATGCAGATCAAAGTCCCGTTTACGCATCTCTTCAGCCAGCGCGACACGTAAATCCTCGTCGAAACCGCGCAATAGCCGTTCTGCGCGATGGACTAGCATTACTTCCGCGCCCAAGCCGTGAAAAATGCCCCCGAACTCGACCGCGATATAGCCGCCCCCGACGATCACCACTCGGCGCGGCAGTGCATCGAGATAAAAGGCCTCGTTGGAGGTAATCGCCAGTTCCACACCGGGTAGTCCGGGTTTGGTCGGCCAACTGCCGGTGGCCGCGAGGATGTACTCCGCCGAAATTCGCCTCCCGTCGATCGCCACCGTATGCGGATCGACGACTTCCGCGCGCCCGCGGATAATCTCGACACCCATGCCGGTCAGCAGACGTTCGTAAATACCATTGAGCCGTTCAATCTCCCGATTTTTGTTGGCAATCAGTTTGGCCCAATCAAACTCCGGGCGCGATGACGCCCAACCAAACCCCACCGCGTCTTCAAAAGCCTCGCCAAATTCCGACGCATAAACCAGCAGCTTTTTCGGAATACATCCGACGTTGACGCACGTGCCACCAAGATAGCGCTCCTCTGCGACCGCTACCCGCGCACCGTGCTCTCCTGCCGCGATCCGGCTGGCCCGCACGCCGCCGGAACCCGCCCCGATCACGAACAGATCATAATCGTATCTGCGCATGAACCGAATTAATCGGTGTTGCTGGCCTGCTCGCGATTCGGTGACTTCGCGTTCGCAATCTCCTCGTCGATAACCTGCGAAATCTTATTGGCGGGTTGCGCCCCGACCAGCTCGCGGCCGTTGATAAAGAATGTTGGCGTGCCGGTCACACCCAGCGATTCACCCTGCGCTTGTTGGCTCCGAATCGCCGGGTCCGGCTGCTTTGCGTCGAAACACGCATCGAATTTCTTGGTGTTCAGCCCTAGCTTCGCCGCAGTCGCCTTCAAATCCGTTGCGCCAAGTTTCGATTGATCCGCAAATAGCGCGTCGTGATACTGCCAAAATTTGTCCTGCTGACCGGCGCAGCTTGCCGCTCGCGCCGCGTCCAATGCATGTTCGTGAAAACCCAGCGGAAAATTGAGATATACGAATTTGATCTTGTCGCCGTACTGATTGCGAATCTGCTTGACCGAACTCTCCGCTGCGCGACAGTAGGGACACTGGAAATCCGAAAACTCAACCACCGTCACGGGCGCGTGATCACCACCGCTCCACGGCGCTCCGGCGGTCGCGACGCTCTCCCGTGAAGGTTGCAGCATGATATTCACATGATTGCCCGCGCGGAGCTTGGTCATCAGCGCCTCGCGTTGATCCTTGTCCTTTTCACGCTCGAGTACGGTAATAATCCGCCCTTTGACCTGATCGAACGGCGCATTCTTGGTCTGGCTCTCGATCGCATCTTTGTGCTGGTCAAAAAACTGGCGCGCCTCCGCGTCCGTTATCTGCTGATGATCGATTTCGCGCGCGAGATATTGATCATGAGTCAGGCCAGCTTTTTTGGCAGCCTGGTCGATAAGATAATTATCGACTAACTCATCGAGCGCCTGCTTGCGCAGATCATAAAGCTGCGGCGGGCTGACGTTGCGCAGCACCGCATCATCGACTTGCTGCTCGGTGATCTGATGACCATTCACCGTGGCGTACACCGGACTTGCTTGCTCACTGCTGGCCGCCCATCCGCTTGCTGAAAACCCTATCAATGCAGCCGCGATAATCGGCGCGCATGCCCTATAAATCATTTGAACGATCGCAGCCCGATTCGTTCGCACAACGTCTGAGTGCATCAAAATCCTCATTTTGCCTCGGCTTGAAGCGCCACTAAACTAACACGTCTTTCACCTCAACTGCGATGGGCTTCCCGTGCATAACTGTTGAAGACTTGCCGACCTCACTCCCGGAGGTTCCCGCTAACTCCTGCCAAAGACGTATTCACGAGTCCTGATTCCGTCCTGATCTCACGTAAACGTCTCAGGCGCTAAATGCTATTATCGGACGGGGAAATTCACTTCACTATTATTAAAAAAAAAAAAAAAAAAAAAAAAAAAAAAAAAAAAATATCAAATCTGAAATATTCCTCAGGCCTACGCTATCTAACAATTGCAAAAAAAAAAAAAAAAAAAAAAAAAAAAAAAAAAAAAAAAAAAAAAAAAAAAAAACGGGAGAGTGACCAGGAGCCTACCTCACCGGCACCGACGCACCTCAATGATTACGGCGCTTTTCCCTGATTCGCACGCGCACCTGCAAATCGCGACGCTTTGCTTTCGCTTTGACAACTTCTGTTCAGGAAGTAACTATCGCTCTTTGATGAATTGACTCCACGATTTTTAAGCGAGGTCTCCAATGTCCGAACTCGACGATTTCAATCAGGGTGTAATCAAGGAATTTCGCGCTAATCAGGGCGTAGTCGGCGGCCAGATGAAAGGGATGCCGGTGATGCTCCTGACGACCACCGGCGCGAAAACCGGCCGCTCTATCACCAAGCCGTTGGTCTATACCCGGGACTGCGATCGCGTCGTGATCGTCGCCTCCTTCGCCGGCGGTCCGCATAATCCCCCTTGGTATCACAACCTGCTCAAAAACCCGGTCGCGACCGTTGAGATCGGTACCGATCGCTTTCAGGTCAAGGCGTCGCCCACCTCTGGCGAAGAGCGGAAACGGCTCTTCGCGCAGCACGCCGCCAAGATGCCGATTTTCAACGACTACGAAAAAAAGACCTCTCGCGAGATTCCGGTGCTCGTACTCGAACGCACCTGAACTGGCCGGCGAAGCCGCATTCTTTCAATCCCTTCCCGTCTTATCCGTCTCCCATCGGGGAGGGATCAGACAGGGGAGAGTCATTTCTCCGGCAGCTCCTGCAATCGGCACTAACGGTCGTGAACCCTTCCCTGACGACACCGCTTTCGTCCGCAAGTACCGCGCAATGGCATCCGCGCTTAGTTTAGAAGTCCGTTATCCCAGACCATGAGAGTCACTTGATGTCGTTGTTAGCCATTAAACGGCAACACTTAAGATTCCAACACGCAGCATACGACTTGGGAAAGCTACCAGCCAGATCCTTTAGGCTAATCGCGGCTGAATCCGTAATCTCCGATTTAACTACTAAGCTGCGTTGCCTAGTACGCGCCGCTTGCTTGGCCGGGCCTTACTAAGTTTCTCACTTATAATACTAAACTGATACGCCTCTCTGTAGCGAGTGAACAACTACTACAATTCCCTTTGACATGACTAAAGCGTCCTCGGTCCCACACTCTAAGCCAATTCGTACATTTTTTTTACAAAGGACTGGAACACCGGCTATCACAGTGGTATGGTCTGACGTTTCCTTCGTACTCACTATCTCATCTTGGGGAGATCGTATAATGCTAAGTCTGTTTCGTGCGCGATCAAGGATTGCATTGTACTTTTCTGGCTCGGTGCTGCCCTGCCTTATCGGTGAAATATTGTTCCGGCACAGCTTTGGAATTAGTCCGCCCCGCACTTAGTGTGTTCTTCTCATATTAGTCGATTGACCAGTCGCGACTGTCTAGTCTCAGGCTTCTGAGACTAACGCGGCTTCTAGCAAGGCTATCCACTCAACTGGATTTGGCGGCTATACCGTTGCGCCTATTCAGTCCACGCACTTATTTTAGATTTCGCCCGAACCGAAGCAGTTCAAAGAAAGGATCATATAGGAATGAACTTTCATAAAATACTCAAGCAGCTTCCATTAATGCTCATTTGTGTCTTCGGCATTGCGTCAACCGCGAATGCCAAACGCGCTAGTAGTGCGAATAGTATTCCGGCGGCTCCCGCAATACCGCCGATACCGGCGCTGAACAATCCAGTCACTATCAAGCCAGGAGCCAGTTTCGGCGGATACTTTGTGTATGGCGATGGCGTAACCGATGACACTTCCGCAATTCAGGCCGCCCTCAATACTAGCGATATAATTGTAGCGCCGGCGACCTATGCCATTGCCGGGGATGTGTCCATTCCTACAAACCGAAATATATCATGTCAGGAAGGCGCAATTTTCTTGGATACGCAAGCAAAGCGAACTCGCATGTTACAAATCGGTTACTCCATGAGCAGTCTTGGTAATAATAGCATCGTGGGTTGCAAGCTCCAGGGCACGGATACGGCCGACAACTATTCGACCTACCAAGGCGGCACAGAAGGCTACAGCGAGTTGCTGGAAGTTAACAGTGGAAAGGGGCTGCATACCAACAATGTTTTGATCGAGAATGACACTTTCCTCGATGCGCAGGGCGACTCGTTAATTACCTATTCACCGTGTGGTACCAACAACACAGGTGCGTGCAATGGCGGAGCGCCGGGAACGGAGGGTCCGAGCCATATCTTTATCGTCAACGATACGGTTTCTCATTGCGCTCAGCCGGGGGTCCATTTGAACGGTGGACAACTCGTTGTAGTCACTGGCCTCAACAGTACCGATTGTACCGACGACGACGAGACCGATTCTAATGTACAACAGGTGATGACTACTTGGTGGTATAATAACAAATTTACGACTCAGAATGGCAGCCTAGACCCACTTAATGGTCGTATCTATGGTCCCAAGCACACCTGCACCGGCGATACTTTGATCCCAGAGAATGATAGTGGGTGCTACTCGTACAATAATAATATTGATGGTGTCGGTTTGGGCGGCCCGTCAGTCTTGTCGGAACCGTCCGGCTGTCCGGGAGGCGGCGGCCATTACAGTAACGAATCACTTACCAATGGAGCGGTGCTCAACACCGGCTGTTGAACTAAGTTTTCGCCTCGCCACGGTATGAGGGGACGATGTGCGCCAGTAGCGGCAATCGCATTGGCGCGCATCCGTTCCTTCCCCTACAATGAGACCCTTCTCCCGCGAGAGTGGCGGAATGGCAGACGCGCTGGACTTAGGATCCAGTGCCGCAAGGCGTGGGGGTTCAAGTCCCCCCTCTCGCAATCCCCTTTCCGGTATTCTTGGCGAAAGTCAATTTCCATCGTCTAAGGCTCAGCCCGACGAATTCTCGCTTGCTTCGGATCTGGACCTCGATAAGCTCGGATCCAAGCTCCCTTCGTCGTCAGGGTTAGTCTTATGTACGTCTCACGCCTTCTTTTCCATACTATTCCGGGTAAAACGGGCGAACTTGAAAAAGAGCTGAATCAGTTGCGACAGATGGTCGCGGCTGCCGGTGGTTCTCACTCGCGCATTCTGCATACCCATTTCGCATCGCTCGGTGCTCCTGATGCTGTGCTCGAGCAGGAGGCGCCCGACCTCAATGCGCTTGAAACGCAAATGTCAAAATTGACCGCAAGTCCAGATTTTCAGGCTTGGAGTCAGCGTGTCTCGTCGCTTCTGACGCAATCGCCAAAACGCGAGATTTATATCATGCAGACGTGAGGCCCTGAAGATTAAATATGCCTCGCGCGCCACTAACTGACTACCGCCGCGGCCAGTGACTATTTGCTCTACTCTCGCGGCCCCCACAGAGCTACAATTCGCACTTTGCCGATGCGCTATTGCTGTCGATTGACCCGCAAGGGCGAGCCTTTCTGATGATCTTGCGCACCGCTTTGACGCGGATATCTGCCCAACTGCACCCCTTGTGCTCTTCAGATTTCACTGCCGCTTTTATCGGCGGCGCATTCTTCAGTCTAGTTTTCAGTTACCCTCTACTCGCCCATCTGACCTTTCCCGGCTCCAATAACGACTGGGATTTCTCGCTCGAGATGGCTTGGACGCCTTACTATACCATCCGCCATTTCCATCAAATCCCGCTCTGGAATCCTTACAAATGCGGCGGGCTCCCCATGCTCGCGAATCCACAGTCTCGCATTCTTACCCCGATGTTCCTCCTTCAACTCGTGTGTGGTCCCGTGCTCGGACTGCATCTCGAAATCATCCTCCATCTCGCGCTCGCCTGGGCTGGCGGTTACCTGCTCGGACGGATGCTCGGGATGACCCGTCTTGGCGCGATCGGCGCGGCGACCCTCTTTCCAGCTAGTTCGTGGTTTTACCTGCACCTCGGCGAAGGCCACGCCGTGATGCTCCCGTTTGCCTATCTGCCGTGGCTCGCGCTCTGCCTCTGGCGCGCCTTCGAGTATCGCGGCGCAACTTACGCAATCGCCGCAGGCGCGATTCTCGCCCTAATGTTCGGTGAAGGCGGAGTCTATGCAGTAACTTACAGCCTGTTATTAACCGGGGTCCTCGCGTTCGTAGTCGCGTTTCTGGAAGGATCGTTGCGACCGTTGGTGGAACTCTCGCTGGCCGGGTTTTTCGCCGCCGGTTTTGCGGCCGTTAAACTGCTTCCGAGCCGCAGTTTTGTCGATAATTTTCCGCGGCTGATCGGCAATGGTTATGCGACCGATTGGCGCGTCCTTGGGATCGCTCTCTTCTCGTCCGATCAGGATAAGCTCCGCATCAGTCCTGGCGGCTTCGGTTTTCACGAATTTGGCGCTTACGTCGGCATCGGCTTCGGCCTGCTGGCGCTCTGTGCGATGCTCGCACCGATGCGCAAAATCGCCCCGTGGCTACTCGCCGCTGGCGTGGTTTTCGTGTTGTCGCGCGGCGAAAATCCCGTGTTCGGCTTCTCGTTATGGCAGGCGCTCCATCGATTCCCCATATTCTCGTCGGAGCGGCTGCCCTCGCGATGGTTTATCCCGCTCGTCTTCACGATCAGCGTGCTCGCGGGATATGGAGTCGATCTGCTCATTGATCACTTTGGCCGCGCCGGATATGCACGCGCGATGCTCCTGCTCTTGATTGGCACGCTCGAATGCCTATGGACTGGTCCGCCCAATCTGCGCTATGCGCTCACACGGCCGGAACCTCCTCCAATCTTGGTCAATGCGTCGTTCCATCAGGTATGGGGCTTCGTCAACTCACTGATGTTCACGATGGAACGGATGAATGACGGCGCGGTCCATTGCTATGAATATGAAGACCTTGCTCCTCATGTGATCGCGGCGAATCAGCCCGGCTATCATGGCGAAGCCTATCTCCTGCAGGGCCTGCAAGCCGGTAAGCTCGTCAGCTGGAGCCCTGATCTTCTCCGCTATGACGTAATTGCTGCGTCGCCTGACCGCTTCGTGATCAATCAGAATTATGATCCGTCATGGCGGCTGATCGAAGGCAAAGGGATCGTTGCGCCCTATCGTGGATTGTTATCGGTCGAACTTCCCGCCGGCTCACAGGAAATCACCCTCGCCTACCATAGCCACGACTTCGCTCTCGGCCTATTCATCACGCTCCTTACGATCCTGCTCGCGGCCATCCTGATCTTCTTCGAACATTCCCACCCTCCTCTTTCACTGCTCCTTCAGGGCAAGGTGCCAACCAGCTCGGCTTAGTAGGCTGCGGCAAAACGTCGGCTGGTCAGCGGTTTCCTAGGGGTGAGTTAGGGCTCTGGAGACTGGGCCGAGGGCGCATCTGGAAGCCATCGAGAAACGCCTTAATTTTCTTGTAACTCGCGATGACGATGGTTAGACTGGGATGCGAAAAGGCGGAGCCACCTGCTCGGCTTGGCTCTGACTGCGTTAGAGAACACCAGTATATATCTTTAGTATACATCTTTTGAGCGCAGGGCTTATTCTCTTGTCTCATAATGCTATGATCTGCTCTAGGACAAGGCGGTTATTGCCATTCTGGTAGAGCAAAAGATCACTATTGTCGAATCTGTGGGCGATCAGTGGAAATGGCTTGAATCGATGTGGAAACTGAGCGTAGTCCAGCTCCGAGCTCAAAATCCGGAATGGCGACTCGGTGGGCGTTGGTGATGTAGGCAATGGCAAACTTTGACCTTAAGGATCGGGCGGCGATCGTCGGCGCGGGCAACTCGCAGTATGGACGTCGGCTGATGCGCAGTCCGATCGACCTCGCTGCCGATGCGATCGCGGGTGCCCTCGATGATGCTGGACTCAAGCGCGAGGAACTCGACGGTATGATCGTCAGCTTCGGCTCGCCGATCGGCGCGGACGGTGACTCGATTGCCCAAGTACTCGGGTTGAAGCTGCGGGCGGCCAATCAGACCTGGGCGCACGGGCGCTTCACTGCAAGCTGTATCCAGTGGGCGGCGATGCTCGTCAACGCCGGGATGGCGGACGCAGTCGCCTGTCTCGCCTCGGTCAGCTTTTCAGGAATGAAACGCCCCATGATGGGCGGCGCAGCGATCGTGAAGGTGCGCGCGAAGCAGGCGGCGGTCATGGCGAGGATCCGGTTTACGGGATGACTTCGCCCGGCTCGGGTGCGGCGCTGGTCGCGCGCCGCTACTTCGAGCGCTACGGCACGAACAGCCGCACGCTTGCCTCGATACCGGTGGCATTCCGCAAACATGCCTCGATGAACCCGGCGGCGATCATGCGCGAGCCGTTCGACGTGGGGGACCATCAGCAGTCCCGCTTCGTATGCGAACCGCTGCACCTGCTGGATTACTGTCTAATCAACGACGGCGCGGCGTGCGTGATCGTCACGACTTCAGAGCGTGCGCGCGATCTGAAAAAGCCGCCAGTCTATATCAGCGGGATGCAGCCATTACCCGGCGGTCATGAGGAGTTCATCTGGGCCTATCCCGGTCTCGGCGTCGTCCAGCAATCGGTATTCGAGTATGACGCGGGGGTGCAGCCGGTATATCGGATGGCGGGAATCGAGCCCAAGGATATCGACGCGCTTTTCACCTATGACGCTTTCTCGATCCTGCCGTGGATCGCCCTCGAACGCTTCGGCTTCTGCAAGCCGGGCGAGGCCGCGAGCTTCACCCAGAACGGCCGGATCGAGCTTGGCGGCGAGCTCCCGATCAACACCAATGGCGGTTTGCTGTCGGAGGCGCATATCATGGGCTGGAATCATCAGGTCGAGATCGTGCGGCAGTTGCGTGGCGAATGTGGCGCGCGTCAGATCAAGAATGTCGAGCTAATCCAGTGGGCGAACGCGTATGGTGATTCGCTGATTTATCATCGGTAGGATTGAGGTTCAGGGATTCCTCGCGCGGCAGCCACGCACGGGAATGACAAAAAGGATTCAATGCTTGATAAATTGAGCGAGCGATCATTCGGCATATGTCGTAAACCGATGATCGCTTGAGGGGCCATGCCGGAATCGCAATATCAAAAACCGCTGCCCGCCATCACGTCGCTCAATCAGCCGTATTGGGATGCACTCAAGCGGCGCGAGTTGCGGATGCAGAAGTGCGAAGGATGCGGACGCGTATGGTTTCCGCCGGCGCCGCTCTGCCCCGGATGCTGGTCGCGCAATTACAGCTGGACGCAGCTATCCGGTCGCGGGCGCGTCAATTCCTGGGTGGTGTTCCATCAGGCCTACTTCAAGTCCTACGAACACGACGTGCCTTACAATGTGGCCGAGGTGGAACTCGACGAAGGACCGCGCATCCTCACGAACCTCGTTGGAATAGCGAATGACGCGATTCGCGCTGGGTTACCGGTCGAGGTGACTTTCGAGGACGTGACACCAGAGATCACGTTGGCGAAATTCCAGCCGCTCGCGACCTAATAGAGAAGCTCCGCTCTCGCTCATCGTGCAGCATCGAACTAGCGCGAGACTTGGGGCGCCTCATCGCGGAAGAACTGATTTAAGGGGCGGGAGAGGCCGAGATTCTCTCTCAGCGTGCGACCCTCATACTCGCGCCGGAAAAGTCTGCGGCGCTGTAACTCTGGCACGACCCGCTCAACGAAGTCATCGAGGCCGCCGGGCAAATAGGGGAACATCACGTTGAAGCCGTCGCAGGCTTCCGAGAACATCCATTCCTCCATCTGATCGGCGATCGTGACCGGCGTACCGACAAACGCCAGTCCCGCGTAGCCGCCAACCCGCTGCGCCAGTTGGCGCACAGTGAGCTCCTCGCGCCGGGCGAGCTCAATGATTCGCTCGCGTCCACTCTGCTCGCATTGCTTTCAGGAATCTCGGGCAGCGGACCGTTCGGATCGAAGCGCGACGCATCATGACCGAGCGCGATCGAGCGACGCGATCGCGTTGTCGTAATGCACCAAGCTATCGAGCCGCGCCCGCTTGGCTCGCGCTTCGGCAACTGTCTCGCCCACGACAACGAACGCGCCCGGCAAGACTTTGAGGTGATCGCGGTCACGACCAAGTTTTTCCATCCGCCCCTTAACGTCGGCATAGAACGCGCGCCCATACGCGAGACTGCCCCCCGCGCCGAAAATCACCTCGGCAGTTTCGGCGGCAAGTTGGCGACCCGCTTCTGACGCGCCCGCCTGCACAATTACCGGCCATCCTTGGATTGGCCGCGCGACATTGAGCGGTCCGCGCACCTTGAGATGCTCGCCTCGATGATTCAGGACGTGCAGCTTGGCGGGATCGGAAATAGACTCCATGCTCGACATCGCGGATGAAGGCGTCGTCCGCCCAGCTATCCCAGAGGCCGGTTACCACATCGAAGAACTCGCGCGCGCGCCGATAGCGCTCGTCATGCTCGACATGTTCTTCCAGCCCGAAATTCATCGCCTCGTCCGGATTGCCGGAGGTCACGAGGTTCCATCCCGCGCGCCCGCCGCTCAGATGGTCAAGCGAGGCGAACTTGCGCGCGACATGATATGGCTCGTTATAGGTGGTCGAGGCGGTTGCGATCAGCCCCAGATGCTCAGTGACGACGGCCAGCGCCGGCAGGAGGGTCATCGGATCGAACGAAGTGACGGTCGCGCTCCGCTTGAGCGCATCGATTGGCATGTTGAGCACGGCAAGATGGTCCGCCATGAAGAACGCGTCGAATTTGCCGCGCTCGAGGGTCTGCGCCATCCGTTGGAGCAGCGGAAAGTTGAAGTTCGCATCGGGCGCGGCGCCCGGGTAGCGCCAGGCCGCGGTATGGATACTGACGGGCCGCATGAAAGCGCCGAGCCGTAACTGACGGGAATTGCTCATGCTGGTCTCCTGCCCGGTTTCCTTGGAGTCGGATTTTCGCGACGGGCCGCTCCGGGTCGATAATTTCGAGACTAAGCTGTTACCGAAAGGGAGGAAACTCCGTGATGACGGTCTGATCTAAGGCAAGCCGCTGACTTGCACCGCGCCGATATCGCATTCGCCCTTCGAGCGTGGATTACCGATCTGATCGGCCGCGAGGCAATGATTGCCTTTGCCGTTCGGCTTGGCGGGATTGCCTGCCATCAACGCCGGTGAACCTGCACCGAGCGACTGTGTTTTGGTAGTTCCGGGCAGATTCAGCGCTAGCGGCAGCAGCAACGCACCCTCAAGGGAAGTAAGCAGCCATCATCGCTTGGATGACCGCAACCCAAGGAATCACATCTGCACAAAGCACGTCACATAACTCCGGACGATTCAAGATTTTCGAGACAGCATGACCTAAGCCGCCGCCCTTGCCGACCGCAACCAAATTCCAAGGAGCGGAGTCCGGCTTTGAATGTAAGAGACTATTCATTGCGCCCGTCAGATCCCGAGGACGAATCGTGGATGCGAGCTGCAGCTTCGTACTAATCTTATCGAAAATTTTCCCGAGCTGAGGCGCACCATCGTTCGAATGCCAACCGCGATTCTACATCTCGATATCCTCCGGATACAGGTGAAGATACAGCAAAGTGGCCGCGCGCTCTGCGAAGGGACGAAGAAGTACGTGGCCACCAAAAAGGTACCCTTGGCGAATCAACTCGCGCATTGACAATAGGATGCTGAGGGCCTGCGCGATCACCTGACACGCCATTCTCTGATGATCTGTGAGAGTTAAATCGTGGGATCGAGGCGCTGTTATCGCATTCTGATCCAATGCAGAAACGATAATCTGATCCAAATGTAACAGTAACGCTCGTCCAAGATAAGGCTCATTATCAGGAGTAAACACCGCGGGGGTTGGCTCCGACTTTATGGGCACCTCGCGATGATAGAACCTAGATTGCACGAACTGCAATTATAATTATCACTACGCGAGTGCTCTAAAGTCCGCTCCACTATTTTCGCGGATGGAAGCCAAAGCGCTCCACTATCCATCTCGATTGGACAATCTGCCGATCATTTTGTACTTTGCGGATAGACTTTACCAATTGTCTTTTCGTTCTGACGGGAGGTCCGATTGATGGCGACGATGCAACGGATGCTCGAAGGTTATCGCGTCCTTGATTTCACGCAGTTCGTGGCGGGTCCCACTTGCACGAGAATTCTCGCCGAGATGGGCGCCGAGGTGATCAAGCTCGAACTCGCCCCCGACGGCGACCGCGTGCGCGGCGGCGGCCTCAAGCCGCTCAAGCCCGAGTTCAAGGACTCAACCACCAGCACCTATTATCTGCAACACAATCACAGCAAGCTCAGCTTCGCGATCGACCTGAAACAGCCGGGCGCCCGCGAGCTGGTGGTGAAGATGCTGCCGAAGATCGACGTGATCGTCGAGAACTTCGCACCGGGCGTGATCAAGCGCCTCGGCTTCGATTACGAGACAGTCAAAAAGATCAATCCAAAGATCGTGATGGTCTCGATCTCGATGGCGGGGCAGACTGGTCCGCTCTCGTATAAGGCGGGCTACGACTATATTGGGCAGGCCTATGCCGGCGTTACCGATGGAATCGGTGAGCGCGGAATGGCTCCATCGCTCGTTACCATGGCGATCGGCGACGTCTCAACCGGCGTTGCCGCGGCGATGGCGGTCGGCTTCGCGCTGGTCCATCGCGAGCGCACCGGCGAAGGCCAATATCTCGACGCCTCGCTGACCGACACCTACTACCATATGCATGAGGCGAGTCCCCCGATGGTCGCGCTACGCGGGGAACGCTTCCGCAAGACGCGCAACGGCTCGCAGCATCCCGATGGCGGTCCCACCGGCGTCTATCACTTCAAGGACGATCAATACATCCTGCTGACGATTCCGACGCCTCATCAATGGCGCGCCTTTACCCACGCGATGGGGATGCCGGAACTCGCCGACGATCCGCGGTTCAAGGGCGCGCGCGGTCGCCGCGATAATGACGCCGAGTTGAAGGTAATTATCGAAGATTGGATGAAGACCTATGCGACGCGCGACGAGGTGCTCGCCGTGCTCGACAAGGAGCGCGTGCCCTGTGCGCCGGTGTTGACGGTCAACGAGGCGACCAATCATCCCCATCTGAAGGAACGAAAGACGGTACGGTGGATCGAAGACCCGTTGTTGGGGAAAGTTGCGATTCCGGGCGTGCCGGTGAAATTTTCGGCGTGGCCCGACAAGACTGATCTACGTACGGCGCGTCTCGGCGAGGACAATGAACGCATCCTGCACGAGCTGCTGAATATGCCTGACGATCAGATCAAGAAGCTGTATGCTGAGGGCGTGCTCGTGCACGACAAAACGCTGGAATCGGCTCCGACGAAATAATTGAAGATCGTCAGCTGGCTGGTCTAAGACAAGCGGCGCGGAGTTTGCTTCATGCCGCTTGTCATTCTAGCGCCATGAATAGGGCGAACCCTAATTCCAGCAATATCTGAATTGGCTGGCATGACGGCCCACCGCACGGCTGCGTGACCATCGTGACTGAGATTAGCACTCCAGAGCACAGATACTCCCCGACGCTAAGGCGTGTTTCAGTCACATGATCGAACGCGCGCTCTGAGGTGATCCCCAAGACGATCACGCGAAAGCCGCGAACCCCTGATGGTCGTTTCCGCGGAAGGATGGCAGCGCAAGACGAACCAGAAGGGCAGGCCTCCAATTAAAACAGTGCAATGGGTGGGCCGCGCTGGCCGACTTGCGAGCTTTTGCTGGACATAGCGTTGTTTCAGAATTGTTGTCTTGAGCGCCATATATCTTCTTAAAGTTAAGGTTAGTAGTCTAAGCCAAAATTAACGATTATTCAATCTATCTTTTGTTAATTAGCTTCTAGTGGTATAAACTCTTCAGTTCATCTTCATAAGGAGTTCTATGAGACAAATTAGTGGAATTGCTGAAATTGCGACCACCGCATTCTTGTTTGTGATAGCAGTAAGCTTAGGTCTTAATTTTCCTGAATATGCTCATGCTGCTCAGGTTGGATCCTCGCTGGAAGCAAAAGCAAAGACACCCACTCCCGACCTGAATGGCAACTGGAATGGGACTTTTTCTTCAACTTCTACGAACCAGAGCGGGACATTATCGGTGACAATAGAGCAGACAGCTGGCAAGAAGAGTTTTGCCGGCTCCTATGTGTTTCAGTCGAACAACGGGTCGAGCAGCGGGACATTAAGCGGAAGCGTTCGAAATACCGATACGATGAAGGCGACGCTAAAAGACCCCGCAGACGGATCTAAGTGCAAACTCAAAATAAGCGGAACTGTGTCCTCTGACCTCACCACAATCTCGGGCGCCTTCAAGTGGGCATCGGGCTGTACCTTAAAGGGATATACGGGGACATTCGAGATCACATCATCATTCTAGAACTGCTGCTTTAGTATTTGCCATTAGGGTGTTTGTGCAAGTGGGCGCCATTAGGGAAATCTAGCCGACCGAGTAAGGCTGGTCTCAATACTGCGGCCGATTTTGTGGTACCGAGCCAGCCTGATGCATGTCGCAGTTCTACTTTAGCGGTTGTTGGACTCGTTCAGTGCGGCGCAGTCTTCATTCAGCGTGGCGCGCGTGAGCGAAATATGTCTCCGCCACGTTCCAGCACTCTGACCGCTTCTTCGGGAGGACCATAATCCTCGAGTGAGATAGTTGCCGATTTCGAGCGTCTGGTCGCCACGAGTGCTTACACGCTCTTGAGGTTTTCTGCTTCCAGTGCTCAACCTGGCGTGTTACTGGCGTGGTTTCGCTGGCGGGAATTCGATCAGCTCGAGAATCGTGCCGTCTGGATCGTAGAAGCAGACAAAGCGCGCGTTGCCCGAGCCCGTGCGCATCGGCACCGGCTCCGAGATGAATTCGACGCCCTTGGATTTGAGCTCTTGGTACATCTCGTCCAAACCCTTAGTGAACAATGCGACCCGCGCAATTCCGAGATGGTTGAGCTTCGCGTAGGGCTTTGACTCGTCACGCGGACTTTTCCATTCGATCAGATCGAGGCGCGTGCCACGCGGATCATCTCCAAGCTGCATGATGGCAGCGCGACCGACTCCGCCCTCGATCCCCAGCGCCTTATTCATATCAGCGCTGCCGCCTTCAGGAATATCAACTGCGACGCGGAATCCTAACATTTTGTAGAACTCAAGCGAGCGCGCAAAATTCGAACAATTGATATTGACGTGAAAGATTCCCTTAATCATTTCGCACCTCTAGTCATTCAATAATGCTCACGGTGTTCGCCGCTCTCGATACAGTCATTGAGCGCCTGAATCTTGCGGTCCGACACCATCTGGTCGCTGAGGCAACGATCTACATGATTGCGATGCCCGTTGGTATTGCTGAGACAGGTATCAACCTTAGCGGGTAGAATTTGCGCTTCCTCAATGCAATCGCGATGATGACTCAGCTTGTCGCCGAAGTTCTCCGAGCATCCCGCTAACACTATCGCCATAATTGCCAGCATCGCTGCCCTTCTGCGCCAAGGGATCGTTCGCATCCGCATCGTATAGCGCAAATCGGAAGATTTGTCCCTGCGGGCAGTGGGCGGCTTCTGGAAAAGAATAGGGATGCTTCGCGCGGCAGTCTCGCGGCGAGTTCACGATTAGCTCGCTGCGCTCGAAAACTCACCCGCTTCTGCGCGCGCGAGAATGACAGAAAAGGCCTGAGGAAGATGACCAAAATCAAAACCGACCATTACCGTTGTTCGAGCGTGTTTCGAGTCGATGCCAGCGAATGATAATTATGGATACCAGTGCAGCCATTACTCGAAGTTCAGGATTTGCGCACCTCGTTTTTTGATCCGCGCGGTGAGGTCAGAGTTGTCGATGGGGTCAGCTTCTCAGTTGCCGCAGGGCACTTGACCGGGATCGTCGGCGAATCCGGCTCGGGCAAAACCATCAGCGCTTTATCAATCATGCGGCTGTTGCCCGAGGGTGCTCGCATTATCGGCGGTTCGATTCGGTTCGATGGAACCGATCTGCTCAAATTAAGCGAGAAGGAGATGCGTAGCGTGCGTGGCGCACGGATCGCGATGATCTTTCAGGAGCCCATGAGCTCGCTGAACCCGGTATTCACGATTGGCAATCAGATCGGCGAGGCGATCCGGCTCCATCAGCACCTGAACCGCCATGATACGCGCGACCGCACGATCGAAGCATTGCGAATGGTTGGCATCGCCGACCCGCAGAGGCGGATTGATGACTATCCGCATCAGCTTTCGGGCGGGATGCGGCAGCGGGTGATGATCGCGATGGCGCTGGCGTGCAATCCGCGTCTGCTCATCGCCGACGAGCCGACGACCGCGCTCGATGTCACGATTCAGGCTGAAATCCTCGATTTGATCCACGATCTACAACAGCGGCTCGGACTTGCGGTTTTGTTGGTCACTCATGATCTCGGGGTGGTGGCGAATTACGCTGACGAAGTAACGATCCTCTATGCCGCACGCGTGATGGAGCGAACCTCAGCCAAGGAGCTATTCGCTAATCCGCTGAATCCCTACACTCAAGGCTTGTTGGCTTCGATCCCGGGCATCAGCGGCCACCGCACTCATCGGCTACGCGCGATCGCCGGCACGATTCCGAGCGCCGCCGGCCGCCGTCGGGCTGCCGCTTTCATCCGCGTTGTCCGCGGGCAATCGCCGACTGCGCGCAAATCGATCCGCCACTCGAAGCGAAAGTCCCCGATCACTATGTCGCCTGTATTCGGGTCTGACGCTTCGGCGCGAGAGATTGCCCGTCAGCCGGAACCGGCGATGGCGCAGGCATTGGTGCGATGTATCGGTCTGTGTAAGGAGTTTCCGGCGGGCGCTGACGGCCTCTTTGGGCGTCGACTAACGGTCACTGCGGTGGACGGCGTTGATCTGGATATTCTAGCGGGAGAGACGTTGGGACTGGTGGGAGAATCCGGCTCCGGCAAGTCCACGCTAGGACGTTTGATTCTGCGCCTGATCGAACCGACGGCGGGACGTATAGTCTTCGACGGGCGGGATCTCTCGATGCTCTCTCGTGGCGACCTGCGGCATCTCCGGCGCGAGATGCAGCTTGTATTTCAGGACCCATACTCGTCGCTGAATCCGCGGATGCGCGTGCGGGCGATCGTCGGTGAAGGTCTTGAGATTCACAAGCTGGCGCGCGGCGCAGCGAAGGAAGCGCGCATCCGCGAGCTGCTGGAGATGGTGGGAATTGGCTCGGATGCGCTCGATCGCTATCCGCATGAATTTTCCGGCGGACAACGCCAGCGGATCGGAATTGCGCGCGCACTGGCGGTAGGCCCGCGTTTTCTCGTGCTGGATGAGCCGGTCTCGGCGCTCGACGTATCGATTCAGGCGCAGATCATCAACCTGCTTCAGGATCTGCAGGAGAAGCTGCACCTGACCTATCTTTTTATCGCGCACGATCTCCGGGTGGTCGAGCACATCAGCAACCGCGTCGCGATTATGTATCTTGGCAAGATTGTCGAGATCGCCGAGCGCGACGAGATTTATCGCAATCCGCGCCATCCTTATACTCGCGCGCTACTATCAGCGGTTCCAGTGATTGAGCTCGCGGAGCGCCGATCACGGATCGATCTGCCAGGCGAGCCGCCCAGCCCGCTCAATCCGCCGACTGGCTGCAGCTTCCATCCGCGATGCCCGTATGCGAAAGATATCTGCAAGACAATCGAACCAAAGCTGATCGCGGGGGGCAGCAGTCACTCGGTGGCATGTCATGTATTCCCCGCGCCGTAACGGCGGGCATTTATGGCATCGTCACATCGAAAAGAATCTGTGGATGGCGGAGGCGGTTTTGACGTGTACGCTGACGCCTTTCCCCCGCCGACCATGACGGCGCCTAATACTCCCGGCCGAGCCTGGATTGAAGAGCGCACTCGAATAGCTGTGGGTCGCGGCATCAATGTCTCAGGACGGCTCATCTTTCAGGAGCCGGTACGAATCGAGGGCCGCTTTCGTGGAGAGGTAAGTTCGAGCGAATTGGTCGTGATCTCCGAAGAGGCTGCGGTCGAAGGTCGCGTCCATACTCCGCGTGTTCTGATTCTTGGTGAGTTCGCCGGCGAGATCGTCAACGCCAAATCGGTCGTTCTCGGCCCGCGCGCTCGGGTCAGGGCTAATCTCGATACGGAGTCTTTGACCGTCTGCGAAGGCGCGACTTTAGAAGGTGAAATTCGCGCAGGAATAGCCGGTATCTGAAACCCACCGGCGGGAGAGCCGTCATCTTAGAGTTTCGACGCGAGCGGCCTTGCCCGAGAGTCCACGCAGGTAATAGAGGCGGGCGCGGCGGACTTTACCGCGACTCATCACCTGAATCTTGTCGATTCGCGGGGAGTGCAACGGGAAAATTCGCTCGACCCCAATCCCATAAGAGATTTTACGCACCGTGAAGGTCGCGCGATTGCCGCCGCGATTCATCTTGATGACGATACCTTCGAAGGACTGGATGCGCTCCTTTTCGCCCTCGACTACTTTGACTTGCAGCTTAAGCGTATCGCCAACCCGAAACTCGGGGAGGTCCTTGCGCAACGCGCGGTCTTCAATCTTCTGAATAACACTGTTCATGGAATCCAAGGCCCCCGAGAAGTGGAACTTGTGAATGTAGCCGAAGTCGGATGGTGACTCAATCCCTCATGCCGCGTCTTTCGCCGGTTCAAGCTTGATTAGTTTCGCGCGGAAGCGGCGCTTTGCTATGTTTGGGCATCCGTGCGTCAACTTATAGACAAGGGGAACCGCGATGGCTTACCCATACAAATCGATTCTCAATCCGATTCAATTTGATGATCCGACTTTCCTCGCGCTCGGTTATGCGAAGCAGTTGGCGACGGACTCGGGCGCGACGCTGCATCTTTTGCATGTAGTCGAGAAGTTTCCGGCGCTCGGCGAACCCAAGATAAGTGAAAACGACAACATCAGCGACGAAGATACGGCGCGAAAGCAACTAGCCGAGATCGCGCAACAGCATCTGGGCGGCGTGCAGCATCATCTGGGCGGCGTGCAGCATCAGATTCACGTCGCGGCTGCTGCACCACGAGCACTGGCCGAGGCGGTAATCTATGTCGCCAAGGAGTGGACGCCGACTTGATCATGTGGACGCCGACTTGATCATAATGAAGACCCATGGCCGCCGGGGTCTGTCGCATTTGATTCTAGGCAGCGTCGCTGAAGAGGTTGTGCGTAGTGCGCCCTGTCCAGTGCTGACGCTGACTGCCTCGGCGCAAGTCAAAGCGAATCATTTGAAGCTCCGCTAATTCAGGTCCGGGTGACTCGTGGGGATTACTCAGAACATGGAAGATTGTCCGCTGAGCTTTATGAAATATAGTTCTATTCCTAACTCGTAACCTCTCGATTTTTAGACTTCCTTTTTACCTTGCACATCGCTGATATGCTCAAACATCAAAGCTTCAAAAGCTAAATGAAATTTTGAGACACTGTTTTCATGCTCCTGAGGTTTATTCCCTAATAGCTTTACGATCCGGCCTCCAACGGGTAGAATGATGAGGCTTCAGGAAGGAGTTTCCAACCCGAACTTATGGCGAATAAACAAGTTGCTGACGGTTACGGCGCCGATTCGATCAAGGTTCTCGAAGGTCTCGAAGCGGTGCGTAAACGGCCCGGCATGTATATCGGCGATACGGCCGAACGCGGACTCCATCATCTGGTCACCGAAATCGTCGATAACTCCGTTGATGAGGCGCTTGCGGGCTTTTGCACTGAGATAAACGTCGTAATTCTTGGCGATGATCGGATTTCAGTCGAGGACAACGGACGCGGGATTCCGGTCGATATGCATTCGACCGAGAAACGTTCGGCGCTCGAAGTGGTGCATACGGTGCTGCATGCCGGCGGCAAGTTCGATCGCGGAGTTTACAAGGTATCCGGCGGCCTGCACGGAGTTGGCGCGTCGGTTGTTAATGCATTGAGCGCGGAATTCGAGGTCGAAGTCCGCAAGAATGGGAAAATCTATTTTCAGCGGTATGAGGGTGGAGCTCCGCAGGCCAAGGTCGAGGAACGAGGCGGTACCAGAAGGAGCGGGACCAAAACGACTTTTTCGCCCGACCCTAAAATCTTCCCCGAGATCAAATTCAAATACGAAATTATCGCGCGCTATCTGCGCGAGATGGCTTATCTTAACGCCGGATTGAAGATTCGGCTGAAAGACGAGCGGAGCGGCAAGGAAGAAGAGTTCCATTATGAGGGTGGGATCCGGCAATTCGTCGAGTCGCTCACGCAAAACAGCCAAGCGCTGCATGACGTGATTTTTTTCAAAGGCATCCGCGACGGTGATGATATCGAAGTCGCGTTGCAGTGGACCGATGCGTTTCACGAGACACTGTTCAGCTACGCCAATAATATCCATACGGTCGAGGGCGGCACGCATTTATCGGGTCTCAAATCGGCGCTGACCCGTACGCTCAATACCTACGGCACGAAAAATAATCTGTTCAACAAGAACAAGGATTTACGGCTGGAGGGCGACGACACGCGCGAGGGTTTGGTCGCGATTGTTAGCGTCAAGCTGCCGGAGCCGCAGTTCGAGGGTCAGACCAAGACCAAGCTCGGCAATTCGGAAGTCGATGGGCTGGTCGCCGCGTTGACCAACGAGAAGTTGGGCGAATACTTCGAGAAAAATCCTGGCGACGCCAAGCGAATTGTTGCGCGCGCGATTGAGGCGGCGACGGCGCGCGAAGCGGCGCGCAAAGCCAAGGATCTCGTGCGGCGCAAGGGCGCGCTCGATTCGGGTTCGCTGCCGGGTAAGCTGGCCGATTGCCAAGAGCGCGATCCGGCGCGCAGCGAGTTGTTTATTGTCGAGGGTGACTCGGCGGGCGGTTCGGCCAAGCAGGGGCGCGACCGGCGCGTGCAGGCGATCCTGCCGTTGCGCGGCAAAATCCTCAATGTCGAACGCGCGCGAATCGACAAAGTGCTCTCGTCGGCGGAGTTGCGCACGCTGATCACCGCACTGGGGATGGGAATCGGCACGGATAAGGATGTGGAGAAGCTGCGGTATCATACGGTGATTATTATGACCGACGCGGATGTCGATGGTTCGCATATCCGCACGCTGCTGTTGACGTTTTTCTTCCGCCAGTTCCCAGAGATTATCGAGAATGGCTATCTCTATGTCGCGCAGCCGCCGCTCTTTCGAGCCAAAAAAGGTAAAAGCGAGCGCTATTTGAAGGACGAGGCCGCGCTTGAAGATTATCTGACCGATCTGGGGGTCGAGGCGGTCACGTTTGAATCCGGTAAAGGAAAGGAAACGCGCGAGCTCAAGGGCGCCCCACTTAAGGTTTTCGTACGCAAGGCGCTGCATTTTGAGCGGATGTACGAAAGTTTGGAGCGCCGCGCCAAGGAGCGCGCGATCATCGATGAGGTCGCGAAACTGGCCGCCGATCGCACTCTGACGGCCGAGAGCTTCGAGGACGAAAGCGCGCTCAAGAACGTTGCCGAAACGATCAAGCGGCAACTGAACGCGACTAATCTCGAGTTCCGCATCGAACATGATACGGAAGCGACCTGGCGCGCCGTGTTTTTCCATCTCCGCAATGGCGTGACGCCGCCGACGGTGGTCGATCTCGCGCTGTTTCATAGCGGTGAGTTGCGCGAGATTCGGCGGCTCGGCGCTGACCTGCAAAATTACAGCGCGCCGTACAAGATCAAGGTCGGCGACGATCAGCGGACGATCGAGACCTTACGTGCGGTAGCTGATGCGGTAGTCGAAGCGGGCCAAAAAGGCGTCGAGATTCAACGCTACAAAGGTTTGGGCGAGATGAATCCCGATCAGCTCTGGGGCACCACGATGAATCCCGACGCGCGCTCGATGTTGCGGGTCGAAGTGGGCTCGCAGGAAGAGGCGGAGGAGATCTTCTCGAAGCTGATGGGCGATCAGGTCGAACCGCGCCGGCAGTTCATCGAGGAAAACGCACTGAATGTTAGGAATCTGGATATTTGAGGTATCCGTGATGGAAAAACCTTTAGATTTTGAAACTATTCGTTCGGAGTTTTCCGAAGATGATGTAGCGTGGATTCTTCAGGATAGTCAATCAGGAAAATACGTAACGATACCTCATCCAAGTTATCCCGGTAGAAACATATTTCATTTCTTTCTCTCGTAGACGGATGCCAAGAAACTACTTGACCTGTTGATCGCCGAAAGTGCGGCGCTTCGCAGTAAACGCATTTCCCCTCACCAGGTTAAGCTAAAACAGGCATTACGAGGAATTGCGTCTTCGGGTAATCCTGCTGATGGATTTGTTGTTCATACTCCGAACGAGGTTTTTGATTTTCTTTGGAACAAATAATCCAATTGATAATCACCTCATTAGAGAAAAAGACGCCTTATTTGTCATCCTGAGCGAAGCGAGTCTGCGAGCGTAGTCGAAGGACCTCTGCGAAGCGATTTCCGGTAGTCATGTATTACGTTTACATCGTGTCGAACCGAATGCACACGCTTTACGTTGGCATCACTAATGATCTTACTCGGCGCATTGCAGAACATCATGAGCACACCGCCCCGAGTTTCACTCAGAAATATCATCTCACTCGCTTAATTTACTTCGAGCCGTACGATGACGTGCGCGATGCAATCGCGCGGGAGAAGCAACTCAAGAGATGGCGAAGGGAAAAGAAGATCAAACTGATAGAATCGCTGAATCCGGAATGGTCTGACCTCAGCAGGGAAACAACTTAGCATCGCTTCGCGGAGGTCCTTCGACTTCGCTCGCAGACTCGCTTCGCTCAGGATGACAGACGGGGGAACAACTTTGCAAAATAATAAAGCTCGATTAGAAGAATTATCTACGTAAAAACAGCCAGAATATAAATGCCAGAAACTAACGGGAACGAACCTCATCGGAATGAACCGGCGCGGCTGACAATCGAAGCCGACATGCGGCAGTCCTATCTGGACTACGCGATGTCGGTAAATATCGGCCGCGCCCTCCCCGACCTGCGCGACGGCCTCAAGCCGGTCCATCGGCGGATTCTCTATGCGATGTTCCGCGAGGGGCTGCTCTCGAGCCGCCGCTATTCGAAATGCGCCGGCGTGGTTGGCGAAGTGCTCAAAAAATACCATCCGCACGGCGATGGCGCGGTGTATGATTCGCTGGTGCGGATGGCGCAGACCTTCAGCATGCGTTACCCGCTAATCGACGGACAGGGCAACTTCGGCTCGATCGATGGCGACCCGCCCGCGGCCTATCGTTATACCGAATGCCGCCTCATGCGGCTGGCCGAGCGGATGCTCGCCGATATCGACAAGGATACGGTCGATTTCGTCGATAATTTTGACGGCTCGGACAAAGAGCCGGAAGTTCTGCCGTCGCAGATTCCGAATCTGCTGATCAACGGCTCCGATGGGATCGCGGTCGGGATGGCGACGAATATCCCGCCGCATAATCTCGGCGAGGTCTGCAGCGCGTTGCTCAAGCTGATTGAAAAGCCGGATCTGTCGCTTGAAAAAATTCTCGACATCATTCCCGGTCCGGATTTTCCCACCGGCGGACAACTGCTCGGGCGCGACGCGATTCGTCAGGCCTACCTCAACAAGCGCGGTATCCTCACAATGCGCGCGCTGGCCGCGATCGAAACCGACAAACGGAGCGGGCGGGCGTCGATTATCGTTCGGGAGATTCCGTATCAGATCAACAAAACCAAGCTGATCGAGCGGATTGCCGATCTCGTCAACGACCGGCGAATCGAGGGAATCAGCGATCTACGTGACGAATCGGATCGCGACGGGATGCGGATCGTAATCGAACTCAAGCGCGACGCCGAGCCGAAGATCGTACTCAATCAGCTCTACAAGCTGACCCAGATGCAGGAAAGCTACGGCATGATCATGCTGGCGATCCATGAGGGCCGCCCGCGCGAGCTCAGCTTGCGCGACATGCTGCTGGAGTTTTTAAACCACCGGCGGCAGGTGCTGACGCGCCGTACGCGTTTCGAGCTGCGCCAAGCGGAGGCGCGGCTGCATATTCTCGAAGGCCTGCTGATCGCGCTGCGGAATCTCGACGCGGTGATCAAACTGATTCGCGGATCGAAGGACGCCGAGACGGCGCGCACCGGCCTGATGACGCAATTCAGGCTGACGCAGGTGCAGGCGCAGGCGATCCTCGATCTGACCTTACGGCGTTTGACCTCACTCGAACGCGAAAAGATTGAGAGCGAGCATAAAGAAATCGAAGAAACAATCGCGCGGCTCAAAACGATTCTCGCCGATGAGCGCGAATTGATGAAATTGATTTCGGACGAACTCAAGGAGATCAAAAAAGAATTCGCCGACGAGCGTCGCACGCAAATTATTGAGGCCGAGGGCGATTTCTCGATCGAAGACCTGATCGTCGAAGAAGACGTGCTGGTGACCGTCACGCATGGCGGCTATATCAAGCGCACGCCGCTTTCGCTTTATCGGATGCAGCGGCGCGGTGGACGCGGCAAGCTCGGCGCGACTACCAGCGAGGAGGACTTCGTTGAACATCTGGTGGCGGTCGGGACGCATGACCGGCTGCTGTTCTTTACCAGTGCCGGCAAAGTCTATGAAAAGAAGGCTTACGAACTGCCAGAGGGCGGGCGCGCCGCGCGCGGACGTTCGATCGCGAACCTGCTGAGCTTGGCCAACAACGAAAATCTTTCAGCATTTTTGGCATTACCGAAGGATACTGCGGGCAAGTACGCCTTCTTTGCTACCCGGCGCGGGATGGTGAAAAAGACCGAGCTTGAGCAGTTCGGCAATATCCGCGTCAACGGAATTATCGCGATCAACCTCGAAGACAGCGATGAATTGATCGGGGTGCGCGTCACTGATGGGAATCAGCAAATTGTCCTCTCGACGCGCGAGGGCCAGGCGATCCGTTTCAAGGAAGAAGAAGCACGACCGATGGGGCGCGGCACGTTCGGCGTTGCCGGCATGGAACTCGAATCGGCTTCGGTCAAGGATGGCAAACAGATCACGTTGGTTAACGACGAGGTCGTCTCGATCGCCGTCGCCCGCCATGACGAGACCTTGCTGACCGCCTCGGAGAATGGCTTCGGCAAGCGCACGCCAGCCTCCGAATATCGCCTGACTCATCGCGGCGGCAAGGGCGTGATCACGATGGATGTCACCGAGAAGACCGGCAAGGTGGTGGGCGTCCTGCAGGTCGGCAGTGACGATCAGGTGGTGGTAATCACCGATCAGAGCAAGGTGATCCGGCTAGGCGTCAAACACGTGCGGATCACGGGACGTAATGCGCAAGGCGTGCGGCTGGTGCGTTTGGAGCCGGGCGAGAAGGTCCGCGCCGTCTCACGACTGGCGGAGCCTGAACCCGAAGACGATAGTCCCAATGGCTCGGTCGAACCCGCGAACGGCAATGATACGGGAAAATAGCCCAGGGAGTTCCGCTTTCAATCGATCATTCAGTAGAGGGAAGCATCATGGCGATTCTCGATCAAATCGACACGGTGGTGATTGTGATATTGGAGAATCGGACCTTCGATCACATGCTCGGCTATTTGAGTCATCCGCAGTTCGGCAATCGCAAGAACGTGAACGGACAACAAAAGGATCCCGCGTGGCTGGCGCGCTTTACTAACGAAGCCGGAGGCCAAAAGCAGGCGCCCTTTCATACGAGTCGGCTCTATTTTGCCGATGACCCAAAACACGAACGAGACAATTTTAGAATTCAGTTTGGCGCGGACTTCAAGCCAGGCGTTCCTTATCCGATGAACGGCTTTATGCAGAACTATGCGCAGAATCCCGGATTGTCCTCAGGCGACTATCGGGAGGTGATGAGTTTTTTTGCGCCCGAGGACATCCCGATCACGGCCTTTCTCGCGGAGAACTATGCCGTTTGCGATAATTGGTTTGCGCCGATTCCGACCAGTACTCAGCCGAATCGTCTGATGGCAATGAGCGGGCTGACCCACACCGACAACACCCTTTCCAGCACGGTTCCTGATCAAAAGCTGCTTTACGACTGGTGCGATGATCTAAAGGTTGATTGGCGGGTTTATCACGAGGGCTGGCCGTTTTTCCTGGTGATGGCGAGATGGCGCCTTAAGATTCTCGAGGACGCGATAACTGATGCGGGCCGGTTTCGCTCGCTGAAGCGCCTCGCCGATGATCTGAAGCCGGGCAACAAGCTCCCACAGATTTTGTTTATCGAGCCGAAATACACCAGCGATCACTTTAGCGCGGCAATTCCGAGCGACGATCATGCGCCGACTTCGATTTCGGGCGGTCAGGATTTCCTACGACGGGTGTATTGCGCGCTCATCGCTAATCCCGAGCGATGGAAGCGCACAATGATGATCGTCACTTATGACGAAGGCGGCGGACAATTCGATCATGTTTCTCCGCCGGAATTGGAGACCAAAGTTGTCGGCAGCACTTCCGAGCCCTTCCACACGCTCGGCATCCGGGTGCCTGCGCTAATTGTGTCGCCGCTGGTGAAACGCGGCAGTGTTTTTCCTGGGCTGATGGACCATACGTCGATTCTGAGGATGATCGGAGAGAAGTTCGGTGACCAGGGAAAGTATTCGCCCGAGGTCAATAATCGCCCATTGGTCGGCAGTGTCACCGAAATACTTGAGCATCCGGATTGTCGGGTCGAGCAGGTCAGAGCCGATATCCCGCAACCGCCGCCCTTCTCGCCGCAGGACAGTTTCGTCCGCGGCCGATCATTTCGGCCGGCGACGCCAGACGAGCAAGCATTTGCTTATGCACTCAGTCAAATGCGTGAGAACGATCGCGAACGTGCTGTGAAGAAGTTTCCTAAATTAGCCGACTTTTTTACCGCGCGAGAGAATCTGCTCTGGGAACTGGCGAAAGCTATCGTGAAATCGAAAGATTGTCGGCTCGGCGACTGCGCACGTGACCTTCAGATTTATCTTGAGGCGCACGAGAAGGAAATTCAGCGGAATCCGTCACTTGTCGCGATCGCTTATGCCAGTGTCACCAAGTTGGTCAACCAGATGATCGCAGAGGCCCGAGCCGCTGGTTCGCACGAGATCAGTCAGGCATCATTTCTGAGTTCAAAGCCGAAGTCGCTTTTCTAGAGGAACATTATAAGCCGATTCGCCAGTTCATGATGGGGATTGGGCCTCATAGAGACTAATCTCCTCGCGCGCCATCAATCGCGTAGATCATGAACCTAAAAAGTACTGGATAAGCTATCTCGACTAGAAAACTACTAGCTGCTCTTTTAGCAACATGACAGATTGATTCTCGCCAAAGATTCTCAGAGGTTCGGTCCCGAGATGTTCAATTTAAATGGCCGCAGAGCGGATTCTAATGCGGTCGAAGCGGCAAAACCATCCTTAATACAACAGCTATCGGTGGGCTCATCAATCTCAACCGATCCTGAGACGCGCCGCTGAACACTGGTCAATTTGGGGGGTTACACAATGGATCAAAATGGATTACTCAATGAGGAGGAGCCTGATGATGCCTCGGCGACGGTAAGGCGAAAGCAGACCCTGAAGTTCTCGAGATGCCCAGCGACTTACAACTGCCAGAACCGAAACCACTACGGATCGTGGTGGCAGGTGAAGTAATTCTCGACCGCTATATATGGGGCGATGTGGAGCGGGTTTCACCCGAGGCGCCGATTCCGGTCCTGCGGGTTCATCGGCGAGAAGAGAAGCCCGGGAATGCCGGGTTCGTGATGGCTAACTTGCGTGCACTCGGTGCGCGTCCCGTCGCACTCAGCGTCGTCGGTAATGATCGGAATGGGCGATTGCTGCGCGAGATTTTTCACGATCTCGGAATCGACACGAAGGCTTTGGTGGTGGATCCCGATCGGCCTACGATCGTCAAAGAGCGGATGCTCGGTTCGGTGCAGTCAGCGAATCGCGGTACCCAGCAGCTGTTGCGGGTTGACGAAGAAGATTTGCGGCCTCTAACCCCCGCGCGCGAGCGGCTGATGAAGGGGCGCATCAATTCCGTATTACAACAAGCAGACGCGGTATTGGTCTCGGATATCAATAAAGGGCTGCTGACGCCCAATGTATTGCGCGCACTGATCGATACCGCGAAGCGGCGCTCGATTCCAGTGATCGTCGATCCGCGGCTCAGCAAGGACTATTCGATCTATCATGGCGCAACTATTCTCACGCCTAATCGATTCGAAACCGAAACCGCTACCGGTATCAAGCTGACCGATCGTGACGCGTGGCGTGTCGCGTCGGAGATGTTGATCGAGAAACTGGATTTGAAGGCCTGCTTGATCACCCTCGATCGCGACGGGATGTACCTCGCCGAGCGCGGCGGGCATAACACTTACGTTCCGACTGCGCCGCGCGACGTGTATGACGTGACCGGCGCAGGCGATGTCGTCCTGACCTTTCTCGGTTTTCTGGCCGCGGCGGGACTGGGCTTTCCGGCGGCGGCGAAGATCGCCAACCTTGCTGCGGGTATCGAAGTTGGACGGCTGGGCACTGAGATCATCTCGCGCGAGGACATGGCGCGCGCGCTCCAACCGGACCATCAGCGGCACGAATCGAAAATTTTGTCGGACGAGGAATTGATCGTGGCGCTGGAGCGGGAGCGGCGCGCCGGCCGTACGATCGTATTCACTAATGGATGTTTCGACCTGCTGCACGCGGGTCATCTGCAAATTCTCGGATTCTCGCGAGCGCAAGGCGACGTGCTGGTGGTTGGTCTAAATAGCGATCGCAGCGTGCGTGAACTCAAGGGTCCCGAGCGGCCAGTATACGGCGCAAATGATCGCGCACGGCTGCTGGCGGCGCTCGAGATGGTAGGATACGTGGCGGTGTTTGATGATGTGCGCGCGGAAGAGATTATTCGACGGGTGCGACCCGACGTGCTGATCAAAGGCGAGGACTGGCGCGGCAAGGCCCTCGATGGTCAGGAATTCGTCGAATCGTATGGCGGCCGCATCGTGCTCGCGCCGTTGCTGCAAGGACACAGCACAACATGGACCATTGCACGAATGCGCGCTGCCGAGGCTGGGGATAAGCGGATTCCGCCGACCCCTACCAGCAACAAGACGCGTCGTGCAGCTAGCATCCGGGCGTAAACCTCAATTCAGGAGCAGCCACCGATGGATTTCAACTACTCGCCTGAGCAGGAAGCCTATCAAGCGGAAGTGCGTGCGTGGCTCGAGACGAATCAGCCGCCGCCGCTGACCAGTGAAGAGCGCGAGCGGATTGATGAAAACCTGCTCTGGGAACGCAATAAGCGGTGGCATCAGAAGCTCTACGCCGGGGGATGGGTGGGGCTGAGCTGGCCCAAAGAATACGGTGGACGAGGCGCAACCTTCATCGAGCAGGTGATTTTTCAGCAGGAGCTGGCGCGGCTGAACCTGCCCGTCGGAGTCAACGTCCTTGGAATCATCATGAACGGGCCGGCGTTGATGCAATGGGGGACGGAGGAACAAAAACACCGGTATCTCGCGCCGATTCTCAAAGCTGACGAAATCTGGTGCGAGGGAATGTCGGAGCCGGGCGCCGGTTCAGACTTGGCGTCGATTCAAACGCGGGCGGAGTTGCAGGGCGACTATTTCGTCGTAAATGGGCAAAAGGTCTGGACCACGGTCGCGCAGCGGGCCGACTTTTGCCAGCTTTTCGTGCGGACCGATCCCAACGTTCCGAAGCATAAAGGCCTCAGCGCACTGATCGTCGATATGCACAGTTCCGGGATTGCTGTGAAACCGCTCAAGCAAATTACCGGGGATGCCGAATTCAACGAGATTTTCTTCGAAGACGTGCGAGTACCCAAAGGAAATCTGCTCGGACCACTCAATGCCGGATGGCAAGTGCTGGTCGCGACGCTGATGCATGAGCGGTTCGGGATTAGCGAGACCGTGGCGGGCGGCGAAGTCATCCTCAATCAGTTGATCGAGCTCGCGCGCACGGTCCCCTTGAGCAATGGCGAGACGGCAGCCCATGATGACGAAATCCGCCAGCAGCTTGCGCAGTTCGCCTGCGAACTCGCGGCGAAGAAATATAATGGATTGCGCGGATTGACCAAACGGCTCAAGGGATTGCAGCCCGGCGCGGAATCATCGATCGGCAAGCTGGTATCCACCGAACTATCGCAACGAATAACGAAATTTGCTTCGCGCTTGTTGGGTGAATACGCGACGCTCGAACGCCATTCCATGTTCGCGCCCGACGGCGACTGGCTGCGCCGGACGCTCTGGTCCGAGGCGCTCACGATCGCGGGCGGCAGCTCGGCGGTACAAAAGAACATGATCGGCGAACGCATCCTGCAATTGCCGAAGGGATGAGAGTGGATATTTTGCAAGACTTGCGGAGGCCTCAGTCAGCCGCTAGTCAACGGTTGGATGAGGGGCTAAGGCCGCCGACATACTATGCGGACGTAACTGGCGCGGCGTATGTCGCGCCAATCAATCTGGCTCAGAGGAAATCGCACGGGCTCTATTTAACTCCATCGACGATTGCCGCTTTTATGGCTAAGCAGATCGTCGCTGGCGGGAGCACAGTACGCATACTCGATCCCGCCGCGGGGGCCGGCGTTCTGTTGTGTGCGGCCGTCGAGGAACTGGCCTCAAGGGCAATTGCACCAAGACGCATAGAGCTAGTTGCTTACGAAGTTGATAAAGTACTAGTCGCGATTTTGTCGGAAGTTTTAACTCGTCTAAGGAATTGGGCAGGTGCATGCGGAATCGAAGTCGCTGTCGAGATTGCACACTCAGACTTTGTTTTGGAACACGCTGGGCTCTTCGCAACATCGGCGCATTACTGCCGTTAAAATCGGTTACGCTGTTCGATGCGGTTATCGCCAATCCGCCATATTTCAAGCTGAATAAAGTGGACCCGCGTGCAAGAGCTGCCGCTTCTGTAGTTCATGGCCAACCGAACATCTATGGTTTGTTCATGGCGATTTGCGCGATGCTGTTACGTGAGCAGGGCGAGCTGATCTTCATTACCCCTCGAAGCTTCGCGTCAGGGTCATACTTTCAGCTATTTCGCGAATGATTTTTCAGCAGTATCCGCCCGGAGTTAATACATGTTTTTGGTTCGCGACGCGATGCGTTTAACCGTGACTCGGTATTGCAGGAAAATATTATTCTGAGGGGAATTCGCCAAGACGATTGGGCCCATCAAAATGAGGCTCAACTCGTGACCATTTCGGCGAGCGAGGGAATCGGTGACGTAAATTCACTGTCGCGCCGGTCTGTGCCCCTTCAGTCCGTGCTGGACATGGAATCGCGAGACAAGATACTGCGCTTGCCGGTCAGCGGTATTGAATACGATCTCGTGCGCCTGGTTGATTGCTGGCCCGGGTCGCTCGAAACATATGGCTTGCAAATATCGACCGGACCGGTAGTGCCGTTTCGCGCTACCGACTTGATCGATGAAACAGGGAAAGTCCCAGATAACCATGTGCCGTTGCTGTGGATGAACCATGTTAAATCGATGCGGGTGACGTGGCCGCTCGGCGGCCGCAAGCCGGAATACATAAAGCAGGTTAAAGCGGCGCGTCCGCTGCTGGTACCAAATCGGAATTACGTGTTGCTGCGCCGCTTTAGCGCGAAAGAGGAAGTACGACGTCTCGTGGCCGGTCCTTATTTGGCGGAAGCAAATAGCGTTTCTATGCTCGACCTCGAAAATCATCTGAATTCCATTTATCGCCCGGGCAACAGCTTGACAGAAGAAGAAACCTTCGGACTTGCTGCACTTTTTAGCAGCTCCTTGCTCGATAAGTATTTCAGGACGAGCAGCGGGAATACGCAGGTGAGCGCAACTGAGCTGCGCGCGATGCCATTGCCAGCGCACGAGACTATTATAGAGATAGGCAGACAGGCGAAGGCATTGGACGACAATACTGAAGAGATCGATCAATTAGAGATCGATCAATTAGTCATGCGGCTCGCCGGAACGGATCATTCAAGAAAGAAAGCGCGTGCCCGTGGCTGAAGTTAAGGAAGCAAAGGACATTCTGAAACAGTTAGGTCTTCCTGTCGCTCAATCCAATGAGATGTCAGCTCTCACATTGATTGCATTGTGCGGATTGGGACCCGGTGATGCGTGGTCACGCGCGAGCCGTAATCGGCGGACTGTCACGAAAGGCATTATATCCGTGAGAAATTCGGGAAGAACTATGCCCCGACCACGCGCGAAAACATTTCGACGGCAAGTGCTACATCAGTTCGTCCAAGGCCACATCGCAGACTACAATCCTTTTGAGCCCGAGCTGCCAACCCAACAGTCCACGCGCCCATTACGCAATTACGGAAGCGGCATTGGCGGCAGTAAAAACTTACGGTTCTTCCAGATGGAAGAAAGCCGCACGTAAATTCGTAGCAGAGCACGGGACACTCAAGGTTCTCTACTCGTCAGAGCGCGAACAGCGGCGAGTACCGCTCCTTTTGCCGGATGGGCAGGAGTTCCGTCTCTCACCTGGCACGCACAATGAGTTGCAAAAGGCCATCGTCGAAGAATTTGGTCCGCGCTTCGCGCCAGGCGCGGAGTTGCTTTATTTGGGCGATACCGTAAAGAAGAATCTCGTTTTGAACGCTAAGGAGCTCAGTGAGCTCGCGATACCTATGGCCGAGCACGACAAGTTGCCCGACGTGCTTCTCTATGACCGAACAAGGAAATGGCTCTTCCTCATCGAGGCTGTAACCTCGCATGGGCCGGTTTCGCCTAAGCGAGTTGTCGAACTCGAAAGAATGCTTGCTAAGTGCCCGGCTGCAGCAGTGTACGTCAGCGCTTTTCCTGATATGGCTGAGTTCAAGCGGCAGGCGACGAACATCGCATGGGAAACCGAAGTATGGCTCGCCGACGTACCCGATCATCTGATTTATTTTAATGGTGAGCGATTTTTCGGGCCGAGGGTCCGCATTAACGACACAGACGCGTGACTTCGCGTAAGAGTGGATGCGGTGGCAACGCAAATCCACACGAAACTCCGCATAATTTTATTCGTGCCCTTCCCAACTGACGGCTTCATCAGTTAAGCATTAGCCCCGAATTCATGGGCGGCGGTGTAGGAACAATTGCGCCCCGCAATTTTGTGAGGAGGGGAAATGTTGAGATCTCGAAAGGCGGCCATCATCGCTGGATGGGTGGGCGGTTCTAGCGTCGCACTGTGGTGCGGACCGGCGGCGGCAGCCGAAGAATTAGCCAAAATTAGTGCCGGGGATACGGCTTGGGTGCTGACTTCCTCGGCGCTGGTTTTACTTATGACCGCCCCGGGCTTGGCCTTGTTCTATGCGGGTATGGTGCGGCGCAAGAACGTGCTCGCCACACTGATGCAGAGCTTTATCCTGACGGCCCTGATCTCCGTGCAGTGGGCGCTGTATGGTTATAGCCTCGCCTTCGCGCCATGGAGCGCGATCGTCGGCGGCCTCCAATGGGCCGGGCTGGCCGGAGTCAGCGCGACGGCGCCATATCTGGACTATGCGCCGACGATTCCGCATCAGGCATACATGATTTTTCAATGTATGTTTGCCGTGATCACTCCTGCGCTGATTACCGGCGCGTTTGCTGAGCGAATTTCTTTTAAGTGATTCCTGGTGTTCAGCATCCTGTGGGCGACGTTGATTTACGACCCGCTAGCGCATTGGGTCTGGAGCACCGATGGATGGATTCATCGACTAGGAGCGCTCGATTTTGCGGGCGGGACTGTAGTCCATATCTCGTCGGGCGTCTCGGCGTTGGCGGCGGTTTTGATCATCGGAGGGCCGGTCGCGGATATCCGCGAGAGGCGATCCTGCCCAACAATCTGACTTTAACGGTAACTGGAGCGGGATTGTTGCGGGTTTGGCTGTTCGGTTTCAATCCGGGGCAGTGTTCTTTGGGCGCGATGGGCTTGCCGTTCCCGCGTTCGTGGCGATAATCTGGGAGCGGCTGCCGAAATCTTACGTGGGTTTGCGCGGAGTTGGCCATCACGGGAAAACCGACCGTGCTCGGCTCAGTGAGCGGCGCGGTTGCTCAGCTTGGTGGCGATTACGCCTGGTCCGAAAGTTACGTCGCGCCGATGCCGGCAATTAGGTCATCGGCGGGGAGCTGGCATTATCTGTCACATGCAGTCCGCCTGAAACCGCAATCAGGCTATGACGATGCGCTCTACGTGGTCGGGGTTCACGGAGTCGGCGGGATTTGGGGAGCATTGGGCGACGGACTATTTGCGAGTATCGTGATAATTCGGCGCGGCGCAGCAAATGGTCAATTTGATGGAAATCCCGAGCAATTCTCTAATTCAATTAATAGCAGTTCTGGCGACCATAGCTCTTCTGTCTTCACGGGTTCGCTGGTCTGCTCAAAGTGACGACCTGATGGTCGGATTACGCGTCGATGAAGAAGACGAAGAATGGGATTGGATCTGAGCCAGCATGGGACGCGCCCATGGCTCGAAGGGCATCATCAGCTGGAAGATCAGGCTTCCTGGACATCGGGACCTTCACCCTACCCTCTCCCTTGTTCAAGGAGAGGGTAGGAAAAGAAGCAGTGATTGATCGGAAAATGATAGTCGTGCGGAGTTACTAGAGGCTGAGTGACTGGGGCGTGGCTACTCATACCGCCCTCGGATTTTATCTCGAGTTCCTGCTTCCCGCGCACTTAGCTGATCTCCGAGCGCGCTTAACTGCGCATCAGAGGGTCTTTCCCGCTTCGGGAAACAATTGCCCTCTTCTTCTTGAACATGATGGTTAACATCTTGTTCAAGTTCCTCGAGGCTCATCTCCCAATGATCATCCGACGAGATCTTAAGTTTCTTCATCTGCCCGAGGATCTTTTTTGACTTTCGCGTGCTCTTGTATCTGTTTGGCTTCCTGAACCTCGCTCCTGGCTTGCGCAAATATGGCTTGCGCGAGCGCCGGGTAAAAGATTTCCTCTTCAATTGTCGCATGAACTTCTAGGGCCGAGCTGATTTTTTCGAAGAGGTCTCTGCTTTTCGCCATTCGATTCTTTAATCACTTGAAAAGCTTCTTCACCATCTTGTGATCGAGTTTCAACAAAGTCATAGCATCATTCTATTTATTCACTTTCTCACTCACTGATTGGTTCACTCGAACGTGAACCCGAAAAAGCGCAAGGGATGTGCCGATGCCCGGCACGGGATGCCGAGCTGATAATCGTCCAAAAGACCCGTAAAGCTAGCGGATATCCTTATATCGAGAGTGTGGGGTGGCGGTCCATGCGCAATCCGAAAAAATTACTGGCGACGGCTCTGCCCGGCTTGAAACCCTAAATGACTTGTTTCGATTGAGGTTCGGTAATTTGGGCGGAATCGTAGCCCAGCAATCGCGCAAAACATCGATCGTATGCTCGCTAATTGCGGCGCGCGAGTCTCAGGCGCGCCGCTCATGCCGGCGGTTCAAGCGGCAGAGCCAGGCACCATCAGACCTGTGAAGGCTGGATGCTCAGCATGCAGGAATCATCTTGCGCTGGATAAGATGCGGATTATGCGTAACTTTCCGCAACGTTCGCGATCGGTGCGCAGGGCACATTCGGCGGTGAGCCGTTCGAGCCAGTGGACACGTGGACGACCGATAAAATGACGTGCCAGAATCAGTTCAAGAGCCGCATGGTTCGTGGTGCGATCGGAATTGTGGAGAAGCGTGGATCGTCGAGCAGGTCACTCGTTCCGATCGCATCGCAGAAGCGGCGCCAAATAGCCTCGTTGCCGCATCCCGAAACAAAATGTCCATCGACGCCCGGAATTGCTGAAAGGGAGTGATTGAGGGATGACGTGAGCCGATCGGCCCGGAATTTTGCCGGTTACCGAAAACGCGCGAGGGCATCTTCGAGCCAAGCGACCTGACAATCGAGAGGATCGCAATGTCAAGGTGCTGTCCGGCGCCGGTCGCGTCACGGGCGCGCAGAAGCGCCTAAAATCGCTATCACGCCGATAAAGGGCGGCAGTGAGATCACCAATCGATACGCCGCATCGAGTGCTCGCCGCGGGGTTGGCCGGTGATGCTCATCGGGCCGCTCAGCGCTCGTGCAACGACGATGCCATAGGCGGGAGCGGAAGCCATCGGTCCGGTTTGCCCGAAGCCGGAAGTCGAGACAAAATAATCTGTGGATTGGCTTCGCGAGCCGTGAGTATCCAGCCCCGAAGCGTTCCATCGTACCCGGTGAAAAATTTCAACTACCACATCGGCATTCTGAACAAGGGCGAGCATGATCTGGGCGCCTTCGGGCTTGTGAAGGTCGAGGGTAACGCTGAGCTTGCCGCGAGATTGACGCTGTAGTAATAACT
>CAWCJN010000019.1:0-25549 GCA_963795945.1 uncultured Pseudomonadota bacterium
GGACCACGCCGCTACCGTGCTGGACGAACAAGATACTGTTGAAGATTTCATGCGGGATCGGCGTAATCAGAAAGTTCGTCGTTCGACTGTTGCTTGCCCATTAGCGCAGCGATGAACGGTGCATTACCGGTGCGTATAGCCTGCATCAATTGATCGTGACCGCCACCGTCCAACGCGAAGATAATTACGTGCGGCCCGGACGAGAGCTCGGGCAGTGGCGCCTTTGTCAGTTTGTCTCCTCGCCGCCGTGCCGGCCCGACGCGCGTGATCAGCGTGCATCCGGTTGGTGCTGGATACAAACGTAATCGCCAAGACTGCCGCAAAAGCAGTCCACTGCCTTTTCCCCATCGATGTTCTTCAATTCTCCGCCTACATTCATAATGACTTTAAGATGCGGGTGTGGGTTGCATAGATGATCGCGGCGGCATTCTGCGTATTAATTCTTGCAAACCTGCTAATGCGATTCGGCTGCCTAATTGCGGCGCCTTTTGGTCGATCGCGAAGATCACATCGCCGACTGATATTGCTTCGAGAATTTCTAAGGATTGCGCCCCAAAGACCTGACGGTAAGCGGCAATTCTGGCCACGGTTGGCAACCGCTGCCATTCATCGCGCAGCTGCGGAAGTGGATCCCCATCCGGTGGCGGCGTATTGGCCATCACGGCAATTCGCGCGCGGCTCTCATTAATAATTCCCGTGATCTCGCTGCTCAGCTGCGGGTCCACAATCAATGGCTGAATTTGCGTCGCTACATCCTTCAAAAAAATTTTCAATCTCTGACGCAGCCGCATGCCAAGCAGCCTTTTCATCCTCTGTCATCTGATGGCTTGTCATAGGTTTCGATAGATTATCAGGCAAGGTCATCTGTAATGAAAGTATCACGCCATGATTTGCGGCAGTGACTTGCTGATCGAGTCTTAGCGAAGCGAGGATTGGCCGGACTTCAGCGGCTATTTCCGCCGACGGAGCGCTATTGCGAATCTTTTGCAGCCGCTCAACGTAGGGGCGCAGGTTGTATGAGAAATTTCCGAGAGCTGCACCCGTGATTGGCCCTTAACCAAACTGAAAGCATCTCCGCCGATAATGGATCCGTTCGAGTCGATGAACTCAATATCGGGATCCGGAATTTCAGGTCGAGATCCTCGATATGCGGAGCCATGTCCGCTGACAACTTGCCGGTCCAGGTCATCGCGTTCAAACACTGCCCCGCAAGTGCGAGCGCAGCCTGCAGGTCTGCTGCACTGACGAGCCGAACATCACTTACACCTGGCCAAAATGCGGGTCAGTCGCATAGAGATGTCCGCAGTTGGCGGGACCTTGCCAGAACTCTGCGCGGCCACCTGCGCCGGTATAGAAGCGCTGCTTCGAAAGCAGCATCCAATACCAGATAATAAAATACCGACTGGTACCTCGATTTGGGTTGCAAGAGCGGGCGCGCTGAATGCAAGCGCGACCACTGCCAGCAGGATCAACCCGCTCAACCGTGCGGGTAGCTTGCATCGCCCCATCACATCAAGCGTATCAGTCGCTTGCGCCTAAGCTAAGTCTGCTCGATCATCGATCAGCATTCGCTAATCTTGCCTCAACTTGGAGGCTAAAGCTGATCGGTGATGCTGGTAGTCATTGCAGGACAGGAAATCAGCCAAAATGCACAGCTCGCGGTGACGGAGATTCTCCCACGCGGCTCACGCATATGGAGCCGCGTGGAGAGTTTGCAGACTAATTAGATCGATACAGAAACATGGTGTGCGAATAGCCTATGGCCAGGGTTTCTTGGCCAGGACGCCCTGAACCGCACCGATATACCATAATGCTCCTGAGTCGTACCAACTTCCGGAGTACCCGCGCGCCCATACAACCCCACAGAAGCTCGTCGGCGTCGTACCCATTCGGATAATATGGGTAGCCAGCTGAAGGAGTCTCGCTCGAATACCATGACTCGCCATTTCCATCCATGCAGGCGCGTGCCATCTGAGATGCGGAAGTCGGCGTTAAACGCGGTTCCAGCTCAGGCTTCAGGCCAAACATTAAAATCTGCAACTTTCGTTATAAGAATGCCGCAGCTTTGATAACATCCACCAATTGCCGACACCCAGCCGTTCCATGCTGGAGTCACACATTGAGAGTAACTGGATTGAAAATCGCCCCATCCCGGCGGCCATAACGTGCTATATGTGGGGCTGCTCTGTGTCCAGCCACTTTCAACCCAAGCTTCTGCGCGGACAACATTTTCATCAATACCCCATTTACAGGCAGCCCAACGCAATATCATGTCGGTGCTACCCGTGTAGTTACCGTCGACATTGTTGGTATATGAGCTGTCCAAGAGGTGGGCCCATAGGTGAACCAAAACGGCTGCGCCGCGAAGCTGCTTAATTCAGCAGCGCTGGGTGTGGTCGCATTATCAGCCGCATTCCCATTATTCGTCTCAGGCGTCGCCTGAATATACGACGCGCATTGCTGCTCGGTAGGCAGACTGGCATGTGGCGGGAGCGTGCTGAAATAACTCGGATTTGAGCCATTCGACACAGTGACGTTGATCGACGACGTGCTCAGCGGCGTCGAACTGAATCAGCAAAGGCTTTGACCGTCAGCGTGTGCGATCCATTCGGTACCATAGTCGAATCCCAACTAAAGCTATATGGTGGCGAAACAGGGTAGTGTCGCGAAGTTGGTGGAAAAAGTGAAAAGGCGTCAAGATCCGGCGAGTTGAGCCACAACTCACACCCGCTTGGCGGCGGGTGCCGGAGGATGACGCCATGGAAAGCGATAGCAGGGTTGGCGGGGCAGAGAAAGCCACGCTCGAGGGGCTGATGCGGGAGCGGATTCGAGCCACGATTGAAGCCATCGTGGATGAAGAACGGGTGGCAGCGCTGGGTGCCTCCCGCTCGGCACGCGTGGGTGCGATACGCACCGGTTACCGACACGGCAAGCGCCTGCGTACGCTGACGACCAGTCTCGGTGCGACCACGATCACGATGCCGCGGGCGCGCATCGAAGCTGACGATGGGCGGGACCACGAGTGGCAGAGCCGGATTATTCCGCGCTATCAGCGCCGCACTGAACGAGTCGACGAAGCGATTTTGGGGGTTTACCTGAGCGGCACCAATACGCGCCGGCTGCGCGGAGCGCTGGCGCCGCTGCTGCGTGGCGCGCCGCTGTCGAAGGATGCCGTGTTGCGCCTGGTCGGGCGCCTGCGCGAAGAGTTTGAAGCTTGGGCCCAACGTGATCTCGGGGAACTGAAGGTTCGTTACCTATTTCTCGACGGCTGGTATCCGCGGGTGCGGATCGGGAAGCGCCGCGTGCGGGTGCCAGTGCTGGTTACGCTGGGCGTGTGCGCCAACGGCCAACGCGTGGTGCTCGATTTACGGCTGGCCGGAGGCGAAAGTGAGCAAGCCTGGCTCGACGCGGTGCGCTCCCTTGGCGCGCGCCATCTCGGGAACCCAGTACTCGCGGTGATCGATGGCAATCCGGGGCGGGCCGCGGCGCTGAAAGTGCAATGGCCGCAGCTCGCGCTGCAGCGCTGTACCAATCACAAGCTGTGGAATCTACTGGCCAAGGCGCCGGCGCATCTGCGCGAGGAACTGGCCGAGGATTATCGGCGCATGATCTACGCGCCAAGCCGCGAAGTGATCGAACAGGCGCGCGTGGGCTTTCTGCGCAAATGGAAGCTGCGCTGCACGGCCGTCAGTGCCAGCTTCGAGAAGGCCGGTGACGAGCTCTTCACCTTCACCGCATTCCCGCCCTCGCAGTGGAAAGCGCTGCGGACGACCAACGCGCTCGAACGCATCAACGAGGAGTTTCGTCGGCGGACAAAAACCCAGGCATCACTGCCCAATGAAGAGGCTGTGCTGTTCTTGCTCTTTGGCCTCCTGCGCAGCGGTCAAGTGCGGCTACGCCGTCTGGTCGGCTGGCAGGATCTGACTAGTCCACAAATGGAGGCCGCGTAAACGACGATAGTCAACTGCTCGCTCGTCGACGCCTGATGCAATTGCTTTTCTACCAATTGACCGACACCACCGCGAAACAGGGCTGTCGCCTCCATCAATATACAGTTTGGCCCACCAGACCCTTGGGCCCACTGACGCGTTTACAACTACAGTTCCACTGACTGTTGCATTGTTTGCCGGCGAAGTAATCCTGACGGATTGCCATGCCAGCGCATCCTGAGTACGAAATACCAAAATCGTAGTGATCGCCAAACATCCCACAGCGAATGCGGTTCGAAGACGCAGTCGTACCATAACAACCCCCCCTGGATTGTTGATTAGCTATGCGAGCGTAGGCTCGCGAAGCAGCATTTCCTGAAACGCTATCTGCCTGACAACTAGCTAATGATAGCGCGGTTCAGACTTTACTGACGTCATGTACTATCTTGAATAAATGTCATAGCTCCCCCCCTTGGATTAAAACTGCCACAGGCCTGTATACGGTAACTTGCCTGAAGGCTGTATTAAGGCCCCATCAGCACCCAACTGCACTTGTCGCCTAAAAGGCGACTAACAGTTATCGGTTGTTTCGTCCTGTCTGCCATAATGCAGATCCGGACAAAGTAATCCCCTGGAGCGTTAGCTCTCGTACAGTCGCAGAGAACGATGGATGGAGAAGAAGCGGCCCCCCGCGAAATCTCACAGTCTGACAAGCTATCTATTGGTCTATGGGAGAGCAAGTCCTAACGAAAGATTGCCTGCCTTAGAAATACACGTTGATAACCAATGCTGAAAGACGGATCAGAGTACTATCTGGCATATATACCCGATCAGTTGCAAAGTAAGGAACACGCTCGCTGAGCAGAGTCGAAAAGGCGATAACTGGCGTAATCTTAGGGAACCAATAGGATTTAATCGCCTGCGAACCCAGCCTCTGAGAACATTGCTCAATTGCGTCAGGGGCGGTCCTGTGTTACCCCGACGAGTAAGCCGCGAGAGACGGATAATGGCGCGGCATACATAGAGGAGGATTAAAGCAATGCCGCAAGCACAGAACGGAACCGTCAAGGTGTTCTACGATACGTATGGGCCGGGCACGCCGATTGTATTCCTGCATCCATGGTCAACTAATAGCTATATCTGGTATTACCAGATCTTCCCGTTTGCACGGACCAATCAGGTCGTGGTGATCGATCATCGCGGCCATGGACGCTCGGACAAGCCTTCCAGTGGCTATTCGATCAGAGAGCATGCGAGCGATGTGCGCGCAGTGCTGGATGCTGCTGGCATTCAGAAGGCCATTTTGGTGGGTAACTCGATTGGCGGGATGATCGCAATGCAGTTTAATCTCGATTTTCCTGATCGTGTTATCGGTAACCTCATTCTTAGTTCGGGGACGGCGCTGGGCGAGAACATGCCACCGGAGGCTGCGGCCGCCTTCCGCAGTGATTATCAGGGAACCTTTAGTGCGCTGATGGAAGGCGCGATTTCGGCTAAGTCGAAGCGCGACCGCCCGGAAATTCTGGAAGTAATGAAGGCGCATTTCGCCGTTCAATCGAACTTTCCCAAGCACGTCTTTGATTCTTCAATGGCCGATCCGGACGGCCTGTTTGCGTGGAATATAAAGAGCAAACTGAGTACGATTCGCAAGCCGACGCTCGTCGTCGCTGGAGAAGAAGATCAGGCAACGCCGGTGGCGGCTAACAAATTCCTCGCCGACAATATTCCGGGAGCGAAGCTGATTACTGTCAAGGACGTCGCGCACTTCTATCAACTTGAGAAGCCGCTCGAATTCAGCGCGACTTTGAGTGAGTTCGCCGCGGGCCTTAAGTAAGGTCAATCGTCAGTTCGCGAATGCGGGACCGGATAAATGTGCGGTCCCGCATTCTTGTATCAGGGGTTGTTAGTGAGAAGCTGCGGCGCTGGGTATGGCCGATTGCATTCCTGGCGAAGCACCACCAGTCGGCAATGGCGCGGGAGTCGCCGCCACGTCGGAGTGTAGACGGTTCGTAGTGTTTTCCAAGTCAATTATCGATTGCGGCGGGATCTCATAAACGGTTCCGTCACGGCTGGTAGTCGCATAACCGATATTTTGTGTTTTGGGCTTTTCGTCCGAAGTTTGGGGCCTAGTTATAGTCTGAAGAATCGAGGTCCGCAGCGTATCGATTTCTTGACCAGTCCTGGCATACAGAGTAATGGTGAGGGTAGGCTTCAGCATCCCGTAGCGGCCTGGATCGTTCATTGAGTCTGCAATAATACTGGATGCTTTTAGCTGATGGAGTTGATCAAGCAGACTATCAACTACCGGCGTCTCGGCTGTGGCAGTTTTGCCGGCAGCTGAGATGGTCCATTTATCCTTCGCGACACGATTCAAAGTTTCATCGATTGGCCCGCCAATGATTGTTACGCGACCGACGTCGGCGGGGTTGAAGTTGAGCACCAACTTATCGCGTAGATCGTCGAAACTCTTATTTGCCATAGTGATTACGTCATTAGTGACAGTATAGACCGGGTTGTTCATGCTGTCGGTGCTACGAGCATAAGTCGCGTCGCTCTCGGCGTCAGGCTGACGAAAGCCTACTTGCAACGTTTGTGCGGGTTTACCGTTGGTGCCCTCAAGTTCGATCGTCATTGATGGGCTGGCTAACCCATACTTCGATAGATCAGTGGGATGATCGTCAATAAACTGACTCACTCGCGCACTAGTCAGTCCACGCAATAAGGTGTTCACGGCGTCGTTGTCCGCCGGATAATTGCGTGGTTGGACGAATTTCCATTGATCGTGATCGCGAGTGAGCTCGAGGGTCGGTGCGCCGCTACGCGTAATGACTATTTTGCGGGTATCCTCGGACTTGATCGAGAAGACATTGCGCGAGCGTAAATCGTCAACGTGCTTGTTCACTTCAGCACCGAAAGAACTGGCGACCAGCAAAATCGCTGGTTTATCCGAAGTTTTGATGAATACCGAGTTCCCGATCGGAACCTGCTTTCCGACGAGAATCGATGGCAGAGTCTTGCCCTCTTTCGTGGTAATCGTGACGATTACGGCAGGCACGGCGAGTCCAAAGGGCGCCAGATTCAATGGATGTTCCTCAGCCGTGCCGGTAATTTGCACGCCGGCGATCTGATCGGCGAGGCTGTTTACCGCAATATGCTCAGATTTAGCTTTGATGGGCTTGACTATTTTCCAGTTGTCGCCCGCGCCACGCTCGAGCACGATATCGCGATCGGGAGAGCGCAGATCGATCTTTTCGATATCTTTCGCTGAAATCGTGTAAAGCTTCGGTGTCTGCTCAGGTGGCGGCTGATGATTCTGGTGAAGAGCATAGCCGCCGATCAAAATAAGCAAAACTACGATGATGATCGTGTTGCGCAGCGACATCCGGAATTACCTAACCGGACGGCCTAGTTCCGGCGTTCCCACCATACGGCGAGCCCAGCCAGCAACAACAATTCGGGAATCAGCAGCACCGATAGAACAAAGACCACGTCAAATTGCTGGATAGTCAAATTGAAGCGCGAAGCGCGCAAGGTGCGCGGCCGGATCGTGATTGCATTAGCTTGTCCGGCTAGCCAATCGACGCTGTTCATCAGGAAGTCGCGATTAAAAAAATTGTCGATGTACTGATTATTTGCGAAATCGGTATCTCCGAGCACGACGATTCGAGCGGTTCCTTTGCCACGTTTGAGCTGTTCAAGATTTGCCTCGACCGAAACAGCAACGCTCACCGGACCATGCTTGGCAGCAGCCTGATCGAATGTCTGCTTTTGAAAAAGCGAAACCAGGTCAGTCTCTGCCCATGAGGAATCAGAGGTCTTCGCCAGTGACGTAACAGTTAATCCGTCTGTGGGCGGCTCGCTCGGATCGACCGTTCGGACCATCGGAAAAACCGTCTGCTTATCGAAGCCTTCTGTAATTGGACTAGGGCCATAGTTATTTACAGTGGGGCTCAAGCCGAGCGTCGGTCCAGCAAACAGCCGTACCTCTTGATCAACGACCGCATTGTTTCCAGCAGTCACGCCCCAATTCGCCAATAATTTGATTAGCGCGGTCTCATCAATTGAGCGATCCGGTCGCGCAGGCCGCAACATCGCAAGCATCCGGCCACCCTGATCGAGAAACTGCGTGATACTGTCAATTTCATGCGGCACTAGGGGTCGTGTCGGACCGGCTACGATGAGAACTGTGCAATCGGAGGGTACCTTCGCTTCGGTAATGAGATTTACTTTTTTGACGGTGTAATTCTCGCCTTCGAGCGCTTTCTGAAATTCATTTAGCCCGGCGGGGTTTTGTGCATCGTCGAGAGGGCCTTCACCTTCGCCCGTGATGAAACACGCCGTTTTGGTAGTGGAATTCACCAACTTAAGAATTCCATTTGTGATGGCTGCTTCATTCAAATCACTGACGTTGGTTCCATCACCTGCTTCGCCACCATATTGCAGACGAGTGGTGTTCATCGTAGTCACTTTGAAACGTTCCGCCAGTTCGGGATGCTTATTCGGATCGACTAGCTCATAACTTACCCTGGGTGAGGCATAGGAATATTCCTGATACAGCGCCTCGGCAGGTACGCTTTTACCGCCCTCAACGAAGCCATAGAGCTTAAGCGGCTTTTTCAGATCTTTCACCGCGCTGACTGATTGTGGTGAGAGACTGAATACTTTCTGAGTAGTCAGATCAAACTGCTTGTGATGTACCGACGCTAGATAGTTGATCGCAATCAGTAGCAGGATAAACGCGATCGTATAAATAGCTGCATTCGCGCCATAGCGGGTCGTCCGCTGGCTTGCCATGCTGCCGAGCGTGCCCCAGCTTGAAACTACCCAGCTGATCAACGCGAAAGCGCCGAGAATCAAATTGACAAAAATGAAAAGACGCGCGAAGCCGCCACTGGTCAGTGCGTAGCCAATTGCGCCAAAGGAAATCAGTACTATCCCGAGCAGGCCTGCAAGCGCCGATGTCCGCCTCATCTGCCGTTCCTCTAGGATTTCTAGCGCCAGCGCGCCGATTCAACCGCACGCTGCGTCAGGAACAGCGACAAGACGATCGCACTTACAAAAAAGACGATATCCGCAGTATCGATAACTCCGCGCACCATCGTCGAGAAATGCTCAGGTAATGACAGATATTTGAGAATCGACCAGATCGCTCCACCACCGGCTTCGGCGGGCCATGAGATTACGTAAAGCAGGATAAGGATGCCGAATGAACTAATCGCGGCGATGATTTGGTTTTGAGTAAGCGAGCTGGTGAATAGGCCGACGGCGACAAAAGTGAGCGCCAGCAAGGCAAGCGCAATATAACCAGCGAACATTACGCCGACTTCCGGATCGCCAAAAATCATCAGAATCAAAGGAAAGATCCACGACAGCGCCACCATGATCAAAGTGAATACAGCCGCCGCGATGAACTTCCCCGCGACAATCTCGCCCGTTCGGACCGGCGCCGTGAGCAGCAACTCGTAAGTTCCGGTGCGCTTTTCCTCGGCAAACACCCTCATCGTGAGCGCGGGCATCACAATGACCAGCACGATAGACAAATCGTGCAGCAGTGGATCAATTACGCGGGTGTTCAAATTCATCTGTCCGGGCTGGCCCTGCTGACCCATCATCTGGATAAGCTGGACCATCTCGTCGAACTGCCGCAGCATCGAAAAGAAAAACCATCCGCCCAGCAATAGAAAAACCGTAAGGACTACATAGGCAACGGGCTGCACAAAATAACCCTGCAACTCTTTGCCGGCAATCGTTAGTGTATTGCGCATCTGCTTTCAGGCTTCGGAGTGACCCGCGCTAACTTCTTCGAGAGTTTCTTCCGCGGTTGCTCCGTCCACATGGCCCTCCCGGGCGATCGCGTTCAGAAAAACGTCTTCGAGTGAGGCGCCGGCCGGCAGTTCCGACAATTGTTCTTCGAGCACGATTTGGCCATCGTTGATAATCACGACGCGATCGCAAATTTGCGAGACTTCGGGCAGTATATGAGTGGACAGCACGATCGTACGTTTGGCGGCGAGTCCACGGATCAGCTCGCGAATTTCATGGATCTGCCGCGGGTCAAGTCCGATCGTCGGTTCGTCGAGGACCAGTACGGGTGGATTATGAATCATCGCCTGTGCGAGGCCGACGCGCTGGCGATAGCCCTTCGAGAGCTGGCCACAAATTCGATGCGCCATATGGCTCAACCCGCATACTTCAATCATGTGGTCCGTCGCAGCCTCGACTTCGGAACGGCGGACGCCGCGCAGCTTCGCGACGAATTTCAGATAACCATCCACCCGCATGTCTGAGTAAAGCGGCGGATTTTCCGGCAAGTATCCGATGAGGCGGCGTGCTTCGAGCGAATTGGTAAAGATATCCAGTCCATCAATTATTACGGTGCCGGAGGTCGCCGGCATAAAGCCCGTTATAATTCGCATCGTGGTGGTTTTACCCGCCCCATTAGGTCCGAGAAAACCGAGAATTTGTCCGCTTTCGGCGTGAAAAGAGATTCCTTTTACAGCGACAAATGTGCCGTAGGCTTTGCTTAAGTTCCTGACCTCTATCATCTCAATGCCGCTTTTCGGTGGCTCAGCTTCATTACGATTACAGCCATTACAGACGTCAGTCCTACAAGGCTTATTCAGCGCGTAAACAATCGCCTAGTTAAACGACGCCGGTCGCTGATGTCAATATAAATCTTTGATACGTTGCAGGAATCGCACAAATTGGGTCGGCGCTAACTATGGGAGAGCGTGTTTCAGCGTTGGGCGCGTTGTTCGTAGTAATGCCGATACAGAATAATGGCTAATCTTGTCGGTAATTCCCACATAAACCACCATCGAAACCACGAAGTCGTTTGCCGATGCTCGGAATCTCTCGAATACCATATGGAACGCGGGTGCTCGTAAAGTGACGGCTCGGCGTCCACGCTCAGGCCGGCGGCGCGAACGTCGCGCAGTGCTCTCCAGATATGCGGCGGCGCGGCGACGAGCAACACGCGCTTCCATTGTTTCTGCTGCGCCATCGCAACTAAGGCAACGACCTGCTTGACGGTAGAAACGTATCCGGGAAAGTCACGCTCGATCAGATTTTGGTAATCGCCGAGTTCGAAAATTCCGGAGGGCGCACAAAAGATCGGCAGATCGTACCGTTTCGCGGCCTGCAGCGCGACCGCCGCGATCGCACGATTCGCCGGCAAGGTTGCCGGCAAGCCAAAATTCAGCGGAAATACCACATCATAACGATCCATTTACGACAGCCATTTTGCCATAAGCGCGATTCAGTTAAACGGCGCTGAGCGGCGTCTTTCATGCCGAATCCTGCTAATCTGATCGCCCGTGGCAGCATCGCGACGCAATCTCTTTCTAGTTGACGGCTCCGGCTATATTTTCCGAGCTTTCTTTGGACTCCCGCAATTGTCCAACTCGCGCGGGATGCCGACTGGCGCAATTTACGGATTCATCAGGATGCTTCTGAAGCTGCTCAAGGATGCCCGTCCAACGCATATCGCGGTGGTATTCGACGCCCCGACTAAAACCTTTCGTGACGACCTGTTTCAGGAATACAAGGCGAATCGCGTCGAAACTCCCAGCGATCTGCTCAAGCAAATTCCGTATATGCATCGTGCGGTCGATGCGTTCCGTATCTCGCGCTTGGTGATCGACGGTTATGAAGCGGACGACGTAATCGGCACGCTGGCGATGCAGGGCGCCAACGACAGTTTCAACGTGACAATCATCACTGGCGACAAGGATTTCATGCAACTGGTCGGTCCGAATATCGCTCTCTGGGATACCATGTTCGACAAGCGCACGGGTGTCCGTGAAGTACGGGAGCGCTTCGGCGTCGAGCCTGCGGCATTGATCGAGATTATGGCCCTGATGGGTGATTCAATTGATAACGTGAAGGGTGTCCCCGGAGTCGGCGAGAAGACTGCAACCGCACTCATCCAGCATTTCGGCTCGGTTGAGGGACTGTACGCTGGACTCGATCGAATCGCGGAGGTCAAGGCGCGGATTCCCAAGAAATTACCCGCCGTTCTGCTCGACCATCGCGCAGATGCCGAATTGGCTCGTCTACTGGTGCGCATTGATACTGCGGTACCGCTTTCGCTTGATTCCGATGAAATGGCGTGGTCCGGTATCGACCATCAGGCAGTAAGCGAGCTGCTTCGCGAGCTCGAATTCGGCAGCTTGCTCGCAGAATTGGCGCCGGTATCGAGCGCGAGTGCTCCGCAAATTAACACCAGCGAGACACGCATTAATCGTGAGCAAGTCGGCGAGCTGCTCGCGCAGTTGCGGCGCGCATCGCGTCTGACGTTTCATCTCGGCGGCGATGAATCCGGGGCGGTAGTACTAAAGCTCAAGGCCGCATCAGAACCGATTTCGTACGTTTTTGCTCGCGACGTGATCAGTGGGCTCGCACCGCTGTTCGCGGAGCTATTGCCGCCGAAAGCCTGTCACGACCTCAAGCGTCATCTCCGGCTGATGCACGATTATGACATGACCTTGCGTGGCGTTGAGTTCGACACCATGTTGGCCGGATTTTTGATCAATCCGGGTAAGCCGGAGCCCTCGCTGACCGACCTCTATCATGAGTATCTCGCGCCACTCGGGGGCAACTCGCCGATTCCGTCGGAACCAACCATCGTAGAGGACCTTTGGGACGCTCTACATGAGAAGCTCGAGAAGAATGACCTCCGCAGCTTGTATGATGAGATCGAATTGCCGGTCGCGCGAGTCTTGGCCGAAATGGAGCAAACTGGGATCGCGGTTGATGCGACTGCGCTACGCAAGATTTCCGAAGAGTTTGGCGCACAGCTACGCGGTCTCGAAGATGAATGCTTCAAATTAGCAGGACATGAATTTAACCTGAATTCGCCGATTCAGTTACGGACAGTTTTATTCGATGAGCTCAAACTTTCCGCGAAGGGTCTAAAGAAAACCAAGAGCGGCTTTTCCACGGATGCCGATTCACTCGAAAAACTAGCCGCCGTTCACGCGCTACCAAGAATGCTTCTTGAATATCGCACGCTGGCCAAGCTCAAATCTACCTATAGCGATGCTCTACCGGAGCTGATCGATCCACGCACTGGCCGAATCCATAGCTCGTTTCATCAAGCCATAACTGCAACCGGCCGGCTGAGTTCGACCGAACCTAATTTGCAGAATATACCGACACGCAGTGAGGAGGGGCGCCGGATCAGACGGGCTTTTGTCGCTCCCTCCGGCAGCGTTCTACTGTCCGCGGATTATTCGCAAATCGAGTTACGGATTTTGGCCCATTTGTCAGGCGACGTAACTTTGGTCGAGGCCTTTGCGCAAAATGAAGATATCCACGCTCGCACAGCCGCGGAGGTGCTCGGTGCGGCCAAGGACAATAATGAGGCTCGCCGCCTCGCCAAGGTGATTAATTTCGGGATAATCTATGGGATGGGCCCGCAGCGACTCGCCAGTGAGCTGGCGATTCCGTTTGCCGAGGCGTCAGAATACATAAAGCGATATTTTGAACGCCTACCGGGCGTGAAACAGTACCTCGATGAGACCCTGCGAATGGCCCGAGAGCAGGGCTATGTGACCACGATGTACGGTCGTCGTCGCTATTTGCCGGAACTTAACGGATCTGATGGTGGAGCGCGCGCACAAGCCGAACGCATTGCCACGAACACCCCGATTCAGGGGAGCGCGGCCGATCTAATCAAGCTCGCCATGGTCCGACTAGCGGGGACTCTGATCGAGCATAGGCTCGATGCCCGGATGCTCCTCCAAGTGCACGATGAGCTGCTCCTCGAAGTACGACAGGATTGTCTGCAAGACTGCTGCGAAGTCGTGCGGGATGCGATGGAAAATGCCGCAGCCCTCAAAGTGCCGATCAGGGTCGAAATGAGGTCGGGTGCAAATTGGAGTGAACTGCAACGACTCTAATCAGAGTAAGCAGCTATAGCGCATAGCTGCTTCGTCAAAATGCTCCGTATCAACGAATCGAATCGTCAGACGTGAATTTCTTAGCCGCTCAGCCGTCTAAACCTTTTGAGTAATCCAGCGGGCCTTGACGCGAATGAGGCTGAACTGATCGAGCGTGCTCGCAAGGGCGATACGCAAGCGTTCGGGGTGCTGGCTGAGAGATACCAACGTCGCGTCGTCGGGGTAGCGATGGCGGTGGTACATAATCAGGACGATGCTTTGGAGCTTGCGCAGGAAACCTTCATTCGTGCCTACGAAAACTTGGCGAAATTTGAATCGCGTTCGAGCTTTTCAACTTGGCTTTACCGCATTGCAGCAAATATCTCGATTGATTTCCGCCGTCGTGAAGGCCGCCACACGATTCTGCGCGGCGAGGAGGGTGAACACGAGCTTGGTCGGTTGCCGAGTGAGCGCGGTGATTCCTTCCTCGAAAGCGCGCGCAGCGAGCTCGGACGTCGTTTGCACGATGCTTTGCAAGAGTTGACGCCGGAGCATCGCGCGGTGATACTTTTGCGAGAAGTGGAAGGACTCTCCTACGACGAAATCAGTGAAGTCTTGCAGTGCCCACGCGGCACGGTGATGAGTCGCCTTCATTATGCGCGCGATCGCTTGCGCGGCATCCTCGATGATCTGGATAAGAGATAAAGCTCGGTGAGGACTGAGTAATGATGGCTCTTTGCAGTAAGATTCGGCTTCTGCTCGGGCCCTTTGATGATGGCGAGCTTGGACCTCATGAGATGGAAGAGGTGGCTTTCCACCTCGTGGAGTGCGTCAGTTGCAAGGCTGCGCTCGATGACTATCGTTCGTTGGGTGAAACGCTCCGTACTTTCGCACCGACTCCATCGCTGGATGGATTTGTCCGAGCTGTTACTGCAAGACTCGAAAGTCCACGGAGTACGTGGCGCGAGCGGCTCTCCGATTTCTGGAAGTCGCTGGGCGCCTTTGGCTCTGCCCTTGAGGTCGCCGGAATAGCAGCAGTGGCCGCCATGGTTACTTTGGTTATTGCCGAACCTTATGCACGGCGGATCAACTTTGATGTCGGATCACGCTCTGCGGCCCAACAAGTTGCTCAAATTCAGCCCGATAATACGATCGGTCGTCCTGTGAATCAGATGGCGCCCGACAATACCAAAGCGGTGAACGTGGTCAATGTCACTGGCGATCCGCTCGGGCAACTGCGGCACGCTGATGCAACCGCAGCGCGTGAGTCAGAGGAACTTCTTTCCGAACTAGGTGGCGGAACCGGTCCCTCGGTCGCTGTGTGGAATGAACCGCGTACCGACACCACGGTCATTTGGGTGCCTGATCAGCGTTGATCGCGTAGGCGCGAGAAATGCTGCCAGCCTCCTCAGGAATCTGCGAGCCGCGTCGAGAGTCCCACCTTATGCCTCAGTCCAGATCGGTTAGCTTGGTTTTCATCATCACTCTCCTCCTAATTACAGTTCATTCCGGAAGCAATGCCGCTTCCCAAGAGAAAAATCCGCCGGTCAGAATTCATGTTGATTCGATCCTCGCGACCTACTCCCCGGAGGTAGTCTCCAGTCCTAATGAAGTACCTACGGTCAGGATGGATCATCGATTGACCACTAACGGAATCGCCGATCGCCTATTGCTGATGTTCGATTACAACGACTATCAACTGAAAGTGGCGCAGGTCGAGAATTCCGATTTCGGCGAGGCAGTCGCGTTCAATCTTCCTGGCGGCCACATCCTGCATATCACTCCGCTCGCGATTATCGGTGATGAACTCGCGATGCAACTTGCTATGTTCGAAGGCGAACGCATCATCATGCAGATGCCGATGAAGATGATTAGTGGGGGAATGCTGTTACTGGTAGACGAGCACCGGCCAAATCAGTTTTATATCACCGCAATTTCCGCAGACAGTCCTTTGTTACCGCATGTATCGCATATCCGAATCAGCCCAGGCGCTCCGCGCGGATCGGATGCTCCGGTACACGCTTTTCCCGCGCTGATCCCGGCGCAGTAGGCCGTTTTGGCTAGCGCGGCGCCATCCGTAGCGCGCCATCCAGCCTGATCGTCTCGCCGTTCAACATCGCATTCTCGACGATATGCCGCGCCAGCGCTGCGTATTCCGCCGGATGACCCAATCGCGACGGAAAGGGAATCTGCGCACCTAAAGCCTTGCGCGCTGGTTCCGGCAAGGTCGCCAGCATCGGTGTGTCGAAAGTCCCCGGCGCGATCGTGCATACCCGGATTCCCACTGACGCCAGATCGCGCGCGATCGGCAGTGTCATTCCGACCACTCCGCCTTTCGAAGCTGAATAGGCAGCTTGTCCGATTTGCCCATCGAAGGCCGCGATCGAAGCCGTATTGATAATCACCCCGCGCTCGCCATCCGCATTGGGTGCATTCTTCGCCATCTGCGCGGCTGCCAATCGGATCACGTTGAACGTACCAATCAGATTTACCTGAACCACCTTACTGAACAGGTCTAATGAGTGAGGGCCGTCTTTGCTGATCGTGCGCTGCGCGCGACCGATGCCCGCGCAGTTCACCGCGATATGTACGGTGCCGAAGCGCTGCACGGCGCTGGCGATAGCCTGTTCCGTTTCAGTCGCCGACGTCACATCCGCCGCAGCAAACAGTCCCGGTGCGCCAAATGATTCGGCCAGTTTCGGACCGGGCGAATTAGGTAAGTCCAACAGCACTACCTTCGCGCCGCTCGCGACAAACTCGCGCTGTCGCTTCACCGAGACCCGAACCACCGCCGGTAATTACCGCGACTGCATCTTTGAGATTCATCCTGGCATTATCCTTATTCTCTTGATTCTGTTCCGCTCTCCGCGATTACATGAGCAATTGCACTTGCGACGGTGTGAGCTAGGCTCAGATGGAATCGCACGATCTTCTTGCGCGACGCAAACGCCGCCGCCTTGCCCGCCAGCTTGAGCGTCGGCGCCTGCCCGCGCTCGCGCACCACTTCGATCTCACCCCAGCCCACGTTGCGATTCCATCCGGTACCCATCGCCTTCATCACCGCTTCTTTTGCGGCAAATCGTGCGGCGTAGCTTTGAAAGCGTCCACGCCCACGCGATTCACAATAGGTAATCTCACGCGGCGTAAAGACGCGCGCACGAAAGCGCTTGGCGGTGGCCGTTCGCGTCAGCGCGCGCTCAACTCGCTCGACCTCGATCGTATCTATGCCTGTCCCGACAATCGCCATCAATAATCGTGTTGAAAAATATCAGCGACGACGCCATTACGAAAGTGCGACTTCCTTGCGTGCCGCCGCTTCGCGATTCTATTCTTCTGACGTTCCGAATTTAGGAGATTCTCGATGGCCAAACTTAAAACCACCGTCAACAAAGCCAAGTGTATCGCTAGCGAAGACTGCATCGAACTCGCCTCGGGTGTTTTCCAGCTCGACGCTGATGGCAAGTCCGAAGTTTACAACCAGACCGGCGCCCCTGACGCCACGATCCTCGCCGCAGCGCGTGCTTGTCCAGCCAAGGCAATTGTCGTGATCGATGAGGAAAGCGGCGCGCAACTTTTTCCCGCGCCAAAGAAGTAAGCTCGCAGGTCGCGTCATTTCCGCGCCAATCAAAAAAATCCGCCGGAGACGTAATGCGGGCGAACTTGCTGTCGAACAAACCGGCGATGAGCGCGTGCTGGCTTCACTGCTCGCAGCCTCACCGTTCCCCGGTTACTCGCTTGATCAATTGGGAAACTGTTGTCTGGTCGCTTATCTGGGCGACCAACCCGTCGGCGCGCTCTGCCTCGCGACCGAACTCGATAACGCCCTGATTCGATTTTTATTGGTACTCGCGACGCATCGCCGGCGCAAAATCGGAACGGCCCTGCTTGCCGCTGCGCCGCCGCCGCCCGTACTCGCGGTGTACGAACCATATATATGCGCACATCTACGATCCCTGAGTTCCTGCATGCTTCCGGCTTCGTTTCGGCGCATCTTTCCCTAGCAGTTTCCGTCCTGACGATTGCGCTGGTGTCTGTAAATGAAGCCTCGCAGGTCTGGGAACTCGATATTTCGCAGGACGGAATTATTCTTCGATAACTAGCCGGCGTGGATATGCCATAACGCCATCACGAGTTTCCATGACGCGATCGCAAAGCCGACTGCACCAATAATCCCGCTGATCCATACCGCCTGGCCGTAACGCGGCGACTTGACGAAGTCGCCGATCGCCTTGCTCTTGTAGTTCTCAACCCGCCGCGCGCGCCGATAGAACACCAGCGAGTTAATCGTCGCGTAGCCGAAAAAGATGCACGCGAAGATCAACGCCAGCAGATGAGCGCGGCTATCCGCCATGATGTTCCTTCTGATTGTCGAACTGACTGTCGCGAATGATTGCTCATCGCGAACAAATCGCTGATATGAACGCGCCGCGCGAAATTCTATCGATGCCGCGTCTTGCGGCTGTTCATTCGATGGCCCCAAATCCAGGATCATGCACTTAATCGATCCGCCCCCCTTGGCGAGAAATTCGCTGACATTCACCAGCACCGGCTCGACCTCTCGTCCCCGTACCTGCCGCAGCAGCGTCATCGCTCACTCCCTCGGGCATGAATAAATAAAGCTTGCCATCCTGATCGACCTGAAACGAATTCGCCGCGTAGAGCTGCGCATCCGGGATCGATAACCGAAGCAGTTTCGCGCCGAATCGTTCGCGCAGAAGCGCCTGCGATCCAGTCGCCAGGCCCTCCATGTAGGCGAGCACGAAAGTTCGCGCTGCGGTCCGAACGAGCACAGCACGGTATCGCCGTGATAGTGCGCTTCGAGCGTCAGCTCCAGCTCGATAATCGTGCGATCCTGCGCGATTGCCCGTAGCTCCTTGCGACTGCACCTGCGTCCGATCGAAAGCCGTAGACCCGCTTCCACGGCGGCATCCCGATCCGCGGCACGAAGCGCTGTCGTTCGATCCGCCCGTGCGTGAAAATCATGCGATTGCCCGCCGAAAAAATCGGCCTCGCCCTCGAAGCGCGACCGGATCTCAGCCGTTTCGTAACCCATCGAGCGGATAAATCGCAGGTAAATTTCGCACTCTGCCGCCCGCGTCGGCAATAGATTCGCTAAGTAGAACTTCTTCTTTGTGACTCCATTTTCCGGCGCTTCAAGCGGATACAGGAAGCCCGCGTTCGCCGGATAGACCAGTCCAGAAATACCGGGATGCGGCTCGATGACGCAAATCTCTGTGCCGTGCGCGATCAATGCCTTCGCCAACGAATGCCATTGCTGGCGGGCCCGCTCACTATCGACCTTCTTGCGGACCCCGAGCACATTGCGCGTATGAGGATTCGCGCCGCCATACACCCCGAAGTGCGTCGGATCGCCCATCAAGATCGTGCGCGCCATAGCTTGATTATACGCTCACGGAGCGCGTTATCGTGGCGCCAAGGGAACACAGTGGACCGAGCATGAGCCTGCTCTGAGGAGTGGAACGAATAACGAAGTCTCGGAAATAACTTCACCCCTTCTCTTTAGAGAAGAGCACCGGTGATTAGGTCAAGTCTGCGAGCGGATGCGCTCGCAGACTCGCGAACAGTTCTACTTGCGATCGAGCTCCGTCATCATCTCCAGTTCGGGCCGTCCATCGAGCAAATCCGCGATTCGCCCGCCCATCTCCTTCATGTGCTCGGTCTTGCGATGGGTATCGAAGGCCGCTTGATCCACGTACTTCTCGAACCAGATAAACTGAGTGGGATCCTTGGACGACTTGTGCAAGACGTACGCTTCGCATCCAGGCTCCGCCGCCCGCACTTTCTTGATCATGTCCTTGAAGGCCTCTTCGAGCTTGGCCTCAGAACCCGCTTTGGCTTTGATTTTGGCGATTAGGCTTACTGACATCGTGATCTCCTCTCGATAAAAACTGCGCGAAGCTTAGCGCGGAGCCAGCTTGGAAAGCCACCTCAAAGTAGATCGATTGGGGGGGTTGACGGCGAACCATCCGGCTTGCCGAGGGCTTCAGCGCACGCCTCTAGCGCCTTCAGCAGGCCATCGGCTATTTGACCCGAATTGGCCGCAGTCGTGAACTGCGCAACAATTTGGTCCCGAGCCGTTCCGCTGATCATCGCATGAGTCCCGTGGTCCGCGATTATTTCAACGTAATGTTCCGCGATCGACGTAAACAGCAAAATCTTGTGCGGATGAGTCCCATCACCCATGAGATGTGCTGTGAACGCCCGATGCGCCAGTTGTCGCGCATAGGCATGCTTGATTCGTTGCGGCACCAGCGCCAGCCGTAGCGGTCGCCAGTCAAAAATCAGGGTCAAGATGATTAAGACGGCTAATTGCAGGAAGATCACGGTCCGGCTGTCAAGCGCGGGCCGCACCAGCGCTGCTATCGCCGCCGCTAGCAATGCGCCCAAGCTCGCGCCTACTAGTGGATATAGTGCGTAACGATCGCTTATCGGCGTGACGACAACGTGGAAATCCACGTTGCTCTCCCGCCCGATCTTCGCGATCGCCTCACCGATTCGCTCACGCTCTGCGGCGGTCAACCGCCTCACGATTTTCACCAGCTACCTGAGGCGCCGCCGCCGCCGAACGAACCACCGCTGCCCGAGAAGCCGCCACCGCCGCCCCCATCTCCTCCGGATGGAAATCCACCGCCCGGAGGAAACGGGCCTGGAAAGAAGATTGGTCCGCGTGAACGCCGCCTCCCTGTTATACTGGCGGGCCCCGCAAAGGCCCTCCGAATGATCAGGAACAGCATCCATCCACCCAGCAGTAATGGAATCACCCACGGAGAATCTTGGATCGGCGGGGTGGGGCGTGTCTCTGGTGCCGCGTTGGCGCTTGGCGAACCTACGAGCGCCGTCAATACGGCGGCCGTTCCCGCCGTGACGCCCGCGTCGTAGTCCCCCTGACGAAACGCCGGTAGAATGTCGCGCTCGATTATCACCCGGCTCTGCGCGTCAGTGAGCTTGCCTTCGAGCCCATAACCGACTTCGATCCGCACCTTGCGCTCTTTCGGTGCGACGATCAGGATTGCGCCGGTGTTCTTTCCTTTCTGCCCGATTCCCCAATAGCGCCCAAGCTGATAGCCGAAGTCCTCGATCGGATAATCTTGCAACGATGCCAACGTCACCACTACGACTTGTTGTCCCGTCGCTTGTTCGTGGCGCGCCAGCATACCTGTCAGTTCGTCGCGCGTCGCCGGGCTTAGGACGTTCGCATCATCCACCACGCGGCCGGTCAACTCGGGAAATTTCGGCGTCGCGCAAATTGCCGGAACGCCAATTATCAGCCCGAACATGCTCAGGCACAGCGCAACCGCGAGCACATTGTTCCGCGCCGCTTTCATCAGAACTGCACCTTCGGCACTTCTTGCGCCTGCTGCGAGATCGTGAAGGTCTGCCGGACCTTCAGGTCCGGATAAAACCACGCCGCGATCCATCGATCAGGAACCGTGCGCAGCGCTGTGTTGTAGTTCTGCACGGCGAGAATATAGTCGCGCCGCGCGACCGCGATCCGGTTCTCGGTGCCCTCCAGCTGCGATTGCAGTGCGAGAAAATTCTGATCCGACTTGAGCTGCGGATAATTCTCGGTCACCACTAACAATCGTCCGAGCGCTCCCGTCAATGCCGCTTGATTCTGCTCGAACTGATGAAACGCCTGCGGATTCGACAGCACATCCGCCGGCAGCTGCATTGAGGTTGCCTTGGCTCGCGCCTCCACCACCTGTGTCAGTACCTGTTGTTCCTGCTTCGCATAACCTTTGACGGTTTGCACTAGATTCGGAATCAAATCGGCGCGCCGCTGATACTGATTCAGCACTTCGCTCCACGCCGCTTTGACTTGCTCGTCGAGGGTCGGCAATCGATTGATGCCGCAACCCGACATGGCGAGCAGCAGTATCATCAGAATATTTGCGGGCGACACAATCTTGTTTCGTGGCATCAGCAGGCTCTTTCGCTGGAAATCAGATAAAGATTTAACACGCTGCGGCCACCAGCCGCTACGCAGGCTTGATTCGATTAACAGCACGAGGCGCGATTGCTAGCCTACATCAGCGGCCTTCATGTCGCTGGAGACCACTTCGATGCTTGGATTCGATCTGACCGACGAACAGCGCGAACTCAAGGCGCTCGCTCGCAAATTCAGTGAGAATGAAATCATCCCGCGCGCTCGCGAGTACGACGACAAGGAAATCTTTCCGCGTGATATTTGCGAAAAGGCCTTTGCCGCCGGCCTGATGAACTTCGGCGTGCCGCGCGAATTCGGCGGTCCCGGTCTCGGCATCCTTGATACCTGTCTGATTTGCGAAGAGCTGAACTACGGATGCTCGGGCATCTCGAACTCGATTGCCGCCAACGACCTCGGCGCGCTGCCTATAATTATCGCTGGCAATCAATCCCAGCAGCAGACCTATCTCGGCGCGCTGGCCGAAAAACTCACCTTCTGCGCCTTCGCGATCACCGAGCCCGCGGCCGGCTCCGACGTCGCCGGAATGACCACCACGTACCGGCGCGACGGGGACGCTTTCGTACTCAATGGCACGAAGCATTTCATCTCGAACGGCTCGATGGCCGATTGGATTGTCACGTTCGCCACCAGCGACAAACGCCTCAAGCATCGCGGAATTTCCTGTTTCGTATTTCCGTCAAATCTGGCGGGCATCACGCGCAACCGGATGCATGGAAAGCTCGGGCAGCGCGCCGCCGATACCGGCGAAATTGTCTATGACGAATTACGCATCCCGCTCGATTCGCTCGTCGGCCACGAAGGGGAGGGCTTCAAGTATGCGATGGGCACCTTTGATCGCAGCCGTCCGGAAATCGGCGCGATCGCGATTGGCGTCTCGCAGCGCGCGCTTGACGAATGCCTCAAGTACTCGCGTCAACGCCATGCATTCGGCCAGCCTATCGCGAATTTTCAAGCGATCCAGTTTATGCTCGCCGATATGGCTGTCAGTATCGAGGCGATGCGTTTGCTGACCTACAAGGCCGCGTGGATGGTTGATCGCGGCGAAACCCCCAACGCGATCTCAAGCTACTCCAAGCTCTTCAGTTCGGAAGCCTGCATGAAGATCACCACCGACGCGGTCCAGATTTTCGGTGGCTATGGCTATATGAAAGATTATCCGGTCGAGAAGCTGATGCGTGACGCGAAGCTGCTGCAAATCTATGAAGGCACATCGCAAATCCAGCACATGGTGATCGCCCGCGACCTTCTGCGTTAACGCAACTCGCGCGAGTCAATGTCCTGTGAATAGTAGGCGCCGTTGATGAACGGACGCCCACTTCGGCGATTAATGATCCGGAATTCCGAGAATCAACGGCACACGGATTCAAACGCCATACGCGCCATTTGTTCCTTGGCCCAGGACACGTGTTCATCCTCTTCCGGTTCTACTTCGCTGATCGCAGGTTTGAGGACATCGCGCACTCTGGCATCGTTACTACGGCGCGCAATCTTGCCCAGCAGCTCCCAATCAGCATGATCTTTGGTTTCGGCAAGCACGATGTTTTCAATCGCGTTCACTTCAGCGGCCTTCCCGGCGAGGCCGTCAGGATTAGCCATTGTCTTCAGCAATGCTTCCGCTTTCTCGGTTGCGAGCTTAGCGCCGGCGCTCATCCGGTCGGGGTTGCCACCAAGATCGCTAATCACCCGAATTAGAATGCTCTGATGCTTTTTGGTCTGCTCGTAAAAGGTCTTGAGTGTATCGGTCAACTCCGGGTCACGTATAAGTTGTAACGCAGTCTCGTAGAGTTTGACGCCACCCTTTTCGACGGCCAGAAACTCACTAAGTTTATCCATCAGCATTACCTGATCGATAGTGGAGCTGCTGACGTAATCCTCAGCTTTCTCAATTACGCTAGACATTGAACTTAACTCCTTGGGAGGTTTGAAATGGATGATGATTGCCTTACTTTGCAAGTCCGGCATCAAATCCAATTCGAAACCAAGCAATGGGCATACCCCAAGAAATCGCCGCTAAAGATCCAGGAGGGACCTCGGGCGTCAAAGTATAATTAATCTTCGCCGGATATCGATTGTTTCTGAGGCGCCGAATCGTCCCGGTTCTGACTCTTGCCGATCTCGTGTCCTGCGACTCCACCGCCTACTCCACCTATTAGCGCCCCAATGATGGGATGGCCGACCGCAGAACCAACAAGTGCACCGCCGCCAGCGCCAACACCGGCGCCGATGCCGGTATCAGAGCATCCTGCGATGGCGAACAGCAAAATTATAGTAGTCACGAAGGCTGATATTCGTTTTAATGTGCTCATGGTACTACTTTCGTACATTGTACGGCTTTCACCGCCAAAAATGATAATTTATTGAGGTTCAGTAACGTTTGTGCCGTGCGCTTCGCCTCAAGTGGCTGCTCCAATTCGATGCTGGCCTACGAAATTATGATACATCGATCTTCATGACTGCTCTCCATCTATTTCACACTTCATGATCAGACTCGTAGGCTTAGTCTGGAGGTCAAATCAATGAGGCGATAATTGCGCGACCAATTCAGCGAAGCTTCGGACGTGAAAAATTTAAGGGTGCGCCTTTGATGCTCAGAGGCTGGTAATCAGGCTGCAGTATCTCTGTGTTAGTCTTCTTGTCGCGCAGGATTCAGGTAAGCACAAAGATGTCACGGAGTCCTCGATATTGTTCTGCATAATCGATTCCGTAACCGACGACGAAGCCGGGCTCGATCGTAAACCCGGCGAACTCGGGTTGCGGACTGCCAGCCCGTACCAGCAGCGCACATCGTTTCACAGAGACCGGAGATGCGGCTTGAATTCGCGCAACCACAGTCTCCAGCGTCAGACCGGTATCTGCGATGTCTTCGATCACTAATACGTGACGCCCGCGCACGTCGATCTCAATATCCTTGAGGATTTGCACACGTCCCGACGTTACAGTGCCGGAGCCGTACGATCTCGCCCGGATGAAATCAACTTCGCATTCGACCGCCAGCTCGCGCACAAGGTCGGCGAGAAAGACGAATGCGCCCTTGAGTACGCCGACCAAGATTGGGCGTTCGCCGCGATAGGTGTCAGAAATTTCACGACCCAACCGAACGCACCGTTTCCAGAATCTGAGCCTCTTCGAACTTTAATTTCAGCCCCATCATTCGATTGATTATGTTACGATGATCGGAAATGTCATCTAGTATGCGTACCTTTATCCGCGAGATGCCTAAAGCCGAGCTGCATATGCATCTTGAAGGCGCGCTCGAGCCGGAGCTGACATTCAAGTTCGCCGAGCGCAATCACGTGAACTCTCGCTTCGGCTCGGTCGAGAAACTCCGCGCGTCACTCAATTTCACGGATTTACAGTCCTTCCTTGATTTGTATTACGAGAGCGCTTCCACGCTTATTACGAAGCTCGATTTCGCCGAGCTTACCGCTTCATATCTCCATCACGCGGCGGCTGATCATGTGCGTCATGCCGAGCTCTTTTTTGATCCGCAGAGCCATACTACGCGCGGCGTCTCGTTTGAGACGGCGATCACCGGCATCCACGAGGCGCTCGAGGCGGGTGCTCGCGAATATGGCATCAGCTCGAATCTTATTATGTGCTTCCTGCGCCATCTGAGCGAAGAGGACGCGCTCGCGACACTCGAGCAGGCGATCCCATTCAAACGATTCATCGTCGGAGTTGGCCTCGATTCTTCTGAAGCCGGTCATCCGCCATCGAAGTTTGAAAGAGTTTTCGCGCGTGCTCGCGCCGAAGGATTACACCTCGTAGCA
>CAWCJN010000020.1:0-23089 GCA_963795945.1 uncultured Pseudomonadota bacterium
ATCGGACGCCGATACACTCGCACGCAAACGGGGGTCAGCTTTGACCATCAGCAGAAATAAATCATGGTGGGCGCTGGCACTCGCGATGTTCGTCTGCATTTGCTTGATGGCAACGCGATTGCACGCCGACGACGACTCGGGTGATGACGATACTGGTGTTCCAGCGACTCGACTGACACCAGCGACAATAGCGCGAACGCGCCAGCCGTGGCGATCGCGCCGAGTAATTCCTCGGCCTCTACGGTGATGGCGCCGTGGGCGGCCGACTTACCCCGGCCGGGCTCCGGTGATTTGATCACGATGAATTTTCAGAACGTGGATATTCCCGTTCTGGCGCATTTCATCAGTGAAATTACTGGCACAAACTTCGTAATCAGCAAAAACGTGCGCGGGAAAATCAGCATTATCTCGCCAACGCGGGTCACGCCGGAGCAGGCTTACTCGATCTTCCAGTGGGTCCTCCAATTGAAGGGTTTCGCCACCGTTCAAGCCGGCCCGGTGATCAAGATTATCCCCTCGCGCGACGTTCGTCAGTCGGCCGAATTGACCCAATCTCAGCAACCCGGCCTGACTCAAGGCGATCAATACGTCACGCGTATGGTGAAGCTGCGTAACACCGACGCAACTTCGATACTGAGCGTGATCCAGCCGATGATCTCGCATGACGGACTGGTGGCCGCCTTTCCGCAGGACAACACACTGATCATGACTGACGACGCCTTTAACATTCAGCGCCTGCTGCGAATCGTCGGCAGTCTCGATATACAAGGCGTACAACAAAACGTCGCGGTTATTCCGCTTAAGCTGGCTTTCGCCGACGATCTCGCGCAACAGATCGAAAAGATTATGAGCGTGCGCGAAGCCGCGATGCATGGGGTGGCGGCCCCACGCCCCGGGATCGGCGTCGTCGCTCCTTCGGCTCAAGGAGCTTCAACCAGCTTCAGTGTGGTGCCTGACGAGCGGACTAACTCATTGATCGTGCTGGCTAGTCCGCTGGCGATGCGCGAGATCAAGGACCTCGTTCAAAGGCTCGATATCCATTCGCCGAATGAAACTTTCCGGATCCATGTCATCCACTTGAAGTATGCGCCCGCGGGGGAACTCGTCGATGTACTCAATGGATTATTAAGCGGCGGCGGTGGCCCGGGCACACTCTCACCGCAGACCGGTCGAAATTCATTGGGGCGAGGCGGCTCAATGAATTCGTCCTTCGCGAGCGGATTCGGCGGCTCCGGCAGTGGTTCTGGCTTCGGCGGAATGGGCGGAGGTAGCAGCTTCGGGAGCGGATTCGGCAACAGCAGTTTCGGCGGCTCGTCGGGCGTTTTTGGCGGTGGTGGAAGTGGCTTTGGCGGGTCGGGCGGTGGATCATTCGGTTCCGGCGGTATCGGCGCGCGAAATGGCGGCAGTGGTAATACTCAGGGACCCTCCACCGCGACCAGCAACGGCGGACGCGGCACCGACTTCGAAAACCCGGTCAGCGTCACCGCCGATCCGGCCACTAATTCGTTAATTGTCAGCGCTGCGCCGCAAGACTATGAGACGCTCCATCGGGTGATCGATCAGCTCGACATTGCGCGCGTGCAGGTTTTCGTGCAAGCGATCATCGTGGAGGTGAGCGTCAATCGCACCAAGGATATCGGCGTCAATGTCTTATCATCAGGCACGCTGGCCGGAAATGTTCTCGGCATCGGTTCGCTAAACTTCGGGCAGTTACAGAATGCGTTGGCGAATCCGCTGGGCCTCTCAGGACTCGGCCTCGGACTGGCCTCGGGTAAGAATTGCAACGTACCATCCACTGGCACGATAGGTACTTCCGGCAGCAACACTACCAGCACGAGCGGCACTATGTCAGTACCTTGCGATGTAGCTTTACTGACGGCGCTCGAGGCCGATACTCATTCCAACGTTTTGTCCGCGCCGACCTTGCTGACTTCTGACAATGAAGAGGCGATGATCGTAGTCGGCGAGAATCTTCCCTTCGTCGGCTCGTCGAGCGCGAACTCCGCCCTGACCGGCACGATCTTCAACTCGGTCGATCGGCAGAACGTAGGGATCACGCTGGACATCGTTCCGCAGGTTTCAGCCGGCGATATGATTAAGCTGGATATGTACGAAGAAGTCTCGAATGTCGTAGCTGGCACGGAGAGCAACACTAACGGCCCGACCACCACGATCCGCTCGGCTTCAACTACTATACAGGTACAGAATCATCGTACAGCAGTCATCGGCGGACTGATATCGAATGATACTGAGAACAGCCGCCAGGGAGTACCGTTCCTCTCCGATATCCCTGTGCTCGGCAATCTTTTTACCGATAACGCACGCTCGATGGTAAAACAAAATTTGCTGGTTTTTCTGACGCCGCATGTCGTACGTTCCCGCGATGACTTGCAGGCACTCGCGATCGACGAACGTCAAAAGTTCGTGCGTACTATTGGGCGCTCCGAAGTGGATAATATGCCCGCGAGTCAGTTCCAGCAGCTCTATAAACCGACTTTCAATGCTCCGATCTCACCGCAGCAAGACCTGACTCACGCGCGGGAAATGCAGGAAAACGGCTTCGCTCCGATGCCGGGAACAGTACCGGCGCCGGCTAGCGCCCGGAACGCTCGTGCAGCCTCGGCCCTCCGGTGCGCCCTGATTTGGCATCACGCATGATCGAGCCAGTGTCCGTGCCGCGTTCTCCTCGCGCAAGCGCCTGACAGCGGCATCAATGCCGCGTCAGGTGGGAGCGGTCCGAGCATGGACCGAGGCGGCTGCACTCGCGCTCCCGTGGGCTGCCCTACGCGGATTGCCGCTAGCTGCCGCCGAGCGAGTCGGCGCGGCAGCGGGCGCGCTCGTGATGGCGCTCGATTTTCATAACCGCGCGATAGCTTTGCGCAATCTCCAGATTGCCTTTCCTGAGTTGAAGCGTGACGCTCATCGCGACATTCTACGCAGAACCTACCGCAATTTTGGCCGGATGATGGCGGAATGGGTGCATACTTTCGACTTTAATCGGACGAATATCGAACACTATGTCACTTACGCCGGTCGCGAGCATTGGGACGAAGCTGCGCGCGTTTCGAACGGTCGCGGCATATTGGTCCTGTGCGCACATTTTGGCAATTGGGAATTGCAGTTCGTCGCGCACTCGCTATACGGCACGCCCGGCGCGATCGTCCAGCGGCCCAACCGCAATCCGGTGATCGACGCCGCAGTGATGGCGCGGCGGGAGCGTTTCGGCAGTCGCGCGATTCTCGCGTCGCGGCGCAGGACGTAGCATTATGCGCCTGTTGCGTGACAACTGGATGGTGGCGATCCCGCTCGATCTCGACACTCGCCAGGGGATCTTCGTTGATTTCTTCTCGATGAAGGCAGCGACCACCGACGCCCTCGCTCGGTTGGCACTTGCGACGCACGCGCCGGTGTTGCCGTTCTTCATGGTGCGCGAGGGCGTTAGTACGCATCATCGCGCGACTTTTCTGCCTGTGGTCGAGACGATTCGCAGTGACTAATCGTGAAGCGGACGTGTTGAAGAACACACAGAGTTACACGGCGGTAATCGAATCGATGATTCGGCAACATCCCGATCACTGGAACTGGATTCATCGGCGCTGGAAGACTCGTCCTCCCGGCGAACAACGTTTCTATTAAGCTGCTGCTTTATTTACTAAGCTGCCCATATGGACCGAGAGATAGGTAGCGACGAAGCTATTAGCATCACGGCCGCGATAAGAGAAGCGGCAGTCGATGGCTCGCCAGAGAAGCCCATACATACCGGTGCGCCGTCGACGTATGTTCCGGCCTGCTGCGTTTTGCTCGACGTGTTCTGGTGGACGCGGGGCTGCCGCGTGCAATCCGCGCCGCTCACAAAACCTGTCGTGCAGGCGCCGCATGGCTCTTGATTTGGCAATCGAGCGTCCTCGTGAAACGCGAATCGATCTGAGAGCAATGTGCGAGCTGCGCAACGCGATACACTGCTGCTGCTATTAGCAATCACTTCGGGTTCCGCTGATGGATGGAGCTATCTCGGACTCGGGCATGCCTTCGTAGCTAACATGACCGGAAATACGGTGCTATTGGGCATTAGTTTGTTTGGCGAAAAGCATGACGCGCTTCATCCCTTGATTTCGTTGATCTTCTACGCAGTCGGAGTCGCGGTCGGCTCGTTTCTTACTCGCAAGGTTAAGCCAAGCTCGCTCTGGTCGAAGTCCATTTCCGCGACCTTGCTGCTGGAAGCGCTTCTGCTGATCGCCGTGGAGGTGGTATGGATAGCAGTCCGAGGTACGCCTGGCCCGGTACTTAAGCGGCTATTACTTGGCGGCGTCGCTCTCGGCATCGGTCTGCAAAGCGGAGCGCTACTGCCGCTCAAGTTGCCGGGCATCATCACCACCTATATTACGGGGACCTGGACGATTTTCGTGAGTGGGCTGGTGGCAATGGGCGCCGGGCAAGAACGTGTGCGCCAAAATGAAAAAAGCTTCGAGGAACGTCTTCTGATCCAGATCGCTTTCTTGACGATTTACTTCCTCTCGGCTGTGACCACCGGATGGGTATTTCGGTACATGCCAGTAATGATAGGAGGGATTTCCTCCGTCCCGATTTTGCTAGTCGCGACTTATAGCTTGCTGCGCGAATGAATCTTGTCGAATACCCTCATGCGCTTTGCATTTTTCAAAAAACCGGAATGATGTCTGCGGCGGTGATATTTCCAACATCGACGCCGTCTAGATCGAGCTCCGGGATTGCCGGGAACTTGATGCCCCAATCCTCGACGACTTTTTTTACCTTCGCGATCGCATAACGCCAGTTGTCCGCCTGCTCGTCGAAACTCAACACACCCAGGCCGCCTTGCCGTGCCAGATCAACCAGCACGCGATGATTCTCGATGAAGTAAGACGGCAGCTCCCAGAACAGATTCGGCGGCTCCCACAGGATCATCGATAAAAAGACGAAGCCGGCGCGCAATTGGCGCGTAATCATCGCCTTATAATCTTCGTTCAAGCCGGGCCAATCGTTCTCGAGCATCTTGAGACAGATCGCGAGATGGCGACTCTCGTCCTGTCCGACTTTGGTGAAAATCTGCTTGAATACCGGGCGCGAGGTCCGCTGCGACATCCCGTAAAACAGGGTGGAAGCGGCGACTTCGCCCAGCAGGAACGACGTAAACAGAATCGACAGTGGATACTTGTCGAGCGAGGCGGAATAACCCCGCCAAAAGCGGCCGCCATTATGATAGAGCCACTCAATATTGTTCACCGCCGCGCGTTCGAGATCGGTGCGCGCATCGAAACGCAAAGGGCCATTCGGCATAACGCGCTCAATTACGCGTTGGCAGCATTCCTCGTGATTGACCTCGTCGCGCGCGACCGAGAAGAAGCATTTGCGAATCGGATCCTCGGCATGGATTTCGTAGGTATGGATCATCGCCTTGGAGAAAACGGCAGGTCCCGAGCCGTCAAATACTGCGAGCACCGCGTACCAGTACATGATGCCGAGGCGCTCTTCGGCGGTGAACTGCGCCGGGTCCAGATCGTTCCAGGACAAATCAGAAGGATTCCAGGCCTGCACTTTGGCCTTCTCGTAAAGCGCGGCGAGCGAGGCGGTCGCGACCGGCCATTCGAGCGGGAAGATGTTCGGCTGCTCGATTGCGGGTGGGATCTCGAAACCGCCGCGAGGCACGATTAGTTGCGGCTTGAGCCGTGCTGCTGATCCGTTCGTCAGGAGCGCATCGTTGTGTCCGTTAGCCGAGCTGTGATTCGTCATTAGACTTAGCTCCGAGTTGAATCAATCGTCCAGACCGATTATAGCTCATAATCGACCGGATGGTCGGTAGATTTGTAGCAACGGCAGCGGCACTCGTCAAGCTCTTTCGATCCCATCGAAGACCAGCTTGGTCATCGCGTCAGCGATCGCCGCGGCAGAGAGTTTGCCGCCGGGCTCGTACCATTGCGTGACCGAATTGGACATCCCGAAGAGCAGCCGGGTGATCAGGCCGGGTTCGATATCACGCCGCAACTGACCCGCTCGGATCGCGTCTTTCACGATTGCGGTGACAGCGCGATCAACCTGCTGGCGGCGCTGAAGGGCGGCGCGCTCGGTCGGGCTGTTACCCTTGATCCTCTGCAGCAAATCGACTTCATGACTGAATTCAAGCGTGATCAGCACGACCCGATGGAAGACGTACTTGAGGCATCCAATCGCGTCGCCAGTGGTGGCGAGGGGTTCGTTAAAGATGGCAAATAGGGGGACAAAGGCGCGTTCCAGCGCGCGCGCCAGCAGTTCTTCCTTGCTTGCGACGTGATGATAGATGCTGGATTTAGAAAGTCCGGCCTCGCGCGCAATGTCCTGCATCGAAGCGGCTTCGTAACCGCGCTGGTTGAAGACCCGCAGGGCGGCGTCGATGACGGCATCGAGATCGAGCGCCGGGCGCACCTCGCGGGCCGGCCTGCCGGCTTTTTTCTTTTCGCGGGTCGTCCAGCCAATAACGCCGGAGATTGCCTGAGCTTTCATCGTGGAAGCATTATGCTCCGATGACTGGGATAATTCAGTCGCGAGACGCGCAGCATGGAAAGTACGAGGAAAGACGCCGATGGCTTTAACGAAGGCCTGCAAGATTTATCAACTCAAGCCGGGGGAAGCAATCCGCCTGAATCTTGATCCACCAATCGCGGTCTATCGCCTCGATGACGGCTTTTATGCGACCGCCGATAACTGCACTCACGCGCAATCGTCGCTGTCGGCGGGCGACATCGATTTGGAGGATTGCACGGTTGAATGCCCATATCACGGATCGGCCTTTGATATTCGGACCGGGCGGGCGCTGTCGCCGCCGGCGAACATCCCGCTCAAGACGTATCCAGTAAAGATCGAAAGGGAATGGGTGTATGTTGAGGTTGAGAGATGAGTTGATAACTCCTTTCCCTTGCTCTGAGCGGGTAGCCGGCAGGCGCTGCCTCCCATCGTATTCCGACAAGGGGAATGATAATCGGAGGCCCTATGTACAGTCTGGCCTTCGAGTTGAAAGCTGGGCGGTTCCAAGGTGGTCCAATAAGCTCGCGACCGATTATAAAATCTCACATCTTTTACTTTTACTGTGTCAGTTTCGTCAGTTGCACAAAGGGTAAGTTTCGCTCCGGCGCGTTCAGAGGTTTACGTAAAGGCAATTACGCGACCTTTTGATATTGGCGCACTCACGCGGCAAGACACAATATCTAGAGCTATCCGGCACCTAATGAGCAGGTCGCATTTCACCATGGTTTTAATCCTTGTATTAGGAGGCGCATCAGCTCTAGTACTGATATGTGGCTTCCTAGTCATCAGCCAAAATGCAGGCTCACGAAACTTGGTGCTGGCATTCAGCACCCTCACCGGAGCCCTTGTTCTTTTGGCCATCAATCTCTGGTTTGAGCTTCGCCCCACCGGCCCCGAATATACCCAAATAAGCATGAGCTATACGCTCGACCGAGCTGCACCGGCTATTCGCCAGTGGAAGATGCCAAGAGGTATACGCGCGGCTGGTGAAACAGGAGCAAGCAACTCATTGGCAGACAGCGCTCCACAAGTATTGAAGTCTATGGGCAATTTACCATCACTAGCGATCGACCTAACGATGTTCAGTCTGTTGTATATGATTGGTACCCAAGAATTAGACTGGCAGCTCAGGAAGGTGATTTATCAGAACGAGAATATTAAGATGGGCACGGCACAGGGATTATCCCATCCCTCGCAGTGTACCAAGTTCTCTGCTGAATCAATCCGAGCAATCCTCTCAAAGAGTGGTAACAAGTTTGCGGGCGCGCCGTTGTCGCCCATTAGCAACATATGCTTACCTCCAGAAACGACCATGGAAGTGACGGACGGCGCGCTTGTGTTGCAAAATCCTTACTGTCGTATATCTTTCCACCCTCTGTGGGTTGGTGGGTCAGGTGTTCACCCTAACCATCCTTCTGGGCCTCAAGACCTAAACCCCCTGCTACCCGATAAGCAGCCGCAATACTTTACCATGTATGTGAACCTTGATATCGAAACCCGCTTTTTGGCATTGCGTGCCCAGAGCACAAACATGGCCAAATATCACGCGTGGGCAAATAGGATTGCGAGCGACGCAGCGGATTGGTGGGGACAGCAAAATACCTTACCCGCTGGCGCACGTGTAGCCTCAACAAATCCCGAGCAAAACTCCCGCTGAGGCCAACCTGTACCGAGCTGCTTCGTTGCACAACGGGTAAGTTTTGCAACGTTCCGCAAAGCCAATCATATTGTGCTTTTTCGCCTCTCGAATCTTTAGGTTCAAAATAGGTTATCCGCGACAATAACGATGATCTGACGAGGGCGCCGCGAGATGTAAGGCCGGATGACGCGAGTAGGCAATTAGAAGTGATGTTCCGGTTCGATGGTCGCGAAAAGCCTCCCTGTTCGACATGACGTTTGAAAGCTACCGGATACGCGAAGATCATGGCTCAGTGATTGAGAAATCCATCTCAGAATCAGGCAGGCCGCCCGTGAATCTAGTTAATCTCTAGCTTCCGCAAGTTCGACCCAGGTAGGGGCGTGGTCGCTCGATTTTTCCCATCCACGGACGGCGCGATCGACGCCTGCGGAGGCTAGGCGGGGCGCGAGCGCCGGGCTGAGCAGCAGATGGTCGATGCGCAGGCCGGCGTTGCGCGCGTAGTTGTTCCGGAAGTAATCCCAAAAAGTATAGATTTGCTCGCCCGGATGGAGCTGGCGGAGCGCGTCGGTCCATCCCTGCGCGAGCAATCGCGTATAGGCGTCGCGCACCTCGGGCCGGAACAGCGCGTCGTCCACCCATCGTTCGGGTTTATAAACGTCGAGATCGCTAGGAATGACATTATAGTCACCGGCGAGAATGACGGGCGCGCCGATGGTGAGCAGCGCTGCGGAATGTTCGATCAGGCGCTCGAGCCATCGAAGTTTGTAATCGAACTTCGGGCCGGGCGCCGGGTTGCCGTTGGGGAGATAGAGGCAGCCGACGATCACATCATTGACCAGAGCTTCGAGATAACGGCTATGGGCGTCGTCGGGATCGCCAGGGAGGGCACGGCAGCGCTCGATCGGGAACGTATCGCGGGCGAGGATCGCGACACCGTTCCAGCTTTTCTGACCATGCCAGAGGGCGTAATAACCGGCGGCGCGGATGGCTAGCTCAGGGAATCTCTCCTGCGGCGCTTTCAACTCCTGAAGACAAACGACGTCGGGCTTGAATTCGGCGAGCCATCGAAGCAGCACCGGCAGGCGACTACCGATACCATTGACGTTGTAGGTCGCGATCTTCAACTGGGTCCGAGCTGATTAACTACTGACTGCAAATCTATCATGCTGTTGCGGTTTAGTTGCATGTACATAGAGAGAGGCAGGGCGACGGGGATTGATCCTCACCCGCGCAAGGCCGCACTTGTCCTCTCCCTGATTAGGGCGAGGGATCTAAGGCCGAGTGCTTTTTGAGCTTGAATGAAATTCCCGCTGGTCTGAAGCTTGAAGGAGAGCTGCGGTCGAGCTCGTGAGCAGAGCGGATTTGTTTGGGCATATAATATCTCTTAAAATCTAATAACTACTTAGATCGCGCCGCCAGTTTGCCGCAGTACCCCCATTTGTTTCCAAGAGGAATACTCGAATGAAAGCAGTAGTGTATCATGGCACCGGCGATATCAGCCTCGACAATGTACCCGAGCCGAAGCTGGAAAAGAGCACCGACGCGATTATCCGAATCACTGCGTCGGCGATCTGCGGGACGGATTTGCACATGATTCGCGGCACGGTATCGGGGATGAAGCCCGGCACGATCCTCGGTCATGAGGGTGTCGGAATCGCCGAGGAACTCGGGCAGGATGTGCGCAATTTCAAGCGCGGCGATCGGGTGGTGATCCCTTCGACGATTGGCTGCGGCTTCTGTACTTATTGCCGCGCCGGATATTTTGCGCAGTGCGACAATGCCAATCCCAATGGGCCGCAGGCTGGGACCGCGTTCTACGGCGGTCCGGCTGAAACCGGACCATTCAACGGCTTGCAGGCCGAATATGCACGGATTCCGTTCGCGAATGTCGGCATGGTCAAACTGCCCGACGATGTCGATGATGACGAGGCGATCCTGCTCTCGGACATCGTCCCGACGGCTTATTTCGGCGCAAAATTAGCCGAGATCACGGATGGCGATATCGTCGGCGTGTTCGGCTGCGGACCGGTAGGGCAGTTCGCGATCATGTGCGCCCGCTTGCTCGGAGCCGGGCGCATAATCGCAATCGACAAGATTCCCTCGCGACTTGAGATGGCGCAATCGCAAGGCGCTGAGGTAATCAATTTCAACGACGAAAATCCGATTGAGGCGATTCGCAAGCTGACCGGCAGCGGCCTTGATCGCGCGATTGACGCGGTCGGAATCGACGCTTATTCGGCTGACGGCAAAGCCGGCTCGATCGGACAGGAAGTCAAGAATGTCGCGAAAGGGGCGACGAGTTGGCAGCCCGGCGACCAGCCAGCCCAGGCTTTGGAGTGGGCGGTCGAGGGTTTGGCGAAAGCGGGCACACTGGCGATTATCGGAGTCTATCCGCCGACTTTCAACCAGTTCCCGTTAGGCAAGGCGATGGGCAAGAACCTGAGTATCCTGGCCGGTAATTGCAACCATCGGCGATACCTGGACGAGCTAATCGCGATGGTGGCGAACGGGACGATCCGTCCCGAGCTGGTGCTGACTCATCAAGAGCCGCTGGTCTCGGTGATCGATGCATACAAGAACTTCAGCCAGCATCAGCCGGGCTGGATCAAGGTGATGTTGGATCCAGCGCTGCCGAGTCTGGAGTCTGACGGTGCGGAGCAGCCCGCATCGGCATAATAGGTCGCAATGGAGCGGGGAGCGCATCGCGCGCTCCCCAAGACAGACACTACGGCGATCAGCGGACCTTGGCCGTCATATCAGGTTTGCCGGTGGCCGGATCAACCGGCACCGAGACGTGCGAGTGAATCACCTTCCATTGTCCGGCTTCCTTACGATAGACGTCGGTAACGCGGAAGTTGCCCGCTTGCGGCTTGCCGTCCTTGTCCTTCCAGGTGAAGTGCTGAACGCTGTAGGCGACGCCCATTTTGCCGTCGGTCACGATGCCGATGTCCAGAAAGTGGGCTTTGATGTCGGTGGCGTTATTGAAGAAATTATTTAGGTCGGCGTGGACCGCGTCGGCGCCCTTGTATTCAGCCGGTGGGACGAAATCGAAAAAGACGATATCCTTGCCGTCATAATACTTCATGACCTGGTCGGCGTTGGTGGCGTCCATGATCTTCTGTTCGACACTCTTGATCGCCGCTTCGTCCTTGGCGTTACCGGCGGCATAGACGTTAGCGCCTAAACCGAGCGCCAAAGCGGCGGCGAGCGCCGCGGCGGCCGTCAATCTGAATTTCTTCATCGTATTCTCCTTGCAGGTTGAGGTTGTCCCGAGTCCGACCTGAAACGCGCGACCCATTTTGGCAAACGGGCGGGAGTGTAGTACATAGGGCCGCGAAAGACGTATGGGAAGCACGTCAGAAGGAAATTGTGCTTTCGGCGTAGCCGAACGTGAGCGCGCGGCCGGCCGGGAAGTTCGCGCCGACGACGGAGCCGCCGAAGACCTGACCGGCATAGAAGTACAAGCCGAGATGCGGGGAGACTTTCCAGTTTGCACTCGCGTCAACCAGAGTGCCGAGATAACTCGCGCCGAAGCTGGGACGGCCAGTGTAACCGAACAGATGATTGTCGAATGCGCCGCCGCCCGCGTACCAGCGATCGCGGCTGGAGGATAGCCACAGCGCATCGAGATCGCTGCGCAATTCGAGATTGCGTAGGGGATTTACGATCAGCTGGGCGCCCAAATCGGTGGTATTCATCATGTTGTAGATGGGCGTCAGCGCATAGATTCGCGGGGTCGGCAGGATTTGAAAGAAGGTCCCGTGAGTCGAATCGTGCGCGTCGCTGTCGCCGGAGCCGAAAGTATAGAGGGCGCGCAGCCACGGCTCCCAAGGGATTTGATCGAAGCGGTAGCCGGCTTGCGCGGTGTAGGCGTAGGAACTTTGGTTGAGCTTGCCCCACGATCCGATCTGGTAAACGCCCCAAATCAGCAGATCGATACTGCCGGGACCGGCTTTGATTTTGTGCACGAGATCGCCGCCGAGCGTATCGATACTAATCGCGCGCGTATTCGTCTTGGCCGCGGCCGCAGGTTCATTGTCGGTCGGCGTGAGGCCGCGATTGTCGTCGTACCAGATATAGAAGGCGCGCCCGAGTGAAGTTCCCCAACGACTCTCGAAAAGTTTGTTGAGTGCGCCGTAAATTACATCGGCGCGGCGAATCTCGTCCATCCCGTTGAGGTCGTAGGAGCCGCGGGTCGACACGCCATACATCAGGAGGGCGTTCCAGTCGCGGCCGCCATACTGAATCGATGCGCCGTCAAAGGAGCGCATCGCGTCGGAGAAGCCGAAGTTGCCGATCAGGCGTTGCGCGATTTCGTTATTGACCAGCCAGCGCAGTTGCGGATCGTCGGGCATCAGGTCGAGGCCGTCGAAGAATTCGAAACGTCCGCCTTTGATATCGAGTCCGTGCAAGATTTGGCTGCCAAACTCGACATAACCCTGCTTGAGAAACAGGCTGGCGGAGTAGCGGCTCTGCTGGGTTTAATAATAATTTGCGCCGGTGCCGAGCGCTCCGGCGGGCGCAGAGGCGAGGGCATTGGGCGGCAATTCGAGTTCGGAGGGGTTCATCGCCTCGACGAAGAAGCGGACGCTGTCAAGCTCGTAGCCCGCGCCGAACCGAATCACATTGCTCTGAAAATTATACTGGTAGTTATTGTTGCCGTTGGCGACTTTGCCGGGATTGAAGTAGCTCCAGACGTACTCGCGGGTGCGCATACTGGCGGTGAGCGTGACCGGCGAATCGGCCAGGTCGAAGAGAGTGACGTCCGCCCACGAGATGGCAGCTGAGAGAGTCAGCAGAATCAGAGTGAAGAGCAGTAGCCGCCAAGCTGTAACGATCCGAGCGAGGCTCGAACCCATATTTGTATTCCCCCATTTGGAAAAAATCCAGTACCGGCGGGAACGAGTCAAGGTGGTGCTGGACTCCGACGCCGCTCCGACAATTGAATTATGACTTACTTGGGAGGGTCTGTCGCGTGAACCGCAGTAGGAACAACAGTTGCGACGGTAGCGGCTGAACCCGAAGGCGACTGGGCTGCTGCCGAACTGAGCTGAGTCGCTGGAGGGACCGATGAGACCAGAGCCGCAGAGGTTTGGCCTCCGGGTTGTCCTGACGGAAGTTGCGAAACTGAGCCTGAGGCCGCTGACTGCGGTTGAAGGGGAGATTGCGCAGCGGCATTGTCCTCCATCGAAGTTCCTGGTCCAACGACTCTGATGAGCGAATTATTCCTGTAGCAGAACGCTACTGGATGAAGCTCGTTCTTGGTGGCCCCTTCTGCAGGTGTAGTTACAATCTCGGCTAATCCTAGCGTAAAAAAATCAGCCGCGCCTTCGGCCAATGCAATCGGTATTTTTTCCGCCCGCCCCATAGCCGTGGGTGTACAGCTTATAGAAATCACAGGATGCGCCATCGGATTCCATAGCACTGTTTTGAGGTGCTCCCAATTGCTCCAAAATAAAGTCGCGGTTTTGACCTGGTTGGAATTGCGACAAATCGACCGGCGTGGGTCGTGTCGATTCCATGTAGATAGAGCATCCGCTAGTAATGGCTAAAGTTAATAACGTGCTCATTACGAAGGGTGACAATTTGGTGAGGTGTTTACATCTCAACACAAGCAATCAGCACCTTCTCTGATGGATAAAGTCTTATAGCATCAAATGGCATCAAAGAAGAAGATATTTTGAGCATTACATCAAATTGATATCTAAAAGTTCATGCTGCATTTCGGGATTCTTCGCTGCGGCAGCCTATGCTCAGAATGACAAACTTTGGGGGCCGTTAATGTCGGCCGGGAGCAAAGTAAACTGAAAGCGGCACGATTCCATGCACCACGTTCATTGTCATCCTGAGCGAAGTGAGCGACGCGAACGAAGTCGAAGGACCTGCGCGAAGCGCTCCGATGATGCGTGTGAGAAAGCTGATCGCTTCGCGCAGGTCCCTCCGCTGCGCGGCGCAAAGCCGCCGCTTCGGTCGGGATGACAGAAGGGAATCAGCGAGCTCTTATGACAAAGGCAAGCGCCTCGCCTTCGACTTTGCTGCTTCACTATTCAGAGCGCATCGATTACGGCGCGGGTCAGCTCCAGGGTTTTACCGCTGCCACCTTGATCGGGCGTCAGCACTTTGCCCTCGCCATAGACTTGGCGAATCGCAGTTTCGAAGCGCTGCGATTCCTCGCGGAAGCCGAGGTAATCGAGCATCATTGCCGCGGAGAGCATCGTCGCGGTCGGGTTGATGATGCCCATCCCTTTGATATCCGGCGCAGTGCCGTGGACCGACTCGAAATAAGCGTAGCTGTCGCCATAGCATCCGGAGGGCGCCAGGCCGAGGCCGCCGATCGTGCCCGCGGCGGCATCGGAGAGGATATCGCCGTAGAGGTTCGGCATCACCACCACATCGAGATCATGCGGGCTTTGCACGATGCGGCGGGCGAAGTCATCGACGATGAATTGCTCGTACTTGATTTCAGGATAGCCGGCGGCGACCTCTTCGACGATCTGGCGAAAAAAGCCGTCGCTCTCACGCAGCATGTTGTACTTCGAGGTGCAGGTGAGCTTGCCCGGGTGGCCCTCGGATTTGCGGCGGAGCGCGAGCTTGCAGGCGAAGTGGGCGAGGCGGCGCGTGTTGCGCTCGGTAATCACCTTGACGGCGTAGATGCCGCGCTCGGACGTATCGAGCTCGCGACGAAGTATCCGGCTGTTGAGATGGAGTGGAGCGAGCGCCGAGAGCGGTCCTTCGAGGCCGAGGTAGAGGTCCTCAAGATTTTCGCGCACGATGACGTAATCGATGCCGTCAGGACGGGCGAGCGGGCTGCGGAAGCCCTTCCTGTAGCGGCAGGGGCGGACGTTGGCATAGGTTTCTTTGCCCCAACGCAGATAGACGATTGCGTTGGTCTTGCCGCTGGTTGAGCCGAAGAGGGTCGAGTCGGAGTTATCGATGGCGGCGCGGGCGGCTTTGTCGGTCTCGCCGCGAATCCACTCCTCGCCGGGCGGGAACTCGACGAACTCGATATCGACCTTGAGGGCGCGCATCACTTCCATCGCGGCGGCGACGGTATCCGGGGCAGTATCGTCACCGGGCAGGACTACGACTTTTTTCTTTGGCATGTGACCTAACCCCCGGCCTCTTCCCTAAAGGGAAGGAGTGGAGAAAACAGTGTGGGGCGGGTGCGAAATGCGGCCCACCCCATAGTAATTAGCCGCCGTAGTTGACGCCGCACTCTTTGAGCGTGAGCGGATCGCTCTCGCGGGTCAGGTGCGCGTCGGTGACGACGCCAATCACGATCGAGTGATCGCCCTTTTCAATAAATTCGACCACATCGCATTCGACTGCGGCGGGCGCGTCAGTGATAATCGGGCATCCGTTCGCGCCATCTTTGTAGGCGTAGTTGCCGAACTTGCCGTCCTTCGGATCGACATGCTTGAAGAAGGCGAAGGCGAGGTCCTTCTGGCCCGTCCCGAGCATCGCGAGGGCGAACTTCTTCGATTGCTTGACCAGCTCGTGCGCGGTCGAGTCGGTCTTCACGCCAATCACGACCAGCGGCGGGGCGAAGCTGGCCTGCGTGGTCCAGTTGATCGTCGCGATCGTGGATTTGTCGCCGTGCTTCGCGCCGAGGAGCTGGAGTCCATAGGGAATCATCCGCAAGCCTTTTTTCTTTGCATTTTCGTCCATGTGAGAGCCTCCGTTTTGGCTGGTTTGATTTAGAATCGATGCGGGTGGGGGCCGAGTTGAGTAGAACCGTCGATTGTCGAGGTGCTTGGGCCGGATACCTGCGTCGATGCTATAATTCCGGTCCAGAGTGCAACAATGGCGCTAAGCAAGTCAAAGACGCCCGCGAAAATCCGCGGGATCAACGAGGTTGGGCGGTACGCGATCGGGGTGCAGTGGGTAGATGGCCACGACAGCATCTTCCCGCTCGAAAACCTGCGGCGTTACTGTCCATGCAATGTATGCGGCGGCAGAATCGACGGCGAGATTCCGGCGGCGAGTCAGCGGCTCGCGCAGTTTGCGCGGCTGGGCGAGGCCGCGGTCTTCGCCGAGTGGGTGGACGGTCACGAAACTTTCTACACGACGACTCAGCTAAGGGATCTCTGCCGATGCGCGCGATGCGTCGGCGAGCCGGAACGCCCGATCACCGGGTAATTGCCTGATCGGAGTAGGCAAGTGCGTTAGATCGAGTATAAGAGACCGTTAGATTCTTCGCTTCGCTCAGAATGACCGATCGGGTCAGGCACTATGGTCCGGGGACAAGGATTTGCGGCGACGGGGTGCCGATCGGCTGCTGAACTGGCGGGACATAGTTGTGTGAGGCCGATTGGGAACATCCGTAACTCAGGGTCCATCCGAGGCTGAGGATGGCGGTGGCGAGGAGCAGCTTCAGATTTTTCATCACGGGTTCCTCTTGAGGTCTGAGCGTAAACTTAGCTTATAACTTTATCGGTCCGCAGACGCGCAATTTCGGCGCTTGAATAATTGGCGGCGTGCAGGACTTCGTCGGTGTGTTCGCCGAGACGGGGCGGCATCCGGCGGATGGATGCGCGTGCGCCATCGACAGACACCGGTATATCGACGAATTTCATCTCAGGAATACGAAAATCCGGGGCAACCGGCGGCAGCATCCCAAGAGCGTTGACCTGCTCGTCGGCATAGACCTTATCGAGCGTATTGATGACGCTGGCGGGGACGCCGGCGTCGCGCAGGAGCTTCATCAACTCGTCCGAGGTGAAACGCCGAGTGTAGCGCTCAAGCATTTCGTGGAGTTCGGCGCGGCGTGGGACGCGATCATTATTGGTCAGGAAACGCGGATCTTTGGGCAGATCGGCGCAACCCAAGACGTCACAGAGTCTGGCGAATAACCGATTGTTGCCGGCCGCAATCAGCACCCAACTGTCGGAGGTCTGAAAGGCTTCGTAGGGAGCGGCAGCGGGCGAGGTCGAACCGGCGGGACCGGGAACTTCGCCCGTGGCTTGCAAGGCGGTCATCATCAGCGTCGTCCAGGTGACGCCGGTTTCGAGCAGGCTGGTGGCGACCTTGGCGCCTTTGCCGGTGCGAGCGCGATCGAGCAGGGCCGCGAGAATTCCGGTGAAGAGCCACAGGCCCGACCCCATATCGATAATCGGGACCACGACGCGGGCGGGCGGCGCGCCCGGATGGCCGTTCATGCTGATGATTCCCGAGTAGGCTTGACCAAGCGGGTCGTAGCCGGGGAGAGTGCGCATCGGGCCGGTCTCGCCGAAGCCGCTGATCGAGCCATAGATGAGCCGTCGATTTTCGCGGGCGAGATCGTCATAGCCGAAGCCGCGCGACTCGGCGCTGCCGGGCTTCATCGAGTGGACGAAAATATCGGCAGTGCGCGTGAGTCGATGTACGATTTCGCGTCCGCGCGGCTGATCGAGATCGATACAGATGCTGCGTTTGTTGCGGCTGTAGGAGAGGAAGGCCGCTGACTCGCCGCGCCATTGCGGGGCGAAGTGGCGCACGTCATCACCGGTGCCCGGGCGCTCGATCTTGATCACGTCCGCGCCGAAATCACCGAGCAGTTCGGCGCAGTAGGGCCCGGCGACGTTTTGAGTGAGATCGATTACGACGAGTCCGTCGAGCGTCAGTGGCATAGCGCTACCTTGTTCAATGTCGTACTTACTTCAGGTTTCAGCGAAGCGGCCTGAAATGCAACTATTGCGATCACGATGAGTTATTGCGCGATTGCCCCAGAACATCCGGTGCATGGGCCATATCATGAGTTCGAATATGGATTTCCAATCAGCGACGACACGGCGCTGTTCGAGCGACTGGTGCTGGAGATCAATCAGGCGGGATTATCGTGGCTGACGATTCTTAGCAAGCGTGAGAATTTCCGCAACGCGTATCACGGATTCGCGATCGAGCGCGTGGCAAAGTACGGCGAGCGGGACCGTAAACGCCTGCTCTGCGATGCGGGGATCATCCGGAATCGGCTCAAGATCGATGCGGCGATCACGAACGCGCGCAAATTATTGGACATCCGCCAGAATCATGGATCATTTGCGGCATGGCTCGCAGAACACCATCCGAGGGCGAAGCCGGAATGGGTGAAGCTGTTCAAGCAGACGTTTGCATTTACCGGCGGCGAGATCACGGGCGAGTTTTTGTTGAGCACCGGATATTTACCCGGTGCTCATGTTGAGAGTTGCCCGGTTTACGCGACGATCGCGCGGCTCAACCCGCCGTGGATGCGCGCGTCGCGCGATTAGCTACATCGCCGAGTAGCCGCCATCGACGGCGAGTTCTGCGCCGGTGACGTATGAAGCGTCGTCGCTGGCGAGAAACAGCACGCAGGCGGCGACTTCCTCGGGCTTGGCGCCGCGTCTCATCGGAGTCAGATCGATCACCGGCTGTAACTCTTCCTTGCTCGGCAGCGCCTCCTCGACCATCGGGGTGTAGATCAGCCCCGGATGGATCGAATTGACGCGGATTTTCTCGGGTCCGTATTGGACGGCAGCCGCTTTGGTGAGGAGCCGGACTGCGCCCTTGCTGCCGTGATAGGCGGTCGAGCCGGCCGAACCGACCAAACCGAAGATCGAAGAGATATTGATGATCGAGCCGCCGCCCCGCTTGCGCATTGCGGGGATGGCGGTTTTCATCCCGAGCCAGACGCCTTTCTGGTTGACGTTGATGATCGCGTCCCATTCCTCTTCGGAGGTCTGTTCAAGACCCTTCATATTGGCGATACCGGCGTTGTTGACGAGGATGTCGAGGCCGCCGAATTCCTTCTCACAGAGCTCGACCGCAGCGCGCCAGTCCGCGGCGCGAGTAACGTCGAGATGGACCGCGCGGGCGACGTTGGAACCGACTTTGGAGTTGATGCCGTCGGCGGTCTGCTTGGTGAGTTCGTCGCGCACGTCACCGATCACGACTTTCGCGCCTTCGTCGGCGAAGCGCCGGGCCTCGGCTGCGCCCTGTCCGCGCGCCCCGCCGGAGATCAGCGCGACCTCCTTTGAGTCGATCCATGTTTTTTCTCCGTTTTCCTGATTTTTAGATCCAATCTGCCTCGCTTATTCTCAACGCAGTTAGCGATCGGACCAACCCGGGGCCTCTTAATCTTTAACGCAGCTCGCAGACTCCCTTCGAGGGACTCAGGGCAGGCTGCCCGCTCGTTCGGCATCGCTCCACTAGCTTGCGGTGAGGCCGCCGTCCACGATGAATTCCGCGCCAGTGCAGTAGGATGAATCGTCGCTGGCGAGGAACAGCACGAGCTTCGCGACATCCTCAGCAGTGCCTTCGCGCCGGAGCGGGACAACAGTCTTGAGTCCAACGCGCATCTCGGACGGTACAATATCGATCATCTCGGTGTTGATGATCCCCGGATGGACCGAGTTGACGCGAATCTGCTCGGGGCCGTACTGGACTGCGGCGGCCTTGGTCAGAAGTCGCACCGCGCCCTTGCTGCCGTGATAGGCGGTCGAACCGGTCGAGCCGGTCAGACCGGCGACTGACGAGATGTTGATGATCGAGCCGCCGCCGCGCTGGCGCATCGCAGCGACGCATTCCTTCATCCCGAGCCAGACGCCCTTCTGGTTGATATTGACGATCGAGTCCCAAAGCTCTTCGCTAGTGTCTTCAAGGCCCGACATATTGAAGATACCCGCGTTGTTGACGAGGATATCGATGCCGCCGAATTCGCGTTGACAGGTGGCGACAGCAGCGCGCCAGTCGGCGGCGCGGGTAACATCGAGATGGACAGCGATAGCAGCTTTACGTCCTGCTGCAGCGTCGATGTCGTTGGCAGTCGTATGGCAGAGGTCGTCGCGGACGTCGCCGATCACGACGTGTGCACCTTCGCGCACGAAGAGCCGGGCTTCCGCAGCGCCTTGCCCCCGCGCGCCGCCTGAGATCAGTGCAACTTTGCCTTTGAGTCGATCCATTGCCGATTCTCCTCGTAGATTCACCGGATCCGGTTGTCATTCTGAACGCAACCATCCAAAGCGCAAGCTTTATCCGATGGCTAACGAATGAGGTACAGGTGGCGCCTGAGCCCTGGCTTGACGGCGACTAGCCGAGCACGCGAGCGAAGAATTTCACCCTTGTCGATAACCACGGCTCAACCCACACTGCTGGTTCGCCGCGATCACACGGCTAATCGCAATGGCTCATCACTCCCATCTCACTCAACTCGCGCCCGCCACCGCGCCGCCACTTTCTTGGTGCTAGCGATGGGTGTGCGCTCTACTATCTTGACCAAACTGCCGCTCGGCGTTCGCAAAGAACTCGAACAGCGCCTCGTCGATTATGGCTTCAGCCGTTATTTGGAACTGACGCATTGGCTAAATGGACTCGGCTACCGCGTCTCGAAAGGCGCGCTTAATCGTTACGGGATCCAGTTCGAGCGCCGCTATCTCGTCCAGCAGGCCGCCAGCGAGCAGGCCCACGAGCTCGCCGAGGCCGCTTCGGGCGATGACGCGATGGCGACCGAGGCGCTGGTCCGGCTGGTTCAGGAGCGGCTCTTTAGTATTCTCCTCGAAACGGAAAAACCGGCCGCCGCAATCGATTTGGCCCGTTTGACCAGCATCATCAACAATCTGAGCCGCACCACGATCAACTATCGCCGATGGCGCGCTGAAAGTCAGGCGCGGCTCGTCAAACTTCAGCGTGCCGCAGCCGGTAAAATCTCGGCGATAGAACGCACCGGTGGCGTTTCCGCGGCCGCCGCCCAGTGCCTGCGCGACCTCTTGATGAGTATCGATCCCTTCTCCGCTTCAACTCCCGCCCCGAACGCACCCCCAGACACCAACAAACAATAGAACAGCATCCAAATAGATGACGACGGGCGAACGTATTCACGAATCGCCGTTTGCATTCTGCGCTCGTATTCGCATCTTATCCATTCATTGTCATACCCCGTGGCACCCTGCGTGACATGAGCGCCTTCGGGCGACGAGGCGGGCTTCGGCGGCGCCTTATCGTCGCGCTCCGCCAGCGATGAGTGCGACTTTGTTTTTTGAGCTGATCCATTGTTACCCCTTTCTCTTCGATGCTGGCACTTGAAGCCTTGATTAAAGCGAAGGGAGCTTCCATTACGTTCCTAGATTACTGACGGCCCTGACTCGATTTCGACGCCTGACTAAATGCTTGTTGCGAGGAAATTTCCTTACCGTTGCTGTCCACGTAATGGATATCAAAAGGTAACTATCCCTTGACTGTCTAGATTCATACTACTATTTATTCCTCCTATGCAGATGAAAGATCGCAAATCACCCACGCTCAGACCGTCTTCCGAATCGTGCTACTCGCTGATGGAGTTCATGCGGGAGTATCCCGACGATGAGGCTTGCTTGCAGCAATTGTGGCGTGACCGTTGCGCGCCGGATGGCACTAACACGCTTTGCCCGAAATGTCGTGTGGTTCGCGCTTTCCAACGCTACCCGATGACTCAGCAACGCCAGTCCTGGACGTGCACTGCGTGCGGTTATCATCTGCATCCGACGGCAGGGACGATATTTCACAAGTCGTCCACGTCGCTGCATCTCTGGTTTTACGCGATGTATCTGATGACGAGCAACCGATGTGGTATCTCCGCTAAACAGCTTGAGCGTGAGTTGGGCGTTACCTACAAGACTGCGTATCGCACATTTAAGCAAATCCGCTCGATCTGCGATGAGGATATTCGCGACTTGGCCGGAACCGTCGAAACCGATGAAATGTTCGTCGGCGGGAAAGAAAAGAACAAGCACGCGAATAAGAAATTCGGTGCTGGTCGCGGGTCGGTTGGCAAGCAGCCTGTATGGGGCGCGATGGAGCGTGGCGGGCGCGTAGTCGCTCGCGTGGTTCCCGATACTACCAAGCGAACGATTCTGCCAAACCTCATTGAGCGCGTAATGCCGGAATCGACTGTCTATACCGACGAAGCATCCGCTTACGATCCGCTGACGGATATGGGATTTGGACACAAGCGCGTCCACCATGCGGCTAAGGTCTAATATGGAGAGCGATGTTCACGTTAACTCGCTCGAAGGATTCTGGTCGTTGGTCAAGCGTGGAATCGGCGGAGTCCATCATTCTGTTTCGGCGGAACACTTGCAGTCTTACTTGAGTGAGTATGCGTGGCGCTATAATCATCGCAACGACCAGCAATCGTCATTCCGTACCCTTCTGCTTCGGGCGGCGCGGTCGTAATGGTTGCGCCGCTTTCTTCACCAAGCGGGCGAAATCGCTTCGCTTTGGTACGGGAATTTCGTAGCCCTTACATGTCTTTTGCTTTGGCTTCTTGTCGTCTCGCATGGCTTCGATCATGCCGAAATTCAGCTTTGAGTCAAAATTAGATCGCGCACAGCAACACCTGCATGAACTCCAAGCGCAAGTGCAAGGATGGGTTAAAAGTCGTCCGTATCGACTTACCGACAAACTCGATGCGAATACCGGCGACAATGTCATTTACGGTCAACTTCTCGGACCTACGCCACCGCTGATTTCCCAGCTTGTCGGCGACTGTCTCCAAAATCTCCGCTCTTGCCTCGATCATCTCGCATACGCCTTGGCAATTGCCAATAAGGGCTCTTTGACGGATGCGGAAGCGATTAAAACTGCATTCCCGATTTTTCGCTGTAGTGCGGGCTTCGAGGACCGCGGCATGCGTGAAATCGCTAGTCTGAGTAGCGCAGCGCAAGCAGTCATCAAGGGATTGCAGCCTTGCTATACTGAGCATCCTACGCGGCACTTTCTGTGGTACCTCAAAACGCTGAACAATATCGACAAGCATCGGCGATTGCTCATCAACATGGTGAAATTCATTGGCGCTGGTGTGCGTCATACGCCTGGCACGCAAATGGATTTTTTCACATACAGTGGCGATGGGATGCTTAGTGAAACAAAGACAGAACTCGCCCGCTATAAATGTATCGAACCCAAAAATGCCAACCGCGTGAAAGTGGATTTTAAACCGACCCTTATTGTAATTTTTGGCGA
>CAWCJN010000021.1:0-94171 GCA_963795945.1 uncultured Pseudomonadota bacterium
AGGTCGCTAATGAAATCGAAGTGAAAAACCAATAACGGACTAGTCCAGCAAAACGGAGTTAATGAAATGGATAAAGCAGTATTTGGAATAGCGAGCACGGAAGCCCGAGCGACCACAATTGCTAATGACTTGAAGACGGCAGGCTTCATGCCCAATCAGATCTCGGTACTTTTTCCTGACAAGAGCGGGACGCGAGATTTTGCTCACGAGCAGCATACCAAAGCTCCAGAGGGGGCGGCGATCGGCGGTGGTAGCGGAGTGATTCTGGGCGGCGCCGTGGGATGGCTTCTAGGTATAGGGGCATTAGCAATTCCGGGCTTGGGACAGCTGATCGCAGGCTGCGAGCCATTATGGCAGCGCTGGCCGGCGCGGGCGTAGGAGCTGCGGCGGGCGGCCTTACCGGAGCCTTGGTTGGGATGGGAATACCTGAGCTCGAAGCCAAGCAATATGAAAAGGAAAGATCCGCGCTGGAAACTAGTTGATCTCCATTCACACCGACAATAGCGATGAGCGGACTCGCGCCCGAGGACATCCTGAAGCGGGATGGTGCTACCGATATTTCGTACACAGGCAAGGCCAGTGTCCCACGTGATCAGCGCAGCGATTTGCGCTGATTTAACACTTATCGCATTTTTCAAATTCCCTCATTCTCTGCTGTTCAAGAGCTTCAGCTCACACAGCGGAGAATGGGGAAAAAGGTATATCTTTTATGTCAGAAAAGTAACACCGGGAAAATGCCCTAACTGAATTATAAATTTCGATAACCGCTGAGCATCCCCCGGCGGCGCAACATTTTTTCGATTGTGGCTACATGCATCTCTTAATTAAGAATTTTATGTCGGGCAAACTCTTCTAAGGAGACGCTATGTCTCTCACTGAGATTAAGCAGTTCTCGATAGAGTCCGATACCCTTGCGCTCGTGAGCGAGCAGCTCCTGCATGATGTCGTCAACCGAATCATGATGGGTGCCTGCGAGTTCATCAATTTTCAATGACACTCGTGCACCGAGAGTTGTCACCTCTTCGCCAGCTGGGAAGCATGCAGGAGTGATTCTGCCGCTTGTTCGCGCATCCAACTCATGATTGGGATGCGGGCGTGTCCAATACCATCAAAGAATATTGCGTGTAGCGAACCGCCCCTGCCAACTCCAGTTCGACGATGCGGTTTAAGAGCTCTACCGATTTCTCTTTGCTAAATTCCATGAGACTCAGCTCCTCTGGACTTCGTTCAATAATCTAAATGACTGAAAGGCGCCCTTTCTAATGTGTTTATCTGCTCACTGTGGCTGCCTCATTCCTAGCGACATTCTCGATTGAAAAGTGCTAGCCCCAAAATCTCGTGCCAGTCACGAAGGGTCTCTTTAATCGTATAATTGATGACCGAGCTCAAAACCCATAGAAAGGGAGCTTTCAAATCGGAAAGAACTATCGGTATGGAAGATTTGCTGGACTGCCATATAGGAAGTCCCAGAACGCCGACCGATTAAGATTGCATTACTATTCCTCAGTCTATCCAACACAGCAGGAGATCATAGCCGCAGAAGCAGAATTAGAGAGATTGGGGCAGGTCCTTCAATCCCCATAATTTCCGCTGTCGTCTGTTTAGGCCTGAGAAATGATCACAGATAGCCATATCAACTAACTTATAAATAGACAAACTTTGGTAGTGGGTCGCTGCAAGTAGTCATTCATCTCAGAATACTGCCGGTCGCGACCCGCTTCGCGGCAGTCTCATCAAATTACGCCGCGTCTGTTCGTTCCCAATGATAAAATATGCAGGAATCCTATGTTCGCGCGCGTCAAACAATTTATTTTGCAAGTATTTACCGATTTCAGTGAGGATGATTGCCCAACAATGGCGGCAGCGTTGGCCTATGGCACGCTGTTTTCGCTGCCGTCACTCTTGCTTATCGTCATCTTCATCGCGGGCCTGGTGCTTGGACCTCAAGCCGCCAGTGGTCAAATTCAGGCGCAGCTTACCAAGACAATTGGCGCTCAAGCAGCGGGCGAGATTCAGACGATGGTCCACAATATCGCCAACAATCGGCGCGGCGGACTGATTGCAACCGCACTCGGAATCGCCGGATTATTGCTTTCGGCAACCAGCGTGCTGATACAGCTGCAACAGAGTCTTAATCGGGCGTGGAAGGTCACCATAACCGCGTCGGGGCTCAAGAATTTCGCTTTACGACGCGTGCGTTCGGGGTTGCTGGCCGCGGGCGCGGGCGTGCTGGCGATGGTTTCGCTGGTCATCGGCTCGGCGGTTACCGCTTTGGCCGGCATGATACCGTTCGCTCAAGCCGCACGGTTCGGCGATCTGCTCAGCTCGATTGTGATCTTCGCCTTAATTTTCGGTGCGATCCTCAAAGTTATGCCCGACGTCAAGCTCAGATGGGGCGATGTGCTGATTGGAGGATTATTCATTGCAATTCTCTTCGTCCTCGGAAAATTTCTCATCGCGCTGTATTTGGGTCATGCCGCCAAGGCCAGCGCTTATGGCGCGGCCGGCTCGCTCGCGATGGTGCTGTTGTGGACCTACTACTCGGCGCTGGTATTCCTGCTCGGTGTCGAATTCACGCAAGTGTGGGTGCATTCGCGCGGGGTACACGTCGAGGCGAAACCGGGCGCGAAGATTATCACGAATGGGAAGCGCGCCGATGCCCGCTGATCACGCTCGAAAGCTTGGAGAAGCGAACGCGACGGCGCCACATCCTTTGACACGCATAATAGTTTCGAGCCGGCTTGTGCTGATTGTCACGCTAGTCGCAGTCGCTACCTGTGGGCTGATGTTGATAGTGGGCGTGATTCCACTGGCGCACAATCATTTCGAGCCGGAACTGCGCGAATGGGCGCGCTGCCAAAATTCGAGGCTCTCGGCATTGCCCCTGATACTCGGTGGAAGCGCGTACATCGCTCTTCAGTGCATCCTCAGGCCACGACCGATCGAGCTACTCAAGCGGCTGATACTTGGTGCGGCGTTCCTGCTCTGGGGCGTGGTTCAGCTGATGCCCGCGGGCGACCTCGCAACTGAACTCGGTAATCTGGTGATTGCGCTGTATGTAATTGATCTCGCTCTGATGATTCGCAGTGATTTGCCAAAAGCCTAGCTGTCGTCGCTAGCTGGCCACCATTCCGCCATCCACCGGCATCGCGACGCCGGTGACATAAGATGACTGGCTCGAACAGAGCCACACGACCGTGTTGGCGATCTCTTCGGGCCGAGCATAGCGATGGATGGGCACAAATATTTCGAACTCCTTGCGACCCGGGCGGCCTTCGTTATTGGCGATGCGTTCCATCATCGGTGTATCGACCGGACCGGGACAGACAGCGTTGATGCGAATACCCTTATCCGCGCACTCCAGCGCGGCGCTCTTGGTCAGTCCGACTACGGCGTGCTTGCTCGCGACATAGATGGGCAATGCGGGAAATCCGGATAGTCCCGCAACTGACGCGGTATTGACGATTGCGCCGCCGCCGCCCTGCTTGAGCATCTGGCGAATTTCGTACTTGAGACAGAGCCAAACGCCTTTGACATTGACCGCCATGATCCGATCGAAGTTCCGCTCAGAGGTTTCATGAGTCTCGATCACGTCGCCTTCGATGCCTGCGTTGTTGTACGCGCAATCGAGCCGCCCATGCGCAGTCGCGATGCGATTGATCAACGTCTGCACCTGATCCGCGTTAGTCACGTCGGTGCGGACAAATTCCGCCGTACCTTTGGACTCGCGAATCGCCGCGACCGTCGATTCGCCACCGGCTTGATCGATGTCGGCGCAAGTCACGATTGCGCCCTCGCGCGCAAACGCGAGCGCGGTTGCGCGGCCAATTCCGCTACTGCATCCGGTGATCAGCGCTATTTTGCCTTCGAGCATCTGAGCCATTGTTCCATGCCTCCATCGATCAACTGCGCACGATGAACTTGTAGTCGAGAACGGCGGCGGCAGAGCTCGTGGGACAAGCGCGACGGGCCGCTTCGCCGTCGCGCTTGTCCATAAATACGCGGCTACCGCAACTTCGCTGCGATCGATGCGTACGTATCAAGCATCGGCAGCACCTTGTCCGCTTTGGCGGGCGGCAGTCCGAAAATTAGATGCGAAAAACCCCAATCCTGAAAGCGCTTGGCGGTATCCTCCTTGGGCGGTACGCCGAAGACGCCGAGCTGCAAATCCTCGAAGCGCCGTCCGGCGCGACTGGCCGCCTCACGCAGTTGCTTGACGCGTTCCTGCAGCTTGTCGCCGCCGCGATTAATCGGCATCCAGCCGTCACAATAATCGACCACGCGCTCGAAGGCTTTGCTGGCCTCCGAGCCAAGCAGAATCGGCGGACCGCCAGGTTGCACTGGCTTCGGCCAGCTCCACATCGGCTCGAAATTGACGAACTCACCATGATATTCGGCCTTTTCGTTGCGCCAAATTTCTTTCATCGCGAGGACGCGTTCACGTAAAAGGCGCCAACGGCGCTTAAAGTTCGTGCCGTGATCCTCCATCTCCTCGGCGTTCCATCCACCGCCGATTCCGAGAATCACGCGGCCGCCGGAAATCACGTCGAGCGAGGCGACTTCCTTGGCGAGCACGATCGGGTCGCGCTCGATCACGAGACAGATTCCAGTACCCAGCTTGATCCGCTTGGTCGCGACCGCCGCCGCCGTTAGCGCGACGAAGAGATCGTGCGTATGCGAATACTCCATCGGCAACTCGCCGCCGCCCGGCCATGGCGATCGGCGACTCGTCGGAATATGCGTATGCTCGGGAAAGAAGAGTGAATCGAGGCCGCGCTCCTCGACCGCCTTGGCTAGTTCGACTGGCTGGATCGCATAGTCGGTCGGAAACATCATCGCGCCATAAGTGCCCATTGCAGATTCCTCCAGTTTTTCGATTACCGAGTCATAGATCTCATGCTACAAGGAAGCGTCTATACCAAGCCGCTTGCTCAATCGGCGAACTTGTTCATATGGTGCAACTTCGACATAAGATGGACTGTGGTATGGATCGCGCTTCTCTACACAAAATATCAATTTCTCGTACGGTTCTCTCTTTTTGGCGTCGAAGTGGCAGTAGATATGAGGAAATCCGTAATATTCGTCCCCATTCGGGTCGAGAAATTCGATATCTTCGAATGGGATTCGTCCCATCAGGAGAACTTTCAAGTCGCCTTTCTCGCCGGCCTTTAATTGACGTACCTCCATGAGTTGCCGTCCGAATTTCTTTTTAATTCTCCCCATCTCAAACCTACCAAGATTCCTTTGTGATAAGTCGCCATCAGACCAACTCGAAACCAGAGCGATATGTTCTTCTTTGTGCTATCGATTTCCGGATAGTTGTCAATGCGTTTCACGTTTCTAATAATTACATCTCTCCTTAATTGCTGGCTGTGAGCCTTCCAAATTTCTTCTTCAAAAAGGGGCTTCCATTTTTGCCTGAGCTCTAAGATTTGGCTGGGAGTCAGCTTTCGGCGGCGCTGCTTAAATGCCCCAAAAACATCCTTTAATAAGGAGTAAAGAAAGCTTGGCGCTGCAAGCGATTCGATCAAATCGGTTGGCGGATTCTCCTCGATGTTGTCCGCGCCGATATCTTTACGCCTTCGCGCTGGGGCGAGCCGAGACTTCGCCGTGCCAGCGCGCAAGATTCTTCTGCTCAGGCTGGAGACCAATCTTTGATACCCGGCCGAAGTCGATCGCGATCATTGCGGTGATATCCGCGATTGTGAAGCGATCGCCCGCAATATAGCGCCGATTCGCCAATTCACTATCGAGCCATTGGAGCGAATCCTGCGCGTTGAGCTTCTGCAACTCGGCGTACTCGGGCAACTGTCGGATGCGCCCTTTGAAAAACTCATGACGCTGACGGAAAGAATCCGCAATTGGCATCAACAGGGCGAGCTCCATGCGGCGGTTCCACATCTCGACGACCGCGCGGTCTTTCGCATCGACGCCCATCAACGGCGGCTCCGGCTGGATACCCTCGAAGTAGCGGCAAATCGCGACGCTCTCGGCGATACAGGTGCCGTCGTCCAATTCCAATACCGGTACGCCCGCCAGTGGATTCTTCTTGCGGAACTCCGGTTGCCGATTCACCGCATTGCCTATATCGACGTCTTCATAGGGTACTGAGATGCCTTTTTCTGCGAGGAAGACACGCACACGACGCGGATTCGGAGCGACCGGTGAATTGTAAATCTTCATAATTTCCTCGATTGTCTTTAGGACGAGTTATGCAGACTGACTTATACTGCGGCGCGCGCCGCTCGCGCCAGCCATACGGACCAGCCGGATACAAACCGATCCACTACTCACTCACTGAATAAGCTCTTCGCGGGCGGCGGCCTCGAGTGAGAGGCCGCGCGTCTCATCGATAAAAAGGCCCCAAATCGCGACGCTCGGAATAGTCAGCAACGCCAGCCATCCGACTACGTTCGAGAGGCCGCCAAGCGGGCGCGCGAGGATCGAGATCGAGGCTTGAGCGGCAATCGCGGCGAGCGCGATACAGAAGAGCAGCCAGCCAATGATCGTACCACGCATCGCGGTCGGGAACAGTTCGGTAACGGCGGAATTGGCGGCGACCGTCAGACCGCGTCCGGTTGTTGCAAACCAGGCATGCGCGATCAGCAACCAAAGGGTAGGCCATGCGCTATTCGCGGGAGGGCCCCAGTAAAAGGCGAGGATCCCGACGACGCCCGCCAACCCCAGACTCACGATAGTACGGACGCGCCCGATCCGCTCGGCCATCCAGATGCCAAGCGCGAGACCGGCAATGCTCAAAATCCCGCCGACCAGCAGAATCAAGGACCCTTTGGCGGGCGACAGATGGACAACTGAGACCGCATGAAAGTAAATCCAGGTCGGAACAGCGGCGCCGCTTACCTCGCCAATCAGGGTAGCGATCACCAGCGGAATGGAACGACTCCGATAAGCTGAACCAAAAACGTCATAAAAATGGACTTTTTCGGTGATGCCGGCGATTGCCGCGTGCTCCCAGCGGCGGCTTTCAGGGATGAGCCGGGACATGAATGGCAGCAGCGCCAATCCCAGGACCGGCAGCGCAAACAACCATCGCCATGAAATGCCGAAGCGTCCGATCAGCGGTGCGAGGACCACGCAAAGCCCGCCGCCGATGCCCATAGCGAGATTGGCGAGGCCCTGTTCCTCAGATCGTTTGTCGATGGTCGAAGCCTCGGCGAGCATCACGATTGAGCTGGTGATGGCGGCTCCGACGGCGGCATAGACCACGATTTCGAAAGAGATAAACCAGGCGGTTCGATGGGCAAGAGCAGCGCCAAGCGAGCATAGCGGCGTTGCGATCAAACTGAAGAGCAGAATTTTCTTGCGGCCGAAGCGGTCCGCCATGCGTGACAGGAGCAATGCACCGAGCGAGTTGAGCGAAATCCAGGCATACATCCGGGCAATTCCGCTCTCGTCAAGGTGGAAGCCAGTCGCGATAAAGGGGGCTGCGACGCCCAACAGTGCGAACGCATAACCTTGATAAGAAAGAATGGCAAAAACAGCGTGCCGGGTCGCACGCAGGTGCGCTGGATGGAGCTTTTCGTAATCAGAGTTGGGTGTTTGAACGGAGAGATTGGGGGCGCTATCCACGATTGCCGGTCCACGGCAGGGTGGCGGAAAGATAAATCAAAATGAAGGTTCATTCAATGGATTCGACAGCCCTGAATAGCTTATCCTCGATAGTGATGGCCGAAGCTCTCCGAATGTCGAATCAGGATGATGTGCTGGTCAAAGCCCGACGGCATCAAATTTTTATTGCGGCTTGCCGGGTTCTGGCGCGCAAATCGTTCCATCAGGCGACCGTCAAGGAAATCGCGGTCGAAGCGGGACTCGCGGCCGGATCGATTTATCTTTATGTGCAGAGCAAAGATGAAATTCTGCTGCTGCTCGCCGAATCGATGATTGGCGAGGTGGCCGAGGCGCTGCCGGCGATTCGGGCCGCAAGCCGCAACGATCCACGACTGGAGCTGATTGCGATCATGCGGGTCGCGCTGGACGTGATTGATCGTTATCGAGAGGCCTTCGCAGTGCTCAATCATGAAGTGCGTTATCTGGCCAAGCGCCCACAATATCGAATGCGACTTGAAGTCATTCTTGAGCCTTATTTGGCCGCGTTGGGAACGGCGATCAAGGCTGGTCGCGAACTTGGTCTAATGCGTTTCAATGACGCGGCGAGCGTCGTGGAGGCGGTGCACATGCTCTGTTCCGGCTGGGCGATGGGTACGGGACTGCTGGCCAAAACTGATAAAAAACCTATTGGAAAGAGATTACCCGGATAATCGAAGGCCGCTTCTTCTGCGAGAACGCTGCCTGACTCCATCAAGCAATACTTATAATTAGAGATTCCGGATTGGCGGTTCCCTAATATCAGTGATATAATGTTAGAGAGTCGGATAACTTAACAATTCTGAGCATCTCTGCTAGCTGGACGCAACCGAGACAAGGTGGATCCTCTTGCGTGAATATCGATAACGACGCCGATCACCACACTTCAAGCCGCGCACTACGTCAGTGGGTGGCCGAAGCCGCCAGTCTGACGAATCCCGAACGGATCGTGTGGTGTGACGGTTCAACAAGTGGACGCGAGCGCCTGACCAAAGAGGCGATTGCGAGCGGCGTGCTGATTCCACTGAATGAGAAAAAGCGTCCCGGATGTTATCTGCATCGATCGAGTCCGACCGACGTTGCACGTACGGAAGACGTTACTTTCGTCTGCACTCGGACGCGCGAAGAGGCTGGAATCACCAATCATTGGATGGCTCCGGAAGAGGCGTACACAAAGCTCGGGGGCCTGCTGAAGGGCTCAATGCGCGGGCGGACGATGTACGTAATTCCTTATGTGATGGGTCCGCTCGGGTCGCCTTTCGCAAAAGTCGGAGTCGAGCTTACCGACAGCATCTACGTCGCGCTGAATATGGGAATAATGACTCGGATGGGCCGTCCGGCGCTGGAGATGCTCGGCGCTTCCGAGGATTTCAATCGAGGATTGCACTGTACACTCGATCTCGATCCCAAGCACCGTTTTATCTGTCATTTCCCGCAGGATAATACGATTTGGTCCGTCGGCAGCGGCTATGGCGGTAATGCGCTGCTCAGCAAGAAATGCTTTGCACTGCGAATCGCGAGTTGGCTTGGCCTAACCGAAGGCTGGATGGCCGAGCATATGTTAATCGTGGGCTTGCGCAATCCTGCGGGCAAGACACGTTATATCGCTGCGGCTTTCCCGAGCGCGTGCGGAAAGACCAATCTTGCGATGCTGCTGCCGCCCGCGGCGATGAAGGGCTGGCAGGTTTTTACGGTCGGCGACGATATAGCATGGTTGCGGGTCGGTCCTGATGGCGGCCTCTGGGCGATTAATCCTGAAAATGGTTATTTCGGCGTAGCGCCGGGCACTAGTGCGAAATCAAATCCGAACGCGATGCGCACGGTCGAGCGTGATTCGATTTTCACTAATGTCGCAATGACCAGTGATGGAGACGTGTGGTGGGAGGGCATGGACGTTCCCCCGCCGGCAGGTCTGATCGATTGGCGTGGGCGACCCTGGAAGCAGGATTCAGGGGAGAAGGCCGCCCATCCGAATAGCCGCTTCACCACACCGATGATCAACAATCCCATTTTGTCGCCGCACGCCAACGATCCGCAGGGCGTGCCGATTTCGGCGATTGTGTTTGGCGGTCGGCGCGCGACGACAATGCCGTTAGTGCTCGAATCCAATGACTGGGCACACGGCGTTTTTATGGGCGCGACAATGGGATCGGAGACCACCGCGGCGGCAGCCGGTAAAGTCGGCGTGGTACGCCGCGATCCAATGGCGATGCTGCCATTTTGTGGTTACAACATCGGGAAATATCTCGGGCATTGGCTGGCAATGCGCGAAAAGCTGACCCGCCCGCCACGTATTTTCATGGTCAATTGGTTTCGCAAGGACGCCAACGGCAGATTTCTTTGGCCGGGTTATGGGGAAAATCTGCGCGTACTCAAATGGATGCTCGATCGGATTGATGGGCGTGTTGCCGGCGATCAAACCATGATGGGAATCATTCCGCGCGCATCCGAGCTGGACTTGAAGGGTCTTGAGATCCAGCCCGATCAGCTCAATCAGGCACTGGTAGTAAATCTGAAGGAATGGATTCCGGAAACGCAGTCCGCTGGTGAATTTCTCGACAAGATCGGCTCCGATTTGCCCCCCGAAATTGCAGCCAAGCGGCGACAACTCTCGGCTCAATTAGGCCTGAATCACAAGGGCCCTCAAAACTAGCAGCACGATTCAGATTTAATGTAGTGTGCACGCGGCGCGGTGAACGCCACGTACGCACGATCAGTCACTCGGACTATTTATTGGGATGCGCGATCGTGCCGCGCCATGCGCCGGTTTCACTGCCGCGGCGTTCGATAAATTCCTTGAAATTTTCCAAGTCTTTCTCTACGCGCCGCGAGACCATCCCCATCATGTCGCCGACCTTTTCCATTGTCGTGTCAGGTTCGTACTCCATCTGCAGCATCACGCGGGTTTGATCATCGCCCAAGCGATGGAAAGTCACTACACCGGCGTTAGCATTTCCATCGTGCGCCCGCCAGGCGATCCGCTGATCGGGAATCTGCTCGGTAATATCGGCTTCAAATTGCTTTCGCTTGCCGCCCACATTGGTATGCCAAAGCAGGCGCTTGTCATCGAGCTGCTTGATTTCTTCCACGCCGCTCATGAAGCGAGGAAATTCTTCAAATTGCGTCCATTGGTTATATACCGTGTGGACCGGCTTATTGACGACGATCGAATGTTCAATAGTGGACATCTTTCGCTCCTCGCATTACGTCTATTGCGATCTGCGATGCTTTTTTTAGTTAACTTCTGTTTGAACTAGAGGCGAAAATTTCACCTTTCTCGGATAACAGTTGATTTATTTCGCGAGTCGATGAAAACCTCCTGAAAAATTGTCGTTCCCAATTAAATAAAGTCAGCAACTCAATATTGATTGATTATAGAAGCTATTAGCCGCTCAAACTTTCCTATCGATTCGCTTATATGCAATGAACGAGTATCTCGATAACAGAAGCAGTCGATGTGCCATCCGAGGAGAGGGGTGATTTGTGAGGATGCGAACAGAAGATCAATCAACACGCACAGCGTCACGAGATTCGAGGCGTGGATGGCGGGTGGTTGCAGCCGGTTTCATCGCGACCTTCGTGCTATTCGGTATCGTTTACAGTTTCGGCGCATTTTTCCATCCGATGGCGGCAGAATTCAAGGCCGATCGGGAAGCGACCTCGGCGATTTTTTCGATCACAGCTTTCTTGTATTTTCTACTTGGTCCTCTGACGGGCCATCTCTCTGATCGTCTCGGTCCGCGCCTGATCCTGCTCTCGGGAGCGGTCGCGATGGCGGCAGGGTTAATCGCAACCGCTTTCATTTCAAATTTGAGAATGGCCTATCTGACCTATGGTCTCGGCGTCGGGATCGGCGTGGCGTGCTGCTATGTGCCGCTCGTCGCCGCGATTAGTGGATGGTTTCTCAAGCGGCGGAATACCGCCCTGGGTATTGCGGTTTCAGGCATTGGCGCGGGAACTCTGATCATTCCGCCGCTGGCGGCTGACATGATCGCACATTTTGGCTGGCGTGACGCTTATATGGGGATGGGAATCGTGGCGGCGGGATCCCTTGGCGTATGTGCGTATCTTGCAGATGCCCCACCGCCGCATCCGGATGCGGGGCCGACGCAACTCAGCAAAAACCTGCTGAGCAGAGATTTTATCCTGCTCTACGCGGCGGGGATGCTTTGGACGATTGCGACGGCGGTCCCTTTTGTCTTTCTGACGCCCTATGCCGAGTCGCGCGGTATTGGCCTGATCAGCGCCGCCGCGCTGGTCAGCTTTATCGGCTTTGCCAGCACTGCTGGACGGCTGGGACTCGGTGCGCTTGCCGATCGGCTGGGCATCATTCGGCTTTATCGCTTCAGCATCTTAATGTTGGGGTTGAGCTTCGCGCTGTGGCTGATTGCGGGCCGATCGTACGTTTTGCTCGCCGGGTTTGCGCTCGCGATGGGCGTCAGTTATGGCGGTGCTGTAACTTTGACTCCCGCCGTGATCGCCGAACTTCTCGGGACGCAGGGGTTGGGTATTACGCTCGGGCTTCTTTACACCAGTAGCGCATTCGGCACCCTGCTGGGCCCTCCACTATGCGGCGCAGCGGTAGATTATACCGGCGACTATCGAATCGCGATCTTCTTCACCGGCGCGGCTACCGTTGCGGCATTCTTTATTTTGCTGCCGCTGGGGCGAACGCGAGCTGCACAGCTCGCGACCGTCACGAACACAGCCTAATCCAGCGGTTTGCGCAAAAACGCCGGGATGTCGAGCTTATCATCGTTCTCGACCATCTCGTTTTGGCCAACCCGCGGCGGGCCACCTCGATTTTCATTGCCGCGCCGCTTGAACGCTGGAATGTCGAGCGTGCTGTCATCGACGATCATCCCAAGCCGCCGCACCGGTTTATTGAAGAATTGATTCTGCGGTGGCGGAGGCGGCGGAGCCGTCGTCACGGAAGGCTGCGCCTGAATTGGATCGATCGGTCGAGTTGGCGCAGCTTGGACCGGCGCTGTAACCGGGGTGCCGGATGACGAGTAGCGCGCAGTATGGCGCTCCAGCTCGCGCTCACCGAAGCCCGTCGCGATCACCGTAACGTGGATTTCGTCGGCCAGCTTCTCATCGATCACCGCGCCGAAGATAATGTTGGCGTCTTCATGCGCTTCCTCTTGAATAAGGCTGGCGGCTTCGTTGACTTCGTACAGCGACATATCCGGCCCGCCGGTCACATTGATGAGCAGTCCGCGGGCGCCTTTGATCGAAACGTCTTCCAGCAGCGGGCTCGAAATGGCGCGTTGCGCAGCCTCGAGCGCACGATTTTCACCGGCCGCTCGCGCCGCGCCCATCATCGCCATCCCCATCTCGGCCATGATTGAGCGTACGTCGGCAAAGTCGAGATTGATCAAGCCGTGAACGGTGACCAACTCCGAAATCCCGCGGACCGCCTGCAACAGGACATCATCCGCTTTTTGGAAAGCCTCTTTGAGCGAAGTTGTGCGGCTGGCGATGGAGAGCAATCTTTGATTCGGAATGGTGATCAGCGTATCGACCGCGTTCTTGAGCTCGCGCAATCCCTCATCGGCCTGTCCCATCCGCTTGCGCCCTTCAAATTGGAAAGGCTTGGTGACCACGCCGACCGTAAGTGCGCCGCCTTCACGCGCAATGCGCGCAATTACGGGCGCCGAGCCGGTGCCGGTGCCGCCCCCCATCCCGGCAGTGACAAAGACCATCTCGGCCTCGGACAGGATTTCGCGCAAAGTATCTTCATCTTCCAGCGCAGCCTTGCGACCGATCTCTGGGTTGCCGCCGGTACCGCGGCCGCGCGTTAGCATCTGGCCGATCTGCATGCGCATCGGAGCCGTGTTACTCTGCAAAGCCTGCGCGTCGGTATTCACTGAAATGAAATCGACGTTGCGCAAACCTGCCGCGATCATGTGATTAACCGCATTACCGCCGCATCCGCCGGCGCCGATAACCTTGATCCGTGCTCCCGGATCCGCATTTTCGATCAGCTCAATCATTTCGCCCTCGCCTCCACATCCTTCACCCGAATTATTTTTGGCAGTCTTTGCGATCGCCCCAATTTCTAATCGTTTCAAAAGAATTCCCTCATCCAATCGCCGACTCGCATGCGGAGGCGTCCCCACTTGCCGTTCCGCACGAAGCCGTTTGTGTGCGACCGTCCGCCCGCTGCATAGAGCAGCAGGCCGGCCGCCGTGGTGTACATCGGCTTCATCAACTCCTCTGGCAGTCCTTTCAAATTGATCGGCAGACCGCGCCGAACCGGCAAATTGAAAATCCGCTCGGCGAGCTCTTGAGTGCCCTCCAGTAGCGACGTGCCGCCGACCAGCACCACTCCGGAGCCGAGGCTATCGGCAGCGCCGGAGCGGAGCAGCTCGCGCTGCGTCATGGCGAAAATTTCCTCCATGCGCGGCTCGATAATTTCACCCAGCAGCCGGCGTGCGATGCGGCTCGGATCGCGTCCGCCGACGCCCGGCACTTCGACCATCTCGTCGCGTCCGACTACTAATGTGGTTGCCACGCCGTGACTGACTTTGAGACGTTCAGCTTCCGACAGCGGCGTGCGTAAGCCGGCGGCGATATCGCTGGTCAGATGATTGCCGCCGATCGGCAGTACCGCGGTATGCATCACCGCGCCGTTATGGAACACGATCACGCCGGTGGTGCCGCCCCCTATATCGATCAGCGCAACGCCGAGTTCACGCTCCTCCGGAAACAGCGCCGCATCAGCGGAAGCCAACGGCTCGAACACCAGCTCTGACGGGGTAATCGATGCGCGTTCACAGCATTTGACGAGATTCTGTTCATAGCTATGCGCAGCGGTCACGATATGAATCCGGGCTTCCAGCCGAACGCCTGCCATCCCGGACGGATCGCGCACGCCCTCCTGATCGTCCACTGCAAACTGCTGTCGAAGAGTATGCAGGACGTGCCGATCAAGCGGAATCGCGACCGCGCGCGCTGCGTCGATTACACGTTCAATATCGCGCGTGCCAACTTCGCCGCCGCGCACAGCGACAATTCCGTGGCTATTGAGTCCCCGAATATGCGCGCCTGCCACGCCGACGATCGCCGAGCCGATATGCACGCCTGAGGTTCGCTCGGCCTCGTCCGCAGCCGTGCGAATTGCCTCGACCGTCGCCTCGATATTGACTACTACGCCCTTGCGCAAGCCATTACACGGTGACACGCCATATCCCAACACGGTCAGTGAATCTTCCGGACCGGGCTCGGCGATCAGAGCGCAGACTTTGCTCGTGCCCACGTCAACACCGCTGAACGTATTCCTCATCGGCTCGCGGTGACCTCCGGTGAAGTACGGGCGTGGGTTTTCGAATAGCGGCTAGCTACGCGCGGCTGGTCATCCAGCGCGGCCGTGAGCAATCCCGCGTGGCGCACGCGCACGATCGCTTGTCCAGGGACGGTCATATCCACTGCTGCAAGCATTTCTGCATGATTGCGCCATAGGCCGAGAATTCGCATCGAATGTGCGATTTCGTCCGGCGCTTGATCTATATCTATGGTGATTTGTACAGCGGGATGTTCCAGATACAGCGTAGCTATTTCGTCGGAATCAACGCGCATCTCAGAAATGGTCAAGCCGAGCGTAGCTTCGGACCGCACCAATAGTGAGACGTAACTGACGAGCTGTTCGCCGCTCGCGCTGCGGGTAGATATTCCACTGACAATCGGCAAGTCGCCCGCAGTCGTTGGGACAATTGGGCCACGCAGTGCGCCTTCCGAGTCCAGCGCGTAAAAGCCATCGGTGCGTTTAATCAACGCGATCGCGCCGGCGCTTCCGCGCGAAATCAAAGGAATCGGCAGATTAGGCATTAGCGCCGAACGGCTGGCAAGGGGCAACATGCGGAGCAAGGTTTCGACGCGCGAAGCCAATGAACGGCCGCTGCGGCTCAGCCCGGTGATCACCCCCAGCGCGAAAAATGCGCATAGAGCAATCCCGGCCAACCGCCAGCTCCAGTCTGAGGTTTTCTTAGATTTTTTCCGTTTCGCCGCCGCCACTATCTCCGCTCCCTCGCTCAATTCACCATTCGCCGACCAGCCTCACTTCGGATTCAAGCGTGATGCCGGCCTGCTGACGAACCCGCGCGCGCGCCAGTTCGATCAAGGAGCGCACCTCACAGGCCTTCGCACCACCGAGATTAACGATAAAGTTCGCATGTTGATCCGAGAACGCCGCTGCACCGAATCGTTCTCCCTTGAGTCCTGCCTCTTCCAGCAGTTTGCCGGCGAAACCGCCGGGTGGATTCTTGAATACCGAACCGGCATTGGGCGCGGTTCGTGGCTGCCGGCTGGTGCGGCGCGCCCGAATTTCATGGATACGCTCGCGCAGTGATTCGCGATTCCCCGGCATCAGCCTGAAATCAACGTCGGTGATGATGAAGTCTGCTGGTAACGAACTACGACGATAGGCAAATCCTGCTTCATCCTTGCTCAAGGTTAAGGATGCGCCCGCATCCTTAACCCCGTGGATTGCGATTACTACTCGCGCGATTTCGCCGCTAAACGCTCCAGCATTCATCACCAGTCCGCCCCCGACCGAGCCCGGTATTCCTTCACCGAACTCGAGGCCAGCAAGTCCGCGCTCGGCGGTGGTCTCGGCGAGTTCGCCAAATTGGGCAGCCGCGCCTGCGCGAACGTCACCGCCATCGATATCGATTCGTGTAAAGCCCGCACCGAGCTTCAGTACGAACCCGCGAACACCTCGATCGCTGACGAGCAGATTGGTTCCCGAGCCAAGACAGAATGTCGCAAATGAGTTTTGATGAGCCACTGCTTTGGCAACACTCAACTCTTGGAGGTTTTCAACTATCAGGAACAAATCCGCAGGTCCGCCAATTTTGAACGAAGTCTCCACCGCTAGCGGATAATTCGTCCGCAAACGCGCGCCGAAATGCTCGCGCAAGCTCCGCTCAAACGCGTGCATTGGCCTTCTCCGTCGCGTCGAGCCGCAGCAGGATCTGCTCGCCGAGCTTGTACACGTCGCCGGCCCCGAGCGAGATAATCAAGTCGCTCGGGGTCGATTCCTGAGCCACTTTACCGGCGCGATCGATTTCATCGCCGAGATAGCGAACGTCTAAATGGCCTCGTGCGCGCATCGCCTGATAGAGTCTTCGCGCCGAAACTTCCGTGATCGGTTCCTCGCCCGCGCTATAGACCTCATCAAGATAGACGACGTCCGCGTCGTCGAACGCAGTTACGAATTCATCGAACAGATCGCGCAAACGGGTATATCGATGGGGCTGGAAGATTACGACGATGCGGCGCTGAAAGGCTGCGCGAGCAGCCGCGAGAGTCGCGCGTATTTCCTCCGGATGATGGGCGTAATCGTCGAGCACAAACCGCCCGGAAGCTTCTCCCTTGATCTCGAAGCGCCGCGAGATGCCGGCGAATTTCACCAGCGCGGCGGCGGCGATGCGAAAATCGATACCGATTTCAAGCATTACGGCGAGTGCGGCGAGCGCGTTCATCGCGACATGATGTCCCGGCGTCGGGAGTGTAACCGCTCCGAGTGGCGCACCCTTGCACATAACCTCGAAACGGGTCGAAAGCCCATCAATTACGATCTTCTCAGCACGCAAATCGGCATCGGCGGCAATACCATAGGTAATCACGGGCTTGCGGATTGCCGGGAGCAATCCGCGCACATTCGCGCTATCGACTCCAAGCACCGCGAACCCATAGAACGGCACGCGATTGATGAAATTCAGATAAGCCTCGCGCACCCGCTCCATCGTGCCGTAGTGATCAAGGTGTTCCGGATCGATATTCGTTACGATCGCTATTGCGGGCGTGAGCAAAAGAAACGAGGCGTCACTCTCGTCAGCCTCGACCACCATGTAATCATCCTGTCCGAGGCGCACATTCGCGCCCTGTGCCCGCAGATTGCCGCCGATTGCAACGGTTGGATCGAGCCCCGCTTCTTCCAGAATCAGGCCGGCCAGCGAGGTCGTGGTGGTCTTGCCATGGGTGCCGGCGACCGCGATTCCAATACGCGCCATACGCAGCAGCTCCCCTAGCATCTCTGCACGAGGAATCAGTGGAATTTTTCGCGCGCGCGCCGCCACGATTTCGGGATTAGAAAATTTGACCGCTGACGAAATTACCACGGCGTCCAATGCGTCGAGCAGATGCGCCGGATGATGGCCGTAATCGATCAGGATGCCCAATTCAGTCAACCGCTCGGTGGCCGCTGTCTGATTCAAATCGCAACCGCTGACCGCAAAACCCAGGCGCAGGCAAAGCTCGGCAATTCCGCTCATCCCGGCCCCGCCGATCCCGACGAAATGGAGATGGCGCTGGCGTTCGAGCAGTGCGGTGCGCCTTCGTTGGCTCATGCGGCTGCACCTGCTGCTTGCGCAATTTCAACACAGAGCCGCGCGATTTCGTCGGCGGCGTGCGGCTTCGCTGCGGATTTCGCCAGCCGACCCATCGTTTCGAGTTGCCTCAGGATCGGCAATCAATTTATGTAACAGCTTGGCTAAATTTTCGCCTAAATGTTCATCATCATGCACGATCCGCGCAGCGCCGCGATGCGCAAGCACCTGCGCGTTTAGCTCCTGCTGGCGATCGCGATGGAAAGGATAGGGGACGAAGAGCGCTGGAAGACCGGCCAGCGCGAGTTCCGATACCGTCATCGCGCCGGACCGTGCGATCACGAGGTCGGCGGACGCAAGTTGGGTGGCCATGTCGTCAATAAAAGCGACAACACTGGCACGCCGGTCCAGCCTGCTGTACCCCTCCGCCACCATCTCCACGTCCGCCTCGCCGGTCTGATGAATGAGATCGACATTTATAACATTTTTCGCTAGAAGCTCGAAAGCTTTGAGGACTCCAAGATTCAATCGATGTGCGCCGCTGGAGCCACCTAGCACTAAAATTTGCAGCGTTCCATTATATGGGCGCGGTGCAGTCGTAATTGCCTGAAAGCGAACCGGATTTCCGGTCACGGCTACCTTATCCGACTGGAAACGCGGTCGCAGTTTCATCGAAGCCTACACAGATCTTTCGCGCGAAGCGCCACAAGAGCCGATTGGCCAATCCCGGCCGGGTATTCTGCTCCATCAGTACGAGTGGAACGCGTTTAAGAATGGCGGCGAGCGCCACTGGCACTGATGCATAGCCGCCTGCTCCAACCACCAGAGCCGGGCGCAATTGATCGAGTAAGCGGCGCGCGCGATTGGTTGCGGCGGCGAACTCGCGCATGGCTCGCAGCCTGATCAGCGGACCCTTGCCAGTCCATCCGCGAACCTGCAGGAGGTGATGCGGCAGTTGATGTGCAGGCAGCCAACGCGCTTCGAGGCCATTGCTCGCCCCGACATACGTGACCTGGTATACGGGATTGAGTCGCAGGAGGGCTTCTCCAACTGCGACGGCTGGAAATAAATGCCCGCCGGTTCCACCGCCCGCGATAATCACATTCATCGCACCGCTGGACGCCGTGATAAAGCCAGCAATGCGCCGAGCGTCGCCAGCGTCATCACCATCGAGGTTCCGCCGTAGCTCAAAAATGGCAGTGGTAGGCCTTTGGTCGGCACCAATCCGATCACGACCGCCATATTGATCAGTGCCTGTAGCGAGAGCAGCCCGGTCAATCCGACGGCCAGCAGACTGGCGAACATGTCCGGCTCTTCACGGGCGATCCGCATGCCGCGAAAGAGAATTATCGCAAACAAAATAAACACGCCGAGTGCGCCGGCGATACCGAAATCCTCGACAATCACCGCGAAAACGAAATCGGTATGAGCTTGCGGCAACCAGAACATTTTCTGACGACCGACGCCGAGTCCTTGTCCCCATCCGCCACCTGCGCCAAGCGCGATGTACGATTGAATCAACTGAAACCCGGCGCCGCGTGCAGTACGCCACGGATTGAGAAAGCCGACAAAGCGCCGCAACCGATATGGTTTGGCCACTGCCTGAATCGCGAGCAGGATAGCGGCTGCGCCGCTCGGGATCGCCAGATGCTTGAGTTGCGCGCCCGCCGCGAACAGCATCGTGAACAGGATCACGACGACCATCACGGTTGCCCCGAAATCCGGCTGCAACATCATCAGAAGGGCGATTGGGGCAACACTCAGCAGAGCCGGCAGCGGTCCGTCCTTGAAGTTGCGCACCGCGTCCTGCCGCTTAGCGAGAAAATCAGCGAGGAAAAACACCAATGTGAACTTAGCCAATTCCGATGGCTCGGCGAGCATCGAACCCAGCCGCACCCAGCGACGCGCTCCGCCGCGCACCACGCCAAGCCCGGGAATCCAGACCATCAGCATCAGCACCACTGCGGTGATTGCCAGCGGAAACGCGAGACGCCGCAAACCTGGCAGCGAAAACTGCGATAGCAACAGGCAAAGCGCGAGTCCGGCGCCAACGTGGATCAGTTGCAACTTGAAAAAATGGAATGCGTCCCCAGTCTTCTCCTGACCGAGAAAATAGGTGGTGTTCAGGACCATCAGCAGACCAAGCACCAGCAGTATGCCCGCCGGGGCGGCCAGCCAAGGGTCGGGTCGCCGGAAAGTCAGGCGCTCAAAGCGCCCGAACCAGCTCCTGAAATTTTCGTCCGCGCTCGGCATAATCTCTAAATTGATCGAAACTCGAACATGCTGGTGAAAGCAGGACCGTGTCGCCCGGCGCAGCCCGTTGCGCCGCCATCGCCACAGCCTCTTCCAGCGTTTTCACGCAAGTAATTTCGGTTGCATCAGCGAGGGCTGCGCTCATTTTCATCCGCGCGGCGCCGAACAGGATCAGCAGTATTACTTTGGCAGTAAGCGCCGCACGCAGCGGCGCGTAGTCGCCGCCTTTGTCCATCCCGCCCGCGATCAATATGATGGGCGCGTTAATCGCGGCGAGCGCCTCGATCACCGCACCGACGTTGGTGCCCTTCGAATCATCGATGAATCGCACCCCGTTTTTTTCGCCGACTAGCTCGATCCGATGGTGCAGGCCGGTGAAGTTCGCCAAGCCATTTTCGATGGTGGCTGGATCAATATTCACAATCATCGCAGCGGCAGCCGCAGCCATCGCATTAAGCCGGTTATGCGCGCCAGTGAGTCGAAAGTGGTCGAGCGAAATCGTTCCGCGACGGTCATCGAGGTCGAAAACTAACTGGCCAGGTTCGTTCCAGAACCCTGCACCTTGTTGAGGGCGTTTGATTCCGAAGCTCACTATGCGGGAGGGAACACGTCCGGCGATCTTCCAAACCTCCGGGTCGTCGCGATTCAGCACCGCCCAGTCGTGCTGGGTTTGATTCTCGAAGATGCGCTCCTTGGCGCGTCCATATTCCGTGAGATCGTGATAGCGGTCGAGATGATCTTCGGTGAGATTCAGATGGATTGCGATAGTCGGCCTGAACTGATCGATCGTCTCCAGCTGATAGCTCGAAGCCTCAACTACCGCGATATCAATATCCTGCTCCGCTGCTTCGATCAGGGGAGTACCCAGATTGCCGCCGACAAAAGCTCGACGTCCTGCCAGCTTGAGAATCTCCCCAAGCATCACGGTCACAGTACTCTTGCCGTTGGTTCCAGTGACTGCGACGATCGGCGCGGAAACGAAACGGCTGCCAAGTTCCAGCTCGCCGATCACTGGGATTCCTGCGGAGCGTGCGCCACGCAGCAACTCAGAGGAGGGCGGGACGCCGGGACTCGTGACGATCAAATCAACCCCTTGCAGCCATGACAGGATTCTCATTGCCGAGCCGAAGCTCGCCCGGCGGCAGCCGTGCGACATCGATATCGGTGCGGCGATCGGTCATCACCAGCGATGCGGCTCGCGGGGCCAAAAAGCGCGCTGCCGCCGAGCCGCTGACGCCCAGTCCAATCACCATCACTCTTTGCTGCCGGAGTTCCATCGTTAAACCGCGATCACCGCAGCTTCAATGTGCTAAGTGCGACTAGCGCGCATACGATTGAAATTATCCAAAAACGTACGACGACTATCGTTTCCGGCCAGCCGCCAAGTTCGAAGTGATGATGAATGGGGGCCATCCGAAAGATGCGCCGATGCGTGAGCTTGTAATAATAGCGTTGCGCAATCACGGAAAGAGCTTCGAGCACGAAGATTCCGCCCGCCACGGGTAATATCATCTCCTGCTTCGATAACAGCGCGATCGTTCCGAGCGCGCCGCCCAGCGCGAGCGCACCGACATCGCCCATCATCATCGAGGCTGGGTAGGCGTTGTACCAGAGGAACCCCATCGATGCGGCGATTAGGGCGGCGCAAAAAATCGCGACCTCGCCCGCGCCCTCGACATGCGGCACATCGAGATAGCTGGCAAATTTGAGATTGCCCGCTACGTAGGTGAAAACCCAGTAGCAAAAGCTGGTCGTCATCACCGGACCGATCGCCAATCCGTCGAGCCCGTCGGTCAGATTAACCGCATTGGAAGAACCAACCATCACGAACATCGCGAGCGGAACGTAGAGCCAAAGCGGCAGCCTCGGATGCACTCGTTTAAGAAAAGGAAAATTGAGCGTGCGGTTAAAGCCGAGCAGGCCGAACAGCACCACCGCCGCAATAAACGCGCAACCGAATTGCCACGCCAGCTTCTGCGGACCGCTCAGACCCTGACCACGTCCTCGTTTGAGTTTGAGATAATCGTCGGTGAAACCAATTGCGCCGAATGCAACCGTAACGAACAGAGCAATCCAGACATAAGGATTGTGCGGATCGGCGAGCAAAATGGTCGCGGCGAGGCAGGAGGCCACGATGAGCAGCCCACCCATAGTTGGTGTTCCGGCCTTCTTCTGATGGCTCTGCGGAACCTCGGCGCGGATCGTTTGGCCAATGTTCGCCGCGCGAAACCGCTGAATCAGCAGTGGCCCGAGTGCGAGTGAAAGCGCCAGTGCCGTGAGTCCCGCGAGAACGGAGCGAAAAGTTTCATAGCGCAAAACATTGAGCGCTGGAAACCGCGTATGGAGCGGATAGAGTGCGAGATAGAGCATCGGTTCCCCCCGGCCGCGCTCATTCGCGCATTACGGCTGTCAATTCGCGCACCACTGCGGCGTCATCGAAGTCCAGTCGCGTGTTTCCAACCAGTTGATAGTCTTCATGGCCTTTGCCGGCGATCAGAACGATATCTCCGGGAGTAGTATTTTGCAGCGCAAGTGCAATCGCACTGCGACGATCGGCTTCCACCAGGTAGCCACTGCTGGTCTCTTGTAAAGCAGTTCCTGCAATTCGCTTAAGCTGAGTCGTCTTCAGGCCGGCTTCGATTTCGGTAATGATCGCGAGCGGCTCCTCATTGCGTGGATTATCCGAGGTGACGATCACTAAGTCGGCACAGCGGCCGGCAATTTCGCCCATGATCGGGCGCTTGCCACGATCGCGATCGCCGCCGCATCCGAAGATACAGAGCAGACGTTTCGGTTGCATCGCGCGCAAGGTCTCGAGCACGGCCTGAAGCGCTTCCGGCTTGTGCGCATAATCGACCAGCACCTTGACTCCTGAGAGGCCCGGGACAGCTTCCAGCCTGCCGGGGGCCCCTGGGCATCGCCGCACACCCTCCACAACCGCGTCCGTTTCGATGCCCAAGGCCACCGACAAGGCGGAAGCCCCAAGATATTGCGCAAATTAATTTCGCCGAGCAGTGGCGAGATCAAATCGAACCGGTGGCCGTCGGCGTCAATCGTAGCGCGAATTCCATCGTTATTGAGTTCCGCTTTGCTAGCGCGCACGTCAGTATTCTGTCCAAGTCCGAAGGTAATTCGGGGTGTGCTGATGGCTTGCGCCAGCGCGCGACCGTATGGATCGTCGGCATTGACTACCGCAATTACGTCCGGATGGCTGCTGCGCGGCAGAATTTCAGTGAAAAGGCGCAGTTTAGCTCCGAAGTATTTTTCAATCGTGTCGTGATAATCGAGATGATCACGACCCAAATTGGTAAAAACCGCAGCGCGAAAGCTGAGCTCATCAACGCGGCGCTCTTCCAGCCCGATCGAAGAAATTTCCGCTGCTACCGAATCGATGCCTTCCGCCTGCATCGATGCCAACGAGCGCTCAAGATCAATCGATTCGGGCGTAGTAAGACCGCTCATCAGCTTGCGGCCACCGGCGAAAATTCCGATCGTGCCGATCATTCCGGCCTTGCGTCCGGCTGATTCAAAAATCGATTCCAGCAGATAGGCGGTCGTCGTTTTACCGCTCGTGCCGGTTATACCAACTAATTCGAGCTTTCGGCTGGGCGCGCCATAGAAACGCGACGCAGCCACACCCATCAAGCGGCGTGGCTGCTCACATTCGAGAATGGTCGCCGCGGAGCGCGCCGTCTCACCATCCCAGCTCCTCATCACCACCGCACGCGCTCCGCGGTTTAATGCGTGATCGCTATATTTGCGCGCAGACCCTGTGTCGCGCGCGGTCGAAAAGAACAGGTCACCCGGATTAACTCGGCGCGAGTCATACGCCAATCCCGCGATTTCACATGCGGCGCTGCCGATGACGCGCCGGATTTCAGTTCCGGCAGTCAATTCGGCCAGCTTCATTGCAGATTCCGCGGATGGCGGACCTCTCCTGCCGCAAGTGCTGGCACGCGGGCAACGCGGTGCTTGCCGCTGATATGAGGATCATCGATTCCCGGTATGTCTGAGTCGCTTGCCAATTGGAGTCGGACTGAGCCGCGATTGCGCGATCCCACGCGTGGACCTTGACGAATAACATAGCCGGCTCCGTTAATCTCGGGATTAAGACCATTGGCGCGGGCCAGCGCCAGCGCGCTTCTTAGACTTAAGCCGATGAAATCCGGCATGGCTGTCGAGGGCATTAAATTCGCTCCGGGCATGGGGCTCTGATCAATTCTTTCGCTTGGTGCAACGGGCGATGCATTGTCGCCGGTCATCTCGAACGGGATCAAGCTTGCCGTGTCGTAAGTGGAGCGTTGCGGAGCTACATCGAGACGGTTCAATGCATTCGAGGCAATCTCGCTGAAAACTGGAGCAGCGTAGAGTCCGCCGAAATGCTCATGCGGAACTTCATACAGGACTACGAGAATGACGAGTCGCGGGTCCTGCGCCGGGACAAATCCGACGAAAGAGGCAACCAGACGGTTCTGGTAATAGGCACCGGTGGCAGGATTCACCATCTGAGCGGTGCCAGTCTTGCCGGCTACAGTGAAATCGGCCACTTGCGCGAGACGACCGGTACCATCGGGAGAGTTGACCACGCCGCGCAGCAAGTTGTTGATCGTGTGCGCGCTCGAAGGCGCTATGGCTCGGCGCAGGACCTGCGGCGTGTGTTCAAAAATTTTATGGCCATTCGCATCGTAGGCCGCCTTGACGACGTATGGGCGCAGTATCACGCCGCCATTAGCGATCGCAGCGTAGGCGCTGGCGAGCTGGATCGGTGTCACGGCGATGCCTTGACCAAAACCGTGATTGGCCAATTCGATCGGTCGCCATTTTGACGATGCGCGCATCATACCGGCGTTCTCTCCGGGTAAATCGATCCCCATTTTCATCCCTAGGCCAAAAGCTTCGAGACCCTTGGCGAACGAATCGGCGCCTAACGACAGGGCGATTTTCGCCGCACCAATATTAGAGGAAACCTCGATAATTCCGCCGAGATTGAGCCATCCGTGCGGGCCGTCGTCATGGATCACCTTCCCGGCGAAATGCCAAGCGCCGTCTTCGCAATAGATTCGCCGCTTGACGTCGATTACGCGCCGATCAAGCGCGATCGCCCCGAGTAAACCTTTTAGGGTCGAGCCGGGTTCAAACGCATCCTGGATGGCTGGATTATGCAGCCGTCTGGCATCTGGCTCATAATTAGTGTCCGCATTTGCCATCGCCAGAACTTCGCCGCTGAAGGGTTCAAGTATGATGGCTGTGCCGCGTCGCGCGCCACTACTCTTCAGTTCAGCGTCAAGAAAATTCTCGGTTTGCGCTTGGATGGCAGCATCGATAGTCAATTCAAGGCGTGCTCCGGCCTGCGCATCTCTCATCTCCAATGGCGAATCCAGAATCGGATGACCGAGAGCGTCGTGATAAAATGCTGTCGCGACCGGCGCACCACGCACCATCCGGTCGTATTCGAGCTCCACTCCGGAGAGGCCCTGGCCGTCCATCCCTGCCTGCCCCACCACCGCCGCGGCCAGGCCGCTCTCCGGATAGAACCTGTGATATTCGGGTACTGTTTCAATTCCCGCGAAAGCCAAATCGCCCAGTTCACGCGCGCGCTGCGGGGTTAGTTGCCGCGCCAGCCATACAAACGAACTCTTGTGCTGCAGCCGTTGCTCCAATTCCCGTGGAGAGAGATCAAGCGTGCGCGCCAGGAGAGTTCGATCAGCTGGGGTGCTGTTTTCGAGCAGCCGGCGCGGGTGGGCGAAGAATGAGGGCGTCTCTACCGAGAGCGCCAGTGCCTGGCCATTACGATCAAAGATCGGTCCGCGCACGGCCGCCAGCTTCAGCTTACCGAGGTGTTCGCTTCTCGCCATTGAGGCGAGCCGCGGTCCGTCGATTAACACGAGCATCATGAGCCGAATTGCTACGAGCCCAAATACGATGCCGAAAATCGCGGTGAGCGCGCCGATTCGCGTCTGGCGCAATTTGAAAGGCTGATTCACGGCAGGATCACCACATGGCTATTCGATGACGGACCCATGCCCTGCTTGAGTGCGAGCGCGCGAAGCCGTTCGTGCGAAGACAATTGCGCCACTTCCAGTTTCAGGCGTCGGTTGCGCTCCTGAAGCTCGCGGCTGTCGGCGCCCAATGCGGACAGCTGATAGCCCTCCTGCGTTACCTCAAGTCGAATCATTAGCGTACTAAACCCGGCGGCTATAATCGCTACAGCGAGTAGCGCCGGAACAAGTTTCGAGGGCTTCGCGGCAGGCGTTGCACAGGATGTCAATTGGCCTTTCGTTCGATGCATCTAAGTCGCGCACTCCGCGCTCGCCGGTTGCGCGCAACCTCTTCGGCAGAAGGGCGCACCGCACGGCGTGAGAGAAGATGGAAGTTCCCGTAATCGGTCAATCCGCGGAAACGCCGCTTGATAGGTCCGTCTTCCAATGAATGATAAGCGAGGATGATCATGCGTCCGCCCGCCACCAGCCGGCATGGCGCCTGATCGAGCAGTTTAGTGAGACTCGACATCTCCGCATTGACCGCCATCCTAAGCGCCTGAAAAGTACGAGTGGCCGGATGAATACCACCGCGCCGACGGCCGCCTACTGCTCCTTCAATAATCAACCGTAGCTCGCCAGTGGTTTCGAGCGGCCCACGGCGACGCGCAATCACCAGAGCCCGAGCAATCCGCCGCGCGCTATGCTCTTGTCCGTAATCGTGGATGATATGCGCGAGCTCTTCTTCAGTTTCTTCATTGACCAGATCGTAGGCGCTTAATTCCTGCTCCTGATCCATCCGCATATCGAGCGGACCGTCGGCCATGAAACTAAAGCCGCGCGCCGGATTGTTCAGGGCAAAGCTGCTCATACCGAGGTCGGCGAAAATCGCCCCTACGCCGGGCATCCCGGAGTGATCGAGCACCTCGCCGAGACCGGCGAAATTCGCCTGATGTAGGCTGACGCGCGAGCCGAATCGTTCTAATCTTGCCGCTGCGATCCGCAAGGCATCACCGTCACGATCCAAACCGATTAGCTGCGCACCGGTTGCTTCGAGCAGTGCTTCCGCATGCCCGCCAGTGCCGATCGTGGCATCGACGACCACTAAGGGATTAGAAGCGCGGACGAGCCCCACTACCTCCTCCACCATCACCGCCACGTGCTGGCGGCTCGCCGCGCTCAAACTGGTTTCCTCATTTAGGTGCATAAAATCATCACCTCAATTTGGCCATAAATTTCGGATCTTCATCCGCGAGCTTATTAGCAACGACGTCTAGGCGTTCGAGGGTTGCCCTGCTCCAGAGCTGGAGATAATCGATCTGCGCCGAAAAAGTGACGTCGCGTTCTATATGGGCAAAATCTCGCAATTTCGCAGGGATCAAAATGCGCCCTTGACGGTCTGTCTCGACTTGATGGGCGCGACCGATGTAAAAGAGTTCAGGCAGCTCGGTCTCGGGATCAGCGTGAGCTTTTTCGCGGATGCGCTCTATCAATTCCTCCCATTGCTTAGGAGGATAGAGGGCCAGGCAGCGTTCACGAGCAACTACGCGATTAGTGATATAGAGGCGGTTATGACCCTGCTTTTGCAGTTCTTCGCGAAATTGGACGGGTACACTCACCCGTCCTTTTTCGTCCAATGCGTGGTCGAACTGCCCGATGAACACCGTTCTCCCCCCAAATTTCCCCACACAATCCCACTCTGACCCACATCAGTCAAGCCGAACGCTCGCGTGAATCCCCAATTTGGCATTCGCATTGGCTGTTTTTGGCCGAAAAGAGCGCTCTATGATGCTTAATCTGCGAAATTGTGTTGATTTTTGTGAGTCATACACGTCGGTTCTTCCAAGAAAGCCCGGCATAGAATGGAATAGCGAGAATTTGTATGTAAAAACGAGCAAAATAAGAACTACAGTATTAGCACTCTCTATCGCGCTTCTTGCGCTCGCATCGGGTGGGTATCCCGGCCTACATTCTGTAATATTGGGAATCGAGTTCTTCGTACTTATGCCCACTTCGCGATAATGTTATGTGTTCCTTCAGGAAAGCTCTCGATTGCTGGAGGTGTGCGCGCTGCTTAATTTCCGCGGCGATACATGACGCCCTCACGAGAGCAGGATCATAGTAATCGCAAATAAGTATAGTGTTCATCAGCCTTCGACGGGAGATCATAAATGGCCGAAATCACCCATCAATTCGTGAACACCAATGGCATCCGAATGCATTATGTCGAGGCCGGCGCAGGTCCTCTCATTCTGCTCTGTCATGGCTTTCCAGAGTCGTGGTATTCGTGGCGGCATCAGCTACATGCGCTAGCCGAGGCGGGTTTTCATGCGATCGCGCCCGATATGCGCGGCTATGGACAGACTGACCAGCCTAAGGAAGTTGAAGCTCATGATATCTTCCAGTTAACGGGCGATCTGGTCGGCTTGATCAATGCGATGGGAGCGGCATCAGCAGTGATCGTCGGGCACGACTGGGGCGCATGGATCACGCAGGTCGCCGCATTGTTCCGACCGGATATGTTTCGCGCAGTCGCGCTGTTGAGCGTTCCTTACCTTCCGCGCGGCCCTATCAGTCCCAGTGAATGGGAAAAGCAGCGCTATCCCGGACAGATTTTTTATCAGCAAATTTTTCGTGCGCCCGGCTCCGAGCAGGTTTTTGAAGCTGATGTGCGCGCCTCGATCACAAACGCGCTTTATTCAGCGTCAGGCGAGGCGCCCACGGATAAGCAATGGAAGTTTGTGATGCGACCCGAAGAGCTGGCATCCGCCATGCCGTCAAGCTCGCAGAAACCCAGCTTCGTGACGGACGAGGATATCGATTTCTTCGTTACGGAGTTCAAGCGCACCGGCTTCAAAGGCGGCCTTAATTATTATCGCAATGTTGATCGCAACTGGGCTTTAACTCCATTCCTCGATGGAGCCAAGCTGCGCCAGCCTACCTTGTTTGTCGCCGGTGATCGCGACGCCGTGATCGAATTCTGGTCGGACGAAGTCGATACAATGGAGACCACGGTCCCGAATCTCACCAGGTCCGTGATGCTGCCGAACTGCGGACACTGGACACAGCAGGAGCGTCCGGCAGAAGTGAATAATCTACTGATCGAGTTCATCCGCAGTATCAACTAAGGGTTTTTCGGAGATTGCGATCTTGTCAGGACCTGCTGCGAGGGCGTAAAGCTTGTCAAAGCTGGAACGGCACAGGGTTAATCACTCGCGAGTGCTTTTCATTATGTAGGGCGCTCATTGTAACGCGGTGTTGGTTTCACCGCCCTGGAAGGGGAGTGAACGATGGAGCGATCGCGCGACTTGGGAGTGTTGATTGGCCGGATTCTGCTGGTTGCGATTTTTGTACTATCAGGGGTTTCGAAGATTGGTGGCTTTTCCGGCACCGCTGGTTATATGGTGGGCGCCGGTATTCCGCATAACCTGGTGATGCCGGGGCTGATACTAACGATTCTGATTGAACTCGGCGGCGGCCTATTAATCGTAATTGGTTACCAAGCCCGGATCGCTGCTCTCATCATTTTTCTCTGGCTGATCCCGGTGACGCTGATCTTTCATTTCTTTCCTTCTCGCGAAGGGCAGCAGGTGATGATCAATTCCATCATGTACATGAAAAATCTTTCTATGATGGGTGGGCTGCTGATACTAGCAAGCGTCGGCCCCGGTGCTTATAGCGTTGACGGGCGATTGGTAATGTCACACGCTGTGGGTGCACGACAGGCCGCCTGATCATAAATATTTTTTCAAGGTGAGATAGGCTACCGGGAGCGACTTCTTCGCATCCCGGTTTATCATGCTGAAATACAGAATCTGGGAGACTATTTTGCTGCGGCAGTAGTCGCACCGGCTTGTTCGACGAGCGACTTTAGCTCTCCGCTCTCATAAAGCTCGCGCACGATGTCGCACCCGCCAACGAATTTGCCGTTCACGTAAACCTGCGGAATCGTAGGCCAGTTGCTGTAAGTCTTAATCTGGTCACGCAACTCCGGGTCGCTTAGAACGTCAACCGTGCCGTAATTTGCGCCGACCTGCTCCAGCATCTGTACGGTCGCGGCGGAAAACCCGCATTGCGGGAAATTACGATTGCCCTTCATGAACAGGCAGATTTTGTTTTCATTGATTGCGGCTTGGATCCGCTCCATTGCGTTCGGCATCGTTGCTCACCTCTGATTCTGGTATTGAGCCGGAGTTAAAGTTCTGAGCGCCAGTGCGTGTACTCGTTGGCGCATCGCATCGCCAAGCGCCGCATAGACTACTTGATGTCTTTCGACGAGAGACTTACCTTCAAACGCATTACTTACCACGAGCGCTTCAAAATGGTCGCCGCCTCCCGTGGTGTCCTCCACCTTTACCAGCGCGCCGGGTAATCCCGCCTCGATTAATTTTTGAACTTCTTCGGCTTCCATTACAGCCGCGATCATAGCCTGAGATCGATGCTTAATCCACTATCCACTGAAGATCGCAGAGATTTGACCGGAGGCTAAACTCTCAGCTTCGACGATTGTTTTGACGCTAATCCAGCAATTTATTCCTGGGCAATGTAAGTATGCGCTTGTCTGCGCGTTCCGCCACCATCTTGCCTATGGATTAGGCGGCACCTCGTTTGCTCTATTCACGTCGTTTGCTCTATTGTCGATGAGCTTAGACTCATGGCTGCTGGATTCTATACCCACCATCGACGGGCGATCGGAATTGCTGGCTGGACGATCGCGTCGATCATCATCGCGTTGTTTATCCTTTCGTACTTCATCGATCCATTTATCCGGGCGCGGATGGAAAAGGAGATGAATGCGAAGCTGGTGGGCTATCATACGCAACTGGCACGCGCACACCTTCAGCTCCTCACCGGCACACTGACCTTATATGGCATCAAAATCATTCAGAATGCTCATCCGGATCCGCCGGTAGCGGATATCGATGAGCTTGAGGCGCAAATCGATCTTGACGCTTTGCTTGCTGCGCGAATTGTCGCGACATTCACGCTCTATCATCCGAAAGTGCATATCGACCTTGCGCAGTTGGAAACCGAACGCACCAACAAGGTGCCGATAAAAAAGCAAGGCTGGCAGGATGCGGTTGAAGCGATTTATCCAGTCAAAATCAACCGGCTAAAAGTCGTTGACGGTGCCGCAACCTACATCGACAAGGACCCGCAGCATCCACTTAATCTAACTCATCTGAATCTAATCGCAGACAACATCCGGAATGTTAAGGCGCCGCGCGCAACGTATCCTTCCGCCATACATCTGGACACCATCGCCTTCGATCAGGGCAAAATACAGTTGGACGGCAACGCGAACTTTTTTGCTGAGCCCTTTACTGCTATCAAAGCCCATTATTGGGTGAGCAATCTCCCGCTCAGCCATTTCGAACCGGTCGCGCAACGCGCCAACCTGAATGTCAGTGGCGGCGTACTCGATAGTAAGGGGATGGTTGAATACTCACCCAAGGTGCGAAATGTTGAGGTTTATAACGCAACCGTAAGTGGAATCAATCTGAATTACGTCCATATGGCGCAGACCGCAACCGCCGAGGCGCGACGAGCCGAAGAGGTGAAAACGGCGGCGAAGAAGGCGAATAATCAGCCGGGACTAATTCTTAAAGTGGATGCCGCCGCAATCAAAAATAGCCGAGTTGCCTATACTGATCAGGTGAAAAATCCACCGTACCAGCTGTTCATTTCAGACCTCGACGTGCACGCGACCAATATATCGAACCAGTATGATCAGGGCGGCTCGACCTTCAATGTGAAGGGCAAGTTCATGGATAGCGGCGACACGACGATGACGGGAAATTTTCGTCCTCAGAAACAAGGACCGGATTTCAAAATTAATCTCGCGATCCAGCGAACCGATATGATGACGATGAATGACCTGCTTCAGGCCTATGGCCGGTTGCGTGTCGCTCGAGGCGATTTCTCCTTGTACACGCAGATGACTGCGAATCAGGGGCATGTGGACGGCTATGTCAAGCCGCTTTTCAGTAACCTGCAGGTTTATAATTATCAAAAAGATAAGAATAAACCGGTATTGCAGCAGGCGTACAAGCTCGCCGTCGGCGCAGTCGCCGACGTGTTCAAGAATCGCTCTACTGATAAGGTCGCGACGGTAGCCAACGTGAGCGGAAAGATCGATCAGCCCAACGTAAGCACCTGGCAGGCAGTCGGGCAATTGATCGAGAACGCCTTCATCAAGACGATCTTGCCGGGCTTTGACCGCGAAGCAAAAGCCGGAAGAGCTGACGGCACGAAGTAGATGCGGGTACGAGCGCGCTGGATTAATACGCTGCTAACATTTTCTTAACTCTTCAAGGCTAGTTCCAGCAGTTCGAATCTACTCAAATCCTACCGCATTAAGTTGCGGAGGTTCAAATGAGTTTTGATTTTGCGCGCGAGACGCGCCGAACTGGAATGCTGGCGCTGCTGTCGGCAGTGAGTCTTCTTATTGCAGCTAGCCGCGTCTTCGCACAGCCGGTCGCGATCACGCCTTACACCTTAACGACTTTCAATGGCGTTCCACCGAGCGAGGTTACCGCACCGGACGATTTGGCCATCTCGGCTGATAACACTGACTTGTGGGTCGCTTATGGCAATGGGCATGCGCCGGACGGCTCTGACGGCCTCTCCAGCAACGTCATCGAATATGACATCGCCTCCGGCAACCTGCTAAAAAATGTCTCTATTCTCGGCCACACTGACGGTTTGAAGATTAATCCGACTACCAATGAGGTCTGGACGACCCAGAACGAAGATGCGAACTCAACCCTTACGATTATCAATCCAAAGACTGGGAAGTTCAAAACCTACGGATTTGCGAGTCCGACCGCTCATGGCGGCTTCGATGATTTAGTCTTTTCGGGCAAGAACGACAAGGATGTATTCTTGTCGGCGTCGAATCCGAGCGGACCGCCATTCACCAATCAGGCAATCGCGCAATTCAGCGGTAAGCCCAAGAAGGTGACCACCGTAACTCAGGTAATCGCCGGCAATGCGACGGCCTTTAATGTCGTCACCGGCGCCAACGAAACCCTGGCGCTTAGTGATCCAGACTCGATGACGATAGATCTGTCAGGAGAATTAGTGCTGGATAGCCAAGGCGATGACGAACTGATTGTCGTGCGTGGGGCCTCGGCGACAAATCCGGTGCTGAAAATTCCGCTCACGCTCGACGGCGCGCCGACCGAGGTTAACGACACTATCTTCACCTATTCAGTCACGAGCGGGAGTGCCTCCACAGCTGGAACAATCTTCATAACCGATTCCAACGCCAATGCGATTTATGAGCTTACCAAGCCGTATTTTCCAGCGCCCGAAGTTTATACCGCGGCGGACGCTGTGGGCGACGTCGGGCTGCTCGACATGAACACCGGCAATATCACTCCGGTAGTCACCGGGCTGATTCATCCGGGCGGATTGGCGTTCTCGCCGCTCGCAGTTGCGATCGCTTCCTCGACTACGAAGAAATGACCGAAAGTCCGTTGCAGGACACGAGGGTTTCATCCTCGTGTCCTGATTTATTCGGCGAGATGTGCAAGGAACCAGTCGCGGGCGGCGGTGCTGGATTTGACGAAATCCTTTACGTACGCATCGAAGTGGCCGCCGCGCAGGATCACCAGTTTCTTCGGCTCGAGCGCGCGATGGTATGCAGCGAACGCTTCCTCGGCGATCGCCAGATGATCACCGTCCGCGATGATCATCAATAGTGGCGTCGGACTGATCCGGTCGATGTACGAACCGGGTTCGTATTCCCCCAGCATCTCGACCGTGCGCAGCGTCACTTCATTGCGCCACGCAGGCGCGCGCTGCTTACCGGTCTGGGTGAACCATTGCCATGAATCGGGGGTCGGCAGCGCCGAGGGACCCATCGGGTCTTCACTGACAACAGGAAGCATCGTAGGGGCTGCGCCGCGAAAGTGCGCCTCGCGATCGGCGTCGAACTGCTCACGCAGGCCGGCCGCGAAGTCGGCGCGCACCAGCCGCTTCAAATTACGCGAGCCGCTCACGAGCGGCACCTGCGATACGACGCATTTGACACGCCGATCAATCGCGCCCACTACCAACACGTGACCGCCGCTGTAGCTCGATCCCCAGACGCCGATCCTTTCGCGATTGATCCCGGGCTGCATCGTGAGCCACGTTATCGCATGACGGTAGTCGCGCACCTGCTGCCACGGATCGATCTCTTGGCGCGGCTCGCCACCGCTCGCACCGAAGTTGCGGTTATCGAAAACCAGCGTCGCCAAACCGGCGGCGCTGAAGACCTCGGCGTAATCGTCGAGATGCATCTCCTTCACGGCTGAGAAACCATGCGCCATCACGACTGCCGGATTCTCAGGCTTGACGCGCTCCGGCATATAGAGCCATCCACGAAGACTGGCGCCTTCGGCATTGAACTCGATATCGCGGCGCATATTTATCCCTCCAGCCGGGCGCGATTGTGCCCTTGGCTATTGAAAGTGCGGCATTACTTTGCGCGCGAAGAGTTCCATGCTGCGGATGACGTGCTCGTGCGGCAGGACTCCGCCCGGATTGAACCAGCAGATCAGGCGGCCCATGTTGAACTCTTCGCGAAATCCTTGCAGCCGCTCGATGCACGACTCAGGCGTCTCGAACACGGCCATTGATTCGGCGGCCTGTTCGTAGGTGGTGCTGCGAGTCTTCTCGGCTAATTCCATCAGGCGGCGCGCGCCGCCTTCGCTCTTCGGCATGCCGGAGGTATAAAGGCTCGCAACCGTCTCCAGCAGATGGCGGATGCCGGGTTCCGTATCGCGGCGAATTTCAGCCGGGTCTTCACCGACGTAGAGCGGCATCAGGAGCGACAAATCTTCGCCGCCATTGTCGGGATGACCCGCCGCGGCGCGAGCTTCGCGATAAGCGGGCAAAAACCTTCGCAGCCGATTAAATGAATTGACTTGCGACGCGGCAAAGATCGGATAACCCGCGCGCCCCATCAGCGCGAAGCTGTCGTCGCTGTTCGCAGCGATCCGGATCGGAGGATACGGCTTCTGCACCGGTTTCGGCACTACCGAAATATCATCGACTTTGTAGAATCGCCCTTCGTAGGAAAAACTCTCCTCAGTCCAGGCACGCCGGATAATTTCGAGCTCCTCGAATAGCCGCTCACGACTTTCCGACTGCGCGACGCCGAAGCCGCGAAAATGGTTCGGAATCGCGCCGCGTCCGACGCCGAACTCGACCCGCCCATTGCTCATCACATCAAGTGTCGCGATCTCCTCGGCCACCCTCAGCGGATGAGATAGCGGCAACAGCACGATCGCGATCCCCAGCCGCAGATTGCGTGTGCGCTCAGCGATCGCGGCGAGCGGCAATAGCGGCGCGGGCATGATCGATAGTCCAGGATTGAAGTGCTGCTCGACCGGCCATACCGATTCGAAGCCCAGCGCTTCGCCATGAACTGCTTGCTCGATCGTGTCGCGGTAGCGCTGCACGGCGGATTGCTCGCCGTAGCAGGGCAGTTGATAGTGCAGTCCGAACTTCATCCTAGATTTCCCGCAAATTGCCGGAACATGACTTTGTCAAACTTCGGAGATTCCGTACAGTGCGGCAGCGTTCTCGTACACCATCTTCAGAGTTTCATCCTCGGGTACATCGACGAAATCCTTCCTAATGCGTTCCATCGAAAAGGGGAAGGTACCCTCGGTATGCGGATAATCCGAGCCCCACATCAGCTTGTCAATATTCAGCAGGTGACGAGTCAGGATGCCGGGCCGATCATCTTCGAAAGTCGCCCAGAACTGACGCTGGAAATAGGCGCTCGGCGGCTCTTCGAGCTTCGGTTGCATCCACCGATGGTGGTCCTCCCACCAGTGATCCATGAAGCGCAATTGTGCGGCGATCCAGCCGATGCCGCCCTCGACGATTACGAAACGGAGCTTCGGAAAACGCTGCGGCACGGCAGACGTTATCAGCAGCGCGAGACTGCGCTGCATCATGAACATCTTATTGTCGCAGACCTGCGCGTGCAGTGGGATGCCGGATTCGATCGCGAGCGGCTCGTCGTCGGCGCCGCTATGGACTCCGACTGGTAGATTCAATTCCTCGAGCGCCGCCCACATTTTGTTGTAAATCGGTTCATGGTAGGAGGGCTTGCGCTTGACTGCCGGAATCATTACTCCGCGCAATCCCAGCTTGGCGCAGCGCTGAGCCTCTTCGATTGCCCACTCGGCCGGCCCGCGCATCGGCAGCATCCCGCTGCCCAGCAAACGTTTCGGATCGCTCCCGCAGAACTCGGCGAGCCAGTCATTGTAAACGCGGATGCATTCGCGCTGATAATCTGCGTCCGGAATCCCGAAGAGAGTCAGGCAGAGGCCGGGATAAACGACCTCGGCCCTTACATGATCGAGTCTTTGGTCAGCGATCCGTGCTTCCGGATTATAAGCGCCGGGACGAGTGTCTTCATGATGCCGCTCTTGGCCGCGCTCATCGATGCCGCCTTTCGCTTTTTCACTGACCATTGGGCCGAATAACCCGATTGGCAGGCTGTTGAGGCCTTCAACCACCCAGCGATCGCCCTGCGCGCCGCGCTCGAAGTGCGGCGCACGATCGCGGAAACGTTGATCCATACGGGTCGTCCACAGGTCAGCGGGTTCGACCACATGAGAATCAGCCGAGATGAAGTTTTCAATCATGGGCGTGGCTCCTCTAATCGTCTTTAATCTTCGGTCGGTACGAAGCGACGGGAATCGAAAGCGTCGGGAACTTCAGGCTGCCCGAAGAGCTCGACCGCCGGAGTAATCTCGGCCAGCGACAGGGTCAAATTCAGCAGGTTCTGCGCTTCGGGAGAAAGATGATCGAGCGGAAAGTCGTTGAGGTAAGCGAGGATTGCTTCAAGCCGTGACGCGACCGCATCGTATAGCGCGCGCAGCTCATCTATCGAGCTGGCAAGGCGCTGCGCGTGACGCTGGCTCTCCTTCGGCAGCGCCCAGGCAGCCGTGAAGGGTTCCAACTCGCGAAAGGCTTCCGGTAATCGCTTTGACTCCACGCCGTAAACTCTTCCTCACGCGCTAATAAAGTCCTGTAGGACCTGATTATCGTGCCGCAACAATAATTCTTCGTCTTGAAAGACGAAATGCTTCTTTGCGCCGGACGCCAACACCGTCTGCGTCTGCTCGAGGGTCGAACCGTCTTCCATGATCGTGTCGCGGAAGACGATGCGATTGTATTCGTTGGCGAAGCGTTGACCGGCGTTTGCGGGCTTCGGCAGATAAGCCCGAACCTCCCAGATTGTCCGATCCACCGCCAGCGGCCAGATGTTGTAGCTGAAATAGCCGGCGCTAGTCAGATCGAGAATGTAGTTCGGGAAAATGCCATTTATATCGATTACCCAGTTCGCCGCGCGCGTCGGATTAACCCCGATCGGTTGCTCGTGCTGCTCGAAGTCAGTACGAACGATAAACGAGCCGAACCGCGTTGCGATGCTTTCGACGGGCTTGGTCTCATAGGCGGCATTCGCCCCAAGCGACCATCGATGGTGCAGCGGGAAGAGCTTGAAATCCAGCGCATGGCTGAACGGATTATCGCGCCCGGTGAAGGAATCCCGCAGCGAGCGCCGATGCAAAAACGCGACGTGATAGGCTTCCTTGAAAGCGTCCTTGATCAGTTTCCAGTTGCATCGCAGTTCCGTGCGCCATTCGCAATACACCGCGCCGTTCTGAGCGAAAGGATAGCCCTGCAACTGCTCTGCCCATTCGCCCAAATACTCACTGAGGCTTTGTTCTGGATGCGGACTAAGATTGATAAAAATGAACCCTTCCCAGACGTCCACTGCTACCGGGGTGAGACCCAGTTCTGACTTGTCGAGTTTGAAGAAGTTAGCCTCGTCCGGCACTGAACTGAGGCTTCCATCAAGGCGGTAACTCCAGGCGTGAAAGCGGCACTTGAAGCCGCCGCATGAGCCTTTAGCCTCCCATACCACTTTGTTTGAACGATGCGAGCAGACGTTGTGGAAGGCGTTAACCCGGCCCTCGCGATCGCGCACGATAATCACCGAGGTGTTGCAGACCGCGATATCCTTGACGAAAAAGTCGCCGGGATTGGCGACCTGCTCGACCCGTCCCACATTCAGCCAAGTGCGGCGAAAGACCCGCTCGCGCTCCAGCTCAAAGAATTCCGGCGAGATATATGGTTCGATCGGCACTGGCCCAGTCCCCAGCTCGGGATATTGATCGTGCCATTTGCCGCCGTTGCGATGCCCATTATTATTCGCAGACTTCTCCATCCGACTAACCTCAGAGTGATACTACGAATCTAGTTACAGCGTGCGATTGCGTTCGACGACCGGTGCAAAACGCTTGATCAATTCGAGCGCCTTACCGTTGGCGGTCGCCGCGACGGTATTCTGCGAGAGCAGCACGATGCGCTCGGCGCCCGCGTCGCGCCATCGCTTGAGGTCGTCGCTCGACGGGCCATTTTCGCCGGGATCGACCAGCGGTGAGATTTGCACCGCAGTCTCAGACCGACCGCGCTCTTTCAGCAGCTTCTTGATCGTCGCGACGTCGCGTTTCAACTCGGCCGGGTCCTGCACCAGCGGCATCCATCCGTCATAGCTGCGGGCGACGCGTTCTAAAGCTTTGGGCCCATGCGCGCCGAGAATTACCGGCGGACCCGATTTCTGCACCGGACGCGGCTCGCAGCGCAGATTCACGAAGCGCACCAACTCCCCTTCGTAAGAAGCGGTGCCCTTGCTCCACAGCAGTTTCATCGCTTCTATACTCTCGCGCGTGCGCTTCCATCGCGAGCCGAAATTGGCGCCCATCGCCTCGGTCTCTTCGCGCAGCCATCCCGCGCCGATCCCGAACAGAAAGCGTCCATTCGACAGCAAGTCGAGGCTCGCGGCGGCTTTGGCCGTAATCAACGTCTCGCGCTCCGGAATCAGGCAGATGCCGGTGCCGAGCTTGATTTTCTTGGTTACTGCTGCGGCCGCAGCTAGTCCGATAAATGGGTCGGCCCAGCGCCCATAATGATCAGGCAGCTTGCCGTCGGATGTGAAGGGAAAGACGGTTTTCATCCCGACCGGGATCACCGGATGCTCGGGAATCCACAGTGAGTCGAAACCCGCCGCCTCGGTCGCGCGCGCGATCTCGGTGATATCGCCGCCTTCCGCCGTCATCACCGCCAGAAAACCGATTTCCATATCGTCAACTCCTTCAGGCGCCGGCTCTTCCGGCGGTCAATCATGCCGCATCATCGCCGATCCGGCACCCGGGTTTCAAATGCTCGCGAGTTGCGCCGGCGAGTTGACGAAGAAAACATGGTTGCTCCGGTTCGCATCCGAGATTATTAAAGTCTGCAAGGGAATCGCCCATCATGTCTTCGGAGCATTTCGAGCCGCTCGCTTCCTCTGCGCCGCTGATCGTCTATGTGGACTACAAAAGCCCGTATGCGTACCTCGCGATTGCGCCGACGTATGCGATGGCGGAGGAGCTTGGCATCGAGATTGATTGGCGGCCGTTCACCCTCGACATTTCGAGCTATCTCGGCTCAGCGCGGCTCAACCAGGCGGGCAAGGTGGTCGAGGAAAAACGCTCGCCTGGCCAGTGGGCGCGGGTCAAGTACGCCTATTACGACGTGAGGCGGTACGGAGCTTTGCGCGGCCTGATCATCCGGAGCGCGGTCATGATGTGGGACTCGTCACTGGCGGGGATCGGCATGATGTGGGCCAAGGCGCAAAGCCCCGCTGCATTGCGGGCTTACTCCGCCCTCGTGTACGAGCGGTTCTGGAAACGCGAGCTCGACCTCGAAGACGCCGGGGTCATCGAGGGAGTGCTTCGCGAGGCCGACGTGGGTACAATGGGCTTTCGGGATTATGCGGCAGGCGAGGGCCGCACGCTTTACAATAATCTTCAGCGAGCGGCTTTCGACGCGGGAATCTTCGGCGTGCCGACTTACGTAATTGATGGTGAAATATTCTTCGGTCGCGAACATCTACCGCGAATCCGATGGATGCTCACGGGTCGTTCCGGCGCGCCGCCGGACATTACGTACCCGATACCTCTGGCCGATAGCGCGGCGACCCGCGCGATTACTGGGGGCCGACTCTCGGTCGTAATCGACTTCAAGAGTCCGCAAGCATATCTCGCAATCGCACCGGTCTGCGCTTTGGCAGATGAACTCGGAATTTCGATCGATTGGCGGCCGTTTATCGTCACGCCGTCGAAAATTGCGGCGTCAGCTTCCGGCGATGACCGCGGCGCGCGCCATCGACGGATTCGCGCCGATTACCTTGACCGCGATATTGCTCGCTATGCCACCGATCGCGGTCTGGCAATGGGCCGACTGCATCGGTGTCAAGATTCAACGCTGGCTGCGATTGGTCTGTTATGGGCGCGAAGGCAGAATCCGTCGCTCGCGCAGGCGTACGTAGGACGCGTCTTCAAGGACTACTGGGAAGAGGGGCTGGCGATCGAGGACGAGCGCGCGATAGGAGCGTTATTCGCCGAGCTTAAGGGAGACGCGGCCGGCTTCGAGGCATTCGCCAGCGGTGAGGGCCGGAACGAACTCGCGCGAATTCAAGCGGAGCTCCGCGACCGGGGAGTATTCGACGTCCCGACGTATATTCTGGACGACGACATATTTTTCGGACGGCAGCATCTGTCATTGCTGCGTTCACGGCTGATGGGCCTGAGTCAGCCGTCCTTTTAGGGAACCTTTCGTACAGCCAATTTGTCATCCTGAGCCGGCAGTCTACCCTGAGGCCCTCGAAGGAAGTAACGCGAACACTAGCGAAGCGCGTCCTCGCGCGGAGCGAGCAGGCGAGTCTGCGAGCTGCGTCAGGAATCTGTCGAAGGACCTCCGCGCAGCGATTCTCAGGAATTCACTCATGTAGGACCTTCGTGAGCTTTCATTATAGATCAATCTTCAAATCTTTGGGCCGACCGGTTTCCCACGTGACCATCAAGGTGTACTTCGGCACTTTCCAGCCGTCGCCACTGCGACTCAGATGAAATTCATAGTAACCGCCCAAATCCCAGATCGCTTGTGACGGTTTGTCCGACGGCGGCATGTGGCGCGCGTACATATAGCTAAGGCAGGTCGCCGCGTCGCCGTTGACCTCGATATGATAGTCAGTGAGAAAATGCTGAGTAACCGAGAAGCTGGTGATGACCTGCTCGACCAGATGCGCAAAATGATCGGCCTTGACGGTCTGGCGTGGACGATTCGCCTGACGCGTAGTCGTTAGCAGCACGTCGATCTCGTCGGTGAAGATCGTGCGGAAGCCCTTCCAGTCGCGGGAGTCGATCGTGACCGGATAACGATTTACTGCCTCGCTGATTTGCGTGCGCTCGAACAGATATTGCAGCTTTTCCGAATCCGTCATGATGCGCCTCCAGAAGCCCTCGTGCTGACAGCGCGAACGCTACCACCGTTCGCGCGCAGCCATCAAACAGATTGCGCGAGCCAGCTATGGCGCTGGACACGCGACTAGGCTAATTCTCGCAGGGGTCATCACGGCAGCGCGTCGAGCGCGCCGGAACGGAGGAGCGAACCCATGTCGATACGCTTGCGCCAGATTTGTCTGGTCGCTAACAAGCTCGCGCCGGTGCTCGAAGACTTTAAAGCTATTTTCGGACTCGAAGTCTGCTTCGTCGATAAAGCCGTCGCGACCTTCGGGCTGGAAAACTCACTGATGCCGGTCGGCAGCAACTTTATCGAGGTCGTCTCGCCGATTAAGGACAACACCGCCGCCGGACGTTACCTGCAGCGCCGCAACGGTGACGGCGGCTACATGGTGATCTGCCAGTGCGATTCGCACGAAACACAATCAGCGCGCAAGGCCAAAGCCGCGTCGATGAATATCCGTATCGCCTGGGAGCACGAATCGAAAACCTTCCATGCTATGCAGCTTCATCCGGCGGATACCGGCGGCGCGTTCTTTGAGATCGATTGGGACGCGAAGGGCGAGCCTGAAGGTAGTTGGGAGCCGGCGGGCGGCGCTGGATGGCCCAAGGTCCGCCATGAGGACGTAGTCGAGGCCTATACCGCAGTCGAGTTGCAGTCGGCGGACCCCCGTGGACTGGCCGAGCGCTGGAGCAGTATCGTGGAAATCCCGCTGCGCAAGGATGCACGCGGACGCTTCGAGCTGCCGCTCGACAACGCGAGTATCCGTTTCGTCGAGGCGACCGATGGACGCGGCGAAGGGCTCGCTGGAGTTGATATTAAGACGGTCGATCGCAAACGCATTCTCGAGGCCGCGAAGCATCGCAATTGCCGCGTGGCTGATGATCAAGTAGTAGTCAGCGGAACTCGCTTCTATCTGGTGTAACTCATTATGAAGGCGTTGATTGTCGGCGGTACCGGTCCTTCGGGGCCATTCTTAGCGAATGGATTGATCGAGCGCGGTTACAAGGTCACGATTTTCCATCGCGGCACCCACGAAATTCCCGAGATCGTTCCTGAAGTCGATCATATCCACGGCGATCCGCATTTCCGCGAGACGATCGAGTCGGCACTCGGTGACCGCACCTTCGACGTCGTGATCGCGACCTACGGACGCATCCGCTTCGTGGCCGAGGCTCTGGCCGGCAAAACCCCATGCTTCATCGCAATCGGCGGCGTGCCGAGTTATCGCGGTTATTTCGATCCTCTCGCGAACTTTCCGGCAGGGCTCAAGGTACCCGTACCCGAGGATGCACCGCTGGTTCAGAGCGAGCAGGAGCAGCGCTTCTCGTGGCTGATCAAGAGTACCGAAGACGCGGTCCTGAGCACGCATCCGAACGGCGTTGTATATCGTTATCCGTACGTCTATGGACCATATCAGCTCGTCCCGCGCGAATGGTGCATCATCCGCCGAATTCTCGATAAGCGGCCGGCGATCTTACTGCCGGATGGCGGTCTTTCACTGATGACGCACGGCTATGCAGAAAATCTCGCGCACGGGGTACTGCTCGCGATTGATAATCCGAAAGCCGCCGCCGGACAGATCTACAACTGCGGCGACGAGGAGCAGCTCTCGCTGCGGCAGGTGGTCGAGGTGATTTGCCGCGAACTGGGTCACAAGCTCGAAATCATCAGCGTTCCGGATTCGTTCGGCACTGCGGCGCGCGCGATTTCGATCGGCGGCAGCATCAATCACGCCATGATGGATCTATTCAAGATCAAGACGCAACTCGGCTACCGCGACGTCATCCCGGCGGTCGAAGCGATCGCGAAAACCTCGCATTGGTATGTCGAAAATCAGCCCGAACCGGGCGGCGAGATCGAGCAGCGCTTGCAGGACCCGTTCGACTATGCAGCTGAGGATAAGCTGATCGAGATTCTGCGCGACGCGCGCGAGAAGGCGCAGGCGGTCGCCGCGCGCCAGATCGAACGAATCGCTCATCCGTATCCGCACCCGAAGGAGCCGGGTTTGAAGCGCGACCATCGGAACCGGTAGCGCTCACGCTAACTGAGCGCGGTTGCCGCACGGAGCGAGCCCACTCTCGCGTTTGATTCCGAATCGTCGACGTTCGCGAGCAGACGGTTCGTCCGTCTGCGTCGAAAGAGGGCAAACTTACCTAGTTCCTGCGCACGTTCCGGAAGGGACCGGTGTCGAACCGTGGCTCCTTCGGCAAGTCGAGCACGCGCTCGGCAATGATGTTGCGTTGAATCTCGTCAGTGCCTCCGGCGATAGACACCGCGGGAACTGAAACCAGAATCTCCGCAATAATTCCCTCACGCGGGCTCTCGCGTCCCGTGAGCATTGCTTCCGCGCCGGTGATCATCGTATGGATACGGGCGGCAGCGCGAGCGACATTGCTGGCGGCCAGCTTGCCGAGCGAGCCTTCCGGACCCTGAGGCCGCCCCTGCCGCTGGGCGGCGCGAGCCCGGCGTGCGGTCCACTCGGCGGACTTCGCCATGATCATCAACTTGGCTATTTCTTGGCGAACGCGAGGATCGCTGTTTGCGCCCGTCTCTTTGGCGCGCTCAATCACGAGATCTACGCGACCCGCGCGCTGCGGATACCATCGATACGGTTGGTTGGCCTTTTCGAGCTCCGCCCGCTCTTCGGCGTGGACACGGCCGACGCGGGTTCCGCGCTTTGAGGGGAGGGGCAAGTCCGTCAGCGCCGCGGCGCTCATGGGCCAAGGTCGTCATCGCGATCTTCCATCCATCACCGACGTTGCCAACCAGATTCTCGGCTGGAACAATCGCGTCGGTGAAGAACACCTGATTAAACGACGCATGACCATTCATCTGTTTGAGCGGCTGTACGTCAACGCCCGGCTGCCTGATGTCGATTACAAAGTAGGAGAGGCCCTCGTGCTTGGGCGCATCCCAATCAGTGCGAGCGAGCAACAGCCCGTGATCGGCATGGTGGGCGCTGGTCGTCCATACTTTTTGTCCGTTGATTACCCAATGGTCGCCGTTCAATTCGGCGCGAGTGGTTGCGCCAGCGAGGTCAGAGCCGCTGCCGGGCTCGCTGAAGAGCTGGCACCATGCGTCTTCGCCCGTCAGGATACGGCGCAGAAACTTCTTTTTTTGCAGTTCCGAACCGTGTTCCAGCAGCGTCGCCGCGGCCAGCAATCGCACGCCCGATTTCGCGACGCCAACCGCGCCGATGGCCGCGAATTCCTCCTCGACCACGCGCGCGAGGGCCACCGGCAGGCCGCGCCCATACCACTCGCGCGGCCATTGCGGCATCCCCCAGCCCGAATCGGCGAGCTTATTACGCCACGCCACCAGCGACATCTCGGAATCCCAGTTGGCCGCTAGCCAATCGCGTACTTCGGCGTGCACTTCGGTTTCACTGACGTTGCTCATTTGATCAAACTCCCCAGCGTTGCATCAACAACTCTCGATGGTAACTCGGCTGACCGAGAAAGACCTCCGAGCTTTTGGCGCGCTTGAACCACAGATGCGTATCGTTATCCCAGGTGAAACCGATGCCGCCGTGAATCTGAATACATTCGGCTGCGACATGCAGATATGTGTCTGACGCGGCAGCCTTGGCGAGACTGGCGAGCGCAGGCCACTCCGGATCGTCCACTGCGGCGGCTTGAGCAGCATAATAGGCGGCTGACTTGGCCAACTCCAATTCCAGCAGCAAGTCGGCGCATTTGTGCTTGATCGCCTGAAACGAACCGATTGGTCGTCCGAACTGGACACGCAGCTTCGTATAAGCCACGGCCGAGTCGAACAATCTTTGCGCGCCGCCAACCATCTCATTGGCGAGTGCGTCGGCCGCCTGATCGAGCGTACGGAGAAGCGGTTTCACATCATCTCTAGCGCCGAGCAGGTCCGCATGCGCACCACGGAAATCGATGCGCGCGAGCTTGCGCGTCGGGTCCATCGCTTCCAGCAGCCGCCGCTCGACACCCGCCGCCGTTCCGTCCAGCGTGAACAGCCCGATGCCCTCGTGTCCCGTCGTCCCAGGAAGTCGCGCGGCAACAATCAACAAATCCGCGAGATGCCCATCAATGACATAACTCTTGACTCCATCGAGCCGGTATCCATCCGCGTCGGGAGTCGCGACGGTCTGTATTCCCGCGGGGTCCCAGTTCCCATCGGGCTCGGTGACTGCCAGCGCCGCCAGCCGTGACCCACCTGCAAGATCGGGCAGCAAGCTTGATTTCTGAGCCTCGGTCCCGGCGTTTAGAATAGCGTTAGCGGCGAGCACTGCCGTCGAAAAATATGGCCCGCAAAGCAACGCGCGGCCAAGTTCCTCCGTCACGATGCATAGCTCGACCATGCCGAATCCCGCGCCGCCATATTGCTCCGGTATGTGGATACCGGGCAGCGCAAGTTCCTCGCTCATTTGACGCCACACTGCGGGATCATAACCTTCGGCAGTCGCCATGAGGCGTCGAACCTCGGTGGTGGGAGACCGATCGTTCAGAAATCGCCGAATCGCCTCCCGGAACTGCTGCTGCTCATCCGTGAAGGCGAACCGGATGCGCGCGGATTCGACTCTCGATTCTTCTGATGTGCTCATCGTTTCTGCCGGATGCTCCGCCGCAAGTTGTGTCTGTGGTTCTAATGACACGAACCCGTTGAACGCTCAACCGGCTGTTGGCGCGATAACTATTCAGCGTTTTGATTGCACACATGCGGCGGCTAGATTTGCTGTATGAACGCCGAGGCCATCCGCAATTATGTCGAGCCGTTATGGAACGACTCAATCGTCCCGGAACTGATCGAGTACGTTCGTATTCCGAACAAGTCGCCCGCCTTTGACAAGGAATGGCGCGAGCACGGCTACATGGATCAGGTCGTCGCGCGCTTCGAGGCGTGGGCGCACGCGCAAAACCTCAAAGATGCGAAAATCGAGGTACTGCGCGCGGACAAGCGAACTCCGCTGATCTTTATCGACGTTCCGGGCCAGTTGCATAGCACGCAAGCGCGAACCGCGGACGACTGCGTGCTCCTGTACGGCCATCTCGATAAGCAGCCCGAGATGACCGAATGGGCCGAGGGACGCGGCGCGTGGGAACCGAAAATCGAAGGCGACTATCTCTATGGACGCGGCGCGGCGGACGACGGTTACTCGATGTTCGCCTGTCTCAGCGCGATCGGCGCATTGCAGGCTGCATCAATCCCACACGCCCGATGCGTTGTCATAATCGAGGCCTGCGAGGAGAGCGGCAGCCACGACCTGCCGAAGCATATTGAGGCGCTTGGTGACCGGCTCGGTCAGCCAAGTCTGGTGATTGGACTCGATTCGGGCTGCGGCAATTACGAACAGCTCTGGTGCACGACTTCCTTGCGAGGGCTGGCCGGCGGCACGCTGAAGGTGGAGGTGCTGACCGAAGGCATCCACTCCGGCGCGAGCGGGATCGTGCCGGATAGTTTTCGGATCGCGCGGCAATTGCTCAACCGAATTGAGGACGAGAAGACCGGGCGCGTGCTGGTCCCCGAGTTTCACGTGCCGATTCCCGAATCGCGTATCAAGGAAGCCCAGACCGCCGCCGCGATCCTCGGCGACTCGATGCGTGATGAGTTCCCGTTCATTGAAGGCGCGCGGCCCGCGGCCGATGATCTCACGGAGCTAGTGCTGAATCGCGACTGGCGTCCCGCTCTTTCGATTATTGGTCAGGACGGCATCCCGCAAATCGGCAATGCGGGCAACGTTCTGCGGCCCATGACCGCGCTGCGCCTGTCATTGCGCATCCCGCCCGGATGCGATCCCAAACGCGCGAACCAGAGCATGAAGGAAATCCTCGAGAAGGACCCGCCGTATGGGGCGAAGGTTACCTACAAGAGTGATTGGGGCGCGTCAGGCTGGAATGCGCCGGAACTCGCGCCGTGGCTCTCCAAGTCGTTAGAGTCGGCCTCTGCCCGATGGTTCGGCAAGCCCGCGGCTTACATAGGCCTTGGCGGCACGATCCCGTTTATGAGCATGTTGGGCGAGAAGTTCCCGCAGGCGCAGTTTCTAATCACCGGCGTGCTGGGACCTCGTTCAAACGCCCATGGCCCGAATGAGTTTTTGCATATCCCGTTCGCGAAAAAACTCACCTGCTGCGTCGCCGAGGTGATCGGGGATCATTTCCGGCGGCGCGATGAATAAACTGCACCGATAGAGCCTGCTCTATTCCAGATAGATAAAACTGTGCGCTTTCGATAGAAAGTGAAATTCAGAGACCTCATCAAAATGCTGCAGGAGGATGGCTGGTCTTTGGTTCGGATAGAGGGAAGTCATCGCCAGTTCAGGCATCCGAACAAGCAAGGCAAGGTTACGGTTGCGGGCCATCCGTCGCGCGAAGTTCCGACAGGCACCCTGATGAGCATTTTCAAGCAACCTCAAATGAAGAGGCCATAATAATGCGTTATGCGGTCGTATATGAACGGGCTTCCGACGGCGGCTATGGAGCTTATATCCCCGACCTACCCGGATGCGTCGCGCTCGGCGAGACGCTCGAAGAGACTCGGCGACTCATTCGAGAAGCAGTTGAGATGCACCTCGAGGCCATGCGTGCCGATGGCGAGCCAATTCCCGAGCCGAGTGCGATCTCGGAATACGTCGAAGCCGACGGAGCTATCCCCGCAGCGTAGAATCCAACTCGCCTACTGTACTACTTCCGGTGCATTTCAGTTCGGATCGTTTGCTGCTCTCAGCCAGTGCTACAATGGGCAACTTGCCAGACTATTTGAGCAACTGTTTCACGATTGCGAGGCTCATCGGTTCCTTGAAGCGGACTGTGCCGAGGGACGACAGACCAGTCGTCCGCGCGACTGCTTCTGCGGCTTGCTCTACGTTTGCCGACGCCTCCCGATTTAGCGCGTTCAGGATGAATCCGCGCATCGCGACGCCTCGGCGAGTCGTATAATCGGAGACTCGGGCTGCTGCTTCGATGAATCCGCCTTGATCCGCCACTAGCAAAATTGCTTCGAGCTTCAACTCGATGGCCAAGTCCGCAAAATCGTGACTGCTATCGATCGGGGTGGCGAGGCCGCTGCTATCCTCAACAATCATCACATCGCTGCGCGACGCGATTTTGCGATACGCCTCCACGATCCGGTCGAAGTTTGGTGCGGAAGTCGGATCAGTGGAGGGCGACGCCGGGCGGTATCGAAACGGCGAGACCAGTTCCATCGGGAGGTCCGATGACGCGCTCGCGAGTAGCGCTGCACTGTCCGCAGAAACGAGCATGCCGTCCGTCTCGACGCATCCGGTGGCGATCGGCTTCATCACACCGACGCGCATCCCGCGGACTTTGAAGGCGAACGCCAATGCGCATCCAATCATGGTCTTGCCCGCGCGTACCTCGGTCCCGGTGATGAGAAAATTGAGAGACATGCCTTAACTCGCGCGAGAATAGCCGCATTGGCGCGGACTGTACGAATCAGTGTGACTAGATCAACTGACCATTCGCGGCTGGTTCATCTTTTGCCGATATTCCGCTACCGAAATGATTTGTCGCGCGTGCCGGTCCCAAAGAATGTATTTCAGGGCTTTGGGTACCTGAGCTAATTTGATGCGGGTGACATCCGTAAAGAGATGCCGATATTCATTGTGGCACCTGATCAAGCGGTAGTTTGGAATTTTCGCGGAGAGATGATGAATGTGATGATACGCAATATTGGCGGTAAACCAATTTAACCAGCGCGGCAAAATCAGAAAACTCGTTCCCTCAATCGCACCAGTGTCGTAGTCCCAATGTTTGCCATCGCTCGCATAGGAGTGCTCAAAATTATGCTGAACGGTGAACAACACCACGCCCGCGCCGCCGGCCAGCGAGGCGCTAATTAAATAAATCGTAAAAAAACGCAGCGGACCGACCGCGAAGCACATCAACGCCCAGATGCTGAGGAGCAGGACGTTGTTCCAGAACATATGCCAGTATTCTTTATCCGACTGCCAATAGCGCGTTACAAAACTTGCAGCGTGCGCCTTTATCGAGACGTGCGGCTGCCCAAATTTGCGTTTAACCATATGACTCACCAGGCCGATACTGCCTTTGAGCCAATTAAAGCGCGGATTAAAAATCGCATATATAAGGCCCGCAACCGGAGCGAACGCGACGCTGCACTTAAGTCTATATAGGCGCTGCTGCGTACCGGTCATCGCCGCGTATTCATCTACTGATAGGGTGGTGTACAGCCCGCGGTATTTGTCCCAATTGCCATTAGTGGCGTGATGATAACTATGATGCCGCGACCACACGTACTGCGGCATGCCGGAGATGACGCCTAGTAGAAACCCGCAGACGCGATTGAGCGACTGGGTGCGGAACAAGCTGCCGTGGCCACATTCGTGCATCAGCACAAAAATGCGCAAAGTGAACAAGCTAATTAGCGCCACCGCCGCGGCGCTGAGCCAAAGAGAAATGTGGGTACTCGATACCGTCGCCCACCAGGCCAGCGCGAGAGCCGCCAATGCCATTAAAACTTGCGCCAATGCTCTTCCGTTACTGGCCCGAGCGTACTGGCGAATGATGGCTCGCTTTTCTTCCTTTATGCGGGGAATCGACGACACAATCGGATTACCCTCGTTTTGCATCAGTTTGGTATGAGGACTACGGACAGAAGTTTAGCAGACCGACAGGGTGCTGGTCGAAGCCCTGTACGAATAAGCCCCCCTGTGTTTAGATTGCCACAGATTCTAATCCGAATTGTGCGAGGTGAACGTCGTGGAATATAACGTCATCGACGCTGACGGCCATATTTGCGAACCCCCCGACCTGTGGGAAAGATATATTGAGCCCAAGTACCGTGAGGGCTGCCCCAAACTGGTGACGCTCGAAGGCGGCGAGGAAATTTTGCGGATCGAAGGCGATTACGCGATCTCGCTCAGCCGCGGCAAGCAGAAGATTAGCTTCGGCGCAGTCGGCGCGTTCGGTGCACGCGACGGCAAGGTCTCCGCGCGAATCCCCTATACCGAAGGTCGCAAGGGCGGCTTCGATCCGCACGCGCGTATTCCGGATATGGACGCCGAAGGGATCGACGCGGCGTTTCTTTATCCCAGCCTCGGCCTGTTTATGGGCGCGACGAAGGACCCGGAGTTCTCGGCGGCGGTCTGCCGCGCGTACAACCGATGGCTCGCCGATTACTGTAAGCCTTATCCCGAGCGATTGTTCGGTGCGGCGATGCTGCCAATGCAATCGGTCGAAGGCGCGGTGCAGGAGCTGCGCTTCGCAGTTAAGGAGTTGAACTTTAAGGCCGGTTTTATCCGACCTAATCCGTACAATGGGCGCGTCCTGCACGATCCCGAATATGATCCGCTCTGGACCGAAGCGCAGGAACTGGGTTTTTCGATCGGAATCCACGGTGGCTCCGAAAGCGGTCAACCGACTCTCGCGATGGATCGATTTAAGCGCGGGGGAGCGGTCCGCCATGTCGTCTCGCATACCTTCGAGATGATCGCGGCAGCGACCAGCCTGATCATGTGCGGCGTCTGTGATCGCTTCCCGAAGGTCAAGTTCGCCTTCCTCGAATCGGGCGGCGGCTGGATGGCGGGATGGCTCGACCGGATGGATCGCCATTTCGACGACGCCGGGATGAACGATACTAAGTTGTCGATGCGGCCCAGCGATCTATTTCGCCGTCAATGCTTTATCTCGTTCGAGCCGGTCGAAGGCTCGCTCAAGTATCTCGCCGATTATATTGGCTCGGAGAATATCCTGTGGGCGACTGACTATCCGCATCTGGACGGCTTTCCCGACGCGCCGAATATGATCAAGCGGATGGGCTTGCCGCCGGCGACGCTCAAGAACGTGCTCGCAACCGGCGCAAAACGGTATTACAACCTGCAGTAACGGCGAGGTAATTGAGCCATGGAATACAACGTCATCGACGCGGACGGTCATATCCTCGAACCGCCTGACCTATGGGAACGGTATATCGAGCCGAAATACCGCGAGACCTGCCCCAAAATACTATTTACCGAGAATGGCGGCGAGATTCTGCGAATCGAAGGCGACGACGCGATCGATCTCGGACGCGGCAAGAAACCGGTCAAGCTCGGCGGCCTCGGCACGTTCGGCGCTCGCGCCGGCGGGATGAACGCCTTTGGGACCGAGTATCTGAAGGGCAAGGCGGGCGGCTTCGATCCGCACAAACGCATCCCCGACATGGACGCCGAGGGAATCGACGCGGCGTTCCTCTATCCGAGCCTCGGGCTATTTCTCGGCGCGACCAAGGACCCGGAATTCTCGGCCGCGGCGTGCCGCGCTTACAATCGATGGCTCGCTGATTACTGCAAACCATATCCCGAGCGGCTGTTCGGGGCGGCGATGCTGCCGATGCAGTCGGTCGAGCACGCCGTGCAGGAGCTAAAGTTTGCCGCGAGGGAGCTTGGCTTCCGCGCCGGCTTTATCCGCCCGAATCCCTATAATGGACGCGTTCTGCACGACCCGGCCAATGATCCGATTTGGGCGGCGGCGCAGGAGATGGATTTCTCGATCGGCATCCACAGCGGCTCGGAGAGCGGGCAGGCGACGGTCGGGTTCGATCGCTTTACGCGGGGGTTCGCGGTGCGCCATCTGGTGGCTCATACGATGGAGATGATGGCGGCGGCGACCAGCCTGATTATGTGCGGTGTGTGTGATCGCTTTCCCAAGCTGCGGATTGCCTTCCTCGAATCCGGCGGCGGCTGGATGGCGGGATGGCTCGATCGGATGGACCGGCATTACGACGATCAAGGCATGAATGACACGGGCCTGTCGGCGCGGCCTAGTGAGATTTTCCGCCGTCAGTGCTTTATTTCGTTCGAACCGGTCGAAGGATCGTTGAAATGCCTCGCGGAGTATCTCGGCTCTGACAATATCCTGTGGGCGACTGACTATCCGCACGCCGACGGCTTCCCCGACGCGGCGAATATGATCAAACGGATGGGTCTGCCGCCAAAGACGCTCGCGAATGTGCTGGCCGGCGGCGCCAAGCGGTACTACAACATCCATTAACCAGTTCGCGCCACGATTGAGACATTACGGGCAGGTATCAGTGCCCTACGCGGTTGAATTTGCCATCTACTAGCCGGACGATCGACGCGCGTGAGATGACGGTACTTCAAGGAGCCAGGTTGCATGCTCTGATAAATTGTGACACATTCCATTGGAATGTGTCACAAAGCCGAAGAGGTCTTAGCCTGAAGACAGTTACAATCCGGCAAGTAAGGTCTGCACTTGCGCGTCTCGATCAGATTGTGATGGAAGAAGGTGAGCTGGTTGTGACTCGTCATGGACGTCCACTGGCGCGAATTCTCCCGGCCCGTTCACATCGCGGCATCCCGGCGCGAGCGGAATTTAGGGCGGCGATGCCGCCGCTGAAAGTATCGAGCGCAGCGCTGATTCGGCGTGATCGTGACGCGCGCTAGTCGGAATTGCGCTGAACGGACTGGTTTACATCGACACGAGCGCTTTAGCCAAGCGCTATCTGGCAGAGCACGGCTCCGACGAGTTCGATCAATTTCTTGCAGGGTTCACGTCGGCATCAGTTAGCCGGCTGACGGTAGTCGAACTTCATTGCCTCCTTGCCCGCCGGCGGCGCAGCCGTGAAATAGATTCGCGGACCGAGCGGCGTGTGATAGCCGCGTTCGAAGATGATGTCGCGCAAGGGTTTTTCGAAGTGCACCCATTGGAGGATCGGCATGCTCTCCATGCGCGCGATCTCCTAATTCGACTAGCGAGGCTTCCGCTGCGAACGCTTGACGCGCTTCATCTGGCGATCGCAACGCTGATCGAAGCGGAAACGATCGCGACGGCGGACGAAGTTTTTGCATCGGCTGCGACGGCACTCTCCCTCCACGTTGAAAGTTTCGGCCGGGCCAAGCGCATCTCCTCACGGCGGTGAGCCTGTACGTGTTCAGTTTTGTGCTGTGGTCAGAGCCGTGATCCTGTTGGAGGCCATGTCGAAACCTCTTGACAGCGCCCGCCTCGAACACGGATGAAACATTCATTAATGGGCCAAGGGAGCGCGCCTCCTCGGAGGACGCGATTCCGCGATTTCGCTTAGAAAAGGAGTCTCTCGATGGAATTTGCAATCACCTACCCGGCGCGGCCGGACGCCTGGAAAGATATCGCGATCGCCGAGGATAACGGCTTCGTCAATTGCTGGTTCTACGATTCGCAGATGATCTACAGCGACGTGTACGTCTGCATGGCGCTGGCAGCCGAGCATACTAAGCGGATCAAGCTCTCGACCGGCGTAGCAATTCCGTCGAATCGAATCGAGCCGGTGACCGCGCATTCGATCGCCACGATCAATCTGCTCGCGCCGGGGCGCACGATTCTCGGGATCGGCAGCGGCTTCACCGGGCGCAACACGATGGGCTTACCGCCAGTGCCGCTCGAACGAATCCGCGAATACGTCGCGATGGTCCGCAAGCTGCTCCATGGCGACGAGGTCACCTATCGTGACGGCAAGCGCGAGCGCGCGATCCGGTTTCTGCATCCTAAGAGCGAGCAGGGCTATATCAATATTAAGGAATCAATTCCGATCCATCTCGCTGCCGACGGACCCAAGGCGCTCGAAATGACCGGCGAGATCGCCGACGGCTGGATGACCGTGCTGTCGGACCCGGAGCGCTTCAAGCATAAATATGATCTCGTGAAAAAGGGCGCCCAGCGGGCCGGACGTTCATTCGATAATCTGCCGAACGCGATCCTGACCTCCGGATGCGTTCTGCGCGACGGCGAAAAACCCGACTCACCGCGAGTGGTCGAGCGGATGGGTCCTTTCGCGGTGGTTTTCTTGCACGCGCTGTGGGAAGCGTCCGCGGTCTCGGCGGGACTTCAAGGACCGCTGCTCAAGCTGTGGGAGCGCTATCGCGACGAATACATCCCGACCATGAAAACGCCGGAATCGAAGCGTTATCTCGAAATGCACGAGGGCCATCTGATCTATATGCGCCCCGGCGAGGAGAAGTACGCGACTGCCGATCTTATCGGCACGATGACGCTGACTGGCCGCGGTGAGGAAATTCGCGAGCGGCTGAAAGGGCTTGAAGCGGCGGGCGTCAAGCAGGTCGCGATTCAGGTGGTCTATCCTCACGGTCGTGAGATGATCGAAGATTTCTGCCGCGAAGTGATCGCCAAGTATTAAGCACTAGGCGGAGCGCAGCGAAGCCGAGCACGCCAATGGAGCGGAGCGAAATGAGCAAACGAGTCCGCGAAGTGCGTTTCAGATTACGAAACGTGCGCATAGCGAACGAAGTGAGTGATTAAAGATTAGCCATGCCTCAACCGCTCGAAGGATTGCGCGTGATCGAGCTCGCGCAAATTTATGCGGGTCCGTACTGCGGGCTTCAGCTTGCGCATTTCGGTGCAGAAGTGATCAAGATCGAACCGCTGGGCGAGGGCGAGTTTCTGCGGATGCGCCCGCCTGCGCCGAGCGGCGCGAACCTCGGCTTCCTGATGCTGAATCCGGGCAAGAAGTCGGTCACGCTGAATATTAAGGATGCGCGGGGCCGCGACTTACTGCTCCGGCTACTCGAGACCGCCGACGTGATGCTCGAAAACTATGCGGCAGGAGCGCTCGAACGGCTCGGCCTGGGGTTCGGCGACCTCGAACCGCGCTTCCCACGTCTGATCTATGCGTCGTGTAAGGGCTACGGCGCGGACAGCCGATGGGCCAATCTCGGCGCGATGGATTTCACCGTGCAGGCGGCCTCCGGAATCGTCGATATGACCGGCTATGCCGATCGCCCAGGCGTGCGCGCAACCGCTGCCTTGATTGACACGAGCGCCGGGATGCATCTGGCCGCGGGAATCATGGCAAAGCTGATCGAACGCGGGCGCACCGGACGCGGCGGCAAGGTCGAAGTCGCGATGCTCGATATTTGCGTGCCCGCCGTCAATGGCATGATCGCTTCGGCGCTCGAAGGCAATCCGCTGCCGCGCCTCGCCAATCGACATCCGAGCGCCTGCCCCTCGAACACCTATGCAGCGGCTGACGGCCAAATTCTGATTTATTGCTTAACGGAGGACCATTGGCGGCGCTTCGCCAAAGTGATCGGACGCGCCGACCTGCTCGATAATCCCCGCTACCAGAACCACCAGAGCCGCTATTCGATCATCGACGAAGTTGATGCGATGGTAGTCGAATGGGTCGCGCCACGCAGTCGCGACGAACTGGTCAATCTGTTGATCGCGCACGGCATCCCGTGCGCGCCGGTACGGACGATCACGGAAGTCGCTACCGACGAGGAGCTGCAACGTCGAGGTCTGCTTCGGAGCGGGTTGTTCGGCAAGGACAACGCGCAAGTGACGGTGCTCGGCACCGCGATCAAGATGTCGGGTCATCCATTGCCGGACGAAGCGCCGCGCGTGCCGACGCTCGGCGAGGATACGATTGAGGTTCTCACTGAGCTCGGCGTTCGCGATCACGAGATTGATCGATTACGGCGCGAAGGAGTGATTTGAACTTGCCGAAGCAGCATCGAGGAGAATCTAATGAGCGACTATTTCAAATTGGAGAAACAGGACGGCGTTGCGACGCTGACATTTGATCGTAACGAAAAGCGCAATCCGTTCAATGAAGACAGCATCTCAGAACTCGAAGCCAACCTGCTGGCGCTTCGCGATGACGATGCGGTCAAGGCGCTGCTGATTACCGGCGTCGGCAACACGTTTTCCGCCGGCGCTGACTTGTCGCTGATGAAGGGCGTCACCGATCAGGCCGAACGGCAGCGCTTGTTCGGTTCGGTCGCGCCGCAGCGACGCAAGCTGGTACGCCGAACTTTGGAGCTGCTGCGTAATCTTGAATTGCCGACGGTCGCCGCGGTCAACGGCTTCGCGGTGGGCGGTGGATGGTTTCTCGCGCTCGCCTGCGATCTGCGGATCGCGGTTGAGGGCGCAGAGTTCTGGATGCCCGAAGTCGATCTCGGCGCGCCGGGGCCGCGTGGCCCGGAGCAATGGCTCGCCGCGCATGTCGGTGCAGCGCGGGCCAAGGAGATCATCTTCACCTGCCGGCACTTCAAGGCCGACGAGCTTTATCAATGGGGCCTGCTCAACCGCGTCGTTAAGCGCGCCGAGCTGATGCCGGTTGCGATGGAATTGGCGCGCAGTCTCGCCGCCAAGAACCATCGTGCGATCGTGCAGGCTAAAGCCCAGATCAATGGATTCTTTTTGGAGTAGATTAGCGGAGTGCGGTTGCGGCGTGGAGCGAACACGCTAGTGGAGCGCAGCGGAACGAGCGAACGAGTCCGCGAGGCGCGTTCCAGATTCGAGTCTGCGAGCTGCGTTAAGGAGTAAAGATATGCCTGATAATTTCCGCTTCGAGCAGGACGGCCCGGTCGCGACTATCACCTTCAATCGTCCCGAGCGCCGCAACTGTCTCAATCTCGAAGTTCTGGGCGAACTGGAAAATTTCATCTTCCAAGTTCGTGAGAATCGCCAGACGCGCGTGATGATCGTGACCGGCACCGGCGCGGCGTTTTCCGCCGGCGCAGACATGTCGAACCTCAAGGGCATCACCGATCCCGCCGAACGGGTGCGCATCTTTAGCTCGCGCAGCGGACAAGCTCCGCGCGTAATCGGACGAATCTTCGATACAATCCTGCGGCTCGACTGTATGACAATCGGCGCGATCAACGGCTTTGCCGTCGGCGGCGGATGGGCGCTTGCAGCCGCGATGGATTTCGTCGTTGCTGCCGATACCGCGCAATTCTGGGTGCCGGAGGTCGAACTCGGGGTGCCTTTCCGCGGCGGCCCGGCGGAGGTGCTCGCGAAACGATTGGGACCATGGCGCGCCAAGGAAGCGATGATCCTGTGCCGTCACTACAGCGCGGCGGAACTCTTCGCGATGGGGTTGGTCAACGAAGTCACGTCGGCGGTTGAATTGATGCCCGCGACACGCCACCTCGCCGATCGCTTGCTGGCGCTTCCCGAAAAAGCCGCGACCCGTACCAAACACGGCATCGACGGAGTATTCATCGGTCCGCGCCTCTATTGATTTTACAACGATGGCGGGCGATACAGAGACTACGGTTAGAGATAGCCACAGGAGGCTATGCGATGATTAAACCTGAGCGGATTGGTCACGTCGTAATTAAGGTTCGGGATATTGAACGTTCCAAGCAGTTCTACATGGACGTGCTGGGACTCGATTTGATGATGGAGTTGCCGCAAATCAAGATGGCGTTTTTCGCTAGCGATCGCCGGGACCATCATGAGATCGCGTGCGTCGAGGTCGGCGCTGATGCCGCCGGCAATCAACCGAAGCAAATCGGCCTGGTTCATATCGCGTTTCGCCTGCGCGACGAGGATCATCTCCGCGCCGCTTATCGGGAATTCAAGGAGAAAAACGTTCCCATTAATTTCACTGTGGACCACGGCGTTACCAAGAGCATCTATTTCCGCGATCCGGACGGCAATCAACTCGAAGTCTATTGCGATAATTCGCGCGAGTACGCTCGCCAGAAGGCTGCCGATGGTTACGGCGGGATGGATAAGCTGGATTTCGCTTCAGAGGAACGCGGTATCGCCGAGGCGTTCGCCGCGCGCGATGTGATGAGCTGATTCAACAATCAATGCTTCGTCTCTAAGTTTGTAATTCTTTTGCGCGGCCGGCTCGGTCCTTCGCGACTCAGTCGGCCGTCTGCATGATGGATAGGAAATGGGTATTCGGACCGGACAGGAATATATCGAGAGTCTGCGCGACGGACGCACGGTCTTCGTCAATGGCGAGCGCGTCAACGACGTCACTGCCTATCCGCCGTTCAGGGGAGTAGTTCAGACGCTTGGTGGACTCTATGATTTGCAGCACGCGCAAAGGAACATTTTTACTTATCAGTCGCCTACGACCAGAAATCCCGTCAGCGTGTCGTTTCTGATCGCGCAGACCGGCGAAGAATTGGAAGCGCGTATCCGCGCAGAGGAGGCTCGCGCGACGCATACGTTCGGCCTGATGGGCCGGATGCCCGATTTCTGTAACGCCCTCATCACTGACTTCGCCGTCGCTCATCATTATTTAGGCCGTCGTGATCCACGATTCGGCCAACATGCTCAGCGTTACTATGAGGATTGTCGCGAGAACGACTGGTGTCTAACTCACACGCTGGTCGATCCGCAAATTGATCGATCTAAAGGACCCGCCGAGCAGCCTGATCCGTTTATGACGCTGCGCATCGTGCGCGAGACTGATCGCGGCATAGTCGTGCGCGGCGCCAAGATGCTCTCTACGCTCGCGCCCTTCGCCAACGAAATCTGGGGCGGTCCGTTCTATCCGCGCCGTCCGGGCGAAGAGGCCTACACGCTTTGCTTCGCCCTCCCGATGGCGACGCCGGGGATGAAGTTCATTTGCCGCGAAACTTACGATAATGGCTGCGGCGTGTTCGATCGCCCACTTAGCTCGCGCTTCGATGAAGAGGACGCGCTCGCAATTTTCGACGATGTGGAGGTCCCCTTCGAACGCATCTTCATCAAGTGCGACATTGAAATCTTCAACGGAGTTTTCCCGCGTACGCCGGGTTACGCGCTGCTGCAAGCGACGATTCGCGGAACGGTCAAGCTGCGCTTCTTGGCCGGACTCGCCTGTCATCTCGCTGAGACGATTGGCCGCAACGACGCGATTCACGTGCAGGCGCAACTCGGCGAGTTGATAGCTAATGCCGAGTTGGCCGGCGGTTTGGTTCGCGCCGCCGCGCAGGAAGTCGCGCTCGGGAGCGCTCGTCCGCAACCGAATCGAAGCTTGTCGGCAACTTTATGGGTGTTCCTCCCGCAAGCGCATATGCGCGCCGCCGAAGTGATTCGCCAGCTCAGCGGAAGCGGCTTGATCATGACGCCTACCGAAAAGGATTTCGCCAATCCCGAGATCAGCTCCTACCTCGACAAGTACCTGCAAGGGAAGAACGTCTCGGCGCGCGATCGGGTGCAACTGTTTAAGCTGCGTGGGACATAATTGGCGAACCATTTGGCAGCCGCCAGTTGCAATACGAGTGGTTTTACGCAGGCGATCCTTATTTCACCCGCGGACGCTTCTATCATTCGCCGATTGTGCGCGACTTCAAATCGATGGTCGATCGAGTGCTCGCGGCCAGCGACAATAAAATTTAGGATTGCTTTGTGATGCGTCCCGCTGACGTTCCGGCGGTTCGACCAAAAACCGATCCTGACATCAGGCCGGTGCCGCCCGGGTAGTTGAAATAAAATAGACCGCCAACCAACTCGCCCGCCGCGTACAAGCCGCGAATCGGAACACCGTCGGTGTTGATTACTGCGCCGTGCTCGTCGATCCGTAAGCCGCCGAACGTAAATGTAATCCCGCACGTCACGGCGTAGGCCTCGAATGGCGGCGTATCGATCAGATTGGCCCAGTTGCTCTTGTTGAGCGTGAGACCCCGCGTCCCACGCCCGTCCTTGATATTCGGATTGAACGGAACATCTGGTTGGACCGCCGCATTGTATGCCTCAACTTCGGCCAGGAAGCCTTGCGGCGTCAACGTCCTCCAGCTTGCCCGCCAGCGCTTCGAGCGAGTCGGCGCTGACCTTGGTAACGTGCTTGAGCCGATATTCGTCGCGCAGCAGATGCGCCACCTTGCGATCGAAGATTTGCCACGCGAACTGTCCAGGTTGTTCGAGGATCGCGCGCCCATATTTGGCGTAAGTATAGTTGCGAAAATCCGCGCCCTCATCGACGAAGCGCCGCCCGCGCGCATTAACCATGATCCCGAACGGATAGCTATGCTTCTGAAACCCATCCCCCACACTGAGATCACCGAACTCGGGCGCATTGCGATCCCATCCGACGGCGTGGCATCCCGACCAGTTGCCATACGGCATCGCGCCCGCATCGAGCGCCATCCGGATGCCGTCGCCGGTGTTGAAGCGGGTACCGCGCACTTTCGCGAGGTCCCATCCGGGACCGAGATAACGCGTGCGCCATTCCGCATTCGCCTCGAAGCCGCCCGACGCGATCACGACCGCGCGGCTTTCAAGGACATCGCTGACGCCGTACGAGCGGACCGCGACGCCGCGTACGCCATTGTCATCAGTGATCAGTTCGAGCGCGCGGCTTGCGTAGCGAACGTCGATTCCGGATTTTGCGCGATCGCGTAGAGCGAATCGATCAGCCCCGGACCGCCGCCCCAGGCCTCGACCGTCAGGCCGCCCCAAAATTTGAATCGCCCATCGACTTTGAACGCCTGCCGTCCGTAGATCGGGGCGAAGCGGACACCTTTCGCGCGCATCCAGAGCATCGTGTCGAAGCTCCGCGACACGAGCATCTCGGCAAGTTGCGGGTTTGTCCGATATTGAGTGACACGACAGAGATCATCGTAAAACTAAGTCTTCAGGATAGGCGCCGAAATCGGTATTGGCCTTTTCCTCCTCGGTCAGGTCAGGCATCAGGCGCGCGAGGTCCTCGACGCCGCTATAGGCCACCCGCATCGCACCAGCGGTGAAGCGTGAGTTGCCGCCGCGCTCGAGTTCCGGCGCCGCTTCAAGCACCAGCACCGCAGCGCTCTGTTCACGCGCCGCCAGCGCCGCACAGAGCGCTGCATTCCCACCCCCAACAACAATTACGTCGAATGAATCCGGCATGATCAGAGGCTCCGATACGAACGTAACAGGGTCAAGTGCGCAGCTTAGTGAATGGACTTGGCGGTAGGATATTCTGCGCGATAGTCTCGTCGAGCGCCTCGTAATCGAAGTAACGAATCACATCGTATAGCTCGGCCCGGGTTTGCATCCGATCGAGCAGCGCGGCTGCGCTGTTGTCGCGCGCAAGAGTCGCATAAAACTCTTCGATCGACTTCGCTGCGATACGCAATGACGATACCGGCCAGATGACCATCTTGAAGCCGAACTCTTCGAATTGTCGCGCGGTAAAGGAGGGCGTTCGTCCGAACTCGGTCATGTTGGCGAGCAGTGGCGCGCTGATTTCTGCAGAAAAGCGCCGGAACATCGCTTCAGTCTCTAGCGCCTCGGGGAAGATCGCATCAGCGCCCACCTCGAGATACGCACGCGCCCGCGCGAGTGCGGCATCGATCCCTTCGACACCTGCGGCGTCGGTGCGCGCGATTATCCGCAGATGCGAACGTGCGCTGACGGCGGCTTTGATCTTCGCCGCCATCTCGGTCGTACTGACCAGTTGCTTGTCGCTCAGATGCCCGCACTTCTTGGGGATGATCTGATCCTCGATCTGGATCGCGGCCGCGCCCGCCGCTTCCAGCTCGCGCACCATGCGCATCACATTCAGCACGCCGCCGAAGCCGGTATCCACGTCCACGATGAGCGGTAGATCGCAGACCCGCACGATGGCGCGAGTAAAAAAGCCAACTTCATCGAGGCTGAGCAGGCCGAGGTCGGCGAGGCCCAGACTGGCGCTCAGTGCCGCGCCCGACAGATAGATCGCCTCGAAGCCCGCACGCCGCGCCAGCATCGCCGCGAGCGGATGATGCACGCCCGGAATTCTCAGAATGCCGTCCCGACGCCAAAGCGCCGCGAGTCGTTCGCCCGCCGGCGCCTTCGTCTCGGCTGTAAGCCAGATCATGTGATTGCTCCAAAGATGCTGCTCGTTACAAAACGTTTTTCGGTGCGAGGCGCTTTGTGCGATATTCGACTGGATTGAGTATCCGGCGACCTTGCCGCGAAGAATTTTCGGGCTCGCCATCACCACTCAAGGATGGTCGCGATGAAATTTGGGCTGCTCTATAACACCGACTATTATCCCGAAACGCACGGCTCACCAACGAAATACTATAACGAGATCCTCGAGCAGACGCAGTTTGCTGAAGAGCTCGGCTACCACGCCGTGTGGTTCGGTGAACATCACTATTCGGGATATTCCTTCGGTTCCCCGCCAGTGATCGCGATGGCTGCGGCAGCGCGCACCAAGCGGATTAAGCTTGGCACGGGCGTGTCGCTCATTCCGCTTAATCATCCCCTCCGCCTGGCGGAAGAATATGCGATGCTCGATGTGCTGAGCGGCGGTCGCCTTGAATATGGAATAGGACGCGGGTTTCTCAACTACTCTTACGAGATTTTCGGGGTAAATCCTGACGAAAGCCACGCTCGGTATCGCGAGGGCACTGAGCTGATAATGCGCGCTTGGACTTCACGCGGCCCTTTTTCTTTCAACGGCAAGTTCTGGAAACTTACTGACTATTCGTTCTTTCCGCGTCCGTTGCAGGAGCCGATGCCGCCGATTTTCGCATCGGGAGCAATCACGCCGGAAAGCTATGCATGGGCCGGCTCGATGGGACTCCATCTGGGTACTGCGTTTTTTATCCCGGCGCCTGAGATGGTCCGCGACAATATCGAGCTTTACCGCCAGTCGTTGCGCGATGCCGGCCATGATCCGGCGGAGCGGGAAGTCGCCGGGGTTTACCAGATGTATTGCGGCGATTCGGCCGAAGAAGCCCGCGCGCATGGCGGCGTCTATGCGCTTCAGTATTACAAATTTTTCGAAGCTCTAGACCAACGTAGTAGGCACTCCTCCGCAACTTATGAGCGCTATAAGAAGGGCGTCGGCTTTAGCCGGTTCACCTACGATGAGCTCGATCGCATGCGCGTGTTGCTGATCGGAGAACCCGAAATGCTGATCGAGCGAGTGCGCTGGACTGCCGACTTTTACGGAGCCACCTACCTGATTCTCGAAGTCGCGCAAGGCGGCGAGCCCCACGAATATGTGATGCGCTCCCTCGAGCGCTTCACCAAATACGTGATGCCCGCCTTCAGGTGAGTCAGATGGCCGCTTACGATGTAATCGTGATTGGTGCAGGCAACGCTGCTTTGGCGGCTGCCGTATCCGCGCGGAATAACGGCGCTGAACGCGTGCTTGTGCTGGAGAAAGCCTCCGAGGAATTGCGTGGCGGTAATACCTTCTATAGCGGCGGCCTGCTGCGCATCGCTTTCGACAAGGTCGAAGAGATTTTGCGGCTCGTGCCGGACGCGCGTGAGCTGCCGGGCTTTGTCGAAGGGATCGAGCCATATCCGCAGACCTCCTTCTGGGCCGACTTGCGCCGCATGACCGGCAATCGCACCGACCCTGAGTTGGCCGAAATCCTGATCTCCAACTCGTACGCCACCGCCTGCTGGATGACCGATAACGGCATCCGCTTCGAGCCTGCAATCTCGCTCGGCGCAGTGCGCGTCGGTGGTGTGCTGAAGTGGCCCAAGGGCGCGATCATCCGTGCGGTCCACGAGGGCGTTGGACTGTCCCGGATGTGGTTTGCGATTGCACAGCGCAAAGGAATTGAGATTCGATATAATAGTTACGCGACTGAACTTACCCGCGACGAGCGTGGCCGTATCAGCGGCGTGATCGTGCGCGCGCCTGACGGTACTCAACGGCTCGAATCTCCCTTCGTGGTGCTCGGATGCGGCGGGTTCGAGGCCAACGCTGCCTGGCGCGCGCAGTATCTTGGCCGTCCATGGGATCACGCGAAAGTTCGCGGTACACCCCACAATCAGGGCGACGGCCTACGTATGGCTCTCACAATCGGTGCGATGCCGTGGGGCCAATGGAGCGGATGTCACGCCACGCCGATCAATGCCGAGGCGCCCGCTTTTGGCGATCGCAAGCTCACCGACAAGACCAATCGGTTGTCGTATATCTACGGCCTGATGCTCAATCGTAACGGCCTGCGCTTCGTCGATGAAGGCGAGGATCAGGCGCTTTTCACTTATGCGAAATTCGGCGGCGCGATTCTGAATCAGCCGGGTGGCGTTGCGTGGCAGCTCTTCGACTCGAAAGTTACGCCGCTGCTGGAACCTCGCTATGCGACCAGCGAACCGCTCGTCGCTGACCGCCTCGATGATCTAATCGGTAGACTCGACCTCGATCAGCGGACAGCACTCGCCACGTTGAGCGGCTTCAATGCGGCCGCCGGAAATGGTGTCTTCAATCCCGGCGAGCGCGACGCGATGGCGACGCGCGGCCTCGCTCTGCCCAAATCTAACTGGGCGCAGAAACTCGATACTCCGCCGTTCCGCGCCTATCCGGTTACCGGCGGCATTACCTTCTCCTTCGGCGGAGTGAAGGTGAACGCTCGTGCTCAAGTGATCGCCACTAATTGGAAACCGATTCCGGGACTTTACGCCTGCGGCGAGATGGTCGGCGGCCTATTCCACGATAATTACCCGGGCGGCTCGGGCCTGATGTCCGGTGCGGTGTTCGGGCGAATCGCTGGCGCAAACGCCGCCCGCGATCTGACCAGTTAGTGCCGCATGCAAATGCTTTCGCAAAGCGACATAAGTCATTTTATGCGAAGCGCTGAATCTCGATTCGAGCGATGGACTTCAAATCGAGATTCTGCAGTCGCAGACTTTCTCAGAATGACTTAAGGAATGCCTCGATTGTAGTAGCAAAGCTCAGATGTCCCATTTCTCCAAAGTAGAAATGTCCCATTAGGGTGCGAAACCCGCACTCTGATGGGGAAATGCATTGACGGGATTATGGGTAATGAGCAGCAAGGAGCTTTCACGGTTTGAAGTTTTGCAATGGGTGCTAGATCGGCGCATGACGCAGCAACATGCCGGGCAACTCTTAGGGCTTACCCGCCGACAGATATACAGGCTGCTCAGCAGCGTCAAGCAACACGGGGCGGCGGGCCTCGTCTCAAAACGGCGCGGCAGACGCAGCAACTATCAGCTTGCACCTGGGCTCGCCGCTGAAGCCCTGGCTCTAATCCGACAGCACTACGCCGATTTCGCTCCGACCCTCGCCTGCGAGAAGCTACGAGAACGGCACAAGCTTAATCTCTCGGTTGAGACTGTGCAGAAACTCATGATGGACGCTGGTTTGTGGACACCCCGTGCATTGCGCGACAAGGCGCTGCATCAACCGCGCACGCGGCGGCAAAGTGTGGGTGAGTTAATCCAGATTGACGGGTGCGAGCATGCCTGGTTCGAGGATCGCGGCTCGCCGTGCAGTCTGCTGGTTTATGTGGATGACGCCACAAGCCGTATCATGGCCGCGCGTTTCGTGGAGGCGGAATCAACCTTCGCCTACATGGAAACGACACGCGTGTACATCGAACGTCACGGCAAGCCTTTGGCTTTTTATAGTGACCGGCACTCCGTCTTTAACGTCAATCAAACAGAGCGCCTGACCGGTGAGGGCGTTACGCAGTTCCACCGAGCACTTGGGCAACTCGGCATTGAACTGATTTGCGCGAACACCTCGCAAGCTAAAGGCCGTGTGGAGCGTGCGCATTTAACCTTGCAAGATCGCCTGGTTAAGGAACTGCGATTGGCAGGCATCAGCTCAATCAAAGCGGGCAACGAGTTCCTGGGCGCTTTTATCGACGATTATAATCGGCGCTTTGGGAAAGAGCCTTTTCATCCGGGCGATGTGCATCGACCCGTGGGACAGCACGAGAAGCTGAATGATATTTTCACCATTCAGGAAAAGCGCCAGCTCTGCGGGAACTTGACGTTCCGTTACCAGAATACGGTTTATGCCATTGAACCAAGCCCGGCGAACCTCAAGCTTAAAAACCGGGCGATAACCGTGATGACAGACTGCGGCGGCAAGATGCGGGTGCGGTACGGCAATACCGACCTGCGGGTTGTGAAGGACCATCATCGCCCAAGCCGCGCAGCGCCGCCGATGCGGGCCGGGCATAAGGATTTGACGGCTGTAATGAGCCGTTTCATTCCCGCAGGCGGAGGCTTCATCAACCTCTCAATCGAAGCTCCGGTATAGGGAACACCGGCGGCGGCAGATAGCGAGTGAGACATTTCTACTTTGCATGGAATGAGACATCTGTACTTTGGAGCGACATCGTGAAATCTAATCAATTCGGGGCAGTAGGAGTTGTTCTGGATGAGCCAACTCGGATTTCGCGCCGTCTTTATGCGCGGTGGAACCAGCAAGGCGCTGATCTTCCGTACTGCCGATCTGCCGGATTCGCGTACTGCGTGCGACCGCATTTTCCTCGCAGCGCTCGGCAGTCCCGATCCTAATGGCCGCCAACTCGACGGGATGGGCGGCGGTCTCTCATCGCTTTCCAAAGTATGCATCATCGGTCCGCCGACTCATCCTGAGGCCGATGTTGATTACACGTTCGCGCAGGTCTCGGTCGGCAGCGCGAGCGTCGATTACAGCGGCAACTGCGGCAACATGTCCTCTGCGATCGGTCCGTTCGCGATCGATGAAGGAATCGTCAGGGCTGACGATAGCGAAGCGGTGGTCAGGATCCACAATACGAATACGCGCAAGCTGATCGTCTCGCGTTTCGCGGTCGCCGATGGTCGCGCGATCGTCGAAGGTGATTTCCGGCTGCCCGGCGTCTCCGGCTCAGGTGCGCCGATTCGTCTCGATTTCCTCGATCCCGGCGGCGCTGCGACTAGCAGTCTGCTGCCGACTGGAAATGTATTCGACGTGCTTGAGGTACCGGAACTCGGCGCGGTCCAGGCCTCGATGGTCGATGCGGCCAATCCCTGTGTTTTCGTCGCTGCCGATGCACTCGAGATGACTGGAATCGAGATGCCCGACGAGCTCGAGCGGCGTCCCGCTATCCTCGCGCAGCTCGAAGCGATTCGTGTCGCAGCAAGCCTCAGGATGGGTATCGCGACTTCCCTCGAGGAGGCCGCGCGCAAACCCAGCATCCCGAAGATCGCCGTCGTCAGCGCGCCGCAGGACTCGCGCTCGCTCTCTGGAGAAGCTATTGACGCGGGTTTCGCCGATATCCTCGTACGGATGATCTCGATCGGCCAACCCCATCGTGCGGTCCCATTGACCGGCGCGATGTGTCTTGCGCTGACAGCGCGGCTCGAAGGCAGTCTGGTGCATCACTTGGCGCGCGGGCCCGCCGCTTCCAGCGATCCAGTCCGGATCGCCCAGCCCTCCGGCGTCACCGTCGTGAACGCATCTGTGCGGCGCGATCGCAATGGATGGATTGCCGATTACGCTTCGGTTTATCGCACCGCCCGCCGCCTGATGGACGGGAGCGTGTACGTTCCGGAAGCTGCGCTGCAGCCCTGATTCGGCAGCCGATTAACTCTGTGCACCGATTATCCTAGACTGAACCCATGGCATGGGTTTATATCGAGGACCTCGGACGTCATCTCGGCGAAGAAGTCACCCTGCGCGGATGGCTTTACAATCGCCGCTCGAGCGGCAAAATCCATTTCCTGCTGGTTCGCGACGGCACCGGCGTATGCCAGTGCGTCGCCTCGCTGGCCGACCTCGGACCCGAGGCCTTTGCGCAGGCGGACCATCTGGGACAGGAGACCTCTCTCGAAGTAACCGGCTTTGTCCGTGAGGACAAGCGCGCGGCAGGCGGACGCGAGTTGATCGTTAAAAAGATCGACGTGCTCGGGCCTGCGATCGATTATCCAATCACGCTGAAGGAGCACGGCGTCGCCTTCCTGCTTGATCAACGGCATCTATGGGTGCGCTCGTCGCGGCAACACGCCATCCTACGCATCCGTAGCGAGGTCGCGGCGGCGGCGCACGACTTCTTTCACGAGCGCGGCTTCATCCTCTTCGATTCGCCGATCCTGACCCCCACCTCATGCGAAGGCACGACCAATCTTTTCGAAATCGACTATTTTGGCGAGCGCAAGGCCTATCTCACCCAGAGCGGTCAGCTTTATGCCGAGGCGGGCGCGTTAGCCTTCGGCAAAGTTTATTGCTTCGGTCCGACCTTCCGCGCCGAGAAATCAAAAACCCGCCGCCATCTCACCGAGTTCTGGATGGTCGAGCCGGAAGTCGCCTACTTCAATCTCGACGACGATATGCAACTCGCCGAAGATTTCGTCTCTTATATTCTGACTCGCGTGCTGGAGCGCCGGCGCGAGGAACTGAAGCTGCTCGAACGCGACTTCGCCAAGCTGGAGCGCGCCGCGACCAAGCCCTACCCGCGCATCACTTATGATGAAGCGCTCGAACGGCTCAAGGCCAAGGGCCTGACTGTGAACTGGGGCGACGATTTAGGCGGCGACGAAGAGACTGCGCTGTCGAGCGACTTCGACACTCCCGTGATGGTCCATCGCTATCCCGCCGAGTGCAAAGCCTTCTACATGAAGCATGATCCCGCGCGCCCCGAAGTCGCGCTATGCGTCGATATGCTCGCGCCCGAAGGTTACGGCGAGATCATCGGCGGCGGCCAGCGCGAGGATGATTACGAAACCCTTCGCCAGCGCATCCTCGATCACAATTTGCCGCTCGAACCCTTTAATTGGTACCTCGATCTGCGCCGCTACGGCTCGGTCCCGCATGCAGGCTTCGGCATGGGTATTGAGCGAATGGTAGCGTGGTGCTGCGGCATCCATCATATTCGAGAGGCGATTCCGTTCCCCCGAATGATGGAACGGCTTGAGCCCTGACCGCCTCCAGGCAATTCAACCTCAGGGCAGGAGCGAACATGGCAGACCGTCTCGGCGCACATGCGGCAGTGATCGGCGGCAGCCTCGCCGGAATGATGAGTGCGCGCGTGCTCGTCGATCATTTCGATCAGGTGACGATCTTTGAGCGCGACGCCATCGAGGATAGTCCGGCGCTGCACAAGTCCATCCCGCAGGGCAATCATCTACATACGTTCCTGCAAGGCGGCCAACAGGTCCTGTCGTCGCTTTTCCCGGGCTTTACCGCCGAGCTTCAGGAGCTTGGCGCGGTCCGCTGGAGCCTCGGCAAAGATATAGCCTTCTATCTGCCCGACGGGAAAGCCTACAATTTGACGGGATCGGTGCGGGAACCACGCGACGTGGGCCTCGTCGCGCATAGCCAAAGCCGTGGACTTCTCGAATATCTCGTCCGCCGCCGAATCACCACAATTCCTAACCTCCGCTTCGAGAGCGGTGTCGCAGTGCGCGCGCTTACCCATCGAGATCGTCGCGTGTATGGCCTTACTTGCGAGCGTTCCGGCGAGTTCCAGACCATCGAAGCTGATCTCGTCCTCGATGCTGGTGGACGCGGCTCTCAGGCTCAGCGATGGCTCGCGAGTATGGGTTTTCCGACCCCGCAAGAGAGCGTCATCACCGTCGATTTTGCCTACACCAGCGCAAAGTTTGCTAAGCCCGCAGGATACGGCGAAGAGCCGATGGTACTAGTCGGCGGTCGCCCACCTCATCAGGTTTCAGGCGGCGGCCTGTTCGAGATCGAGAACAACACGTGGCACGTCAGTCTCGCGGGCCGCTTTGGGGACTATCCGCCCACCGATGAAGCCGGTTTTATGGCGTTTGCCAAAGCTTTGCCATCGTCGCGCATCTACGAGCTGATCAAGGACGCCGAACGCGTCAGTGACATCACCCACCATCGTTTCCCAACCAGTATTCAGCGCCACTACGAGTGGATGCCGTCATTTCCCGATGGTTTCCTGATCATCGGTGATGCGCTTTGCAGCTTCAATCCCGTGTACGGGCAGGGGATGAGTTCCGCCGCGTTGCAGGTCCGAGCGCTGCAGGAAGTCTTGGGAGCTCGGGTAATCTCGGGAGCCGGGCTGGATGGCCTCGCCGCAGCCTTTCTCCCCAAAGCAGCAGACGTTATCAGTGCCCCATGGATACTTGCGGCGAATTTCGACTTCGCCTATTCCAAGACCAAGGGCGAGCGCCCGCCCGCAATGGAAGAGGGCGCGCGCTATTTTGCCGTGCTGGATGCACTCCAGAGCGAGGATATCGAGGTTCAGCGCCTGCTGCTTGAGGTCTTCCAGCTTATGAAACCGCTTTCCGCACTATGGGACGAGCCGATCCGCAATCGCGTCTTTGCCCGATTGCAAAGGTTGAGCGGTTAAAATCATTGTCGAAAATTTTTTTGTGGGTGCATCAATAAAGTACTTGCTCCCTTCGGCAAGTACTAGCTATTTGTTCCATTAATGCTGAAGCAGAGCTGCTGCGGGCGCTCGGCTACCTGCCGCCGATTCGTGCGAGCGCGATAACAACACCGTAGATTTACTGAACCATCGTTCCAGCACGGCCGGGACGCATTTGCCCGATCTCAGGCCGGCTTTGGAACCGCACATTGCCCGATGCCTTGCATTAGTTTGTCTCATAAAAGTCATGATTCGTTCACCTTCGCTGGTCAACGAGTGATCATGGAACCCGCATCCAGTCAAGTCTGAATTTCAATGTTGCTCCGATTTCACCCCATTGCCGCAATCTCCGAGTCGCGCTAAAGAAGTATTAGTTGTAATACAGATTAGCTAAGCTTTGACTTGAATAACGAATAACAGTGGCATGCGCGTATGATTAAACCTGCTTCGAGGCAGCGAAAGGCTCGATCGCTGACCTCCGGCGTCAGGTCCGCGCGGTAAGCATCCAGCCCGGAGGGAGAGGCACTTGCGGAACGGACCTTTGGTACGAAGAGGCGCGAATGCTTCACGCGCTACGCAAATCAACCCTTCTACAGTTCGCTCGTCGGCAGCCGGTCGTATCTTTGGCCGCCAATCGTTCCATGGGCCACCTAATTTTCCTGATTCAGTTCCAAATCTGAAAACTTCCTGCGTACATTTGGAATGTCGTCTCCCAATCAATCTCAGGGAATTTCTCGCTGATCAACTTGGCGCGGTCGTCGATGAGTCTGACGAGACCGTCCTTAATCTGGCTGCCGAAGCTGATGAGACCACGCTGAGCAAGCTGGCCCGTGCAATCCGGCGCTACTCAACTAATCGCGCCCGCGAGTTGTGGGACGAGTGCAGCGTTCCACTGGCGACCTTCGCGTGCCACTCTAAAGCCAACTCCTGGGCGGGCTTGCTATGCCTTAGATGCGTAAAGATCGATTTTGCCGGCGATGCTGCCGAGCGTCATCATCCTCCTGGATGCATCGTGCTCGGCCTACCTGCAGCGCGCACCACTGTCAGTCATTCAGGCGCTGCATCCGAAGCAGATATTGCTAATCGAATCCGGCTATTGATCGAGGAGTTCCGCCGCCTCCGGGCGGCTTTTGGTCTGCCTCACTTTGAGCTCGATTCGTACGTCCGCAATGGAAGCGTCACCTTCACCTGGCGGCCAGTTTCCTGAGGCTTGGTCTTTTCCGAACGGCCGTAAGTTTGCGCTGGATACTGCGGAATTAACCGAATCAGCGCACTACTACATTGAGGAGGCGCGTCGTCGACGTTGCTCTTTGCGGCGGCGCCGCTGCGCTTCAGAACGTTTGCGCTTGCGTCGAACACTGGGCTTTTCATAGAAAGCCCGCTTTTTCATCTCCTTGAATACTCCCTCTTTGGCGAGCTTGCGCTTCAACACGCGCATCGCTTGATCAAGGGAACCTTCGACCCTGATTTCCATAGTCCTCCGTAGCGAATTCGGATAAAGACTGGAGGATAGGGCTGGCTACCTGACCTGTCAACCGCAGCAGTTTTTCGCGAATGCGGGCGCAAGCCCTAAAAGCACTGGAGGAATCATGGATTTAGACTTAAACGGCAAAGTTGCGATGCTCACCGGGGCGAGCCGCGGATTAGGACGCGCGATGGCTGCGGCGCTAGCGGCTGAGGGCGTGCAGCTTAGCCTTTGCGCTCGTGGCGGCGAAGCGCTTGCTCAGGCAGCGTCAGAACTCAAGAGATCAGGCGCAAAAGTTCTGGCTCAGGCAGCCGACGTCGCTGACGCCGCCGCGATGGATACCTGGACTGCCGCAACGGTCGAGGAATTCGGTGGACTCGATATTTTGATCAATAACGCCGGCGGAGCCAAAGTTGGCACGCTCAAACAACTTGACGAAGCGGGCTGGCAGCAGGCTTTCGAGCTTAACTTCTTCTCCGCGGTGCGCCTCTCACGCCTTTGCGCTGAGCCAATGAGTCAGCGAGGCGGCGGTTCGATTATCAACATCAGTTCCATTTATGGGCGTGAGGCAGGCGGCCCAATCAGCTATAACACCTCGAAAGCCGCGATGATCTCCTTCACTAAGGCCCTTGCCCGAGAACTCGCGCCGAAGGGTGTGCGCGTTAATTCAGTCGCACCCGGCTCGATACTCTATCCGGGCGGTACCTGGGAAAACATCTTTAAGGCGAATCCAGGCTTTGAAAAAGACTTCATCAGCCACGAATTTCCCGCCGGACGCCTGGGACGACCCGAGGAAGTTGCCTACGCCGTCCTGATGCTCGCGTCGCCGAAAGCCAGTTGGATCACTGGAGCCTGCGTGCCGGTGGACGGCGCCCAAGGCCGCTCCATCAATTAGACGACCGAATAGGGGGCGATATCTGCTATGGAACCTCTGCACAAGCGAATTCTTTAGAATCGCTCCGCGACGGTCCTTCGACACGGCTCGCGTTGCTCACCGGCTCAGGATGACAAATCAGGCTTGTGCAGAGGTTCCCTAGCTGATCGAGAGATCGGTGCGCGTCGTTTTGCCCTGATCCTTAACATCGTCAGCGTTGAGCTTGGGTGACAAGATAAACAACCGCGCCGGATCGATCTTGCGCTGCACCAGCGCTGTACGCACGGCATTGGCCCGCGCGCCGGCAAGCTTGCGCAGATCGTCGTCCGAAACTTTCTCATTCGCCACCATTAATTTTTTCATCTCATCCGGGGACAGCGATTTGGTCATCCCAAGAAAATCACGAGGTTTGTCGAATTTTGCCGCTTTGTACGCCCGCTTTAGATATTTGTTGTATTCGTCCTTTGACAAAGACGCATTGCTTCCAGTTCCTTCCGTCTTGATCTGTTGATCTCGCACCGCGTCATCGACTTTGGCTAATCGCAGACCATCCTTATCGACTCGTGGATCGACCCGGCCGGTAATATCGAGCTTCAACGAAGGGCGCGCAGCTAGCGCCTTAGCGACCACATCAAGGCGCTTTTCATCATCGGAGGTAAGATGGGCATAGCCGGGATTAAACTCGATATAATTGAGAGGTTGACCACTCTTATTCCCCCCAAAAGCGGATGCGATCAGATTAAACGGAGCCGTCGCTGCTTTTACGATTAGATTTTTCAATACCTCCCAGATCACGCCACCAACGCTGAACTGGGGGTCATTCAGCGAGCCCGAAACCGGAATATTCAGATTGATCGCGCCGCTCGGATCCTTGAGAACGGCCACGGCCAATCGGACCGGTAGATTGATCGCGGTCTTGCTCTCGACCTTATCGCCAAACGTTAGTTGATCGATGAAAATATGATTCGTTGCCGTTAGATGCTGTTCCTGCAGCAGGTAATGAACGTCAATTGTGAGCGTTCCTTTAATGATTGGATAACCAATATATTTCGTTGAGTAAGTGGAGAGACCGGGCAATTCGAGACCATCAGCTTTCGCGCCAATATTGAGATAGGCCAGAGGCGTAAGCGGATTGGCCGAGCCTTTGATATCGAGCGGCGCGCTGCCATTGACCATGCCGGTCAGCAGCACGTCGGCGGGTTGCGTCGAACTGGTGCTGAGGGTTCCGATCTTGCCGGCAACTTCGGTCAAATCCGCGGTATAGTTCGGACGGATGAAATTGTCGGTCCAGTTGATATGTCCGCCTTGGAGCGTGATCCCGCCAAGAGCGATATCCGCGTCGAGCGGTTTCGGCTGTGGTGGTGCTGCGCCATTTGCCACCGGCGTTGGCGTTGCAGTCGGCGTGGGCTGAGCCTCGGAACTGGCGCGCGTCAATGATCGCGGACGTTCGCGCGGATTTGACGTGATGTCTCTTACATTCAGCCGCCCGTCGCGGTTCAGGATAAGCCGCGCATAGAAGTCCGACAGCGCCAGCCCGCCGATATGCACTTTGGGCTTGCGGCCCCCATACTCCGCGTCGATCCGGTGTGCGCTCAATGAGTTCCATCGCGTGAAGCTGTCGCCGGTTAGTTTATCCATGACTCGCACGCCGCCGATGGTCAGATCGCCGCGATAGGCGGCGTGCAACTTGTCGCGATTATTATTAGCCGTGACCACGCCATTCATCGTGAGCAAAGCTGAGGCGAGCCGTGCGTTGACCTGATCCTCGATATAGGCGTTGACTGGAGTGAGATCTAGACGGTTCGTAATCACATGCAGTTTCGCCTCCAGAGGTGCGGGCGCGGCTGCCCCCTCGACCTTCAAGCCGCCCTGGCCGTTTACGGTCGCATCAAGCGCGAGTGTGATCGGCTTGGCCAGATTGTCTGAAACATTATTCGCGGTGAATTGAAGTGGCGTGAGATCGAGTTTAACCGGCTTGCGCGTATGCTCGTCGAGTGCATGAATCGACGCTCTATCCAGCACGATCGACGCGACCTGATAATGCCATTGCGAGCTGCCGTTGGCGTTCGGAGCAGGCGTTGGCGCCTGTTCCTCTTTCACCTTTCGATAAGCGTGCTTGGCCTCTCGGCGAATAGTCCGTCTCGGAGTTGGCTGCGACACAGCGGGATGCGGATTCTGGCGGATCAGCGAAATCAGATTGATTCCGCCCTCGCGGTCGCGATGTGCGATTACCCGTAATCCTTCGGCGCGCACCTCATTGACGATGGCCTGATGAGCCGCGAGATCGACTTGTCCCACCGTCAGGGCAAACCGATCCCATCCGAGCGGTTCTTCTTTACCGTCGCTGCTTTTGAGATCGAAGCTATCAATCGACGCGTTTGCCGGTTCCACGTGAATATTAAATTTGTCCGGGGCGAAATTGGTTTTGATGCTGGCTTGCGCGTTGAGCTTACCGGAAGCGACATCCGCGTTCAAAACCGATGTAGAGAAAGCCTTCAGTCCGACGAGATCAATCCGGCTGAGCGAAGCATTAACAGCAGCCTCCTTGTCCGCGAGGTCAAGACTTCCTTGCGCTGCGACCGCGCCGCCGCTGCCCAAGCTTCCGCCAAATTCGTAGGGCGTCGTCCCTTGACCCGGCATCCGCAGGTTTTCGAGCTTGGCATGAATCGCGTTGAGCGTTGCCATAGCCGGAGTTGATTGACTTTTATCGGTTATCTGGACGGTGCTGTTTACCAGTTCGAACGATTTTAACGAGAAATCCAGCGGCGGTTTACTCGAGGTTGCCGACGTACTTTGAGCCGCCGCTGTCTGCACAGGCGCCGGAGCCGCTAACTGCGCCTGAGCGTTGCTCGGCGGCGGAGAAGGAGACGCCGACGGCGTGACCATAGGCTGCGGCGTAATCTGAGGCGTTGCCGATACGGTTGGACTCGCAGCGCTCGGTGTGCTCGAAGGCGGCATCGCAGCGACAGGCTGGCTAGTCGCGGGCGCTGGCTTGCTCGTCTCAGTCAGCGCAGTCAGATTCGTCGTGCCGTCGGCATTGCGTACGAGGAACGTATTTAGCCCGTCAACATAAATTCGCTGTAGATGAATCTCGTTCTCCAGCGGCTCAATTGAAGCGATGTCCATCACGGCATGATTCAAGTTAAGTAGCGGCGCATCTGCCGCGTCATGCAATTCAATCGAATCGAGCGCTACACCGCCGTCAATCCTGATATGCGGATGGTCCTGCTCACTGATGAAATGCAAATGCATCAGCACTGTCAGCGCGCCCTTGGGCAATTTGATCGGAAGCTTGATCGGAGCGTACGAAACATAACGCGGCAGATCGAGCCGATGCAGGCTCAAATCGACCACCGTCTCCTGCGTACGCCTGAAAGGCTTGGTTTTGCCGTCCAGCCGAAAAGGACTGCCGTCCACCTTCATCCGCAGCAATGGCTGGACGAAGATATTGATCTTAGAAGGCAGGTTAGCGATGAACGGCACACCCAGTTGAAGCTGGTCCACCTGATGGTGTTGTGAGAGCACGCGATCATCAAGATAAATCGCGCCATTGCTCACCTGTATATTGTAAATCGCGAAACGCGGCGGCTTAGTGGATGGCGGTGTTGGCTGGGTTTGCGGACGCGCAAGCAGATCGGAGAAATTGAAGGTCTGATCGCCGGTGCGAATCGCGTGAATTTCCGGAGCGGCCACTGACAGTTGATCAATCACCAGCGCAAGATGCCATAGCGAAGACCATGAGACTTTGACGCGGAGATGCTTCAAATCGACAAAAGGCAATTGCGGGTCGCGATCAGCGATGTGCAGCCGATCGAGATCGAGCCGCAGCAGGAACGGATTAAATGCGATTTTACCGACTGTAGTCGGGCGATGGATGGAGCCGGCGACCTGATTGGTCAAAACCCGTCGCAGTAGATAGGGTACGCCGAAGAAACCACCCAATGCATAAATGATTAGGATGATCACGACCGTGACGACCGGCCGTCGCACCCATCGTCGCCGCCAGAAGCGATCGAGCAAATTTTTCGAGTGTTTGGCCGAGGCTTGGAAGATTCCGTCCACTCGCGACTCTCCGGATGCTTAATCTTCTATGACCATGCGCAAGAGTAAAGCCGCTCATTAGCGATATAGAAATAGGTAGTTAGTGCGAACACTCCTGCTTGTGAATTTGCGCTAATTTGTATCAGCGATAGTTCCGAGGAGAGAATGGGCAGTGGCGGAATTGATTCGCACCTGAGTTGTGTCACCCGGAACAGTACTCGTAGCGGTGGCGAAAACTGCGGTTTTGAACTGCGGCGTCTTTCCGGCGATCATCCCGGCACCGCGCCGTGCCGGACCTTCAACGAGGACCGGAAAGCTCTTGCCAATCAACGCGAGGTTGCGTTCGAGCGAAATCTGTTCTTGAAGCGCGATCACTTCGCTTAACCGGCAACCCTTCTCTTCCTCGCTCACCGAATCGCCGAGCTTATAAGCGCGCGTGTTCTCGCGCACCGAATACTTGAACGAGAAGGCAGAGTCGTAGCGCACCATGCGCATCAGATCGAGTGTCGCGGTGAAGTCGCTCTCCTGCTCGCCGTAAAAGCCGGTGATAATATCGGTTGAGAGCGCGAGTGATGGAATCGCCTTGCGCAGCCGTTCCACCAGGTGCAGATATTCAGCCACGGTATAACCACGTTCCATCGCGGCGAGCAGCCGGTCGGAGCCGGATTGCACCGGCAGATGCAGATACGGCTGAACCTTCGGTTCGGAAGCCATCGCGTCGATTACCGAGTCGCTCATGTCCGACGGATGCGGCGAGGTGAATCTGATCCGTTCAAGTCCTTCAATTTTGGCGAGCAGGTGCAGCAGGCTGCCAAATTCAGTATCGCCGGAACGATAGGCGTTGACCGTCTGCCCGAGCAGCACAATTTCTTTGACGCCGCGTCGCGCCAGCGTGCTCGCTTCGCGCAGAATATCCGCCGGCGGCAGGCTACGCTCGCGGCCCCGCACATAGGGAACGACGCAGAAGGTGCAGAAGCGATCGCATCCGCGCATTACAGTGACATAAGCGCGGACGCCGGATTCGTATTCGGGCGAGATATCCGCGTAAGTCTCCGACCTATCGAGGCGCACATCGACAGTCGGATCGAAGCCCGTTCGCCCCAGCATCTCCGGGAGCCGCCGGTAGGCGTCGGGACCGGCGATCAGATCAAGCCACGGAGCCTGCTTAATCAAAGCCGCGCGATTATGTTGCGCCATGCATCCGAGCAGCCCGAGCTTGAGACCTGGACGTGATTGCTTGAGCCGTGCGAGATCACTTAATCGGCCTAGCACGCGGGCCTCCGCATGCTCACGGATCGCGCAGGTGTTGAGCAAAATGAGATCGGCGTCCTCGGGACGCGAGGTTTTGGCGTAACCGGCGCGCAGGAGAACCGCTGAGACCGTCTGTGAGTCGGCGAGATTCATCTGGCAGCCGTAAGTCTCTAGATAGACACGGGGCGGCGCAGCAGTGGATAGATTTTCGGCCATCGATAGCGCTAGAGCATAGGTGATCGGGGAAAATCCCTCAACGTAAGCGATATGATCGATACTAACCCGCTAATCAATTCGGTATGGTGGCGGTGAAACGCTGAGACGAGGAATCTGCAATGTCGTCCGTATCCATATCTGAAACCACCGATCACAAGAATACCGTTCGCGACGAGTTCACCCGTCAGGCTGACGCTTTCGCCGCTGCACCCGTGATCACCGATGCCGAGCGGCTCGCGAGACTGGTGCAGGCGATTAATCCGCCCGCGGACAGCCGCGCCCTTGAAATCGCCACCGGGCCGGGTCATGTCGCGATGGCGCTGGCGGCGCGTTATCGCGAAGTGATTGGAGTCGATCTGACGCCTGCGCCAATCGCGATCGCCAACCGGCTCAGCCGCGAACGCGGGCTCACTAACGTTCAGTTTCAGGTCGGCGAAGCCGACCGTCTGTCTTTCGGTGACGCGGAATTTGATGTGGTCGTCTGCCGCTTTGCGTTTCATCATTTTCAGAACCCGACCGCAATTCTCGCGCAGATGGTGCGGGTCTGCCGCGCGGGCGGCGTAGTTGCGGTAGAGGACCTGTATGCCAGCGAGAATCCCGCACGCGCCGCATATTGGAATCGAGTCGAGCGTCTGCGCGACAGCTCCCATACCAGTGCACTCCCGTTGAGCGAGTTGGCTGCGATGATGGGTCGGGCCGATCTCGATATCGAAAGCGTCTATTCGGATCGCATCGAGAGCAAGGTGGAGGATTGGCTGGCTTCTGCACAAACTCGCGCCGATTCCGCCGCCGAGGTCCGGCAATTGATCGATAATGACCTGCACGACGATCACAGCGGGATGCTTCCCTTTACGCGCAATGGCGCGCTGTATTTCGTACAACGCACCGCCGCGCTTGTTTGCCGCAAGCTCGCCATTTAACGTGGCGAAAACTGACTGAAACGTTCTCGCATCGATAGGGTCACCCCAAGAGGATTTTCGTGCTTTCGTGCTAAAGTTCGCGGCGTGAATGTGCAATCGCGAATACCTCTTGACCAGCAGGTGGTCGCGGACCTTCGAGAAATCCTCGGTGACGACGGCGTTATCTCCCGCGCGACCGAGCTCAAGGTTTATGAATGTGACGGCTGGACAATAGAAAAGGCCATCCCGGAGTTGTTGCTGCGGCCACGCTCGACCGGCGATGTCAGCGCGATACTGAAGCTACTGCACCGGCGCGGGATTCCGTTCGTGCCGCGTGGGGCCGGAACCGGGCTTTCGGGCGGATGCTTGCCGCTCCATGCGCCGGTGATGATTTGCACCTCGCGCATGAATCATATCCTCGCGATTGATCTCGCCAACCGCCGGATCGAAGTCGAAAGCGGGGTCGTCAATCTCCATGTCAGCAATGCCGTCAAGAATGACGGCTACTATTATGCGCCCGACCCGTCCTCGCAGATGGCCTGTACGATCGGCGGCAATATCGCGGAGAATTCGGGCGGACCGCATACCCTCAAGTACGGCGTAACCACCAACCATGTCCTCGGTCTGGAGCTGGTGCTGCCGGATGGGGAGATTGCACAACTCGGCGGTCCGGTCGAGGAGTTGTGCGGCTACGATCTGGTCGGCGCGGTCGTCGGGACCGAGGGAACTGTCGGAATCGTCACCCGGGCGACGCTGAAGCTGTCGCGTATCCCCGAGGCGCATCGGACGATGCTCGCGGTGTTCGCCGAAGTCGAAGACGCCACGCGCGCGGTTTCGGCAATTATCGCGCATGGAATTATTCCGGGCGCGATCGAGATGATGGATCGGCTGATTATCCGTGCGGTCGAGGACGCCTTTAAGGTAGGATTGCCGATCGATGCGGGCGCGGTCTTGATTATCGAGCTCGACGGCATCGCGGCGGGAATGGATGCGCACGCCGCACAAGTCAGTGAGCTGGTCAAGGCAGCCGGTGCGCGTGAAGTCCGGGTCGCACGCGACGAGCACGAACGCACGATGCTCTGGAAAGCGCGCAAGCGAGCATTCGGCGCGGTCGGACGGCTCGCGCCGAACTACGCGACGCACGACGGCGTCGTACCACGCACGCGACTTCCCGAGATTCTGGAACGAATCATCGCGATCAGCGCGCGGCACAATCTGGCGATCGGCAATGTCTTTCATGCGGGTGACGGTAATATCCATCCGATTGTACTTTATGACGAGCGCGACCCCGATCAGGTGCGGCGTGCGATCGCCGCGGGTCACGAAATTCTCGAGGCCTGTCTTGCGCTGGGCGGTAGTCTCACCGGCGAGCACGGAATCGGCGTCGAGAAGATCAACGAGATGCCGCTGCTCTTTTCACCCGACGATCTCCTTGTGATGGGCGAGCTGCGGCGCGTCTTCGATCCCGAGCAACGTTCCAATCCCTACAAGGCGATCCCGCAGCCGGGCGGATGCGTCGAGATTGTGACGCCGCGCCGCCAAGCTCCTCTGTGAGTTCGCGCTCGATGGGCGAGCTGAGCCACGAGGTCGCATCGTTGCTCGGGGCTGAGCGAGTCAGACCCGCTGACAGCCGTGAGGCTGCCGTCGCATCAATAGTCGTTGAGCCGCAAGCGGAAACCGAACTAGCAGCGCTGGTCGCCAAATGTGAGCGCGATCATATCTCGCTTGCACCGGTCGGCGCAGCACGAACTCTCGCAATAATCCGCAAGAGTCCGGTAGGCGTGGCGGTATCACTCACCCGGATGAGTCGGCTGGTCGCTTACGATCCCGACGATATGACGCTCGTATGCGAGGCCGGCATGAGGCTCGCCGAGATCGCTCGGCGGACGTCCGAGCACGGCCAACGTCTGCCCATGGATCCATCAGGACCTGAGCTGACGACAGTCGGTTCGATGATTGCGGGAGCGCAAGCCGGACCGTTCCGGCTGAGCGAAGGAACAATTCGCGACCTCCTTATCGGAATCCGCTTCGTCGGGCATGGTGGCCGGCTCATTCATGCGGGCGGGCGCGTCGTCAAAAACGTCGCAGGTTATGATTTAATGAAGGTGATGACTGGTTCGTTCGGAACGCTGGGAATTATCACGGAAGCGGCGCTCAAGGTGCGGCCAATTCCGGCGATATACGAATTGGCGATCACGGGTTTTCCGTCAATCGCGGCAACCTTTGAAGCAGCATGGCGATGCGAAGCAGCCGCGCCGCTCGCGCATTGCGAGATCGTCAGCGGCGGCTTGGCCGATTCGTTCGGACGAACCGGCGAGATTATCCTGCTGACCGGATATTCGGGGATTCGCGAAGAAGTCGAGTATCTGCGCGCCCGCTTTCGCTCGCTCCTCGGAACTGACACGCAAATACTCGAAGGATCACAAGCACGCGACGCTTATCAGCGCCTGCGCGATCTCGATCTCGATAACACCGCATTTGCCGGGCAAATTGCCGTGCCGCCTCGCGAGCTTGCGCGATGCGTCGAAGCGAGCGGCGCAGAGTTTCGCGCCCATGCGCTGAGCGGGGTCGCGCAATTATTTCAACCGCGCTGCAAAGACTCCGACGACGCGCGCAAGATCGTCGCGCGATGGCGCGAGATTGCCCGGACTGCTCACGGTCATCTTCGCCTGTTCGCGGCGAGGTCCGATCTGCGCGACGAAATCGACGTATTTGATACTCCGGCGGCATCCGCACTGGAGTTGATGCGCAAACTGAAGCACGCCTTCGATCCGCAGAACATCTTCAACCCGCACTGCTTTGTTGGAGGATTTTGAGCGGCGCTGATGGCTACGCTTCCAAAGGAATTGCCGACGGCTCACGATCAGGCAGAAGCGCCCACTCCTTCCCATCCGGTGAAGGATGTCGTCGATTACGAGCTGCTGTTCGATTGCGTACATTGCGGCCTGTGTCTCGAATCCTGCCCGACGTACGTACTGACGCGGGCCGAAATGGATTCGCCGCGTGGGCGAATCTATCTAATGAAGGCGCTGGCGCAAGGGAGCCTCGACCTGGACGCCGATGCGGTGCGCCATCTCGATCTCTGCTTGGAGTGCCGCGGATGCGAAACGGCTTGTCCGTCAGGCGTGAAATACGGACGGTTGATCGAGAAGGCCCGCGTCTATGTCGAGCGCAACTGGCAGCGACCACTCGGCGAGCGGCTGCGCAATCGATTGATCGGGGCGATTTTCCCGTATCCGAATCGGCTTCGGATCGCGCTGGCGCCGCTCAAGTTGATTGAATGGATGGGGTTTCGCCCGCTAGTTGAGCGCTGCTCTCCTGCCGCACTGCGCAACTGGCTCGAACTCTTGCCGCCACTGACCGGCGATAACGCTCCGCAATTCCCGCCGCTGCGGCAAGCCGAGGCGGAAAACGGAGTCCGCAAGACTGCCGTCGTGCATCACGGATGTGTTGCGCAGGTGCTCACCGAATCCGAGAACCGCAACAGCGAAGCAGCGCTGGCAGCTGCCGGCTATGAAGTCGTGCAGCTTGGGCGCACGGTCTGTTGCGGCGCGCTTGATATTCACAATGGTAATCGCGACCGCGCGATTGAATTGGCGAAAATCAATGTGCGCGAGTTGCAGCGCTGTGGAGCCGACGCGATTGTCTCGGCGGCCTCGGGATGCGCCGCCGTAATCGCAGGCTACGGTGAGCTCCTCAAGAACGACAAAGAAGTTGCCGAAGATGCGCGCCAAGTCGCATCCCGCGTGACCGACCTCAGCTCACTGATGCTCACGGGCGCGAATCCATTCACTCACGAATTCCGCGCCACTGTCACTTATCACGAATCGTGTCATCTGGTGCATGGACTGGGCGTGCGCGAGTCTCCCCGTGAGCTATTGCGCTCGATTCCCGGCGTGCGGCTGATCGAGATGGCCGAATCCGACCTCTGCTGCGGCTCCGCAGGCAGCTACAACCTGACCGAACCGGAGATGGCGCGCGCACTCGCTGTGCGGAAGGCCGACAATATCATCGCCACCGGTGCAGACTACGTAATTCTCTCGAACCCCGGATGTGAGTTTCAGATCGCGGCGGAACTAAAGCGCCGGAACGCCAACGTTCGTGTGATTCATCTCGCAGACTTCCTCGCGCTCGCCGCGCAAGCCGGGCTCATCCCAGGTACGAGGGATTTTTGTACGTCCCATCAAAGTGATGTGTAGTCTTGTACAGTTCGTATTTTCCGTTGTGCGCGGTTTGTGCAGTTTTCTCAAGCAGCGCGAGTTTTTCGCTTTGACTTAGCGGCTGAAAATTTTTTGCCAGCGACAGATCCTGATCGAGAATGTGCATCGAATCGATTCCGGTCACCGTCACGTCCGGCGGCACGCTCATCGCATAACGCAGCCCTTCAATCGGTGTAATCGCATCACTTTTCAGGATGATGCCGTCGCCGAGCGGCTTCATCCCGATCACTCCCATCTTTCGCTGACGCGCCATTGGCAGCACGATCCGCTGGAAACTGTCGTAGTGAGCATCCATGACATTCAGCGGCATCTGCACGGTGTCGAAAGTGAAGTGATGGGCGTCGGCGACTTCGATCATGTGCTTGTGAATCTCAGGGCTTTTATGGCCGGTAAAGCCAATATAGCGGAGCTTGCCGGCTTTCTGCGCCTTCTGGACTGCTTCCATCGCGCCATTCGGGGCGAAGATCCGCTCGGGATCATTCATCCGGATCACTTCATGAAATTGGAGCAGGTCGAGATGGTCGGTTTGAAGGCGCTTTAGCGATTGCTCGAGTTGCTGCATCGCGGACTGAGCAGCACGGCCATCGATTTTGGTCATCAGGAAGACTCTCTCACGATAGCCGTCGCGCAGCGCATTACCCATTCGCTCCTCGCTGCGACCGTCATGGTAGTCCCACGAATTGTCCATGAAATTGACGCCCTGATCGATCGCGGTCCGGATGATCCGTGTAGCCTCGTCGTCGGAAACATCGGAGTTTCCGATATGCGCGCCGCCAACTCCGATTATGGATACCTTCTGCTCCGTTCGGCCCAGCGTGCGATATGACATCTCGCCACTGGTCGCGGCTACTGCAGATAACTGGCGTGCAAAGGGGCTCAATAAAACTGAAGAGATCGATGCTTTGATGAAGTTTCGACGATTCATGGCGTTTCCGCTACGTGGAATTGGCGCGCCACGAAACGCGCCGATACTTCAAAGGCTGGCACGCTTCGCTCGTCAATCAATGACGAAATTTGTGGAACGCCGCTAATGCCTGCGTAACGCGACGAGACTACTAGCCGATATAACCGGAATGCTGCAGATATTCAGCGAGCAGCACCGCGCCACGCCCCGCTCCCATCGCCGCATTGTGGCTGACGAGCAGGTACTTGACGCCGTTGCACACCACCTCGTCCTCGCGTACGCGACCAACCGAAGTAGTCATGCCCCGCTCTGCGTCGCGATCGAGCCGCGGCTGCGGACGCATCGGATTGCGATGCACGGTGATCATGTGTTGCGGAGAGTTCGGCAGTCCCAGGTCGGTGAACTCGCGACCGAACTCCTCGAACGCCGCGATGACCTCATCAATCGAAGCGGACTGCTTGAGCTCGACCGTGACCGACTCGGTATGACCGGCAAGGACCGACGCGCGGGTACAGGTCGCGCTGACTTTCAGCGGATGCTCGGTGACAGCGCCACTCGCGAACTGGCCGAGAATCTTGCGCGTCTCAATCGTGACGCGTTCCTCTTCGCGTGGGATATACGGAATGATGTTTTCGACAATATCGAGGGCGGGCAAATCACGTCCGGCGCCCGAGATTCCCTGCATCGTAGTCACGATCGTTGAGTTGACGCCGAAGCGGATATCGAGCGCCTTGAGCGTGACCGCAAGTCCGGTCGCGGTACAGTTGGGCAGCGTCGCGATATAGCCTTTCCATCCGCGTCGCCGCTTTTGCTCCGCGACCATCGCGATATGATCGAGGTTCACGCCGGGAATCAGCAACGGCACGTCAGGTTCCATCCGATGCGGTCGGGCAGTGCTGATCGTCGGCACGCGTTGCGCATAAATTGGCTCGAGTTCGCGCGCGGCGTCGGCTTCGATCGCGGCAAATACCAGCTTGATATCATCGAGCCGCATCGATTTGGCGTACTGCACCACGAGTCGCAAGGCGTCGCGCGGCGGCTCAGTCGCTTCGACGTACCATCGGCGCATCCCGCTCGATGCGTCGGTGATGGCGTCCTCGAAGTTGCGCCCTGCCGAGCGCTCCGACGCAGCTAGCGCGGCGATTTCAAATCTCGGATGGCCGTCTAGTGCGGTCAGGACTTGCTGTCCGGCAATGCCGGTTGCTCCAACTACTGCGACAGGAATTCTCATCGTAATTCGTCAAGTTCGGAAAGTCAGACCAGCCTATATTGGGCGTGTGGTCTAATCCATACAGCTTCAAAGATTGGAGATGATCCAATTCTGGACGACGGTGAAAAGTTCCTTACCGACTTGATTCATCCGATGGTCTGCGCCGTCGAACAGCCGGAGCGTCTTGGGCTCGCACGCTTTCTCATAGAGAATCCGTGAGCATTCGTCTCACAGGATCGTATCAGCCATGCCAGAATTAATAACAGAGGTTTCGGCGCAAGCTTATCGACGACGTGCGCACCAGCGAGCTGGCTCGAAATCGCGATGACGGTACTCGCAATCGGACTAATCGTGCCCGCGTTGATCGCAACCGCGCCGCCCGAGAGTCGCAGCATGATCGATAACGAACCCAAGAAGCGCCAGGCAGAACAATCCCGAGCAGAAATCCGTTCCGCCTCAAAACCATCAGTTAAACATTCAACTTTTGACCTATCAGGCTATGGCAACGAAAGTTTTTTGATTTAGAATAGGATATAATTGAAGAGATAGCGAATGGGAGGCGGCAGGAGTTGGTGCGCGCCGGGCGCGAGCAGCCGATTATCCCGCACCTCGCGCACCAGGTCAACCGTGCGCTGGACCGGTGCCGCCCCGGTCATCCGGCGGGGCCGGCGCCAGGCCTGTCCTCGCACAACCGCCCGAGTCAGTGGGACCGTGACCTTGGCGGCCGACCATTTGGTGAGAATGCCTAATCTGCCGCCAGGCGCCGCCTCAATCAATCGAAACCGGACTGGGCCGGTCGTTCTCAAACGCTAACGCTCCAGTCTCCAGAGCCCTAACTCACCCTCAGGAAACGTCCGGAGCTACAAAGACCGTATGGCCATTAGAAAACTTGGTGCCGGGGGCGGGACTCGAACCCGCACGGAGCTTGCGCTCCAGAGGATTTTAAGTCCTCTGTGTCTGCCATTTCACCACCCCGGCGAAGGTCGTCGCGAAGCTGAGACTACGTTTGATTTTTCCAGCGCCAGTCGCATTCGGCAAGCGGAAATGAATTGATTCACGACTACGGCTGAATCCTCTACATAGCTTTTGCGTTAATCTCTCGCCGCTTGACGTAAACAGATTTGCGAGTTGAACGTATATAATTAAATTGCCGAGCGCTTCCGTCCGGAAAATGACGACCGCCGGTAGTCGCATGTGCGAGGTGATCGAGTTTGCTGCGTCATCAGAGCTATACGGTTTCGCTCCAAGATTGGGCACATCGGAAACGTTGCTGCCCACTGAGCGAGAAAGCTTTGGCGTTCGCCATTATCTCCACGCTCTTCGGATGCGCCGTCGCCGGCGCACCGATCAAAAGCACGCCTCAAGTGGTAGCGACCGCGCCTGCGGGTGAAGTGGCAGTCAGTTCGCAGCCGGGTGAGCTAATCGGAACGGTGCAACCGGTTTATATTTCGATCGCCAATGGCACCGATATTCCACGCTCGGTGGTGCCGAGCCAAATATTCGCGCTAAACGAGGCGGGTGATCGTATTGCGCCGCTTCCGCCCGGAGAAGCTGCACGACAAGCCGGCGGGGCCGGTGAGCTCAAAGGCGCATTGTACAGCGGCGCCACAAGTGGCGTACTCGGCGGAGCGGTGGGTGCGGGAATCGGCGCGCTTGCCGGTTCTTTGATTCCTGGCTATAGCGGGGCGGTAGGCGCCGGAATCGGCGCGGCGCTGGGCGCCGGAGAAGCCGGATTACACGGAGTAGGCGCCGGTCAGGAAAAAGCTGATCAACAAGCGCAAATGCAGCTAAGCTCACTCGCGCTTCAGCCGGGTGAAGTGCGACATGATTTCACGGTGAGCGGCTACGTGTTTTTCCCGAAGGGCGATTACAAGCAACTGCAATTATTGCTGGTCGATGCGGAAAGCGGAGATACGCAGACGATCGATCGTCCGTGGAAATGAGCGCAGCGAGCGTGGATCACAGTTCGGTTTTGATCAAACGCGTTCGGAAGATCGGACTCACTTTTCAGCAGCGAACAGTTCGTCAAGCGCCTCATTGACGAAATACTTCTGCGCCGGATCCTGATTGTCGAGTTCTGCTTTACGGCGCGCTACCCACTCGATTAATCCGAGCTTTGCAGCCTCTACCGCATCGGCTAGACCGGCGGCTTGCGCGATTCGCTCAAGTTCCCGAAGCGTTTCCATCGGCAGATGTAATTCCAGCTTCCACTGATCCATTTGGCGTTTTTATCACCTCTAAAGTCTCGTATTCAAAGCAGCCAAAAGCTCCAAGCACGACGCGGCTGGCGGATATGTTAGGATTCATCTACAGATAATGGGAACTCCTACTCCGGCCGGCATAGAAAAGCCCGCAGGCATGATTGTCGAATACCTTGATGATGGACGTATGCGTGCTGCCTTGGCGACACGCGAATATGGCAATCAGGTGGTAGTCGCCGACGCCAGCGGCAACGAACGCAAAATTTCACGCGAACTGGTGCTGGTGCGGCATACCGATCGGCATCCGTCGCGCGAGCAGTTGCGCGAGTCATTGATCCAGCTTAGTGAGGAACGGCAGCGGCTGAGCGCGGACGTCGATCTCAATCTGCTATGGGAGATCGTGCGCGAGCATCAGCGCGGTTATAGCGCGGCAGCACTGGCCGAGATTTTTTTTGGCCGGTCCGCATCTCTCGAACATGCGGTGATGCTAGATGCATTGCTGAATGATCGGCTGTACTTCGTGCGACGGCACATGGAATTCGTGGCGCGCGACGAAGCTCAAGTTGAGCGGCTGCGGACGCAGTACGACAAAATTCGGCTGCGCAGCGAAAGCGGCAAGCAGAATCGTCGACTGCTCAGTGGAATCTTATCCGACGGTCCATTACCGCCACGCGAAGAGGTGTCCTCACTTATTGCCGAATTAACGCGCTATCTGGAAAATCCGTTCACTCGCAATCGCGAGATTACCGGTTTGCTCGAAGCAGTGGCCGGAGAGATCACACCCGCTGAAGCGGCTTACGAAATCCTGGTGCGGGTGGGAGCGCGCCCCCCGGGACCGCGGTTTGCGCTGATCGGCGGGTTACGAATGAGTTTCAGTGAGGAGGCGAAGCTCGAGGCGTCGAGCCCCCCGATACCGCCGGCCCGCGAAACAGCTCAGCCTCACTGGACCGTGACAATCGATGACGAGGAGACAGTCGAAATCGATGACGCGATCGCATGCGAAGCGCTGCCCAACGGCGGCTTTCGCGTACGAGTGCATATTGCACTGGTCGCTGACTTCGTCGTGAGGGGGAGCGCGATGGATGTTGAGGCGGCGGCGCGTGGAGCTACGATCTACTTGCCGGAAACCAGTATCAGGATGCTGCCTGATCCGGTCTCGACCAATTTGGCGAGCTTACAGGCTGGCATCGAGCGTCATGTGCTGACGACCGAGGTGCACCTGTCGCAGTCAGGCGAGCTGCTCGATTATCGGATTTATCCTGAGCAGATTCTGGTGAATGAACGTCTGACCTACGAGAAAGCGGATCAGCTACTTGCGTGCAGCGCAAACGGCCAGGACGCGAACAGCGCCGAACTGATGCGGCTTTCGAGCAATTTGGCCTCTGCATTGCGCGAGCGGCGGCGGGCAGCGGGTGCGCGGCTGTTTCAACGTCGTGAGCCGAAAGTATCGGTGGTGGGCGATGAAATCGATATTCGAATTATCGATAATGCTTCGCCCGGCCGCGAGCTCGTCGCGGAGCTGATGGTATTGAGTAATTACGTCGCAGCGCGCTTTGCCGCCGATCGGGGTGTCCCGATGATCTTTCGGGTCCAGCCGAATGTTGGAGACGAGGCCTTTGCCCAACGCGCACGGTTATCGATACATCCGGAGTTTCATTCGGGAATAGGGCTCGAATGCTATGTGCAAGCGAGCTCGCCGATTCGTCGATACGTCGATCTCGTGCTGCAGCGCCAACTTATCTCGATGCTGTATGGCGCGGCTTCGCCCGCATATAATCAGGAAGAACTGCTAACGATTCTCGCCGCAGCTGAAGCGACCGAAGCCGAAGGCCGTGAACTGGAGCGTCGCGCCAAGCGTTACTGGACGTTGACCTATCTCAAGCGTCATGCACTTGAACAATCGCTCGAAGCTACCGTGATGCGCGATGGCGCCAGCGCCGAACTCACCGCGTATGCAGTGCGCGGAATCTTACATGGAGCGCCGAACCTGCCCGTCAATGCGCAAATCGAAGTGACTATTGGACGGGTCGATCCGGTGCACGGGTATCTTAGTCTCAATTACTTGCGCACAATTGTTGCGGCGGCGGAGAAAGGCGTCGCTTGAAATGCCTTCCCCCTTCTCCCGCACCGCCGCCCCAATCAACCGATTTCGCCGTTGCCGAAGCTGTCCTTCTCGAGACGCCAGCGGTCAATTGACTCAATATTGAAGCGCCAGTCACTGCCTACTTTGAACGCCGGCAGTTGACCGCGTTTCAGTTGCCGATAAACCGTTGATGGATGCACTTTCAAATAATCAGAGAGCTCCTTCACGGTCATAACTTGGCTATTATCAATTCTCATTGCCTTGATTCCTCCATTCGCTGCTTTATAGCTTTTACGCGCGAATGATTAGCGGCGGAGCAATGGATGTGCCGACTCCGAGTCGAGCTTAGTTTCTTATTAGTCGGCTCAATTCAGTTTGACTGATCGATAATCATGTCAGGATTTTGCCGAACGCGACCGTAATTGGCCGCTTTCAGGACATCCGATTAGCGCCCATGATGCCGCTCTTAATGATCAAATGGCGAGTTTGTGGCTGCCCGATGACGAAGTCATAATATTTTCGAGTGATTCCGAACCGAGTTCGCTGACTCGCAATAGGACATCCGATGTAGCAGCGGGCGTAAACGCCCTGCTTTCGAGGTGCTCATTTGCGTTCAGACTCCCGATCACAATCGACTAATTAGACGCCCTCGAGTGTCGTCGATCATCGATAAGATTCCGCTTTGCTCTTTCGCTCGATGGAGCAGGATCAATCGATCAACGCCCGCCTCAGCGAAGCGTTTCGCCATATCTTGATCGATCACGCCGCGCGGACATACGGAGATTTCCAGATCTTCGAATTTTCGCCCGATCTCGCGACAAGCTGATTTAAGCCCATCGAGACACGCGGTGGTAGCAGCAAGATCGAGCGCAAAGCCGAACCATCCATGAGCGAGGCGGGCCGTGCGTGCATAGGCGGGCTTAGTATGGCCACCGAAAACAATCGCCGGATGGGGTCGCTGAACCGGCCGCGGCATCGCATTAATCCCGCCAAATGAAAGGAAATGCCCGTGATATTCCGGTTTTTCCATGCTCCACAGCGCAATCATCGCGGCGAGGAACTCCTCAGTACAGGAACCCTTATGATCAAACGGCACGCCAATCGCGTCGAACTCAGGCTTTAGATAGCCGATCCCGATTCCAAAAATCAGGCGGCCATTGGACAACACGTCAACTGAAGCGAGCTCTTTTGCCAGCACGACCGGATTGCGCTGCGGCAAAATTATGATGCCCGTGCCAAGTTTCACTTTTGTGGTGCAGGCCGCAACATAGGCGAGCGCGACCGCAGAATCGATAAAGGGAGTATTCGCCGGCACCGGTGAGGGAGGGGCTTGTGGCTCGGGCAAAACGATATGTTCGCCGGTCCACAAACTCTCGAAGCCGGCTGCTTCAGCCGCGCGCGCAACACTGGCAGCAGTCGCGGGATTCGCGCAAGGACCCATATTGATGCCGAAAAGTCCGAATTTCATGCGCGATTAGTAACACGCGACGCAAGCCAATCGCTAGTGAAGCGCTCGTGCGAGACACTGATTTGACCATCCGGCGAGGCTCTTCCATAATTCTTCGCGCTGTTTCGTGATTCGAAAACTATGAGATGTGCTCAATGCGGCGCCGAAGCAATTCAGGGTGCAACTTTCTGCTCGCGATGCGGCGCGCGGCTGATGGCGCCTCGCCCAGAGGCGGTGCGTGAGTACGCGCTCAGCCGAATTCGTCCATCGTGGTGGCATTTCGCGCGCGACCTGCTAATCGCGATCGCTCTGTTAGGCGGCGGAATTTATCTGTTGACAGCCTCACACGGTTCAGCCGTAGCGGGACTGGCGCTAATCGCGACCGCTGCGGCGATCTTCGGCTTGGTTACGCTTGCGCGCCGCTATACGACATGGAGTCTCACGTCAGATCGACTGATCGAGCGGCGTGGACTGCTGGCGAGTCGACGGCGCGAGATGGAGCTGGCGGATGTTCGCTCGATCGAAGTTGCGCAGTCCCTAACGCAACGGATTCTCGGGCTAGGTAATGTGATGATTGCGTCGGCAGCAAGCACTGATTTTCTGATCCGCTTGAGCAACATCCCGGACCCGGAGCGAGTGGCCGAGATGCTACGGCAGGCGCGGCTCAAACGTCTCGCGTGAGGTCACGTGCCGAGGGATAGCTAAAGGAGGAGAGGGCGGCTGATGGGGCATCCGAGTCTGCGTTACGAACGCAAGCTGTGGCGGGAAGGATTACAAGCGATCGCCGGAGTAGATGAAGCTGGCGTTGGTCCGATGGCCGGGCCGGTGGTAGCCGCCGCGGTAATTTTCGAGCAGGAAATTTTCATCCGAGGCGTTAACGATTCGAAGCAGCTCCAGCCCGAGCAGCGCGAGGCGCTATTCACCAAAATTCATCGACGTGCGCTGGCAGTCGGAATCGGCATTGCGAGCGTGGCAGAGATCGATCAACTCAATATCTTCTGGGCGACGATGGCGGCGAGCGAGCGAGCGTTACTGGCGCTCAACTGCGCGCCTGATCACGTCCTGGTGGACGGTCGCCGAATTCCCCAGCTTCGCTTGCCGCAGACCAAGATCGTGGGCGGAGATCGCAAGAGCTTTTGCATTGCCGCCGCATCGATTATCGCGAAGGTGACGCGCGATCGTATGATGTTAGAACTCGATGCCCAGTATCCCGAGTACGGTTTCGCCCGGCATAAGGGTTACTGCACCGCGGATCATTTCGCGGCGCTTGATCGGCTAGGACCAAGCCCGGTCCATCGACGCTCGTTTACGCCGGTCTGGGAAGCCGCGCAGCGCCAACTACTACTATAGGATTCGACTTTCAAATTCATGGCGGGAGTCTTTCCAGCGACCGCGTCAGCCGACGCAAAGCTGTTACTGGCCACGCGTGCGCTACGCGGGTTTGCTGACGGTGCAGTTTCCATAATCCTGCCAAGTTACCTAATTGCACTAGGCTTTGGATCATTCCAGATTGGCACGATCGTTTTCGGGATGCTGCTGGGATCAGCGATCCTGACGCTGTGGGTGGGGCTGGCGAGTATCCGCGTCGCGACGCGACGGGTGCTGCTGGGGGCGAGCCTCCTAATGCTGCTGACGGGCATCGGATTTTATATTTTCACTGGATTCTGGCCACTGTTCGTAGTCGCGCTTGTGGGTACTTTGAATCCTTCGGCGGGCGATGTGAGTCTCTTTCTTCCCGCTGAGCAGACGGCACTATCGGAGACCGTGAGCACGCGCGATCTGACCTCGATCTTCGCGATGTACAACGTGTCGGGAGCGCTGGCCGGGGCGCTCGGCGCGCTCGCAAGTGGTCTGCCCGCGATCGTCGCGGCGCGATTCGGATGGCAATTGTCGCGCGCAGAGCGATTCGCATTCCTCGTTTACTCCTTAATCGCGGTGGTGGCGGCGATTTTTTATGCCCGGCTACCAGAAAAGAAATCTCTGGAGTGCATTGCAGGACGGGGCTCCGCGCTAACCACCTCGCGTCGAGTCGTGATCAAACTTTCGGCGCTATTTAGTATTGACGCCTTTGGCGGGGGTTTTGTCGTGCAGTCATTGCTCGCGCTCTGGCTGTTCCATCGATTCGGGATGAAAGTCGGGACCGCGGGAACGTTCTTTTTCGAGCCGGGCTGCTGGGCGCCTTATCGCAGTTGATTTCGCCATTGGTGGCCTCACGAATTGGCCGGATTCGGACGATGGCGTACCCCCATATTCCGGCAAACTCATTTCTGATTCTCGCCGCGCTGATGCCGGGTCCGAAGTCAGCTATTGCATGTCTTTTAGTCCGCTCATCGATGTCTCAAATGGATGTGCCCGCACGACAATCCTATGTGATGGCGATGGTGCCGCCTCAGGAACGGGCGGCGGCGGCCAGCGTCACGAATGTCCCGCGCAGCTTGGCGAGTGCGTTTGCGCCCTTGCCATCCGGCGCGCTGCTCGAAGTATCCAATTTCGGCTGGCCACTAATATGCTGCGGTGCGCTGAAGCTGCTCTATGATTTTCTCCTGCTGGTCCAATTCAGGACGCATCGCCCAGCGGACGAAGCTCCGACATAATAATTGGGCGCAGATACCCCTCTCCGGTGAAGATATTCGATATAAGGATATCCCCCCAGCTTACGCCGTTATGGTGATTGCGTTAGTGTTTAGATGAGGTTGTCGAGCGCTGAAAGCGCTGGAGGGTGGTTGGATGGCCCTGGAACGCGACAAGCATGTAGCCGAGCGCGCGTTGCTCACGATGGATGAAGCGACGCTGCTCGATCTGTATCGGCGGATGGTGCTGATTCGCCGATTTGAAGAAAAAACCGCTGAAATGTATTCGCGCGGCAAGATCACCGGATTCTGCCATCTGTATGCCGGTGAAGAAGCCGTTGCGGTCGGCGCGATTTCGGCGCTTTACGATAAGGATTACGTGGTCTCAACCTATCGCGAGCATGGACATTAGTTCGCCAAGGCGCATCGCCACGCGCCGTGATGGCGGAGTTATTTGGTAAGCTACCGGCTTGTCGCGCGGCCATGGCGGATCGATGCATCTGTTCGATCCGAATCTGCGTTTTATGGGCGGGTTATCCGGATCACGCA
>CAWCJN010000022.1:0-73274 GCA_963795945.1 uncultured Pseudomonadota bacterium
CGTGGAATCAAGCCGGTGAAACGAGATTGCAAGAAGTGATATTCAGCGGAGGATTCTCACGCGTGCAGCGCCCGATCGCTACACCGTTCAATTTGGTGCTGGAGGCGCGGCCCTAACAGTGATCTGTAAAGGCGGTCATCCCTACACGCCCAAAATCAGCCGAAGAAAGCGCACCCTGCGCCCATGAGCCATCCAGTCTTTGGCACATTTTAGCTTTGCTACTACAATAACTGTCGCTCCAAAGTACAGATGCTTCATTCCATGCAAAGTAGAAATGTCTCACTCGCTATCTGCCGCCGCCGGTGTTCCCTATACCGGAGCTTCGATTGAGAGGTTGATGAAGCCTCCGCCTGCGGGAATGAAACGGCTCATTACAGCCGTCAAATCCTTATGCCCGGCCCGCATCGGCGGCGCTGCGCGGCTTGGGCGATGATGGTCCTTCACAACCCGCAGGTCGGTATTGCCGTACCGCACCCGCATCTTGCCGCCGCAGTCTGTCATCACGGTTATCGCCCGGTTTTTAAGCTTGAGGTTCGCCGGGCTTGGTTCAATGGCATAAACCGTATTCTGGTAACGGAACGTCAAGTTCCCGCAGAGCTGGCGCTTTTCCTGAATGGTGAAAATATCATTCAGCTTCTCGTGCTGTCCCACGGGTCGATGCACATCGCCCGGATGAAAAGGCTCTTTCCCAAAGCGCCGATTATAATCGTCGATAAAAGCGCCAGGAACTCGTTGCCCGCTTTGATTGAGCTGATGCCTGCCAATCGCAGTTCCTTAACCAGGCGATCTTGCAAGGTTAAATGCGCACGCTCCACACGGCCTTTAGCTTGCGAGGTGTTCGCGCAAATCAGTTCAATGCCGAGTTGCCCAAGTGCTCGGTGGAACTGCGTAACGCCCTCACCGGTCAGGCGCTCTGTTTGATTGACGTTAAAGACGGAGTGCCGGTCACTATAAAAAGCCAAAGGCTTGCCGTGACGTTCGATGTACACGCGTGTCGTTTCCATGTAGGCGAAGGTTGATTCCGCCTCCACGAAACGCGCGGCCATGATACGGCTTGTGGCGTCATCCACATAAACCAGCAGACTGCACGGCGAGCCGCGATCCTCGAACCAGGCATGCTCGCACCCGTCAATCTGGATTAACTCACCCACACTTTGCCGCCGCGTGCGCGGTTGATGCAGCGCCTTGTCGCGCAATGCACGGGGTGTCCACAAACCAGCGTCCATCATGAGTTTCTGCACAGTCTCAACCGAGAGATTAAGCTTGTGCCGTTCTCGTAGCTTCTCGCAGGCGAGGGTCGGAGCGAAATCGGCGTAGTGCTGTCGGATTAGAGCCAGGGCTTCAGCGGCGAGCCCAGGTGCAAGCTGATAGTTGCTGCGTCTGCCGCGCCGTTTTGAGACGAGGCCCGCCGCCCCGTGTTGCTTGACGCTGCTGAGCAGCCTGTATATCTGTCGGCGGGTAAGCCCTAAGAGTTGCCCGGCATGTTGCTGCGTCATGCGCCGATCTAGCACCCATTGCAAAACTTCAAACCGTGAAAGCTCCTTGCTGCTCATTACCCATAATCCCGTCAATGCATTTCCCCATCAGAGTGCGGGTTTCGCACCCTAATGGGACATTTCTACTTTGGAGAAATGGGACATCTGAGCTTTGCTACTACAATCGACTATCGACAGAATAGTTTCATTTGTCGATAGTTGATTTTTCTACCCGCGGTTTATAAGGGTTTCTGGCGCATCCGGCAGGCTAAACTCTCGACAAAATGATAAACAGGCGCAAAACCCGAAGCACGGCGGGGGGCGACAGTGATCGCAATCCCTCACCGGACGCGAAATGATCGGCTGATCGCAGCCATTAAGGGCGACCGCAACCAAGCCCGCGACCAGCTTGCCGCCCGCCGCTGCTTTCGTCGCGTGGTTAGCTGCGAGGTAATGCCCGGAATTGATCGCGCTCATGATCGTGTAATCGACCGCATGGAGAACCGGATTGACGATGCTTAGAAGACCGCCTAAATGGCTATTCGCCACCGCTCACTTCCGCCAAGTAACCCGACATCGTTCTGTGCAAGAGCCGTATAGAGCTTGAAAGGTTGGGGGCGAGCAAATTGGTCTGCTTGTGGCCGCCGCGACCCTTGTTGGCCACTTATCCAGGCAGCCGCTCGAACGCTGGCAGCCCTGGTGGAATCTGGTGGAAGTTTTGCTTGTCCACGGTATAAATCGCTAGATCAGGGCCGCTGAATAAACTTGGATCGTCGAGCGTGCCAACCTTGATGACGACGGCAGGGAATCCTGGCGGACGCGTTACGATATGCGTGCCGCATTCGGCGCAGAACTCGCGAGTGACTGGTCGTTCGAGATCGCTACGCATGAATGTTTTGGAGATTAGTCGTATGTTGACAGTCACCCTAAAATCATTAGAGAATCGAGACAATGGAACAATACCGAATGGAGCGGAGCACGATAAGTGCAGCTTATCAACAACTTTATGCGAATGGGAATCTCCACGAGGGCTTTTTCGGCGGTTGTGGGGTGAGATGCGCGAAGTAACGGGCTTTTTCTTGTTTGAGCTAGGTCAGGTCGTGTTGTTGAGCCGTTTTAACACGGACGTAGATCTGACTTCAGATCTCGGACTCATTGCTAGAATCCGCGACACATTGAAGAGTTTTGCTGAGGACAAATACAACAAGGAGGATTTGCCAGACTCCGTGGCGGGCGCACTAGCCGCATGCACGATCTTGGACAAGATCATTACACGAAAACCGTTTCCATCGATTAGTGAACCCGAACTCTTCGAGCTAGTCATTGGGGTGTTACACCCATTTCGCAAGTCTTTAGATGCCGAATTGGGTCGCGTCTATTCTCGTGTTCTAGAAGAAAAAGGCGGTAGGAGCGTCAAAACTCTTTGGACAAAAGCGCTGATGCTGTTACCGAGTACAGTCTTGCCGCATGTCTCCGAGTTCGTAAGAGAGAATCTGGAAGAAGCGGGGAAGTGCTGGATAGTAGATCGCCGAACGGCTACCGGCTTTCACATGATGCGCTCAGTAGAATGTGTATTGCGGGTATATTCAAGGCTCGTGAGTGGCAAAAATTCGGAGTGGAAAGACAAGGACCAGTCATTACGCTATGACGGGTTCGGGAAGCTAACGGATCGATTGGCTTCTGAATTGGACAGTTCGAAAGCGAACAAACGGTCATTCGGTCAGTTAGAGTTTGTTGTCGGATTGCTTCGCCCGCTTGGTAAGCTATATCGCGATCCTTTGGCGCACCCTGAACTTAAGAAGCTGGACGAGGAAGACGCAAAACTTGCCTTTGAATACGGCCTAAGTGCGATTTCCATAATGGTACAGGATGCAATCGATGGCGGCTCGCACTTCAAGATTCCTTGGAGCGATGGCGTTACATTTTGTTGGAGCGATGGCGTCACATTTTGAATGAATGACCTAAGGCCGCTGCTCCAACGGCGGCTTCGTCATTTATTATGGCGTATTGGCTTCTTGTCTCCAGCGGTTATGGTGATGTCGGGTTTTTCGATCAGCGGTCTCATCAGACGTTTAAGTTCGTCGATATCCGCGTTTCGGAGTTCTTCCCTTAGCCGCTCGTCGGCGGCGCGGGTTTTTTCGCTTATAGGTTTGCGCTCTCGGGTGGTAGCCACCCGCATACTTTAGCGCGTTAACGGCGACCCGGCTACTTGCCGACGCCTTGGATTAGATCCGCAAAGGCATTGGGATTCTTACGGTTATTGAAGCGCCACGAAAATTCGTTCAGGTAAAGTGGTAAATATTCCTTAGAAACGTGATGATAACTGCCCATTACGCCGCGCTTGAACAAGCTCCAGAACGATTCGATGTTCTGAGTATGGACGATCCCACGTACATACTCGCCCGCGCCGTGGTTGACTGTTTCATGCGGCAGAGGCGCATCGCCACTGCTCAGCATCTGATAGGGGCGATATTCATCGGTCGCGACTAGCTCTATCTTGTCCCCGTCTACAACGCGGCGAACAAAGCCATCCAGCGTGCGAGTATCGGTATTCTCGACAACCTGAGCCACCACGCTGCCTTTGCGGGCAATCGCACCGATAACTGCAACTTTACCTGCTCCGCCAGTACCTACGTGCTGACGCTTGCTGCGATGCTTATTGCGCTCTTTTCCACCGTGGAAGGTCTCATCAACCTCGACAACGCCGGACAAAGGGAACGCATTGCCTTTCATCGCAGCTCGCCAGCGCATCACCATGTACCAGCTTGTGTGATAGGCAGAGCCGGAATTTCCGCCAAAGATCATCCGGTGAACCTGCAAAGCGCTGATCCCTTTTTTACTGGTTAGAACTAGATACGCGACCTTAAACCAAAGTTTTAAGGGAGATTTTTGTATTCTCGAAAATCGTATGTGTGATAACCGAGAAGCGATAGCCGCGACGCTCGCCACAGCCTTTGTTGCAGCATACCCAGTGAAACGGGCGTGCTTTGAGAACATAGATGCGCTCTATGCTCTTACAGCGCGGGCAGCAAACGCCTTCCGGCCAGCGCATCTCGACTAAGAACTGCTTGCAGGCATCCTCGTTCGGGAACTGCTCATCAAATACGTCTATGGTCTGCATACAGAAATAGTAGCGCAGATTATGATGACTGTCAACTCCAGGCTAATCTCCAATGTTTTGGGCGTTCCTTTGGTATAGGTGAATCCTGCTATCGGCATCGCAACAAAAACATTGGGCGCTCCACCCGTGATGTACTGGCATTCCCGACAATGGCATTGGGCTTTCATCGCGGGTTCGCCTTCAGCGACATAACGCAAGACACCGCAGTAGCAACCGCCTTTGAGCTTCATGAATCCTCCTGCATGAACCAGGATTTCAACCGGATTTCCGGTTTCCAAATCCTGAACAAATTCGCATCAGGACCATGCAGTTTGCAAACGTGAATTTCGCGCTCAGTTGGCCAGACCACTATTCCGAATGCAAGCCTTTTGCCCTCGATCATATCTTTGAGCAATTTGGGGCAATGATTAGAGACTCGCCTTATCGGTTGGGTCGCGGCCCGACAAACTACATGGAAACTGTTCAACTCTCCACGCAAGCTGCCGCAGTGGATAGGTCACGTAATTTCGCAGGGGTTGTCTGATCACGCTAACTCGGCCGAGATGCCCCATGCCGTAATCATGTCAAGATCTTCGATGAGGTCCGGTCTCAATCACCCGAGAGTGCGCCGACTTGCTTCTTGCCGGGACAGAACGTCATCCCGATTTCGCCCGGTCCGGCAGCAACGACGCCGATCCGCAGCCGGCTATCTTTAATCGCCATGGGATTTAGCTGTCAGCTGCCGCAGAGACCATGCCGGGGCATCGGAATGATCGCGCCGGAAGATCGCCCTGAAGGACGCTTGGCTGAATTCGTATTATTTCCCCTCGACTGTGGTCGAGCAGCGCTGGTCGAGCCAGTGCGCCGCACCAGTTCCGGGGTATTTTCCGCGCATGCCGCACCTGCAGCAATTCGGAAAAACGCGAGCGCCCTGCCCTGCTTCCCCCTATACGCTGTTCAGGCGCGCTTGAATCTTGTGCAGTGTTTGATTTCCGCAACACATTGATGAATCAGACGCAGCTTTAGATTTTGAGTCAGGCAGGAAATGGAATTAGGGCGAATGAAAATCCCGCGTTGGTTCCGATCATCTAAATCAGGAATAGTTCGTCAAGATCTAAACCGCAGTCGGTTCTTCATTGGAGACAATCATGTAGCCCTGCTCGCGTGCATAATCCCAGATGGTCTGATTGGTTGCGCCGCGCAGACCAAGGTCTCTGAGGTGAGCGCTGCCAGGAAATTCCCTCGCGACCATTTCTACCAGCTTGGGGCTCACGTTCTCGTCGAAGCGCAGCTTCACACCACCGAATTGGCCACGCGGCGTTCACGGGCGGCGGCAAAAGCCAAAGCGGCGTGAATGTCCTCACGGGTTAAGTCAGGAAAATCGAAGGAGCTCGTCTTCCGTCATGCCGCCGGCCAGGTATTCGAGCATGTCATATACGGTAATGCGGGTTCCCTTGACACGGTTTGCCGCTCCGAATAGCCGGATCCACTGAGATACGGGTTTGCCAGCCCATAACTGGATTGTTACGTCTTCTATTCATTTCATTTAATCGAGCACGAGATCGGAGTGGAATTCATGGCGGATGAAAATCTCACGCTGACCCCTGAACAAATGGCGGCCCGGATTGCCGAGCTGGAGGGCCGGCTGGTGGAGTTGACCCAGTTTCGGAGACGGTGTTGGGGAGAAAGGAAGCAGGAGGTAACCCAATGCCGCGAACACATCCACCATATGCTTCGGAATACCGGCGCCGGATTATCGAGCTAGCGCATGCGGGCCGTAGCGTCGACCAGCTGGCGCGCGATTACGAGCCCTCGGCCAACGCGATCCGCCAATGGGTGAAGCAAGCAGCGCTCGATGAAGGGCTGCGCAGCGACGGCTTGACCACGGCCGAGCGCGAGGAGCTTAATCGGCGGCAGCCGCCCCGCCCATAAGTAAAGTACGTCGACGTCGAGTTGCAACGCGTGCGCGAGCTGTTTCAGTTGCGGCGGGCGCGCATCCGAAACGATCGTATTCGAGATCGCTGATCCGCTGCTTTGATACCGGCCCCCCGCTGCTCCCTTTGATTCGCTGGCTCAGCACGATCCGCGTCAGTCCCAGCTCGCGCCGCCGCCGCGCAACGAGTTCCCCTAAACTCTTCACCGGTCGGTCCCTGCTGCTTCTCCCGCATCGCTCCCGCATTCTCCCCCAAGCCACAGGCTGCGGCGTACATTGTGGGTCCAGCCCTTCAGCGCTCGCTCCACCGGCAAAGGTGATCATCTTGACGCCAAGCGCTCAGGCTTTACAATCAACACGACTTCATGAGCAAACCATGATTCTCACGAGGTGATGCGGTGGCCGATTACAATTACACGGTCTACTTCGAGCCACTCGAAGACGGCGGTTATCAGGTGCTCGTGCCTGCTATTCCAGAGATTTGCACCTTCGGCGATACTCTCGAAGAGGCGCGGGAGATGGCAAAGGATGCTATCCGCTGCGTTATCGAAAGTGCGCTACAAGAAGGCGAGCCGGTTCCTCGAAACGCCGATCCTGCGAAAGAGCTCGTTACGATAAGCATCTAAACCTTTACATGAGTCCGGCCTTACCCGTTGTCAAGGCAAGAGCATGCCTCCGCGCCCTTGAGCGAGCCGGCTTTTACGTGAGCCATACCACCGGTAGCCACGCTCGACTATTCCACCGGGTAAAGCGCGAGCTGCGCGTAACCATTCCTTTGCACAATAAAGACCTTCCTCTTCCGGTGTTAAAAAGTATCCTGCGCCAATCGAATCTCACGGTGGAAGAGTTTGTCGCCCTTCTCTAGCATGCGTTACCAACTTAAATATTCTAAACGCGTTTGAGTTGCGGACATTCCGTTGCTCCGGACGCGATTCACCAAATGTCGCTGGATAATTCGCACAACATTTAATTGATTAAATGGTAGTCGAACGTTTTAGAATGAAGATCAAGGGTGCAATGTCGGACATCCGACATTAGCGAAAACTCCTGATATTTATGGACTTTAAGCGGATTCAGCAGATATTCTCGCCCAGTATGTCTACCCTGATACTTAGCCTCTAGTTCTCAAAAGCGCCGCGCTTTCTTCTCCCGAACCGATGTCAATGAAAAAGAGTTTCCGCCGAGGCTTCTTGTTGACTGATAGCACTTTGTTTGTAATAAGCTGTTGAACTGTTGGATTTTACGCCGCAAGTGACGGCGGGGTTGTGGTGATGATGGAAATATATGCGGCAAAACAAGCTCGGCAAAATTACTACATCTGTTACGTTCGAAATTAATCAGCTCGAACGCTTAAACGACATCGCCCATCGCACCCGGGTAAGCCGTAGCACGATTGTCCGGGATGCTATTGAGCGGGAACTTGAGCGTTACGATCGCTCTCATCCCCCGCGAAAGGTCGACCCCGTTTCTCCCGAAAAGGGGAGAGACACTGCCTCGGCAGATGCCCGTCGACCATGACCAAAATTATCGCGATTGCGAATCACAAGGGCGGGGTGGGCAAACCACCACGAGTTTAAATCTGGCGCATGCGCTTGCCGCCGATAGCAAGACCACCGTGCTCCTAGTTGACCTCGATCCTCAGGCCTCGCTTACCCGGCTTTTAAGCGTGAAGACTCATGCGCTCACGCTCTATGATCTGCTGCTCCAAACTCGTCCCGGCATTGCCGCATCTGATCTCGTTGTGCCCACCAAGATGGGAGGAGTTTCGATTCTTCCGGCTCATGGGCAGCTTGCAAACTTAGAAACCCAGCTCGCCAGCAAACTTAATCGCGAACGTATTCTGCGGCGCGTACTACGGCCGATCTCTGAAACCTATTCATTTGTGCTCCTCGACTGCCCGCCCTCCCTGAATCTCTTGACCATGAACGCGCTCGCTGCCGCTGACGAAGTGCTTATACCTGTCGCAAGTGAGTATCTCGCGCTCCAAGCCTTGAAAGACTTCCTCACTACGACCGATGAAGTGCGTCAGGAAATTAACGCGGAACTCAAAATTGCCGGTATTCTGGTGACTCAGCACCAATCGCAAACTGGTCATGGTCGCAGCATGCTCGAAGCACTCCGGCAGGCATTCTCTGGGCGCGTGTTCGATTCAGTTATTCCATACTCCGTGCGCGCTAAAGACAGCGTTGCCGCCTCGCAATCCATTCTCACCTATGATCCCAAATCGGCGCTTGCCAAAGCTTATCGAGGCTTGGCTCACGAACTTACTCACGACCATGCCTAAACGCCCAGATCTCAAAGCTATCGGCCTTGACGCTATGAAGGATGTGGATGCCCTTCGCGGAGATCATCCGGTGCGCCATTTGGCGGCAAACGAAGGATTTCTCTTTCTTCCCATCCAGTCCATCCGACCGAATCCCGACCAGCCGCGCCAGCATTTTGACGACAAATCTCTTGAAGACCTCACGGCTTCAGTGAGAGAGAAGGGCGTTTTACAGCCCGTATTGGCACGCAAGGACCCCAAAGGCGAAGGATATATTCTCATCGCCGGCGAACGCCGGTGGCGTGCGGCAACCGCCGTAGGACTCACCGACATTCCCGCGCTCATCCGCAACGAATCCGACGCACTTGAAGTCGCGCTGATCGAAAACCTACAGCGCGAAAATTTGAATGCCATCGAAAAAGCCGAGGCGCTTTTCAAACTGAAAACCGCGCGCCATTTCACCGATGAAGCGCTCGCTAAAATCATCGGCAAATCACGTTCCGTAGTAACCGAATCGCTCACGCTCATGAGTCTCCCAGAAAATATAAAAGCTGAATGTCGGACATCCGACATCGGCTCAAAAAGCCAGCTTTTACAAGTACTTCGGGCAGGTTCAGAGGAAGAAGTCCAAGCCACTTGGAAAGCGCTCCAAAATGGTCAGGTTCGCACTGTCCGCGATTTACGAAAACGTGCGAATAGTGTAATGGGACGCCCAAAAAATTACCGCTTTCACCACCATCCCAAGGGTCGATCCTTCCAGGTGCTCGTAACGTTCGCGAAAGCGCGGGCAACGCGCGCTGAAGTGAGCGAAGCGCTCAAAGACGCGCTCAAAAACTTACCCTAAAGCTACCTATGGACGCCCAGTCCGACAATCAAAAGCGCAAGCCGCTTGTCACCGTCGAATTTCAAACCGAAGTTGATATTGCTACGGGCAACCGCGAAAAGCGGATGTTCGTTAAAATGTATTTCGAGGCGCGCGATTCAGGACTCCTCGCCGCCCTACCCGATGAACTCTGGAAAACACTTTGCTGTCTCGCCACCTACATGGATGAAAACGGCCACTGCTATCCGAGCCAGGCCCTACTCGCCAAAAGTTTGGGCATTAGCCGTGAACATATTAATAAACGAATTCAACGGCTCCTTGCCTTTCGCTTCAACGGCGAATCCGTCCTCACAATGACAAAAAACCGCGAGAGTAGACGCGGCGGGAGCAGATGGGCGAATAACGTCTACCAGCTTCGCCCAATCAGCGGATTCGCAATGTTTGAGGAGCCGACGGAACTTCACAACCCTGAATCCCGGCCAAAAACCGGCAAGCCCTCTATGTTACCTTCAGATCACATAGAGCTTCACACCTCGACCGCCCCTCTGTGTGACCCAATTTGGAATGAACCCCAGAATCTGGACAGCTGGACGCGGACGAATTGGACCGGGCGGCCGGGCTTATCGGAGGAGAGGCTATGGCAAGGCACCGGAGCTTCAGCTTCGAGTTCAAGCGACAAGTGGTATTGGACTTTCTGGAGGGCCGCGCGGAGTTGCGCGGGCTGGCACGTCAGCACAGCCTTTCACGACATCTCATCCGCCTGTGGATCCAGAAGTACGAGGCGGGGCAGCTCAATGATGAAGTGGCTGACGCCACCCGCATCGCGGAATACGAGACCACGATAGCGAGCTCGAGCGCAAGGTCGGCCAGTTGACAATGGAGGTTGACCTCCTGAAAAAAGGGGCGCGCTGGGCACGTCGGCCGAGCGGCGAGAGTTCCTCGATCGTGAGCGGTCCGCAACCATCTCGGTTGCGGGAGGATGCCGACTCATGAAGCTGGCGCGCTCAACCTATTATTACCGCAGCCGCCGCTCTGCGACGGAGAAAGTAGTCCTGCACCAGCGCATTGCGGAACTCAGCGCGGAATTTCCGCGCTACGGCTATCGGCGGATTACCCATCAGCTGCGCGCCGAAAGGCTGCATATCAATCACAAGGCGGTAGCGCGGATCATGCGCGAAAACGGGCTCCAGGTGCGGCCTTTGCGTCGCTTCGTGCGCACCACCCAGAGCGACCATCAAGACCCGATCTTTCCCGACCTGACGCGCGGTTTTATTCCGACGGGCACCCGATCAACTATGGGTATGCGATCTGACCTACGTGGCGATCGCGGCGGGTTTCGTGTACGTCGCCGTGATCCTCGATGCCTGGTCGCGGCGGGTGTTAGGCTACGCACTATCGAAGCGCATCGATACGCGACTGACGCTGGCAGCGCTACGTACGGCCGTCGACTCGCGCCGGCCTCCACCCGGCTGCATCCACCATTCGGACCGTGGCGGGCAGTACACGTCAGCCGCCTATCGACAGGCGCTGAAGGATTATGGGCTGCGGGGATCAATGGGACGGCGCGGTAATCCCTACGACAACGCGAAAGCCGAAAGTTTTATGAAAACCCTCAAGTGCGAAGAAGTCTACCTGAGTGACTACCGAACTTTCGCCGACGTGATCGAACGGCTTCCCCGTTTTATCGACGAAGTGTACAACGCGCGCAGATTGCACTCAGCGCTGGGTTACCTGGCGCCTGTGCGATTCGAGGAGGAACACACCCGGCAGCCGGTCCAATCTCCCGCCTGATAGGTGTCCAGCTCGAAGGGTTCACTCCAAGTTGGGTACACTCGGAGTGATCCTGCCGTGGAATGATCCATTACGCGTGGCCGAGCGCGTGATCCTGCTCGATCATCTGTCTGACGGGCGCGCGGTCTTCGGGATGGCGCGCGGCTTGGCGAAGCGCGAATACGTGGGATTCCGGCAGGATATGCAGGAGTCCCGCGGGCGTTTTGATGAATCTGCGCGGATGATTTGTAAGGCGATCGAAGAGGGCTTTATCGAGGGTAGTGGAAAGTATTATCCGCAGCCGAAGACGCCGCTCCGCCCGCGACCGCTGAAATCATTTGAAGCACGGCATTATATGGTCGCGATGTCGCCGGATACTGTGCCGATATGTGCGGAAGTCGGTGCGGTACAGTGTCTATTTGCTTACAAACCATGGCCGGAAGTGCTGCCAACTATCGAGGAGTATCGCTCGCTTTATGAAAGGTTCCATCACGTGCCCGCGCCACCCGTGCTGACCGCGGATTTGTGTTTTTGTGATGAGAGCGCCGACCGAGCATACGAATTAGCGTATAACTACGTTGGAAAATACTTCGACAGCTTTGCCGAGCATTACGAGATCTTCGGTGAACATTTAAGCGAGTCAAAGAGTTACGCGAATTACAGTGGGGCCAAAGCTGCTCTGGATACAGTCGGTATCGATACGATGGTCAACGCGTTCGTCGATAGCAATGTTTGGGGGACGCCCAAGCAAATCCTCGATAAATATGATGAGCGGCGCGCGATTGTCGGAGACTTTCAGGCCAGCGTCACGTTCAGCTTCTCGGCAATGTCATTCGATGAAGTGAAGGGGAGTATGACAACGTACGCCACCAAGGTTATGCCGGAACTTCGACGCTGGTCGAAAGGCGAGAAGCGAAAAGCTGCCTGATTCGCTCGCATTACCCAATTTTTCGTTGGCTAGCATTCGGAGAGGCTAATAGCCTCAGCCTTGCTCTGCCCATCCCTTGAGCAGCGGCACAAAATGGTAGAAGTAGGCGTGCCGCTCGGCGAACTTCCAGTGACTGTCGACGCGCCGGTAAAGATCCGCGTAATAGCCTGAGCCGATGATGCTCTGGTTATTCCGAGTGATGCGCACCTCGATCGTGCAAGTACCCTGGGCGTTGTCGCCGTCGATTTCGATGATGTGATTGTGGATACAGGGCAGCGCCGTTCCCCGCCTAAGACTAGGGTAGAACTCGTCCAATTGCTTGCGGCCGCGCACATTAATGTTGGGTTTCTCGCCCATTACTTCATTGATGAACACGCCGTCCTCGGTGAACAACTGGGCAACTTTGGCGCCCTCACCCAGCGCCACCCAATGAGCGTACTTGGCGGTCAATTCTTTGATTTCTTCCCGATCGGCGATTTCCTGAACTTTCTGTTCCAGGGTCTTCATTTTCACACTCCTGATTCCGCTGAACGCCGCCAGTCTACCGCAATTCGCACTCGTACAGCGACGGCGGGAACATTTCAATCGTGATCCAAAATTGGCCAGTGGTTAGGAGTCTTGACCATGTAATGCATTGCTTCGATTACAGGTGATTTGCGCCACACCGAATACAGTGAACCTAGATAATTAAACTTGAATGCTGCGATTGGCAGCGTTGTCTTCTTGTGGTTGTGGTGGCCGTGTTACGCCGGGACGGCGGGACTCGGGCCGCGTCTCTGCGAAGCTCAGCTGAGATTATGGTTCCGGCGCGTGACCGCTGACTTGGCGAAACCCGCTCGTCCGCATGTTATCTCTTGGCGGGATCGCGAAGCGTCGATCTTAGGAGATCGATGGCGATGCTGGGAACGGCCGGCATGGCCGGAGTGCCGGCCCGTGGACTCCCGAAGATCAACAGCTTGGTGGGACGCATTTTTCATCCTAATGTTTCAGCTTCTCTGCTGCGGTCAACTAGCTCGAAAATGATGATCCTTTTACTTCCAGGATTCCCGTCATAGATGTCTCTCACTTTTTGTAAACTACAAACGGATGGAATTTCGGACCGAAACTATATAGATCGCCATCGCAAGTCCGACGAGCGCCAGAAAGAAAGCAACCGCGACAGCCTGAGTTGAAACACGGGAGTGTAGCATTTCACCGAGGTCCAACTCCCGGACCAAGCGGAGGTGGCGCCATCCAGCAAAAACATTTACGGCTACTCCAACTGCGATGAGGGCAGTACCGAACCATAGGGACAATCCATATGGCTGCTCCAAGGAAGGGCGCTGCACTCGCTGGAGTTGCTGCAGAAAAAGCCCGAAGCGCGCGACGACGAAACCGAATCCCATCAGGGCCAAACCCGTCCGAATCCAGGCAAGAAGAGTGCGCTCCGCCGCCAAATAATCGCTGAGGCCGGCCTTCTGCCCAGCTCCTGCTGACCTATCCATATCCTCTGTCTGCTAGCATATCTGTGAATCGTGGTCGGATGAACCCACACCTTCGCCGGTTGGTGACACATTTGCCAAGCTCGATCTCGGGCATCCGCTCTGTTCGCGTTTCGCCAATTGAATATCGGGTCTTCGCATAATTCAAATTTAAATCAAGATCGAATCGTCATCCACTGGCCCGCTTAGCTCTGGCTGCACGCTGCGATTCAGCATGATTGATTCAACAAAAATCTACTGATCTCAAGGGATTAACTCCGGTGGGTTCTTTTGAGATCTTCCGAGCGAGATCCCGACGACTTGGCGGAACGCTCTGGCACAGCCTAAGCAATCCCCGTCCTCCAACTTAGTTGAACCACCGCGACCGACAGGAAGCTGCACGGACCCGATGGATGGAGGAAGCTATATGAAACTAATCAATTCAGCCACTACGATTCTCGGAGCCATTTCATTGATTGGCGCGGCAGCGATTCCGGCGACAGCCTTCGTTGCTCCAGAAGTTCATGTCGAGACGATCGACATCGAGGTGCTGCCAACGCCGCAGGAGGTGGGAAGCCAACTTCAGGAAGTCGCCCAGCGGCTCCATCAGGCGGAGCTGGCTTCGGCGTCTAATCCGGCGGCTGATCGGGATTTCATAGCGGCGCAGCGTTCCTACCAGGAGGGCTGGTACGAAGACGCGATGAGGCAGGCGCGAGCGGCTGATCAGGCGATTGTGGTGGCGCCGAACTGGATCGATCAGAATAATCCGACGGGTAATTAAGACGAAGTCAGTGTAAGGGCCGGCGATGGATTCTATGGGTGGGGGTTGAGCTCCCCGCGTCCGCTTCCCGCTTTCTTTCTTCATGAGAGCGTGGGTCTCACAAACCTTTCAAGTGAGGGTCTTAAGATCAGAGGTTATCCAAAATGACTTATCCATCGATCTCAACTTGGATTCTGGGCGGCGGCGCCGCCGCCCTGTTGTCGATGATCAATTGGTATCTCTGGCGCTTCGCGCCGGTGCTGCCCTATCCGCTGGCGGATAAGCGCGCACGGCGCGAGCTCGAATCAGCGGCCGGCAAGCCTGAAAGAGGTCGCCTAGCAAGAAATTGTAGTTCGCACCGCGACGCTGCGCGGAGAAAATAGCTTTACGCGATCGCTTTTAGACAGCCTCTTGGCAGGAACATTAGAGCGTTTTGACCAGCTGCGAGCTGCTCCGCGCAGATTGCCCAGCCTTGATGGAAACCCATCTTTTCGTGCGCTTCGCGGTCAGCAACAGTCCAGTGATGGACACGAGCGGTATAATTCGTCTTGTCGCCTTGGTCCTCGGCGGAGTCTCGACTACCATGATCGGCTCGAAACCTTCCGCTCAAGAGCTAGCTGCTTTAAAGTCGGCGCGAACGGCACTCTTGGGAATGTCGGGGCAAGTAGCTATAGCTATAGGCGCCGCTTAATGCTTGCCATAGTCGAGTGCGATACCTTTTCGCTGCGCCAGAATGTAAGCTTCAAGCGCGCGCATCTTTGGATCGTTCGGATCCAACGTCCGCCCTTTAACCGGATTTTCAATACACCAGTCGATCATGTCGCGCAGCAGCGCTACCCGTTGTAGTTGCTCCTGATACTTCGGATAAGTCTCGGGATGCGTATTCGCTGCATTTGGATGACACATATCGCAGCTCACCCCAATGGTGCTGCCTAGCAGTTGCGCCGAGTGGAATATCTGATTGCCCTGCTCCACAAAGGCGTCAGTATGCGTTTGCTAGATTTTGAGGTCGCGCTCGTGGAAGCTTGCATAAGTATCGCCCTGTTGAATTGGGGCCTTGGCGGACCCGCTTGGGCCGGCGATATTCCGACGGCCTTCACTCCCGCCCGCCTGTGGAGTGCCGGGCTGTTGCGCTATGGGGGACGACTCAGGAGTAGGCCGCGCTGTCGCAGTATCGGCTTGCGCCATCTCCCATGGTTGCGCCGGGTTCTTGCGTCGCCATTGGTCCATTAACTCGCGCGTGACGCTCAACGCTTGCGCGTGACTCATCGACTGATCGGACTTTAGTCCTTTGACCTCCATGCTGGTCACGCCATCGCATAGTTGAACCACGACATGACCATCATGCGACTGTACCGCCCGATGAATCGGCAAGGCCTGAGCAAGCGCCTTCCCATCAGTGCTCCCAATAAACGAGCGGACCGCAAATCCAATAACGAGCCCAATCAACCCTCCGGCGATGAGCCTGGTTGCGAGTTTCATTGTCCCTCCCTTGCACAGGCTACTAGGAAAGCTCTGCACAAGTCTAATTTGTCATCCTGAGCCGGCGAGCGGCGCGAGCCGTGTCGAAGGATCTGCGCGAAGCGATTCTAAAGAAGTTCACTTGTGCAGAGCTTCCCTAGGCGCAACTCCCGCTGTTCAGTAGCTCGCGAATTGAGTAGCAGGCGGACGTGCAGTCTTGCCATCCGACCGCAGATAATCCGCTGTCACAGTGACGGGATTGCGATCCCACAAATTATAGATGGTGTCGGCCAGCCCGTCGGCGCGGGCGGTAAACTCCCCGTCGCCGCAGCCATCGAATTGATCAAACGGGTCTGCCCAATTCATCTGGATGGTCAGGGCTGGCAGGCCTTCCGGTGCGTAGGGCCATGGCCAGGCAGTCGAAAGCATGCCGTAAAAGCTGATGTTCCCGATCTGATTGAAGAGCATCTGATGAGTATGGCCATGAATTACGGTGACCTTGTCATAAGGCTTGAGAATCGCCTGAACCTGATCGGCATCCTCGGTCCAGAAATTCCATGGCCGGTAGTACTTGTAGAGCGGCGAATGGGAGAACACCAGGATTGGCGTGCTGGAGGCAACCTTGGCCAAATCATTCTTGAGCCATTCACGCTGCTTCTCTCCGACTTCGAAGCGTGATTGCACCGAATTATCAAGGCCCGCGACCGTTTGCATGCGCTGCTCGGGCGTCATCTTGCGTGCGGTCCAGAAATCTTTTTCGTACACACTCTGCAGTACGACCACGTGCACTCCCTTCCAGTCGAACGAATACGTGGGCGGTCCAAACATCTCCTGCCACTTTTCGCCGAGATCGAGGAACCAGTCGTGCTCCCCAACCATCATCTTTACCGGCGCCTTCAGATTGCTCAGTATCTGCTTGCCCAGTTCGAGCTGGGCCGGACTTCCCAGCTGGGCCAAGTCGCCGCCGTACAACACGAAATCAGGTTGCGGCTCAAGTGCGTTGACGTCGTCCACCGCTTTGACGATCGCCCGCACAAAACGCTGATTCAGCGTGCGTTCGTAAAGATGCGCATCCGAGATATATGCGAAACGAAAGGGCGCCGCGCCCTGCATCCCGGCGCTGCTCCATCCCTTTTCCACCGCCGCGTTCGCCACTTCGACGATTTGGAAAGTATGTGGTGGAATCAATCTCTTCGCCAGCACTGCTCCCATCGATGCCGCCGCAAGCTTGAGAAAGCTGCGGCGATCGCACTGACGTAGCGCTCCCAAAACGCGCTCGCGCTGCTCGTAGTATTTGGTTTCGACACTCTTGTAGCGCGCTGCCATTGTTCGTCTCCTCACCACTGCGGGCGGTAATGTCAGTAGCCGCCCAGCGGCGCAGGATTTTCCTCCATGCGGGCCTGTCCCGGTCCAATATCTCCGAAAGGCCCGGCCAAGCCTGGACCATTGCGCCCGTTGAGTCCCAGGGCGGCCTGAGTATCACGCTGCGGACGCATAGTGCGGGATATATTGAATTGCCGCTGATACTCCTTTTGTGCCTGCGCCATATACGTCTGGCTCGTAAGCGACAGCAGGAAGGCTGCTAAATCGCCCTCCTGCTGATTACTCAGGCCGAGCGGGACGATCCCGCCATCGAGGAAGGGATTCTGTACGCCACCTTTGTTGTAGTGATCGAGTGTGTCCCAGATTGTCACTTGTGAGCCGTCATGAAAGTAGGGTTCCGTGACGAACAAATTGCGCAGGTCCATCGTTCTGAAAGCGCCGATGTCATGTGGCTGCTTGGTCACCAGGAAGCGTCCGAGTTCGCTCAGGTCGGTCTGGATCGCAAGCCGATCGATTTGCTGCGAACTGCCGTCATTTGCCAACAGCACCAAGGCCTTGCGCGCGTCCGGGACGAAATTGGCGTTATGCGCTGAAACGCCGATATTATGAAAGCGATCGTCGGTGAAAAGCGGTCGCGTCGGATTCCAGCCATGGCATGACATACACCTGCCCTGCCCATTGAAGATCGCCCAGCCGCGCTGTTGCTGTGGTGTCAAGGCGCTCTGGTCACCGGCCATGAAGCGATCGAAGGGCGCGTCGAACGCAAGCTGCGTACGCTCATAGGAGGCAATCGCCTCGACCAGGTTTTGGTAGGTCGGCGCCCGACCGAAAACCTGCGTAAATTCTTGCTGATATGCCGGAATTGAGTCGATCTTTCGCGTCACCGTCTGCTGATCGGGCATGCCCATTTCGATCGGATTCAGGATGGGATCGCGCGCCTGATCTTCCAGTGTCGGCTCACGTCCATCCCAGAACTGAAAGATATTGAATGTCGCGTCCAGGATAGTCGGTGCGTTACGCTGACCGAATTTGTTGTGGACCCCCATCGAGGTGCTCAAATGATCGGTGAAGCCTTTGTCGGGGTCATGGCAATTGGCGCACGCCACCATGTTGTCCACCGACAGGCGTGGGTCGAAAAATAGTGTCTTTCAGAGCGCGACCTTACCTGCTCGTTGCGGATTGCTTTCGGGTACTGTCCATTTGTACAACTGAGCTGGTAAGCCCGCTTGATCGCTGCTCTTCGGTTGAGCCAGGGCGCCCGGCTTTGGCGGAGGCATGGTCGCCGTCACGCGAACTGCGACAAACAGGAGCGCGCACGCCGCGATTGCGCTTGATGTGAGCAATTTGCCTAACATTCGGCTCTTTCCCGGCATTGTTGCTTGCGCCGCCCTCTCTCGCCCCTTTGAGCGATCGTGGGCGAGAAGTTTGGGCTCAACGCGCCGGAAAATATCTGCATCAATGGCTATTGTCAAAAGATACTGACGAGTATGGTGAAGTGGTCGATAATTGGATGCAGGTGGAATCTGGCGATAAGACTGTCCATCGTTGCTGTCCTAAGGCGAACCTGCTGCGATCCTATTGCTGACTACTCAACGACGACCGTCATTTTCATGTTGCCGTGACCAAGACCGCAGTAGTGATCGTAGATTACCTTGAACGTTCCCGCGACCTATGGCGTCATTGCAATCGCCGTGGTTTCCCGGCGTGATGTTAGTGTCGATTTTCAGCATCCGGATCATAAACCCGTGACCCGGTCAGTGCTGGTCAACTGCAAGACGACGGGCTGACCCTTTTTCAGCGTGATCTCGCTCGGACTGAACTGAAACTTGCTCGTTGCGATCTTGACTACCTGCGGTCCCGTATCAGCATGCGCCACGCTACTTCCATAGCCAATTGTCGCTATGTAAATGCCTATCTGGACAGGTTCAAATCGGGAGATGCCTGCACCAATGTGCCGTATGCGGCAAGTCTTGCGACAAGCGCAAACGTAATTAACGGTACTTATTCGGCTCCTATCTGAATTTGGCCAAATGTTGATCGGTTCATCACCTTCACCTCTCGACATATCTACCGGTCAGGTTTTGCAGTTATTCCCGGCTTGCAAGGGATTTTGTGCAAAGAATAAAATTGTTGCTAGGTTGGTTTCATGTGAAAGGCGCGAGCGGAAAGAGGATACAAGTTGCTGCGCCGGATAAACTCTCACGTTTCGGGGCGGCGGTTCTGGCGTGAAAACAGTAGGTGTTCAATGAAATACAGTGAGTATGCGTTTGTTCACTAATGCTCACTGAGCATCACGGTGAGTATTGAATTGCTATCGTTTGCAAACCTCTCAGCAGTTCGAACCCACTCGCCGTCTCTATTTTATTATCGAAATCTAAACTGGTCTGAGGAGATTGGCCGAACCGCGACTATTTAAGCGGAATGGCGGCGCAGTGTCAGATCGGCCGCATCCTCACGATAATTGCGCACTTGCCCGAGGCCATATCGCGCCGTCATGCGATAGACCGTATAGCGGGAAATGCCGAGCAGTTTGGCGGCAATATGACAGTTGCCATTCGTTTCGCGAAGAGCGCGCAGGAGCGCAATTTTGATTGCGTCGTCCAGCGAAAACCCTCTCGGAGTAAATTCTTCGTTATTTTCTATGGAGGCAGTGGATGACTGGCTCCATAACACGTCGTTCCCGTTCCCGGAATCTGCTGAACTCGACGTGAGCCGGGGCTCGTCGATTGATTGCGGCAGTAGATCGACATCGATGAGCTCACCCTCTGCCAACATTACGGCGCTCTCCATTGCATGACGCAATTCGCGCAGATTGCCCGGCCAATCGTGCCCGATGAGCTTGTCCACCGCGGCGCGAGATAGATATTTGATCGGCTTCCCACAATCATTTGCGCTCATCTCAGTAAAATGAGCTGCTAAGGCGGCAATTGCTTCACGGCGCTCCCGCAATGGAGGGATTACGATGGAAGTCGCGGCGAGACGATAGTACAGGTCCGTTCGGAAAGAACCGTCCTCAACCATTTCGCGCAGATTGCGATTGGTCGCTGCTACGAGACGAAGATTCACTTGATGTGCGCGGGCCGAACCAATTGGCTGAACCTCGTGGGTCTCGACCGCGCGCAGCAATTTGGGTTGAAGCGAAAGCGGGAGCTCGCCGATTTCATCGAGAAAAAGCGTGCCGCCATCAGCGGCGCGGAAGTAACCGGTTGTATCTTCACGCGCATCAGTAAACGCGCCTTTAACATGCCCGAATAACTGTGACTCAGCGAGGGAGTCAACCAGATTGGAGCAATTAAAGATGATGAATGGACCGTCAGGATTTCGTCCCGCTCGATGGAGTGCGTGGGCAACTAACTCTTTTCCAGTTCCGGATTCGCCTTGTATCAGTACCATTGATTTATATGGGCCCAGTAGCGAAATAGTTTTAATTACGCGCTGACATTCGGCGGATTTGATAACCATCTCGCCATATTTGAACGCACTCTCGTTTAGATCGGCAATTTCGAGCCAGTCGCGTGATTTGTACTCCATGCACTCCAAAGCGCCGCAGCGCTTCCCCCTCATTTGGGAGCACGGAATTCCGCACTCATATATTAATAATTGACACTCAACATTCCATCTTTATAGCTATTGCGCAATAGTTTTTCTCCGTGACGGATAATGCCATAGATGCTGAATTCTACTCAGTTAATCTATTCGGATGATAACTGAGCAGAGCTTATCACAGATATGCAGAAGTAATATCCCATCTACAATACATTTGTCTCGAAAATCTAACTACGAGCGGCTTATCTCAATAATAGAAAAAGAAACTAGCGCGCTGATTTAACCATCAACTTCAAATCGCACGAATCATCATCATGCCCATAGCAAATTTGGCTAATCGTGCCTGCAGGTAACTCATCACTGTCGCTCGCGTTAGCGGGACAAATCCAATGATTTGCAGCACGGTGCAGCGCTACGGCGTAGTATTGACCGGCGGCAAGTGTACCACTTGCTGAAGAACCAACTTCGTGTGTCGAAACTAAGGTGAAACCATCGTGTCCGCCCGCAGGATCATAGTGCATAAATGCCATGAGCCATCGTCCCTCGCCGGCTTTTGTGGCGTGCCAGGTCATGGGCTGGGATGCGGAAAATACTGGTATCTCTCGACACAACCAGGGGCGCGGCTCACTCTCTGCAGCTGAACTGATCGAACCGAGCGCGAGCGCCGCAACAGTAATCACAGTCAGCATTGTTAAATGTTTCATGATTCGGAAAACTACTTCCCCTCGCGGCCGGGCATGTTGGCGACTTCGATAATACGTTGAATGATCGTCGCCAGGTTCGAATCCTTGGGTGTGAAGACCGCCTGTATCCCAAGCGCAGCTAACTCCGCACGATCGTATTCTGGAATGATACCACCCATCACGAGTTTCAGGTCTTGTGCGCCGCGTTCTTCAAGTTGGGTGCGAATCTCACTCGCGATCGCGAGATGGGCGCCCGCGAGGCTGCTGATCGCGAGCACGTCAGCATCCTCCTGTAGCGCGGTCGCGACCAATTGAGCGGGCGTCTGCTTGAATCCCGCCAAAATGACCTCCATTCCCGCTTGCATGCAGGCGTGGGCGAGCAACTTCACCGCATTAATATGCCCGTCGAGGCCGGCTTTACCTAGAGCGATTCGGATTTTTCGATTGGCAATCGGGAGTTTGAATCTTGCGATTGGCGCGCCACGATCGAGAATTGGCGGCATATAACGATCACCACCCGCGCGTTCGATAGTCGCAACCCATTCGCCTACGGTTCCACCGGCCCGAGCCAACTCGAGCGTGGGCTCCATCGCAGGGAGTTTTTGACGAATCGCGCGATCGAGTTGTTCCTGCGCGGCAGCTATCGCGGTTTGGTCGCGAGTCGCGCGCCACGCGCGCAGCGATTCGATCCGCGCCCGAGTCTCCGCTGCATGATCACGTGAATCTTCAACCGCAGAGGGTCCCGTCAGGCCAATCTCTCCGGAAAAAGCATTTACGCCAATTTGCATAATCTCATTTGCTTCAATTCGTCGCTGCCGCTCAGCAAGCATCCGTGTTAATTGCGCGCTTATCGTAGCTATCGACTGAGTATATCCAGATTCGCGCAATTCGATTGCAATACGGCGCGCGCGCGTTATGGTTTCAGTCGTAAGCTCTTCGATCACGGTACTACCTGAAAAAATGTCACCGTAATCGGCGATTCCTGTTTCATGCATCAAGACCTGCTGAGTGCGCAGTCCGATCAATTGCTCAGCCTCGTCCGGAAGCGCCATTGCTTCGCGAAAACCCGGCAACTGCAGCGCATTAACTCGAGCGTCGGCGGAGAGCACCACCGGGAGCGCCTCATACGCAATACGCATGATATTTACTTCAGGCTGCTGCTCGGTGAGGGTTAATGACCTCACCTGGCATCCCGCACGAAATACTACGTCTTTGATACTGTACTCGTCGCGACATAGTTCGCGCCACAATTTGAAGTATGCGCGAATCTTACAAATCTCAGGAACCAATTCAATTCCGCTATTAATAAAAAAAGAAATCCGCTTTACAGTTTGCTCGAAGGCTTGCGGCGTGAGCTGCGGTCGCAACTCGTCAAGGATCATCAGAGCATTAGCAAATGCATAGCCGATTTCCTCGACCGGACCCGCGCCACTCTCCATATAGTGATAGCCGCAGCAGTTGATCGGGTTCCAATTCGGCGCCCGCTCGACCGTGAATTTGATCAGATCAGTCGAAAGGCGAAACGACAACTCCGGATCGAAGATCGAGGTGCCGCGCGCCACAAACTCTTTCATCAGATCGTTTTGCGTTGTGCCGCGCAGCTCCGTCCAGGGAATTCCGTACTTTTCGGCGACCACGATATACAACGCAAAGATGAAAGGCGCGGTCGCATTGATCGTCATCGAGGTGTTGATTTGATCCAGCGGGATTCCCTCGAACAGTTCTTCCATATCCTGCCAGTGCGAGATCGACACGCCGGCCTTGCCGACCTCACCCGCCGCAATCGGCGCATCGGCGTCATAGCCGTTCTGAGTGAGAAGATCAAAGGCGATCGAAAGTCCGCGCTGGCCCTCTTTGAGGTTGCGCCGAAAGCGCTGGTTGGCCTGTCGCGCATTACCAAATCCAGCGTACGTTCGGATAATCCAAGGGTCGCGCCGCGGCTTGCGGCTCCCGCTCGAATCTGTGGCTTGGGCCATCTCCTTCCTCCGGCTTCCAATCAGCGAAATCGCGAAAGTGAGCGTAATCACGTCAGCCGGATGACGCTAGCTATATTCTGTCGATGTGGTGGTTAGGATGAAATACTCAGAGCCCGGAATTGGCGGATGGCTATTTAGTGAAGCGGCATCGTAGCCTCCGCTAGTCGAATGACTGGCGCATGAACTTGACGTCGCAATATAGCGCTGCCGGCTCGTTCGCGACTGCGCCGTTTGAGCTCCGCTTGGGCAATCTGCGCGATTATACCCAAGTGCTTCAATCCAGCAATTCGTCTTCCGTGGTCCATCGCTCTTGCGATGTCGGCTTTTTGATAGGCTACCGAGGTCGTGCGATTGAGGACGACGCAAGTGGCCGCGAGGTCTGTCGCAGCGAGCTTACGATGAATTTCGATAGTTTCGGTGATCGCGAGCGGTTCGCCTACGGTAACGATCACCACGGCGCATTTTTCCAGGTTGCGAAACAAACGGGCGACTTCAAGCGCTTCGCGTCCGACGAGATTGCTTGCAAACGTGCTCTCCGCCGCAAATGGCATCCCGATCATATTCAGCGCCTGGCCGCTCGCGGGCATATCAACGATCACGTTATCCCAGCGCGGCTGGTTAGCTGGCCGCCGCTCGATCTCATTGTAAATCTTTCCCATCATCATGAGTTCGCGCAGCGCCGGCGCCGCGTGTACGAAATACTGATACAGCGAACTCGCAAACACCGCGCGCAGGATCGGACGCGCCACCACGAAGCTCAGGTACTCCTCCAGTGATTGCTGGCGCTCAAGCCACATCGCGAAAAGATTCGGCGCGACCTCAAGCGGCGTGAAATTCGTCTCCTTGCCGTATGAGGCGGCAATTGGACGGCGTGGGTCGGTCTCCATGAGCAATGTTCGATGATTGCGACCGGTCGCAATTTGAGCAAGCGTGGCCGCGACCCGGGTGCGACCGACGCCACCCTTGCCGAGGATCAGCAGCACGCGACGATGCAACAATTCGTCGATCACTCGTCGCGATTCAGCGGACTGCTCGAAGCCGTAAGCTCTGGAACTAAGCTTGTACGATTGCGAATTCAGGCGGCTCCGCCGGCCGGCTCGACCAGCGACCGGCCCTTTTCAATGATTAGAAAAGCGAGAATGCGTGCTGGTTCAGTTGAGCTTTTGTTACGCGCAACTCGATGAAGGACATGCGGGGGCTCGTACCATGAATCGCCCTTGCGATAGAGGATGGGCTGAGCCGAGTTCAAGGCAATCTCAACCGCCCCCTCCAGCACGTACCCGAACACCACGCCGGGATGCCGATGCGGCGGCGAGGCTGCTCCGGGAGCGTAATCAACTACTACGATCGCCGCCGCATTTTTGCCCATCGACGCGGGTAATGGCTGCATCATCACCTGACGAACCATCACGCCCTTACCAACCGAAGTGGTCGGTGTCGACGACTTATTAGCGCCGCTCGAAGAAGTATCGGCCAACGCGAGTTGTTCGAGCAACCCCGAACTGATCAGGGCCGATCCAAACGCGAGTTGTTTAACTAATTGCCGGCGCGAAATCATGCGATCGCTAATTACAGGAAGCGCCGGTTTTGCCTTTCTTCGGGAATATCCAGTCCCAGTATGGTGAGCTTGCTGTCAACATATTCTTTATATTTCTGGCGAATCTCGGCATTGCCGACGCCTTTCAAACCCCATCGAATAAACTTTGGGGTGTTGGGCGAGTCCGAGCGTCCGAACATATCGAGCGCGGCGGAATACCATTTTGTTAGCAGCTTCTGCGCGAGTATTTTGCCTTTGCGATCTGCGCAAATCTCCTGCAAAAAATGATAGCCCATCTCCGAATGACCGAACTCGTCGCGTTCGACCGTTCGCGAAATTTTCCTGAGCGGCATATAACTCGATTCACGCCAATCGCGCGCATGAAACGCGCCATTCAGATCGATCAGAAAATGAAAATAGGCGTCGTCCGCCCAGCTCTCTTTCGGCAGATGAAATGCGTAATGCGCATAAGGCACGTCGCGCAACGAAAATTCCGTATCGAAGCCTACCGCCAATCGATGAAACATGATCGCGTGCTTGAGCTCTTCGGCCAAATACTCGGCCTTCAGCAGTTTCGCGGCTGGATTCGGCGCCAATACTTCCGCCGCTTCGATACACGTCCCCATCAATCCGAGAAAGCTCTTGTTGCCGGCGCGCTCGCCCTCATGGCGCAGCATCTTCATCAGCAGGGTCTTGTATTCGTCTGGCAGCTCGTCGCCTTCATCGAAAACATACTCAGGACGACTGATCTTGCAGCTCAAATCAGGTAGCGGATCGCCCGCGGCGTAAATCCGCGTCCAGAATGGCCAAAGGCCTGCGCCACGCTCGCGACGAAGTTCATCTATCCCGCCCTGATCGTATTCGGTTTCGCTCAGCGCCATGACCGACTCCCCTTAGCCCTCGGTAAATGATTTTCGCGCCGAGGCGCTACGCGCCGCATCGAGCAGCTTCGCTCGCTCGATCTGATGCCCACATTTACATCCGAGCAAGCCTACTGCGTACAGCTCGAATTGATCATCCAACAATGACTTTGCCATTCCAACGAGCAGCTTATCGCCGACCGCACCGAGCGGGTTGCCGCATTTCGCGCAGCGCAGCCGGTAGTAAGTGCCATACGTTGCGACGCCTTCGAGATATTCCCCAAGGCGCATAAGCCGCCCGAATCTCTTCGAGGATTTCATTCATTGCGGGAGGTTTCTTCGGTAGCCAGCTTGCGCTTGATATCCTCGCGTAGGTCTTTTTTCGAGATCTTGCCGACGGCAGTCGTTGGAAAGCGCTCGACGATTTCGAGCCGCTCCGGCAATTTGTACTTTGCGATCCGCTTCTCTTCAAGAAAAGTGCTCAGTCCTTGAAAATCGAGCATGCCGCTCGCGCGCAAAATTACAAAGGCGCACGCACGTTCGCCCATGATCGAATCGGGCATCGCGACCACCGCCGCGTTCTGCACCGCCGGATGACTTAAGATGAAATTCTCGACCTCCTCGGCGCTGATCTTCTCCCCGCCGCGATTAATCAGGTCCTTGCGCCGCCCCTCGATGATAAAGTTGCCGCTCGGATGGAGCCGCACAATATCGCCAGTGCGATAGAAGCCGTCCGCAGTGAAACTGTTCTGATTAGCTTCTTCAGCGCGGTAATAGCCGCGGATGTATAAGGTCCGCGCGTGAGCAGTTCGCCCGGTTCACCCGGCAGAACTTCCCGATCGTACTCATCGACGATCCGAAACTCGTCGGCTTCCGAGACGGGACGCCCCTGGGTTTCGATAATTACCTCATCAGGATCGCTGCGGCTAGTCGCACAGCACAGCCCCTCGGACATTCCATACACCTGGGTCACTACCGGGCCAATCTCATCGAGCACGCGCCGCGCCGTTTCAGGATTCAATCGCGATCCGCCGACCGCGAACGATCGCAGTGAAGAAAAATCCGTATGTTTGAGGCTTGGATCGTTCAGCCACATCACCGCCATCGCAGGTACTGCACATATCCAGGTAACCCGTTCCGCTTCGATCAACGGCAAGACGCTTGCCGCGTCAGTACCCTGCGCCAGCACGATCTTCGCGCCATTGATGCTCAATCTCGTTGTGTCGATGAGCCGGCAGACAGGCGATCGGAATCGCGCCGGTCTTGAGCGCGGCGAAATAGGCGATTACGCCTTCCAGGGAATTGGGTAACTGAAAGATAATTCGGCGGCTCTGACTGATACCGCGTGCTGCGAAATGCAGCGCCATCCGCTCGACCATCCGGCCCAGCTCGCGATAAGTGACCCGCCGCGCGCCGTCGATAACTGCCTCATGGTCCAGATGCTGCTGAACCGAAGCATCGAAAATCTCGCCGATCGTGACCCCTTGCCAGTAGCCACGCACACGATAACGTGCGGCAAATTCGTCGGGCCACGGAATCACACCATCGAGCATCGAGAGAATCCTCAGTTCAAAGTCGGGCCACGACGCTCCGAGAAGACGACTTACCAGCGAATCAGATTAGCGCCCCAGGTCAGCCCGCCGCCGCATGCATTCAGCATCACTAGATCATTGTTGCGAATGCGTCCCGCTTCCAGCGCCTCATCCAGCGCGATCGGCACTGATGCCGCCGAAGTATTGCCATAACGATCCACATTGGTGAAGACCTTGTCGGGTCCTAGTCCCAGTCGTTGCGCGACCGCATTGATGATCCGTAGATTCGCCTGATGCGGCACGATCAGCGCGACGTCTTCGAGCGCGATGTTGGCGCGCGACGCGACTTTGCGCGAGACGTCCTCCATGCTCTTGACCGCGATCTTAAACAGCTCGGGACCCTTCATGCGAATCGAATCTTCATTTTCGCGCCGCACCTCGGCATCCATCGTGGTGCGGATTCCGCGATTGCGTACATAGAGCAGGTCCCAGTATTCGCCGGACGAGCGGAGCAGGCTGCCGAGCACGCCGCGTTCACCGGGTTCGCGCACCAGCACCGCGGCCCCCGCGCCGTCGCCGAACAGCACGGCGGTCGCGCGATCGTTCCAATCGACCATAGTGGAGAGCGCGTCCACGCCCATTACTAGGATGCGTTCGTAATCTCCCGCCCGCATCGACGCATCCGCGACACTCATCGCATAGACGAAGCCGGAGCAGGCCGCGGCTACGTCAAATGCCGGAATCGTATCGATGCCGAGCCGATGTTGTAGCTGGCACGCGAATGACGGAAAGCCGAAATCCGACGATACGGTTCCAATGACGATCGCATCCAGTTCGGAAGCTTTCAGCCCGGCTCGCTCAAGCGCGCTGCTTGCAGCAGTTGCCGCGATCTCCACCAGCGATTCGCCGCTCGTAAGTACATAACGTTGCGCGATTCCGGTGCGTGTACGGACCCATTCGTCCGAGGTATCCATCCGGCGCGAAAGGTCTTGATTGCTGACAAGAGTTCGGGGCGTCGCACGCCCCGTAGCGACGATTCTAGAAGCCATGATAGTGTGCTCGTTCAGTTAGCGGCTGCGGGCCGAAATGCCAGAGTCGTATTAGTCCCCCCGAAACCGAACGAGTTGTTCAGCGCCACGCGAACTTTCTTCGCGCGCGGCCGATTTGGCACGTAGTCCAAATCGCACTCGGGATCCGGATATTCATAGTTGATGGTCGGCGGAATCATGTGGCGTTGCAATGCCAGAATCGTGTACACCGACTCGATTGCGCCGGCTGCGCCGAGCGTATGCCCGGTCATGGACTTGGTCGAGCTAACCGCGATTTTGGCGGCCTGCTCGCCGAAGACATGCTTGATGGCTTGAGTCTCGGCTAAGTCGCCCGGCGGTGTCGAGGTGCCGTGAGCGTTGATGTAATCAACCTCATCGAGAGGAATGTTGCCGTCCTCAAGGCAAAGCCGGATACATTTCGCGGCGCCGCGTCCCTCCGGCGAAGGCGAAGTGATGTGATACGCGTCGGAGTTCGAGGCATAGCCGACGAGTTCGGCCAGAATTTCCGCGCCACGCTTCAAGGCAGCCTCCCGTTCTTCAAGGATCAGCGAGGCTGAGCCTTCCGCGATCACGAACCCGTCGCGTTCGCGATCAAACGGACGGCTTGCCGCTTCGGGATTGTCGTTGCGCGTCGATAACGCCCGCATCGCGATAAAGCCGCCGACCCCGAGCGAACAGAGCGCGGCTTCGGTCCCGCCCGTAATCGCCGCATCAAGATAGCCATGCCGGATCATTCGGTACGCTTCGCCGATCGCATGTGAGCCCGAAGCGCAGGCGCTGGTCGTGGTGATATTCTTACCGCGCGCGCCGAACCGAATCGAAATCTGCCCGGGCGCGAGATTCGAGATCAACTTGGGAATAAAGAAGGGCGTGATTCGCTTGAGCCGCGAATCGAGAAACATCAGATGGTTCTCTTCGATCGTGAGGAGCCCGCCGATCCCGTCGCCGACCAGCACACCCACCCGATCGGCGTTTTCTTCGTCAATCTTTAACCCGGACTGCTTCATCGATTGCTCAGTCGCAGCCATCGCGTACTGGATAAACAGGTCCATCTTGCGAACGTCTTTCTTTTCGATCCAATCGAGCGGGTCGAAGTCCGGCACCTCTCCGGCGATCCGGGTGGGGAAGTCTTCGACCTTAAAGCGCGAAATCGGTACGACACCCGAGCGGCCCGCCATCAAGGCTTCCCAATTCTTCTCCACTCCGGTACCTAGCGGAGTAACCAAGCCGAGACCGGTCACCACCACACGGCGATCAACATTTCGTCCCATCCGGACGCGATCCTCCTGACAGTGCTGACGATCAGGTTTATCAGAAGCGGATGATTTCCAAAAACCACGATCTCGGTGTCTTTGAAACAACTAACCCTCGACGCCTCAATCAGCTTGCTTGCCGATGCGCCCTGATGAAACAATTTATTATGTCTTCCATGGACCAATTCGATTCATTCATTAAATTGGCCGACGGTCTGCGTGAATTCGAAGTAACCGTCGGGGCTGCGTCGCGACCGGTAATTGCAGAAATAAGAAGCCGACTAGTCGAAGCTGTAGCATTTCGCGACAAAGGCGATACCGCAGCAGGAATTGCCAGTCTTCGCCTTACGATGGAGCAATTGGCCGCGCTTGCAAGTACACTCGATCCCTCGGAAGGCGCGCTGATGAGGCTAATTGCGCAGCGCTTCGCCGGTGCGCTTGCTCAAGATGACCGCGGCGCCGCAAAGGAATCAGTGAACTTTATGCGCCGTCGCGCCGGTGATCCGAAGGACGATCCGAATACCGACTGGTAACCAATTCGCCAGCACGCTGCATTACAAATTTGACAGAGGATTATTCAGTGGCTTCTGCACCCGAAACCAAATCAATCCCCGGCAATCTCGATCAACACTGCATCAACTCGATTCGCGTGCTCGCGATTGACGCGGTGCAGAAGGCCAACTCAGGACATCCCGGCATGCCGATGGGGATGGCGCCGGTCGCCTATCTGCTCTTCACCCGCTTCATGCGTCACAATCCCAGAAACCCGCATTGGTACGGACGCGATCGCTTCGTGCTCTCCGCGGGTCACGGCTCGATGCTGCTCTACGCAGTGCTCTATCTGACCGGCTACGACCTGACGCTCGATGACCTCAAGCATTTCCGGCAACTCGGCAGCAAGACTCCCGGCCATCCGGAAAGCCACATCACGGTGGGCGTCGAGACTACGACCGGGCCGCTCGGGCAGGGCTTCGGCAATGGCGTCGGGATGGCGATCGCGGCCAAGCATCTCGCAGCGCGTTTCGAGCGCGGCGATTCAGGCCTGTTCGATCAGCGACATCTTCTGCATCTGCGGCGACGGCGATCTGATGGAAGGCGTATCGAGCGAGGCCGCTTCGATCGCGGGGCATCTCGGCCTCGGCAACATGATTTACCTGTATGATGACAATCACATCACGATCGACGGCCATACTGATCTCGCATTTTCCGAAGATGTCATCCGAGCGCTTCGACGCTTACGGCTGGCATACGCAGGCCGTCGAGGACGCTAACGATCTCGACGCGTTAACTCGCGCAATCGACGCCGCCATCGCAGCGAAAGATCGTCCCTCGCTGATTCGCGTGCGCAGCCATATCGGTTACGGCAGCCCGAATCGTCAGGACAGTTCGGAGGCGCATGGCAAAGCGCTCGGCGTCGAAGAGGTCAAGCTGACCAAAGAGTTCTATGGATGGCCGACCGAGCCGGCCTTTTACGTTCCGGATGATGCGCTGCACGAGTTTCGCCGATGTATCGAGCGCGGCGCGGAACTCGAGAAGCGAATGGAATGCGCGACTTCGAGATGTATGCCAAAGACCAACCCGAATGATGCAGCGACATTCAAGGCGGCGCTTGCGCGAGAGTTACCCGCCGGATGGGATCGCGACCTGCCGGTTTTTACACCCAAAGATACCCTTGCGACCCGCGAGTCCGCCTCGCGCGCCGAGCAGGCGATCGCGAAGCACGTCTGGAGTCTGTTCGGCGGCGCAGCCGACCTCAACGAATCGACTTTCACCGACATCAAGGAAGGCGGGGATTTCGAGCGTCACAACTACTCCGGACGCAATCTGCATTTCGGCATTCGCGAACATGGGATGTGCTCGATCTTAAATGGCATCGCACTGCACGGCGGCTTCATCCCGTTCGGCTCGAGCTTCATGGTCTTTACCGATTATTGCCGTCCGTCGATTCGGCTCGCCGCCCTGATGGGTATCCAGGTGATCTTCGTCTTTACCCACGATTCGATCGGCCTGGGCGAAGACGGTCCCACTCATCAGCCGGTCGAGCAGCTAACGAGCCTGCGCGCGATCCCGAATCTCACCGTGATTCGTCCGGCTGACGCTAACGAAGCTGCAGAAGCGTGGCGCGTCTCGATGACTGCACAAGAACGGCCCGATACTGCTCTCGCTGTAGCCGGCAAAAGCTGCCGACCTTCGACCGTTCCGTGATGGCGCCGGCAGCGAGCCTTTCGCGCGGCGCATACATTTTGACAGAGTCCAAAGGCAAGACCCCGGAAATCATTTTGATCGCGACCGGCTCCGAAGTGTACCTGGCAGTTACCGCGATGACTGAACTGGAGAAGCGAGGACACGCGGTTCGCGTCGTCAGTATGCCGAGCTATGGAGCTGTTCGAGAATCAGGAGCAAGGTTATCGCGATTCCGTGTTGCCGCCCGCCATCACGCGGCGACTCGCGATTGAAGCCGGTTCGCCGATTTCCTGGTATCGATGGGTCGGTCCGAATGGCGATATAATTGGAATGACCACGTTCGGTGCGTCAGGAGCCTTCCAGGACGTATTGAAGCATTTCGGCTTCACCTCAGAAAATATTGTCGAACGAGCACTAAAATTGCTGTCGCGGTAGTGACCCCTGATTACAATCCGCTTGCCCTCTGGAGCACTTGATTATGAGTAAGAGCGAAAATCCACTCCGTCAGCTCGAAAAATTCGGACAGAGTCTCTGGCTTGATTACATCCGCCGCAAGCTGCTGTTCTCCGATGATTTCCGCCGCCTGCTCGATGACGACGGCTTGAAAGGCATGACTTCCAACCCGACTATCTTTGAAAAGGCAATCGGCGGCTCTGACGATTACGATGAGCAATTCAATCCGCTCGCGCATTCCGGCGCGAACGTTGACGAGCTCTATGAGGCGCTGACCACTGAGGACATCAAGACCGCCGCCGACAAAATACGTCCGGTCTATGATCGCTCCAAAGGCCGCGACGGCTTTATCAGTTATGAGGTTTCGCCGCTCCTCGCCAATGACACCGAGGGCACGATCGCGGCGGCTCATCGTTATATCAAGATGATCGATCGCCCAAACCTAATGATCAAAGTGCCTTCAACTCCGGCTGGCATTCCGGCGATCGAACAGCTCATCAGCGAAGGTCACAACATCAACATCACGCTGATGTTTTCGATGAAGCATTATGTCGCCGTCGCCGAAGCATATATCCGCGGCTTGGAGCGGCGTGCGAAAGCCGGCCAGCCGATCGATCGCGTAGCCTCGGTCGCGAGTGTCTTTGTCAGCCGCGTCGAGACTTTGGTCGATAAGCGCCTCGACGAGAAACTTAAGGCGCACCCCGACGAAGCAATCGCCGCCTTGCGCGGCACCGCCGCGGTTGCAGCGACCCGGCTCATCTACCAGAAGTTCAAGGAAATTTTTGGTAGCGATCGCTTCAAGGCGCTCGCGGCCAAAGGCGCGCGCGTCCAACGCCCGCTCTGGGCTTCAACCGGCACCAAGAATCCCGCCTACAGCGATATCAAATACGTGCAGGAATTGATCGGTCCAGATACCGTTAACACGATGCCGCCCGCCACGATGGACGCGTTTCGCGATCATGGCAAACCGCGCGAAACCATCGAAGAGGACCTCGGCGGCGCGCGCAGACCGTCAAGCGACTGGCCAGTGCAGGAATCGATCTCGACGCGATCGGCGACGAGCTCCAGAATGAAGGGGTCGATTCGTTCGCCAAGTCTTTCGACGATCTCCTCGGAACCATCAAAGGGCGACTCGTCGCGATCACTGACGGATCGCAGGATCGTCAAACGATCAGTGCGCCGGGTTATGAGAGCGCGATCAAAGAGACTTCTGCCAAGCTCGACAAAGAAGAATTTCCAGCGCGATTGTGGCGTAAGGAGCGACGCTGTGGAAGAGCGACCCGGACCATCAGAAGATCATCTGTAACGCGCTCGGATGGCTGGACGTTCCGGAGATGATGTCTGGCAGGATCGCCGAGTTGCGTGACTTCGCGGAGGAAATCCGTAAATCCGGCTTCCGCGACGTCGTGCTGCTCGGGATGGGCGGTTCGAGTCTCTGTCCCGAGGTGTTCGCCCGAACTTTCTATAACGAACCTGGCTATCCGCGTCTTCACGTGCTCGATTCCACGATTCCGGCGCAAATCAGCGCGATCGAAAACCGCATCGATCTCATGAATACGCTGTTCATGGTGTCGAGCAAGTCCGGCGGTACGGTCGAGACTTTGTCGCATTGCGCTACTTTTACGCGAAGTCGAGGAGCGTCGTAGCATCACGGCGGGCCGTAACTTTATCGCGATCACCGATCCCGGCACCAATCTCGAAAAACTTGCGACCAAGCACCATTTCCGTCACACCTTCCTGAATCCGCACGATATCGGTGGACGTTATTCCGCGCTTTCCTATTTCGGTCTGGTTCCCGCCGCGCTGATCGGTATGGACGTTGCCGGGCTGCTCGATTGCGCGATCCGGATGCAACATAGCGCCGGCGCTTCGATCCATGCGCAAGCCAATCCTGCGGTAAGTCTTGGCGCAGCGCTCGGTGCATTACAAAAGTCCGGTCGCGACAAAGTGACTTTCGTCGTTTCGCCGCCGATTGCGACGTTCGGTCTCTGGGTCGAGCAATTGATTGCCGAGAGCACCGGTAAGGAATCCACTGGTCTAGTGCCAGTCTGTGATGAGCCGGTAGGCGCGCCGCAGGTTTACGGCAATGATCGGATTTTCGTCTATTTGCGGCTCGACGATGAAGCTGACCCTTCGCAGGATGCAGCAGTCGAAGCTCTGGAAAAATCCGGCGCGCCGGTCGTTCGGATCGCGGTCGCTGAACCGCTCGATCTCGGCGACGAATTCATGCGATGGGAAATCGCGACCGCAACTCTAGGAGCAGTCCTCGGAATCGACGCCTTCGATCAGCCCAACGTACAGGAAAGCAAGGACAACACTGGCCGCCTGCTGAAGGAGTTCGAGCGTACCCATGCGCTGCCGAACGAAAAGCCGACCGCCGAGCATGGTGCGCTTGCGCTATATTGTCCGTCATCAACGAAGAAACAGATTGGGTCCGACGCGGATTTCGATGCCCTGCTGAAAGGCTTTATTCATCTAGCGAAACCCGGCGACTACTTCGCGACGATGGCGTATGTGATGCCGAGTTTGGCAGTCGAGCGCGAAATCGGGAAAATCCGCATTGCCGTCCGCGACCGTTTGAAAATCGCAACCACCTTCGGCTATGGTCCGCGCTTCCTCCATTCGACCGGGCAACTGCATAAGGGCGGCCCCAACACAGGATTATTCCTGCAAATCACCCAGGATCATGACGACAATCCGCCAATTCCCGGCGCGCCTTATGGCTTTGCTACACTGAATCAGGCGCAGTATCTCGGCGACTACGAAGCATTGCAGAATCACGGACGGCGGGTGATTCGGGTCCATCTGCACGGCGATCCTGATACTGCGATGGTGGCCCTGCGCCACGCGATTGCTGATGCATTAGCCTGACTGCTTGATGGGAACTGAATATGAAAGACCAGCAAATAATCGTCCTCGATACTGCCGAAGCGGTGGCAGTTCGAGCGGCGGAAGAGATTGCACATCTAGCGGGCGACGCTATCTGCACTCACGGCGAGTTCACCTTCTGCCTTACCGGAGGTTCGTCGCCGGTCAGGACCTATGATCTGCTCGCGACGCGATTTCATCACAGTATTGATTGGAGCGAAGTACAGTTCTTTTGGGGTGACGAGCGTTGCGTCCCGCCTGACGATCCCGCAAGCAATTTTGGGATGGCGAATCGCACGATGCTTTCGAAGCTGGGGCTGCGGCCCGCGCAGGTTCATCGGATGCGCGGTGAGGATCCGCCGAACGAAGGCGCGGAGGCTTACCAGCGGGGACTCCAAACTTTTTTCAAGCTTGCCGATGGCGAACTGCCGCGCCTGAATCTCGTGTTACTTGGCCTGGGAGAAAACGTGCATATCGCGTCGCTTTTTCCCCATAATCCGGCGTTGCACGAAACCAACCGGCTGACGGTTGCGGTCGAGGTCGATGCGGCCCAGCGCTATCGCCTTTCACTAACCGCGCCCGTGATCAACAATGCGGCTTACGTGCTTTTTTTGGTGGTTAGCGCGCGAAAGGCGCAGGCCGTGAAGTACGCGCTTGAAGGACCGCACGATCCGGACAAGTTTCCCGCTCAGCTTGTTGCGCCCCCGGAAGGCCAGGTGCTCTGGCTGCTCGATAAGGACGCGGCAAACCTGCTCTCCTGAGGCGATTCCTTCGCCTGCCGCACGACGTTGCTTTCGACGCGCACCTGCCGTTCTTTCAACGCATGATGCGGCCTTGAATAACTGATCCGTTGCGGGCACTGGCATGCTGCGCGGGCGCCGCTGTACTTCCAGGTGATTGTGCGCGCCCATTCTAATTGGCTCGCTTTCTTATGTAATCGTGGCTCGGCACAATACCTTTCATGGGATTCGTTCTTCGTCATTGGACCGCGCTCCTGATCATCCTGGTGATTGCCGGATGGGGCATTTTCTATCTGCCGTACACACCCTCTTATGCGATCTTTCAGCTCAAGCAAAAAATCGACGCCCACGATGGCGATGCTGCGGCCAATTACGTTGATTTTCAGCAGGTCGTGCGCAACGCGGGTTACGAGATAGTTCAAGGCGACAATGGCGGCGGTAGCCCCGATCCATCGAATCTACTGGGACAACTCCTAGGCAAAGGCGCAGTCGATCTGTTCTCCGGTCCGATGGCTGCCCTGCTTCGCCAATGGGCGATTGATCAGGTGAATAATGGCGCGAAACAGGTGCAGATGCCGTCTGCGGCGGTAGCGGGCGCGATCGTGTTACTCCATCGCGATAATAATTCCGCCTATACTCGATGGACCGACAAGAAGGGTCGTTTATGGGAAGTGCGGATGGCGCGCGAGAATGGTCAATGGAAAGTTGTCGAAGTCAAAAACATCCGCGAACTCCTGAACAAGTTGCAGCGCCATGAAGAAAAGGAATTCAACAATCCGCCTTCGTACGGCGCTCCGGCGCCGTACCGAGCCGCCGCCGATTCCCGGCGCTTAAAGCCGGAATCCGGCAGCAGCCCTAAAGCGCTTAGATCGCGCGATAGTTCGCGAATGAGACGGTTGATGAACGCGCCTTGGGGTCAGTCACGACATTGATCACCGACGGCTTGCCGGAAGCTGCCGCGCGTTCGAGCGCAGGCCGAATATCATCGGGCCGTTCGACGTACTCGCCGTAACCGCCGAACACCTCGGCCATCTTCTCGTAGCGACTAAAGCCCAAGTCACGTCCGGCGTTCATCGTGCCCAGCCCGGCCCAGCCGCCGTTGTTGCTGACGACGATCATGGCCGGGATGTTATGCCGAACCATCGTGTCGATTTCCATGCCGTTCATCCCGAAGGAGCCGTCGCCGCTCAGCACGATCACCTGTGTATTCGGTTTTGCTACCTTCGCGCCGAGACCGAACGGCACCGCGACGCCCATACATCCGTTGGGTCCGGCGTTCACGCGATGGCCGGCCACGTTGGTCGGTATGGACTGACGCGCGAAATTGAGGATCTCGTGCCCATCAACCACGATGATCGCGTCGCGGTCCATGAAATCGCGAACCTCTTTACAGAGTCGCAGCGGATGAATCGGCTGGGCATTGGAGTTCAGTAGCGCCACTGATTTTTCTTGTGCGCGTGTGTCATGACTGCGTAGGTTTTCGATCCACGTTGAATTGCGCTTCCCGCGAAAGGCGTCGCGCCCCTCGTCGATCATCTGCCGCAGGACTACCTTTGCGTCGCCGACGATTCCGATTTCGACCGGCCGGTTGCGTCCGATCTCCTCATCCGAGATATCGACTTGGATGATCTTGACGTCTTCGGCCCATCGCGGCGGCAATCCGAAACCCACAATGAAATTCAATCGGGTACCGACAACCAAAACGACGTCGGCCTCTTTCCAGGCCTGATTGCGCGCACCCAGAAAGCTTAGCTCGTGGTCTTCCTCGATGACGCCGCGTCCTTGCGGAGTGGTGTAGAACGGAATGTCCGCTAGCTCGACAAACTCTTTCAACTCCTGCATCGCGCCTGACCAGAGGATGCCGGTGCCGGTCAAGACCAGCGGACGCTTCGCCTCACGTAGCAGTGCGATTGCGCGACTGATCAGCGCAGGATCACCCGAAATTCGTGGGACGGTATGCGGACGTTTGGGGAACAGGACTTCACTCTCATCGACGCGGTTATAGAGCACGTCACCGGGTAAATCGACGTACACCGGTCCCGGCTGACCGCTGGTGGCGATGCGAAAAGCCTTGTTGATGATTTCCGGAATGCGGCGGACGTCGATCACCCGTTCGGCGTGTTTGGTGATCGGCTTGAACATTCCCACCTGATCCATTTCCTGAAATGCGCCCATCCCATCCTGCGAGACCGCGCTGGCGCCGCCAAGCGCGACGACCGGAACCGCATCGAGGAAGGCGTTGCCCACACCGGTGATCAGGTTGGTGGTGCCGGGACCTGACGCGGCGAAGCAAACTCCCGGTTTGCCGAGCACGCGACTATACGCATGAGCAGCCATTGACGCCGCCTGCTCATGCCGCACATCAACTGCGCGAAAATTTTCAAGACAGCCGGCCGCCACATCCACCATCGGACCGCCGGTGAGATAAAAGACCGTATCGACCTGTTCGTCCTTCAGTGCGCGCACCACGAGTTCGTTTCCGCTAACCTTGCCCATAGCCGGTTCCTCCGCTTCCTCTTCTGTATCGCTAATCGCAGTGCGTTTCCAAATGGAATATGTCCGGCAGACATGCTGATGCGTTCTGAAATCCGTTACTGCTTAGCAGCCAACAAGTCAGTGTGTTTGAAATCATCACCCTTATAGAGCAGCGGCTCACCCTTGTCCTTCGCAAGCGCGTAGGCGAAACAGTCGCCGAAATTTAGCTTTGCCGGATGTCCGCTGCCTCTGCCGAAGTCTCGATACGCGTCTCGTGCGATCCGCGCCTGAGCTTCGGTGACCGGTTCGATCAGTAGTTCGGCCTCCCTCACGAACTCGTCGAATCGACGGCTAGCGATCGGATCTCGGCTGCCGTCGATGACAATGGCCGCTTCGACAAAATTCGCCGCCGAAATCCGGCAGCAGGCAGCGGTATCGATTGCTTGTGCACACGCCAGCGCCTCCGGTTCAGCGCGTAAAATCGCAATGATTGCGGAAGTATCAATGATCATCGCGGCAATCCGCACTCGTCATATAAAAGCTCGCCATGCTCGTGAGATCTGAACGGCTCCTTGAGATGCACCGCGCAATCTTGACCAATGGTCACGAGGCGTTCTGCCAGGCTCATCCCTTGAGCACGACGTACCCGATCCAGCCGTTCTCGGATGGCCTTAGTAATTGCGGTAGTCATGCTTTCACCAGTCAGCTTCGATAATTCCTCAGCAAGGCGATGTGCTTCTTCATTTTTGATGTTGAGCGCCATTATTCCACCTCTCTACCTTATATGTACTACCATTCAACCAAACAACCATCGACCTGAATCGGATATCTCGCCAAAATGCGAAAATCGCCGAAAAGAATAGATTAAAGCGCCGCCACTAGGCATTATAGTGAAGCAAATCTGCGGAACTGCCCACCAATGGCGATGCTGCTGAAGGCAGCGAGCGAACTCGCGGATTTCCGAACTGACGCAATCATTCAGGTTCGCGATGCAATTACCGGGAGCCAAAATCATCGATCGCTATGTCGCTGGAGAGGTAGTCGGCCCCTTCGCACTGGGTGTCCTCTTATTGACTTTCACGCTCGTCACCGGACGCCTTTTGAAGTTGACTGAGATGGTTGTCAATCATGGCGTGACTCTGGGCGACGTGATGAGCCTGATCGGGTTGATTATGCCGGCATTTCTCGAGTTGACCTTCCCAATGGCGGTGCTGCTGGGCGTGCTGATGGGCTTCGGCAGGATGTCAGGCGATCGCGAATTGACGGCGGCGCGCGCCTGCGGGATCAGTCTCTATCGACTCGCTCTTCCCGTGCTCGGATTTTCGCTGATCGTGTATGCGCTTTCGAGTTGGCTCGCATTTTCCGTGCGCCCGTGGGCGAATTTTCACCTTCGTGAGCAAATCTTTGAGCTGACTCAAACCCGTTCCACCGCAGGACTCAAGGAGAAAGTCTTCAACCGCAACTTCCCCGGACTTGTGGTGTATGTCGATCATATCTCGGCGAACGACGAGACCCTGCACGGCGTATTGATTTCCGATGCGCGCGATCCGAAACAGCAAAATACGATTATCGCTCGTTCTGGTGTAATCGTCCCGGATAAATCGCAACGTTCGATCACGCTGCGGCTGTTCGATGGGTCGCTGTTCGGCGTTGAAGCCGCCAATGACGTCAGCCATGTTACGAGCTTTCGCACTTACGATTTGAGCGTTCATCCGGAGGATGAGCTTGGGATTGCGCAACAGGACCCAGAGGAGATGAGCGTCGGACAATTGCGCACTGCGATTGCCGCGGCGCGGGCCTCGGGCAAGCCGGACCACGATGCCGAAACCGAGTTAGCCAGCAAGTACACTTTGCCCTTCACAACCATCCTGTTCGCACTCTTAGGGATCCCTCTAGGACTCAAACCGGCGCGCGGCGGACAATCGGAACGCTTTGGCGTCGCGATCGCGTTGTTCTTCCTCTACTACTCTCTGATGCGCGCCGGCGAAGCCTTGGCGCAACGCGGCGGACTGAACGCATTCGCCGCGATGAGTCTGCCGGACGTCGTATTTGCGGCGCTGGCGCTCTGGCTTTTCATCCGCGCCGCCGCTGACCTTGGCGATCAAGGTCGTGGCGCCGGTGATTTCTTGTGGGATTTCATTGAACGCTACGAACGTCGGCGGGAGCTTCCGGCATGAGTGTACGCCCCCGCCTGTCGCCGACCATGGACCGCTTCTTGGGGGGTCAATTCTTCGCGCCTTTTGTTGTATGCCTCGCCGCGTTTACGATCGCCTATCTGCTTGGAGATATGTTCGATCGCTTCAATGACCTGATTCATTATGGCGGCTTTGGAGTGCTGGGACTGGAGTATTTCGCGCTTAAAATCCCGCTGATCGTCTCGCAATTATTGCCGGTCGCCTGTCTGGCAGGCGTGCTGCTCGGCTTCGCTCTTTTGAATCGCTCCGGTGAGGTGCTAGCTTGTCAGCAACTCGGCATCAGCCGGGTTGAGATGGCCACGCCGGTCTTGGCGGTCGCCGCCGTAATCGCGGCGTTCAACTTCATCCTGAACGAAACGGTTGTGCCGCTTTCAACCCGTCAGGCCCGCTATCTCTACGAGGTCGAACTCAAGAAACGTGAGATCAAAGGAGTGTTCGCCAATCAACGAATCTGGGTCCGCACTCGCGACGGATTTCTCTCGGCTGACCGCTACGATCCGCGCACTCAAACGCTGCGCGGAGTGACGCTTTATCAGCTAGGTTCCGATTACTCGCTGCACGATATCCAGCACGCAGCCACCGCCAAATGGAACGGCATGGGATGGCTCCCTGACAGTCGGACGGGCTTCAGACTGGAAGCTAACGGTCATGTTTCCGCAGTGATCAAAGCCGGCGCATTTGGGCAGTCATTGAAACCCTCGGATTTGAGTCTGCTGCGGCTCGATCCTGAAGAATTCAGCTTGTGGGAACTGAATCACTATATTCGCGATCTGCGCCGCAAAGGCCTCGATCCGGGCGGCTACCTTGTCGATCGCGATCTCAAGTTCGCGATGCCGCTGGCGTGCATCATCATGGTTGCCTTGGGAATCGCCTTGAGCCTCGATCCGCTGCCCCGCAGTCTGAGTCTCGGACGCAGTTTCGGCCTCGCGATCGCTATCGGCTTCGGTTACTGGCTGGCCTTCGGGTTAACCTCTTCTCTGGGCCGCTCGAATATCATTCCGCCATTGCTGGCGGCCTGGGTCCCAAATCTGGTGTTTGCCTCGATCGCGCTGGCTATCTTCCTCTTCGGCGAGGAGCGTTAGGGAAGCTCTGCACAAGTGAACTTCTTTAGAATCGCTTCACGCAGATCCTTCGACACGGCTCGCGCCGCTCGCCGGCTCAGGATGACAAATTAGACTTGTGCAGAGCTTTCTCCGCGGGGTATTGAGCAGAATGCTCAATACCCCGCGGAGAAAGCTGGCCGGATTCCTTTAGTTCTCCCATAGCAGGAGAGATTACCCAGAGGCTAGCCGTATTACTGGGTAATAGATCCTTTGAGAGTCAGTTTAAGCGCACCAGTTGTGCCATCAGCCGTGCCGGTAAGGGTTCCCCAGCCGGTTGCCGCGTTAGAGGCATTCAGTATGCCGAAGCCGCCATTAATCGAATCCGGCTTTCCTTTGGCGGTGTGACGGCACTCAGCGCCTGTGAGATTGATGGTTTTGGTCAGCGAAACTTTCTTCAGCACGGTGGTCAGTTGTACGACTCCAAAAAAAGGCGTGCAGCCATCCGGGGGAGTCGGCGTGGTAATATCTCCATCATCGGAGGTAACATCAATGATCGCTGATCCCTTGCCGGCCAAACTGCCAGTCACGGTGGCGCTGCTGTCGGCAAAGCAACGACAATTGGCGCTCGGACAAATCGCGTCATAATCACCCGTTGTCGTGCTGCACGCGCCGCTCACCGGAGCCGCGAAGGTACCCGTGAGGGTCGCCGATAGGGTTTTGGGCCCCGTGGAAGCAGCCTCTTGGGCTAAGGCTTGCGTGACAACCGTCGCGAGCATCACGATAGTAGCTACGAGTATCCATCTTTTCATGGTGAGGTCCCCCCTAATGGTGTAACTGTAATGGCAAATAAGATTAGAATTCCGACGCTGTGCATTCTATGCGTAATTACACTTATGAGTCAAGAGAGTGGGCTAATTGGATGTAATTGCTGACTATAGATTAAATTTGGATTTTCGTGATATGCCCGAAGGAACGCCTAGATCGCTGAATGATTCGCATGTAAATGACTTTTTGCGCGTTGCACGCATCGCCCATCTGGCGACTGCGACCGCATCCGGAACGCCGCACAATGTTCCGCTCTGCTTTTGGTTCGATGAAATTTCGCGATTTTACTTTGTGATTGATGAGAAGCCCAAAAAACTCACCGGCCTCGCGATCAAGCGGATGCGCAATATCGCCGAGAATCCCCGAGTCGCCCTAATCGTCGATCATTATGAGGAGGATTGGGCATCTCTCGCTTACGTATTGGTCCACGGCGACGCCGCAGTCGTTGAAGACCCGAATGAATACATGCTTGCGCTGCGCAATTTGCGCGATAAATATCCGCAGTACCGCACGATGAGCCTGACTCCCGAGAATAATCCGATCGTTCGAATTGACGCGCTGCGCATCCACGCGTGGGGCACACGCTTCCGGACACCCTCCGCCTGATGGACCGCGTTGACGAAATTGCCGAAGCGCTCGCCGAGACACATCTCGACGGATGGCTCTTCTATGATTTTCGCATCAGCGACCCCCTTGCTTATCGGATTCTTGGCCTGCCGGAGACCGGCCTCGCAACTCGCCGATGGTTTTTCTTTATTCCCGCGGCTGAACGCCGCAAAAATCCTGCTTCAGTTAATCCGCCTCGGGCGCAGGCGCTGGTCTCCGCAGTCGAAGCCCAGCGACTCGACGAATTGCCGGTGGAGCTTCGTCGAATCTATCGCTCGGAGCGTGAGATGATTGCCGCGCTGGGCGAGATGCTCCGGGGCTGTAAGCGGATCGCGATGAACTACTCGCCCAATTGCGCCATTCCCTATGTCTCGCGCGTCGATGGCGGGACGCTCGAACTGGTCCGCTCCTTCGGTGTTGAAGTCGTGACCGCTGCCGACTTGATTCAGCGTTTCGAAGCCGCGTTGACTCCGGCGCAGCTTGATAGTCATCGTCGCGCCGCCGCTCATCTTCGGCAGATTGTTGACGAGACCTTTTCTGAGATCGCGCATCGTATACGGCATCAACTAATCTGTACGGAACACTCAATCCAGCAGTTCGTGCTCGAACGCATCAACGCTCATGGTTTGCGCACCGACGAGGCGCCGATCGTCGCTATCAACGCCAATGCGGCTAATCCGCATTTCAGTCCATCAGCGGAACGAGATGCTCCAATAAGACGAGGCGACCTCGTACTGCTCGACCTTTTTGCCAAAGAGCAGCCAAGCGACAGCATCTATGGCGACCTCACCTGGATGGCCTATGTCGGCGACAGCGTGCCTCGCGAATATGCCAATGTCTTCGCCCTGGTCGCACGCGCCCGCGACGCCACCGTCAAACTGATTCAGTCCCGCGTGGCGCAAGGCCTGCCCATCAGCGGTCAAGAAGCCGATCGCGCAGCGCGTGAGATAATCGAATCCGCAGGCTACGGCGATCGCTTCGTTCATCGCACTGGTCATTCGATCGGTCGTGAAGTCCATGGCACCGGAGCGAATCTCGATTCGCTCGAAACGCGCGATCATCGTGAGCTAATCAGGCAAACCTGCTTTTCAGTCGAACCTGGCATCTATCTGCCGGGACAGTTCGGGATTCGCAGTGAACTGGACATGACTATCGAAAATGGCGAAGCTCAGGTGAGCGGCGGAAATTCGCAGCAGGAGATTCTTCCTATTTTGGCCCGCTTCCCCTCTGACTGAAATCTGGCCTACTGCATAATCACCATTTGCGACGTGCTGCTCAAATTCACTGCGCCCAGATTCACAAATGGAATCGCAAAGTCGAATTGATAATTTACGGTCACCCGCACTGCACTGCCGGGATTGTTATCCGGCTTCCAGATAGTCGTGACGTTGAGCTTTCCCGGATTGACCCCATACGCTTCAGCATTGACGAAACCGGTGACCTCGGCCGCAGTTGCCGGGCCGGCGCTCGAGGCCCCTCGCACCGCCGCAAATCGAGTAGCCTCACGCGCGGCATAGGACACGAAGCTGTAAGCGTAAATTGCTAACGCACAGTTGATAATCCCGAACATGAAGATCAGAAATGGCACGAGAGTAAGCGCGAACTCCACATAAGCGCTGCCACGCGTCAGCCGGAGTTTACGATGCGCAGAACGCGCAATTGCGTTGGACATCACTCGACCCGCCGAACCGCTTTGCCTTTCAACGCAAGTGAACTGCTGATTCCAGGATAATTGATTAATGTGTGAAACGTAGCGGTCGTATCGACTTCGACGTACGCCTGCCTATCCGGACAGTCCATCATGCTGCTGCAAGCAAGATGTGCATCGTCTCCTGGACATTCGCAATACGAAGATGCGGCTATGGTCATCGTACTCAGATCGGCAGCATCAGCCCGCGCTGCCTGCTGCATGCCCGCCAGATCTCCCGCCATGATCGGTGACTGGCCGCCATATGCAGCGCCCGCTTGCGCTGCCCCGGTCAACTCGATTGCCGTATAATAAACTCGTGCCGAATCACCGACTATAATCAGCAGTAATGCGAGAATCGGCGCGAGCAACGCAAGCTCCAGCGCTGCCTGACCATTGCTGACTGCGCGCGCCACGCGCAATTTGTCTGACATCCGGGCCAAACTCATTAGGAGCATCGGCGAGGAATTATTCAGTCAATACGGGCGCTTTGAGCGGCGCGCCGTGCGCGAGGGACGAATAGTCATTATGGATTGTAGTCGGACTTACAAGATTGAACTGAATCCGGTCGGCGACCATCAGAGTATAGGCGCTGAGATTCGCGCCTCCATAAACAAGTTTTGTACTAGGAAAGTAGAGTACGCCCTGATATTTCGACCGAATTGATCCAACCACGGTGCTCGGATTCGCTGCCGCCCTCGCACCCGCAATTCCGCGATCCTGAAAAATAAGCAAGCCCTCGAAATTGCCTGAAGTTGGCGCGTTAAGTGAATTCACGCCAGTCCCGGTCAGATTGATGCCTCTATAAGGGTAAGTCGAATCGCCAGTGTTATAGAACATCACGCCGCCATTGCCGTTGCCTCCGGATATATTGTTTCGAATTGCTGTCGATCCGCCTAGCTGAATCCCACCGCCGCGAATGATGTACACCCCGGGACTCAAGATTAGTGAGGCGGATGAGCCTGATGAAGCCGTGATTCCACCGCAATAGACACCCGGGGTGATTTCTTCACGTCCCGCCGGAGGAAGCCGATAATTGACATGATCGCATCCCGAAAAAATCGGCGCGGTGCGTTGCTCGAAAGGATCTGTCACCGGCGCCGCGCCATTGATTGGAACGGGCGACATATGCGCCGCCGATGAGCCGCCCACCACGCCAATCGATGACGCCTGCACCTTCGCATCGTCGTCGGCAATCAGTGCGTCGGAACTTGCCGAGTTGGCTAGAATTGTGCAAGCACTTCGAAAAGACCCAGTTCCGATGAAGCTGATCGTCCCGCTTGCCGAGCTATTGAGCCCGTAAATACAGATCGGATTCGCTTTCTCAGATGCGACAGCGCGAGTACTGGTCCTTATTACATTGATGCCTATGACGCGCAGTAGAAAGGTTGGTAGGGACTGTGTAATCAACACCTCAATCGAGGTTGTATCTCCGGCATGTGGACCCGACGCCGGAGGCCGGTTAAGCGTGACGGACACGCCCTCCGCGCCATCAGTAAAGCCGTTACGAGCAGCGGCAGTCCGCGCCGCTGATTCGGTATTGCTCAATCTATTGGCGATTACCTCGAACTCTCCGGCGATGGCGGCGTTGTCAGCCGCATTCTGCATCTTGCGACGATTATTCTCAAAATAGCCAATGTCCGTCGCCAAGGCCGCGCAACCTAATAAACCGACGATCGCCAGCGTTAGGATTACAACAAACTGGCCCGATTCATATTGACGCTGCCCCCCATCGATTACTACTTCGACGTTCATTGTAAGCAACATCACCCGCAATCGATCAATAATGTTTCAACTCGCGATTAAAGATACATGATCTAATGCAAGATATGTAAAAGAATAACAAATTTGCGGGTTAAAGAGTTGACGAAGCTTATTTGTCAAACTCAGTGAGTTTTGAAACCGGGAAAGACGATCTTAGCGCAGGGCTTCACGAATTTGCAGGCCAGCGAGCTCTTATCGGTATTTGCACAATCACAAGGAGACTGTTGCTGTTCTCGCTGATAGCCTCGATAGTACCGCCGTCAATCTCAATTAAGCTCCGCGCAACATAACGGGCGAGCGCTGCTCCTCCTGCATTCTCAGAGGTGGCGTCCGGACGATCAAAGAAATGATCAAGTTCGGACGGCATAGGAAGCGGTCCATTATCGGCAATCTCGACCATAAGTCGGTCTTTCTTGGCGTGTGTTCTAATCGATACGGTTCCACTCAAGGTGCGCTCGATTGCGCTACTCACGAGATTGCTGATAACGCGCTCAAAATGAAGCGGGTCAATTTCCGCTCCAGGTAGTTCTCCGAACTGATAGATCAACTCGATTTGTTTCAGGCGAGCTTCAGGCCCATATCGCTCAACGACTTCTCGAACAACCGGGTTAACCTCAATCAGCCGGCGGCTGGCGCGTAGATGTTGTCCGTCGAGCAGATAGAGATCGAGTGCATTCTTTACCCGAGTATCTATTGACGTAGCCATTGCGGAAATGCGTGTAAGTAAACTCGCCTTGGTTTGCTCATCCATACTTTTGTCCGAAAGCAGATTGACCATACTGGCGAGTGCTCCGATCGGATCGCGGATATCATGGACCATTGCGGCAATTCGGCTCTCATGCGATGAAGTCGCTTCGGCCAGTTCGGTTAAGCGATCCCTGAATTGACGCCGGGTCCGCTCATTTGAAGCGGCGCTAATCACCGAAAACGTAAGCCCGCCGATGGCGCCCAGTGCCAACGCGGAATCGAAGATCTCCTGATCGTGCATCAACGCCCCGCCGAGCAGAGCCAACATCACTACTGAAGCGCCAAATAACCAAAGTCGCTTGCCTGATACTCTTGCTCTGTTCTCACTCGCAAGATCTTCGATTAGCTCGCGCAGTGTTTCGACTTTCGGACCAGGTTGATCCGCCACTCTGCCCCTGGAAGCCAGTGGGCGCAGTTGAAGCTGATTCACGCGAGCGTCGCCGCCAACGCCTGTCGAAAAGTGTTAACCGCGAAGTCTGCTTCGTCGTCAGTCAACGTAAGTGGCGGCGCCAGGCGAACGACGCAATCGGCGTTGAGCGACCAGTTGATTATCACTCCCCGCGCAATCGTCTCGGCCACGAAGCGGTGGGCGATAGACGCTTCGGTAAACTCAATTCCGATCAGTAGCCCCAGCCCGCGAATCTCCTTGACCGCCGGCCCGATCAGTTCCTGCAGCCGCTTCATCAGATTGGCCCCCAGAACCTCAGCTCGCTTCGGCAGTTGCTGCGCGACAATAAATTTCAGCGCCGCCAGACCGGTCGCACAGGAAAGCGGATGGCCGCCGAAAGTCGTGATATGTCCGAGCGGCGGATCATGCGCGAGGGTCGCGAGCAGTTCGTCGCGCCCACAAAATGCTCCCAGCGGCAAGCCGCCTCCGATCGCTTTGGCAAAGACGATCAAATCGGGTGTGACATCAAAATGTTCGAGTGCGAAGAGCCGGCCGGTACGCCCGAACCCGGTCAACACTTCGTCGAAAACCAGCAGCGCACCCGTTTCGGAGCATCGTCGGCGTAGCGCCCGCATAAAGCCAACGCTCGGGATACGAATTCCAGCTTCGGCCTGAATCGGCTCGATCATTACCGCAGCCGCCCGCTCGTCGATCGCGGTCAATCCAGACTCATCGTCGTAAACCAGACGTTTCACCGGTCCCGGCAGTGGCCCAAAAGGATCACGAAATGCAGCATTACCCGCCAGCGCGAGCGCACCCATTGTGTCGCCATGATAAGCCCCCTCGAAGACCACAAACTGCTGACGTCCAGTGAATTTGCGAGCGGTCTTCAGCGTTCCCTCGATCGCCTCAGCGCCACTGTTAGTGAAGTACACCCGTTCCAGACCAGTGGGAAGAAGTTCTGCGAGGCGCGCCGCGAGCCGGGTCTGACTCTCGATTACATATTCTCCGTACACCATCACATGAAGGTGCCGGTGCGATTGCCGCATCAGAGCGTCCAGCACTACCGGATGCCCATGGCCGAGAGCCGCGACGCCAATTCCGGCGATCAGGTCAAGATATCGCCGCCCGTCGCAACAATACAGCCAGGAACCCTCGGCTCGCTCAATTTCGAGTCCGATCGGGGAGTCAGAGGTCTGCGCCAGATGACGTTCAAAGTCCTCGCGCGCGCTCATTTATTCACCGCGGATCATCCGGGAAAAAATGCCCCCGCCATGAGGCCAGTCGATCGGTGGCGACTGCATCCTTCCCGGTGCACACACGTAGCTCGCGCCTGCCGCTTCGATTACATGGCGAAGCTCGTCCGCCCACTGCAAAGCCGAGTTGTCCACGAAATGTGCACATGCCTCAAGCCTGCCCTTCATCGGAGCAAATCGCCGTTGGAGGTCGATAATGTCCGAGAAGGATGAAACAAATACTGTGCGATATCCGGGCGATTCCTGAAACGACGCGTCGCGATCGTAAATCACTGTCCAGCCCGGCAGCGGGCCTTCCCACAATTTCACGGCCTTATCCGCGAGAGATCGCCATCGCGCCTGTTCGCGCGTGTGTCGAATCGCGGCGGCGCTTTCCGGCGAAAGCCGCTGCGGGACCGGCAATGCTCCTGACGCCAGTTTCTCAAGCTCGCTCGCGAGTTCAGCGGCGAAGCTCTGCGCGATTTTGCCTTCGGTGGAATCGAGCACAAAAATATGGTGCGGTGATAGGCATCCGCACTGCTCGAAAAGCGTAACATCTAATGCTATCGCTCGCGCAAGGTCCTCCTGCGACCTTCGTGGCTCCATGGCCAGCACCGCTCCGCTGACCCGAGCGCCGAAACCGATTGGACGCGCAGCTCCGAATGTGCCGCCACTTAGTTCCACGAATCTTGCGACCGTCTCATCATTGCCGAATATCAGTAGCCGATCACACTGCCGCTGCATTGCGATAGAAAGCTTGACGCGCTCGCGCGACCAAAGAAGAACTACCAGTCGCGAGGCCAATTCCGGATCGATTTGCGCTAAAACCTCGGCGAATCCGGCGAAGAACACGGGTTCCGAAGTGGCGGGCTTGATCATCACAGCGCATCCTGCGAGCAATGCAGTAATCACTTCGTGCAGCCCGGCGCCTGGAATATTCCCCGCCATCACGAATCCAATTAGCTGAGCGCGAGCACCGTCCTGTCGAGCAAAGTTCGTGAGGGTCTCCTCACGGACGAAGGGTCGAATAAGCTCGCGCAGCGAGGCTCGTACGAGCTCTTCGGACCATTCTCGGCGAGTCGCGATTTCCGTCACGATCCGGCGCGCGCTCAAGTCACACTCAGAGACAATTCGGCGGCAGGTTTCCGCGAGGCTCCGGCTAGTGCGTTCGACCGACTTCGGGCGCCGCAATTGGCCTCGGAGCCGTTCGGCCAATTCCTCTAGTGAATTTGGACTTGGGGACTGCTGCGCACCTGCCCTTCTAAACTCAACGTCGAAGACCGCCACTGTTCGGAACTTGCCTGTGAACTAGCTCCTCGCCCGATGCTCGCGCTCGGCAAATTCTTTAATCGACAATGCGCAGCCACGTGCACCGGCACTTGCCGCGCGTCCCTCGATCCGCACCCCACCGAAGGCATCGACCGTGCCGAGGTCTTCGGTCACGATCATCGAGACTGATCCGACATTGGCCAGATCAAAAAAGCCCAATAATCCCAATTTATCTGTGCCGATCGGCCTCAGCGTGGCCGGATCAAACGCCAACGGTATCAGCCACGGTGGGCCAAGCTTTATGCGTGTCTCCGCGCGATCGCTATAATACGAGTTGAAACTTGTCGCATCATACAATTGCGAACACATTTCCGTCATTCCGTACTCATTGATAACCATCGCGCGATCAATTCTGAGCAATCTCGTTGCCCGCTCGATCATATCGGCAGCGCTGATCAGCGACGCTTGACCTTTTGCTCCTCCGGTATCCATCAATCGCGAGCCGCCTCCAAGTCGAATTGGGATGGCAGACTCCTCAACCGCCTCAAACAATTTGGCGCACGCGGCGGTCGTTCCGATGATGCAAACTGGCTTACCCGAAGTTTCGCACCGTCGCAGGAAGTCAAAAGCCGACTGCACATCAATTCCTTCCCGCGTCGCGACACAGGTCTGCGCCGGAGTACCGAACTCCTCAAGACACCAACTTATCATCTGGGATAGCGATGATTCCGGCATTCGCTCAGCTATCGGATGAAGCGCAAGCATCGCGGTCTGCCGCCCATCACAAAACAGCATCCGGCGGAGGTGGTTCAGCGCCGATGCGCGATAAATCTCAGGATGCAAAACCAGATGGCGGCCGCGTTGGTCCCGCCCTGCCGTCGTTCCGCTGGTCAGAAACAATCGCGCATCAGCCGAAGGCGTCTCCACTGCACTCTCCATCTTAGCGTACTTGAACGCCAACGTGCTGACTGCGGGAATTTCGTGGATTTGTCGCACGTCAGCCAGCTCGATCCCCAATGACTTCACATACGCGCCATAAGCCGGAACGCCTTCTACCTGAAAATGAAACACCCGTAACGCGAGCGACTCCAACGCTTCCGGCTGCGGCGTATGGATGAATGACAAAATGTCTGCAAAGATCGACATCGAGGTGTAAAGGCCAACTATCTATGATGCGTCAAATGATGGCATTGCAGTGCTAGTGAAGCGAGTCTCAAGCTACATATAATTAAAGCCTTGAAAATTCCTTTTCACGACCTGCTTAAAAGCTCCGGCGCTATTAAAGTCGGCATCATTGTCTGTTAGATTATTTTAACGAGCCGCCGAGGAGGGCGGTGGGATGAAACAGTTCACCGCTGGTGTGGTGTTGGGCTTTGTCGCAAGCTGCACGATAGTATTCGCGGCGTCGAATTTCGATCACAACGGGATTTTCTGGAACAAGTTGAACGACGCGGCGAAAACCGGTTACGTCAATGGCTATGGGGACGCCATGCAGGTGAGCATCGGGAAATTGGACAGCCTCACGATTGCCGCTGATCTATTTCACTGGAAGGGCGCTGACAAGATTATCCGCCAAATCTCGAACGAGTTATCAACTTCGGAGTTTGGTTCGGACGAAGCTGTGCGCAAGCTCAATGCGCTCTATTCTAATCCCAAATACAGCGAACTCGATCTCGGTCAGGCGTTGCAGCTCCTTGCCGTGAAGACGCCGGACGTCGCCAAGCCCGCCGGCCATAACACGCCGACCTTGCCCTAATATAGATCTCGAGAATCTGAGTCCTCAAATCCGGTTGGACTCGGCTTAAGCGACCAAGCCGTTTAGGCCGGCGCTGTTTCCACGGTAACCCGGAAACGTTGCGGCGAGTTGGCTTGGCTGCAATCCCATGTGCGCCTGCAGAATTTGCGCGATTGGCTCGCGGAAATCGGTGGTTATCGCGAGGTCGCGTTCTTCATATAGTTCCTCTGTCGCGAGACCGGGCCAGCGCCCATAAACCCGTCCACCACGTACCGCTTCCCTCCATCACCCACATCACATTACCGTGACCATGATCGGTACCGCCGTTGCCGTTCTCATGCAGCATGCGACCAAATTCGGAAATTACGAGCACGACGGTATCGGCATAGGCCGGGCCGAGATTCCGCGCGAACGAGGCGAGTCCAACGCCGAGTTGCGTCAGATGATTAGCGAGCTGACCACCGATCGCACCCTGATTCACATGCGTGTCCCATCCGCCGAGCGCCATAAAAGCGAGCCGGATACTGCCATCACGCTTGATCAAATTGGCGAGGCGCTGCGCATCTTGAGCGAAACCGTCGGGTGAAGGCGCACCATTGTCGGCTTCAGTCATGTCTTTTTGCAGTTCGCCGAGCAACTCCATGCGGGCCGCACGACCCTCCTTGTAGGCCCGACTGAGTGGATCGTCTCCGTTGTACAGACGATCGAAAGCAGTTTCGATGCGCGGCTTGTCCAGCGGTAGCGGCCGCGCGGCGCCACGGCCGAGCGCGAGGCTTGCCACCGGCATCCGTCCATCGAGAATACGTGGGACAGTCGGGCCAAGACTGACGGCCTCAGTCGGCGAATGATTCGGGATAGTAGCCAAAAGGCGATTCATCCAGCCATCGGGAGTGGCTTTGACTCCAGGCGTGCCGCTTTCCATGTAATCCTGAGCGTCAAAATGCGATCGCGTCGGGTCCGGCGAGCCGCATGCGTGAACGAAGGCGAGGGTGCTGTCGCGCCAGGCGGGTATCAACGCGCCGAGCGCCGGATTGAGACCGAAATGGCCGTCGAGGTTGATCGCCGCACCGTCGCCTCGCCGAGGAATCGCGATATTCGGGCGCGCGTCGTAGTACTCGTGATCGGTATAGGGAACCACCACATTGAGTCCATCGACTGCGCCGCGCAGAAAAACCACTACCAGCCGCTTCGCTTTGCTCTCGCCGATAGCCGCCCGCGCGGCCCACGCATGAGGACCGATCAAAATCACACTGGCCGCTGAAAGACGTGCTGCGGCCCGAATAAAATCCCGGCGGCTTAGCTGCCGCTCAATTTTGCTCACGCCGCCAAGCCCAGTTTTATTGATTGCCATCGTAGTCGCTCGCTTAACGCATCATGAATTCGGGACTGCCGAGCATCAGCGGAACCCGCAGGCGCTCCGGCGTAACTTCGAGCGCTGCGGCCGTGCGCGCCGAAAATGGATTTCCCAAAGTCGTCGCCAAAGCGCTCGCTTCGGGGGGCTGCTCAGCGGCGCCGCTCGCGAGCGGCAAACTCGGCCCCGCAGCTTCATCAAAATCTGCCATGGGCCGCGTTAGCGGCAGCCGCCCATTGCCCAATGCAGTTGCGAAACTCAAGCGTGTCATCATTGCATTGGGACTGAGCCAGGCCTCCTGAGTATTCTTGTAGCCGTCCGGCGTCTGACAGCCGTAGAGCGGCATCCCCAACCCCGCCATCGTATTTACTAGCGGCCGTACATTGAGTGTCGGCAGGCCGGTTGTCCGCACCGCAGAAAGCACGAACTCATAAGGCGTCTTGAACTTCCCTGCGTAGTAGCGGCGGTCCCAGAATTCGGGAGTTGAGAACAGTGTTGCCAGCACTTCACCAATATGGCCGTCAGTGGCCTGATAGCGCTGCGCCAGACGCTCGACCAGCTCGGGCGGCGGGTCGTCAGTCACAAAGTACTGCGCGAGCTGATAACTCAGATGGCGCGCCGTCGCCGGATGACTCGCGAGAATATCGAGCGCGCGCTCGCCCATCTCGATTCCACCCGTTGGGATCCGGTTCCCGAGCAGCACTTGATCTGAATAGTCATGGCGGGCGGGGGCGAAGAAAAACCCCTCAGACGTTCGCACCGCACCCGGCGCAGTCTTGCGGCACGATGGCATCTCATGTCTCGCGATACCCCATCCGGTGAGGATATGCGCCAGTGCGATCACGTCGCGCTGGGTATAGCCGCCATTAACTCCGAGCGTATGCAATTCCATTAACTCGCGGGCATAATTCTCGTTTATGCCCGATTGCTTCCCGCGCGGACCGACGGCTCCCGGCGCGGAGTTCTGCCAGTTGTCGAGGTAGAAAAGCATCGCGGGATGCTTGGCCGTTGCGCCGAGCAAATCGCGAAAGCGCCCGAATGCGTGTGGCCGAATCGCCTCCTGCTCATATGCTCCGATCCAAAGAAAGCAGGCGCCCTTTTGCGCAAAAACATTGAAATGATTGAACCAGAAGGCCGTCATCACTTCTTGCAGTTGCGCGGGCGACTCCGCAGCGCGATAGAGCCGCGCTTGCATCGCCTGCTCAACGATCACGCGAGCGCGGAGCCGCGCTGCTTTGATTGCCGCCGAATCGGGCTTGGCTGGCGAACCGGTATCCCGCTCCATGTGGGCTTGCATCCGTGGCGCATACTGCTCAAAGAGTTCGATCGGGGTCATTCGCAGCGTTTCGAGTGAGTCGAGCTTGCGGGCAAGCTCGCGCGATATCGGCAGCGTCTCGGGACGGAGTTGCTGCTCAATCCACCGCGCAAAGCCAATCCGCTTGAGGGTTTCGAAGTCGCCGGGTCGCGGCCCGAAGGCGAGCCGATTCAATGTGTGGAGCGGTCGCTGCTCCGGCGCGAGCATCACAGAAATCACCGGAAGCTCGGCGCCCGTGCTCCGTAATCAGAGGTAATCCCAGCCTGTCTCATATCAGATAAGACGCAGCTGGGTTCAGATCGTTTACTGGCGGCGCTTAGACCAACTGATCGCCGCGTCGTCCTTCAAATACGATGCGTATTGTTATTGCTGCACGTGATGCTTTTTATCGTAGCGTTTCACGGTGCGCTCATAACGGTGCTCGCGATGCATGAAACGATGAGGGTGCTCCTCATAGCGTTTCGCCGCTTGCGGATGGCTCTGCAGATAATTCTTCAAGTCAGGATGGCTGTTAACGTAGTTGGGATCACGGATTAGGTCGGGATGCTTGCTCAAATCCTTCTGAACTTCGGGATTGTTGTCCAGAAAATCGCCAAACTCTTCGACATTTTTGTGATGCTTGCCGTATTCGGTATTGGGCAGCGCCTCCGGCGGCGCGTTTTGAGGCAGAATCGCTGAAGGCGCGCCTTGCGCCAGCACCGGCGTGGCGAATGCGCCGGCTATGATCAGAACTCCGGCAATTAAGGTGATAGCGAACGGCGCGAGTGAACGTTTCATCAAGGCTTCTCTCCAAGAGTATGCAGTTTTGTACGCTGCTTACATCTATCTGTTTCAACTTGGAGTAGCCATCAAGCGATGCAACGAGCTAACTAGCGCGGAGCACGTCCCCACGCCTCGATGAGATTCTCGAAAGCGCGACGTAGCTCCTCATCCGGCATCGCTGGAAGCTCTATCGATCGCCGTGGATTACGTGCGATTGACCGCAGCCGCGGACGCTCGCGACGGCTGAGACGCCCCTGCACAAAGCGCACGTCGCGTATGACATCGCCGCCCAGAGCGTCGCGCAAGCGACTCAGAATCTGTGGCTTCATCAGCGTAAGCTCCTGAATCCACATCGCGCCCGATACCTTCACGACCGCCGTATGGAATTTCAGGCCGGCGACCTCGGTGCGCCGCGCTATAGTTTCGCCCGCTACCTCGGGCCACACCCGGACCAGTCGCACAATCTCGAAGTGCCCGTCCGCATCCAGCCGCGCGAGCAATTCCTGAATTGCGCCGCCTAACTGCTGCGGTCTGGTCCTATGGTTGAGCATGATGGGCCTGCCGTGCAGCATCGCATAATCGATAAATTTATTCCGCTCGCGAAGCTGCTCCATTGCGCGTTTTTCCACAGTGTTGCGTATGCCTTGGGACCGTTCCCTTCGTTCAATCGCTTGCTTTGGCGCGTGCCCACTCCAGCCTTTTTCGCCTATAAATCAGCTTCCGGCGGCAGTGCTGATCAGCGACCACCGCGAACACTTCGAGTTATACACAACTTGATATATAGTTATTAACAGCCGCATAGACACCATATATAGCGGTTTGTCGTTGACAGTCTTGCCCTCCCGCCATAGTAATCGAAACAGGAAATTGCACGCGCTTAGAGCACAAATCGATAGACCTGCAGCACGGAGTAGAAGCATTAGGAGCGAAATAATGGCGCAGAGCATGGAACATACTGAGGCCAAAAAAAATCAGGAGCGACGCGGCGGAATTGTCCTCAATCGCTTTTTCACGCGCCCCGGAATTGACCCGACGTCGCAGATCGATTGGGAACTGCGCTCCGCCCTGATCGCCGGTGAAGATGGCCGCGTAGTTTTCGAGCAGCACGAAGTTGAAGTCCCGCGCGCCTGGTCGCAAACCGCCGCCAACGTCGTGGTCTCGAAGTACTTCCGCGGGCCGCTCGGCGACCCGCGTCGCGAAACCAGTGTCCGTCAACTTATCGGGCGCGTGGTCGATACGATCACTGGATGGGGCGAAAAGCAGGGCTACTTCGCCGACGACGCCACCCGCGACACTTTCAAGGCTGAACTTGCCTATCTGCTCGTCAGCCAGACCGCCTCGTTCAACAGCCCGGTTTATTTCAATGTCGGTATCGAGGAGAAGCCCCAATGCTCCGCCTGCTTCATCCTCAAGGTCGAGGACAATATGGACTCGATCCTCGGCTGGTATCGCAATGAGGGAATGATCTTCAAAGGCGGCTCCGGCGCAGGCGTGAATCTCTCGGCGCTGCGCTCCTGCCGCGAACGGCTCTCTTCCGGCGGCACCGCCTCCGGCCCATTATCCTTCATGAAAGCTGCCGACGCATCGGCCGGCGTGATCAAGTCGGGCGGCAAGACTCGCCGCGCGGCCAAGATGGTCGTGCTTAACGCCGACCATCCGGATATTGCGAAGTTCATCACCTGCAAGCAGGACGAGGAGAAGAAGGCTTGGGCGCTGATCGAAGCGGGCTACGATGCCTCGCTCGATGGCGACGCTTACGGCTCAGTCTATTTTCAGAATGCCAACAATTCCGTCCGCGTGACTGACGAGTTTATGCACGCCATCGTCGATGACGCCGAATGGCGCACCTGCTTCATCAAAACCGGCGCTACCGCCGACACCTATCGCGCGCGCGACCTGCTCAAGATGATCGCCGACGCGACCTGGGCCTGCGGCGATCCCGGGATGCAATTCGATACGACGATCAACGGCTGGCATACCTGTCCGAACAGCGGACGCATCAACGCTTCGAACCCTTGCAGCGAGTACATGCATCTGGACAACTCGGCCTGCAATCTCGCTTCGCTGAACCTGCTGAAGTTCCTCGATGAGCGCGGCGACTTCAACGTCAAGGCCTTCCGCCACGCCGTCGATGTGATGATCATGGCGCAGGATATCGTGGTCGATAACTCCTCCTATCCGACCGAGGAGATCGCCCGCAACTCCCATGCGTTTCGCGAATTGGGTCTCGGCTATGCCAATCTCGGTGCGACTCTGATGGCGCTCGGAATGCCCTACGACTCCGATCAAGGGCGCAGCTACGCCGCCGCGATCACGGCCCTGATGACAGGCGAAGCCTATCTCCAGTCGGCGCGGATTGCCGAGGTGCTGGGTCCTTTCGAGGGCTATGCGGTGAATCGCGAGCCGATGCTTGCGGTGATCGAGCACCATCGCGCCTGCGCCCGCGATCTCAAGCCGGAGTACGTGTCGCTCGATCTGCTGCGCGCGGCGCGTGATTCATGGGACGAAGCACTGCGCCTGGGAACGACCGCTGGCTATCGCAACTCACAAGCAACCGTGATCGCGCCGACCGGCACCATCGCCTTCATGATGGATTGCGATACGACCGGTATTGAGCCTGACATCGCGCTGATCAAATACAAGAAGCTGGTCGGCGGTGGGATGCTCAAGATCGTCAATCAGACCGTGCCGCGTGCGATGAAGCGGCTGGGCTACGACTCACGCGAGATTCAGGAGATGGTCGAATATCTCGACGAGCATGAGACCATCGAAGGCGCGCCGCATCTCGCCGACGCGCATCAGGCGGTCTTCGATTGCGCCTTTAAGCCGCGTTCCGGGTCCCGGACGATCCATTACCAGGGCCATCTCAAGATGATGGGTGCGGTGCAGCCCTTCATCTCCGGCGCAATCTCCAAAACGATCAACATGCCCGCCGAGGTGACTGTTGATGAAGTCGCCGAAGCCTATGTCACCGCCTGGAAGCTTGGGCTCAAGGCGGTTGCGATCTATCGCGACGGCTCGAAGCGGACGCAGCCGTTGAATACCGGCAAGCGCTCTGCTTCAGATCAGTCCTCAGCTATTGTGGCGCAGGCTGCCACAACGCTCGACGAATTCCGGCCCCATCGGCGCAAGCTGCCCGACGAGCGCAAGTCGATTACCCATAAGTTCGATATCGCCGGACACGAAGGCTACATCACGGTCGGGATGTACGAGGATGGCTACCCGGGCGAGATTTTCGTCTCCATGTCGAAGCAAGGCTCGACCATTTCGGGCCTCATGGATTCCTTCGCCACGGCCATCTCATATGCTCTTCAATACGGCGTGCCGATTCAGTTCCTGGTCGATAAGTTTGCCCACATGCGCTTCGAACCGTCGGGCTTCACTAAGAATCCGCAAATTCCCTACGCCAAATCGATTATTGACTATTTGTTTCGATGGCTCGCCGCGAAGTTTCTCGACGAGCAGGCCCGCAACGAAGTCGGCGTGGTCACCCCGGTCGCCGAATCCTCCGTTCCCGCGCCCGCGCCGATAGATAATGGTGACACGCCGAAGCTCGCCCTCGTTCGGCCCCGTCCAGCGAGCGATCCGTCCGAAGCGCGCAATCTAGCTCTGCGCCAGGCGTTTATTAATCAGGCCGACGCGCCGCCCTGTCCGGACTGCGGATGCATCATGGTGCGCAATGGCACCTGCTACAAATGCATGAACTGCGGCGCCACCAGCGGATGTTCATAGAAAGAAATCGCCTAAAACCGAAGCGTTGGAGCGCGGACATTTGCTTACTGATGTGCGGTAGTGTAGCAAGTAAGTACTTAGGAGGGGCGTGATGAGGTGGGGGCAGCCTTCGAAGCAGCGCGACGGCGTCTGACGGAATGTGACGATTTCGCACGCCTGTTAAGCGTTGGTCATGAACTCAAGGATGGTGCGGCGCTCACCTCGATGAGCGCGACGCCGTTCGAGATAAGCTTCAAATGTATCCGATGTGCGCGGACCTTCTGGTTCGGGAACCCGTCGTGGCGCACGCGCGATAAAGCGAACTGGCAATTCAATCGAGAAACCCGTGATGAGGTCGGCAGCGCCTGCATCCCGCTCCAACCGGCGTTGGCGCAGGCGCAACTGAATCGTCGAAACGGAATTCTGCATCCTTAAAAATTGGTTCTTAGACCCCGGAGAGACTCGGTAGGTGGGCGGTGGCGGCGAAGGTTGGAATAGTTTGATGGAGGGGCTGTGGAGTGGTGGCGGCAGGACGTGGGGGGCTGGCGTAATACAAGTTTCTGATGAGGAAGAGTCTCTTCGGGGTTATCTTTATGCAAAGGGGTTTTTCGCTTCTTTCGGATTCGCCAGACTACGTACTCGGCAAGTCTAACGAACGGCACTCAGACTCAGTTCAGGCTCGTCGATCCGAGAATTTTTGCTAGTTTCGAGCGGCGCTTGAGTAAGTCAGCCAGCGTATAGCGATCCAGCGTCGCAAAGAAGTTATTGCACGCCTCGGCGATTACTTCGGCCAGACCACACGCAGTTGTAATCACGCAGCGATTTCGTTCTATATCAAAACATTCCACGGGTTTGAGCGGTCCTTCAGTATAACGAACCACCGCACCGAGATTGATTTTCGCCGGATCGCGCGCCAGTTCGAGACCCCCGCCCTTGCCGCGATAGCTATGAATGAATCCGCCACGCGCAAGATTGTGGACGACCTTGACCAGATGATCCCGCGACACATCATAGCGATCAGCGATCTCAGAGATTGTGACTAGTCGGTCATGATTGACGGCGAGATACATCAGCACGCGAAGTGAATAGTCAGTATAGTAAGTAATCTGCATCAGACTGCGTTTCACAATAACTCAATAACGCGGATCGATCCTGCCTCTTGATATTTGGCGAACCTGTCAATCATAGGCGGTCGCGGCTAACCGATACTTCGCAGTTGACGGGCGCACTTAAAAATGTATATTTAATACATCTTCAGATGCAACCATCCGAAAGCCGGAAGATCGTCACTCATTGCCGTATCCAACACTCACCGTTATCTGCCCGAAAGGAGAGAAATATGCCTGATATTCGCTCGATTGACGTTCGCGAGGTGGCTCCGCGCGAACGTCATCCGCTCGTTTTCAGCACCTTTGCGGCCCTTCAATCCGGCGAGACTTTTGTTTTGATCAGCGATCATGATCCGCAGCCTCTCTGTCGTCAATTTCAGGCTAAACACAACGGCCAATCTTCCTGGAATTACCTCGAACAAGGACCGCAGGTATGGCGGGTCCGGATCGGCCGCAGTGACTGACGATGAAAGTCAAGGGCGGGCCGCATGCTTGGCAGGGAGAGTAGAGTTTAAGGAGATTCGAATATGACCGAAGAAGCCGGAAAACAAGCACTGCGTCCGCCTCAGGGCGGAATGCTCTCTTTTAATCTCATGAAGGAAGCTGCTCAGCTCACGGCGAAACCAGAATGGGCCATGCGCGATAGACTGGCCGTTAGTCTCGTTAAGGACGGCGCGCTAAATCTTTTGCTGATGGCGTTAAAGACAGGCGCACGGCTGGAAGAACATCATGCGAAAGGTCCGATCTCGGTACAACTTCTCTCGGGACGAGTTCGCTTCGGCACCGCCGGCCTGGACGTCGAGCTTTCACCGGGAGACGTCGTCGCACTGGATCGTAAAATACCGCATGAAGTTGACGCGCTCGAAGAAAGCGTCATTCTGTTGACCACCTCGATTGGATGAAATCACGGCGATGGCGAGTAAATTCTGATGGCGCCCCCGCTTTGCGAGGGCCTTCGCGAGCTTATGACCGCGGAACACGCCCGGCTGAATGAGCTTCTGACGCAGGCCACTGACTCTCAGGCGCCAGTCGGGAATGAAGCTTACGATCGTTTTCGCGAGGCGCTCCTGAGGCACATCCGAGTTGAAGAAAAAATTCTTCTTCCGATGGCTCAGCGCAAGCGCAATGGCGTGCCACTGCCACTCGCATCGCGGTTGCGCCTCGATCATGGCGCGCTGGCCGTGCTGCTGATGCTCGCGCCGAACCATAACACGTTTCGCGCCATCCGGACCGTACTCGACGCACACAATCCGCTCGAAGAAATAGATGGCGGCGTTTACACGCAATGCGAAAGTCTGGCTGGCTCGGAAATCGACGAGCTCCGCGCGCGGATCGCTATCTCGCGGCACCTCCCGGTATCAGCTTGGGTGGACAGTCCGAAAGTAGTCGCAGCAGCGCAACGGGTGCTGGTCCGTGCAGGTTATGATGCAGCGTTGCTCGGTCCATAAAAGTTGACTGTGGTATTTCCAACAGGATCTTGCCTGAAAATACATTCACATCAATGAGCAGTGGCATCCCGGCATGCGTGCTTAGATGTCCGCTCGAAAGATCTTATTCAAGCTGGATTTAGCGGAGATACTTGATGAGTCAAATTATCTCGCGTCGCGATGTTTTGCGCGTACTTGGAACCGGAATAGCCTTACTCGGCAGCGGCGCCCCCAACGCAATCACCGATCCTGATCATAATTCAAAGGTCTCTGTTTCGACGAGTGCGACTTCTGCAGCATCCACGCCGAGCGCGCGCGACGTTGTTGCCGATCCGATTCTCATTCCTCCGCCGATCAAGCGCAATCATCCTGTACATCACGAGATCACTTTTTAGGGTCGAGAGGTGATGGCGGAGATAGAGCCCGGCGCGCAATTCTCCTATATGACTTTTAACGGTCAGGTCCCCGGACCAATGATCCGCGTGCGCCAAGGCGATACGGTCACGTTTACCTTGAGCAACGATCGTCATAGTAAAACCTGGCATTCTATCGATTTCCATGCAGTCTATGGTCCGGGAGGTGGGGCTGATCCTATTACGGTTCTTCCAGGCCAGAGCAAGACAATTACCTTCAAGGCGGTTTATCCAGGCGCCTTCACCTATCATTGCGCCGTGCCCGGAGAGATGGACGTGCATATCGCTCGGGGCATGTATGGAATGGTCGTTGTTGAGCCCGAAGCGGGACTGCCTCACGTCGATCGCGAGTTTTACCTCGGCCAGAACGAAACCTATACCAAGCAGTTACCGCGAACGCCCGGCCTTCGCGAATTCGATTCTGAGCGCTTGCTCAACGAGAATGCGACCTATGTCATTTTCAACGGGGCATTCAATGCAATCACCGGCAAAGATCCGGTGCTATGAAAGCCCAGGTCGGCGAAACGGTGCGAGTTTTCATGGTCAACGGCGGCCCCAACCTACTCTCCAGTCTTCATCCGATCGGCAACATCTGGTCGCGAGCATGGTTCATGGGAGCCTTAGCGATGCCGCCGATGAAATTTCTTCAGAGCGTGCCGGTGCCGCCCGGAAACACCATGATCGGTGATATGAAATTACCGGTTCACCAGACGATCAGAATCGTCGATCATTCGATGTCCCGAGCACTACATAAAGGTGTGATGGCGGAAATAGAGGTCGCAGGTCCCGAGAATCCTGAGATTTTTAATGCCCATGGGTGAGAATTCATCGACAACTTCGGAGGGAGAATGATATTTATTTTCAATAGATGCTATAAGACGTTTTGAATTGGTAATGGCTTGGATTTACATTAAAAAGGATCTTTGACGCAAATACGCGGTCAGTATGTAGAATTCGAGTATGCGGGAAAGGCAATTCCTCGTGCCCGCTCTACTCAAAACTGAAATAGCGCGTCTCAGGGGGGATCGAATGGCCCGCTTTTCTATCGGACGCACACGCAAGCAGCGTGACCCGCGAGTCGCTTTCGGATTCGTCTTACTAATATTCGCCTTGGTCGCGGCGGGATGCGGTGACGATTTCAGCGCGCCACCATAATCAACCATTTCGTGCCGAACTCTTATGCCTTCTGGAGCGATCCTGCGAATTGGACCACGACCTACGGTCCGGCTTACCCGAATATCCTTTTGGAGCCGACCAACTTCGTCCCGTGTCGAGGCGGTCCCTTCGCCCTGTGCTACTACTCGGGACCGAGTTCCGGCAGTGAAGATCTCTCCTGCAAATTGACGCCCGACGGCAAATACGCGAATTGCCAATGATTCGATATTCCATATGGGGTTTACTTCGTCGATATCAATGCGATCCTGAACGACTCAGTTTATAAAAGCACGATTGCCCAATGCGGCGCAGACGGCAGCCTGTGCGGGACTCCCAATTCAGCTCCGGTCTGCCAATCGGTCAATCAGGGCACCCTGATTCCCGGCGCGGACTTGTTTTCGACTTTCAGCTTCGATTGCGTGCCATCCAACGGACTCGGTCAGACCAGTTGTGCGAGCGCCCCATACGTCGGATGCATGACTGCACCCTGCTTCAAAACCGGCAAATCCACTGTGCAATGCTCATGTCCGGTCTTCGATGGTCCCTATCAGATTGGCCAGAACAATCAGACCTGCTCGCTGGGTGGCGACCTCGTGTGGTCAGCCGCCTATGCGCCGCCAGCCTCACCGACTCCTACTCCAGTGAGCGCACCTCGCCAGGCGTCCGGCATTGCGCCCAGTCCGGGCGCTTGCGTCCCCGACGCACCGGGCAGCGCCGGATGCCCCTTGTACGTGCCGGGCGTCACTACCTTGCCTCCCAACAGTGGCGTTGATTGTGGCATCGTGTGCGCGGAATACAGTAGTTGCTCGTAGAAGGGAGGAGTTCAGGCCGGCTTCATTTGCGACTCAACCCTATGCACCGATCAATGCAACGATCTAAATTTAGTCGGGACCGCCTGCGACGCGCTGCCCAAGTGCGACCTTTCGGAGATCATCAAAGCTGAAGGTGCGGCGCAATGCAGTTGTTGCGCAAGCCAACTCTGCGGATGCCAGCCCAACGCGCAAACTAATACGACAATCGCGTCATTAGTGCAGCAGCAGCGCTCTCAAGGAATCACCCCGCAATGTGATGTCAATGGAACGCTCTGCGGCTCTCTCTAATCCTATAACGCGTCAACGAACAATTGTCCATAATGGGCTATTCTCATGCGCAATTATTGCGGATCGGCACAATCGTGCTCCTGCAATTGCGAATACTGCGGATGCTAATGCTACCTTCGTAGATTCGAGATAGCTGGTTTCAGGCCGTCCTATATACACCTAGATTCCTGTTAATCGGCGATCAATAAGACGCCGTATTCGATCTACCATGAAATTTATTCGCGATTGTTCGCAAGTTCCTGTGGTTTATTTCTTATGCACTTTCGTAACTTATAAGAACTTAATTAGAATCGTAACTCACGGAATTTTGAATTTATCCGATGGTATGGACGTTGCTCAAAAACAAAGCCATTCGCGACACTTTGCAGCGATTAGAACGCGATTGACCAGAGGAGCACGCCGTGAACTTGTTCGAAGATACTCTCCCCGCAGCTTTTCTCGACGATCCGGTTGCTAAACTCGAATTCCGCGCCGCACGAACTCGTCAGGTTCTCGATGGCGAACGGGCGTTGATGTTTGCCGTGCTGATGGACGCGCTTGATACCTACTCGAAAACCCATAAGGGAAGAAATTATCGGCATCGACTGGAGTTTCGCGAAGTCCAGAGCTGGATTTCTAGCGACAGTACCGCTACCCCCTTTACCTTCGTAAATATTTGCGACGCCTTGCATATCAATGCCGACGCGGTCCGCACATTACTCAAATCGCGCGACTTTGCCGAACGCAATCCCATGCGGCGCTTTCGACATATCGCCACAAATCGCGATATTGCTATTCAGGCGCAAAATGTCGGCTAAGGCGACCTATAGGAGAGGATTGATCTATTGCTGCGATTGTCGCGAAATTTCAGCGTGTGGCTGTTCAATCCCTATCTCGATACTTAATTCAACACGCATCGACGCCCTTGAGCCGGGACTTCGATAAATCCCCCTTATAGGGGGCACATCGTTGTAATCTCGTCCGACCGCAACTCCGAGATGACGTTGATCAGTCGCACATCGATGAGTCGGGTCGAAGCCGGTCCAGCCCGCACCGGGAAGCCAGGCTTCCAGCCATGCGTGACTCGCCTGCTCGGTTACCAGACCCGGCCCCAGGCTCACTGGCGCAAGATAACCGGAAACGTATCGAGCCGGCACACCTGCGAGCCGCAGTAATCCAATAGTTAAGTGAGCGAAGTCCTGGCAGACTCCGCCGCCCGTTTTCAAAATGTCGTTAAGATTCGAGAAGACGTTCGTGTTGCTGGTCTCGTAGTCGAATTGATCCCGGACGTAAACGACCACCCGCATCACATACTCTCCGACTTCTTCCGCATCGGAAGGCCGTGCGCCCATCCAGAAGAATTTACGTAGCCGCTCGCTGAAGGGAACGAAGCGGCTCGGCGCCAGAAACTCATAAAACTCCCGACTACGCGCTGCGTCTCCACCGAGAAAACTCGAGAACGATATCCCTCTCCCGAGTCGCGACCGTAGCAGTCCAGTTCTCCACTTCCGAGCGGGCCGTGATGCTCATTGCTCGGTGCGGTTTGGAAAGCGAAAGGGAATGGCCGTGATTCCCGAAAAAATCATTGTACGCAAGAATTGCCGACGTGGGTTCAGTGAAAAGCTCAAAAGCGACGCAGCGCTGCATCGCGCTATCCCAGGGATGCAGCCGAATCTCATTATGCGAGTCGTAAGCCGGCCGTTCATAATTGAACCGGGTCGTATGGGTGATCTGGAAACGCATCGAGGGCTCTGATAATCGCGAGACGCCGCGCGATCAACGATTGGCTTTCCGCGTAATTGAGGCTTCGGCCTGCCGCAAAGGAATCAGCTTCATCGTGGCGCTCACCAACTTCGCTTCACTCGACCGATCATATAAGCGTTGCAAATCCGCGCGCTTACCTCGGCGCATTCCTGTTGAAATCCGATCAGGAATTCATGCAGCCCGCTGGCAATTATGCTCGCCGCCGATTCCGACGTGAGCCGCCCCAACAAACGATCTTCGCCGAGCCGCGGCCGTTCCGAGCCATTATGATACGCTGCGATCCGCGCCAGAGCAGCTGAGAGCCGGTCGAGGCAAAAGCGGGCTGAACGCGGAACTTTGTCATTGAAAATGAGAATATCCACGACTCGATCGGCGCGCACGGCATTTCCATAAATCTGCCAGAAAGCCTCCAGTGACGACGCGCTGCGCAACAGCGCGGCCCATTGCCGTGCGTCCGCGGGCCCTCCCACATCAGCAATTCGGGGCAGCAAGAAATGGTACTTCACATCGAGCAGCCGCGTCAGATTGTCCATGCATTCGAGCATCGTGCCCGCCTCGACAAAATCGTACGCGAGGCCCCGCGTCATAGTCGCCTGCACTACCCCGCCAATCGTGTAGAAGCGTTCACGCAAAGCCCCAAAAAATGTCGGGATACTTTGCAGTGCAAGCGCGTCAGCCGGCCACGCCATCGTCTCGAGATAGAGACGGTTTACCTCCAGCCAAACTCGCTCGGAATCTGATGGCGCATCGAGCGTAGGTTAGCGCGCGCCGCGGCGATGCAGGATTTGATCGACGACGCATTGGCCGGATCGAGGGTAAAGAAGGTCACCACTGCTCGCTCATCCGCATGACTGTGATGTGCGCTGAAGGCTTCAGTCTCCCCGGTGATAGCGAGCAGCGGATCCCATGGATCAGAGTCGCGTGGCGGAACTTCGAGCAGCAGATTACAGTTCACATCCACCAGCCGCGCACGCCATTGCGCCCGTTCGAGATAACGGGCACGCCCAGAACAGATGGTCAGCTATGCGGCGAAGCATCCGTCTTCCAGCACCCAAGTGTCTTTACTGCCGCCGCCTTGCGACGAGTTGACGATCAGCGAGCCTTCGCGCAGCGCCACCCGCGTCAGTCCGCCGGCCAGCACCCGCGGACGCGATCCCATCAAGACAAAGGGCCGCAAATCGATATGGCGGGGTTCGAGCTTCAGGCGGTCCCCATCACTGCCGGTGAGCGTCGGATGGAGCGAAAGCTGTACTACTGGGTTGCGCAATAAATGCTCCCGGATCACGCAAGATCCGCGCGTGCAACTGCGTCAACTCGTGCTCGGTGGCCTTGGGCCCAATCACCACACCGTACCCACCCGAGGCGCCCGTCGGTTTGACCACGTAGCGGCTCAGGTCCCGCAGCACCATCTCACGCGCATCGCGATCTCTCAGCAGAAAAGTCTCGACGATCGGCAATAATGGTTCTTCACCAAGATAGAAGCGAATCATCTCGGGGGTATAAGCAAATACCGCCTTATCATCGGCGACGCCGGTGCCGATCGCGTTGGCGACCGCAACATTACCGGCGCGAATCGCGGCGCTCAGGCCGGCGACGCCGAGTAACGAATCCGGACGAAACACCACCGGATCGAGATAGTCGTCATCCACCCGCCGATAGAGCACGTCGATTTTTCGCAAGCCGTGCACCGTGCGCATAAACAGTCGATGATCGATGCACACCAGATCGCGCCCCTCGACCAATTCGACGCCCATCTGCTGCGCCAAAAAAACATGCTCAAAGAACGCTGAGTTGTAGGGCCCGGGCGTGAGAATCGCGACAACCGGCTCGGAACCCCTGCCCGGCGAGAGCTCTTTTAGACAGGTCAATAGATCGGCTGGATAATGCTCGACGCTGCGGACCTGTAAAGCGCGCAGCAGCTCCGGAAAAAGCCGCCGCATGATCACCCGATTTTGCAGGACGTAGGAAACTCCCGAGGGAGTCCGGATGTTATCTTCGAGCACCAGAAAGCGTCCGTCAGCGCCCCGCACAAGATCGATGCCGGCGACCGTCACGTATAAATTGTCGAGCGGCTGAATACCAGTTGCAGCGTGGCGGAATTGCGGCGATCCGACGATCAGGTCGCGCGGGATGATACCTTCGCGGATGATCAGTCCCGCGCCATAGATGTCGCTAAGAAAAGCATTGAGCGCCCGTACCCGCTGGATCAAGCCCGCTTCGAGTTGCTCCCATGCCCCACTTGAGATAATCCGCGGCACCGGATCAAATGGAAAGATGCGCTCGGCGCCCTCCGCTTCACCATAATGATTGAAGGTCACGCCCATTTCCTGGAACATCAAATGAGCTTGATCGCTCAATTCGGACAGTCGGCGTGCTTCCATCGTGAGCAGATAATTCGCAACGCGCGCGCACTCGGGGCGCGGATGGCCCAACGCGTCGAACATCTCGTTGATCGGCAGCTCCGGAATCATCGCTGCCTTCCTATCGAGCACTAAACTGCTCGTATCTTGAGCATCCATCGCACTCCGGCGGTACAGCGCCTACTGGTTTTGCGCGCAGAACAATCAGCGCGCACGCATGAGCAAGCCCTGTGCCCCCGCCCAAGAATCCAAACACCCGAACTTAGGATGCCAAGTAATGTTCTAACTTGGGCAATACATGGCTGACCGGATGTAATAACGAGACCGAGACGTGACAGGCCGGCGGTTGCAGAATCGTGACTTGCTTGCATTGTGCATAATTGGTTGCAAAATCTCTTGAATAATCCAAGCGGATGCCTGTATGTCGGGTGAGCGCCGGATTGACTATCCACGGATAGTGCTCGTTGTTCATGCCTCAACACCACGAGAACGGCTTGAGTATATGGGACGACTACTCTTGCGAGTCGCAACCGAAGCATATAAGAGCCATGAACCAGATAAAGGGGATGGCAGATGGGGGCTGGGATGCCGAAGATACGAGAGAAGTTGCGCTGAGCTGGTCAAGGCGGCGGCTAAAGATGCTGCTCCTTGGCTAACTGCAATCAAAACAAATGGATCATTAGAAATCACGCTCGGTATCGAAAGTTGCCCAATTCGTATTGTGAGCGGCGATGCTGATGCTCCCGATCAGCGCCACATTATACGTGCTCAAGTCCAATCTGAGTTTTGGCCGGAGTTCGATCCTGAAGGCTGGCACTGGCTAATTGTAACCGAGAGCGATGAGCATTGCAGTCCAACGCAAGTGGTAGTCGAACAGGCAAACAGTTCGGGAAACATTCGGAACCGCTGGATCGCAGCGACGAGCATTTCTATCGCGCCACCCAGCATACCGAAGCAAGGCAAGGATATTCCGAAACCGCGACTTGGTGGACCGACAAACAAAACAAAGAAATCAGAGGATGGCACTGGAGAATCATCTTGAGGATTTTGAGGGGACGCGACTCCGAATCGCCCGCGCATTTAGCGGTGATACGCAGATCGAACTCGCATCAAAGGTTGGAGTACGTCATCAATTCATTGCGGCGCTCGAAAAAAACCAAAAACACCCAAGCATAATGTTAGAGCGTGCGCTGGAAGATGCACTCGGGCTCGACGTTGGGTTCTTTCGTGGAGCGCGCCTAGATGAATTTACAGAGGCGCAATGTAGTTTTCGAAGCTGGCGAACAACCCCAGCAGGCTTGCGAACCAGAGCGATGGCATTTGGAACTCTACTAGGAGAATTTTTCTCGCTCGCATTTGCGAAGCTGACGTTTCCGCCAGAAAATCTGCCGAAGGCTGACAAATGCACGCCTGACGAAATCGAGCGTGCCGCCGAGCGTTGCCGGATGCAGTGGGGAGTCGGACTCGACTTGCCGATCACTAATATGACCAGAGCACTAGAAAGTTTAGCGGGCATTCCCGTAGCGCGCCTCCCTGGGATCGGCCACAAGGTTGATGCTTTCTCACGTCCCGGTACGCCGAGCCTTATTGTTCTTAATAAGTGCGCTCCATCCCGATCTCGATTCGATCTTGCGCATGAGTGCGGACACTTGATTTTGCACCGTGGAAAGACAACCGGAACTCCAGAAAAGGAAGCAGAAGCGAACCATTTTGCGGGCGCGCTGTTATTGCCTCGCGTCGCTTTTACAAGAGAGTTCCCGCGGGAAGGAAGAAGCGGCATATTGGAAACCCTCCTTCGCCTAAAGCGTCGATGGGGGGCTAGCGTGGGGCAATCATTAGACGTAGTTCTGAGCTTGGACTTATTGACGCTATTCAATACCGTCGATTGTACAAGTTTATTAGCGCACGCGGCTGGCTGCGGAGCGAGCCGGAAGAGCCGGAACCAGAACCGTTGGAAATCATTCCTCTGATTTTTGAGGGTATGCTTGAATATCATCAAGCCGGTGCCGAGCAAATAGCGAAGATATTGCGCTGGAAGAAAGAAACCCTCGCGACCGTCGTTGGAATATCTATCGTTACCACCGAGGCGGAGAAACCAAAGGCAACAATCTTCGACTTGGCAACGAGACGGCGCGCAATGCCCCCTGAAAAAGTTGCGCCGCACCAATGATGATGCGGCGCTGATGCTACGTCTTGCCGGACTCGCGATCCGGTGAGTCTCAACCCTGCCGACAGGGGATTTGTCAGGAAAGGTCGGTGCTGCCTGGTGCGGTTATCCGCGCGTTATTATCTAGTGCGCGCCCTTACCGGCGCGCAACTTTTTTCAGTTTCTTCCACTCGCGTTGATACTGCGCTTCTTGCTTATCTATTTCGGCTTTAGGGACAGCAATAATGTGGCGCGCGAACTCGAGAAATCGCTCGAACGGCGATAACCCTTCAGGCTTTTCGAGTTTTGCGTGGTGCTCCACGCGAGAAAGTTTACCACGTTTGCCGCGCCGCTGTTTTGGGTTTATAAGAGCCGCAACAGCGGCTCGTTCTTGCCAGTCAAATGCTTCTCGTGAGTCGCTATCCGAGCACGTTACCAAGCGTTTCCATGAAGCGCGCGCCATTCGTCACCTTGCGATTATTGAACGGGAAAGCCTGCTCATCAAGGTACCGGAATAGATGGAACGGCTCTACGGAGATATACGTGCCCTTGGGACCAGGTTTCAGGCACGACCACGACCAGAAGTTCTCGATCCGGTTTGTATGGACATTGCCCTCAATGTTGGCGTCCGCGAAGGACGTGAAGGATAGGGTGTCGGTGAACGATCGGATCGATCCGTGGGCGTCGAATAGCTATATTCAATTGGCGCAGAAGATCAGAATTCCGCCTTGAATGTGTCTTTCAGGCCGCTCGCGTAGGAGACTCGTTTGGGTAGGACTTTCATCATTCGCAAGCCCGGATTGCCAAAGAAGGGGGTCTCAAACGGATTCTTCTTCAGAAAGATGGTTTTAAGCGATTCCCATTCGGCGCTGTCGCGCGGCACTTCGGTGGCAACGCCCTGTATCGATCCCCGGGTTATATCGAACGTCTCGACTTTGCCTTGATCGCGCGTGTCGACCATCACCGTTACATTCGGCCTCTTTAATGCATTCTGATACTTCTCGGCATCCGCTCCCATGATGAACAGGAGTTCGAGCGCGTCAGTCTCGGCGAACGCTTGCATCGTCCCAGTCGTCCACTGGTCGCCTTGCGTAATCAGCACCGCTACGTGCTCGCGCGCAAACAGCGTGGCCAGCTTCTGTTTCTGTTCCGCCGTGAGCATTTATGTTCCTCCTCAGATAGCAAGTAGTAGGCGCGAATCACTTTTCGATGCGCACCCGCCAAGCTTCCGCCGCCGGCTGCACCTCAAGCACAAGATGTCCTTCGGCTTCGGCCGCTCGCGGAATATCTCGGATGCCGCGCGGATCATCAAGCATCAGTTCCAGCACTTCACCGCGACTCATGCGCTCCAGCCGGACCTTTGCGTACGCCCAATTGAGCGGACATTTGATGCCGCGCAAATCCAGCATTACTGCCATGCGCAACCAGGCTATTTCGCTGCGGCACTCGCCAGCTTGCTCACGTAACGGCCAATAATCTGACGCATCACGTCTTCGCTCTGCGCGCCGACTAGCGGATATTCGCCGATGAAGAAGGTCGGCACGCCATCGACATTGCGATTGTGCGCCACCATCGCATTGTTCTTCAGGCGCATCGTGTAGCGGCCCGATTCGAGCGCGGCATTTAGCGCGTCGGGCTCGATCCCGACCTCAGCCGCCAAATCCGCCAATACACCCGGCTTGCCGATATTCGCGCCTTCGCTAAAGTACGCGCGATAAACCCGCTCTTCGAACGCTTCGCCTTTGCCCAGTCCCGAGGCAAACTCCGCCGCCTCTAATGCCAGCCGCGAATTCATCAGCAGCTCGGGCGGCCTCATTGTGACACCCGCCGTATCGCCCATCGACTGAATTCGGGTCCAGACCGCACGGCGCATCTCCGGCGTCATTTCGCGCCGGAACTCAGCCGCGGGCGTTCCCTCGGCGGGCCACTCCGGATGAATCTGGAAGCCGCGCCACGCGATGTCGAGATCAAACTCCGGCTTAAGCTTGCGGACTGTTGCAAAACCGATGTAACAGAACGGGCAGATGAAATCGGAAAACATCTCGAGCTTGATCGACATGATGGCCCAACCTTTATATTGACTATATGCCGACCTTCTCTAACCGGTCAAAAAGCTCTCGCGCTGGCCGGTGCGCGCAACCATGCGGAGGCGATGATGATCCTCGATAGTTTCAGCCTCGAAGGCAAAATAGCAATTATCACAGGTGGCGGACGCGGCCTCGGGCGCGCGATGGCGCTCCGATTCGCCGATTGCGGCGCCGACCTCGTCATCGCCTCCCGCACCTTAGCGCAGCTCGAAGAAACTGCCGTCGAAGTACGCCAGCTCGGACGCAAATGCCTGATCCAGCAGACCGATGTCTCGCGCTCCGATCAGATCAACGCGATGGTCGCGGCAGCGGTCGCCGAATTCGGCCAAATCGATATTCTGGTCAACAACGCCGGCATTGGCGAGGATTCCTTCGGCAAACGCATCGAGCAGATTACCGACGAAGACTGGCGCAACGGCATCGATACCAATTTTTCCAGCCAGTTCTACTGTGCGCGCGCCGCGATCCCGCACATGCTCAAACGCAAGCGCGGCAAGATTATCAACGTCGCGTCCGGTTACGGTCTCCGTGGCGGAAAACATAACTATATGTATGCATGCTCAAAGGGCGCGATTTTTCAGCTCACGCGCTCGCTCGCGCTGACTTATGCCGAGGATAATATCCAGACCAACTGCATCGTGCCGGCTGC
>CAWCJN010000023.1:0-18665 GCA_963795945.1 uncultured Pseudomonadota bacterium
GTGCAAAATTCATCTGGCCGAATCGCATGATAGCATACTCGCGCGCCATCTCGACATTGATTGCGCCCTCTTGCCTTCCATTCGCGCGCAAAACCTCGGCCAGTTGCCGATAGGGTTGCGGCTGCGCCTGCATCGCGAGTGGCTGGCGATGCAACCATTCGAGACGCCTTAAGCTGTCGCCGGGACCGCCGCTGAAATCTCCATAAACGAAGCCGTTGAGCGACAAATTTCCCGCTGCCGGCCAACTCGCTGCATCATCCCATAACGAACCTGCGTGCGCGTCACCCAAATCGAGTTGGGTGTGCGGAGTGGTCGCAATCGCAACCCAATAGAGCGCACCGCTGATCGTCGCGCGTTCGGCGTTGAGTCCATTGATGGCATTGCCCGTAAATTGTGCGTGATTGAAGCTGAGCGAGCGGCCGATGCGCGCCAGCCGGAAATCGACTACGCCGCCGGTCTGAAACCCTTCGTGAAACAGCGCGTCACCTTTAATCGTCGTATCGATCGCAGACAGCGGATCGTCGCCGATAAATTGACTGCCGCTCGCTTCGAGATTCCCACCGATCTCGGCGCGATAAAAACTCGTTTCGCCATAGTGGCCGAAGCGCAAGGTAACGTCGCCATCGATCACCGACATGTCTCCTGAAATCGGACCGGTCCAACTGCCGGTAAGCTCAAGACTCGCGAGATGCGCGTGATTCAGATTGACGCCCTCCACTAGCGAGCAGTCAACCAGCGTGAGCGGGACAGTGATCGTGAGATAACGCAGATCGAGCCCACTGGTAACACGTGCGCCATCAATCTCGATTCCACTGGGATGCACCAGTTTCGCCGCCTGCGAATCGCTCAGCAACCATTCGATCAGATTGGCGCGGATCGTCCGCTCCGGACCCCACTTCGCTGCCTTGCCAGGATCGTTTATCGGCGCGTCGGGATCATGACTCGGAGACGCCCAGGCGATATCGCGGGTAGGCGCCGTATGCAGTACCTGAATCTCGGCCGCACTGAGATTCTCTCCGAACTCGGCACGTGCCATCTGTTCGAGCGTCGCGCCCGCCGCCGCCTGCTGATGGTTCGCAGAGGCGCATCGGGCATGGCCTATTGTGATCAGTATGAGTAACGCCGCGACGCGCCTCGATTGAACCCCCGGCGTGGTTATCAAGATGAAGATGCTGCCGGTAATCAACCGGTTACTTGAAGGCGGGCGCGATCTCCTCAGCCATCAGGCGCATATTCTCAGGGATGTCCTCCTGACGGCAGGCCCAGCTGATCAGGACGGTACGCGCGCCCGCATCAACGTATTCCTTGAGCCGCTTGCGGCAATCGTCGGGATTGCCATAGAGCGTGTAGCGTCCCGCGATCTTCGAAAAGTCCTGCGCATAAGTCCCGCCGAGAGCTTTCGCCGCCTGCTCCTTGGCTTTCTCCCGATCCGCATAAATGGACGCGAAGATGAACAGGCCGGGCCGAAACGCGCTCAGATCACGACCGGCTTCTTTGCCGAACTGATAAATCTTATCGAGGCTCTCATGCAGCATCTCGGGTGTGTACATGTACGGAATCCAGCCTTGCGCATACATCGCGGCACGACGCATCGCCGGCTCTTTGCGACCCGCCACCCAGATCGGCGGATGCGGTTTCTGAGTGGGTCGCGGTTCGAGCGTAACGCCGGAGAACTTCGTGTAGCGCCCCTCGAAGGTGACATTCTTTTCCGTCCATAACTTGGTGATCACTTCGAGCGCTTCGTTCGATCGCGAGGCGCGCTGCTTGACCGGCACTCCACACGCCTCGAACTCTTTGGGAAACTCGCCGCCGATCCCGATCCCCATATGGTAGCGTCCATCCGACGCGACGTCGAGAATCGAGGTCAACTTAGCCAAGACCATCGGACGATAGAGCGGCAGCAGGACGATGGTGCTCATCAGTTTGATCTTGCTGGTGGCGCCGACGGCGACCGAGAGGTTTATCAGGGAATTCGAGACCGGTCCGTGGAACATCATGTGCTCGCCCGCGCACAAATAATCGAAGCCCATGCTTTCCGCCTTGCGCGCGTAATCTGCGATCGATTTCACTCCCGGTATCGCCGTGCCAAATTCGACTGATGCCACTGTCGCTGCCCTCCTCGGACCGACCTTATAAACTTGCTACTCTCAGGCGCATAGCATACTGCGCATCGCTATAGAAATCGTTCACCTACCGAGACCGCAAAGCAGCTTAATCTATATGTGTGGAGACTGATGTGGATGACGATTACTGCAGGGGTGGCTCATCGTCGGATGGCTGGATCACCGGCGACCCGTGATGCAGTACCATCATCCATTTTTGACCAATCCGCTCGAAGACGTTCGTCGCCAGTACTTGCGAGCGCGAGCTTCCTTCATAGCCACGCTGCGTCAAGTTCTCTTCGGTAATCACCACAGCGTAATCTGTGCCGGCAAACACTTCCATTTCGCGCACCTCGAACTTCATCTCGAATGCGCTATCGAAGATTCTCGACCAGCTCTGCATGACTGGTCCCCAGCCGCTCAGCTTGCGCCATCCCGGATGGATGCACACGATCTTCGGATCGCTCAGCCAGACCTGCTCCATCTTATCGACTTCGAGGCTCTCGAAAGCGGCGTAAAAGCTTCGGTTCGCTTCAATTACAGCTTGGCGCTCGGACATCGTGGGCGCACTCCGCATAACCAACGAATATCGGCAAGAGTGCAACATAACCGAAGCGGTTACAAGACGCGCTTGTTATCGTGCCCTGGTTGATCGGCAGACCTAAATTAGAATGAGGATTACCGCTCAGATCAGTCTATCCAGACTTATTTTGCGATATACCTGCTTCGGCGCTCTGCCTCGATTCGATCGGCATCCTCCTTTTCCGGACGCGGCGGTAGAAAGTTGCCGGTATAATCCGTCACCTCCCAACTCCGATCGTTCGCGTCCCACACATATGGCAATTCGACGATCGTGCCGGGTTCCTTGATCGTCTCGAACGCGCGCATCGCATCGCGCACAATCGCTCGTTGCAACTCCGGCTGATGCGGTTTGCCGGTCTGATGGCCTAGCGGAAAATTCACGAACACCGCACGCGGCGGATTCACCGCCCGCGTAATATCCAATGCCGACGTCATGCACAGAGTTGGAATCCCCGCCGCCTCAACCACTCGCGCGATCAGTCCAACGGACTGATGGCAGACCGGTCAAGCAGGCACGAGATAGAATGCATCGACGTGTGCGCGTTTCAACTCATCAGCGATTCGCGGCGCCAGCTCGTCGCGGACCTTGCGCGACGAATAGATGCCGCCCATGAAGCTGTATGCCGGATCCGCTAGTTCGCCGATCGTGCCGTCAGCCTCCAGCTCGCGCATCCGCGCGAGTGGAAACACACAATTGTGATCCGACTCGGCATCTGTGGTGCGATAGCCGAAATGCCAGATATCGAGGTCCGCCTGTGTCGCGTTCTTTGGGATTTCGCGATGGGTCGCGTCCTCGCGATGGAACCGCGGCTGGTCGCGATAGAGAATCCCGCCCGAGCTGATCAGCGCGACTTTGCTCTGCACGAGCGGCTTTTTGAGCGGCGTCCACGGGGGCGTACCCGTATTTACCACCCATCGATAGGACGTGAAGCTTTTGTAAAGCTCGCGAGTGCGTGGAATGTAATCGACTGGCATAGGCTTGCTCGCTCTTTTCGCTGTATTAAGGTCACGCGGCGTCGGGCGGAAACATCATCTTGCCGGCGCGAAATTCGCGCGCGACCACCTCGATAAATCCATGACGCACGGGCCATTCTAATCGACTGTCGCGCCAATGGATCCGGCCGTCGGGTCCCTCAAACTCCGCCGCGATATTAGTAACGCCTTGCCAGGCTTTTGCGGCCCGCGCATGGTCGGCTTCAACCGCGGGAATCTTTCGCATCCGTTCGATCCAGGCAAGGACACGCGGCGTGGCTTTCAAGTCCAGCCGCATCGCGCGGGCGAGCGGCGCATGCGTAATCGCGGCGAAGTCAGCGATCGTTGGGCTATCGCCGCAGAAGAAGGAACGCTCGCCCAGTTCACGCTCGAAAATCTCGATTATCGCGAGGCACTCGCGCTTAGCCGCCTCCTGCATGGACGCCGCTTCCGGCGCGTCCTTGCGCAAAATTCCGAAAAAGTAGCCGAAGCCGATCGCGTCGAAACTGCGATCACACAAATCTTCGATCATCCGCGCCCGTGCGCGCTCAAACGCGTCTTTCGGATATACCGGCGGATCGGGATAAACCTGCTCTAGATATTCAGAGATAATCGTCGAATCCGCGATCGTCCGGCCGTCGCCCAGTTGCAGCACCGGTACTTCGGCGCGCTTGCTCGCCTCGCGCAAATCTTCTTTGCGATCCAGCGAATAGCATCGTTCGCACGACTCATACGGGACGCCCTTGTAGTCGAGCACGATCTGAATCTTGCGCGCGTACGGGCTGGTCGCAAAGGTAAACAGTTTCAGCATTATTCGATCCTTACCTGAGCTAATTATTCATTGCTGATTGCGTGAACGGCGCATCCCCTCGCCGGCGGTGATTCCCCCATCGACGATCAGGTTCGTACCGGTAATATACGACGCGTCATCGGAGAGCAGAAAGACCACCGCCTTCGCGATCTCCCACGGTGTCCCCTGACGGCCCATCGGGATACGTGGCGCGACCCGCGCCTCGCGGTCGCCGATCTCCCGCCGCACCATCGAGGAGTTGATCAGCCCCGGCAAAATCGTGTTACAGCGGATTCCGTCGCGCGCGTAGCGCACCGCCACCGATCGCGAGAGTCCCAGCAGCGCCGCCTTGGTCGCTTCGTATGCGATTCCGCTGCCTGATAGAATCGCCGCGACCGACGATACATTCACGATCGCACCGCCGCCCGCTTTGATAATCTCCGGCACCGCAAAGCGCATCGTCAGGAAGTGGCTGCGCAGATTGACCTCATACATCGTGTTGAACTCGTCGGTCGTGGTATTCAGCAGCGACCGCCCGATCGCGATCCCGACGTTGTTGACCAGCAGATGAATCGCGCCGAAGCGCCGTACCGCTTCCTCGACTAAATGCCGGCAATCCTGTTCCTTGCTGACGTCCCCCGCGACCGAATCCGCACGCCCCTCCTCGGCACGGATTGCCGCCGCCGTCTCGTGCGCGAGCGCCTCATCGCGATCGGCGACCATCACCGACGCGCCCTCGCGCGCACACAGGATCGCAGTCGCGCGTCCATTGCCGATCGAGAGCTCCTCGCACGGGTTCGGCGGTCCATTGGCGCCGCCACCGACGATCAACGCGATTTTTCCTTTAAGGCGTCCCATGATGATGGCCTCGACTGCTCAGGATGCGCCATCAATACCGCAAACCGGTTCGGATTGCACAACCGCTTTAACATCTATATCCGCCGCCAATTTTCAACATTCCGCATCTAACGAGCGCCGATTGAGTTCGCTATTGATTTGAAAAGCTCCGAATTCTGAAAAAACTGCCGCACGTAAGCGCTTAACCGCAGTAGCTGAAGTGTGAGTGGATCGCTGGCGCAGTTGCGGTGCGTAGGCGTAAGTCAGTCATCAAGAGCTACACCTACATCCGAGTCCGTATAGGCACACATCTTGGTTGTTCCAAGAACATTTCCTTCAATTTGACGCGGCATCAAACATATTAAAGCGAGGCTCACTATCCGATGGGCAAGAAACAGTCCTCACGTCATAAAACTTCGCATTCTCTTAATACCTCGAATGCGGTCGTTTTGAAGGATGGCGATATCTATTTTCTGGCGGCTCAAGACGGGAACGTCGCACTGGGCGGTGACCACGCCTTGGGCTTGTATTATCACGATACCCGATTTCTGGATGGCTATGAACTAAGGGTCGGCGGGATGAAGCCCGATGGCTTAATTGCGGATGCCGCCGCGGCATATCAAGCGGTCTTTGAACTTACTAATCCAGCGATTACCTCCGCCACTGGCTCTACGATCGACAAGCAGCGCATTATTGAGTCTGGCGATCTCACGCTTTTAGACCGCATCACTTTCCACAATCTGGATAATAAAGAGATTGAGTTTCCAATCTCGATAGCCTTCGCAGCAGGCTCCCAGGACATCTTCATTATCCGCGGCATGCAAGGGAAAAAGACCGGGCAATTGCGAGCCCCACTCTGGGATAATGGTGTCCTCAGGTTTAAGTATCAAGGAATAGACAAGGTATATCGGAGCCTCTCGATCAATTTTATTCCAGCCGTCGAGCCGGACGGAAGTAATGGCGCGTCATTGCAAATGACCTTGCAATGAGGAGAGAAGAAGCAACTCAATATATCTTTGACAATCTCCGAGTCGCATAAAGAGAATATTGATAAGCGGCCTAACTACGAGATTGCTAATTTTGATGGCGTCGAGAATGAACTTCGCCGCAAGACCCAAGAATGGACTTCAATCTGTCCTGCGATCGAGAGCGACAATCAACAATTTAATAGGATTATAGAGCGTTCACTCCGCGATCATCGCGTCTTAAGCAGCAAGCTCGACGAGGATTTTTATTTTGCCGCCGGATTGCCGTGGTTCGGCACGCTGTTTGGCAGAGATAGCCTAATTGCTGCGTTTGAAATGCTTGCTTATACACCTTCAATGGCCGAGCAGACGCTGCATCTGCTCGCCAAATACCAATCGCAGCAAACTGTTCCATCACATGACCAGGCGCCGGGTAAGATACTGCATGAGTTGCGGCTCGGCGAATTAGCCAATTCCCATCAGATTTTACAGACTCCCTATTATGGAACGTGGACGCCACGCCTTTGTTCCTGATCCTGTTGGGCCATTACGCCGCGTGGAGCGGCAATCTGAGCTTGTTTCAGGAATTGCAGAATAGCGTGGAGCTCGCGCTGGCGTGGATCGACAACTATGGAAAAATTAAACAAGACGAGTATCTCCGCTACAAAAGCACTGCAAAGGACGGTCTGGCGAATCAGGGATGGAAGGATTCGGGAAATGGCATTGTCAATGCCGACGCCACCAATGCGCGGCCTCCAATCGCATTGGTTGAAGTACAAGGCTACGTGTATTTAGCTAAAACTTGTATCGCGGATCTTTATCGGCGTGCAGGCGTTCGCGAACGTGCTGATAACCTGTTGGCGGAGGCGGCTAAGTTGCGCCCCCACTTCAATCAGGATTTCTGGATCCAAGAGCAGCGCTTCTATGCACTTGCACTGCAACTCGACAACAAACCGGCGGCGGTGATTTCGTCGAATCCCGGTCAAGCTCTGTGGTCCGGGATCGTAGATCCGAACAAAGCCGATCTGATTGGCGACCGGCTGATGCAGGAAGATATGTTTAGCGGCTGGGGCATTCGGACCCTCAGCACCAGGGAACGCGTCTATAATCCAATTGGTTATCACGTGGGAACAGTATGGCCGCATGACAATTCGATTATAGCTAGCGGATTTCGCAACTATGGCATGGATGCTCATTTCCAACGGCTATTTGATGGCATCGTGGATGCGGCTGCACATTTCGAGCACCATCGATTGCCGGAACTGTTCGCCGGTTTCTCCCGTGATGACTACAGCATTCCGGTGAGATATCCCGAAGCCTGCCATCCTCAAGTCTGGGCGGCTGGCGCGGTTCCGATGTTATTGCAGATTGCGCTTGGGTTGATTCCTTTGGGTTTCGAGAAGCGGCTACGGATCGTCCGCCCGCTACTACCAAAGGCGGTGAGACGGCTAGAGTTTCGTGGCCTCCGCGTGGCTGATGCACGTATAGATTTAAGTTTTGAACACACCCGCAACGGGCAAGTCGCGGCAAAAGTGCTCAAGCTGGATGGTGAACTCGATATCAGTATTGAGCCACACGAAAACTAGACGCTTAGCGGCGCGAAAAGTATCGCCGTATGCGCCATCAATACCGCAACCAACCCGGGTTCGATTGCATAGCTGCTTAGCTACACTCTCTCTTCAATTCCCGTGTAGCTTGATGCTGTATTCACGTCGCGAATTAGGACTTCAGCCATGCCGCGAAACCCCTTTCATCAATCGTACCGGCAGTGAGGCTTTCCACTGCTGCGGTAGCATCTTCCTCACGACCCTCGAAGCGGTATCCATTTGTTTCGAGAAAGAGCACGCAGACGAGAAACCCAGTCCGCTTATTTCCGAAAACGCGAGATTATCTCTGGGCCTTTAGTTCAAGCTAGGAACGTCTTCGGCTTCGTGAGTACAATTGTAATAACACGATTCCAAGATGGCGGAAAACCAGCCCTCTGTAAGTCAAGCCATCTTGATCGCTTGTCAGCGAGCGCTTCGCGCGCCCGCATGCTCGTGAATTGCAGCGTGGACTCCAACTCGGACTTCACTAGAAATCGTGGACGTATCGTCACCAGCAACGCCGGTAGAATCAGCAGCCCCCGCGATTAAATTAGAGGATCAACAGCGTGCTCATCTCGTTCTGAAAGAGCACCGGCGAGAAGATCCACGGCGCCATTGCGCTGCTGAACCGATTTAGTACTGTCCACGCAAGATCACGTCGCGGAGGAACCCGTATGAAAATCGGCATCTCGATGATCTACAAGCGCGTCGATGAGTCGGCGCCCACTCCCGGAGCCTTTGCCCTCGAATGCGAGCAGCTTGGTCTCGAATCGGTCTGGGTTGGCGATCACATGCTATTTCACGCCGCTCCGAAAACTCCCTTTCCTGCCGGCGGTCCGATTCCCGATCACTACGCACACTTTCCCGAGCCGTTCGTCGTGCTCGCGATGGCCGCGGCCACTACCAAAAACCTGCGCATCGGCACCTCGGTGCTGCTCGTCCCGGAGCACGAACCGCTCAAGACCGCCAAAACGATCGCGACGCTGGATCGGCTCTCCGGTGGCCGCCTGCTCCTCGGCGTGGGCGCCGGATGGCTGCGCGAAGCCGCCGAACCGCTTGGCTCCGATTTCGCTCATCGATGGACCCAAGCGGCAGAATACGTCGCCGCGATGCGCGAGCTATGGTCGAAACCCTCCGCGTCCTTTCACGGCAAATACGCCAACTTCGACCAGATTGTCTGCAATCCCAAACCCGTCCAGCAGCCCGGACCGCCGATCCTGATCGGCAGCATGGACAAGAATGCGCTCAAGTGGGTCGCGCGATGGGCCGATGGTTACAATCCGGTCTGCTTCGATACTGCAAAGGCCGCGACCTTTATGCGCCGGAAATTGGCTGAGCTTAAGGACGAGTGCGCCAAAGTTGGCAAAGATTTCGGCAAGCTCGATATCACTCTGATGATCTCTCTACCCGACGACCGTTCGCGCACCCAGGACCTGCTCGGCGAACTCGCCGCGATGGGCGTCGGACGCATAGTTGAAGTCAGCGCCGCCGAGCCGCTGTTCGGTGTCGGTGATTATCACCAAAAGCTCGAACGACTCGCGCGTATCGCAATGAAGTAAACGCCTCTGCTCCTTTATAATGGGGATATCGCTCGACGAGGCTGCCAACTGATACTTGGCCACGGTCGAGCGATTCCTCATTGATGGCGAGATTTACTGAAATAGAATAGGTGATGAATCGCCTCACGAAATGGATTGAAGCGAATGCCGGAAGTTGAACTTTGCTGCCGTTGCCATAAGCCGCTCGATGCGGAAAGTGAACAATATGTAGTGGTCTTACGCGAACGGGATCAGACTCCTCGCCGCATCGCCCACGTCGAATGCGAGCGCCAGAATCTCGCCGAGAAAGGCAAAGAAGTTTGAGCACGTAGCATTGTAGCGCCACTCATCAATTCACCCGTACATCGAGAAAGCATTTGTCAGACTCTATATCTTTGCCGTCCCGGACTGATTTCCTCAATTCGCCGCTGGCAAAATTGGCGCGACGAGTCGGAATCGAGCTCGAATACTTAAACGCCGCCAGCGAATCGATCGCGATCGATCCCGGCGTGGTACGCACGATTTTAGCCGCGATGAACCTGTCTCTTTCGAGGGACATGGACGCTCAGGACCAGCTCGATGCGCTCGAGGCACAGGAAAAAACCCGATCGCTGCCACCGGTGATGGTCGTCCGTGACGATCAGCACCCGCTCCACATTCCCGTGTGTTTCGATTCCGAAGATACTCGGCTTGCCTGGCGGCTCGTACTTGAGGACGGCGCGGTCATTGAGGGCGCTGCAGACCAGACCGCACTTGCTCCTGACGCATCGCATCCCAATCGTCAGTCGCTGACCATCGAGCAACATCTGCCGCCGGGCTATCATCGACTCGAAATTGATCAGCTGCATGCCCGCATGCCGCTCATCGTCGTACCGTCTCGATGTTGGATACCGTCCGCGCTCGAGCAGGGCGCCAAGATGTGGGGACTCGCAACTCAGCTCTATCTGCTCCAGTCCGACAGCAACTGGGGCATTGGCGACTTCAGTGATCTGCGCAAGCTGCTCGATTTAGCCGCCGGATGGGGCGCCGCTCTGGTGGGGCTAAATCCCCTTCATGCGATGTTTCTTGATAACCCCAACCACGCGAGTCCCTATTCACCGGTGAGTCGCCTGTTTCTGAACATTCTGAATATTGATGTGACCGCGATTCCCGAGTTCGCGACCAGCTCTGCAATGCGGGCGACCCTCGAAAGCGAGTCCTTCAAAATCGCACTCGAAAAGGTGCGTACTGCTTCCTTGCTCGACTACGAGAGCGTCGCGAAGCTTAAGCTCGATGCCCTGCGCAGTCTCTTTCGGACTTTCCAGCGTGAAGCTGCATCGGAACGACGACGCGCCTTCGATCAATTTGTACGGAGTGCTGGCCCCGCTCTTGAGCAATTCTGTACTTTCCAGGCGTTGCGACTCGAGCAGGCCCGCACGGGCGCTCCAGTGGATTGGCGGCAATGGCCCGAGGACCTCCGCATACCCGACTCGCCTGCGGTCGAGCACTTTGCCGCTGACCATCGCGACGAGCTCGATTTTCTCCGCTGGACCCAATGGCTCGCCGAGACGCAATTAGAGCAGGCCGCCGAGACTGCCCGTCAAAACGGGATGGCGCTAGGACTCTATCGCGATCTCGCGGTCGGCGCGGACGCTGCCGGGGCGGAAACCTGGTCACAGCCCGCTACCATAGTTTCGCGCGCCCATGCCGGCGCTCCACCGGACCTCCTCAATACCAGCGGGCAGGATTGGGGTCTGCCCCCTTTCGATCCTCGGGTGTTGCGCGAAATCGGATACGCCGCCTTCATCGCTCTGGTGCGAGCCAATATGCGGCACGCGAGCGCATTGCGTATCGATCACGTGGTCGGACTCCAGCATCTCTATTGGGTTCCCGAAGGACATCCGCCGTCCGATGGTGCGTACGTCACCTATCCCTTCGAGGATTTGACCGGCATCCTGGCCCTCGAAAGTCACCGTAATCGATGTTTGATCGTCGGCGAGGATCTCGGCACGGTTCCTCCTGGCTTCCGCGACAAGATGGCAGATCTTGGTATCTTGTCGTACAAGGTGCTCTATTTCGAACAGGATCCCGAAAGCGGCGAATTTCTCCCGCCCGAAGACTACCCGATGCTCGCGCTCGCGACGGTCGGCAGCCACGACCTCGCCACCTTGCGTGGATGGTGGCAGTCTCACGACATCGAATTGCGGGAGATCAATCAGCTCTACTCCGATCCGGAGGAAGGTCGCCGCCAACGCGATACCCGCGCAAAAGAAAAGCGCTATTTATTGCGAGCTCTCCGGAAGGAAGGATTGGACCCGGGCGATGGCAACGATAATGATCGCCTCGCACGCGCAGTTCATACTTTTCTCGGCCGTACCGACGCTGCGCTCGCGATGCTCCGGATGGAAAACCTCCTCGGTGAGCTCACGCAAGTCAATCTGCCCGCCACAACCGATCAATATCCCAACTGGCGGAGACGCTTGAGCATGAAGTTGGAATCCCTCGCTGCTGACCCACAGGTCAAATCGATAGTTCAGTCGATGACGCGCGGCCGCCGCGAAGCCGAAAAACGTCGGGCCTGAAAAGTTGACGCGGAGTGCATCAACATCGCAAACTAACCCCATCAAAAAGGAAGATTGCTCATCGCATCGATGCGCAAGCGACCACTATGGATGGGGAGACGCATGCATGACTTCCCTGTTCTTTCGCGAGAATTTTGATAGATGATGATGTCCGATGCGCCGACGCTTTGACTCGGTTGCAGGACGTGTAATTCATCAAAACGCTTGATGGAGCTTCGACGGACATGCCGAGATCCCTCACGCAGTACCGTATCTCCATCGGCTCACCTGCGGGCTTGGGGGAAGAACGGAAGCTGTTTCGAGATAAGCTTGAAAAATTCACCAAGGTCCATGCCGAACCGCTAAACGTGACGTTCTATCCGGTCGGCTGGGAGGATACGATTAGTGGCGTCGGGCGGCCCCAGGAGCAAATTAACGAAGATCTTAGGCAATGTGATTACGCGGTCTTTGTCCTCCACGATCGCTGGGGGTCGCCAACCGATGGCGGGTATTCTTCGGGAACCGAAGAAGAATGGCAGTTGGCGGAACAGCTCTACAAGGAAACAAAAATCCGCAATATTGCCCTGTTTTTCAAACGAGTCGATCCAGCTCAGCTGCGCGATCCGGGTAAACAACTAAATAAGGTTATCACGTTCAAGGAGCAGATTGAGCAAGGAAAGAAATACCTCTTCAGGCCCTTTGAATCGCCCGATCAATTCGGCGAACGGATGGAAGAACAGTTGGCAAAATGGCTAAGGCAGCATGAGGGTACAGGAACCGCTCCTTCTTCGGGAATGACAATCAGCTCATCCACGTCAATCCCGCCACTGGCCGAGCCTAAGGCAGGGCCGAACTTCGATTATTGGATCGGAGAAGCGAAAAATCTGACAAGCAGTGAAAGTCCAAACTATTCCGGCGCTTTATTCTGTTCGGAAAAAGCGCTAGCGGCGGCCTCCACGGACATCGAATGGGCTCGGGCCATGACTTTAGCAGGAGTTGCGCAATTCAATCTCAAGCACTCAGAGGAGGCTGTTGCCACTTTCGTAGCCATCTTCGAACGCATGCGTTGCAGTGATAATCCAGAAGGGGTTAGGTGGATAGCCAGGGCCCTCGTTAACCAGGGAATCACGCTCGGCCAGCTCGACCGAAGTGAGGAAGCGATAGCGGCGTATGATTATGTGGTCGCTCGCTTTGGCTCGGCCTCGGAATTGCCCCTCCGCGAATTGGTAGCCAAGGCGCTGGACGCCAAGGAAATGCTCACACCTTCAAAGAAGCAAAGAAAATAGCAATAAATTCGTTTTGCCGCTATCACTCTATAGATGTTGGATCACCACGATGGGTATGCTGATCAATGGCAAATGGGAGCCGAATCCAACCTTCGCCACCGATACCGGCGGCCACTTCGTCCGGTAGGACGCGGGATTCCGTAACTGGGTCACGCGCGACGGCTCACCAAGGCCTTCCGGCAGCGGCGGCTTCCGCGCCGAATCAAATCGCTATCATCTTTACGTCTCGCTCGCCTCCCCGTGGGCGCATCGCACGCTGATCTTCCGCAAGCTCAAGCGGCTTGAAAACGTGATCTCGGTGTCTGTGGTCGATCCCTCGATGGGCGAGAACGGATGGGCCTTCACGAGTCCCACCGGCTCGCTCACCGCGGGCTCGACCCGGACCATCTCTTCGGCGCGCGCTATCTGTACGAAATCTATGCGCGCGCCAAACCCGATTACACTGGACGGGTCACAGTCCCGATCCTCTGGGACAAGCGCAACGCGACAATCGTCAATAATGAGTCCTCCGAGATTATCCGGATGCTCAATCAGGCTTTCGATGAATGGGGCGATTCGGCGCTCGATCTGTATCCGCCGGATCTGCGACCGGCCATCGACGAGATCAACGCGATCACTTATCCGAATGTCAATAATGGGGTTTATCGATGCGGTTTCGCGACCTCACAGGGCGCCTACGCCGAGGCGTTCGCCGTTCTGTTTCGCACACTCGATGATATTGAAGCGCGGCTCGCCCGCAACCGTTATCTGACCGGTAATCGTATTACGGAGGCCGACTGGCGCTTATTCACGACACTGGTGCGCTTTGATTCGGTGTACAACAGCCACTTCAAGTGCAATCAGTGGCGCATTATTGACTATCCGGATCTATGGGGCTGTACGCGCGAGCTTTATCAATGGCCGGGCGTGGCCGAGACCGTTAGCATTCCGCAGATCAAGCGGCACTATTACTGGAGCCACACGAGCATCAACCCCACCCGCATCGTGCCCGAAGGCCCAGCGATCGATTTCACCATGCCGCACAATCGCAAGTGCTTGTGAATTTAGCGGGCGGGCTGCTCGCGAGTTAGCGATCAGCCCGCTTCGTAAGAGCAATCAGCCAATCGGCAATTTCGTGCTCATGGTGAGCACTTCGTCCTCGACAATCGACGCGATCTCCGCCGCATATTTCTGAAAATCGGGATCCGCTAACGCTGCGCCAAGAGCATTCGGCTCCGGGAGTTCCCACAAGTCCATCACGGTATTCAATCGTCCGGCCATCGTCGCGTAGCTGCCGACCAGCTTCCAGTTGTGCTTTTTCAGGATCGTCGGCACGAGCTTATTGATCAGTTCGATAAACGCCGGCAGCTTGCCGGGGTACAATTTGATCTGCGCAGTCAGGTAAACCATTGGCCTATCCTCCAATCGTGCGTTAGCATCCACCGAAATAAATTGTCAAATCCCGCTAATTCATGATGCTGCCGGCATCGACGTTGAGCGTCTGCCCGGTCATCCCATTCGATAGATCGCTCACCAGAAACAGCGCTACTCGCGCCACTTCTTCTTCAGTCACCATCCGTTGCAGCGCAGCCGTCGAAGTGAACCCCTTACGGACTTGCTCGTCCGGAACGCCCATCGCCGCCGCCCGCGCCCGGATCACCCGCTCGATCCGATCGCCTTCGACTGCGCCCGGACAAATACAATTGACGCGGATTCCCTTCGCTCCCCATTCACCCGCGAGCGTCTGTGTCAGGCCGATCATGCCCCATTTGGAAGTCGAATAAGGTGACCGCAGCGGATAACCTCGCCGCCCCGCGCCCGACGAGATCATCAGGATGTTGCCGCTCCCTTGATTGCTCATCGCGGGAATCACCGCGCGCGACGCCAGCCATGCTCCCGTCAGATTGATATCAATAACTTCCTGCCACTCGCGCAGGCTCATCTCAACACTGTTCTTGGTCGGTCCTGCGATACCGGCGTTGTTCACAAGAATATCGACCCGCCCAAAGGCGGCAAGCGCCGCCTCGACCATTTTCTTGCAGTCGGCTTCCTTTGCGACATCCGCCTGCACTAACGACGTCTTTGCGCCCGCCGCCTGAAGTTCGCGGCAGGCCTCCTCGAGCGGCCCCGCGCTGCGCGCCGCCAGCACCAATTTCATCCCAGCCTCGCCATAACGCCGCGCGATCTGCCGCCCGATTCCGTAACCTCCGCCGGTAATAATTGCAACTTTCTCTTTCAATTCCGTCATTTGAAATACCCCTTGCAGCTCACCGGAACCTTTTGCGGATTCGATTAACCCCATAAGTCCATTCAATTGTGAAATAGCACTTGCGAGTTATCGCGACAGCTAAACGGCTTGTCACAAACTATGCCTCTACCTATCATTGAGCATCGAAAGTATGGCAGCAGTTTCCCCTATACCAACACCTCCGGCCAAGTCGGAGAGCGACGGCCTCACAGTTAAGCTTCTTCGTGCCGTTTTTCTGCTCGTTTTAGTTGGCGGCTCGGCCTATCTACTGTGGACTCACGCCGAATGGTTCGAGAATCCGCGTCTGATCAAAACCGAATTGCTTTCTTTGGGTGCGTGGGGACCGATTGCTTATATTCTCCTATACGCAGTTGGCCCCTCCTTTCTGGTTCCCGGCGCGGTGATGACGATTGCAGGCGGGCTGGCCTTCGGCGCGTTCTGGGGAGCGCTCTGGTCGCTGACCGGCGCTAATTTAGGCGCACTGATCGCTTTTGCCGCAGGCCGCTTCCTTGGCAAGTCCTTCGTCGAGGGTATTATCGGCAAGCGCTTTCAGCACCTGATGCAAAGCCTGATGCGTAATGGCTTCTTCGTGATCCTCTATCTGCGGCTCGTACCGGTCATCCCATACAACGTGCTCAATCTGCTCGCGGGCGCCTCCCCCATCACGTTTCAAGATTATCTCTGGGCGACTCTGGTCGGGATGATTCCGGGGACGGTGCTCTTCGCCTTCCTCGGCGACGCGCTCTGGCATCCGATGTCGCCACGATTTTTCATCGCGATCGGATTGATCCTGTGTTGCTTCGCCGGCGGCGAAGCCTATCGCCGCTGGAAACGCGTCCCCGTCGCCGCTTGACCGCCGGACTGAGAGTGATTTGATCGCGTTCTAAAGAGGGTGGGCGGCTTTAGTTTTCGTTCAAGTACCGGACTCCCAGCTCGATAGATACTTCTTCTGCTCCTCCGATAACGCGTCGATCTTGATGCCCATCGCTGCCAGCTTGAGATTCGCAACCTCGTTCTCGATCGCTTGCGGAACGTCGTGAACCTGCACCGATAGCGGTTTGCTGGTCGCCACCCAATGCGACGCCATCGCCTGCGTCGCGAAGCTCATATCCATCACCTGCGCCGGATGACCTTCCGCGCAGGCTAGATTCACCAACCGTCCTTCGCCGAGGATGTATAAAACGCGACCACTCTTGAGATGATATGCGTCAACATTATGCGTGACGTTACGTTCGATTTTTGATGCGGAGTCGCTTAGATAGGCGAGATCGATCTCAACGTCGAAGTGGCCTGAATTGGCCAAAATCGCGCCGCTTTTCATCAGGTTGAAGTGCTCTGCGCCGAGCACTGAGCGATCGCCGGTCGCGCTAATAAAAATATCACCGCTCCGCGCCGCTTCGACCATCGGCATCACCCGCAGTCCGTCCATCGCGGCTTCCAGTGCACGAATCGGATCAACTTCGGTCACGATCACGTCGGCGCCAAGCCCCCGGGCGCGCGAGGCGATCCCACGTCCGCACCATCCATAGCCCGCGACGACTACAACCGAACCGGCGATCAGCACGCCAGTCGCGCGAATCACGCCGTCCATCGTCGATTGGCCTGTGCCATAGCGATTATCGAACAGATGCTTGGTTTGGGCGTCGTTGACCGCCACCACCGGAATCTTGAGCGCTCCCTCCTGCGCCATCGCGCGCAGCCGGATTACGCCGGTTGTGGTCTCCTCCATGCTCGCGCGAACTTCCTGCGCGTGCTCTTTGAACTCGGTATGCAGCAGGCTGACCAAGTCCGCACCGTCATCCATCGTGATCGTTGGACGGCGTTCCAGCACCGCCCGCAGATGACTGTAATAAGTGTCGCGGTCCTCACCATGAATCGCATAAACCGGGATTCCGTAATGCGTTACCAGCGCCGCCGCGACATCGTCCTGCGTCGATAGCGGATTGCTCGCACAGCAGATCACCTCGGCGCCGCCCGCCTTGAGCGCCCGCAGCAGATTCGCAGTCTCGCACGTCACATGCAGGCAGGCGCCCATCCGATAGCCTTTAGCGGCAATTCTTTTGCAAATCGTTCGCGAATCAGCCGTAGCACCGGCATCTGCTTGTCGGCCCACTCGATCCGCTTGCGGCCGGCCTCAGCCAAACTCAAATCATGAACGTCGATTATCCGCGACGCGCGAATCAGACATTACCGAAAATCTCCTGCTGAGAGTTTAGAGGGCTTGGTCCGTGGAACGTTTGTCGCTATAACTCAGCGACCGTTGATCCCGAATGCGCCCCGCAACGAATCGACCATGTCGGTCCGTTCCCACGGGAAGAATCCCGCTTGCGGCGACCGTCCAAAATGCCCATAGGCCGCCGTCGCCTGATAGATCGGCCGGCGCAGATTCAGCGTCTTGATAATCGCCGCCGGACGGAAATCGAACAGCTCGCGCAGCGCCGTCGAGAGTTTCTGATCCGGCACCAACCCGGTATCGAAGGTATCGATCAGGATCGAAACCGGCTCGGCAATTCCGATCGCATAGGCAACCTGAATCTCGCATCGCGTCGCCAGTCCCGCCGCCACCACATTTTTCGCCACATGCCGCGCCATGTAGCATGCCGAACGATCAACCTTCGTCGGATCTTTGCCCGAAAACGCGCCACCGCCATGACGCCCATAACCGCCATAACTATCGACGATAATTTTGCGCCCGGTGAGTCCGCAATCTCCATGCGGTCCGCCGACGACGAAGCTGCCGGTCGGATTTACATGGATAAACCGTCGATTTGTCGAGATACTGCTCCGGGATGGTCTTTTTGATCAGCTCTTCGATAATCGCTTCGCGAATCGTCGCATGACCTACCGCTGGACAATGTTGGGTCGATACAACCACCGCACTGATTCCCACCGGACGGCCATCGCGTAGCGCACCGTAACTTGGCTCTTAGCGTCCGGGCGCAGGAAATCGAGCTTCTTCTCGCGTCGCAAGCGTGACAGATTCTCCATCAGCTGATGTGCCAGCGCGATCGGCAGCGGCATCAGTTCCGGCGTTTCATCGCACGCAAAACCGAACATCAGACCCTGATCGCCGGCGCCCTGCTCCTTATGCAGTCCTTCGCCCTCGGTCACTCCCTGCGAAATATCCGGCGATTGCGGCTCGATCGCGGTCAGCACCGCGCACATGTTGCCGTTGAAGCCCACGTCGTCATGATCGTAACCAATTTCGACTGCCGTTCGCCGCGCGATCTTGATGAAGTC
>CAWCJN010000024.1:0-28726 GCA_963795945.1 uncultured Pseudomonadota bacterium
TGATCAGGTCCGAGGAATCCCCGCGCACCGCCCTCGATGAAAGCCCTAGTAAAGGCAGCGCTGCTCGGGGTACTTGGCGGACTGATTGTAGCACAGGCCATACCGGTTCAGCGCGATAACCCATCTGCGAGCGATAACTTATCGGTTCCGGCCAACATCGAAAAGCTACTTTCGGGCGCATGCTACGACTGCCATTCCAACGCGACGCGCTGGCCTTGGTACAGCCATATTGCGCCGTTTTCCTGGATTATCGTCCATCACGTCACGAAGGGTCGCGAGCAACTCAATTTCTCGGAATGGAATACCTATTATCCGGCCACGCGACGGCGCAAATTGCAGTGGATCGAGCGCATGGTGCGCGAACGGAAGATGCCGCCTTGGTCCTACCGCCTAATGCATCCGGCAGCCCGACTCAATGATGCCGATCGTATTGCACTGGAGCAGTGGGCGCAGGCCAGCCTCTGAAATGGGATCGATGAAAGTGACCAAAGTCTGAATGCGAAAAGTTTTTATGCTGCTGGCCGGTGTGTTGGGACTGGTTTTGGCGCTGTCCGTTTCCCATGATGCAATCGCGCAGATCGATCCATGGGAGTTTGAAGTCTATCCCTACGCAACTGAACAGCGGGGCGTGATCGAGTTGGAAACGCTCAACAGCGTCGTCGCGAACGGTCACAGCCGAGGCGGGAATGGAACCTCGTCGGGGGATTTTGCGAGTCAAGCCATGTACCGCAGCTCCTTCGAACTGACTTATGGCTTGACCGACCGAATTGAAGCCGCGGCTTACCTGAATTTGGCGCAGGTTAGCGGTCATGGCTTCTGGTACGCCGGGTCGAAATACCGGTTGCGCGGACGGCTCTTCGATGAGGAAACCTTGCCTGTCGATCTCGGATGGTATGCCGAACTGGAATGGCACAAAACCCCTCAGTTCGACGATGCCGATCTAGAGCTTGAGTTGCGGCCGATTATCGAAAAAGACTTCGGAAGGCTTTCGTTGATAGCTAATCCAGTCTTCGAAAAGAGCCTGCTCGGAGCGGGCCACAATCAAGGTTTCGAGTTCGGCTATCGGACGGCCGGCTACTATCGATGGCTGCGCTATCTATCGCCGGGCGTGGAGTTTTATGGGGGCGCAGGTTTAATTGACGATCTCAATCCCGTAAGTGCGCAGCAGCATTACATCTTCTCAGTGCTCTGGGGTGAGCTGCCTTATCACTTCGAATACAGTGTCGGTCCCGGCTTCGGACTGACGCGCGGTTCCGATCACGTGATCATGAAATTCAATCTCGAAATCGAGCGGTTTCTCGGAGCGATTTTCGGACCGAATTCGGAGACCGGCTGGTTTTTCTGAACGTACCATACCAATTCGCCCCATTTACTAAGTTCGCGAACGCATCCTGTAGCGGATCGGCATGTGCTTGATGCCGCCCACGAAGCTCGAGCGCATCCGCTCGATCGGACCAGTCATCTCGACTATTTCTAAGCGGTTAACGAGCTGACGGAACATTATCTGCAATTCGAGCCGCGCGAGGTTCGCGCCGAGGCAGTAATGCTCGCCGATACCGAAGACGATTTGCGGATTCGGACTGCGCTGGATATCGAATTTGAACGGGTCGGCGAAGACTTCCTCATCGCGATTGGCCGATGGATAAAAGAGCGCCAGCACCTCGCCTTCCTGAATCTTCTGATTGCGCAGCGTCGTATCACGCATCGCGATCCGGGTGAACTGGATTACCGGCGAAGTCCATCGCAGAATTTCTTCGACTGCCGAGGGAATCAGCGCGGGGTCTCGTTTAAGTTGCCGCCACTGCTCGGGATGATTAATCAGTGAGTAAAGACCGCCGGTAATCGCATTGCGGGTCGTTTCATTGCCCGCGATGATCAACAGCGCGAAATACGAAAGCGTCTCGAATTGCGGGATTGACTCGCCATTAACGCGACCATGAGCCAGTGCGCTCGCAACGTCGTCGCGCGGGTTCTTCAGGCGCTCCTGTACTAATCCGCTGAAGTATTGAAAGAACTGGAGGCGGGCGCGTTCGAGCGTCTCGCGGATGGTCGCGTTCTGGTTGTATTCAGGGTCCTCCGGCCCGATCATTTCGTTGCTCAGCCGGAACATCATTGCCCAATCCGAGCGCGGAATCCCGAACATCTCGGAGATCACCGCGAGCGGCAGCTTGGCCGACACCTGGGTAACGAAATCACCCTCGTTCGCACCGGCCACACTATCGAGCACGTCTGCTGTGACCTCTTCGATTCGCGCGCGTAGTTGTTCTATCGCACGCGGGGTGAAACGCCGGTTGACCACGGCTCGATAAGCTCCATGCTCCGGCGGATTCATATTGAGCAATTGCCGCAGGATTGGCTCTTCCGAGCGCTCCTCGTTGGGATTGTCCTTGAAAATTGCCAGACGCTGGCGCTCAGCGGGCAACTCATTAAACAGCTCCGGCTGGCGTGAGACTTCGATCAAATCAGCATGCTTGGTGATCGCCCAAAAGGGATAAACGTCCGGACGTTCATAATGAAACACCGGCGCTTCGCGTCGCAGCAAGGCCCATTCCTCATGCGGATAACCGCGTTACACGTAGAGATCGAATCGATGATGCCGAGATTATCGAGAGTGATCCCCGGCATGGCTGAATGAACCTCCATTCAGTGACTACGCCGAGCGTAACACGCTGCATCAGGTGAGGATATCCTTTCTGCGGGCGGGTTCGCTTGAGCCGACAAGCCGGCTCTGAAAAGCTGGTTCTCTGATGCCTTTCGGTGAAACCGAGATTCTTCCTGCTCAATCCCGGCTCGCCGCGTCGATCACTCCGCCGGGATCAAAGAGCATCACGAATCGTGCGATGCTGCTCGCGGCGATGGCGCAGGGAACCTCGACGATTCATGACGTCTTGCTCAGCGACGATACCGAGCGGATGGCGATCGCGCTGCATACGCTCGGTTTTGATATTGCGGTTACAAATTCCGATCGGCGCATCGTCATCATCGGAAGCGGTGGCGCGATTCCCGCCGAAGAAGCGTCGCTCGACGCGGGGAATGCGGGCACTGCGATGCGCTTTTTGGCTGGTTTCCTGACCCTCGGACAGGGCCACTATCGTCTCGACGGAAGCACGCGAATGCGCGAGCGGCCACTGGGCTCGTTGCTCGAGGCGATGCGCCAGCTCGGACTGGATACCTTTAGCGAACGCGGCAACGGCTGCCCTCCGGTCGTAATCGATACGTCCGTGAAGGGGTTCAGCGGTGGAGCGATCACGCTCGACGCAAGTATCTCGTCGCAGTTTGCGTCGGCGCTGCTGATGCCGGCTCCACTGTGGTGCGACGGCCTCCGGCTGAAGGTCCTGGGTGATACGGCGCGTCCTTTTATCGATATGACCCTGAAATTGATGAGCCATTGGGGTGCGCAAAGCTCGGTTGCGGACGATTCCATAATCGTCCCGGGTGGACAGCGTTATCGGGCGCAGGAATTTCACGTCGAGCCGGACGCGTCGGCAGCGAGTTACTTCGCGGCCGCTGCCGCTACTGTCGGTGGATCGGTAACTATTCACGGCCTACGGAAAGATTCCGTGCAGGGCGATCTCGGCTTCCTCTCGATTCTGGAACGGATGGGCGCACAAATCGAATGGCGAGCGGACGGCGTCGCAATAATCGGGACGGGCGAGTTGCGTGGTATAGATGTTGCCCTGAACGATATGCCGGATATAGTACCGACGTTAGCCGCGATCGCGCCGCTGGCGTCATCGCCCACGCGAATTCGCGGCGTCGGCTTTGTCCGCCATCATGAGAGCGATCGCCTTCGCGCGCTGGCGACCGAACTGCGGCGCTTGGGCGCGGCCGTCGAAGAATTCGACGATGGCCTCGGGATCGCCCCGTCAAAGCTGCATGGTGAATCGATCGAGACTTACGACGATCATCGGATCGCGATGGCCTTCGCGATTACCGGACTGAGAGTTGCCGGCGTGCGCATCAGGAATCCGGGCTGTGTCGCGAAGACCTATCCGGATTTTTTTCGTGATCTCGCGTCAGTTTCGGATCGCGGCGAACATAGTTGATGGAAAACGCGATGGCTGACGAAGAACTTGAACTGCGCTTACTGGGAGTCGATCCCGAAGAGGAGATCGCGGAGGCACGCAAGCTCCAGCTCCGCACCACGCGAGGGATACGTAGTCGCAAGGATGAACTATCGTCATCCGAACGACTTCGATAAACGTCTGCTGGATACGTTCGGCACGCTGAATTTTCTCGTCAGTATTGGCGTAAAGCGCGCGGCCTTGATCAGACATTCTTTTGGGGCTTGCAGTTCCTTCTTTCAGCAGTGGTTTCTGTTTATAGAGTTTAAGAATTTGCAACCTTAATAAAGCGTCGCTTTTTCGGCTTTGCGGCGGCGGGTGACGCGCCTTCTGGCTTCTGAAGTGCGGACTAGTTTTCAGTTCGTAGGCCTTACACTTGTAGCAGTAGAAGAAGATGATCTTTTGGGCGGGCTTGTGCTTGGACATGGCAGCTGGTTTGTCGTTCCGGTCATCTGGCATTAGCCGTTTAGTTTCAGAATACGGGTGGCGGTGCCGGAATAGACCATCTCGCGCTCTTTGCGCTTGAGGCCGAGGCCGTCGATAAACTGGCTAGTCCAGTCCATGAACGGCGTATTGTGCAGAAAACAGTCAGAGCCGAAAACAATATGTTCGATGCCGACCAGCTCGCGCGCACACTCGAAAGAAGAGCGGTTCCAGCCGAGGGCAGTATCAACATACAGCTTGCGCATATCTTCGCTTGGACGTCGCGGAGGGTTCGCATAATTGGCGTAAAAGCCCGGACAGTCGTAGCTGATATCGATCCGGCGCGCGAGATAAGGTAATGCGCCGCCGAGATGAGCCAGCACCAGATTGGTCTTGGGAAAGCGGTCGAAGAGACCTCCATGAACCAGCTTATGGGCTGCGAGCGTGGTGTCGAACGGGAATGACAGCAGGGTTGCCGGCTCGTCGTCACGATAAAAGGGCGAGCGCGACGGATGCATGAATACACATGCGCCGCGGCGGCTGGCTTCTTCCCAGAACGGATAGAATTCAGGGCTGTCGAGATAGCGCCCCGCGATATTCGAAGTAATCAACACGCCGACGCATCCAAGCACGTGGAGCGCCCGCGCCATCTCCTTGAGCGCCAGGTCCATATCGTTGAAAGGCAGATGCGCAAACGCCTTGAATCGCTCGGGCGCGGCGCGGCACGTCGCGGCCAGAGCGTCATTGACCATCCGGCACAACTCGGGCGTGTGCTCGTCGAGACAATTGTAGAGCGGCGGGTTAGAGAGGATCTGCAAATCAACACCGGCGCGATCGAGATCCGCGAGGCGCAGAGCAGCATCCCAGCACGGCAGCGGCGTATTCGCCCAGATGGCCACGAGCCGCTCGTCCGCATCGCGTTTCAGCTCGATGATGTCGGGATAAAGCCGATGAAGCTCTGTGAAAAATTCAGCTAGAAAGGCATGGGCGTGAAAATCGATCTTCATGGTTCAAAACCATAGATAAAAATTATGTTCGATTCAGGCTTGAGATGCGCCGTGCGCTTCTTTCGCCACGATCCTGAAATATCCTTTTTGAGCCGGTCTGATGTCCAGAGCGGCTCGGGCAATTTCAGGGGACAAATTTTTCGCCAGGTTTGGCTCGGGGTGGCCCGAAAGGAGGATTACTCGTCTGATGCGGTGCGTGACCGGTCGCGCCATCAACGATTCGCAGACGCGGGCTGAAACAACTTCATCAATGTATCAAACGGCGCCGGGGAATGGCGCGCGACCCCAAGATTACTCTCGACGTGCGCAACCGAGCTCATCCCGGCCAGCGCTACGTTGATTCCGGGGGTTGAGCGGACGAATTGCAGGGCGCGCTGCGCGTCGGAATCGAGTCCGGGGAAGGTCTGATTCAGGAGTTCCGGGAGTCCGCGCGAAAGTTGTCCCTGCAGCAGAGACGCACTGGCGCAGACGGAAATGCCGAGGGCGTCGGCACAGGCCAGGAAGTTGCCGGTACGTCCGTCGGGCAGCGGCTGGTTGTGCGCGGTGAGCGCCTCAGTCATCGCGAGATTGTAGGGGAGCTGGACGACTCGAAAATGATGATTTTCGCCGCCGGCCTCGCGGGCGAGCGCGACTAGTTCGGTGAGCGCGAGAAAGGAGCGATCGTTGGGAGCGGCGCGAAATCCATTCCAAGTCGCAACACCATAAAGCGCGATCCGGTCTTCAGCTACAGCTTTTTCGAGGAATGTGAAGGCCGCGGCGATACGTTCGCGGAAGACCGGGCGGCTGATCTCGGCCAGTTGGGTTTCGGGATTGTGGATGTAATAAATGTCGATGGTTTCGAGGCCGAGATTCTTGCGGCTGGTTTCGAGCATCGCGTCGAGATAGCGCGGGGTCATGCAGTGCGAACCCTGTACAAGGTCGCTGGGCGCGACGAGACCAGTTGCAACGTAATGCTGCTGGAACCAGGCTCGCGGATCAGGCGGCATCTCATGATCGAAGGTGATGAAGCCGCCTTTGGTCGCGACGACGATTGCTTCACGTTGGAGCTTACCGGCGCTGACAAGTTCGTCGAGAACTGCGCCGATCACGCGCTCACTGCGCTGAAGCCGATAATTGACCGCAGTATCGAGCAGGTTGATGCCGCCGAGCAGCGCCGGGCGAAGCGCCTCGGCATAGGCGCGATCGGTCGCGTCATCCGGCTCGCCGAGGTAGGTACCGAGTCCGAGGGAGGAGACTGATAGTCCGCGCATCGGGCGGAAATTGCCCGGAAGCTGAGGAAAGCGCCGGGCGTAAGCGGCGGTGAGGTCGGCAGTGGCGCGGTTTTTCAGCATCATGGAGTGGCGGCTCAGCCGTGACGCGCCTCAAGCTTCGTTTCGACTAATGCGAGGCGCTCGCGCAAGTCAGAAACCTGCTGGAGATGGCGAATTTCACTATGCACGGTCGCGAACTCGGAATGTGTCTCATTACGAAAGCTGACGACCCGTTTGTCGATTTTGAGCGGCACGATTCGAATCTATCGTAATCAGACGTAAGTCGATAGCGGAGGGTCTTGCGAGTTATCGATCCGGTTCGACGATGCGGAGGGGGCTTATCGAGGGTTCATAGAGCACCTGGATCAGATTGTGATCGGGGTCATAAATATAAAAGGAAACCGAGCCGTCGCGATGACGCGCCAATGCTTTCGCCATTTCGACCCCAGTGGTCAAAGCCCATTGGTAAGCCTCCTCGACCTCGCCGACAGTCGAAACGACAAAGCCCAGATGATCGAGCGATTGGCGGGTTGGCTTGCCGGTCTTGCCTCGATGAAGCGCAAGATTATCGCATCCGGAACTCAGGTACGCGTTGTCAGGATCGGGTTGCCACATCAGTCGCATCCCAAAGACTCGCGAATAGAACTCGACCGCGCGGGAAACGTCGGTGACGCGCAGAGCGAGATGGCGGAGCCCACGATGGCTAATCATGGCCGGTGTCTCCCGAGTCGTCAGGTTTGGCCGAGCCGACGACGGCCCAGATCGGATCGCCGGGCGGATCGCGACGGCTGCGATCGATCACTTCGATATGGTCAAACGCGCGGCTTTGGGTGAAATAGCCGGCGACGATACGCACGCGATCCGATTCGCGCGCGCCCTGCCATAGCGCGACTGCTTTGGTCGGGAACATCCGGTTCGAGAAAGTAACAACGAAAGGTCCGCCGGGTCGCAGCACGCGGCCAACCTCGGCGAAGGTTTCAATCGGGTGGATAAGATATTGGACCGATACGGCCATCACAGCCGCGTCGAAGGAGGAATCGAGGAAGGGCAGGCGTGATTCGCGATTAACGTCGTGGATCACGATTTCAGTCAGGGCCGGATTATCCAGCATCTCCTCGCGATTCAATCCAAGACCGGTGACGCTGGCTGCCCCGAGGCCCTCGGGCAGATGGGAGCGCCAACTACTCATCAGGTCGAGGATGGCGGTGTGCGGTTTAAGATAATTGGCATAGATTTGGCGGACGACCTCGATGGCGGAATCATCAATATGAACGACGCGGCGCGGCGAGCGATAAAATTCGGCATCGTCGGATTCGTCGTAGCGGCGAAAGAACTCGGGTTTCATCGGATCACTTGAATTGGGCATATTTGATGAAGTTTTAATCTTGGCCGGCCATTCAAAAAGCGTATTTCGGGGCGATTAATGGGCCGTTGACATTATTCAAAGGCTATATCTACAGTAAAACAGTTTTTCCATAATGACCATCAATCTGTCGAGATCATCGTGGCGCTAATTGCTGAAATTCCAAATAAGATCGTGCGCCGTGAGAAGACAAACTACGTTATTCAATCGGTAGCGCACTCGCTGGACGTGCTTGAGCAATTCTTTGGTGATGTAGATGAGCTAGGCGTCACGGAATTATCAAAGCGACTCAAGTTGCACAAGAATAACGTATTCCGGCTGCTCGCGACGCTCGAGGCGCGCGGCTATATCGAACAGAATAAGACGAGCGAGAATTATCGACTAGGGGTCAAGTGTCTGCATCTGGGGCGCCGCTATATTCATCACATGGGACTGGTGCGGCAGGCGCGCCCGATCCTGAATCAAGTGGCCAAGCGCTGTCGTGAAAGCGCGCTTGTGGCAGTGGCGCGGCGGGCCGGAGTGGTGCCGCTGGAGGCGGCGCAGCCGGAGGATCGCGCAGTGCGGATCATGCCGCCGATCGGCGAGACCCTGCCGATGCATTGCACGGCGATCGGCAAGGCGCATCTGGCGTTCGACGAGCAACTGCGTGCAGCGCTGCCGGAGCAGCTTGAGGGCCATACGCCGCAGACAATCGTCGAGCGCGCGGCAATCCTGGAGCAACTCGATGCGGTAGCGCGTGACGGTTATGCGAGCGATGCGGGCGAATTTTTCGAGGATGTGACGTCGGTGGCCGCCCCGATCCGGGATTATACACGATCGGTAGTTGGATCGATCGCAATTGCAGGACCGTCATATCGGATTGGGCGCGAGCGAATCGAACAGGAACTCGCGCCGCATATAATCGCCGCGGCGCGCGAATTGTCGAATCGGCTCGGCTACAACGACTGACCGCCATCGCGGTCGCCTCTGTCTTTTATCGCGCACAGCCTTTATATTTTTTCGTCTGGAGTAATATCACGTGAAAATTCTAGTTCCCGTAAAGCGCGTGCCCGATCCGGCCACGACGATCCGGGTGATGCCGGACGGATCGGGGATCGCAACGGATAATGTGAAATGGGTGATCAATCCGTTCGATGAGATCGCGATCGAGGAAGCGCTCAGAATCAGAGAAAAGCAGGGATCCGGCGAAGTCGTGCTGATTTCGATTGGGCAGCAGGCCTGGCAGGAGCAGTTACGGACCGGGCTCGCGATGGGCGCCGATCGCGCCATCCTGGTGAAGACGGATACTGGCGCTCGATCCGCTGGCGATCGCGCGGGTGATCGCCAAAGTTGCGGAGAATGAGAAGCCGGAGCTGATCATAATCGGCAAGCAGGCGATCGACGACGATTCGAATCAGGCCGGCCAGATGATTGCCGAGATGCTGGGATGGCCGCAGGCGACGTTCGCCTCGAAGATCGAATTTGCGGGCGACAAATGCACGGTAGTGCGCGAGGTCGATGGCGGGCTGGAGACGGTCGCATTTCCGCTGCCGGCGGTGGTCACGACGGATTTGCGGTTGAATGAGCCGCGTTATGCGTCGTTGCCTGGGATCATGAAAGCGCGCAAAAAGCCGCTGAATGAGATCGCGATCGACAGCCTGGGGGTGAATCTCGCGCCGAAGCTGAAGATCAAGACACTGAAAGCGCCGGAAAAGCGGCAAGCTGGACGCAAGCTCGGCTCGGTGCAGGAGCTGGTCGCAGCGCTGCATACCGAAGCGAAAGTGATTTGATTTCGTCGGGCAGAGACGGCTCCCCTAATCCGTTTGTTCTCTATTCAGGTGCATCAAGATGGGTGACGTAATCGTATTCGCCGAACATCAGCATGACCATTTTCCGAAGAGTACGCTGGTCGCGATCAACGCCGGAATTGAAATGGCGAAAAAGCGCGGCGGCAACTGTATCGCGGTAGTGACCGGCGACAATTGCGAAGGATTGGCCGGTGAGATCGCGAAATATGGCGTCAGCAAAGTAATCGCGCTGGAAGATCCGAAACTCGCGCATTATCTCGCCGATGCAACCGCGCAGGCCCTGACGGCGCTAATGAAAAAGACCGGTGCAGAGACCTTGCTCGCCACGGCAACCGCGATGGGCAAGGATCTGATGCCGCGGGTCGCGGCACGGCTCGAAGCGCCGATGGCGTCGGAGATCGTCGCGATCAATGACGACGGCACACTGGTGCGGCCAATGTATGCCGGCAACGCGCTGGCGACGGTAGAGCTCGAAGGTCCAGTGCGGGTTGTCACCGTGCGCGGCACGGCCTTCGATGCCGTCACCGGCGAGCGGCAGCGCTGCGCCAGTCGAGAAAGCCGCCGCGGAACTCGATCCGGCTGGTCTCAAGATGGAGTTCGTCAATTTCAATGAGATCAAGAGTGATCGTCCGCAACTGACCGAAGCCAAGATTATCGTGTCGGGCGGGCGCGGGTTAAAATCGGGCGAAAACTTCAAGACCGTACTCGAGCCGCTGGTCGATGAGCTGGGTGCGGCCATGGGAGCGAGCCGGGCGGCGGTCGATGCGGGCTTCGTGCCGAATGACCTGCAAGTCGGGCAGACCGGCAAGGTGGTCGCACCGGAGCTTTACGTCGCGGTCGGAATTTCCGGCGCGATTCAGCATCTGGCGGGCATGAAGGATTCCAAGACGATCGTGGCGATCAACAAAGACGAGGAGGCGCCGATTTTCAGCGTCGCGGATTTCGGCCTGGTCGCGGATCTGTTCAAGGCGGTGCCGGAGATGGCTGCGGAGGTCAAGAAACTCAAGCACTAGCCTTCTATTCAGGAGAATCACGAGAGGCCGATGATAATAGTCAGAAACGGGCGAGCACCGGCGCTGATATTAATAATCGCCGCGGTGCTGCTAGCGATGCCGGCGAGTGGCTTCGCTCTCAATAATCAGCAAGCCTCGGCGGGGATCAAAGAGGCATTGTCGAACGCGATCACCGGTGCGGTCAATCTGGTCGGCAGGCCGGGCGGTTATTTCGATGATCCGGCGATTAAGATTCTGCTGCCGGCGCAATTACAGCCGGTCGAAAAGGGGCTGCGCGCGATGGGCGCGGGTGCACAAATCGATAAGTTTGAAAAGAGCATGAACAGCGCAGCCGAAACCGCAGCGCCCAAAGCTGAGCCGATTTTCGAGAAGGCGATCCGCAATATGAGTATTAGCGATGCCCAGCGGATCGTGACGGGCGGCAAGACTTCCGCCACCGAGTATTTCAGGGAGAAAACCTCAGGTGAACTGACGAAAGCGTTTACCCCGATCGTCAAGCAGGCGATGGCCAAGTACTCAGTGACCCAGCAGTACGATGCATTGATGAGCAAGAATCCGTCAGGAGTCGGCGCTCGGCGGGCTGCTCGGAAGCGTGACCGGCAAGGTTGATATCGACAGCTACGTCGTACACAAGAGCCTCGACTGGACTATTCTACATGATCGGGCAGGAAGAGGCGAAAATTCGGACGAATCCGGCAGCCCAAGTGACACCGCTACTACGTGAGGTGTTCGGCGGGAGATGATGCGCGACGGGAAGACGCAGCCGAGATTCTTCGCTTCGCTCAGAATGACTTGTAGGGATCTCAGTAGGGTGCAATCGATCGAACGATCTCCATAGCGATGCTAGTTCAAGTCATTCTGAGCGAAGCGAAGAATCTCGGCTGGACCCGATGCGATTCCGATCCAACAGAATCGGTCAAATTAAACGCGGGACTGCAATGAATCGAAATAATGATCGAACTCAGCAAATCAGAGAATTGGTCAATTCGATTATGGCCGCTGACTGCCAATTTAAGATTTGGTGGATTTTCTGGAATAGCGAGGACAGGGCGGAGTACGCCGAAGCAATGGACGAAACTGTGCTGTATTTTCGTGCCGCAATTAGCGCGCACTTTCTTGCCGCGATCGTCGCGCTGTATGGGCTCTACGAGACTCACCGCGATACCTTCAATATCCCAGATGCTATTAAGCAAGCGCCTCAAATAGTGCAGACCGCCGTACAGTCAAAGCGGCACGCAGCAAATTTGCTTTGGATAAAGATCTCGATTATTAGAAATGAATGCCTTGCTCACGTTTCTTCGAATTTCTCAACTTTTGATGTTTTCAAGAAGGCGGGGCTCTGTCCTAATGATCTCAAGCAGCTTATTGATCTCTCACGAGACATCGTAAACGAAATTGCCTACGCTCACGATCGCTCCTCTCCTGCGATCGCTATTGATCCTTCGGATGAGGTCCGAAGTATTCTCGATCAGCTCAAGAAAAATATGGAGATGACGCGCGCGCACTAGCTCGCCCCGATTGAATTCCCTCGTGCGACTCCATAAAACCGCACCTCAGGAGTGCGTTCATGGACCAGCACGTTACGCGCGAGATTCTGTGGAATATCCCGGTTGGGTTTGTAGTTTTTCTGTACGGGATGCTGATCCCGCTGGCCGCCGCTTTTATCTACGCCGGGTGACGCTGGTATCGGACGGTCACGCTCGGCACGGGCGGCGACGCGCCCGCGCTTCGACCATCCGATGCGGCGGCTGTTTTGACGTTTCGCGATGGAGTGGGGCAGGGCTACGTCGGACGCGAGAGCTGGAAGTTCGCCGATGGCCACCGTCTCCGCGACTTGATCGCACATTTGCCCGTGCTCACTATCGCAAGTCCGTCTGCCGCTGATATGGTGTCTTTTGAACCTTTGCTAAACCAACCACGCTGCGTGAGGTCCGAGATGTCACTGTGGTGCTGAGCAAGCGGTGGCGAAACGACGACCCCAAACAGGCCAGAGTGCTGATGACCAATCTCCCGCAGGCGAAAACGTTGGCGAGTGGAACTGTTCTTTAAAGAATGGAAGTAGGTGATGAGTTAGGCAACATCAGGTGACCAAAGATACCACAGGTCGAGCGTTCGGTAACAGGAACGCTGATGGCCTATCCAGTCTCGCTGCGAGTGTGAGCGGCGATATCCGTTCGGGCCAGCCTTCGAGCGCCATCGCTCTTAAAACAACACTCTGCTCGGAAGGTCAGCGCCCAGCACTTCAGACGCTGCGCTCAGCAACAAATTCGCCGCGAGGTGAAACGGCGCCTCACGGCAGAGCTGCGTATATTAACCAGTAAACTTTGAGTATATAAGATCGCCAGTGCAGAGAATCAGGCCATTTACGCACGCCCGTTTCAGGGCGCGGCGCACCCTGCGTGGGCTGCATCCGGCCTATGACGACCATTGATGGAGGTTCGATGATAACGGAGATTCTCTTCAGTCTATGCATTTTTGTTTCCCTGAGCGTTTTTTTCTACCAACTCTGGCGCCGCTTTCAGCTTCTACGGAGCGCGGTTCCCGCGTCGCGCTTCGATCGAATTCCCGAACGCGTTCGCGCCGTGCTGGTCTACGCCTTTGGCCAGAGGAAATTCGTGCGCAGGAATGCGGGGGCCGAGCGGTCCGCCGGATGGATGCACTTTTTCATTTTTTGGGGCTTTTTCATTCTCGGGATCCAAATCATCACGATGTTCGGCCGTCTCTACTCCGACTCATTCTTCGTTCCCGGTTTTAGCCTGCATTCCCCCGTGGGCGGCCCTTATATGTTCCTCCGCGATTGCACTGAGGTGGCGGTTCTGATTGCGGTTGGGGTGGCGCTGGTGCGATGGGGGATCACGCACGCGACTCGACTTTACGGTTTTCTTCCGCCTGAGAGCCGCCAGCGCGCTAAATCCCACTGGGAGGCCTATGTAATCCTGATCTTCATCGGGCTGATCATGTTGGCTGGCCTCGTCTATGACGGTGGGCGAATCGCTTCGCATCCGAACGACATGCTGATCGTGCGGGAGGCGCGGTGGGCGCCTTTTTCGTGGTTGGTGGGGCTCGGCCTGGCGAAAGCGGGCACGAGCTTCGCCGCAGGCGCGGCCTATGCAGCTTTGTGGGTGAACGGCATCGTCGTTCTCGTCTTTTTGGACTTACTGCCACCCTCGAAACACTTTCATATTATCACCGCGATCCCGAACATCTTTTTCGTGAAACTCGAGCCCAAGGGGCGGCTCTCGAAACAGGACCTCGAAAACGATACGCGCTTCGGCACCTCGCACATCGATCAGTTCACGTGGAAGCAGGTGCTGGACATGTTCAGTTGCACAGAATGCGGCCGCTGCTCCGCGAACTGTCCAGCCACGGCAACCAAGAAACCGCTGGCTCCACGTCAATTACTGCTCGATTTGCGCGACTACCTGTACGCGCATCAGGACGAGATGATTGAAAAGAGGCTCCATCCCGGCAACGAGGATGGCGCGGAGCCTGTGGAAGTCGGAGAAAATATCGTCGGTCCGGTCATCCACGACGACACACTGTGGTCTTGTGTCACCTGTCGAGCTTGTGAGGAGGCCTGTCCGCCGATGATCGAGTACGTCGACAAGATCGTCGATATGCGCCGTCATCTGGTGCAAGAAGAGGCGCGTTTCCCCAAGGAGCTTACCCGCACCTTCAAGAACATGGAGACGCAATCTAATCCGTGGGGGCTCGACGCCGATAAGCGCTTCGAGTGGGCCGAACGGATGAACGTCCCCACGCTCGCTGACAAGCCTGACGCCGAGTATCTCTACTATGTCGGCTGCGCCGGCGCCTTTGATGATCGCAACAAGAAGACGACGCAGGCCTTCGTCCGCGTGCTGCAGAAAGCAGGCGTCGATTTTGCGTGCCTCGCGCGCGAGGAAACTTGCAACGGCGAGACGGCCCGTCGGCTCGGCAACGAGTACCTCTACCAGACGATGGCCCAGATGCTGATCGAAACCTTCAACAGCTACAAAGTTCGTAAGATCATTGTCAACTGTCCTCACTGTTTCAACACGATCAAGAACGAATTTCCGCAATTCAGCGGTTTGTACGAGGTCATTCATGCCGCCGATCTCGTACAGCAGTTGATCGCTTCGGGGCGTCTCAAGATCTCTCCGGAATTTCCGAAGCGGACCGTATATCATGACTCCTGTTACTACGGGCGTTACAACGACGTATTTGACGAGCCGCGGATGCTCCTCAGCGGCGCAGGGGCGGAAGTTCACGAGATGGAGCGCCATCGTAAATTCGGGATGTGCTGCGGCGCCGGCGGAGGCCGAATGTGGATCGAGGAAGATCCGGACAAACGAGTGAATCTGCTCCGCACCGACCAGGCGCTTCAAACCGATCCCGAGGTCATCGCGGTCTCCTGTCCTTTCTGTATGACGATGCTCAGCGACGGCATCAAGGCCAAACAGTTGGAGGAGAAGGTCCAGACCCTTGACGTGATGGAAATCGTCGACAAAGCCACCCCGAGCCGTGATGTAGAGTCCTGAAGAGACCATGGCCAGCGAGGTATCCGACGCCATTTTGCGAACAAACGATGCACGACTGCTGATAAGCGTTGAGCTTTACAGGATAGTCGATTGAGGTGGCGTGCCCGAAATGTAGGCGTCGCCGGTGAAGCGTTTCGATCAAATCAGCGAGGCCAATCCGGAGACGGTCGCGGTGGGCTGTCCGTTCTGCATGACGATGCTCGAGGATGCGCTCAAATCACGCTCACTTGAAGACCAGATGTGGGTGCGCGATCTTTCAGAGTTGGTCGCCGATTCGACCGGAGCGCTCAGCAAATAGTGGGCACTTCAGCTTGGTGGACTGTTGGAGCGCGCGCGGCACGATGGGCCGTCGCGCTCGGACTGAGTACGCTACTGACAGGATGTATCGATACGCCCTCATCGCAACCGGCGCAGACGACCACAGTTCTGCCCTCCAAGGCGGTCATCTATGTCTATCGCCTGCGTCCGCTCGGTCTCGATCCACTGGGCAGCATCAGCGTCGATTGCGGCTATCCAGTTACGCTGAGCGACGACGAATATACTCAGTACTTCGCTGCGCCGGGTGAGCTTACCTGCTCGATGCGTCGGGAAGGATTTCTCAAATATCTGCCGGTCAGTGGCGAAGCCGCGACTCCAGTTCATCTGAGTGTGCTTCCGGGAAAGGTTTACTACGTCCGCGCAGTGATGGCCGGAAATCTCACCGCGGTCACGGAAAGCTTCGCTCCGGTCGAATCGGTAATTGCACAAACCGAAATCCGGCATTGCAATCTACGTTAGACAGTTAGTCCCGATCAGTTCCTTCATCAGCTGTTCGGGGTTAATGATCAGGGCATCGGGCCCGGCATCTATATCGATAGTACGAGCGTGAGCCACGGATTGCTGCTGAAGGTTGCGCTCGGGTCGTAGTCGCGGCATAAGTCGTGAGCCGCGCGAGAGCCCAGACGGAATAGCAACAGGTCTTCGCCGGCAGGAAATTACGATGAAATACGGATTACATCTAGCGGGCGGCGCTATCGTATGCGGGCGCAAGGAGCTCAAGGAGGTTGCGACCGCCGCCGAGGAATTGGGTTTCGACTCGATTCTGATCGGCGATCATATTATCAATGCCAAGCAGATCGAATCGCCGTGGCCTTACACTGAGTACTACGGCAATGATCTGAAGCAACTGCCGTTTTCGATCTATACTGACGTGCCATGGCTTGATCCTTTCGATACGCTGGCGTTTCTGGCGGCGGCGACGGAAAAGCCCCGCCTCGGCCTCAGTGTGCTGATCGTGCCGTATCGGAATCCGTATGACGTTGCGCGGCGGATTGCGACGCTTGACGTTCTATCGGGAGGACGGATGATCCTCGGAGTTGGGGTGGGCTGGATGGAAGAGGAGTTCCGGCTGCTCGGCATCCCATTCAACGAGCGCGCACAGCGCACGCGCGAGTATATCGCAGTGATGAAGGCGGTGTGGACGGAGGAAAATCCGCGCTTTGATGGACAATTCATCAAGCTTGATCGCGACGTGAACATGCTGCCGCGTCCACTCCAGCAACCGCATCCGCCGATCTGGGTAGGTGGCGAGTCGATGCCGGCGTTGCGACGCGTAGTCGAGTTCGGCGACGGATGGCATATCGCGCTGCTTACGCTTGAGCAGATCAGCGGGCTGTACGAACGGTTGCGGGCTGCGATGGACAAGGCGAAGCGCGATTTCTCCAAGCTGGAGTTCACCGCGATGGTCGATATGTCGCGGTTGTCGCCGGGAATCGTCGAAAGCTATCGCAAGTTCAACGTTTCCACACTCTACATGCTATCAATGGGCGGCAGCCTGAGTGAGTTCATCAAGGGAATGGAGAACTTTGCCTCAATGATGCGGGCGGCAGGATAGCAGAGATATCGTGGGCGAGTGCGCCCTTAAGAAGTCGGGCGGTCTCACCCTGCCCGGTGAGGCCGCCCGCGCTCGCATCAGGAGGAATGCGAGTGTGAGGAGCATTAGCGGTCATGCGACTTTTTTTGGCTTGATCGGCCGCGTTAGAGTGCGGCGTCCGATAGGCACGTCGTCAATAGTCTTGGGACAGCCGTCATTGCCGGTCACTACGTATTCCGGGTAAGCCGGGAAGCCATGCTCGTGTAGATCGAGACCTTCGATTTCGCCTTCGGTGGGAATGCGCAGTCTGAACGCGTATTTGATGGCGTACATCATAACCATCGAGACTACGAAGGTTGCGATGGTGATCGAGAAGCTGCCGATCATCTGCGCGGTTAGAACTCCAAAGCCGCCACCATAGAAAAGGCCGGTGACCACGGTACTGGTATCCGCGCCCAGAGGAGTGGGCGCCCCGTACTTGCCTGCCGCGAAGAGTCCGAGCGAGAGCGTACCCCAGACACCCGCCAGCATGTGCACGGGGACTGTACCGATCGGATCGTCGATGCGGAGGTATTCAAGTAAGTCGACACCCCACATCACGACAAAGCCCGCGCCGATACCGAGTAGGAAGGCACCTTCAGGATCAACCCAGTAACATGGACAAGTAATTGCGACGAGACCGGCTAGAAAGCCATTGACGGTCGAGGCGAGATCCCACTTGCCACCTTTATAGTATGAGATGAACAGTGCAGTAAGGCCGGCTGAGCAGGCTGCTATCGTAGTATTGAAGGAAACGCGACCGATACCCTGAGCATCGAGCGCGGAAAGCGTGCTGCCGGGGTTGAAGCCGTACCAGCCGAACCACAGAATCAATCCGCCGGTCGCGCCAATTATCAAATCGTATGGCTTCATCGGTGCGCCACCGTCGCGTTTGAAGATTCGACCGAGGCGAGGTCCGAGCGCGATCGCGCCCGCCAGCGAGATCGTCCCGCCAATAGTGTGAACGACGGTTGAACCAGCGAAGTCGTGGAAGGGGATCGGCGTCATGTTGGCTAGCCAGCCATCAGGTCCCCATGCCCAATGGCCAATGATAGGATAGATGAAACCAGTTACACCGACGCTATAAAGCAGGTCGCCAATAAAGTCACAACGCCCGATCATCGCGCCGGATGTCACCGTCGAGCAGGTATCAGCGAATGCATACTGGAATACCCAGTAGGCAAGGAGTGGGACCCCGGTCGTACCATAGGTCGCAGGTAATCCATGCAACATAAAACCGGTCGTGCCGATCCAAGGAGTGCCGGGGCAGAACATGAAGGCGAAACCCCACAGCCAAAAGGTGACGCCGCAGATACAGGTATCGGCGATGCCCTCGACCATGATGTTTACGGTTTCGCGGGAACGCGCGAAGCCGCTCTCGAGCATCACAAAGCCGACCTGCATGCAAAGCACCAGGTAAGCGGCGACCAGCGTCCAGACGGTGTTAATTGCATTGATATGGGAAGGGGGCAGAGCCGGCGCCGCGTCCGCGTAAGCGGAGTTCGGCAAGTACCATTTGGAGATCAGAAGCACTACAAGGGCGAGACCGATGTTCTTGCCTAACAGAAGTGAACCGGCTTTTTTGCGGATATCCGGATCGCGCCATCGCTCTCGTAACAAATAATACTTGGCAACGATGGATCGACTCATCACTTTGCGGATTCCTCCTAAATACTAGATGGCCTCTTGCGACTACTCACTAGACGCAACTAAGTGCGCCTGACTGAGCAAGGCATGTGCCCGTATCAGTAGTAGTTGGGATTTTAGAGAATAAATTTTTTCTCCATCAAGCGATGGAGATGCTAGTCAATCGTGAGATTTAGGTTTCAGGCGAAAAAGAACGAAGGGGACTAATTCAGTAGTCAACATGGAGATTTTTGATTGTCAGTTAATTCGACAAATGCCTTCGCTTTAAGCATCGAGGCGGGAACGGACGAGGATGATCGGGGCTAACGATCGCGGTCGAGCACGCCAACCAGACCAGTTCTGATCGCATAATGGACCAGCTCGAGGCGATCGCGCATGCGCAGTTTTTGGAAGACATTGTTGAGATGAGTTTTTATGGTGGCCTCGGTGACGGAGAGCCGCTCGGCGACTTCAGCGTTGCGCAATCCGAGTGCGACGTAACGTACAACTTCGAGCTCGCGTGAAGTAAGCTCGCGCGCCGAAGACCGGTCCTGTGCGGCGAGTTCCGCCTGCACTTCCGGCGGCATCCAAACCAATCCGTCAGTCACTGCTTTGATGGCGGTCATCAAAGTTTCAATGGCAAAACGTTTTTGGACGACAGCGCGCGCCCCAAGCCGCATTGCGCGAGCAGCATTTTCCGCGCTTTCGCTGGCGGTGATCACAATCACAGCAGCCCCATAGAGAGTTGCGGGATGTCGTCCATTAGCCAGCGATCCATCTGCAGGTCGAGTAACAGAATGTCGCAGGGGTTGAGCGTCATCGCGTCCGGCAACTCGCCGGCGTGCTGCACTTCGGCGACCACCTCGAAGTCAGGCTCGAGCGAAAGTAGAGACTTCAAGCCTTGACGGAACAGCGCATGGTCGTCAGCAAGGATAAAACGCACAAACGGATTCTACTACGAAATTGGCATTTCGATCGAGAGGCGCGCCGGACCATCATCGCTCTCGATGATAATGTGTCCGCCGAGTTCGGCGACTCGTGAGGCGATCGCCCACGGCGGCGCCTCGGGATTGTCGAAGCCGATACCATCGTCCTGAATGCTCAATAGCACTTTGTTGTCCAAGGTAGATAAGGCGATCTCTACAGACTTGGCCATTCCATGTCGGCGGGCGTTGCGCACTCCTTCGAGGATGATTTGCAGAAGATGCTCTCCGAGCAAGCCGGGACCGGTGATGTCCGCGTCAAGATGAAAGAGTATGTCAGAAGCCGGTCCAGCCTGATTGGACGAGTAGCTATTCCGGCCAGTGAGCGAATATAGGTGCGAACCTCGTCGTATTCGCGGGTAATGCCCCGTTGAAGTTCGCCTAATTCAAGCAGGGCGTCGGCCGGGCGTTCCCGTACGAGCAATTCGCGGCAAGCCTGCAGGCGCAAGTTGACACCGGCGAGCGCCTGTATGTAGCCATCGTGCAATGAGCGTGCGATGGAAAGACGTTGCGACCGCGCTTCGAACGCTGCGCGCTGCTGGCCAACGAAGCCGACTAGATATCCCGCGATCGCCAAATAGACTCCGCGCATCAGATAGGAATTGGACAATCCGCCGGGCAGCGCGATCACGCCAAGATAGAGCGCGACGCTCGATACAGTTACGGTCACGGTCGCCCACAGGCCGGGCCGAATACCGGCGGCTACGATTGCGAACACAAAAAATGCGTACGAGGGACTGGTCTCGCCTTCCGTTAAAAACGCAATCGCGGTGGCGAAAACGAGGTCCAGTACGGTCGAGATCGGAGCAAGGTAGGCAGGAGCGAGGCGGCGATGCAACGCAAAATAGAAGCTCAAACTATAAGCTAAGTGACAGAGCATCGTGGCTAGAGCAAGACCGTTCAAATGGAAGAGACCGCCCGCGGTGGTCGGGTCTATGTAGAGCGACAGCATCGCAAGGAGTGAGAGGACGACGCGTGCTCGCGCAACATCCAGATCCAAGGTGTTAAATTACGGACGATTCATGCCGAAGCCACTCGATTTGACTGCATAATCAACGCTCGCGCTAAATTTAGCGTGACCAGAATAGCTTTTGAGTTGAACTGATTAAATTGGCAAGGCAATCGCCAACGATGATAGCGGATCCTTAAAGCTCAACTAAATTCATGTAGTTTTTACTGGCTAGATGCCGGAATTGGCGGCCCATCGGAAAGAAATCAAGAACTATCACGTTCTGAACGGGCATGAGTTCTGCTTCCTTCCCATTCGAGAGGCGTCACGCATGACTCGTGTGCGAGTGTGGTTATTGCCACTAATTCTTTGCGCAGCCGGTTGCGCCACCAGCACAGTCGAAACGCGCCCCTTTTTTCAGCACGAGTATGGAGTCGAAGCGCATGGCCGGAAGACCTTATTCGACCATTTAGTAGAACTCGATCCTGGCAGCTTTAAGGTAAATGTAGCATCAGATTATCTACAAAAGTCACCCGCGCGGATTGCCGTCATGCCGTTTACCGATCAGGGCAGTGCGAATTTCGTGGTGGACAAGATTCCGCTAACCTTTCGCGATAAGCAGTCACGAATGAACTGGGCGTGGACTGACGCGCAACGGTTACGGCGCGCGCTCGATGGATATCTAGCCGAGCGTGAATTCGCCATGGTGAACCTACAAGGGGTAGATGCAGTTCTGCGCGCGCGCGGAATCGATAATGAAAATAAGCTCATCCAAACGCCACCCGAAGAGCTTGGTAAATGGTTCGATGCTAACGCGGTGGTTTATGGAACGCTGCAAACTTATGAAGCCTTTTATTTCGGCCTGATCGCGGGTTGGCACGTGCGAGTCGAAATAAAAATGATATCAACCCACGATGGTGAAACGCTGATTGAGGCCAGCGGCAGTCGATTTGATACGAATCTGTTAGTTGCTCTGACGCTCGAAGATATTGCAATCAGTTCAGGGGAAAATCTGCTTCAATTACGCGATATAAACCTAGCGCGTTCAGAGGAAGAGACTTGTCGGGAGATCGTTCATCGTATTCCGGTTTCAGCGGCAATCGAACAGCGAAATGAACAGTCAGCGCTCGCTTACGTCGAGGATCCCCATCATCCCGCGATCGGTAATGCCGCGCCGTCCGTTCAACCATCGGAGGCCAACAATCGCGCTGGCAATGCCACTCATCTATGAGTTTTGATTAGAATAGTGGTTGCTGCTGGGCGATCCCCAAGTTCGAAATGAATCGATGCTACTTTTCGCCGGACCTCATCCATCATATCAGCAGTTCAGGAACTGGCCCGGAGTACAGGTGCCAGTATCATTTGCCGGCGGCTTGGGAACGGACGTGTGCTGGTCTGGCATGAATTGACGGTGTTAGGCACGCAGATACAATTCCCAAACGTATCGATCATTGAACCATCATAACAAGTGAAATCGTTGAGATTACCATTTTTTGTGATGCATGGGTTTTGCGGAGTTTCCAGTGTAGGAGGCTGGCCTCCACAAGCGCCCATACTCGAATCGCACGGCGTATAACCCTGCGTGTGGCCGCATTTTGCCGTGCAGACGAGCTGCCCATTCTCGAAGTCGGGATTCAGGTCCGGCGGTCCCTTGCTGCAAGCGTTTCCAGTACAGACCGTTTGCCCCTCGCCGCCGCACGGTATGCAAGGTATCGCGACAGTTTGCGAAGCGCTGGTGGAGGTCTGATTGTCAATACCTGCGACCACGACTGACTGGGTTTGGGTTGTCGAGAGCACGCAACTCACCCCGGAGTACGGCCAGTTGAAGTTCTGAAAGGATCCATTGACACATTGTGGGTCGCCAATCGCTACAACTGCCTGGGGCGGCGGGAAGCCGCTGATGCTTAGGTGAGCGCAGCTGGCGATGTTGCTATACGACGAGCCGCTTATCGTCAGGAAGGTTGGATTGACCGTAACCTGTAGGCTTGGGCATGCCGGCTGACCCATCTATCCACATGCGCATCCCGCCAGCAAGACGCAAAGAACCAGCGCCGGAATTTGCCGCATGATTGTCCCCTTTGTTTATGAGGTTTCGAAGCTGGTTAAATTAACGCTGCACTGCTCCATCGAAAGTAAATTGAAGGTCGAGCCAAATTATCTCTAATGATCCTCCATGGATTTGGACCATATGCGGAGCAATTAATAACATAATCTGTGTAGAACTTCTAAAAGGAAAAAATACGATGGAATTTCATCTGATTCAGGCGGGCGCAGTCGGACGACGGAAGGAATTGGAGCAAGGGATGGCGGGTCAGCGCGATGATCTGTATCAACGCTATCTCGAAGAAGTGCGAGCTTATGTGCACGCGGCGGACGAACTGGGCTATGCCGGCTATGGTCACAATGAGCATCACCTGCAAATCGAGGGGTTCGAGGAGACCAACCATCCCGGCATGTCGAGCATGTTTATCGGCCTGAACTCGAAACGGCTGCGGGCAAATACGTTGGGCTATGTGCTGCCGACCCACAATCCGGTGCGGGTGGCGGAGGAGATTGCGACGCTCGATCATATCCTGAAGGGCCGGCTGGCGGTTGGTTTCACACGCGGTTATCAAGCCCGCTGGTTCCAAAATTACGCTGCAGTGCCGGGCGCGCACGCTACTACTCCGGACTTGGCGAAGCGGCGCGACGAACAGGATCGGATCAATCGCGAAATTTTCGAGGAATCGGTGCAGATCGTAAAGACCGCGTGGACCAATGACGTTTTCAGCTACGAGGGAAAATATTGGACGTTTCCACCTAAGGACTTGGTGCAACCTCATTCCGCGTATCTCAAATTCGGCAAAGGGGTGGAGGCGGACGGCCGGGTGACGAAAATCGGGATTGCGCCGCGTCCTTATCAGAAACCCTATCCCAAGCTTTACGGCGCGTTTGCTCATAGCATGCGGACAATTCGATTCTGGGCGCGTGAGGGCGGCAAACCGATTGTGTTGGCGAACAACCTGGAGTTCTGCCGCGGTCTGTGGGACGCGTACAAGGAGGAGGCGGACCACGCCGGACGGACAGTTGCTGAGGAGGATATCGCGGCGTGGGGCGGGATCATCTCGATCGATCGCACTCGCGAGCGCGCGATGAAAAAACTCGAAGAGCATTGGTGGGTGTGGGATCAATGGTTTTTACCATTCGATCAGGCGCGACCGATGGCGATCGTGGGGACCCCCGACGAGGTCAGCCGTCAAATCGAGACCGCTTTCGATCAGTTACGATTTAATGAAGTGCATCTCCAGATCGGACAAGGATATTTGGAGAAAGATGAGGTTATCGACGAACTTGAATTATTCGCGAACAAGGTAATGCCGCGGTTCGCGTGAGCAAGATCAGAGCAACATAGAACTGCCGATCCATGAGGCCTAGGAAACTTCGAGCGCGGCCGGGTGTGCGAGAGAGCTGGGCACCACAATTTCCTATTCCCGCGCTAGCTCAGCTTGAAGCAGCATTTTACTGGATCGTCTGCTGGATGAGGGCCGCAGTAAAGAATAAGCACACACTCCCTCTCTTCAATTTTCTCGGCTCGAAAATAAATGCGTGCCACCTCTGCTCGATTATTAAACCAGCCTCTCTTTTGCGGATCTTTTAGGTGGTGGCCATTGTGAGAACTGTACTTTATCTCGCGGTCATTCTGATCACGCACGACATAAGACATCCGCAGTTTGGGATCAGTCGGCGCGTATTCGATGGCATATCTCTGGAAAAATATTCGCGGATCGCCAATTTGCGCATCCTTGGCTGCATAATCTCGCAGAGCACGGGCCGAGGCTCGGACGAAAGCGAACTGATCCGGAGTTATTTTATCTGCCTGATTCAGAGCGCCCTCGCCGAGGATTAGCCGCCCCTCACTCCTAACCACGTATAACAGCGCCGCGCTAGGAACGGCGGGAAATGGCTCATCATTTATCGCCGGATTTGCTTCATTTACCGCCAGCCAAGCAACCGCTGCATCGAGGGTTTCAAAACTCTGTGGATCTTCGAGTCCTCCAGCATCTTTGACAAGGCGTCGCAGCGCCTTCCGATATTGTTTAATGTTGACCGACACCATTGCTACCCGAAGTGTCGGCTCCGCGACTATGACTGCCCGAACTATCTCTTTAGGGATGCGCTCGTGCGGATCAACTGATTCAACAACATGCTGAGAAATCCGTCTTGTCTCCAGTGCTTCTCGGGCATGTACGACGCTGATGCCCTTCCCCACCAAGAGCAGAATCATTCAAGCCACCCACGGACTCCGTGAAAAGGCTAGTGGGATAGCGTTTCTTTCATTACGTCCACCACTAAACCAACTGGAAGCGGCAACGACCGCAAGTCGGCGTCGGTCATCCGGCCGACCACCGCTTGAACGATTTGGATCAGATCGGGTTCATCAACGGACCGCCCGGCGGCACCTTTCAATTTCGGATTTGTCAGGGTCTGGAGTGAGCGTCTTGGGGAATCGAGCGCAAGAACATTTTGCACTGCGCGGTCAACATTCGCGTTTTCGAGTCCGACATCCTTCAGATTACGACCTAGCTCCTGGAGGAGTGACTTTCTGCGGTGCTCAAGCCATCGTTCATTTATTTCAGGCAATCGTTCCCTAATATAGGATGTCCAGCGACGAAACCACTGCGGATCAGGATCGCTAGCTAATTGATCGAGGCCATCCTTCAACTCCGCTGGAATGCCGTCCTGCACCGCCTGCAAGAATTTCTTCGCCATCTGGCGGTGAAAAGTTGCGGACGCAGGTCGTAACTCGGCCTCGAACTCGTTCGATTGACCGGGGAGAGTCACCCTGACCGCTAACGTTTCTCGGTCCACGGCGATTACATAGGGACTGCTTGGGCTTACCCAAACGCGCCAACCCTCCCCAGTGCTGTGATGCTGAACTGGCGCTTGCAGTGGGGCCATCGCCGTTTCCTTGATCGGTACCGACGCGATAGTTGGTATATCGAGGCCTGTACCATAAACGGGATCTCCTCCAGACCACGCCACCTGTGTCACGGAAGGCACATACTTACCGATGAACTCCCGAAGATTCGCGACCCCCAAAGACAGAAAGCTAATCTTGGGCCATTGATTTTGAATTATCTGACCGATATCAGAGCCGGGGAGGGTTTTCGAGGGACTTGATGTGACAGAATGCGCAATCGTTACCGCTAACTCTTCAATCTCGGCAGCCCTATCCATCGTATCTCTTCCTCTTTGTAGGTATTGACAAAGGGCTCAACTTAATAAGAGTTGAACCCTCGTAATACAACAAAATAAGCAATAAAAATAGAGATACGGCTGACTGCCGGTTTGATCCGGTACAAGCAGCTTTGAGCCCTCGGCGGTTCGAGCCGAGCAGCAACCCGCCAGCTTTGTCGAACCCGAAAGCATTGACGAGCAAGTCAAGAATAGAAAAGAAAAGGCTCCGTGTCAAGGTACTTTACTTGTTAAGCACGGCAGGCAGGTCACAGTCTTGAGATATGCGGGCGGTGCGCGTCAGATGACCGCGCCGGCGCTCGTATGAATCGTTTGGCCGGTGATCTGTCTGCTGCCCGGAAGACATAGGAACAGTACCGCCGCGGCCACATCTTCAGGTTGTGCGACCCGATGGAACAGATTCTCCAACGGACCACTCGAGGCTGCACGCTGAAGCGCGTCAGCGTCGCCAAGCACCTGAGTCATCGCGGTGGCGGTAATTCCCGGCGCAATCGCATTGACGTTAATGTCGTGAGGTCCCAACTCGGCCGCCGCACAGCGCGTCAATTGGACAATAGCGGCTTTCGAAGTCGCATACGCTAGGGGAGAGTTGCGGGCGCGAAAGGCGGAACTCGAACTGATATTGACGATCCGGCCACCGCCGCCGCGCTGGATCATGTGCTGAGCAACATGCTTCATCAGCATCAGTGGGGCTTTCAGATTCACGGTATGGACGAAATCCCAGTTGTGATCATCGATCTCAAGCAGGGATTGGAACTTGCCGGTGACACCGGCGCAATTAACGAGAAAATCGATACGTCCGAATTGCTGGAGTACGCGTGCGACCGCCTCCGGGATGCGGTTAAGATCGGCTAAGTCGATTACGATGGGGAACGCATTCTGGCCTGATTGTTTGGCTTGAGCGGCGACGGCGTTGACACCGTCCGTGTCGCGGTCGAGCGCCGCGACGGCAGCACTCGCGCCAAGCAGTGCGCCAACTGCCGCGCGGCCGATCCCGGACGCGCCTCCGGTGACGAGGGCCACTTTGCCAGAAAGCTCGGAACTCATGATTGCCTCCAGTGGAGAATAATAAAATCGCTTCCGCGGGTTCTTCGACGGAATTCTAACGCAGCGCGCAGACTCGGCTGCTCACTGCGCGCGAGGCCGGGCTCCGCTAGTGACGGCTCGCGATGCTCGCCGGCTCAGGATGACAGAGTAAGCTTGCGCAGATTCGTTGATGCCGGCTCTGAACGAGCTAAACGTATGTTACAAACGGATCGAACATCTGTTCTCGGCAAATCCCACGGGGTTCAGTCCTTGAGCGGGACAATCATCATGACGCGCGGTTCATCGCCGACTGCGCGCGTCGTGTGGCCCTTGCCGGTCAGGTCCTCCGCGAGGATGCCCTCGCCGGGTCCGAACCGATGCAAGGAGCCATCGCCCAGTCCGATTTCAACGCCACCTGCAAGCGTAATCACATACTGACGACGCGGTGCATTATGCCAATCGACGAACGCTCCCGGCGCCATCCGTGTGAAGATCACGCCGGTTGCGGGTTGCAAGGACGTCTGCTCGGCGAGTTGGCCCGGCGCAAATTGCATCTTCAGTTCTTCGAGATGGGATTGTTGATCGTTACCGCTATAGAGACGAAAAAGTCGCATCGCGTATAACCTCTGCAGGAATGCTTCCGTTCCAATATCGCGACTGCTGGGGCGGGAGCAAGGTCAAGCGCGGGAGTAATCGAAGTCAGCGGGCGTCAGGGGTGCGCAAGACCTTGATCGCGACCGGGACTTTCCCCTCCTTGTGGGAAAGGCCGATTTCGTTCGCGGCTTTCTTCGACAGGTCGATCTTGCGACTGCCGAGTGCAGGTCCGCGGTCGTTGACTGTCACGTGGGTACTCTTGCCGTTCTTTAGATTCGTAACCTTCACGTCGGTTCCAAGCGGAAGTCTGTTTGACGCCGCGGTGTGGTCAACCTGATGGAAAGTCTCGCCATTGGAGGTTTCGTGACCGTTGAGGACATTCGGATAAATAGTAGCTTTGCCGGTAAGCGTCGCGCCCGGTTTCACGTCGTGAGCCTTCGCGGGATGATCAGATTGGGCGAATGAACCAGCAGGCGCCATTATCGGGGTAAGGGTGACGGTCGCCGCGAGAAGCATCACGAACAAGGAAAATTGGGGATTACTAGTCTGCAACTTGGACGGCGAATGCGGGATCATCTGACAAGCATAGCGCAATGTCGGCGACCAGCGTTACTCGCCGAGCACCTTGACTAGGACTCGTTTCGGACGGCGGCCGTCGAACTCTCCATAAAAGATTTGCTCCTATCGACCGAAGTCAAGCTTGCCCTTCGTGATTGCGACGACGACCTCGCGGCCCATCACCTGCCGCTTGTGATGAGCGTCGCCATTGTCCTCGCCGGTGCGATTATGATGGTAGCGCTGCGGACTTGGATCGTACGGCGCGAGACTCTCCAGCCAACGCTTGTAGTCCTCGTGCAAGCCAGGCTCGTCATCGTTGATGAATACCGATGAAGTTATGTGCATCGAGTTCACCAGGCAAAGCCCCTCCTGCACGCCGCTGTCGGCTACGGCTTTTTGAACCTCAGTGGTGATGTTCACGAAATCCATCACAATAT
>CAWCJN010000025.1:0-26085 GCA_963795945.1 uncultured Pseudomonadota bacterium
GTATAAGGCGAGGCCCGACGCTTCCGCGCGTACCGGAAAATCTAGTCGGGTCTGGCCGAGCGCAAGTATGACCTCGCGTTGATCGATCAACGTCCCGTTGCGATAGATTGAAATGGTTCCGGCGGCGGGCGTCGCATTCAGATTCATAAGACTGACGCCGAGCGCGAACGGCTCCGCTTTCTGCAGAGCCGGCGGCAAGTTCAATTCGGGTCATCGCGATATTAGGGACATCGCGCGCGCCAGGCGGCGTGAAAATATAAAGCTGTATACCGGCAGCGCTGAGCGACCGCAGCATCGTATCGGCATTGCCGCGGTTTTCCCACCCGTCAGTGATCAGCGCAATTGGACCTTGATGGGCTGCATCGTTCGTCGCGAGCGCGCTGAGTGCAGTTTCAAGGTTGGTAGCACCGGGCCCGCATCCGGCGCATCCGGCGGACGACGTGAGTGCGGTACTCGCCGCGCCGATGGTCGAATTGACCGGATTGCTTGCGAACATGATCGCCAGATCACGATCGTGCAGCTTGAGCTGATTACGCAGCAGCCCAACGATATAGTTCCTCATTGCCGGAGTGATACTGGTAGATGCGTAGATCAGCACCGGGCGCATGACCCCTTCCGAATGACTGATGTTGCGGGGACCGGCCAACGCCAAAACAAATAGGGCCAGCACAATTGCGCGTATAATCGGCGCAGGCCAATGGCGAAAATCTCGCACTTGCCACAGCCAGAATTCCAGAGCGGCTGCGACCAGAATCAGCCAATAGAGTCTGTCCGGCTCAGCCAGCGCAAAGCCCTGTAAAGTGGGGAGCGAAAATTCGCTGACGAGTGCGCTCGGGTGCACGATTATGCTTCGAACGCTGGACGCCGCACGCGATACACCAGCAACGCCTCAAGCAGGATCAGCGCGATTATGATCGCGAGCACGTAACTGGTCAGGTTAGTCATAATCGAAGGACCGGTACTATTCGCTTTGCTCGTGGGCGCTTCGAGCCGAAGCGGCGCAGCATTCTCGATGTCCGAGGCAGTAAAATCGCCCAGATTGACTGCCCGCAAGGTCGTGCCGCTGGAACCCACGAGTTGATAAACGCCTTGTTCCGTTGCGCCATCGAAGAGTTGCCCGGCCTGTACACGGACGTGACGCCCTGACGGCAGCACCACCTGTGTGATTCCCGACGGCACAATCCAAGGTTGGCCGGTGCGGAAGCCCTCGGACTGTGCACCCAGACCCGCCAGATAGCTGAGCAGATTCAACGTCAGAATCGACATTGGAAGATTTCGCCTGCCCAGATACGGAAGCGGATTGAAGCCGGTCGTTACATAGTGATGGGCCTCGCGATTGCCGGTAAGTATCAGGCCACCGTGGGCTCCCGCAACGATCGCCTGCATCCACGGATGCTGCCCGAGATATTCGCCGGAGCGCATATTCAATAATCGATAATTGATTCCTTCGGTGAGCGGGTCCGTGGCCGGCCATCCGGTAACTTGCAATTGAGCCGACGACTGGCGGTGAAGTCGAAAATCGGATCACCCGGCGGCGGCATTATCAAAAGCGTGCTGATCGTGGGCAACTCTTTCGGTACGGTGTACTCGAAAATCACCAGGTCGGCGACGGCAAGATCGCGCGGCGAGTAGGACTCCGGCGTGCGCTCCGTCACGGTTATCCCGGGAATTGACTTTAAGCTTTCCCCATCCGCCGCAACCGGACTAACAAATAGAATCGCGACCTGGCGCTGAAGCGACGAGACTGCAAACGCGGTATTATCGAGCGGGAATCCATCGTCAGGCGTCAGATGCGCCTGATAGATTCGCGCCTGCGGGACATTCGGAAAATCGAGGTTAGCGACAGTGCCGGAGGCAACGGAGGACTCCGCATTGCCCACCGGCTTGCCATCGGCGGTCAGCGCCACTTTGAGGGTCTGGCCTGTCGGACTGAAATTCGCGATCGTCAGTCGTGCATGAATCGCAGTTGTGCCGAGATTATTACCGCTGAGTGTAAACGTTCCGATCGCGAAATTAGGGATTGCTCCGCTGATCGTGATGGGGACGATACGCGCCGGAACTGGCGCCTCGATTCGACGATTACTGGCGATGATCACGCGCGCCAGACGTCGGTCTGCGATCAACTGGCTCAGCAGTCTTGCAATTGCCGCAGGGTCTGCGGGTACGTCCGTAACGGACACGCGCTTCAAAGCCGCAACAGCTGAGCCGGCCGTGCTGAAAATTGCGCTCACCTGATGTGGCTGCGGAGCTGTCACATAAACTGCGGCCGTAGTCGCGCTCGTATCGTGGTTAAGCGTGTCCTCAAGCTGAGCAAGCGCTTTTTCAAAACGGGTTTGGCCATCAGCCATACGCGCTTGCATCGCGGCTGAATTATCGAGCACGATCGCGATCGGATTACCTTTATGCACGAAATAAGGATTGGCGAGCGCCAAAATCGCAAGGAGCAGAATCAGCAGCTCGACAAAAAAAGGCCATCGGAATCGCGGCCGTCCGCCGAAGCGCTCGCCGCGCATGAGATGGAGCGCGCGCAAGGCCAGCACGCTCGAGACGGTCACCTGACGCGGCCGCTCGCGCGCCAAATAAGCGATAACCAGCGCCGGCACGATCGCGAGCAGATAAAGCGCTGCCGGATTCAGCAGACCCATCTGGCTGGTCCAGCTCCTTTAGTGCACGAGGCCGAGATCGGTCGCCGCGTGCAAAAAGAAATTATGAAAGCTGTGATTGGTAGTGTATAGAGCATAGCGCAGGCCGTTGCGGAAGCAGAAGCGACGAATCTCATTCGTCAGCCGCATCAAGGTGTCGCGATAACGGGTGCGCTCGCGCTGTCCGATCGAGACCCGCACGCGCTCGCCGCTTTCAGCATCGATCGCTTCTACATCGCCTTGCAGGCCTTGGCCATCTAACTCCGAGGCGCCAAGAATTTGCACCGCACTTACGTCCATATTGGCCGCGGTGAAAAGCCCCAATGCTCGCTCGACTGACTTGAGCAGCGCGAGAAAATCGGAAATTACAAAGACTTTGCCCGCTCGCCGAATAGTCGTCATCTCGCGCGCCAACGCGCCGGCCAAATCGACCTCGCCGGACGGCTTGACCATGCTCAGCGCGTGACCTAGCTCGACGATCCTATGCCGTCCATAAACAAAGGCTTGAGCCGAAGGCGCGCCGATACCCCCGAGCACTCGCAACATCACGCGATCACCTGCGGCTAACGCGACGTAGGCAGCCGACAACGCCGTCGCGACTGCGGCAGCAAACTTTTTATCGCGCTCCGGAAAGCCCATCGACCCGCTCGCGTCCAGAAAAATGTACGTCAGCAGGTCTTCTTCTTCCTTGAACAACTTAATGTAGAGTTTATCGGTGCGGCCGTAGAGCCCCCAATCGATATAGCGGAAATCATCGCCGAGCGAGTAATGGCGGTAGTCGCTGAATTCCAGCGACGAGCCGCGACGTGGCGAGAGGTGTGAACCTTTGCCCAACCCGGCATATTCTCGGCGGGTTTTGACCCGCAACTGCTCGAGCCGCGCCATAAACTCGGGAGTTAATTGTTCCGGTAAACCGAACATCAGCGCGACCGCTTCAACTTCTTGAGCGCCTGCTCAAGGAGACTCTCGGGCGTCACATTCTCGGCTTCCGCCTGAAAATTGCGCAATAGACGATGCCGCAGCGCGGGCACGATCGCGTCATTAACGTCGTCGTAACTGACCGAGACGCGGCCATCGAGCAGGGCATTGACCTTGGCGCACAGCAGCAGCGCTTGAGCACCGCGCGGACTTGGGCCAAATCGCAGATACTGCGAAACCTCTGGAATCGCGCCCGGGCCATTCGGCGTGCACGCCACGACAATCGAGATCACATAACGCTCGAGCGGCTCCGCGACCATCACTTCGCGTACCAGAATTTTGAGTTCCTCAATTTTGCGCGGCGCCGTGTTGGGATCGAAAATTGATTGCGGCTGATAAGTCGCCGCGCCGGTGGTCCGATTCAGTATTTCGCGCAGCTCATCAGGTTTCGGCGCGCCAATCACGACTTTGAAAAGAAAGCGATCCATCTGCGCCTCGGGCAGCGGATAGGTGCCCTCAAGTTCGATCGGGTTCTGCGTCGCGAGTACAAAAAAGGGCGGATCGAGCCGGTAAGTCGTGCCGAACACCGTGACTTGCCGCTCCTCCATCGATTCCAGCACAGCCGATTGGGTCTTGGGGGTCGCGCGATTGATCTCGTCACCGAGCACCACGTGAGCGAAGATCGGCCCGGCCTTGAAGGTGAACTCGCGTCGGCCTTCGGTCTCGGTCAATACCTGAGTGCCGACGATGTCCGAGGGCATCAGGTCCGGCGTGAACTGAATCCGTTTGAAGCTCAGGCCCAACGCGTCAGCGGTAGTTTTGACCAGCAGAGTTTTGCCTAATCCGGGTACGCCCTCGATCAACACGTGGCCACCGGCAAACAACGCAGTCATCACCTTCCGGATAACTTCGCGATGGCCGACAATTACGCGAGCCACCTCGGCCTCGGCACGCAGGAAAGTTCGACGAAACTCGGCGAGCCGTTCGCCTGAAGAGATCTGCTGCTGTTGCGGAGCCGCTCCCATCCACTTCTCCTTGATTGTTACTTGATCAAATCGCGATAGCGCGGCGGTATCAGCTGCTCCTCGTCGGGCGCTGCCGCGAGTCGCTGTTGTTTCAGCGGGGCGTTAGTGTAAGGCGTGGTTGCGCTGGGTGCGGATGAATCCGGTGTCAGATTACCTGCCCCCCCTTTCACGACGGTCACCGGCGGAATTCGAAACGTAACGTAGCGGGCATCGCGAATATCGAGGGCCGGACCTTTCTCGCCAAGCTTATAGTAACGATCGTAATTTGCCGCTTTAGGAAAATCTCCGAGATGAGTGTCGCCCTGCGAGCCATTGTCATTTTTGTGCGTGCTGGCGCCATTGGTTGGCCCCTGCGATTGATTTTGGGCCAGCTTGCCCGGTTCCGGAACCTGCTGATCGCCCATGCCGTTAGGCTTGGCGCCCGGTCCCGTCTGGTTTGGATTATTACCTGCTTGGGGTGCGGTTTCCTTATTATCCGGCCCCGGCTTTTGCGCGAGTTGGGACTTATCGGTGGTCTTTGATTCTTCTTCGAGCTTGGCTTCTGCCTTGGCGAGCTTGTTCTGCAGCTCGACGCTCTGCTTGTCGCGATTCTCGCCGGGCTGACTTTGGCCCGTACCATTGCCTTGGCCATTCTTGCCGCTACCAGCGCCACCGACGCCCGAGCCAGCAGCATTCTCGCCGCCTGAGCCGGCGCCTGTGCCTTTGCCGGAGGCGTTACCATTGCCGCTGGAATTACCTGAAGCTGAACCGGATCGTGTCCCGGTTTTTTGCGCGGATTTAATTAGTTGTTGCTTAAGAGATTGTAACTCGGCGAGCTTCTGCTCGGGAGGCAGACGCGGATTCTCGAGATCGTTGGCGACGGCGCGAGCCGCTGCCGCTCTCTCGTTATTCTCAGGTGAGCTTCCTTTCTGCTCCGTATTAGCCAACTGCCGGATCGCGGAAGCTGCGGCTTCCACCGGAGTCTGCGCACGTACTAGCGAAAAGATCACAACGGCTACTACAAGCACCAATGCGCCGAACCAAATCGATGCATCTTTAAGCGCCGACGCCGGATCGAAGCGAAATTCACGCTCCGGATTAAATTTTTCGAGATACGTGATGGTACGTCGCCATAGCATTGCAAACAGCGGCGAGCGGCGTTCCTTACTTTTCTCCCGCCTCGGATCAGCCAAAGTCGCCAATGTCAGGATTTCTTGACGCGCTCCAAGACGAGTGTCGATCTGCTCCGCCGCGCCCTCAAAGTCGCTGGCCTTACGCCATGCGCGCCAGCTCAGCGCGGTCATCACCGTCATCCCGACTCCGGCCGCGGCCAGAAATACCGCGCGGGCGATCATCACGCTTGCGGGTTCGATCACGTGGCCCCAATGCGCCTGAAACGTCGAGGAGATTCGCTCGATTCCAAAACCAGCAGCGAGCACAAGCAGAATCGGCAGGATGCCTGCCGCGATTACTTGCCCCATCGCGAGCCGTCCCATCCGACGGCTCGTTCGTGTGATTACTTCTACAGGATGCGCCACTTCAAATTTATTCGCTGATTAGCTGTGCGACGCTGACGATATCTTTCGCCGCAATTCCGCAATTGCACGCTGATGTTCGCTGAACGAGCGGGAAAAGACGTGCGTGCCGTCATTGCGTGCCACAAAATACAGGTAATTGGTAGTCGCGGGATAGAGCACCGCCTGAATCGAGGACAGTCCCGGATTGGCGATCGGTCCGGGTGGTAATCCACTATTGAAATAAGTGTTATATGCAGAAGTCTTACGCACCCCCTCAAGTGCCCGCTCTCGCTCTCCCGCGACATTATACTGCGCTGTCGGATCAGACTGGAGCGGCATCCCGGATGCGAGCCGATTATAAAAAACGCTGGCAATAACCGATCGTTCGCCGGGAACTTTGGCTTCCCGCTCGACAATTGAAGCGAAGGTCACCAGTTGCCGCGCATTGAGGCCGAGATCAAACATCCGCTGCTCGACCGCAGGCGTCAAAACGGCGTAAAATCGCTCGAGCATCGAGCCGATAATTTGGCTGGCTCCCGCCGAAGGGGGAAAGCGGTAAGTTGCCGGAAAAAGAAATCCCTCAGTTCCCAGAATTCCCAATCCAAGCGCTTGAACTATTTTCCCGTTTGCCGCCGCCTCGTCGAACTCGCTGGCGCAGACCAAGCCAGTCGCCGCGAGCCGCTGGCCGATCTGATGTACGGTCATGCCTTCCGGGATCGTCACTGTGATCGAGAGAAAATCTCCGTTAACCAGATGGCGCAGGACGCGCTCCAGCGACTCTCCGCCAGTAAAAGCGTATTCACCCGGCTTAATGCGACTGCTCTGACCGGTCCATTCGCCGTACAAGACGGCAACTATGGTGTTACGTACCACTCCGGCTACAGCCAGCTTGCGTGCCACCTCGGCGAAGCCTTCTCCTTTGTGAATCGTAACGAGACGCGGCTCACTGAAGCGGGTCGGCGGCTGAATCACGACGGCAAACATCCAGAGTCCTGCTCCGGCGGCCATAATCAGCAGGATCATTGCAGCCACAATCACCCGCTTCATGCTTCACGACTTTGCAGCCAGCTCTCCAGAATTATACACGCCGCGACCGCGTCGATTGATCGGCGCTGTTTGCCTCGCGACAGAAGCTCTCGCATACGTGCATGGGCTTCGAAACTGGTCAGCCGCTCGTCGTAAAGTTCGACCGGCAGACCCGTAATTAGACGGAGTTGGTCGGCGAACCTTTCAGCCGCCCGGGCTTGATTTCCTACCGTTCCGTCCATGTTTAACGGCCAGCCGACAATCACCCGCTCCACGCCGGAATCGATAAGGCGCTGTTGAATGGTTGCCAGGCTGGATTCGCGCGAGTGCTGTTCAATCGTCGCAACCGGAGTTACGAGCCCGAATGCGCTTGTAATCGCGATTCCGATTCGTTTGCGTCCGAAATCGATCGCAGCGACTATCATTTCTTCTTATAGAACACATCAGGGAAATTTAGTGTTTCACGCACGATGATGCTGTGAGCAATCCACCTCGCGTACTTGCTTTGTGATTAAAATGTAACATACGCTTGCGGCGGATGCTTCGGGGGCAAAACATCATCCGATTACGGCGGTCATTGGTCGCGCTGCTAGCGGGATCGATCGTCACAATCGCGTCAGCTAATCTGCTATTTTCGCGGAGCGATATTGCCCCGACTGACGATCGCGTAGTTACCGACTCGGTGGATGTGGCGGGTCGCCTCGATACGGAGGTCTTTAGCGAGCCGGAGGTCGTCCGTCCCGCGCCTGACCCGATTACAATTTCGCTTACCCTTGATCAGACACAGCCAGCTGCTACCTATTTACAAGAAGCTGGAGTCGATCCGAAAATTGCGGCGCGATGGCAGGCGCAGTTCGCCGCAACTGCGCAAACCAAAAATTTCAGCAAGGGTCATTCATTGACCCTGCTTCGCGATCCAGAAACTGGTGATTTGCGGGGTTTTCGCTATAACCTCGACGATCGCATAGCCGTGAATGAACAGACTTACGGCAATGGTGTTTTCCGCTCCTCAGAGGAACTGATCCGCTACGTCCTCCGGCCAGTCGCAGTCTCCTTCCGTGTGCGCAGTGATTTTCGTACGGAAGCTGGGCGACACGATCTACCGCGCCCTATTCTTGACACGTTGGACTACGCCTTTCGGGATTATCATCCCTTGAGCAGCCTGCCGCGTGGCTCAGCGGTCAAGTTGATCTATCAGGAACGCGTAAGTCGCGACGGGACCAGCCATTTCGCTACCGGAATTCAAGCAGCCAGCATCAGCTTCGGTGGAAAGACGCTGACTGCTTTCGCTTTTCGCGACGAAAATGGAGAAGCCCGTCTCTATGACGCAAATGGCGTCGCGCTGGAACCGCAGGCTCTGCGCTTTCCTTTGAATTTTCAATACATCTCGTCAGGATTCAGTTTCCATCGTTACCATCCGATTCTGCATGTTTATCGTGAGCACAACGGCATTGATCTGGCCGCGCATTATGGTACCCCGGTCAAAGCGGTCGCCGATGGACAAATCGAACAGGCGGGATGGTGCGGAGGGCTTGGGCGTTGCGTGCGGATTCGCCACGACGGCGGATTGGTAAGCGTGTATGGCCACCTTTCCCGTATCTCGGCTGGCCTTGAGGAGGGACGCACAGTCCGAGTGGGAGAAGTCATTGGGCTAGTTGGCTCAAGTGGATTATCGACTGGCCCGCATCTTCACTATGCAATCGAAAAAGATGGTGAGTACGTAAATCCGCTATACCAGGATTTGGGAACCCATCACCAGGTTTCGCCCCGATTCCGCGAACTTTTTGATCGATTCAAGCAAGGCTATTTGGCTGCGCTGGACCATTTATCGCTAGGTGGCCATCCGGATACCCCGGCAGTTGTGCGCGATAACAGTTCCGACTCTATTAGCGGCCAGCTGACTCCGCCGACTGGCACTAGAACCCTTTCCCGTAACACATCCGTCCGGCGCGTCCGGATTGAGCGCACCGCAGAAATGATCGACGGCCACGCATCGGTACTGCGTTAGCAGTGTGCGTTGCAGTCTCGTTCAGCTGACTCGGCTTCTTGACGCACCTCGCCGGACTCGTTGCTCGTTCTCTTGCCCTCACTAGCACTGTTCCATATGCGCGTTCCGAGCGAAGACCTCTCCATTAGCGTTATCTTATTTTTGAGCTCTTAAGCCAGTGATATGTTCTGGCACAAGCGCGGAACATCGTGCCATCCTCAGTAATCGAATCACGAATCGTTTTGATCAGTCGTTGCTCGACCTGACGGCGCAAATAACCTAGCCGAAATCGGCTTCGATAAGCCGCAAAATATTGTTTAAGTTCATCTTTAGACTTCGCTCGCCATTATCGCCATACTTGATCACATAAAGATTAAAATCGGGATAAAGAGGAAAAGCTCCGAATTTCCCATGTAACGTAACTTTCATGAAGTTTCCATTTAACATGTCATCGAATACCTCGTTGTCGATAGACGCCATAAAAGAATTACGAGGTGCTTCGAACGTGAGACCCCGGTTAATGTGGCGTTTACTTAGCTCGACCAGGTGTTCGGTCCCGCCAATACGAACCTTGATGAAATCGAAAAAACTCTCGAGATGCGAGAACGACTTGAAGTAGTTGGTTATTTTAGCCTTGTCGATCGCATCCATAGGCTCCGACCAGTCATCTCCGAACTCCTTCGGGTCGAGTGGTTGTTGGAGATTGGGCTCGGGACGCAACTCGGTTAATGAATCACTCGCCAGATCGTAGCGAACAAACGCCGGCAACAGCTCGGCATTTTTGGCATCCCATCCAACAGGGTAGTCAGAAAGGCGAGTAGTGTATCGATCAGCCCAGTAGCTATCAGTTCGCTGATAGACATGCATGGAACTGAATGGGATGCTATAGCGTGTATCCCACTGCCGAGCCCAATTAGCCATGCTGCGGCCAGCAGGATGCTTTTTTGCCGTGCGAGGCATGATGAATGTGCCATCTTCCCGGTAAAGATTAATCATGTCGGTATCGCCGAACCCGGAAAGATGCAGCATAAAAGAGACGTCATACTACCGGATGATTCGCTTGACAAAACCACCCCAACCATGATCATCCGTGTCGTTCAAATTAACGATCAGGCGTCCGTCAATGTCGATGAGCAACAGAGAGTCTTGATAATGGTCTGCAATCGACATGACTCGGATTCGATCCGAAAGTACAGTCCAAACCGCATCCTGAAGAACATTGACCTTGAAACCGCGAGCAGTCAGACCCTCGCGGATTAAACCGCCTACATGATCAGAGAGTAGGATCTGTTTATCTTTGAGAGCCTCCAATGAATGGGGGTTGAAGTGATCAGGATGGCCGTGCGAAATCCAAACAAATGAGCACTTTTTAATAGACTGCATCAACTCTTCGGGAATTGCGTAGGAAAGCCCCCAAGAGCCGAAAAATGCGCCACCAGTGGTCCATGGATCTGTGACTAGGACAGGGCCGCGATCATGACAAATCAGAGTTGCATTGCCGATCGTCTCGAACCCGATTTCCATATCAAATACGCACTGCCAAGAGCAGGATACGGCTCCTAAATGATCTGAATCACGTTAAATCAAAAGAAACGGTTGTTGAAAGGTGGCAGGAAATGTGCTCGGACAAGATAAAGGAAGATTAAGAAAAAATGAGCCTTTCTCATCTGACATTCAAAGGTAAGATAAGAAGATAGTAAGATTTACCAGCAACTAATTCATAAAAGCTAGCCCAACTGGCATAATAACAAATGAAAATCTCAATAAAGAGGATGAATCGACAAGAGGTCCCTTTATGATGCTTGAGAAGATATGGAATTTTCCCAGATAATGAAAAATTGTGTTTAAGATTTTATCAAGAAATTGGATGATTTTTTCCAGCTTCGGCTCGCTTTAGCAATAGAACCATTGGAGGACAAACTCGTAAAGGCAAGCACGTCAGCTGCGTTCGAGTGAATCCAATGGATTTTCCATCACTTGCGATCCAGAATGAGCTTTAATGCGTGGAACGCTTGACACAGATTTTTTCAATCCATCCCGGCCCCGCGCCTTTGCCCATCGCGGCGCGAGCGGCGATTATCCAGAAAACACGATGGAGTCATTTCAGGCCGCAACTGAACTCGGGACGCCTTATCTTGAACTCGATATTCATCTGACGCGCGATGGCATGGTCGTCGTGCATCACGACGACCATCTTGATCGACTTGAGGGACGCGAGGGCATGATCAAGTTGATGACCTTCGACGAGCTGCACAAAATCGACATCGCTCGCAATTTCACCCCGGATGGCGTCAGCTTCCCGTTTCGGGATCAGGGTATCCGCGTACCCAGTCTGCATCAAGCGCTCAATGCCTTCCCCCAGCAATTATTTATTGTCGAAATAAAGCAGGCCGAACCGAGTCTGGTCGTCCCGATGATAGCGGTTCTGCATGACACCAAAATGATGCGGCGCGTGCTTATCGCGAGTGAGCATCAGGCGCCGCTGGACGAAGTGCGTGCACTCGCACCTTCACTCCCGACGAATTTTTCCGCCGCCGAGGTCGGAGCCTTTATGATGTCGTTACCGCCCGGCGCGCCAGCCTGCACGCCGCGTGGCGACGCGCTCCAGGTCCCTCCCGAGTATATGAATTGGAAGCTGGTATCTCCCGAGAGCATTGCCGCCGCGCATCGAATCGGAGTCGAGGTTCACGTCTGGACCGTCAATGAGGAGCGGGAAATGCGTCAGCTACTAGCGATGGGCGTCGATGGCCTCATCACTGACTATCCTGCACTTTTATTGCACGTCCTAGGCTCGCTCCAGTATGATTAGGTCTCGCGTAAGTGGGTTACGGCTATTTTCACGCAGATACTCGATGGGCGACGCTGTATCTACAGTAATGTGATTTCACAGTTTAGAATTTATACGCGATTTGCATTGCGGTGCGCACCTCTTCCATTGTGGCTTGGGCGAGTGCGCGGCCTTGACGTGTGCCTTCCACGATAATTTCATACACCTCCTCCGGATGTGACTGAAACTCGGCGCGTCGCTCGCGAATCGGCGTGAGAAAACCGTCGAGTGCATCGTAGAGCTTCTGCTTTATCTCGACATCGCCGACGGTGCCTTTCCGATAACGCTCCTTGAGTTCCTCGACTTCCGCTTTATTCGGATTGAATACGTCGTGATAGGTGAAGACTGGGTTTCCTTCCACATGGCCGGGATCAGTCGGATGAATTCGCGTTGGATCGGTGAACATTGACATCACCCGCTTACGGACCATCTCCGACGGGTCGCCGAGATAGATACAGTTACCGAGCGACTTCGACATCTTCGCCCCACCGTCGGTGCCGGGCAGGCGCGCCACCGCACCGAGCATTGCGCGCGGCTCGATCAGCACCTTCCCATAGAGGCGATTAAAACGCCGCACGATCTCACGCGCCTGCTCGATCATTGGCAGCTGATCCTCGCCTACCGGCACCAAGTCCGCTTTGAAAATCGTGATGTCCGCCGCCTGCGAAATCGGATAGGACCAGAAGCCGACCGGCACGCCTTTAGCGAAGTTGCGCTGCTTGATCTCCTCTTTGACCGTGGGATTGCGTTCGAGCGTCGCCACCGTCACGAGGTTCATAAAATAGATAGTCAGTTCGGCCAGTTCAGGCACCATCGATTGCACTACGAACTTAACCTTTTCGGGATCCAGTCCCACAGCTAGGTAGTCCAGTGCGACCTCGAACAGGTTGCCGGCGAGCTTCTCCGGATGCTCGAAATTGTCAGTCAGCGCCTGCACATCCGCGATCAGAACGTAAGTGTCATACTCGTTCTGAAGCTTCACGCGATTTTGTAATGAGCCGACATAATGACCGAGATGGAGTGGGCCGGTCGGGCGATCACCAGTAAGAATTCGCTTAGGCATCAGTTGGATTTGAGCAGCTGAAATAATTGTTTTAGATCCGCGATAATATCCTGGTTATTCTCACCCGGATCAGTTTCGAGGCACATCGGAATCCCGATAAAGCGCGCGTCGTTCACAAGCCGGCGGAACGCTTCCAGCCCTAGATGCCCTTTACCAATATGCTCATGACGGTCCACCCGGGAATTCAGCGGCTTCATCGAATCGTTGATATGAAAGGCGGCCAGCAGCTCCAGCCCGATATGCTGATTGAGTTCCGCGAAAGTCCGCTCATAACCCTCTTCGTCGCGCAAATCATAACCCGCGGCGAAAGCGTGTTCTGTATCGAAGCACAAGCGCAAACGTCCGTTGTCCTTTACTGAATTGATAATCTGACCCATCTGCTCGAACTTATAACCGAGATTGCTGCCCTGACTGGCGGTGATTTCGAGCGCGATTTTTACTCGATAGCCGGGACAAGCGGTATGCGCTTCGTTGATCGCTTGCGCAATATTCTGGATGCCGGCTTCCTCGCCTGCGCCGACGTGCGCCCCCTGATGCGCAATCAGGAGCGGCACACCCAACTGTTCGCAGCGTTCGAGTTCGTCGATGACCCCGGTAATTGATTTCTTGCGAAGCGTCCCATCAGTCGCGCCAAGATTCACCAGATAGGAATCGTGCGCCACGACCATCTTGATCCCGCTCTCGCGTTGCGCCGCATGAAACGCCTCGATTTCCTCGCGCGAGTAAGGCTTCGCTGCCCACTGCCGAGACGATTTGGTGAAAATCTGGATGCATTCGCATCCGGCTTCGCATCCGCGCCCGAGCGCCTGACTGACGCCGCCGGCGATCGACATATGTGCGCCCATGAGTGGGCGTTTTATTTCAGCAGCAGTTAGAGTCTCACTTGAAGCCATCGCTTAAGCATCCCAATTGACTGATGCAATCCTATAAGTAGGTTTTTGTAAAGCAGGGTGAAATCTTTGAGACTTGCAAGTTATCATATTAGCTCGCTAGTTCTTCTGTTTGCGATTTCGATTGCAAGCTGACCATTCGATGCCGCAAAAGCGCATATATCCGTCATGGCTTCCGCCCAATCCGCGAGAACGCACTGGTCTGCTGCAAATCCGTTATCGGCAAAGAATCGTGATCGCTTGGCTGATCGCGCTGAGTCCGGTGGGATGGCTCGCTGCAGTAATCACGCATTCCGATTCGATCTTCGTACCATTGACGATTTTCTGGATCCTTGTCGGGATTGGGCTGGCGCAGCGCGTCAGCATGACCCCCTGTCCGCGATGCGGCGATAAATTCTGTGAGCGGGCGCAACTGCCGTTTTGGTACAGCCTACTCAATCGTCGATGCGAAAACTGCGGACTTACTCTCGAGGCGCAGAAAGGTCTCGATGAAGCATGATTCTATGAAAACGTCCGAATGCGAGCGTGGCCCTATTCTATCGCGAATTACTGCTGTGGCGTCGCGCTGCTCTTCGTTCCCTGTGGAAAAGACTCATACGATTCCTGAGAATCCCGCTTGATCGGGTTACTTTCAAGCTCTATACGGAGTCGGCTCATTTATCCTGGTATGATGCCCGGGAGATCATCGAAGGCGGCGTTGCTCGCGTAATGAGCGCGTGATAGTCCCAAAGGGCGTGGCGACGAAGCCGACAGTAAAATCAATCGGCCTCGTTGTGCGACGAGAGCCAGTGGCTGCCGCTATCGCGCTGGCTGCGGAGCTGGTGAAATGGGCCAACGCCCACGACATCGACGCGATAGCAGAGCCGTCGGTCGCATCGATTATTGGGGCGCAGCCCGACGATTCAGCCGACCTTACCCGCAGGGCCGACCTAATCGTCGTGCTTGGTGGTGATGGGACCCTGCTTGGCGCCGCGCGTCTAATCGGCGACCGTGAAACCCCCATCCTGGGTATTAATCTTGGCGGGCTCGGCTTCCTAACCGAGATCACAGTCGATGAGGCGCGGGAAACGCTCGCGCGGGTAGTCGCAGGTAATTACGAAGTCGATCGTCGAATCGCCCTCGAAGCGGTCGTCGAGCAAAACTCCGAAGCGGGCGGACAGTCGGCTCATTTCCGCGCGCTCAATGACATCGTGATCGTAAGACGCGAGCTCGGCCGGATGCTCGATCTGCATGTGATCGCCGATCACAAGCCGCTTTGTTCCTATCGCGCCGACGGATTGATCATGGCGACTCCCACTGGCTCGACCGCCTACGCGCTGAGCGCCGGCGGCCCGATCGTATTCCCCAATCTGCGGGTCATCGTGTTAGCACCGATTTGTCCGCATACGTTGAGTAATCGTCCGGTGGTCCTGCCGGATTCGTTTGAGCTTGAGTTGCGCGTAAAATCTGATGATCATGGCGCGATTCTCACCTGCGACGGTCAGCAGTCCGCTAATCTAGGTCAGGCCGATGTGATTCGGGTTCATCGCGCGCGTCATGCTATTTCGCTGGTTCGCTCGACTCATCCGTATTTCGAGATTTGGCGGGACAAGTTGCACTGGGGGTAGCTGATCCAATTAGCCGCGAGCCGCGATGCTGACCGAACTTCGCATACGCAATTTCGCCATTATCGAGGAAGCCCGGCTGGCGTTCGGTCCTAGTCTTAATGTGCTGTCCGGCGAGACCGGGGCTGGCAAAACGATCATTATGACGGCGCTCGGCCTGCTGCTCGGCGGTCGCGCCTCGCCTGACTTGATCCGTAGCGGCGCCAAAGAGGCGATCGTCGAAGGGGTTTTCGAACTTGAAGGTGAAATACCGCCGTCCGCCGCGGCCGAATGGCTGAATGAGGAAAATCCGCGCGAGCTATTGGTGCGGCGCGTGATCGCCGAAAGCGGGCGGGCGCGGGTGACGATCAACGATAATCTCGCGACCGTGCAGGCGCTTGCGCGTCTCGGCACAAATCTGGTGCAAATCTATGGACAACACGAGCAACAAGCTCTGCTGTTGCGCGACAATCATCTGACGATCCTCGATCGTCATGCCGGTATCGAGCGTGAGCTGAATGTCTATCGCGAGATTTACGCGCGCGCGCGGGAGCTTCGCGGACGATTGGCAGAATCGGCCAAGCGCGAGCGCGATCGTAGCGACCTGCTCGAAATCGCGCGCTTCCGTTTGAATGAACTCGAACGCGCTGAACTGGTGATCGGAGAAGACGAACGGCTCGCCGCCGAGCGGCTGATGCTCGCCAACGCCACCAAGCTGAGCGAGGCAGCGAATACGATTGAACAGAGCCTCTACACTGGAGAGGGGGCGGCAGTCGATCTGCTGGGCAAGGCTGAGGCGCAACTACAAGAGTCCGCCACGCTCGATCCCCAGCTCAAGGAACCGCTCGAGCTAGTCGCGGCGGCGCGCGCCAACCTCGAAGAGGCGGCGCATTTCCTGCGGAGCTATGCGGAGCGGATCGAAGCCGATCCGGCGCGCCTTGAACAAGTCGAGACGCGCCTTAATGAACTCGGCCGGCTCAAACGCAAATACGGCGGCACTCTCGAATCCACACTCGCGGCGCTCGAACAGGCGCGCCGCGATATAATCGAGCTGGATGCGGCTAGCGCAAGCCGTGCCGAACTCGAAGCCGAGTTAAATCGCACAATCGCCGAGCTCGCCGCGCACGCGCACCGGCTCAGCGCCCATCGTACTCGCAGCGGCGCTGAACTCGCACGCCGGATGAACACAGAACTAAAGACACTCGGGATGCGGAGTGCGATTTTCGAGGCGCGGATGCTCCCGCTCGCGGCAGCTGCAGACGTAATCACAGGTGATGGGATGGCGTTGGGACCCGATGGAGCCGACTCGATCGAATTTTATTTGGCGCCGAATCTGGGACAGCCGGCGATGCCGTTGGCGCGAATCGCTTCCGGTGGCGAACTGTCGCGCGTGATGCTCGCGCTCAAGCGGCTCGAAGCCCAAAGGCGTGGCGTCGCAACTTTGATTTTCGACGAGGTTGACGCCGGAATCGGTGGTGCAGTAGCCGAAATCGTCGGGCGCAAGCTCAAGCAACTCGCGCGATTTCACCAGATTTTATGCGTTACGCATCTCGCCCAGATCGCCGCTTTCGGTAACAGTCACTTTGTTGCCGAGAAACAGGAACGTCAGGGCGCAACCCGCAGTCGAGTCACTGCGCTGCGCGCAGATGATCGTCCTGCCGAGATCGCGCGGATGCTCGGTGGTGATGAGACTAATGACAAATTTCTTCACGCCGCACATGAACTCATCGCTCGCGCCCGCGTCGAAACTGGCTGATGGCGCGCCCGCGACGACGTACCGGCCCACGTTGGATAGCCAACCAATTCGGGACAGTTGAATAGGCCGGGATGGTTGACTGGGCGGGAAGGTTCCGCTTATCTGATGCTCTCTTCTGGCGGATGGGGCTGTAGCTCAGTTTGGGAGAGCGCCTGAATGGCATTCAGGAGGTCGCGCGTTCGATCCGCGTCAGCTCCACCAATGAAATCAAGACCTTTTCGGGTATTCATCAGACGTAAAGTTCTCATTAGCTAGCATATAGCTAATAGATCGGAGCGAACCGGAAGTGCTCCGAACCATGACATTGACTTGAATGGATTGGAGCACTGGTCGCACGATCAGACACTATCTGAGCCAGGCAACGGCTGCGGCGGAACGAGTTGCATTTTTTCTCTCAGAGTCCGCTATTTCGCTGAACGAAAACCTGAGAGCATGGCGAATAGGGGCCGTGAATCGAAGCTGACGCCGATCGTCGAAGCCGGCACAGCGGGACTGGCGCGCAGCGATGGCGTTATTAGAGCAACGCTTCCCGGAGACTTATGCGAAGCGACGACGCCTCAAATATGCCGAGCCACCTTCCAACCCATTCAAGATCGAGATTGTCGGTGGTCGCGACACCTCAGAAGGCTAGGGCTTCCGAATTCGTGCACGCCCTCAACCCTGTTCCGCATCTCGGCATAACCTAAAAGCGTCGGAGCAGTCGGTTTCGGCTTGGCGAATAGGCGACTGGCGATTCGCATTGCTCTGCGCTATGTCTAACGCCTGCTTACGGATGCATCGTAGGCGGCCTGACACGAACTACGACGAATGGGGGGAGTTTTGCCAGTCAACAAGAAGGCCAACGACAACAACGGTAAAAAGGCCAAATCGGCGACCGCTGAATCGTATCGGCATAGGGAAGCGGAAAGCCTGCTGCGACCGGAAGTCGGAGTTCAGGCGCAGTTCAAGAAGCGCAAGCCGCCGGTTATTTATCGCTTTGATTCATCGCTTGCGCCGGAGCTGCAATGGGATGGGCAGAACCCATCACGTGAGCGCGGCGAGACGCTGATCCGCGAAATTCTCGATGCATCGTCGCTGGAGGATGCCAAGAACGCGGCGGAGCGGTTGCGAGCGCTGTCGAAGCCGTTTCTGAATTGGGCGGGCAAGGCGGAACGATTATCGTTCGAGGTTCCGACGCTGCCGCTATTCGTGCATGAGCGGCTCTCGACCAAAGGTATTATCGAGACGCTGAGCGGGCACAAAAGCGATCCGCAACTCGACTTCGATTTGTTCGGCGATCCCAAACATTCGATTACCGACCAGGTGCTGCGCGCCTACGAGTATCGCGACAAGTGGGTGAATCGGATGATCCTCGGCGATTCGATGGCCGTGATGAACTCGCTGCTGCATTTCGAGGGGATGGGCGGGCAGGTCCAGATGATCTATATCGACCCGCCTTATGGAGTGAAGTTCGGGTCGAATTTCCAGCCGTTCGTGCGCAAGCGCGACGTGGGCCACGGCGACGACTCGGACATGACGCGCGAGCCCGAGATGGTGAAGGCGTATCGCGATACGTGGGAGCTCGGGCTGCATTCGTATCTGACGTATCTGCGCGACCGGTTGTTGCTGGCGCGGGAATTACTCAGTCCGAGCGGCAGCGTGTTCGTGCAGATTAGTGATGAGAATTTGCATCAGGTTCGTCATGTTCTAGATGAAATATTCGGCACCCAGAGTTTCATCGCACTAATCAGTTATTCGAGCTCGGGAGGTTTTGAGACAAAGACACTAAGCCGCTCGGGTGATTACATCTTGTGGTACTGCCGAGATCCAAAGCTGGTGAAGTACCGTGAGCTCTTTGAGTCCAAGTCCAGTCCGACCGACGAAGGCGACAGGAAGTACGATCAGATAGAGCTTGCTGACGATTCACGCAGATCGATGACGCGGGACGAGAAAGCGGGAGAGAGCAATCTACCCGTTGGGTCACGCGTCTTCCGAGTAGATAACATAGTTTCGCAAGGCGCATCGCAGTCGGGTCCGCAGGAGTACATTTATGAAGGACGGCGTTATTCATGCGGTGAAGGAAGTCACTATAAAGCTTCCGTTCCTGGGGGCATGGATAGGCTCGCCGCGGCGAAGCGAATCTTTGTAACTGAAAAGGGTAAGCTTGGATATATTCGATATTGGAATGACTTTCCGCTTACAAGGCTCACTAACCTCTGGCCAGATGTAAGTGGGGCCGTTCAAAGCCGTGCCGACCCTAAGATTTTTGCTGTCCAGACTGGCAGGCCTGTCGTTCAGCGCTGCATGCGGATGACCACCGATCCCGGTGATCTCGTCCTCGATCCTACTTGCGGCAGCGGGACGACCGCCTACGTCGCTGAGCAATGGGGCGGCGCTGGATTACGATTGATACGAGTCGCGTACCGCTTGCCCTGGCGCGTCAGCGATTACTCACTGCGACTTTTCCCTATTATCAATTGAAAGATGAATCGCGCGGGCCGGTCGGGCGGGTTCGTCTATCAGCGCAAGCAGAACAGCAAGGGCGAGGAAATCGGCGGCATCGTGCCGCATATCACGCTGAAATCGATCGCCAATGATGAACCGCCAGGCGGAGGAGATTCTAGTCGATCGGCCGGAAGTGCAGAGCGGCATCACGCGCGTTACCGGCCCGTTCTGCTTCGAGGCGACGATCCCGACGCCGTCGGATTGGGAAGGTACTCGACGCGAAGGACAGGCAGGCGAGCCGGTCGCGGAGGCGTATGGTTCGTACATCGAGCGGATGCTCGAAGTATTGCGGCGCTCGCCGGTGCCTCAAGATTGCGGGGAGCAAAGAAGTGACTCTGCAAGAACGTTCGCACGCCGGCCAAGACGCTCCACTTTCGGCCGAGGCGACCATCGTGAATGGGGCGGAGAAGCCAGCCGCCTTTGTCTTCGGTCCCGGAAAATGGCGCAGTCAGCGAAAAGATGGTCCAGCAGGCGGCGTTCGAGGCGCAGAACAAAGGATATGCGCATCTTTACGTGATCGGGTTTGCGATCCAGCCGAATGCGCGCACGCTGATCGAGGATTGCGACGCGGTCATGAGTATCCCGGCGACTTACGTGCAGGCGACGCCCGACCTGATGATGGGCGACCTGCTCAAGCATATGCGTTCGAGCCAGATTTTCAGCGTCTGCGGCCTGCCCGAGATCAAGCTCATCAAGGAGACGAAAAACGGCGGCCGCACGAAGTATCAGGTCGAATTGCTCGGGCTGGATTTGTTCGATCCGGTCGCAATGGAGCCGCTGCATCTGCAAGGGCGACGACGTTCCCGCCTGGTTTCTCGATACGGATTACAACGGGCTGTGCTTTCGCGTGACGCAGGCGTTTTTTCCGCGCACGGCCGCCTGGGACAATCTGCGCAAGGCGCTGAAGGGAACCTACGACGAATCGGTCTGGGACCATCTGGCGGGGACGGTCAGCGCGCCGTTCGAGGCCGGCGAGCATCGCGAGATCGCGGTCAAGGTGATTGATGACCGCGGCAACGAGTTGATGGTGGTGAAACGTGAGACTAGGCCGACGAGCATGCGGATCGGCTGCGATAAAGTTGCTGCATCCTGATGCGAAGCTGAGCGGAAGCGTCCGCGCCTGAAGTCGAAGGATCTCGCGACAGCTTTCATCTGGCGCCAGCGAAGCCGGTACGCGATTACGACTGCTAATCGGCTGCCCAACTCCGCGGCCGGTTCTATTCGGTTAGTGAATTTCTGACTCCGGACACTATCAGGGGGAACATCGATGCCTAACTACGAAGTACCTGAGCCGATCCTCAATTCGCCTTACGACGAGCCGGAGAACATTGGAATATCGAGGAAGGCGAGCAGCCCGAGCGAAAACAGGACGACGGCCGGCGGGCTACTTCTATCGCGATCCCAAAGCGCCGGTGGGAAACGACGAGCATGAAGCACGCGGCGTATGGCAGGAGATCAAGCTTGTCAACGAGATTCGCAGCGAAGTCAAGAAATGGCGCGCGCAGGGCTATCCGGGAGTCACGCGAACGACGCTCGATCTACTCAATTATTGGCGGCGCGATGGCCGGCGTCATCGGCTGTTTTTGCCCAGCTTGAGGCCGCCGAGACGATCATCTTCCTGACCGAAGCGCGCGCTGATTTCCGGCAAGGAATCCGCGTGCCGCGCGACGAGCCGAGCGAGGAGCGCAAAGCCGAAGGTATTCCGCGGCTTCACACGCTACGCGTGCAAGATGGCGACCGGGACCGGCAAGACCACCGTGATGGCGATGCTGGCAGCTTGGAGCATCCTCAACAAGGTCAATAATCGCAATGACGCGCGCTTCTCGGATGCGGTGCTGGTGGTCTGCCCTAACGTCACGATTCGCAGCCGTCTTGGCGAGTTGAATCCCGATAGTGGCGTGGCCAGCCTGTATCGCACGCGGGACATCGTGCCCGAGCATCTGATGGCCGATCTCACGCAGGGGCATGTGCTGGTCACGAATTGGCATGTCTTCGAGCCGCAAACGACGACCGCAGCCGGAACCGGAGCGCGAGTGATTCGCGCGGGCGTGCGGGTCGAGACACGCGAGAAGATTGTCATCGGGAGTAAGACGACGACCGCGCGCGGCACTCGTTACATGACCGAAGAGGAACTGCAACGGCAAATCGGCGCGGGAATGCTGGAAATCATCGGCGACGGTTCGCGACAAGCAACGGCGGTCTTGCGCAGCGTGCAGGTGCGCCGCTGGGATTATGTCGAAAGCGACGCGGCGGTCGTGAATCGAGTGCTCGGTAGGGATTTGGGCGGCAAGCAGAACGTCCTCGTCTTCAACGACGAAGCGCATCACGCCTATCGAATCCAGAACGAGCGGCCCGACGAATGGGACGAAATGGACGAGAGGCGAGCGAGACGATTGGCTCGCACTAGCGCAAAGAGGCGACGGTCTGGGTGGATGGCTTGGATCGCGTCAACAAGCATCGGGGAATCAATTTCTGCGTTGACCTGTCGGCGACGCCTTATTTTCTCGGGCGAGTGGGGCAAGAGACGAATCGAACCTTTCCGTGGGTGATCAGCGATTTCGGCTTAACTGACGCGATCGAAGTCGGGACTGACGAAAATCCCGCAACTAGTGGTAAGCGACACGACGGGAATCCGATTCCGAGCTATTTCAATATCTGGCGCTGGCTGATGGGTACGCAGCTTACCCTGCCGAAAAGGGCGGCAAGAAAGGCGGCGGACCCAAGCCTGAAGCGATCGTGAAACATTCGAGCATCCCAATCGCGATGCTCGCCGGACTGTGGCGCGAAACGTTCCGCGAATGGCGCAAAGAACGACCCGACGACTCGCGCTCGCCCGTGTTTATCGTCGTCTGCAAGAACACGCGGATCGCGCAGGCCATCTACGAATGGATCGGCGACAAAAGCCGCCGAGCCGGCATAGCGCCGGTCAATATCGAGGAGTTCAGGAATACGACCGATCGGATGAACACGATCCGGGTCGATTCCAAAGTCATCAGTGAAACTGACAGGGCGAAGCGAAAAATGATCGCATCCGCCTGGATGCGGCATCACCCTCGACACCGTAGGAAAACCGGAGTGGCCACGCGATGGACAAGGCCGCTGGATATTTCCGGAGGGTTTTGAGGCGCTGGCCGATAAACTGAAAAGGCCTCTGCATCCGCCAGGCCGCGACGTGCGCTGTATCGTGAGCGTCGGGATGCTGACCGAAGGATGGGACTGTAATACGGTCACGCATATCGTTGGCTTGCGGCCTTTCATGTCGCAATTGCTGTGCGAGCAGGTCGTGGGGCGGGGTTTGCGTCGCGCCAGCTATGAAATCGGTGATGACGGCAAGCTCACCGAGGAAGTCGCCAAGGTCTTTGGGGTGCCGTTCGAGATAATTCCCTTCAAGCAGAACAAAACCAGCACGCAGTCACAGTCAAACGGCGCCATATTCACGCAGTACCGGAAAAGCGGCAGTTCGAGATCCGGTTTCCGCGCGTCGAGCGTTATCTGCAGGCGATCCGAATCGCGTCACAGTCGAGTGGGACTCGATCGCGGGACTCGCGCTGGATCCGCTCAAGATTCCGCCTGAAGTCGCAGATGAAAGCGGGCGTCGCCAATAACAGCGGACGGTCAGCCTCACCGGACCGGGCGCGCTGGAGAGCGTCGATCTAAATCCCTTCCGCTCGGGGCTGCGTTTCAGGCGCTCGATTTTCGATTTCGCCGCGGACCTGACGCAGAACTTACGCCAATCAGCCCGGATGCGAAGCACCTGTGCACGTCCTGTTTCCACAACTAGCCAAGATCGCGGAGCGTTATCTCGTCGGAGAAGGTCGGGCGTTGCCGCCAACCAATATCCTCGACGTGTTCCTGTCGCCCTACTACGGATGGGTAATCGAATGCCTCGCGGGGGCAATCAAGCCGGATAGCTCGCAGGGTGAACCGCCGATGGTTGCTAATTATGAAAGACGGCGCGGTCCGGGTTCCTCGGCAGAGGTTGATTTCTGGACGAGTCGCGACGTACGCGAAGTCGCGCGGAGCCATCTCAATTATGTCGTGGCGGATACGGCACAATGGGAACAATCGGCAGCTTATTTCATCGATACGCATCCGCGGGTGGATGCGTTCGTTAAGAACTCCGGTCTGGGTTTCGCCATTCCCTACACCTACAACGGGGAGCCGCACGACTATGTGCCGGACTTCATCATCCGGCTGAAAAGCGAGCCACCACTGCATCTCGTCCTTGAAGTGAAAGGGTACGACGACCGCAAGGAGATAAAGGCGCAGGCCGCTCAGCGTTGGGTCGAAGCAGTCAGCGCGGAGGGCAGCTTTGGACGATGGCATTACACCGTCGTCAATAAACCCAGTGATGTAAACGCCGCAATTGATGGAACGATCTGAGCAGCCACACGTCTGACTGGAATTTTTGCCAATGCACGCCCCGTCTGCGGGAGCGTGACACTTCGACGGGCTTCCCTCAATCGCCAAAAGAAAGTCCATCAGATTTTGCGAGTGGTATGGAGCGCCATGCAGGCGCGCTGAGAGAGATGATTTTTGGAGCGCTCGGGCTGGAATCGTCCACTCGCCAGCTTCCAAATCCAGTTCGCCCCAGCGCATTCCACAAATCTCGGAACGGCATTGGGCGGTAAGCAATCTGAGTCCGAATATTGGGGTGATACGGGGACTTATCGCTTCGAGGGCTCGCCAGACTGTGCAGATCTAGGCTTCGCTAAGCACTCGATCCCGCCGACGTTCTGCTCCGGGATTGAGAACGCGGTAAACTGTATTTGCCTCAATGAGCTCTTTGCTTATGCCGAAATTGAAGATTGTGCTTACCAGTAGCAAAGTGTGGTTCGCATGGATTGGCGCTCTACGCAGGGCGCTCTGTCCAATTGGTAAATCATTCTCGATCCCATCGAGATATATTCGCATTAGACCAGATCTATTGAAGATTTTCTAATACATTGGCGAACATTCCACACGAATGTTAGTGGCCCGCCGCTTGCTTATATAATCAATCTTCGTAGTTAGGAGCATCTTATATGGGCTATGGAATTGCCTGGTTGCTTGAGAGGTCCGATTTCGATACTCGTAATTTGGTTTTTAGTCAGTCATTTACTGTGAGGAGGAACAGCATATGAAGCGACTCACACTAATATCGACTGTATGTTCGGCGGTTCTCGCTACTTCTCTAAGTACTTCAGGGGACAGAGCACTCCCATTGCCCCGGATGATACAGGCGTGAACGCCAGAGAGATAGAAATGCAGCTGAAGTCACTGCGGATCGAGCAGTCCAACAGCAAGGGTGATATAGAGTTGACCCGCAAAATACGTCGCTCTCAGAGAACGATCCGTCACTTTCAGTAATCGCCCATAACGTCAAAATTATAAGCGCCGATGGAAATGTCACTCTAAAGGGTCCAGTGAATACAGAGCGGGAGAAAGCCTCGATCGGCGCCAAAGCTCAGAAAGTAGCGGGCGCTGACAAGGTCGCTAATGAAATCGAAGTGAAAAACCAATAACGGATTAGTCCAGCAAAACGGAGTTAATGAAATGGATAAAGCAGTATTTGGAATAGCGAGCACGGAAGCCCAAGCGACCACAATTGCTAATGACTTGAAGACGGCAGGCTTCATGCCCAATCAAATCTCAGGTACTTTTTCCTGACAAGAGCGGGACGCGAGATTTTGCTCACGAGCAGCATACCAAAGCTCCAGAGGGGGCGGCGATCGGCGGTGGTAGCGGAGTGATTCTGGGCGGCGCCGTGGGATGGCTTCTAGGTATAGGGGCATTAGCAATTCCGGGCTTGGGACCACTGATCGCGGCTGGACCCATTATGGCAGCGCTGGCCGGCGCGGGCGTCAGGAGCTGCGGCGGGCGGCCTTACCGGAGCCTTGAGGGGGCGGATGGGAATACCTGAGCTCGAAGCCAAGCAATATGAAGGAAAGATCCGCGCTGGAAACATTTTGATCTCCATTCACACCGACAATAGCGATGAGCGGACTCGCGCCGAGGACATCCTGAAGCGGGATGGTGCTACCGATATTTCGTACACAGGCGAGGCCAGTGTCCCACCGTGATCAGCGCAGCGATTTGCGCTGATAATATCGCATTTTTCATCCTCATTCTCTGCTGTTCAGAGCTTCAGCTCACACAGCGGAGAATGGGTCTTATGTCAAAGTAACACCGGATGCCCTAACTGAATTGTTTCGATCATTCGCTAGGCATCCCCCGGCGGCGCAACATTTTTCGATTGTGGCTGCATGCATCTCTTCATTACGAATTTCTATAGGGCAAACTCTTCTAAGGAGACGCTATGTCTCTCACTGAGATTAAGCAGTTCTCGATAGAGTCCGATACCCTTGCGCTCGTGAGCGAGCAGCTCCTGCATGATGTCGTCAACCGA
>CAWCJN010000026.1:0-44417 GCA_963795945.1 uncultured Pseudomonadota bacterium
CTCGTAACTAACAAATTCCAGTGACGCGGTCTCATTAAAGTCCTTAATCGGGAAAACCGACTTAAAGACCGCCTGCAAACCCGTATCGGTCCGTTGATCAGGGGAGACCCCGGCCTGCAGGAACTCATCATAGGAACGTTTCTGAATCTCGATCAGATTCGGAATGTCAATAATTCGCTTGATTTTCCCAAATGATCGGCGGAAGCGGAAATTATTCGTAACTTGCGACTGGGCCATTGCTACCTCATCCGGCGGACGCTCGAAGAGCGCCGCGCCGCCGGGCGGTCAAAAAACTTAAGGAAACAGACGCCCTACGGCATCCATAAATGCATTGAAAAGAAAGCGAGCGGCAGCGAACACGGGAAACCCGTATTCGTCGCCGCTTATTCAATATAAGGAGGCCAATGCTTGTCTGCAAAGAGACCCCGGTCTACTTTAGCTCGACCGAACCCCCGACCTCTTCAAGCTTTTTCTTCACATCTTCGGCTTCGGCCTTGTTGACTCCTTCCTTAACCGGCTTCGGTGCGCCATCGACAAGATCCTTCGCTTCTTTCAGACCTAGGCCGGTAAGTTCCCGCACAACTTTGATTACTTGAATCTTTTTGTCACCGGCAGCGGTCAGAACCACAGTAAACTCGTCTTTTTCAGCGGCCGGGGCGGCAGCACTAGCTCCACCGGCGGCCGGTGCTGCAATCGCCACCGGAGCTGCGGCAGAGACTCCCAACTCCTCTTCAAGTTCCTTGACCAAGGCCGCCGCGTCGAGCAAGCTCAGGTTTTTAAGATAATCCTTAACCTGATCACGGCTTAGCGCTGCTGCTTCTGACATTTCGTTCTATCTCCTTCTTCTCGGTAACAGCCGCGCGGGCGTGAGAGCGCCGCAGCAGCAAATTCGTCTAAATGACTCTTTTCAAATAAATTACGTAAGTAAATCCTATTGACTCTGCGTTAGCCCGCAGACGGCGCCTCGCTCTCGGATTGCTTGCGTGCAATCGCATCGAGTACCCGCGCCATCGCTGATCCCGGCTCGTTCAAGAGGCGGGCAAGACGGGTCGCTGGTGCATTAAGTAATCCTAGCAATTGCGCGAAGATTACCTCTCGCGGCGGGAGCGCCGCTAAAGCTGAAATCTCCTCGGCAGTGAGTGGTTTGCCGTCGAGAACACCACCTCGGATTTTGAATTTTTCGCCGAGATCCTTGAAAGAGGTGACCGTTTTCGCCAATTCTACTGGATCGGCATAGCCAACGATCAAACCAATTGGGCCACCCAAATTAGTTTCCAGCGCCGCATATTTGCCGTCCTTGATGGCCAGCCGCACCAGCGTATTCTTGGCGACTTGCAATTCACCATCGATCGCGCGCAATCGCCGACGTACATTGTCCGCTTCTCCCGCGGTAATACCTTTTTGTTCCGACACGAACGCCACACTAGCGCGACCTAAATTAGCCATCAGCCGTTCTACGATCGCGCCTTTCTCTGCTTTCTTCATCAATCTGTTTTCCCGGTCTGCCCTGCTCTCCCAGTCGCCGATTGCCGCATAACTCAGGCAGCATTGGCCGCACTGGTGCGTGTCGCACTGGCAGTATCGACCTTCACTCCCGGACCCATAGTAGAGGAAACGGCGACACTTTTAACATAATTACCCTTCGCACTCGACGGTTTGGAGCGCATTATTGCGCCCAACAAGGCATGCGCATTTTCGGCCAGTTTGGTTTCGCCAAAACTGGTTTTGCCGATTCGAGCATGCACCACTCCGGCTTTATCTACCCGATAATCGACTTTGCCGGCCTTAACCTCATGGATCGCCTTGCTCACGTCGAAGGTAACGGTGCCGACTCGGGGATTCGGCATTAGACCGCGCGGACCGAGAATTTTCCCGATCCGGCCGACCGCGCCCATGATATCCGGAGTAGCGATCACGCGATCGAAATCTAGCCAATTTTCTTCCTGGATTTTTTTGACCAGTTCTTCGCCGCCGACAAAATCGGCCCCTGCCTCGCGCGCTTCGCGCTCCTTGTCGCCTTTGGCCAGCACCAGAACGCGAAATACTTTGCCGGTACCATGAGGCAGCACCACGGTTCCCCGTACGTTCTGATCCGCCTGACGGGGATCAACTCCAAGACGCACCGCCAATTCTACAGTCTCGTCGAATTTTGCAACTTTGTTATCAGCCACGAGCTTGAGTGCGTCTTCCAAGGGGTAACGCCGACTCTCGTCGATATTTTTGGCTGCGTTCGCGTATTTCTTTCCTGCCATTCGTCGGTGCTTCCTATTCGGTTATCTCGATTCCCATCGAACGCGCAGTGCCCTCGACCGTACGCATCGCCGCCATAACATCGCGCGCTGATAAATCTTTGACCTTGGTCTTAGCGATCTCTTCGACCTGTTTGCGGGAAACTTTACCCACCTTGTTCTTATTGGGCGCTGCGGAACCCTTCTCGAGTCCGGCGGCCTTGAGCAACAGGATTGACGCTGGCGGACTCTTAGTGACAAACGTGAACGACCGGTCCGCGTAGACCGTGACAATTATTGGAATCACCAAGCCTTGCATAGCTTGGGTTTGCGCGTTAAATGCTTTGCAAAACTCCATAATATTGACCCCACGCTGGCCCAGCGCCGGTCCGACCGGTGGCGACGGATTAGCCGTGCCCGCCGGAATTTGTAGCTTAATTTGTCCAGTTACTTTCTTTGCCATGCCTGCTCGCTAATATCAGGACACGCGAATCGATCACGCGCCTCAAGATTTCTCCACTTGTACGAAATCGAGCTCGACCGGAGTGGCCCGTCCAAAAATCGAAATCAATACGCGAACTTTGCCCTTTTCCGGCCTAACCTCTTCAACTGTCCCATTAAAATCCTGAAAGGGACCATTGATTACTTTGACTGACTCCCCAATCTCGAACAGCACCTTAGGCTTAGGACGCAGCGCGCCCTCTTCCATCTGCTGGCGAATCGCGCGGACCTCGGACTCGGGAACTTCGGGCGGAGTCGTCGAATGGCCGACGAAGCCGGTCACCTTAGGCGTATTCTTGACAACGTGCCAAGTTTCTTCATCGAGGTCCATGTTGACAAAGATGTAGCCGGGGAAAAACTTGCGGCTCGAAACTTTGCGCTCGCCACCCTTACCTAATTCCTGCACGCGTTCGACCGGCACCACTACCTCGCCGATCTTGTGCTCCATCTTAAGCGAGCGGACCCGTTCCTCAAGCGCAGCCTTGGCCTTCTGCTCATAGCCGGAATAGGTATGCACTACGTACCATTTTTTGGTCCCGGTGCTGATTGTTTCAGTGCTCGCGACGTCTTCCATAGCCGCACTAGATTCCGCGCCGATCCCCAGTCGGCAAACTCGAATTGATCAAATCGTCTCCAGACCTGGCTAATTTGTGCTGCGCAGTCACTAACCGATCATCCATCGCACGGCATGGGTGGCAACCGTATCGGCCAAACCGAGCCACAGCGCAATTACTAGTGTCAGACCGACTACAACCAGCGTCGCCTGCGCTGTCTCACGCAGTGACGGAAAATGAACCTTGGACAATTCGGTCCAAGCTTCCTGGACAAAACTTGTGCCCTGATTGAGGTAACTTTTTAGATTAGCCATTTACATATGACCTTGCAAGCGCGACGATATCGTGGCGGGCCAGGCAGGATTCGAACCTGCAACCCTCGGATTTGGAGTCCGATGCTCTGCCAATTAGAGCTACTGACCCTCCCCCGCCCGCGCCGCTATACCTTTACTTCCTTATGCGCAGTATGGACTCGGCAGCTCGGACAGAATTTCTTGATCGCAAATTTTTCAGTCTGGCGCTTCTTGTTTCGCGTGGTGGTATAGTTGCGGCGCTTGCATCCGTCACATTGTAGTCCGATTAAATCTCTCATTGCCTAAACCTGCCATCGGCAATTTTTCACTAAAACTGCCGGAATTTTTCTAATCAGCCCACGACGGGAATCGAACCCATGACCTCTTCCTTACCAAGGAAGTGCTCTACCGGCTGAGCTACGTGGGCATACCTTATCTATACAACTTAATCTCTATAGCGAAAACTGGAGCGGGAGACGGGATTCGAACCCGCGACCCCGAGCTTGGAAGGCTCGCGCTCTACCAACTGAGCTACTCCCGCTTCCCTCGGTCATCTTTATCTGGTCTTACACGCCTATATCATCAATATATGGTGGAGAGGGGAGGATTCGAACCTCCGTAGGCATCAGCCGGCAGATTTACAGTCTGCTCCCTTTGGCCGCTCGGGAACCTCTCCTCAAAAGACCCTCTTGCGTGCTCAGAACTCCAGGGACCACGCACAGCCGATGGCGAGAGTCGAACTCGCGACCTACTGATTACAAGTCAGTTGCTCTACCAACTGAGCTACATCGGCCCCGAAACTCTCTCTTGTATTCAGCCATGTCGGAGGTGTCAACGCATTTTACTCGCTCAGCCGGAAATCTACCACTTCCATCGAGTTAGACGCTGATTGGGGGTTTCCGTTCGCTCCACGGACGCGCCTGCTCGAGTTGCGCCGCGACCCTGATCAGCAGATCCTCGCGGCCGAAACCCGCGACCAATTGCGAGCCGATCGGCAGGCCGTCCGCGTTCCAGGTCAGCGGAAGTGAGATTGCTGGCTGGCCAGTGACATTGTAAGGCGGCGTGAAGGGAATCGCATTCATCAGGCGCGAAAAGCCCTTGCTGGGATTTTCAGGGTTGGCGACGAACGTACCGAGCGGAACCGGCGGCTCGGCGATCGTCGGCGTCAAAAGAAGATCGAAACCGCTGGACCACCACTCCGCGACACGGCGGCTCCAAACCTGTAACCAATTCGCTGCCGCGAGATACTGCACCGCGGTCAGCCCGAACCCGCGCGACGCCATCTGCCACGTCCACAACTCGACATCCTCGGCATTGAGCTTGCGCCCGAGCAGTGTTCCGATCTGATCGAGCGCCGCCACCGTATGGCTGGCGACGACATCGGTGAAGTACCCGGCAAAATCGGTCTCATCGAGCGCACCCGGATGCGATTGCTCGATGTGATGGCCCAATGACTCCAGCAATCGCGTGGTCTCCTCAACCGCAGCGACACAGTCCGGATGGAGTGATGCGCTGCCCTGCGGCGTACGTTTCATCACTCCGATACGAAGGTTGCCCGGATTTGCGCCAACTTCTTGGACAAAGGGACGATTCTGCACCGGTGCTGCATAGGGGTCACCCGGCATCGCACCCGCGATCGCGTCGAGCACGCCGGCGGTATCGCGCACGGAGCGACAGACCACGCCCTCAATCGCGAGTCCGTGCCACGCATCGCCAATCAACGGCCCGAGCGAGACTCGCCCGCGCGATGGCTTCAGTCCAACCAGCCCGCATTCACTGGCCGGAATTCTAATCGAACCGCCGCCGTCGTTGGCGTGCGCTACCGGAACCATCCGGGCCGCCACCGCTGCCGCCGATCCACCGCTGGAGCCGCCGGTCGAACGGGTCAGATTCCATGGATTACGGCTCGGACCAAACGCCTCGGGCTCGGTGGTGCCATTGAGTCCGAGTTCCGGGGTATTGGTCTTACCAAGCGTGACGAAGCCCGCCGCTTTGAACTTTTGCGCCAGATAGGTATCGATCGGCGCTATGAATCGGCTGTCTCGAAACAGCCGCATCCCATTATAGAGCGGGTCGCCTGCCGATGCGCAGATCAGGTCTTTGAGCAGGAATGGGACACCGCGAAATGGACCGTCAGGAATCAATCCGGTTTTCGCCTGTGCCCGCGCCTTGTCGAACAGCGGTGTAATAACCGCGTTGATCTGCGGGTTGACCTTCTCGATCCCGGAGATTGCCGCATCGATCATTTCGAGCGGCGTGAGTTCTTTGTCGCGAATCAGTTGCGCCTGGGCGGTCGCGTCGAGCTTAGTCAGATCCACTTTCATGAGCTTCTCCCTGATAGACCGCCGCAGCACGCCGATGAGCGATTTCGAACAACGCGACCGCCGACGCCACCGAAACGTTGAGCGAGGCGACCCGCCCACGCATCGGAATACTTACGACATAGTCCGCATTGCTCTTCACGATCTCACGCACGCCTCGATCTTCCGAACCTAATACGAGCGCCAGCTTCCGCGAAACGTCAAGTTCGTAAAGTGAGGTATCGCCATGGGGCGCGAGCGCGACAATCCAATAGCCCTCAGCCTTTAGCGCTTCCATGGTCTGCGCGACATTGCCGCAACGCGCGATCTTGAGATGCGCCCACGCGCCCGCCGAGGCTTTCACTGCAGCCGGCGTCACGCCCGTGGTGCGATCGCGCGCCAACACTAGGCCGTTGGCGCCGGCGCATTCGGCTGATCGCATCATCGCACCGAGATTGCGCGGGTCGGTAACGCCATCGACGATCAACAGCGGGTCGGGCTTATGTTCGAGCAGTTGCTCGAGCGATAGGTAAGCATATTCGCGGATCGCCGCGACTACTCCCTGATGGCGTCCGGCGGAACCCGCCATTCGCGCCAACTCGCCGTCTTCCGCAGCCACAACCCGGCCACCGGCCGCACGCACCACTTCGATTTCGGCGCCAAAGCGCTCGAACGTTCCGGCTTTGACGAACAGTGTCTGGATACTCGCCGGCGACGCGCCGAGCAGTTCGCGGATCGGCTCGACCCCGAAGATAATCTCGCCCGGTGGGCGATTTGGACGCTGTTGATGACTTCGCCCACGATGGTCGCGCGTGGGCCGCGCGCCATTAGGAGAGCGAGGATTGGAAGGATCATGCGGTGAGTCGAACCGCCGCCCTCGATTTCTCATTTATGCAAACTACTCCATCTACCGCACGTCGCGGCCCTCATCCAAGTTGGCCTTACGAAAATCGCCTTTATTCAGGCGGCGCGAGGCTCCAGCACCATCTGCGTTTGAGTCACGATTCCAATTAACCGGCCGTTCGCACCGGTAATCCGCGTCTGCCACACCATTGTGCGCTTGCCGCGATGAAGCGCTGTGCATTCCGCCGTTATTGTCGAAGCCACCGGCGCAGGCGCAAGAAAATTGGTCTTCGACTCGATCGTCGTAGTCGTCGCGCCGCCCGACAAATTGAGTACGGTTGCGCAGGCGCCGAGCGTATCCGCCAGCGCCATCATCGCCCCGCTATGTAATACTGCGGGCAAGGTGCAGAGATCCTTTCGCACCAGCATCTCGGCGGTCACTCGTTCGGGCGCGGCGCTGATAATCTTTATCCCGAGCAGCCGCGCAAACGGCAAGTCATAGTCTTGCAGAAATTTTAGCGCATCCATATTTCACGTCTTGCCCGGGGCCAGCGCCTCAATCACGCGCATCTCCGGCAGCCGCCCGCGATTCACGCTGAGTGGGATCAGATAAACATGGTCCGCGCCCGCCTGTCGATGCGCTTCAATTCTCTCACGTAGAACGCCTTCGTCACCCCATGCGATAATCGAATCGAGCAGGCGATCGCTGCCGCCGTGCTCCATATCTTCATTATTGAAGCGCAGATCGGTGAAATGACGGCGATAGGGCGGCGCGTTCATGTAGAAGCGCATGAACTCACGGATAGCGGTGCGCGCCTTGGCGGCATCAGTCTCAAGCATCACCATTTGTTGCGCTAACAACAGCTTCGACGGACCAAGCACCGCACGCATCCGCGCGACCATCGAAGGCGGCGTTAACGCAGTAATCACTCCATTGGATTCGGCAGCGGCCAAGCGCAGCATCCGGGGACGCAGGCCCGCGAGAACCACCGGCGGCTCCTCCTTCGGCATCGGAGCTTTGTAGGGAGCCGATTTCATCCGCGCGAGGTATTCGCGCACATACTCGACCGGCTTATCGTAGCGCAGCCCATTGCGTAGCATAAACGGTCCGGCGCTGACGCCGAGTCCCAGAATGAAACGATTCTCGTAGAGTTCGGCCAGATTGCGCGCGGCCGCCGCGGTAGCTATCGGCTCGCGTTTCCAGACATTCGCGATAGCCGTTCCGACCATGATTCGCTGAGTCGCCGACAGCATATAGGTGGACATGACAAACGGGTCGCGTCCGAAGGTCTCGGGCAACCATAGCACCGAGTAGCCAAGGTTCTCGACCGCGTGCGCAAACTCGACGCACTCTGCGCCACTCATGGTATCCGCGTAGGCCAGCACGCCAAGCCCGCTGATCTTCACTTCAGAATTTCTCCTTAAATGGCCGAAGATCGAGCTCATGCGTCCAGGCGCTGGAATCTTGATGCGCTAGATGCCAATACGTCTCGGCAACCGCCGCAGGCTTGAGCAGGTCTTCCTCTTTCGCTTGGGGCATTCGTTGGCGGATAAATGGCATGTCGATCGGCCCGTCGATATTCACGTAAGCAACATGGATGCCCTGTGGACCCAGATCGCGCGCCATCACTTGAGCCAGTCCATGCATCGCGAATTTCGCCGGTCCGAAGGCGGCTGAAGTCGGGAACGGCTTGGTACCCGCGGTCGCGCCGGTGAACAAGATCGTGCCGCGACGCCGTTGGAGCATCCCCGGTACGACTTGCTGCGCGCACAGAAAGGCGCCCATGGCATTGACCCGCCAGGTGTTTTCGAAAGTGCTCGGTTTGGTCTCCATCAGACGACCAAACGGGCGCATCGCGGCGTTATAGATCAGCACCTCGGGCGAGCCTATTTCATTGTGAATTCTGTTGAACGCCGCTTCGATCTCACCTGCATCTGCGACGTTACAGGGAACCGGCGTCGCGCTGCGGCCCAGCCCTTCGATCTCGCCGGTCAGTTGCACTAAATATTCGAGGCTCCGCGCGATCATCGCAACCGCATACCGCTCGGCGAAGCGGCGCGCGAGCGCCGCCCCGAGTCCCGCGCCGACTCCAACGACTATTGCTACTGGTTTGTTGGTTGACATTCCTCGTTACTGTTCAAGCGCCTCTCGACCATTCCTAAACGATCATTCCCCCAAAACATCTCGTCACCCACGAGAAACGTCGGAGCGCCGAAAACTCCAAGGCTTACCGCATGATCGGTATTTGCACGCAATTCGTCTTTAACATCTTGACGCTCGAGCGTTCGAATTAGCAGCGTGGTCTCGATTCCAGCCGCTTCGAGGGTTCGGTTCATAACCGTGTCATCTCCAAGATCAGCAGCCTCAGCCCAGACGGCTCGATAGATCGCCTCGTGCCATTTCTCGAAAACACCGAGCTTTTGGGCGGCAACCGCGCCGCGCATCAGCTTGAGCGTATTCGACATAAATGGATGAGAATTCGGCTTGAAGGAGATGTTGTAATGCGCGGCGGCGCGGCGCAACTCCAGCGCCATATATTTTGCCTTGGCCGGAATCGTCATTGGTGAGACATTGCCAGTGGCTTTGAGGATCGCGCCGAGCAGGACGGGGCGATAAACCACCTCGGCCTTGGTACGTTGCGCCAGCGCAGACATCTGGACGCTCGCGAGATAGCTGAACGGGCTGCCATAATCGAACAAGAACTCAACCTGCTTCATTGCAATGACTCTACTCGGCTCAATGTCCCTTGAATTCGGGCGTGCGCTTTTCATTGAAGGCGCGAATCGCTTCTTTCGTGTCTTCGGTCGCCGCCATTTCAAAGATGCTGCGGATTTCGTTCTCGATTTGCGTCTCCAGTGATTCGACGCATCCCGAGTGCATCAGCCGCTTGGCTGCGGCGAATGCGCGGGTCGGTCCTTTGGCGAGCTCCGCCGCTGTGATATGCGCTTCATTGCTGAGCGCCGAATCCGCCACCACGCGATTCGCTACGCCCCATTCCAGGGCCTCGCGCGCGCTTAAGGTTCTGTTGAGATATGCGAGTTCAAGCGCGCGTCCGATCCCAACCCGGCGCGGCAGAAAATAGGTCGTCGTGCTGTCCGGTGAAAGTCCACGACGCGTGAAGGCCAGAATAAACTTGGCCGATTCTCCCGCAATCAATAGATCACACGCGCAGGCCAATCCCATTCCGCCGCCCGCCGCAGTCCCATTGATCGCGCCGATCACTGGGAACGGCGCACGTACTATTCGCGATGCCGCGACATGGATGTACGAAACACGAGTCTTAAGCTCGTCCGGCTGAGTATAGAAGCTTCTGAGATCCGCGCCCGCGCAGAAGAAGCGTCCCGTGCCGGTCAGCACGATTGCCCGGACGTCGGGATTTTCTTCGCTGCGAACCAGCGCGTCCACCAACTCCATCGAGGTCTGATGGTCGAGCGCATTGGCGACGTCCGGACGGTTCAGCGTAATCGTGCCGACCCCATCGCGCACTTCGTAAAGGATTCCAGTGTAATTCGGCATCGCTGATTCCGGGTCGGCTAGCGCGGCAGGCTCCGCAGCACGCCGTCGCGCTCCAGATGGTTGATCTGATCGGGCGTATAGCCGAGATAAGATGCGAGAATCTTCTCGTTGTGCTCGCCTAAAAAGGGCGCGTCCAGTTCAAGCCGCTCAGGAAACGACGAGAACCGCAGCGGGAATCCGGGAACCTGAATATCGCCCAGCAAGCGGTCATGAACGGTCTGCACGGTTTGACGCTCAATCAGATGCGGATGCTGCATCGCTTTCTCGACAGTCAGAATCGGCGCCGACGGCAGGCGCGCCTCGCGTAACGCCTCTACCGCGGCCTCGTCGCTGGCGAAGGATTGTAGCCATTTTTCAATGATCGGAATGATCGCGTCCCGATTCTTTACCCGATTGGCATTATCGATAAAGCGCGGATCGCGCCCGAGTTCCGGACGTCCCATCAATTCACACAGCTTTACCCAATGATGGTCCATCCAGGCGAACACGAAAATATAGCCGTCGCGCGCCTTGAACATACCGGCGGGCGCGAGAATCGCATAATGCAGCCCGGTTCGCACTGGACGGGCGGCACCGCCGCTCGCGCTGATCGATTGCACCCAAATGTCATGATAATGGAAGTACGCATCGACCAGCGAAATGTCGAGATACTGACCCTCGCCGGTCCGCTCGCGATACAACAACGCGCAGGCGACTGCCGCCAATCCGTGTACGCCGGTCGAAACGTCGCCAATCGCCAGCATCGGCGGAAAATGCGCACCGCCTTCTTCGCCGCTAAGCGAGGTCACTCCGGCATACGCCTGTCCCATGAAGTCGTAACCGGGATCATTCGCCAGCGGCCCCTTTTGGCCGAAAGTCGAAACCGAGCACATGATGATCTTCGGATTCAGCATCCGGACCGTTTCATAGTTGAAACCCATCCGGCCGATCACGCCCGGAGCGTAATTCTCGACTAATACGTCCACTTTAGGAATCAAATCACGGATAATCTTCTTCGATTGTTCGTTCTTAGGATCGAGACAAAGGCTCATTTTGCCGCGATTCTGCTGGACGAAGTAGCCGCTGCGTCCGTCCTTAATATAAGGCGCGATTCGGGAGCGATCGCCCTCGGGGGCAAGTTCGACTTTGATTACCTCAGCGCCCATCTCGGCCATCAGCTTGGTCACGGTCGGACCGGCGACCAGTTGAGTGAAGTCCAACGCCTTGTAGCCGTCGAGCACGTGCTTATGTCCGTTAACTGGCATGCCGCAATCCTCCGGAGTCGCGAATGATGCTCGATTCTTATAGCACCCCCCATCACTCTTGCCAGCGCCAGATCGCCTTGGCGATTTCGTTATGTTTCTGCTATCCAAAACGCGGGATGTTATGAGCTTGTCGAGCGGCCAATCGGAAGTCGAGCGGTTTCTGTTCCACGAAGCGCGCTTGATGGATGAACATCGGTACGACGACTGGTTAGCGTTGTGGATGCTCGATGACGCCACCTACTGGATTCCAGCCAACGCCGACGACATCGATCCGATGCAGAACGTCTCGGTCATCTACGATCGCGGCGGACAGATTCGTAACCGGATTCGGCGGTTGAAAGAGACTCTGTGGCTCAAGGAACGCGCGCCGCGACTTAAGCGAATTGTCGGGAACATTATGGTTGAATCCGCGAGCGGGCATGACCTGACCGTCAGCTCGAATTTCATCCTTGCCGAATTGCATCGCGGTTCACAGATCATCTGGGCTGGTACAACGCTTCACGTGCTGATTGCCCAGAGCGAGAGCTTCAGGATCAAGTCGAAAAAGATCTTGCTGCTCAACAACAATGAAGCTTTACCCAACATGCTGTTTCTGATCTAAGTTCAAGAACATGCCGATTCAGTTAAACAGTGAATTCGCGACGGTTGAGGTCGAGCGCGACGACAATGGCAACGGCCCGCGTCTTATGATCCGCGATTTGCGCAGCGGCCGATGCGTCTTCCTCGATCCGTTGGAACTCGCCGCGTTGGCCTGGACCCGTCACGACGATCTGCTGCCATTCCTCGATCCGGGTCGCCAAGACGAATAAATAGTGGAGGACAAGATTCGTAGCGATATCTACGTGCAACGCGATATCTATTCAGGTAACGAGCCATGGAAACCACGCACAATGGCCTGATCAACTACGGTCGACTGATCGAAAGCGAGCGCATTAGCGGACGCGTTTATTACGACCGCGCGATCTTTCAGGACGAAATCGACAAAATCTGGCATCACGAATGGATCTACGTCGCACACGAAAGCGAAATCCCTGAGCCGGGTGACTATGTCACGCGAGCGATCGGCTTGCAGCCGGTCATCGTCTCGCGCGACGAGGACGGAAACGTCCACTTGTTGCTCAACCGATGCATGCATCGGGGTAACACCGTCTGCCAGAGCGAGCGCGGCAACGCGCATGCCTTCCGATGCGCTTATCATGGCTGGACCTACAACAATCGTGGTGCGCTGGTCGGCGTTCCTTATGCGGGCGGCTACGATGAATCATTTCGCAAAAACGAATTTGCTCTCGCGAAAGTCCCACGCGTTGGAAGCTATCGCGGTCTCATCTTCGCCAGCCTCAGCTCTATCGGTCCCTCGCTCGAGGATCATCTCGGCCCAGCCAAACGCCTGATCGACCAATTCGTTAATCTCTCACCCGCAGGCGAAATCATCCTGCGCTCCGGCGTACTCAAGCATTCGTACAAGGGTAACTGGAAGATGGCGCTGGAGAACTCTGTCGATGGGTATCATCCGAACATTCTCCATCACGCCGCGATCACGATGATGATGAAGGGCAAGATCGACATCGATACCGTGTTCGGCGAGAGTAGTGAGGCGCTTGCGCGCGACCACGGGCACGGCGTCGAGCAACTCGATCTGAATCCGGTGCAGACCAAAAACGGCGGACGCGTAGTGCCGCCCGGATGGAGCAAAGAGGCCTTCGCAGAATATCGCGCTGCGATGGTCAATCATTACGGCGAAGACCGCGCCGACAAGATCATCGCCGAAGGACCGCCTCATTTCTGCATCTTCCCGAATATTATCTTTATCCTGAACCAGTTTCGCGTAATTCAGCCGATCAGCGTCGATGAGACTGTCGTGCACTACTATCCGACCCTGCTGAAAGACGCACCGGACGAGATGAATCAGCGGCGTCTCGCTGAGACCTATTTGATCCACGGACCGGCGGGACGAGTTGCGCCCGACGATTTCGAGGCTTACGAACGGAATCAGGCGGGCTTCGAGGCGCGCATCAATGAATGGCTGGTGCTGCGCCGCGGACTCCATCGCGAGACGCGCGAGAACGGCGGCATCGCGGGCCACGAAACCGACGAGACCACCCAGCGCGGGATCTGGCGACACTACCGCAACGTGATGACACGCTAGCGGTCATCTTCCTCCGAGAAACTCATCATAACGACGGTTGCTCGTCGAGTATAACTATAGTTATACTCTGGATAATGAAAACCGCCGTATCTGTTCCGACCCACCTGTTTCAGGCGGCGGAACGATTAGCAAAAAGATTGAAGATACCGCGCAGTCGTCTGTATTCCCAGGCAATCGAGCGTTACGTCTCCGAGTCTGAAGAGCGCGATGTGACTGCATTGCTGAATCGGGTTTACGCGGATCAGCCGGCCACTCTCGATCCTCCACTAGCGGCAATGCAGATGGCGTCAATTATGCCCGAATCGTGGTAATGAAACGCGGCGAGATCTGGTGGACGACGCTGCCGGCGCCAAAAGCCTCGGAGCCAGGATATCGCCGCCCGGTATTAATCGTGCAGTCCAACTCCTTCAATGAGAGCGCAATCCAAACCGTTATCGCCGCGGCCATTACCTCGAATCTTCGCTTGGCGGCGGCTCCGGGAAATATCCTGTTGCGCCGGCGTGAAAGCCGCTTGACCAAGGATTCGGTCGTGAACATCTCCCAGCTTGTGACTTTGAGCAAGGAATTTCTCGTCGGCCGAGTGGGGCGAATCCCGCCGGAGCGTATACGTGAGGTCGATAGTGGTCTGCGTCTGGTGCTGTCTCTGAAATGATGAGTACTCGATTTATTGCACGTTCGCGCTATTGCGCCCGCGACGTGCTCCGTCGTAATTTCAGCCAGAGCGCCCATCGGCGCGAAGAGGACCCATTATGAAATTCGGCATCTTCATGGCTCCGTTCCATCGAGTCGGCGAAAACCCGGCGCTCGCCTTTGAGCGCGATATGCAACTGATCGAATGGCTCGACGAGTTAGGCTATGAGGAGGCCTTTATCGGCGAGCATCATTCCGCCGGCTGGGAGACGATCTCCTCACCCGAAGTCTTCATGGCGGTTGCGGCGACCCGCACCAAGCGAATCATGCTGGGCTCGGGCGTAGTCAGCGTTCCCTATCACCATCCGTTTCATATCGCCAACCGCTTCGCGCTGCTCGATCAACTCACCCGCGGACGAGTGCTCCTCGGATGCGGTCCCGGAGCGCTCTCGTCCGACGCCTACATGCTGGGTATCGAGACTACGACTCAGCGTGACCGCATGGTCGAGGGCATCAAGGCGATCATTCGGCTGTTCACGGAAGAAGGCGGCATCACGATCGACGGCTCATATTTTAAGATGCGCGACGCGCATCTACAGGTGAAGCCCTATCAAAAACCTCATATGCCGATCTTCGTGGCGAATACCTTCTCGCCTTCCGGGATGGTAGCGGCGGGGCAGCTCGGCACAGGCGTTCTCTCAATCGCAACGTTCACCCCAGGAGGTCTTTCGGACCTGCCCCGCCGGTGGGCGATGGCCGAAGAGCTAGCTGCTGAGAATGGCAAAACAATTGATCGTAATAACTGGCGACTAGTCTTCCCAGTGCATCTCGCGGAATCCAAAAAGCAGGCGGTCGACGAAATCCGCGAAGGCGGCAATACCTGGATCCAGAAGTATTTCGTCGAGACACTTGCGGCCAATATTCAGTTCGAGGAATATCCGGGGCAGCCGGCCAATGAACTTACGATCGATCGGATGGTCGATCGCGGCGGCATAATCGCCGGCACGCCCGATGACGCCATCAAAAAGATCAATGAAGCGATCGAGGCCTCTGGCGGCGGTTTCGGCGGACTCCTGATTCTTGCGCACGAGTGGGCTTCGCGCGAGCAGACCCTTCGCTCATATGATCTATGGGCCCGCTATGTCGCGCCGCAATTTCAAGGCACGGTCACGCCGATTGCCTACTCGAATCAGTGGACCTCAGAAAAGCGCCATATGCTGATGGGCAATTCGATGCAGGCCGTGATGAAGTCGATCCAAGATTACAAAGAGCGGCGCGAAGCGGTCGGCGCGAAACCCTCGGAACTTGCTGATCGTCCGATCGATCGCATCCGGCCCTGAACGACTGCGATCTGGCCTTTTAGACAGGGGCTGGGCTAGAAAGTGCGGCTCCTGTCTGCATATTGGCGAAAATCATTGCCGGATCGATTAAGGGGCCGTTTAGATATATCAGTCGGCCGTCCTCAGGCTTACGCTCCCTCAACCAGCGCGCGATGATCATCATTGGTTCCAGTTCGTCACGTGTGACGCCGCTCATCTTGTATCGCTCGTAATTGGTCGCGATGAAGGCCGCGACTTCGTTCGCGGCCTCTGCGGAATCGAGCTCGCGCGTCAGGGCGAGCCGCCCGCTCAGGATTACATACATGATGGGGACGGGAGAGGCGGGGGGCGGCGTGCCGCCGTCCCCCGCCTCTCCCGTCCATGCATTTGTTGGCGCACCGCTGGAGGCGGAGGGGGCAGCCGCCAAAGCGGCTGTCCCCTCCGCTTCCAGCACGATCACCAGATTGTTCTCGACGAGTATCCGGCTGCGACGACCTGTCCGCTCCGTCAATGCCGCGAGCGCTTCGAGTTCGCGATGGCGGCGGCGAGCCTCCTCGAAACGCATCGCCGCACCCGCCTGATCTCTCGCCCGCGCCAATTCGCCCATAATTGGCCTGCTGCGGCCACGTAAAAAACTAATGGCGCGCTGAAATTGAACATTGTATGCGTCCTCACCGATACTGAGATTGCACGGCGACGCGCATTGGCGCATTTGCCCATAGATGCATGGTGAGAAATCCTCATGAGGTGTCAGCCGCCCTGCGCACACGCGCAAACCCAGCAACCGTGATAGCGCCTCGACAGAATGATCGAGGTTCCGCCTGCCGATAAACGGCCCGAACTGCATCATCCCCGGCTTCGTCGTAAGCTTGCGCGCGACTTTCAGTCGAGGAAACGGATCGTCGAGGTCTAGCTGAATCACAAAAGCTGTAGCCGCCGACTTGAGCATCTTGTTGTAAGGAGGCTTGTGCTCGCGAATCAGTCGCGCTTCGAGCAACGCCGCTTCCAGCGGCGAACGCATTACGCGCGTCTCGATCTCCCATATATGGCTCACTAGCTCTGCTGTTTTCGCATTGAAGTTCGATTGGCTGAAATACGATGCAACACGTTCCCGCAGCCTGGTCGCCTTTCCAATATAGAGCAGCTCGCCCCGTTCGTTTCGCATCAGGTACACGCCCGGCGCACGCGAAATCGCCGCGATCGTTTCGGGCGGCACATGGCGTTCGATGCGCCGCCCGCCCGGCCCGCGCCCATGATAATCGATCAGCCGATCGAGCCGGCTGATTCCCATCCGCTCGATCATTTCGAGCATGATCGAGAGCAGCTCCGCCGCCATCCGCGCATCGCCGAGCGCACGATGGCGCCCCGCCGTGGATAGTGCGAAATGCTCCGCCAGCAGATCAAGTTTGCGCCGCTTCACCGAGGGCAGCAGTCGTCGCGCCAAGCGAACTGTGCATAGAACCGGATTCTGCAATCCGATTCCGAATAATCGCCGGAACTCGAAATCCAGAAACGAGCGATCAAATTGCGCATTATGCGCGACCATCACCGCTCCGCCGAGAAACTCGCGGAACGACGGAAGCACCGCCTCGATCGAAGGCGCATCTGCCAGCATCTCATTCGAAATCGAGGTCAGCCGCGTGATGAAGCGCGGGACCAGTATGCCCGGCTGGATCAGGCTCTGAAAACATTCGAGGATGCGCCGTCCGCGCATCCGGTACGCGCCGATCTCGATAATTGAATCGGGCGCCGGACGCCCGCCCGTAGTTTCGAGATCGACGACCACGAATTCCGCCTGATCCAGCGGCGCTCGCAACGTTTCCATTTCCCGCAGAAACCAGAGGCCGGTAGTGGCGTCGTGATTGAAATTGATATCACCGCCGATCAGACCGCGAATCAGTCTGGCGCCAAGTTCGGGATCGGAACCGATTCCCTGAAGCAACAAGCCCGCTAACTCATTGCTGTCGGCGCCTGCTGGCCGCTCGCGCAAGTAGCCGTAAAGCTTCTCCCGTGCTGTGATATTCGTGGATTGAAGCTGCGCAGTTGTCGCGTATATCAACGGCTCGTGCAGCTCATCATAATAATCCCCGCACCCTTCCAGCAGATTCCTCTCCTGCTTACCCATACCACTTCAGCTCCGCCGCTTTTTCGTCTTGTCTTCGCTTCTCTAAATATCGGTAATTGCTCGATGCGGAAAGCGCATCGGCCTCGACGCGCGACGTGCTGGCGCGAATGGATCAAAACACTTAAAATTAAAATTCATACAAAAGGAATAAGCTAATGGAACGTGTTGAATTGACGCGCGATTGTGACGCGATCCAAATACCGGCGGGCAATACCGTCAGGCTGGAGAAGGGTGTCGAAGCTTTCATAATCCAATCGCTCGGCGGTACTCATACTTTGCAGGTACCGGCGCACGGAGGCCTCTTTCGCATTCAGGGCAAGGATGCTGACGCGTTGGGACTTGCGGCCGAGGACACTCCAGCGACTGAAATTAAAGCCGGGGATCTCGGATCAATGGTATGGGAGCAACTCAAGACCTGCTACGATCCGGAGATTCCGGTGAACATCGTGGACCTCGGTTTGGTCTATGGTCTCGAGCTTTCACCCGCTCCCGAAGGTGGCCAGAAGGTCGATATCAAAATGACGCTGACCGCGCAGGGCTGCGGGATGGGTGCGAGTATTGCGATCGACGCCAAGCACAAGATTATGTCGATCCCGGGAATAACTGACGCCAATGTCGATTTGGTGTGGGATCCGCCATGGAATCCACAGATGATCTCGCCGACCGGTCGCGAGCGCCTCGGCATCGACTAAAATCGACGACGCGTTGACAGCCCTCTGTAGCTTGGATAGGTTTTCCGGTTCGAGTTCAACTGATGTTTGCAATCGTAAAGACAGGCGGTAAGCAGTATCGAGTCACTCCGGGCGATCAGATCACGGTCGAACGGATCGTCGGCGAAGTCGGTAGTGAAGTGGCGCTTAGTGAGGTACTCGCTATCGGCGATGCAGACACGAGCACGATCGGACGTCCGGCCGTTGCTGACGTGTCAGTACGCGCGAAAATCGTGCAACAGCCGCGCGGCGGCAAAATAATCGTTTTTAAGAAGAAGCGGCGCAAGAACTATCGCCGCAAACGCGGCCATCGTCAGGAATTGACCGTCCTCAAAATCGAAGGGATTAGTTCCGGTACGCCAGTTACTATAGATTCAGACGCAACGAATTCTTCGACGAGCGGCATGGAAGTCGATCAGGAGGCCAGCAGTGGCGCATAAAAAAGGACAAGGCTCCACCCGCAATGGGCGCGACAGTCCGGGGCAAAGGCGTGGAATCAAAGTTTACGCCGGTCAATCGGTCAAAGCAGGAAATATCCTCGTGCGCCAGCTTGGTACTCGGGTTCATCCGGGACGCAATGTTGGTCTTGGTCGCGATTTTACGATTTACGCCAAAATCGATGGCGTAACGAAATATGAATCGTATCGAGGCAACAAACGACGCGTTAGTGTTGACCCGTTCCCGACTTCCGAGAGTGTATCCGCAGCCGCGGGCGGCTAGATACAACTTCGATTAAACTGAAAAGCCCGACGGATTATCCCGCCGGGCTTTTGCTTTTCGGCTTCTAGCAACTTATCCCATGAACTCCGGCATGATCTTCGTGCCGAACATCTCAATCTGCTTTTTGACTTCATGCAGCGGCATAAAACCCTGATCGCACAGGACCATAAACCATTCCGGATTCAGCCGCTCTTGCACCTCGAGCATCTGGCCGCGGACATCTGCGACCGTGCCGGTGAACGCCAAACCCGCATCGATGAAGGGTTCGATCGTGGTCGGAATCTGCGGGATAAACTTGGCGTGGAACTGGCGAAACAGAAAGATAGCTCCGTTTTGCGCGCGCTGACGGGCCTCTTCGCGAGTCTCGCCCAAGTACATCAGTCGAGCCATCCCGATATTCTGTCCCAGCCTCAGGGAACGGCCAGCCTTGATGGCCTCGTCTGTATAAAACTGCGCCCCTTTGATCGCCATCTCAGGGAACGGCAGGAAGATCAACGGAACGACACCTTCACGGGCCGACCATCGGATTGTCTCCTCGGAGGTAGTTAGCGCCATGAACAATGGAGGATGTGGCTTCTGGTACGGCTTCGGCACCGGAGAAATCTTGCGCAAGCGGTTATCGGCGTCGAGTTCGCCCGGAGCGCCATAGCGAGCGGTCGCCTCGTGCGGCAGCCATTCGAGACCCTCTGCCGGCACCGGCACTTTGTAGAAGCGACCATTAAAGGAGAAGGGTTCTTCATCCCACGATAGCTTCATCACCTTGAACAGTTCCTCGAAGACCTCACGATTGTGCCGCTCGGCTTCGGGACCGAGCGCGCCCGGCATCGCTCTATAATGCTGACCAAGCACGTTCACCCATCGCGGAAAAACTCCGCGCGCCAGTCCGACCAATACTCGGCCGCGGCTCATCTGATCCGCCCATGCCGCATCCAACGCGAGGCGAATCGGATCCCAAGTCGGCAATACAAAGCCTACCGGACCGACCTTGATGCGCTTCGTGTGATGCAGCAGATTCATCAGATGCGGCGTCGGCGTCGCTCCAGCTTCGAGGCCTTCGGTATAAAAATGATGCTCTGAATAGGTGATGGCGCTGAATCCTAACTCTTCGGCAAGCTGCGCCAGCTCGACCATCTCATGGATCATCTGCTGAGTCTTGTCAGTGCGATGCGCGATTGGCCGCAGCCTTTCACGCTCGATCGGCGAGGCCGGCACCGCCGGGGTCAGGTGCAGCATAAACTTCATCTTCGCAAACCTCCATATGATCCGGGCTAATTTCATCGCTCGTAATCCAAACCAGCGAGCTTGTCGAGCATCCACGAGGGTTCTCGTAGAAAGTAGAACTTTTCCGGTACCGTCATAGCCGATGAAGACATTCTCCTTGCCCTTGTGGTTACCGGCCAATCCGGCTGACTTCAGTCATCGTCTGATGCTGATTTTCCGATGCAAATCACTTTAGCCGAGCTTCTCCGGTTATGGCACGATTTTTACACTCTGATGGGCGCTGCGGCGGCGACGCTGGTCGGCCTGATGTTCGTTGCGGTCTCAATCGGCGCGGGCGCTTTCAGCAGCGAGCGCGGGAAGGTCGCGATGCGTTCCTCTCTGTCGCCGACGGTACTGCACTTCAGCGCGATTCTCGTCATCAGCCTGCTCGCGACTATCCCAACCGAAACCTGGGCCTCGCTCGGCGCATTACTCTGCTTCATGGGTGCGACAGGCGCTGCTTATTCGATCTGGAATTCCCGCCGGATGACACGCCACGGGATCACTGCATCGATCGATCTGATCGTCCGACTGTGGTACGCACGCTTACCGATCCTGATTTATTTATTGGTCGTCGCCGCCGGTACCAGTCTGATCCTGCGAATCGACGCGGCGCTTAATGCGCTGGCAATTGCCTTGATTTTGTTGCTACTGGCCGGCATCCGCAATGCCTGGGATATGAGTGTCTGGATTATTCAGCGGCGCGAGCAATAAGACTTCACTGGCGCGACGACGCCGGAATATGCGATGTAACTGGCGAGGATAATTCGATGCGCTTGGGAATAGTATCCGGCTATTCGGGTCCGCGGATGCGCGAGACCATGGACTTAATCCTTGAAGCTGAACGGCTCGGCTATGACTCGGTCTGGACCGGCGAAGCGTGGGGTTCCGATGTCGTCACGTTTCTTTCTTTCGTCGGCGCGCGCACTTCGAAGATCAAGCTCGGCGCGGGCATCTTGCAGATGCAGGCGCGGACGCCCGCAATGACCGCAATGACCGCGATGACCCTCGACGGGCTGACCAATGGCCGCTTCCTCATCGGGATCGGCCCCTCGAATCCTCAAGTAATCGAAGGCTGGCACGGCGTGCCCTACGGCAAACCGCTCCAGCGTTATCGCGAGTACATCGCGATTCTCCGCAAGATTCTCAAACGCGAGGAACCGCTCAGCTTCGAGGGCAAGGAATACCAGATTCCGTATCGCGGGCCTGGCGCGAGCGGCCTCGGCAAGCCGCTCAAGAGTATCCTGCATGGGCGTCCTGACATGAAGATCTACACCGCCTCGATTAGTCCGAAAGGAATCGAGCTTGCCGCAGAACTCGCCGACGGCATCCTGCCGGTCTGGATGAGCCCCCACTGGTACGATCAACTCTATAAGCCTCATCTCGAGGCCGGTTTCGCCAAAGCTGGAGCAGGCAAGAATCGGCAGGAGTTCGACTTTTCACCATACGTCACCTGCGTGATGGGCAACGATCTCGATAAATGCCGCGAGCCGATCAAGGCCAACCTTGCACTGTATATCGGCGGGATGGGTGCGCGCAACAAGAATTTCTACAATAGCTATGTCCGCAATTTCGGCTATGAAGAACTCGCGACGAAGCTGCAGGACCTCTATCTCGGCGGCAAAAAGAACGAGGCGCAGGCCGCGGTCCCGAACGAACTCGTCGATGCGGTCGCATTAGTCGGCCCGAAGGAACACATCCGCGACCAGCTCGCACGCTGGAAAGCCTCGCCGGTCACTACGATGCTGATCGGAACCAGCCAGCCCGAAGCGCTCAGTATTATTGCTGAACTGTGTTTGTAAGCGGGCGATTATACAACGCGTCGCGCGTTCCGAGACTTATGTAGATGAGTGCATCCACCTGGGCTCCGCGACGATTACATATCGTAGAGGATGCGCAAATCAGTGCACTGGCCGACGTTTTGATCGACAGCGTCGAAGGCGGGGCATCCGTGAGCTTCATGCACCCGTTGTCGCGAGATCGCGCGATGGCATTCTGGCGTCAGATGGCACAGGACGTGGCCATAGGTAAACGCGCTTTGCTCGTTGCCGAAGATTGGCAGAGGCTATGCGGCACTGTGCAGTTGGTCCTTGATCAGCCCGAGAACCAGCCGCATCGCGCCGATTTGGCGAAAATGTTAGTGCATCGGCGAGCTCGCCGCCGAGGGCTCGGAGTAGCTCTAATGCGAGCCGCTGAAGCAACGGCGCGAGAATGCGGCAAGACGCTGTTAGTGCTCGATACCGTTACTGGAGGAGACGCCGAGCGTTTGTATGACCAACTGGGATGGGAACGAGTGGGAGTGATCCCGGGCTACGCCATATTTCCACGGGGCGGACTTTGCAGCACCACCGTGTTCTACCGCTATCTCGGCGATTAGTGATAACCGACGCGTCACGAAAGATACGTCCCTGATATCGCGCCGGCTGCTATAATGCTCGCGTCATGCGGTTTATCGACGAGGCGCGGGTCTATGTCCAAGCCGGCAAGGGTGGCGACGGCGCGATCGCGTTTCTGCGCGAGAAATATCGCCCGTTCGGCGGACCGGCGGGGGGCGATGGCGGCGATGGCGGCAGACGTAATTTTCGAGGTCGATGAGGGTCTCTCGACCCTGCTCGATTTCAAATACAAGCCTCGCCTGTTGCGCGCGACGGCGAGCCCGGTCGTGGTAAGCAGCAATACGGGCATCGCGGGCGATGACCTGATCGTCGTGTGCCGCCGGGCACGCTCGCCTTCGAGGAGGACGCGGTCGACCTGCTGGCCGATCTGGTCGATGCCGGGTGAGCGCGCAATAATCGCGCAGGGTGGGCATGGTGGTCAGGGCAACATGCATTTTACCTCCTCGACGCGCCGTGCCCCTCGAATCGCGACGCCCGGAACGGCGGGCGAACAGCGTTGGGTACGCATCGAGTTGCGACTGGTGGCCGACGCCGGCCTGGTCGGATTGCCGAACGCGGGCAAATCAACTCTGCTGGCCGCCTTGAGCGCGGCGCGTCCCAAAATCGCGCCGTATCCCTTTACCACTCTGACGCCTAATCTGGGCCGCGTTTACGTGGACGACGAGCACGCTTTCAGCCTCGCCGATATTCCCGGATTGATCGAGGGGGCGCATCTCGGCCACGGCCTCGGCATCCGCTTTTTGCGGCATCTTAAGCGCACGCGCGTGCTGGTTTATGTGCTCGATCTGCTCGGCGAATCCCGAGACGCGATTTCATGGCGGTCCGGGGCGAGGTCGCGAGCTTCGACCCCGAGATGATCGACGCGGCCCGCGCTGATCGTTCTCAACAAGCTTGACCTGGTGACCGCCGCCAATGCAGCCGAGCGAGGCGCGCGCGCTGCATCGCGCACGACTGGCCTCGAAGTTTTCATCGTCTCGGCGCGAGGAGCGGATCGGGCTTGAGCCGCTGGACTCGCGGCCATCGCGCGCCGCTTAAACGCGGGATGAGACCATTTCGGCGGAATGTCCCAGTTGGACTACAAAGCGGACTTGATTGAATCAGCGCGCCGCATCGTGGTCAAGGTCGGCAGCGCCGTGCTGTCGGACAGCTAGCGGGCTTCGTCCCGAAGACGATCGACCAGTCTCGCCGGCCAAATCGAGCGCTCGTGACGCGCGCGGGACGCGAAGTCGTGCTGGTAACCTCCGGCGCGATCGCGGCAGGCCGCGCTCGGCTCGGTCGCAACGGTGCGACGATGGCGGAGCGGCAGGCCGCCGCGGCTACCGGGCAGATCGAGCTGATGCGGCAATGGGCACGAGGCCTTCGATGCTCGTGGACGAACGGTCGCGCAACTATTGCTGACCCATCAGGATTTGGCCGAACGCAAGCGCCGCGACAACGCCGTCCATACGATTCAGGCGCTGCTCGAAGCCGGCGTGATCCCGATCATCAACGAGAACGATACGGTCGCGGTCGAAGAGATTCGGATGGGCGACAACGACGTGCTCTCATCGCTGGTCGCCGGGATGGTGCAGGCCGGACTCCTGATCATTCTCAGCGACGTTGCGCGGCGTGCTCACCGGCGATCCGCGCAAGCGGCCCGACGCGCGGCTGATTCCGCTAATCACCGATCCCGAAGCCGGAGATGCGCGGGCTGGTCGCCGAGAGCGCGGGGCCGCTCGGCAGCGGCGGGATGGCGACCAAGCTCAAGGCGGCCCGGCAGGCGGCGCGCGGCGGAATGCGTGATTATCGCGCCGCGGACGCGAGAGCGATATCGCTGGCGCGCGGCGCTCGATCCCACGCGCGAGATCGGCACGCTGATACTGCCCGTCGCGGCACCCGGCTCAAAAGCCGCAAACAATGGATTGCTTTCGCGTTGCGTCCGGCTGGCGCTTTGGCGGTGGACGACGGCGCCGCGGAGGCGCTGCGGCAAAAAGGCCGCAGCCTGCTGCCCTCGGGCATTCGCGAAGTGCGCGGCGAGTTCACCAGCGGCGATTGTGTTAGCCTGCTTGATCACGAGGGGTCGAGTTCGGACGCGGGCTGGTCAATTATCCTGCCGCCGATGTATTGAAGCGTCAAGGGTCGGCGCTCGAACGAGATCGCCCGGCTGCTCGGCTATAAAGTCGCCGACGAAATTATCCATCGCGATAACTTCGTGCTGATCGAAGAGCTGGCATGAATCGTCGAAAGCGCAGATTCTCGAACGGACTGCAAAGCAGCGCGCACCGCTGCGCGAGCTGCTCGCGCTCGCAGGCTTACCCGGAGCAGAAAAATCAGGCTTGGCGGCGCTCGCGCGATTTGCTGCGCCTGTCGCCGCAGCGATTCTCGCCGCGAACCGTAAGGATCTCGCCGCGCCGCGCGATGCAGTGGATGGCAGCGACGCTTTCGTCGAGCGGCTGACGCTGACACCGGCGCGGATCGAGGCGATGGCGCATGGCGTCGAGGAGGTCGCAGCGCTGCCTGACCCGGTCGGCGAAGTGATCGCTCGCTGGACGCCGTCCCAACGGGCTCGAAATCTCGCAGGTGCGAGTGCCGATCGGCGTCATCGCGATCATCTACGAATCGCGTCCCAATGTGACAGTGGATGCCGGCCGTACTGGGCCTGAAGGCGGGCAATGCAGTAGTGCTGCGTGGCGGGCGCGAAGCGCTCGGCTACCAATGCGCGCGCTCGCTGCGCTGATCGGCAAGCGCTTGAACGCCGCCGGCCTCGACCCGCGATGCGTCGATGTTCATTGGCAATCCGGATCGCGAGGTGATCCAGATCCTGAAGCGGCATCCCGAGGCTGATCGATTTGATTATTCCGCGCGGCGGCAATGCCTTAAAGGGTGCGCTGGCAGGCTCATCGCCGTGCCGATGCTGCCGCATTTCGACGGCATCTGCCATACCTACGTCGATCGCGCGGCCGATCTGCAAAATGGCCGAGGAGATTTGCTTCAACGCCAAATGCAGCCGGCCCTCGGTATGCAACGCGATGGAAACGATGCTGGTCGCATCGCGAGATCGCCCGCGATTTCTGCCGCGCGATGGCCGCAACGGATGATCATGCGCGGGGGTCGAGCTTCGCGGCGACGATCGAGCGTCCGCGCGATTCTCCCCAATGCGAAGGCGGCAGCTTCCGAGGATTGGGATACTGAATATCTCGACCTGATCCTCGCGGTGAAAGTCGTCGATCGCTCGACGAAGCGCTCGAGCTTCATCGCACGTCATGGCTCGGGGCTCGCCGACGCGATCGTCACTGAGGACGCGGAGACCGCGCGCGCGCTTTCAGCGTGAAGTCGATTCGGCGACGGTCTATGTCAATGCCTCGACCCGCTTCACCGACGGTTTCGAGTTCGGCTTCGGCGCCGAGACCGGAATCTCGACCAATCGGCTGCATGCGCGCGGCCCGATGGGCCTGCGGGAGCTGACAACCTACAAATACGTGATTCGCGGCAACGGCCAGGTACGCGCAATGAACAGTTGATCGGCTTGATCATGTCATGCGCGTAGGACTTTTCGGCGGCAGCTTCAATCCGATCCATTTCGGCCATCTGCGCGCGGCCGAGGAGGTGCGCGAAGCGCTCGCGCTCGACCTCGTCTACTTCATTCCCGCCGCGTCGCCGCCGCACAAACCGCCGATACGGCGCTCGCTCCGCCTGAGCATCGACTTGCACATGGTGCGACTCGCGACCAAGGGCAATCGTCACTTCATGGTCTCGGACGTCGAACTCCGGCGCAGTGGACGCTCCTACACGATTGACACGGTTCGCCATTTCATAGCTACTATGCGGGGTCGGCCTCGAATTCTTTCTGCTGATGGGCGGCGATCAATTCGCCGAACTGGAAACCTGGAAGGATTGCGATGAACTCGCACGCTTATGCAACGTGGTGGTCCATACCCGTCAGGTTGACAATACCGGAGCTTCAGCGCATCCCGCGCTTGCCGTGCTCAACCGCTTCGGCTACGCTCAAAGTGAAGATCATTACGTGCATCCGAGCGGCCATTGCCTATCGTTTGTTCAGACAACCTTTTTGCCGATCTCAGCTACCCTCATCCGGGGCATTTTCACCGGCGAAAGTCAATTCGCTATTTGCTGCCCGCCGATGTTGCCGATTATATCAAGCAGCATAACCTTTATTGAGCATTCGTGGATTCGCTGAACAAGACCTTTGCCGCAGTCGAAGCGGCGCTTGATAAAAAGGCTTACGATTTGCGCGTCGTGCAAGTCGAACATCTGAACTCCATCGCAGATTATTTCCTGATTGCTACCGGACGTTCCGACGTGCAGGTGCAGGCGATCGCCCGCGGCATCGAAGAGCGGATGGACCGCGAGGGTGAGCATCCGCTAGCGATCGAGGGCTTCAATCATGGGCACTGGGTTGCGCTCGACTACGACGATGTGGTGATTCATGTTTTCTTTGAACCGGCGCGCGAGTTCTATCGTCTGGATCGCAACTGGAGTGACGCGCAAGAGGTTCAATTGCCGGAGCCGTTTCGCACCCAAGCCCGCGACCTGACATTGCACGCGCTTGGCTAGCTGTGTCCGCCAGATCAGGGCTTCGATCGCCCGGTTAGAGCGTCTTCCAATTCTGTCGGCTTAATCCGGATCCCAATAAAAAATTGCCCGAACTCCCCGTACCGCGCGCTCGATTCGTCAAAACGCATTTCATAGACCAGGTGCTTGAAGACCAGCGGATCGTCCGCGAATAAATCGACGCCCCATTCCCAGTCGTCAAACCCGATCGAACCGGAGATCACCTGATTCACGCGCCCAGCGTAGCGCCGTCCGATCAGACCGTGCTCGTGCATCAGGCGTTGCCGCTCATCGAGCGGCAACGAGTACCAATTGTCGGTACCGGAGCGGCGCTTGTTCATCGGATAAAAGCAGACGTAACGGCGGTCAGGAATTTTCGACCATAATCGCGCGCCCATTTTCTCGCGTTGCAGTCTTAGTTCCGATTCGGTCGCTTCATGCCATTGCGGCGAATTAGGCTCGACCCCGCGCCGGATCAACTCCCGATGCAGCTTCAAGGTCGCTTCGTACAAACCGATCTCGATAACTGATAGATAGGAGTTCGACTGCTCAATAAATTCGCTGAGCCTACAATCTGCAATCGTGTGTTCCGCCTCGACCAGCTCGTCCAGACTGCGGCGAAAGTGGATCAGAAATCAGATCGCCCTTATGCCCAAGCTGCGTGAACACCGCGGAATCGCCATCTTCGTTAGCGCCCATTTCGATTAGCGCCCCCGCTGCTTCGCCCAAAATGACCGTGCGCCTTTCCGCCTCAAGCGCTTTTAACTGTAGCCGTCGCACTCGGAAAAACTGATGCAGTACGAAGTAGCCTTCCAACGTATTCGGCGCTGGATTTGAACCCTCCATAATCCGCACTGTTGATTCAGTCCTGTTGCTCACGAGAAGATTGTAATCCGGAAATCATAGATTGACTAAGCGCCCGCTTATCTCTTTGCAGCGCACGCCTCGACGAAATTGGCTGCGATCGCCGGATTTGAGGCCCAATGCGAATGAGCGTAGGACGCCACGAGATTGCCGCGATAATAACCCTCGCTGAAGGGTGCGGCGCCCCATCGCGGCTTCACCTCATAAATGCGCTTAACTGCCTCAGACGCCGGTTCGAGAGTCGAGTAACGAAACTGATGGCCGCGCCAGCACATCCCCTCGGCGCCGAGAAATGATGGCGCAGTAGTTTTGATCTCGACATAACCGATCGCTTGTAGCTTATCGCGCATCACTGCAATTCCGGGGAGCAAGCCGACCATCGGAAAAGTCTCGCCGCTCAATGTTTTGATGCCGGCGCTCAAGTACATCAGCCCGCCGCATTCGGCATAGATTGGCCGCTCCGAAGCTCCGAAATGTCGGATCGCATCGAGCATCGCGCGATTGCCTGATAACTCACGGGCAGCCGCTTCAGGATATCCGCCTCCGAAATAGAGGCCATCAACTGCGGGTAACTCATGATCATGCGCCGGACTAAATCGCACTAATTCCGCGCCAGCGGCTTCGAGCCGCGCCAGATTATATTCATAGTAAAAATGAAAAGCCTCGTCGTGAGCAATCCCGATCCGGCATCGCCGCGATATTAATTGGAGGGTCCGGCCCGCGTTGAGACAGAGTTCAGGCGCAGACTGAGCGATTTCAATTATTGCGTCGAGATCTAGCCATTGCGCGATCACAGCACCCCATCGATCAAAAAGTGCATCCGGCACGCGATCTTTTGTCGCGCTGAACAGCCCGAGATGGCGTTCTGGAAACGCAGCGTCTTGCGTTTCCGGCAGTCCTCCAACGATCGGAATTTCAGGCGCCGCGGCACTAAGCAGTTCCAGATGGCCTCGTCCGCCAACCTTGTTACAAATCAGTCCAGAAGCCCGGACGCGCGGATCGAAGCGAGCAAAGCCCAACGCAATCGCGCCAATCGTGCGGGCGATTCCCGAGGCATCGGTCACGATCAATACCGGTGCATCGAGCCATTTCGCCAATTCGGCGGTTGAGCCCTCATCCGAGGCGGGATCAGCCGAGTCGAACAAGCCCATCATACCTTCGATAATCGCGATATCGGCGTCCTGCGCGCCGCGCGCGAAAGTCTCAAGCACGCCCTCGCGTCCCATCATCCAAGTGTCGAGATTATGCGAAGGCCGTTCAGCGGCGCGGGCGTGATAGGTGGGATCGAGATAATCCGGTCCGCATTTGAATGGTGCGATTGTTAGTCCGCGCGCCCGCAAGGCCTTGATCAGGCCCACGGCCATCGTGGTTTTGCCGACCCCGCTGCCAGTTGCAGCAATGACGATTCGTGGCGTTTTCAAAGTGACCGCCGATAAATCGTAACGAGCTGGAACCCAGCAGAGGAGAAGATGAAAGTTATTTGGCTACGCGAATACGCGCTCGGCGCATCCGACGCTTGCGAGTCCGAACCTGACTGACTGAGGTGCGGCGCTTGAGAGAAAGTTTCCGGTTACGCCGATTTCGCTGCCTCGATGCGGAATTCATCTGCTCTCCTGCGAACTCTTTAAAATAGTATCTCTGGAGACTAATGCCGGTTGCGATATTTTCGGCATCTCCGCGGCCGCTTCTTTGCCTTCGACCACCCTAAAAGATTGTTCTGTCAGACTACCGGCTGGCCGGCCAATTGCAACCGGCGAAACTGCATCTACCTGGTCCATGATCTCGCCGCCTTGCAACACAATAACTTGGCCGAGCGGTTCGCCGTCTGCGAGCGGCCGGTCTAGAACCTGCGGCACGTCATACTCAACCTTGACATTGGGCGTCTGATTCTTTCGCAATACCACCGAAACTTCATTTTCAGCTACCGGCTGAATGGTCTGTCCTGACTCCAATTGAACATGCACCGGCAATGCCTCACCTCGGCTCATCAAACGGACCTTAGCAAAATTATCAAATCCCCAGTCCAGCAATCGCGCACTCTGGATGAAACGTTCCGGATTCGACGGAGCGCCAAGCACCACCGAGATGAGCCGCATGTCGCCTCGCTGAACGGTTGCCGTGAGATTAAAACCGGCTTGCACAGTGAAACCTGTCTTTAATCCGTCGCAGCCGTCGAGTCGTCCGACCAAATGATTAGTATTGTGCAGCATGATTCTGCCGTTATCGAATGGCGCAATTTCCATCGACGACCAGCGCAGCAAATGCGTGTTATGGATCAGGGAGCGAGCGAGCGTCGCAAGATCCTGCGCCGTCGTATAATCAACATCATGCAGCGGACGCGGCGGTAGTCCGTCGGGAGTCCCGTAGTAGGTCGCATCCATACCGAGTGCGTGCGCCTTCTGATTCATCATGCGAACACAGCCTTCGACCGATCCCCCGATCTTCTCGGCAATCGCTACTGCCGCATCATTGGCCGAGCGAATGAGCGCCGCTTTCATCAATTCGCCAAGCGGATAGACATCACCTTCATGCAAGCCCATATGCGAGCCGCCGGTCGTCGCCGCACGTTCAGAGATCCTGACTGGATCGCTATAGCTGATACGCCCCGCACGAATCTGATCCTCGGCTACCGCCAGCAGCATCATCTTCGCCATCGACGCCGGTGGCCATTGCATCGTGGCGTTCTGCGCATATAGAACCTTGCCACTGTCGGCGTCCATCAGTAGTACCGCGTGATACATCGGAGCCGCGGCATGTCTGACAACGTGATGATGGCGGCGCCGGTGATGCACGACGCGAACTGCCGACGCTGTCCGAACGTCGCTCAACAATCCTAACGCCAGCAGCGCGACCAACGCGCTTCCTCGAATCCAAATCGTTCGACGCCCCAATTTCCTCACCTACTCCATCAATTCCCACTCTTGAGACGACCTTGTCATACCTGCGCGATTCAGGGTGCTTGAGCGAAGCCTCCGGATTGCCGGGTTCGAGTTTCCGTTCCTCGCTCAACCCGCTCGAGTATCGCCAAGTTAGATCGCGCAGGCGTGTACTCGGGATTTGCGCGAGTCAGCTCCTCCCATTCTTGAGAGGCACGTACGTAATTGCCTTCTTCCGCGTAGATTATGCCTAAGGTATTGCGCGCGTCATTTTGATCCGGCCGCAGCTTCAATGACAAGAGAGTTTCCTGCTCTGCTTTCTGAAACATCCCCAACCGCTCATAGGTAAGCCCTAGATTATAGTGAGCTTCCGAACGGTAGGGCGCGAGCAAGGTCGCGAGCTGAAACGCGTTATTAGCTTGGTCGAGGCGATCGGTTTCTAGATAGAGCCTGCCTAAATTCAGAAACAGCGCCCAATCGTTTAAGCCAAGCTCGATTGCTTTCTGATAGCCCTCCAGCTCACGTCCGCGATCGCCCATCTCGCCATATGCAAAACCGAGATGATAGTAAGCGAGTGCGCGATCAGGATGCTTCTGAAGAACGATGCGATGGAGTGCTACTGACTTAGGATAGTCTTCCATCCCAAGATAGTAATCCGCCTGCGCATCACAAACCTGCTCGCTGGAGTCTGTTATGAGGCTGGATTCAGGACGTCCGGCGGCTCGCGGGGACGCGAATAGCGGCACGGGCGAGTAGTCCACCAAAAGAACCGTCAGAACCACTGTGAGTAGAAACCAAAAACATCTGGACAAGTTCGTGCTTTCCTGCCGCGTCCCGGCGTGCGACTGAGCGGGATGTTAGCAGGAAGATGCGCTGATTGGATAGATGCTCGAAAGTGGTTTTATGAATAATTAGACGAGAATTTCACCCGTCGAGCTGCGTTCGCGTCAGATACTATACGGCGCTATATACAGTTCGACGGGGGTTGAGGCAGATGTCCGTTATGGAGTTTACTGCGCTGCAGGTGAAGCGGCTGGCGCTGCCATCGAGCCTTCCGCTTCCGGGCTGCTTTCTGACATTGACTTATGAGATTTGTGATGATGCCTCATGTGATGATGGTGATGCATCTTCATGCCGCTGCCGGCTTCTGCTGGCGAAGCCTCGGGCGCCGCCATCGACGGGGCCGCCGCGGGCGACTCCGCTGGAGCCTGCGCGAAAGCTGGCATGGCGATCGCGCCAGCAAACAACGCGGCAGTCAACATCGAAACGGTACGCTTCATATCCTTCTCCTTTGTCGTGAGGTTCTCGTTCGAGACCTCATATTCCCCTCAAGCTATTGCCGTGCCATCGTAAGCGATGCACATTCGCAACGAATCCGATCTATACGGCAAAGTTCAATTACGCAATGCGTTGTTGGTCTCGACGCTTTCGGCTATCCACCGGCTCGGCTATCCACCGGCTCAACCTTCCCACTTCGCTCAGTTATACGCAAATTCGGGCGTCAGCGCTATCATGCACTGCCGGTTCCAGCATTACCGACTCGCGCTGACTTCAGTTCACGGTATAACTCGAAGAGCTCCTTGAACGCGCGCGCGATCACTTTCATATTCGCACCAGTCTGTTCGCCCGCAGTGCGAGGCAGGTGTTTGACGCCGACTTCACAGATGCGAGCGTGGCGTCCTGCCAGACGCGCCATCAGTTCAGTAGTAATCATCGCGCCATGTGCTTGTAAGTCCATATTTTCCAGCAAATCGCGGCGAAACAGCTTGAATCCGCAGTCCATATCCGTGATCCGTAATCCAAACATCATCCTGATCAGGATCGTCCAAGCCCTACCATTCAGGCGACGCAAGAATGAATCTGCGCGATGGATGCGGCGACCAACCACCACGTCATACTCGGGAACCTTGGCCGCCAGCAATTCAACGTCCGCAGGATCAAATTGGCCGTCGCCATCGCTCAGCAAAACGTATGGCATCGTGGCAGCCCGGATGCCTGAAATCACCGCGCCACCATATCCTCGATTCACCTGATGATGCACGACCTTAACATGCGAATCGGCCGCGGCCATTTGATCGGCGAGCACCCCGGTGCGATCGCGGCTGCCATCGTCAACTACGATTACCTCGTATGCGTCGGCGATTTTCGGCAATTCGGCACAAAAACCCTTGACCACGCGCTCAATATTGCCTTCCTCATTATGAGCAGGCAAAAAGACACTCAAGCCGGGCAATCGCTCCATTTTCCCCCTCTTGCTTTTGTCTCAGAGTCAGCCCGCTAAGCTAAACGTCCGCGGCAGTAAACCTGCCGTCGTCGATTGATCTACAGGCACGAAGTGTCGTAACGCGGCTCAATCGCTAATCGCGCGATAACCGCCTCGATAGAATAATAATGGTTTACCCTCGACAGTTTCGGCCTGCTCGATCTCCCCTAAATACAAGGTGTGGTCGCCGCCGTCGTGTACCGCGTACAGCTTGCATTCGAGATAGGCCAGCGACCCATCGAGGATCGGCACTCCATTCGCCCCAGTATGATAGGCGACACCCTGGAATTTGTCGCCGCCGCTTACCGCGAATTTGCGCGACAGCGCTTCCTGTTCACTATTCAATATATTGACGGTAAATGTCCGACTTTCTTCGAAATGCGGGTAGCTCTCCGCTTTTTTATCAACACAGATCAGCACCAACGGAGGATCCAACGAAACCGACGTAAAAGAGTTCGCGGTCAGCCCAAACGGCTGACCATCCTTGGAAACCGTTGTGATAATCGTCACGCCAGTGGCAAAATGACCCATTACACGGCGTAATTCGTTCCGCTCAATCGGCATCTTTCGTACTCTCCAGCTTCGGCGCGGATGCTAGCAAAGGATTTTGGCGAAGGTCAAATTACAATTCCCCCGCCGCGAGCCAGTCTAGTACGTTCGCTGGATTACCATCCATCACGATCGCGCTTGATGATAGATTTTCCGCCAAGATAAATATAGTCGAGATCCAAAGAGGTGAGAGGACGATCATTCTCTCCGATTCTCACTCCAGATGGCTCCGCTACAAAGATCGTATGATCGCCGACCGTCAACGAGTTCACGACGCGCGCCTCAATCGATACCATCGCCAGTCTTAGCCAGGGAACTTTCAGCTTAGGTGATAAGTCATACGTCAATCCGTTCAGATTATTGGCGCGCTTTGCCTGTGGCGAATAGAAATAATCCTCCAGCACCTTGCCGCGCCTGCCCGCAATATTCATCCCGAAGCAGCCCGTGCGGACGATTATCGCGTGCGAGAAATGTTGGTTATCAACCGCCGCGCTGAACAGCGGCGGCTCGCCCGAAACCTGAGATACCCACGATGAAGACATCCCGTGATGCAATTCACCTTCCGCCACCGTAAGTACGTAAATCCCAGTGGTTAAGCCAGCGAGCGCCTGCGCTAGTTCAGGTTCCATCTTGAATTTCCTGTTACTACTTTAACTCGAAGAACCCGCGAGCCGATAGAAGCCAGGCTTTCGCATTCGCCAAGGAATTGACGCAGTCACGTTCGGCTCGCAGAATAACAAGTCGGCTGGAGGACGCCTTGGCCGATGCGAAAAGCGACGCAGCTACTGACCACTGTACTGTGCTTCTGTATTTATTCATGGACTTTGCTCGTGTTCCTTTCGCCAGCTGCCGCTCAAGTGATCCCTTCACCAGCGCTCTCTCCGGTGAGCACTCCGCCCGGTCAGAAGGTTGCGATCGCGACTACTCCCGCAGCTCAGCTGATTGCCAGTCCGAGTCCGCAGATCGTGCCGAACGGATCAGTTCAAACCGCCGCCCTGATCGCGCCGGCTCCCATCCATAATGATGGAATTAAGCTGGGGCAACGGCTCTTTGATCAGAGCCACGATGGTTCGGAGGCGGATCCGTTCAATTGGTCGGTGCATATTTATAAAGGGCGCCACCTGCTGGAAATTTACTACAAAAACCAGTTGTTTCGGACCTTTCATGCAGTTTTTGGCCGGAACCCTCAGACCGGTGGCAAGCAATGGGAAGGCGATTCGCGAACCCCGGAAGGCGCTTATCTAATCGCCGCAAAGCATCCCAGCGCGAGGTTCAACTGGTTCTTACGGATTAACTATCCTAATGCAACCGATCAGGAGCGCTTCAGAATCCTTCGAGTAGATCATATGGTCGGTGCAAGAGCACACCTCGGCGGTCAGATCGGCATCCATGGTACCGATAGCCCCATTCTGAACCTCGGCAATGTAAATTGGACTCTCGGTTGCATCTCGGTTGACAACGCAGATATCGACGAGATGGCGCGGCTTCTGCCAATCGGCACTCTCGTGGTAATCAATCCCTGAGATGTCTGTCTTTCGCTACTGTGCAAACGTGAGATAAGCTCCGCCGCAAAGACACTCCACAGGAGGATTACCGTTGGACGCACCTATCGGAGAGTTTAATTTCACTCGTCTTGAGCGGGTTATTTTCGGTCCCGGCAAAGTCGATTCGTTGGGCCGCGAGCTCGAACGCCGAGGCCTCAGCAAAGCCGTCATCGTGACCGGCAAATCACTCGGGAGCTCGAAGTTGCTCGACAAAGTCACGGGAGCTCTGGGCACGCGATGTGCCGCCGTCTTCAAAGGCTCGCAGCAGCATGTGCCGCTCGGCACCGTCGGCGAGTTGGTTGGGGAAATCAAGCGCGTCGACGCTGACTGTCTGATCAGCTTTGGCGGCGGCAGCCCGATCGATACCGCCAAGGTCGCTGCCGAGGCGATTCTGACCGGTCGCAATCCCGGTGAGGGCGCGCGTCATATCGATTTCGGTGGAGCTAATTCCAAGACCGACGCCGGCCGTGATCTGGTTGAGATTGCAGTACCGACGACCCTCTCGGCTGGTGAATATACGCCGGCCGGTGGCGTAACCAATGAATCGACCAAGATCAAAGGCGCCGTCATCGATCCGCGCTTGCAGCCCCGCACCGTAATCAACGACCCGGTGCTGACGCTCGAAACGCCGACCTGGCTATGGGTCGCGACCGGGATGCGTGCACTCGACCACGCTGTCGAGGCGATCTATTCGATTCGTCACCAACTCATCAGTGATACTTTGGCGGCGAAAGCGATCGCCCTGCTGTTCGAGCATCTTCCCGCCTCAATCAGAACTCAGGGCGCCGATCAGTTAGCGCATCGCGGATACTGCCAGATGGCCGCGTGGCTTTCGATCTTTGGCGGAATGAACACCCGTTTCGGCGTCTCACACGCGCTCGGTCATCAGATTGGCCCCAAATGGGACATCGCGCATGGCGTAACTTCCTGCATCACCCTGCCGCATGTGATGCGCTTCATGGCGGACATCGCTCCTCAGCGATTTGGTCCGATTACAGAGGGACTGAGCGTACGTTTTGACCCCTCAAACCCGAAACCCGCCGCGCTCGAATGCGCTGATCGTGTGGCCAAATTTATCGCGCAATTTGACGTTCCGCACTCGCTCAAAGAAGCAGGTGCACCGCACGGCGAAATAACGCAAATCGCGGGCACCGTGCTTGATGAGGTAGAGCGTTCCAAAGTCGTGGACCGTCCGGTTACGCGCGAAGAAATCGTGTCACTACTCGAAGCCGCTTACGCCTAGTCACAAAGGAGAGCGCCATGAGCATCGAAACCAATAAGGAACTCGCCCTCAATTTCTGGAACGCCTTCTCCAAAGGCGATATCAAAACCGCCTTCGCCAGCCTTTCCGACGAGGTGAGTTGGCTAATTCCGGCAACCTGCCGAATCTCTCAGGATTGCGCAAAGGCAAGGCGTCGATTCTGGATTTTGCCCGGACCGCCGCCAAATGTTTCCGGGCGGGATGCAAAGCGAGATTCGGCGCGTCTATGGTGACGGCGACACTGTCCTGATCGAGATGACGAATCGGAGCAAGCTCTTCAATGGTCGCGATTACGAAAATGAATACTGCTTCGTCTTCGAGATTGAAGCAGGCAAAATTCGTCGTATCCGTGAATACGTTGATACGCAGAAGGTCAAAGAACTGACTGCTTAGCTGATAAGGCAATCAGGAGGCGACCACGCCTATTGCGACTTCGCCTCGCTTGCTGAAGGGGGCATCCTTTCGAATTCCGGGAGTGTCCCCTCGGTCTTGTCCCAAGCCTGGCGATACTGCGTGAACAGGATCGCCTCCGGCTTGAATATGGACGGATTGTCCAGGGTTCCGACATAGATACTGACTGCGTGAGACGCAACTTCCGGCGTGCCGAATATAAGGCTGCCGCAGCGCGGACAGAAGTGACGTACGGAATTGATCCGCTCGTCCCGCGTACGGTGAAGCTGTTAGTTTTTCCCCACGAACTTTGAACGACGATTTCTGCACACCCATCACCGGTACGTGCCCGCTTCCGGACGCTCGCTGACAATCGCGACAATGACAGAGCACCGCATACAATGGTTTCCGTCAGACTCGTATTGCACGGCGCCGCATGAGCACCTGCCGGTTATCATCCTCGCCTCAGTCAAGCAACTGGTTCTACTTTGGTTCTTTGCCATTAAGATCGTCAACCTTCGCCTGCTTAATGATGGACCGATGTGCGATCATCGCGTAAACCGGCAGAGCGCTCAATGCGATCAGCAAACCAGGGCACGTATAATGCGGTCTCATCAATAGTAAGTCCAGCATTAGGGCAATGGCTAAAGCAATATAGACTACCGGCACAGCTGGATGTCCCCACCCGATATGGACGGGGCACATCAGGCTTTTTCTTACGCAGAATAAAAACTGCTCCGACTGTAAGTGCATAGAAAAGCAATTGTGCGAAAATCACGTAATCGAGCAGTTCGGAATAAGTTCCGGAGAGCGCAAGTAATCCTGACCATAATCCCTGGAGTATTAGCGCAACGGCAGGAGCCCCGGACCGATTGAGCTTTCCTGCCGCTCTCGCAAAAACGCCATCGTGCGCCATCGCGTAAATTACGCGCGCGCCGGTCAGGATGAATCCGTTGGCGCATCCGAAAGTCGATACCATCACCAGCAAAGCGGTGATGACGGCGCCACTGCTGTCCCAGACCATCTGCATTGTCGCAGTCGCAACACGGTCGTTGTCAGCGCCCGCGATACTCATCAGGTGTGGCTCAGTAGGCCTCAGCGCGGGTAGCTCACACAAATAGGCGATGTTGGTGAAGATATACAGAACGATGACCGAGCCTGCGCCGATCGCAAGTGCGCGCGGCAGATTGCGACCCGGTTCGCGCACCTCAGATGCGGCAAATGTGACACTCGCCCATGCGTCTGAAGAAAAGAGTGCTCCGACCATCGCTGCGCCAAACGTCGCGATCATACTGGCGGAGAATGGCTGTGTACCGAAGAACGCCGTCGCACTGCCGAAGTTCGCTTGAATCGCACCGATATTCGGCTCGATAAAACAACCACCCCGATGATCAGGAGCAGCGACAGAAATTTCGCGCTAGTAAAGAGATTCTGGACCAGGGTACCAAGCCTCAATCCGTGCAGATTGATCGCTGTTAGCAGAGCAATGACCCCTATTGCGCCGATTCGTTCGCCGGAGAACCCGAAGCTGCGAATTCCGAAGAAGACCCTTGAGCTGAGCACTGGCCAGAGCACGCCAGCAAAACGTGCGAAGGCTAGCGACTGCTGCTATCGTGCAGTGAATACCAGCAATAACGTCCAGCCGAAGGAAAACGCTACTGCTCCTCCATAAGTCTCGCGCAAAAACACATACTGGCCTCCAGCTTCGGGCATGATTGCCGCCAGTTCTCCATAGGCCAGGGCGCCCGCCAAAGTCATCAGGCCGCTGACGATCCAGACTGCCAAGAGCCCGAACGGCGAGCCGACGCGACGTGTGATATCGGCGGAAACGATGAAGATGCCCGATCCGATCATCGAGCCAGAAACAATCGTTAACGAATCAAGCAGTGAAAGCCGCCATTGAAGCTGGTTGGCGGCATCTACGCTGGACATAAATCTGTTAGGACATATCGCAATTGTTGTCGCGTTGTCTTAATCCGGATTGAGAATTCCAGATGACGAGGCGACCTGTTCGACCTATCAGACCCGAGCAGGAGAGAGCATCCTTATGCGACAAGCTGAACTTGGCGCATAAGGAAAGTTGGTCAATTCAGTTTAAGAACCCGCCGGTGAGGGAGCTGGACTCGCTTCCGTCGGCGTGTCGGTCGGAGTCGCCTCAGTGGACTCAACCGCACTGGCTGCGCCGAAGCGGCCGCCGAGGCCGCGTTATCGGGTGACGTGGACGAACCCTCATCAGATTTGTTGCAGGCCATTCCCGCGAAAAACATGGAAACAAGAGCCAGAACCAGGAACTTGCGCACATCTCCTCCTTCGTATATCCGCGCTGGCTGAACGCGAGAGGTCAAATCGGCGTCAGAATACTTAAGGCCATCTTTAACTTCAAGCTACTCGCCGACTAAAACCGCAATTGTTCCTCTGAAGATAGCACGCGAGAGACTCTCTTGCGAAAGTTTTTGCTTCAAGGTGGGGGAAGTGTAAATATGGCGAGGTTGTAAGACGAGCAGGAGGGCGGGTACGTGGCGGTGATGCGGGGTCTTGCGTTTTTGAATCAACCACTCATTGGCTCTAATCAAGTTGTTGAGCCTGAAATAGACATGCGCAGGCCGCAGCTTCGCGCGTCATCAACCACGCGAATAATCGCCTTAATGCGATGGTTGATGCCACTTGGACGAATTGTGATCAGCCCACCGCGCCGCGCGGTCGAGCGCGAGCTCGAAGAGGTATGGCCTTCGAGCGACCGATAGCTTGCGGGCTGTTCTGAAATAAACCTCGCCGAAGCTGATTGCACTCGGCGCGTGACTAGCGGGCGAGCGCGGTAGTATGCAGCGAGGGCCGTCCGACCGCCGCGGCATAGGCATTTACTGCGGCGCTCATGTACGGTTGCGGGAATAGTCCGATGATAATGACTGCGACTGCGGCAACCACAACGCTGACCAACAATCCGGGACGTCCCGCGATTCGCTCAACAGGTACGCCTCCCTCCTGCATGTACATCGCGACGATTACGCTAACGTAATAGTACGCCGATACCACGCTGTTCAGCACGGCGATTACCACTAGCCAGACCAGTCCAGCATTGAGCGCCGCGGAAAAGATATAGAATTTGCCAACGAAGCCGGCTAATGGCGGAACTCCGGTCAGCGATAGCATGAAAATCGCCATTGCTGCCGCCAATCCCGGATGGCTTCGTGCGAGACCGCGAAAATCTGCAATCAGATCGTGCGGCGCGCCACGCCGCTCCAGTGCTATCACCACGGCAAACGCGCCCAAGTTAGTGAACGCGTACGCCAACAGGTAATAGAGAATTGCTCCCCCGGCGGAATGCTCCGGCGATGCCGCCATGCCGACAATGATGTAGCCCGCATGAGCGATTGCCGAATAGGCGACATCCGTCGATATCCGTCTGCACCAGCGCGATCAGATTACCGGCCGTCATCGTGAGGACCGCAATTACCCAAAGCACGGCTGTCCACTGCGGATTAATCGGCCCCAGATGAACCATGAAGACCCGCAGAAAGCCCGCGAAAGCCGCGAGCTTGACACCTACCGCCATAAAACCGGTCACCGGAGTGGGCGCGCCCTCATAAGCGTCCGGCGTCCACATATGAAACGGCACTGCCGCGACTTTGAACCCGAAGCCGATCAGCATCATGCCTAGACCGAGCATCAGGTATGGATTTGAGGTCATCGCCCCGGTCAGCGCGGCGCGAATGGCTTCGAGCCGGATCGTTCCGTACGCTCCATAGATCAACCAATCCCATACAGGAGAAATCCGGTCGAGAATGCGCCGAGCAAGAAATACTTCATCGCGGCTTCGCTCGAACGAGCTTCACGGCGCATGAACCCGGCCAGCGCATAAACTGCAATCGACATTGTTTCGAGGCCGAGGAAAATAATGATTAAGTCGCCCGCCGACGCCATCAGCATCATCCCGAGAGCCGCGAACAGGACAAGCGCATAATACTCCGCTCCGGCGATCCCCTGATCGGCGACATAGGCAAGTGATACTGCGACCGTAATCGCGGTCGCGATCACGATCAGCGTATTGAAGAAGGCCGCGAAATCATCGGTGACCAGCGCACCGCCAAAGGCGCGACTGTTCTCGCCAAACGTGAACATTACCAGCACAAAGGTCACCAGCAATGTGACCAAGGAGATGAAGCCGAGGCCGGCGCTGTCTTCGTCGCGAGGCGAACGCCCGCGACGAGAACGATCATCGCCCCGATCGAGATAGCAATCAGTGGCAGAATCGGCAGCCAGGCGAAACCGACGGAAGCCAGATTGAAAGAAGTCATTTTGCAGCGCTTTGTTTAGAGATTGGTAAAAAACGGGCAAGTTGATACTGGGATGAATGAGCTTGCTGGGCTTCTGTTGCGTGAATCCTGTCGAGCAGCTCTGCGACCGACGGCTCCATCCGCGAAAGAATCGGCTTGGGGTACAAACCGAGCAACAGCATCAGGACGATGAGCGGTGCAACTACGGCGATTTCCCGCGCGGTCAAGTCCGCAATCGTGCGGTTGATTGTGTGGGTTATCGGCCCCCACATGACGCGCTCATACGCCCACATCATATAGAGCGCGCCCAGAATCAGCCCGGTCACGGCGAAATAAGCAGCCAGCTTGAGACTTAGAAAAAGTCCCCAGCAGGATCAGGAATTCTCCGACGAATCCATTAAGTCCCGCAAGCCGATCGATGAGAGCATCACAAACATGAAGACGCCGGCATATAGCGGACAATCTTCCAAAGTCCGCCGAATTCTGCGATCTCACGCGTATGACGCCGCAGATAAATCATCCCAACCAGCAGGAAAAGCGCCCCGGTCGATAGACCGTGATTGAGCATCTGGTAGATCGAACCATCAATGCCCTGACGATCGAGTGTGAAAATCCCGAGCATCACGAAGCCCAAATGACTGACCGACGAGTATGCGACTAATCGTTTCAAATCCGGCTGAATCATCGCGACCAGCGCGCCGTAAAGAATCCCGACTACGGCGAACGCCATGAAGAGCGGTGTGGCCTCGATCGCAACTGCCGGGAGAAGCGGAATCGCGAAACGTAGAAACCCGTAGCTCCCGACTTTGAGCATCACTCCCGCAAGGATGACTGAACCAGCGGTCGGTGCCTCTGTATGTGCGTCCGGCAACCACGTATGCACCGGCCACATCGGCACTTTGATCGCGAAGGCGATCGCAAAACCCGCGAACAGCCATCGCGCCTCGGTCCGAGTCAAGGGCACTCCATACAAGTCAGGCAGATCGAAGCTCAGATGACCCAGATGCGTACGCGCTGCGCCGACCAGGTAAATGATCGCCGTCCAGCATCAGCAGCGATCCGAACATGGTAAACAGCACAAATTTGAAAGTCGCGTAAAGTTTTGCCCCGTGGCCCCAGATGCCGATCATGAAGTACATCGGCACCAGCATCACTTCCCAAAAGACATAGAAAAGGAACAGGTCCAGCGCCAAAAATGCCCCAAGCAATCCGCTTTCGAGCACCATCATCAGGAGACAGAATTCGCGCGGACGTACCTCGATATCGCTGCTGCCGGAATAAAGCAGTGACAGCGCAATAAGAATAGTAGTGAGGATGACAAGAAACAGACTAATGCCATCGACGCCAACGTGATACGTGATTCCGAATTGCGGAATCCAGCTATATTCTGGACGAATTGATAGCCAGCCCGTCCCGGTTCAAAGGCCGCGAACAAGTAGAGGCTAATTGCCACCGGAATCAAGGAGAAATATAAATGCCGAGCGCCAAATCGCGTCATCCTCGCTCTGAAAGCAGGATCACGGCGCCCTCCGAGCAGCGGCACGAAAATCAGCACAGTCAGTGCAAAGCCACCCATCAGTGGAGTCACCGGTCCAGACGTAGTAGGCAATGATTCCGATCGCGCCGAGCAAATAGACAAACGCGTAATTTTGGACATTCCCGGTCTCAACGCGCTCGCAACCCTTCACCACTATCCTCGACCGCGACTCCGGTCCCATCGGCGATTCCATCGATCACTCCCCGATCCACTCCGCGGAAGAGCACGACCGTCGAAAGCCAGAAAAGCGGACGCGAAATCAACGTATTGTAAATTTCATCGACGTAGTATTTGTGCGCGAGCTGTCGCGTAAAAGGCATGCAGCCGATAGGCGATCAAATGAGGCAGCCCAGGTAATTGAAGATAAAATATCCACGCCAGAAAGAATTCAAAGCGAGCGATATCGATCGTCGCGACCGCACTCAGCATAAAGACCGGCGTCTCGCTTACCGAGGGGCGTGAGATGAACCCCAAACACCGGATCGAGAAAGTGCGAGAACGCATTGCCCCAGAGAAAATTGTTCGGGCAAGCCCACCCATCCAGCGCCCAGCGAAAGGATCGCGAGAACCATCAGCGGTATCCGTCATTGATGCCGGCGCCTCGTGGACGTGATGGGCCCGTTCCAGCGTGACGCGTGACTCGCCGTGAAATGTGAGGAAAATCAGCCGGAATATATAAAATGAAGTCAGTCCCGCTGTAAATCAGCCCCAGTATCCAAAGCCCGATATGGCCAGTTGAATAGGCCGCCTCAAGCACTTGGATCCTTGGAAAAGAATCCAGAAAAAGGTGGGATTCTCGCTGATGGCAAGCGCCGCGACCAGCATCGTGATCCACGTGATCGGCAAACTACGATGCAGGCCGCCCATCCGCGACATGTCCTGCTCACCACTGGAGTGCGTGAATCACCGAACCGGCACATAAAGAGGAGAGTGCCTTGAAACATGCATGAGTCATCAGGTGAAAGATCCCGGATGCATATGAGGCGACACCCACCGCCAGCATCATGTAGCCAATCTGGCTGATCGTCGAGTAAGCGAGCACCCGCTTAATATCCATTTGGACGATCGTGACTGTCGCGGCAAAGAACGAGGTCACACCGCCAATCACCGCAATCACCATCAAGGCGTCGCCGGAAAGCGCATAAAGAAAACTAAGCCGCGCGATCATGTAAACGCCTGCCGTGACCATCGTCGCGGCATGGATCAGCTCACTGACCGGCGTCGGACCGACCATCGCGTCCGGCAGCCATACATAGAGCGGAATTTGCGCGGATTTTCCGGTCGCGCCGAGAAAAAGCAACAGCCCCGCGGCAAGCGCAACCGGCTGCGAGCAGCGCGGCATGAGCATGCAAATCGACGAAGCTCAGCGTCCAGATGCCATGCGCCGCGAGCGCCGCGACGATCGTGAAGATCCCCAGCAGAAACCCCGCATCGCCAATCCGATTAACGATAAAAGCTTTGCGTCCGTTATAAGCAAATTCCGGATTCTCGTACCAAAACGCGATCAGCAGATAGGAGCAAA
>CAWCJN010000027.1:0-176896 GCA_963795945.1 uncultured Pseudomonadota bacterium
GATGATAGTAAGCGAGTGCGCAATCAGGATGCTTCTGAAGAACGATGCGATGGAGTGCTACTGACTTAGGATAGTCTTCCATCCCAAGAATAGTAATCCGCCTGCGCATCACAAACCTGCTCGCTGGAGTCTGTTATGAGGCTGGATTCAGGACGTCCGGCGGCTCGCGGGGACGCGAATAGCGGCACGGGCGAGTAGTCCACCAAAAGAACCGTCAGAACCACTGTGAGTAGAAACCAAAAACATCTGGACAAGTTCGTGCTTTCCTGCCGCGTCCCGGCGTGCGACTGAGCGGGATGTTCAGCAGGAAGATGCGCTGATTGGATAGATGCTCGAAAGTGGTTTTATGAATAATTAGACGAGAATTTCACCCGTCGAGCTGCGTTCGCGTCAGATACTATACGGCGCTATATACAGTTCGACGGGGGTTGAGGCAGATGTCCGTTATGGAGTTTACTGCGCTGCAGGTGAAGCGGCTGGCGCTGCCATCGAGCCTTCCGCTTCCGGGCTGCTTTCTGACATTGACTTATGAGATTTGTGATGATGCCTCATGTGATGATGGTGATGCATCTTCATGCCGCTGCCGGCTTCTGCTGGCGAAGCCTCGGGCGCCGCCATCGACGGGGCCGCCGCGGGCGACTCCGCTGGAGCCTGCGCGAAAGCTGGCATGGCGATCGCGCCAGCAAACAACGCGGCAGTCAACATCGAAACGGTACGCTTCATATCCTTCTCCTTTGTCGTGAGGTTCTCATTAAGAACCTCATCTGCCCTCAAGCTATTGCCGTGCCATCGTAAGCGATGCACATTCGCAACGAATCCGATCTCTACGGCAAAGTTCAATTACGCAATGCGTTGTTGGTCTCGACGCTTTCGGCTATCCACCGGCTCGGCTATCCACCGGCTCAACCTTCCCACTTCGCTCAGTTATACGCAAATTCGGGCGTCAGCGCTATCATGCACTGCCCGTTCCAGCATTACCGACTCGCGCTGACTTCAGTTCACGGTATAACTCGAAGAGCTCCTTGAACGCGCGCGCGATCACTTTCATATTCGCACCAGTCTGTTCGCCCGCAGTGCGAGGCAGGTGTTTGACGCCGACTTCACAGATGCGAGCGTGGCGTCCTGCCAGACGCGCCATCAGTTCAGTAGTAATCATCGCGCCATGTGCTTGTAAGTCCATATTTTCCAGCAAATCGCGGCGAAACAGCTTGAATCCGCAGTCCATATCCGTGATCCGTAATCCAAACATCATCCTGATCCAGGATCGTCCAAGCCCTACCATTCAGGCGACGCAAGAATCGATCTGCGCGATGGATGCGGCGACCAACCACCACGTCATACTCGGGAACCTTGGCCGCCAGCAATTCAACGTCCGCAGGATCAAATTGGCCGTCGCCATCGCTCAGCAAAACGTATGGCATCGTGGCAGCCCGGATGCCTGAAATCACCGCGCCACCATATCCTCGATTCACCTGATGATGCACGACCTTAACATGCAGATCGGCCGCGGCCATTTGATCGGCGAGCACCCGGGTGCGATCGCGGCTGCCATCGTCAACTACGATTACCTCGTATGCGTCGGCGATTTTCGGCAAATCGGCACAAAAACCCTTGACCACGCGCGCTACAATATTGCCTTCCTCATTATGAGCAGGCAAAAAGACACTCAAGCCGGGCAATCGCTCCATTTTCCCCCTCTTGCTTTTGTCTAGACGTCAGCCCGCTAAGCTAAACGTCCGCGGCAGTAAACCTGCCGTCGTGGATTTGATCTACAGGCACGAAGTGTCGTAACGCGGCTCAATCGCTAATCGCGCGATAACCGCCTCGATAGAATAATAATGGTTTACCCTCGACAGTTTCGGCCTGCTCGATCTCCCCTAAATACAAGGTGTGGTCGCCGCCGTCGTGTACCGCGTACAGCTTGCATTCGAGATAGGCCAGCGACCCATCGAGGATCGGCACTCCATTCGCCCCAGTATGATAGGCAACACCCTGGAATTTGTCGCCGCCGCTTACCGCGAATTTGCGCGACAGCGCTTCCTGTTCACTATTCAATATATTGACGGTAAATGTCCGACTTTCTTCGAAATGCGGGTAGCTCTCCGCTTTTTTATCAACACAGATCAGCACCAACGGAGGATCCAACGAAACCGACGTAAAAGAGCTCTTTAGCAGTAGCCAAACGGCTGACCATCCTTGGAAACCGTTGTGATAATCGTCACGCCAGTGGCAAAATAAAACAGTACACGGCGTAATTCGTTCCGCTCAATCGGCATCTTTCGTACTCTCCAGCTTCGGCGCGGATGCTAGCAAAGGATTTTGGCGAAGGTCAAATTACAATTCCCCCGCCGCGAGCCAGTCTAGTACGTTCGCTCAAATTGTCCGTCCATCACGATCGCGCTTGATGATAGATTTTCCGCCAAGATAAATATAGTCGAGATCCAAAGAGGTGAGAGGACGATCATTCTCTCCGATTCTCACTCCAGATGGCTCCGCTACAAAGATCGTATAATCGCCGACCGTCAACGAGTTCACGACGCGCGCCTCAATCGATACCATCGCCAGTCTTCACCAGGGAACATCCCTTAGGTGATAAGTCATACGTCAATCCGTTCAGATTATTGGCGCGCTTTGCCTGTGGCGAATAGAAATAATCCTCCAGCACCTTGCCGCGCCTGCCCGCAATATTCATCCCGAAGCAGCCCGTGCGGACGATTATCGCGTGCGAGAAATGTTGGTTATCAACCGCCGCGCTGAACAGCGGCGGCTCGCCCAAAATTCTGAGATACCCACGATGAAGACATCCCGTGATGCAATTCACCTTCCGCCACCGTAAGTACGTAAATCCCAGTGGTTAAGCCAGCGAGCGCCTGCGCTAGTTCAGGTTCCATCTTGAATTTCCTGTTACTACTTTAACTCGAAGAACCCGCGAGCCGATAAAAGCTTCAGGCTTTCGCATTCGCCAAGGAATTGACGCAGTCACGTTCGGCTCGCAGAATAACAAGTCGGCTGGAGGACGCCTTGGCCGATGCGAAAAGCGACGCAGCTACTGACCACTGTACTGTGCTTCTGTATTTATTCATGGACTTTGCTCGTGTTCCTTTCGCCAGCTGCCGCTCAAGTGATCCCTTCACCAGCGCTCTCTCCGGTGAGCACTCCGCCCGGTCAGAAGGTTGCGATCGCGACTACTCCCGCAGCTCAGCTGATTGCCAGTCCGAGTCCGCAGATCGTGCCGAACGGATCAGTTCAAACCGCCGCCCTGATCGCGCCGGCTCCCATCCATAATGATGGAATTAAGCTGGGGCAACGGCTCTTTGATCAGAGCCACGATGGTTGGGAGACAGATCCGTTCAATTGGTCGGTGCATATTTATAAAGGGCGCCACCTGCTGGAAATTTACTACAAAAACCAGTTGTTTCGGACCTTTCAGTGCAGACTTTGGCCGGAACCCTCAGACCGGTGGCAAGCAATGGGAAGGCGATTCGCGAACCCCGGAAGGCGCTTATCTAATCGCCGCAAAGCATCCCAGCGCGAGGTTCAACTGGTTCTTACGGATTAACTATCCTAATGCAACCGATCAGGAGCGCTTCAGAATCCTTCAGATTGAGATCATATGGTCGGTGCAAGAGCACACCTCGGCGGTCGAGATCGGCATCCATGGTACCGATAGCCCCATTCTGAACCTCGGCAATGTAAATTGGACTCTCGGTTGCATCTCGGTTGACAACGCAGATATCGACGAGATGGCGCGGCTTCTGCCAATCGGCACTCTCGTGGTAATCAATCCCTGAGATGTCTGTCTTTCGCTACTGTGCAAACGTGAGATAAGCTCCGCCGCAAAGACACTCCACAGGAGGATTACCGTTGGACGCACCTATCGGAGAGTTTAATTTCACTCGTCTTGAGCGGGTTATTTTAGGTCCCGGCAAAGTCGATTCGTTGGGCCGCGAGCTCGAACGCCGAGCCTTCAGCAAAGCCGTCATCGTGACCGGCAAATCACTCGGGAGCTGAAGTTGCTCGACAAAGTCACGGGAGCTCTGGGCACGCGATGTGCCGCCGTCTTCAAAGGCTCGCAGCAGCATGTGCCGCTCGGCACCGTCGGCGAGTTGGTTGGGGAAATCAAGCGCGTCGACGCTGACTGTCTGATCAGCTTTGGCGGCGGCAGCCAGATCGATACCGCCAAGGTCGCTGCCGAGACGATTCTGACCGGTCGCAATCCCGGTGAGGGCGCGCGTCATATCGATTTCGGTGGAGCTAATTCCAAGACCGACGCCGGCCGTGATCTGGTTGAGATTGCAGTACCGACGACCCTCTCGGCTGGTGAATATACGCCGGCCGGTGGCGTAACCGATGAATCGACCAAGATCAAAGGCGCCGTCATCGATCCGCGCTTGCAGCCCCGCACCGTAATCAACGACCCGGTGCTGACGCTCGAAACGCCGACCTGGCTATGGGTCGCGACCGGGATGCGTGCACTCGACCACGCTGTCGAGGCGATCTATTCGATTCGTCACCAACTCATCAGTGATACTTTGGCGGCGAAGAACAGATCGCCCTGCTGTTCGAGCATCTTCCCGCCTCAATCAGAACTCAGGGCGCCGATCAGTTAGCGCATCGCGGATACTGCCAGATGGCCGCGTAGCGGCTTTCGATCTTTGGCGGAATGAACACCCGTTTCGGCGTCTCACACGCGCTCGGTCATCAGATTGGCCCCAAATGGGACATCGCGCATGGCGTAACTTCCTGCATCACCCTGCCGCATGTGATGCGCTTCATGGCGGACATCGCTCCTCAGCGATTTGGTCCGATTACAGAGGGACTGAGCGTACGTTTTGACCCCTCAAACCCGAAACCCGCCGCGCTCGAATGCGCTGATCGTGTGGCCAAATTTATCGCGCAATTTGACGTTCCGCACTCGCTCAAAGAAAGAGGTGCACCGCACGGCGAAATAACGCAAATCGCGGGCACCGTGCTTGATGAGGTAGAGCGTTCCAAAGTCGTGGACCGTCCGGTTACGCGCAAAGAAATCGTGTCACTACTAAAAGCCGCTTACGCCTAGTCACAAAGGAGAGCGCCATGAGCATCGAAACCAATAAGGAACTCGCCCTCAATTTCTGGAACGCCTTCTCCAAAGGCGATATCAAAACCGCCTTCGCCAGCCTTTCCGACGAGGTGAGTTGGCTAATTCCTGGCAACCTGCCGAATCTCTCAGGATTGCGCAAAGGCAAGGCGTCGATTCTGGATTTTGCCCGGACCGCCGCCAAAATGTTTCCGGGCGGGATGCAAAGCGAGATTCGGCGCGTCTATGGTGACGGCGACACTGTCCTGATCGAGATGACGAATCGGAGCAAGCTCTTCAATGGTGGCGATTACGAAAATGAATACTGCTTCGTCTTCGAGATTGAAGCAGGCAAAATTCGTCGTGTCCGTGAATACGTCGATACGCAGAAGGTCAAAGAACTGACTGCTTAGCTGATAAGGCAATCAGGAGGCGACCACGCCTATTGCGACTTCGCCTCGCTTGCTGAAGGGGGCATCCTTCGATTCCGGGAGTGTCCCCTCGGCCTTGTCCCAAGCCTGGCGATACTGCGTGAACAGGATCGCCTCCGGCTTGAATATGGACGGATTGTCCAGGGTTCCGACATAGATACTGACTGCGTGAGACGCAACTTCCGGCGTGCCGAATATAAGGCTGCCGCAGCGCGGACAGAAGTGACGTACGGAATTTGATCCGCTCGTCCCGCGTACGGTGAAGCTGTTAGTTTCCCCACGAACTTTGAACGACGATTTCTGCACACCCATCACCGGTACGTGCCCGCTTCCGGACGCTCGCTGACAATCGCGACAATGACAGAGCACCGCATACAATGGGTTTCCGTCAGACTCGTATTGCACGGCGCCGCATGAGCACCTGCCGGTTATCATCCTCGCCTCAGTCAAGCAACTGGTTCTACTTTGGTTCTTTGCCATTAAGATCGTCAACCTTCGCCTGCTTAATGACGGACCGATGTGCGATCATCCCGTAAACCGGCAGAGCGCTCAATGCAATCAGCAAACCAGGGCACGTATAATGCGGTCTCATCAATAGTAAGTCCAGCATTAGGGCAATGGCTAAAGCAATATAGACTACCGGCACAGCTGGATATCCCCACGCCCGATATGGACGGGGCACATCAGGCTTTTTCTTACGCAGAATAAAAACTGCTCCGACTGTAAGTGCATAGAAAAGCAATTGTGCGAAAATCACGTAATCGAGCAGTTCGGAATAAGTTCCGGAGAGCGCAAGTAATCCTGACCATAATCCCTGGAGTATTAGCGCAACGCGGCGCCCCGGACCGATTGAGCTTTCCTGCCGCTCTCGCAAAAACGCCATCGTGCGCCATCGCGTAAATTACGCGCGCGCCGGTCAGGATGAGTCCGTTGGCGCATCCGAAAGTCGATACCATCACCAGCAAAGCGGTGATGACGGCGCCACTGCTGTCCCAGACCATCTGCATTGTCGCAGTCGCAACACGGTCGTTGTCAGCGCCCGCGATACTCATCAGGTGTGGCTCAGTAGGCCTCAGCGCGGGTAGCTCACACAAATAGGCGATGTTGGTGAAGATATACAGAACGATGACCGAGCCTGCGCCGATCGCAAGTGCGCGCGGCAGATTGCGACCCGGTTCGCGCACCTCAGATGCGGCAAATGTGACACTCGCCCATGCGTCTGAAGAAAAGAGTGCTCCGACCATCGCTGCGCCAAACGTCGCGATCATACTGGCGGAGAATGGCTGTGTACCGAAGAACGCTGTCGCACTGCCGAAGTTCGCTTGAATCGCACCGATATTCGGCTCGATAAAACAACCAACCCCGATGATCAGGAGCAGCGACAGAAATTTCGCGCTAGTAAAGAGATTCTGGACCAGGGTACCAAGCCTCAATCCGTGCAGATTGATCGCTGTTAGCAGAGCAATGACCCCTATTGCGCCGATTCGTTCGCCGGAGAACCCGAAGCTGCGAATTCCGAAGAAGACCCTTGAGCTGAGCACTGGCCAGAGCACGCCAGCAAAACGTGCGAAGGCTACCGCGACTGCTGCTATCGTGCCAGTTTGAATTACCAGCAATAACGTCCAGCCGAAGGAAAACGCTACTGCTCCTCCATAAGTCTCGCGCAAAAACACATACTGGCCTCCAGCTTCGGGCATGATTGCCGCCAGTTCTCCATAGGCCAGGGCGCCCGCCAAAGTCATCAGGCCGCTGACGATCCAGACTGCCAAGAGCCCGAACGGCGAGCCGACGCGACGTGTGATATCGGCGGAAACGATGAAGATGCCCGATCCGATCATCGAGCCAGAAACAATCGTTAACGAATCAAGCAGTGAAAGCCGCCGTTGAAGCTGGTTGGGCGGCATCTACGCTGGACGTGAATCTGTTAGGACATATCACAATTGTTGTCGCGTTGTCTTAATCCGGATTGAGAATTCCAGATGACGAGGCGACCTGTTCGACCTATCAGACCCGAGCAGGAGAGAGCATCCTTATGCGACAAGCTGAACTTGGCGCATAAGGAAAGTTGGTCAATTCAGTTTAAGAACCCGCCGGTGAGGGAGCTGGACTCGCTTCCGTCGGCGTGTCGGTCGGAGTCGCCTCAGTGGACTCAACCGCACTGGCTGCTGCCGAAGCTGCCGCCGAGGCCGCGTTATCGGGTGACGTGGACGAACCCTCATCAGATTTGTTGCAGGCCATTCCCGCGAAAAACATGGAAACAAGAGCCAGAACCAGGAACTTGCGCATCATCTCCTCCTTCGTATATCCGCGCTGGCTGAACGCGCAGAGGTCAAATCGGCGTCAGAATACTTAAGGCCATCTTTAACTTCAAGCTACTCGCCGACTAAAACCGCAATTGTTCCTCTGAAGATAGCACGCGAGAGACTCTCTTGCGAAAGTTTTTGCTTCAAGGTGGGGGAAGTGTAAATATGGCGAGGTTGTAAGACGAGCAGGAGGGCGGGTACGTGGCGGTGATGCGGGGTCTTGCGTTTTTGAATCAACCACTCATTGGCTCTAATCAAGTTGTTGAGCCTGAAATAGACATGCGCAGGCCGCAGCTTCGCGCGTCATCAACCACGCGAATAATCGCCTTAATGCGATGGTTGATGCCACTTGGACGAATTGTGATCAGCCCACCGCGCCGCGCGGTCGAGCGCGAGCTCGAAGAGGTATGGCCTTCGAGCGACCGATAGCTTGCGGGCTGTTCTGAAATAAACCTCGCCGAAGCTGATTGCACTCGGCGCGTGACTAGCGGGCGAGCGCGGTAGTATGCAGCGAGGGCCGTCCGACCGCCGCGGCATAGGCATTTACTGCGGCGCTCATGTACGGTTGCGGGAATAGTCCGATGATAATGACTGCGACTGCGGCAACCACAACGCTGACCAACAATCCGGGACGTCCCGCGATTCGCTCAACAGGTACGCCTCCCTCCTGCATGTACATCGCGACGATTACGCTAACGTAATAGTACGCCGATACCACGCTGTTCAGCACGGCGATTACCACTAGCCAGACCAGTCCAGCATTGAGCGCCGCGGAAAAGATATAGAATTTGCCAACGAAGCCGGCTAATGGCGGAACTCCGGTCAGCGATAGCATGAAAATCGCCATTGCTGCCGCCAATCCCGGATGGCTTCGTGCGAGACCGCGAAAATCTGCAATCAGATCGTGCGGCGCGCCACGCCGCTCCAGTGCTATCACCACGGCAAACGCGCCCAAGTTAGTGAACGCGTACGCCAACAGGTAATAGAGAATTGCTCCCCCGGCGGAATGCTCCGGCGATGCCGCCATGCCGACAATGATGTAGCCCGCATGAGCGATTGCCGAATAGGCGAGCATCCGCTTGATATCTGTCTGCACCAGCGCGATCAGATTACCGGCCGTCATCGTGAGGACCGCAATTACCCAAAGCACGGCTGTCCACTGCGGATTAATCGGCCCCAGATGAACCATGAAGACCCGCAGAAAGCCCGCGAAAGCCGCGAGCTTGACACCTACCGCCATAAAACCGGTCACCGGAGTGGGCGCGCCCTCATAAGCGTCCGGCGTCCACATATGAAACGGCACTGCCGCGACTTTGAACCCGAAGCCGATCAGCATCATGCCTAGACCGAGCATCAGGTATGGATCTGAGGTCATCGCCCCGGTCAGCGCGGCGCGAATGGCTTCGAGCCGGATCGTTCCGGTCGCTCCATAGATCAACGCAATCCCATACAGGAGAAATCCGGTCGAGAATGCGCCGAGCAAGAAATACTTCATCGCGGCTTCGCTCGAACGAGCTTCACGGCGCATGAACCCGGCCAGCGCATAAACTGCAATCGACATTGTTTCGAGGCCGAGGAAAATAATGATTAAGTCGCCCGCCGACGCCATCAGCATCATCCCGAGAGCCGCGAACAGGACAAGCGCATAATACTCCGCTCCGGCGATTCCCTGATCGGCGACATAGGCAAGTGATACTGCGACCGTAATCGCGGTCGCGATCACGATCAGCGTATTGAAGAAGGCCGCGAAATCATCGGTGACCAGCGCACCGCCAAAGGCGCGACTGTTCTCGCCAAACGTGAACATTACCAGCACAAAGGTCACCAGCAATGTGACCAAGGAGATGAAGCCGAGGCCGGCGCTGTCTTCGTCTGCGACGCGAACGCCCGCGACGAGAACGATCATCGCCCCGATTGAGATAGCAATCAGTGGCAGAATCGGCAGCCAGGCGAAACCGACGGAAGCCAGATTGAAAGAAGTCATTTTGCAGCGCTTTGTTTAGAGATTGGTAAAAAACGGGCCAGTTGATACTGGGATGAATGAGCTTGCTGGGCTTCTGTTGCGTGAATCCTGTCGAGCAGCTCTGCGACCGACGGCTCCATCCGCGAAAGAATCGGCTTGGGGTACAAACCGAGCAACAGCATCAGGACGATGAGCGGTGCAACTACGGCGATTTCCCGCGCGGTCAAGTCCGCAATCGTGCGGTTGATTGTGTGGGTTATCGGCCCCCACATGACGCGCTCATACGCCCACATCATATAGAGCGCGCCCAGAATCAGCCCGGTCACGGCGAAATAAGCAGCCAGCTTGAGACTTAGAAAAGTCCCCAGCAGGATCAGGAATTCTCCGACGAATCCATTAAGTCCCGGCAAGCCGATCGATGAGAGCATCACAAACATGAAGACGCCGGCATATAGCGGGACAATCTTCCAAAGTCCGCCGAATTCCGCGATCTCACGCGTATGACGCCGCAGATAAATCATCCCAACCAGCAGGAAAAGCGCGCCGGTCGATAGACCGTGATTGAGCATCTGGTAGATCGAACCATCAACGCCCTGACGATCGAGTGCGAAAATCCCGAGCATCACGAAGCCCAAATGACTGACCGACGAGTATGCGACTAATCGTTTCAAATCCGGCTGAATCATCGCGACCAGCGCGCCGTAAAGAATCCCGACTACGGCGAGCGCCATGAAGATCGGTGTGGCCTCGATCGCAACTGCCGGGAAAAGCGGAATCGCGAAACGTAGAAACCCGTAGCTCCCGACTTTGAGCATCACTCCCGCAAGGATGACTGAACCAGCGGTCGGTGCCTCTGTATGTGCGTCCGGCAACCACGTATGCACCGGCCACATCGGCACTTTGATCGCGAAGGCGATCGCAAAACCCGCGAACAGCCATCGCGCCTCGGTCCGAGTCAAGGGCACTCCATACAAGTCAGGCAGATCGAAGCTCAGATGACCCAGATGCGTACGCGCTGCGCCGACCAGGTAAATGATCGCCGCCAGCATCAGCAGCGATCCGAACATGGTAAACAGCACAAATTTGAAAGTCGCGTAAAGTTTTGCCCCGTGGCCCCAGATGCCGATCATGAAGTACATCGGCACCAGCATCACTTCCCAAAAGACATAGAAAAGGAACAGGTCCAGCGCCAAAAATGCCCCAAGCAATCCGCTTTCGAGCACCATCATCAGGAGACAGAATTCGCGCGGACGTACCTCGATATCGCCGCCGCCGGAATAAAGCAGTGACAGCGCAATAAGAATAGTAGTGAGGATGACAAGAAACAGACTAATGCCATCGACGCCAACGTGATACGTGATTCCGAATTGCGGAATCCAGCTATATTGCTCGACGAATTGATAGCCAGCCCGTCCCGGTTCAAAGGCCGCGAACAAGTAGAGGCTAATTGCCACCGGAATCAAGGAGAAAATAAATGCCGAGCGCCAAATCGCGTCATCCTCGCTCTGAAGCAGGATCACGGCGCCTCCGAGCAGCGGCACGAAAATCAGCACAGTCAGTGCAAAGCCACCCATCAGTGAGTCACCGTCCAGACGTAGTAGGCAATGATTCCGATCGCGCCGAGCAAATAGACAAACGCGTAATTTTGGACATTCCCGGTCTCAACGCGCCGCAACCCTTCACCACTATCCTCGACCGCGACTCCGGTCCCATCGGCGATTCCATCGATCACTCCCCGATCCACTCCGCGGAAGAGCACGACCGTCGAAAGCCAGAAAAGCGGACGCGAAATCAACGTATTGTAAATTTCATCGACGTAGTATTTGTGCGCGAGCGTCGCGTAAAAGGCATGCAGCCGATAGGCGATCAAATGAGGCAGCCCAGGTAATCGAAGATAAAATATCCACGCCAGAAGAATTCCAGCGAGCGATACGATTGTCGCGACCGCACTCAGCATAAAGACCGGCGTCTCGCTTACCGAGGGCGTGAGATGAACCCCAAACACCGGATCGAGAAAGTGCGAGAACGCATTGCCCCAGAGAAAATTGTTCGGCAAGCCCACCCATCCAGCGCCCAGCGAAAGGATCGCGAGAACCATCAGCGGTATCCGCATTGATGCCGGCGCCTCGTGGACGTGATGGGCCCGTTCCAGCGTGACGCGTGACTCGCCGTGAAATGTGAGGAAAATCAGCCGGAATATATAAAATGAAGTCAGTCCCGCGGTAATCAGCCCCAGTATCCAAAGCCCGATATGGCCAGTTGAATAGGCCGCCTCAAGCACTTGATCCTTGGAAAAGAATCCAGAAAAAGGTGGGATTCCGCTGATGGCAAGCGCCGCGACCAGCATCGTGATCCACGTGATCGGCAAACTACGATGCAGGCCGCCCATCCGCGACATGTCCTGCTCACCACTGAGTGCGTGAATCACCGAACCGGCACATAGAAACAAGAGTGCCTTGAAACATGCATGAGTCATCAGGTGAAAGATCCCGGATGCATATGAGGCGACACCCACCGCCAGCATCATGTAGCCAATCTGGCTGATCGTCGAGTAAGCGAGCACCCGCTTAATATCCATTTGGACGATCGCGACCGTCGCGGCAAAGAACGAGGTCACACCGCCAATCACCGCAATCACCATCAAGGCGTCGCCGGAAAGCGCATAAAGAAAACTAAGCCGCGCGATCATGTAAACGCCTGCCGTGACCATCGTCGCGGCATGGATCAACGCACTGACCGGCGTCGGACCGACCATCGCGTCCGGCAGCCATACATAGAGCGGAATTTGCGCGGATTTTCCGGTCGCGCCGAGAAAAAGCAACAGCCCCGCGGCAAGCGCAACCGGCTGCAGCAGCGCGGCATGAGAATGCAAATCGACGAAGCTCAGCGTCCAGATACCATGCGCCGCGAGCGCCGCGACGATTGTGAAGATCCCCAGCAGAAACCCCGCATCGCCAATCCGATTAACGATAAAAGCTTTCCGTCCGTTATAAGCAAATTCCGGATTCTCGTACCAAAACGCGATAAGCAGATAGGAGCAAAGACCCACCCCTTCCCAACCGACGAACATCAGCAGCAGATTGTCAGCGAGCACCAACAACAGCATCGAGAAGGTAAACAGGTTCATGTAGGTGAAGAAGCGGGCGTAATCGGCATCATCCGCCATGTAGCCGATACAGTACATGTGGATAAGCGCACCGATTCCGCTCACCACGAGCGTCATCACCGCCGTAAGTGCGTCGAAACGGAAGGCGATATTTACGTGGAACCCGCCCGAGATAATCCACGGCCATAAGTTCAAGGTCAGCGCCGAACCCGCGGGCAAGGCCAGTAACCTTACGAGCGCCCAAACCGACATTGCAAAGGCAAGAAAGACCACTGCGGGAGCGACTAGATTAATTATCCCGCGATCTGCGCGATTGCCCAGAAACAAATTGAAAAGAACGCCCAGGGCCGGAAAGAGCAGGATTAGTCCAAGCAGCGGAGATTCTAAGATCATCCGGGCTCCACCTCACAGACTGGTTTTCGGGGATTCATCGTGGATCTTCAGATCAAGGTGGCGGACGCGCTTACCAGCGCATCAGGTTTAGTTCGTCGGCATTGACCGTAGCGCGATTGCGGAACACCGAAATCATAATACCAAGACCAATCGCTGCCTCCGCCGCCGCAACCGTCATCGCGAAGAACACGATCACCTGACCGTCCATCGAGCCGATCCGGCGTCCCAAAGTGATAAACGCGAGGTTTACCGCATTAAGCATCAACTCGATCGACATGAACATCACAATCAGGTTGCGCCGGATCATGACCCCGGTCACACCAATCGCGAAGATCGCCGCGCTGAGCGCGAGAAAATAACCAAGCGGTGTCATCTGGCGGCGCTCCTGACATTGTCCGGCTCAGAATGGCTTCCGGCGCGGAAGCTGATTGCGGAATTCGCCGCGCAAGGCCGATCGCGCCCGCCACAGTTGCCAGCAGCAAAACCGAAGTTACTTCGAACGCAATCAGATAATTCGAAAAAAGCAGCTGAGCCAGGCTTCCGATCGATCCATAATCCGCGGGCATCGTAATCACGGCCGATAATGCCGGCGCGCGAAAAATCGAGACGAACAGCTCCGCCAATAGGGCTGCCGCTCCCAGCGCGCCGGCCAACTTGATTCCAAGATGGCCTCCAACGTACTCCGCCTGAAGATTAAGTAGCCATATCACGAATAGGAACAGCACCATGATCGCGCCGACATAAATGATAATTTGCAGAAAACCAACCGTCTCCGCGCCCAACCCCATGAACAGCACACCGATATCGAGCAAAGTTAGCGCGAGCGACAGCAGACAGTGCACCGGGTTCCGCTGAAGAATCACGCCCAATGAGCTGATTACGGCAAGCGCCGCCAAAAACGCGAATAACCAGAGCGGCATAGTTCACCGCCCTCCCATGAGAACCACGACCAAGGCTGTTACAAGTAGGTTTGCCAAGCCGAGCGGCACGAGTCCTTTCCATCCCAATCGCATCACCTGATCATAGCGAAAGCGCGGGAGAGTCCAGCGGACAAGAATCTGAAACAGACAGAAGAATACGACCTTCACCCAGAAGGCAATTATCTGAAGAATCGCCACCGCCCAATTTGGTAGATGCAGAAACGCGCCATGCGGCCCCGGAAAATGGAAACCATTAGGATATAGCCAGGGCACTTGCCATCCGCCGAAGAAAAACAGCGTGATCAGGGTTGATACAAGCACTACTTCGGCGAAATCGGTCATCATAAAGACCGCCTGCTTACCGCCTGAATACTCAGTGAAATAACCCGCCACCAGCTCTGATTCAGCTTCCGGCAGATCAAAAGGCACGCGCTTCGATTCCGCCATCCCAGCCGTCAGCAGAAGGATGAAAGATACGGGTTGCAGCAAAATCCCCCATCGCGGCAGCCATCCAAACCATACCCCGCCCTGCTGGTGACAGATGCTCTGCAAATTGAGCGTGCCGTACGTGATCACAACTGCGATAAATGCCAGACTCAACGCGATTTCATAGGAGATCATCTGTGCGCTGGCGCGGATTCCGCCCAGCAAAGCCCATCTATTATTTGATGCCCATCCGCCTAGCGCGACGCCATACACCCCCAAACCGAGGACCGCCAATACATACAACGCTCCGACGTTCAGGTCGGTCCCTTGAAGATTGATCGAACGCGATCCGATTCTGAGCACATCACCAATTGGCACTACAATGAACGTTATCAGCACAGGAAACAGCGCCAAAAAGGGCGCGAGGCTATGGATAAAACGATCAGCTCCTTCCGGCACGAAATCTTCTTTGGTGAACAGCTTGATCGGATCAGCGAGCAGCGTATTGACGACTCCAAAATTGGGCAGCCCCAGCTTGCGACCGATACCGAAGACTGCTGCCCGATTCGCACCAATTCGATCCTGAATCAAAGCTGCGCCTTTGCGCTCGAACCATAGCATCACGCCAGTCAGGTTCAGCACCAGAATCAGAATAACGAGCGCCTTAATCGCGCCGATCAGAAGTTCAATGCCCACCGGAGGTCTCGAAGTCTCGCTCGGCCGACGCTAGATTCTTTGAGACGATCGCGGAAGTTCTCAAATGAAACAGCCCGGGCGTTTGCAAAATCCCATAAGAGGTAACGCAAATCTTGCGACTGCGCTAGAGCGTGATCATCATGCCTGCCATCTAATCGTTTTATCACCGCCGGAAAAGTGCGCTTGTGATTGCACGCGCCGCCCGATAATTTTTGCTGAATGCCATCTAGAGGCCGAGCGCGATGCGCATGATTAGTGGAACGGCGCGCGGGCGGCGAATCAGCGCTCCGCGCGGTTTAGAGACGCGTCCGGCGACCGCGCGCGTGCGCGCTTCGATCTTCTCGCGCATTGCGTCACGTCGCAATATCGAAGGTTCGCGTATCCTCGACATTTTTGCCGGCAGTGGCTCACTAGGCTTGGAGGCACTGTCGCGCGGGGCTGATTACGCGGTTTTTATCGATTTCTCCCGTGCCGCGGCCGCAACGATCGCGCGCAATCTGCGCGAACTCGATCTGACCGCACGGGTGCGCATCGTGAATCTTGATTTTAACCGGGCGTTGCCGATACTCGCATCCGCTGCCGAAAAGTTCGATTTGATTTTTGTCGATCCACCGTTCAAGCACGATTACAGTGTCGAAATCCTTGCCAAACTCACCCATCTGGATTTATTAAACCCTCACGGAATTGTCATTGTCCGGCAATTCCACCGCGCTCCCGAGTTGGAGGTCGTCGAATTGGAGCGTCTAAATGTTGCAATCATTGGCGATCATCGGATCGCCTTTTACCGGCGGTCTGCACCGCTGAGTTGATGGTGTGAGCTGGAATGGCGAATAAAAGCCTCGAACATAGCCCTTTGATCGCAATTTATCCCGGCAGTTTCGACCCGATCCATTATGGCCACATTGATATCATTCGGCGCGGCGTGGCAATTTTCGACGAAGTTATCGTCGCGATCGCTTATAATCCCCATAAGGACTCGGCACTGTTTACCGCTGATGAACGCGTCGAGATGATCCGCGAGAGCATCCGCGACCTCGAGCCCAAGGCCCGCGTCGATAAGTTTAGCGGACTCAGCGTTGATTATGCTGAACGCATTGGCGCTAACGTCATTATCCGCAGTCTCCGTGCCGTCACCGATTTCGATTATGAACTGCAAATGGCGCACATGAACAAGCAGATGAAGCCGACGGTAGAGACCATCTTCTTGTTCGCCAATCCCAAGCTCTTTTTCACCGCCTCGCGCCTGATCAAAGAAGTGGCCAGCTATGGCAAACGTCTGCCTGAATTGGTGCCTGAAGCGGTGATGAATCGGCTGAGAGTCAAGCTTAAGATTGATTGATTAGTTGACTCGGCCATTCACACGAATCGCCAATCAAGCTGATAATTTCGGCGATCCGATTTCGCCGCTCGGCGCATATCCGCTAAAATTTCTGCGTGCCGAATCTTCGCTCGACGAATTAGCCAGATGCTCAAACTGAATCGCAGAATAGCCACCCTCAAGCCCTCCGCCACGATGGCCGCGGAAGCTCGCGCGATCGAACTGAAAGCAGCCGGAGTTGACGTCATATCATTAGCTGCCGGCGAGCCCGATTTTGATACCCCCCAGCACATCAAACAAGCCGCTACGCGCGCCTTGGCCGATGGGATAACCCATTATACGGCGGTTAGCGGCACGGCGGCGCTCAAAAACGCGATCCGATTCAAGCTCAAGCGCGATAATGGACTCGATTACGAGCCTGCTGAGATCATTGCGTCAGCCGGTGCCAAACAAGCGGAGGCTAACGTCATTGCGGCGCTGTTTGATGAAGGCGACGAGGTAATCGTCCCCACTCCGGCGTGGGTCAGCTTCGTCGCGATGGTCAATTTGAGCGGTGCGGAGGCCAAACTGGTTTCATGCCCTGAGGTGAGCGGGTTCATGCTCGATCCCGACCGCCTGCGTCGAGCAATTACCCCGCGCACGAAGGGCATCATGCTCAACTCGCCGTCGAATCCGACCGGCGCAGTCTATTCAGCCGAGCAGCTCGCGGCGCTTGCGCGCGTTTTGGTTGAAGCCGACCTGTGGGTGATGTCAGACGACGTTTACGAGCACATCGTTTATGACGGCGCGATCCCGCATATTTTCCAAATCGAGCCGCGCCTGAAATCCAAAGGCATTGTTTTTAACTCGCTTTCAAAAGCCTATGCGATGACCGGTTGGCGAATCGGTTTTGCCGCAGGTCCGCGTGAGGTGATCGGCGCTGCGGCGCGTCTGCAAAGTCAGAACAGCGGTAATCCCAATTCGATTACTCAAATTGCTGCGATCGAAGCGCTTACCGGACCTCAGGACGACATCAAGATGATGATGCATGAGTTTGGCCACGCCGCGAACTCGTCGTCGAGCGTACGCGCAAGCTCCCGGGCTTCCGCTTACCCAACGTGCCACAAGGAGCATTTTATGCGTTCCCGAACATCTCGGGAGTGATCGGCTCGAGCCTGAATGGATTCAAAATTGCCGACGGTAACTCGTTCGCCGAGTTGGCGCTCAACGAAGCGCACGTAGCACTGGTCGGCGGCAACGATTTCGGCGCGCCTGACCATGTGCGGATGAGTTATGCAACCTCGCTCAGTAATCTCAACACGGCATTCAATCGGCTCGAGCTGCTGCTCAAACGACTTATGCGCTGAGTAGGTTCCGTTCACCACTCACGCGGAGGCGCCGAGGCCGGAAATGAATTCGCTACTCGACTTGATCTCAGCGCCAGCGCTTTTGAGCTCATTCAGGGCTTTCTCGCGCGCAGTATCGCTCGCCCCGGCAACCGCATCGCTAATCACAGTAACCTTATAGCCCATCTTGAGCGCCTGCTTCGCAGTGTCGAGTACCGCGCTTTCGGCATAAACGCCGGCAAAAACCAGTTGCGCGGTTTCAATTATCGCTAAGTGACTCTCCACTTCCTTATTGGAGAACGCGTCGTGATGGTCTTTGGTGAAGTACACCCCCGCCGTGTCGTCGATTCGCGGATCGAGCGTCTGCCCCGACGTATAGCGAGCCGCCGCATGGTTACGCTTCGCATTACCAATAAAGTCCCACGGCGCGAACTCATTCATCGTGTAGATCACCGGGATCGCTTGCTTACGCGCGGCCGCAATCGTTGAATTGACCGCCTTGATCATCAGCGCGACTTGATTCTGCGCCACAGGCATCCGGCCATGCGCTTGGAGATAATCGCGTTGGCAGTCAATCACCATGAGAGCGCTAGCGGTGCTTTTCGGAATTTCCCGACGCTCTCCTCCACATGCGCTCACGACACTGATAATCGCGAGAGTAAGACAGAGTTCCAGAATTGATCTCGCCCGCTTCATCCGGTTCCTCCCATCAACCAACCGCGCTAACCTAGCATACTACGTGACGTGAGTTCTATTTCCGTCGAGGCGGCGGCTGCAGAGCAATCCCCTCAGCGGCGCCACGGAGCCGGATACTCTCCGGTCGTGCAAAAGCGGATGTAGTCGGCGAGAATCTCGGCATGATCAAACGCGAGCGGCGCGGGTGGAGCGCTCGGCAAAAACAGTCGCGCTTGGCGGGCGTCATCCGCTCCCTTTGGCTCGCCCGAGGCGCGCGCGATATACACAACGGTTACTGTTTGGCCCCGCGGATCGCGGTCCGGACGTGAGTAAACCCCGAGCAGCGCGCGCAACTCGACGTTGAGTGAGATCTCTTCTCGCGCCTCACGAATTGCCGCCGCCTCGACCGTCTCACCCACATCGACAAAGCCACCCGGCAATGCCCATCCATACGGAAAATTCTTGCGCTCGATTAGAACGATACGATTCCCGATTTCAGCAATTATGTCGGCTGCAATCGGCGGACAGACCGGTTTCGGCATTAATTAAATCTAACATGCCGACGAATTCGAGACAGACCTGATTACTGCAAGTTGACTTCGCAGCGCCCGCCACCCAAAGTTCTTCTGTGATGATGCAAGTTGCGCGACTCTACGACTTCGACGATATCCGCCTTGAAGAAACCGCTCGTCCGGAAATCGGTCCCGATGACCTCCTCGTGCGCACTCGCGCCTGCGGAATCTGCTCCGGCGACATCATGCCGTGGTACATCCGTCGCAAAGCGCCGCTAGTACTCGGCCATGAGCCGGTCGGGGTGGTCGAGGAGACTGGCGCGTCAGTTCGTGATTTTCGCTCGGGTGACCGTGTCTTCGTACATCACCATGCTCCGTGTTTCACGTGCGTATCATGCCGCCGTGGCGAGTATGTCCAATGTGCGACCTGGCGAGCTACGAATATTACGCCCGGCGGAATGGCGCAATATTTTCGCGTCAGTCCGGCGAATCAGCGCGACACTTTACACCTGCCCGACACTATCGATGACGTCAATGGCGTCCTGATCGAGCCGGCTGCCTGCGTCGTCAAATCTCTGCGGCGCTCCAGTCTGAAGAGTGGCGAGTCCATCGTGATCATCGGACTCGGAATCATGGGGATGATGCATGTGCGGCTGGCGCGGCATCTCGGCGCCGGGACGATCATCGGTGCTGACCTATTCCCGCAACGGGCCCGGCGGGCGGAGGAACTCGGAGCTAATCATGGAATTGTTGTGAGCGCGGGGAACCTTTCCGAACAGGTTGCTGATCTGACCCATGGCGCGATGGCGGACGTTGTAATCGTGGGTCCGGGTACTCCAGCAGCACTCGTTTCCGGTATCTCCGCTGCCGGTAAAGGAGCGACGGTCGTGCAGTTCACTGCGATGCCGCCTGAGGTCGAATTAGCTGTGCGTCCTCATGACCTCTATTTCAATGAGACGCGGTTGGTTCCGAGCTATTCTTGTGGTCCCGACGATACGCGCGAAGCTCTCAGCTTGGTCCAGCAAGGCGTGATCAACGCACGAGACCTGGTGACCCATCGCTTTCCGCTTGAGCAGATCGATTCAGCTTTTGCGCAAGCGCAGAAGCCCGAAGCCTTGAAGGTAATTGTAACTTTCGGAGGTTAATTGCCGGAATCAGCGCTCAATGAAAAAAGGACGCCCACGTAAGTGAACGCCCTTTAATCTGTCGAAGAGATTCTATTCCTTGGTATGTCAGGAAGCCGACGGTTCAGGCGCCGCAGCAGCCGGGGCCATATGATGGTGATGATGCACATGATGAATGTGATGCGTACCACCAGACGTCTTCATCGCGATTGCTTCAGCACGATCTGCGGCTGATTTGGCGTCTGCTGCAGCCTGCTCGGTCTTGCTGGCTGCCGCCTGCGCCGCCGCAGCTGACTGCTGAGCGCTGCTTGAAGCCGCGTCGGCACGCTGCGCCGCCGCATCGGCCTGACTTGCCGAGTTGGCCGCTTTCTGCGCCGCATCGTTGGCGCCGCATCCTGCCATCAGGGAAAGGGCCAACACAGCCCCCGCCAGCCCAAGTAGTTTAGAAGTCGTTCCCACTAACCCTTTCATCCCGTTCCTCCTTAAATTATCCGGGGCATGCGGCGCCAGATTATGACCGCAGTTCAACCCAACTCTCGCCATATCTACCGAACGTAGCGACGCCAGCATACAGAATCAGTAATCGGCTAGCAATCGAGCTTATTACATTAGCGATTCTTTCCGTCCGCAGGGGATTTTTCTAAAAATCGTCGCCGCCAAAATCATCGCCTCCCATACCTCCCATACCCATGCCTCCCATTCCACCCATGCCCATTCCACCCATGCCGCCCATTCCACCCATGCCGCCCATTCCACCCATGCCTCCAGGTGGCATCGCCGGCATCGGTGCGGCCTTCTTCGGCCTCTCGACGATTGCCGCTTCCGTCGTCAGCAGTAACGACGACACACTGGCGGCATTCTCCAGAGCCGAACGCACCACTTTAGCGGGATCGATCACTCCGGCCGTAAAGAGATCTTCATATTGCTCGGTGGCGGCATTGAAGCCGAAATCGCCTTCGCCCTCGACGACTCGATTGAAAACTATAGACGGATCATGACCGGCATTATAGGCGATTTGACGCAGCGGCTCGCCCAATGCGCGGGCAATTATACCTGCGCCTGCTGCACGCTCCTCGTTCAGCTGTAACTCCTTCACCGCTTTAATCGCGCGTACCAATGCGACTCCGCCGCCCGGCACGACGCCCTCATCGACCGCCGCTTTGAGTGCATGCACGGCGTCATCGACGCGCGCCTTCTTTTCCTTAAGCTCAACCTCGGTGGCCGCACCAACTTTGATTACAGCGACTCCGCCGGTCAATTTGGCGAGACGCTCCTCAAGTTTTTCTCGATCGTAATCTGAGGTGGTTTGTGTGATCTGATTGCGAATTAGTTCGATCCGTCCCTGAATCTCGGCCTTTTCACCCTGACCGCCGACGATCGTCGTATTGTCCTTATCGATAATCACGCGACGGCATTTGCCAAGCTGATCAACCTGGACATTTTCGAGCTTGAACCCAAGCTCCTCGGCAATTACCTGACCACCGGTCAAAATCGCCATATCCTGCAGGTTCTCTTTGCGCCGATCTCCGAAGCCTGGTGCCTTAACCGCAGCAATCCGCAGCGTCCCGCGCAACTTGTTTACCACCAACGTGGCGAGCGCCTCGCCATCGACTTCCTCGGCAATAATTAAGAAGGGACGGCCGTTTTGTAGGACTTTTTCCAACAATGGCAGCAGTTCGCGCAGATTCGAGATTTTCTTTTCGTGGAACAGAATCAACGGCTCATCCAGCTCGACCGTCATCCGCGCCGGATTAGTCGCGAAATACGGTGACAGATACCCGCGATCAAAGCGCATCCCTTCGACCAATTCGAGCGTGGTTTCTAGCCCGCGCGCCTCCTCGACCGTCATGACGCCTTCCTTGCCCACCTTCTCCATCGACTCGGCGAGAATTTCGCCAATAGTAGCGTCGCCATTTGCCGCGATCGTGGCGACCTGCTCCATTCGAGTCCGGTCCTCAATCGGACGCGCCATTTCCCGTACCGCCGTTACCGCAGCAATCACCGCCGTATCGATTCCGCGCTTGAGTTCCATTGCTGGAATGCCCGCGGCCAGCAATTTGATTCCCTCGCGCACGATCGCGCGGGCGAGAATCGTTGCGGTGGTGGTGCCGTCACCCGCCACATCGGAGGTCTTCTGCGCAGCTTCACGAATCAGTTTGGCGCCGAGATTCTCGAACTTGTTATCCAGTTCGATCTCTTTCACCACCGTCACGCCGTCTTTGGTGATCAATGGCGCCCCGAAGCTTTTCTCAATCAGCACATGGCGGCCCTTAGGTCCGAGTGTAACTCGCGCGGCCTCCGCGACGAGGGTTGCGCCCTTCACAATTCCACTGCGGGCTCGTTCATGTAGTTCAATGACTTTGGCTGGCATCTTGTCCGATCTCCGAGTCAGTAATTTTATGAAATTAGCGAATGCGCCTTTCTCTCCAGGCGCAAACCAGTGCAAACTTAATCATACGTGGTGTTTTTGCAAGCGTGCTGCGGGCTTTTCGCGATCCTGCTGAGGTGTAGGATAGTAACTATGAGACCGCTGCGCGAAAATTCTTTTCCATTATCCGTTCAGGCGCTGATCTTTGGATTTCCGGTCTTAATCGCGATCGCCGTCGGAGGACGGCCTACGCTTGCTCTCGCGATGGGCAACATTAAATCTCGGGTTTTGCACACCACTGGTTCAATCATTCTCGTTCAGGACGAGGGCGACAATGACAACTCAGAAGTCACTTCCGCCGAGGTTGAAAAATACGTGGCGGTTTACCGTGCAATGCATCGCGATCGGAGCTTGACTGTCGAGCAGGCCGCAGCCCAACAGGGAATGACGGTTGCAGCGTTCCGGGCGCTCGAAAATCGCGTCCAGCGCGACGATGCCGCCCTGCAACATGCCCGTGATGAGCTCCAGGACTCAGCCATTCATGCCTCTACCACAGCTTCGCCCGCGGCGGGCGGCTCAAAACAACGATAAACCGCGCTTTTCTCAAAAGCGATGCGGCAGGAACCCACAGGCGCCCGCCGCATCGGAATCGAGCTGATTGCCTCAGATTCGCTTACTTGGTCACTGAGGTACGAAATGCGGCTTCTACCCGATCAGCCGCATCAGTCGCGCGCCGGCTAGAATCTTCCGCCGACGCGGCTTCCTGGTCGGCCTTCTGCGCGGCTGCCTGCGCCTTCTGTGAGGCCGATTCCGCACTGGTCGCATCGGACGACGCCTTCGAGGCGTCGAGCTCGGCCTTCGCTGCCGATGAATTGGCTTCGGTGGTGCCGCAAGCTGCCGCAAAGGCCGCCAACGACATCGCTCCGAGCAGAATCGCTATCTTCTTCATCCGAACACTCCTCCCGCTACTTTCCGAGCTTCCCCAAGTTTTATCGCACGAGTACATGGCGGCCGGAAAATTCATCACGCCTACCAAACCTTGCAATAGTTACAAATCGATCTGGCTGAGGCAACCACTCATGATCGGTTCGTATCGTCCTCAATCCCCCGTCGCGCTCAGAAGTTCAGCCGCGGGTATCCTAATCTACTTTGTTTGCTCAATAATCGGACAGAGCTGCCGCTCGGACGCCTGACAGCTATCGGCTCGGCTCAATGCCGAGCGGAGTTCTTTTCTTAAGACCCTCATCTCGCGAATTTGCGTTTCTACGTCGGCAAGATGCTGCGTGATCAGTTTGCGGGCGTGTTCGCACGGCTGACGTCCGCGCCGTGTCAGATCGATTAGCTGCTTGATCTCGCGGAGCGTGATCCCGAAGCCTTGCGCGCGGCGCAGAAACCGCAATGTCTCAGCCGCATCTTCGTCGTAGATCCTGTAGCCATTCGGAAGTCGCATCGATGGGCGTAACAGCCCGTGCGCCTCGTAATATTGAATTGCCGATGGCCTTAAACCGGCCTGACTCGCCAGTTTGCCGATCGTGATTCGAGTCGCTTGACCTTTAACCATACTTGAAGGTTTAGCATCAAGGTGCCAAGGAGGTAAAAGCTTATGGAAACAATCAAAGTTATGCTTTGCCCAAACTGCAGTGAGTGCCCTTCGGTCGAGATCAGCGATCAAGGCGTCAGTATCGGAGAGAATCAGAACACCGTACGGCTGAGCCATGCCGAATGGAACGATCTGGTGACTCGCATTCGCAGTGGTGAGTTGAAAGCGGTGTAACTCTAACCCCGGTGGGCGGGGCTTTCTCGCCCACCCACCGCGAGCGGAGCGTGGCTCGGGCTTAACTTCGCTACATACCGCTTTCCTCGGGAGGCTCGCAGCCAAATCTAACGTCCCAGCATGCCTCTCCTACGATCCGCAAAATGGCAGGAAAACAGCTGATAGCTGGGACTATCCTAACCTCCCGATCCGCTCGTTATAATTCGGAATATACCGATTGTTCGCGGACGTTCAGACGAACTCGGCGAACACCGAATCGCCCAGTTCAAGTCCGCGCTCGCTCAAGCGCAACCACTGATTATCGCTGATCAACAGCCCCGCCTCGATCAAACGCCGGCTGATAACACCAAATCGATCATCAAAATTTTGTCCGAATCGCCGCTCAAATTCGTTCAACTCAAATCCTGCGCGTAAGCGCAAGTTGAGGAAAACAAATTCGCTCATTGCCATTGCAAGATCGATTATTTCTGAGCCCGTTTCAGCTACGCCCTTGCTCAGCGCCAGCTCGATATAGCGCTTCGGCGTGCGCTCGTTCCACCATCGACGGCCGCCACCACCTGCCCGTCCGTAGCTGTGTGCTCCGGCGCCCAAACTTAGATAGCTCTCCGCGCGCCAATAGCTGAGATTGTGAATCGATTCGTGACCCGCCGCGGCGTAATTGGAAATCTCGTACATCGGATAGCCGCGACTTGGAATTTCCTCACGCACCATCGCGTACATCGCGGCCTGCTCGTCGTTCTCGAGCGGCCGGATCCGTCCGCGCTTCATCTCCGCGAAGAAAACCGTGCCCTCCTCGAAAGTCAGGTTGTAAGCCGAGATATGATCCGGCTCGAGTTGCGCCGCTTGAGCGATATCGTAACGAATATCCGCTAAGGACTGACCCGGAACCGCAAAAATCAGGTCGAGGTTGAAACGCTCGAAACCGGCGCGACGCGCATTGCGCGCCGCCTCCCGAGTCTCTTCCACGCTATGCATCCGGCCCAGATATTTGAGAATCGCGGGATTGAATGACTGCGCGCCAAAGCTGATTCGATTGACTCCCGCGGCTCGAAAGCCCGCCAGCTTGATTTGATTGACCGTTCCCGGATTCGCTTCCAGTGTAATTTCGACGTCGCTTTCGATTCCGAAGCATTGGTCCGCGGCCTCGATCAGCTTCGCGATCGATTCCGGCGCGAACAGCGACGGCGTCCCTCCGCCAAAGAAAATCGTCTTGACTGACTCGCCGACAAACGGGTGCTCCATCCTCCGCTGATTCATCTCTGCAATCAGCGCTCGCGTATAGGTCTCCTCCGGCCAGCTCGACGCCGCGTGCGAGTTGAAATCACAATACGGACACTTTGAGTGGCAATACGGGATATGGATATAGAGCGAGAACGCCATCTCCCAATGATCATATCCGGATACCTTCGCGCTGTCGCGCCGACGAAACCGCTATAAGCAGCCCGCGCTCACCGCTATACTGATGCGCGATCTTGCCTCAGGAGTGCCCTCGTCGCCATTCAATCGCATCGCCAGCCCGCCTCTGACGCTGCCGTAACCGTGCCGGCGGCCGTGAACAGTTCTCCGGATGCAATCGCATCAGTCAGCGCCCAGCCGCCTGACGCGGCCGGTACAAATCTCGCGTTTCTGGTCGCCGCCGGAATCCTGCTGAGTCGAATCGCTGGACTGATCCGCGAGAGCATCTTCGCTCATTATCTCGGCAATTCCGGCGCTGCCGACGCCTTCAAAGCAGGCTTTCGTATCCCGAACATTTTGCAAAATCTATTCGGCGAAGGCGTGCTCTCTGCCTCATTTATTCCGGTATATAGCCGATTGCTTAGCGAGGGCGATGCCGAAGCCGCCGATCTGCTGGCCTGGTCGGTTGGCGCGATTCTCAGCCTCGCGATCGCGATCCTAGTCGTCGCGGGCGTCATCTTCACCCCGTATCTCATCGACGCGATCGCGCCCGGCTTTCATGGCGATAAACGTGACCTGACGATTCAAATCGTGCGCATTCTCTTTCCCGGGGCAGGATTACTTGTCCTCTCAGCCTGGTGCCTCGGCGTCCTCAACAGCCATCATCGATTCTTCGCCTCCTACACCGCCCCGGTCGCGTGGAATCTCGCGATTATCGCGGCGCTCATCTTCTATGGTCCACGCACCACGATGGACGGACTTGCGCTCAAGGCCGCTTGGGGTTCCGTCGCAGGAGCGGCCCTGCAGATTATCGTGCAACTCCCGCAGACGCTCCCGCTGCTTGGTCGGCTGCGGCTTCATTTCACGCAAGTGCGGCGCGAGTTGCGCAACGTCTTCAACAATCTCACCCCGGTGATCGCCAGTCGGGGCGTCGCACAGGTCAGCGGCTATATCGATAATCTGCTCGCGAGCCTGTTACCGACCGGTGCAGTCGCGGCGCTCAACTACGCGCAAATTCTCTATTTGTTGCCGGTCAGCCTGTTCGGGATGTCGGTCGCGGCCGCCGAGCTTCCCACGATGTCACGCGTGACCGTAGCCGCCGACGCCAACGCCGAACGCGCGCTGGCCGCGCGGCTCAACGCCGGTCTGCGCCAAATCTCGTTTCTGGTTGTCCCTTCAGCCGCCGCCTTCCTGATGCTCGGTGATGTCATCGTCGCGATGCTCTTCCAGTCGGGCGCATTTACCCATCACGACGCACTGTACGTTTGGGCGATCCTCGCGGGCTCAGCAGTAGGATTGCTCGCCGCCACGATGAGTCGCCTGTACAACTCGACCTACTATGCCTTGTGGGACACCCGCACACCGCTCAAATTTGCTCTGGTGCGGGTCGCGCTGACGCTAATCTTCGGCTACCTATGCGCGATCATCCTGCCGCCGCGACTCGGCATCGCCCCCCGATGGGGTGTTGCGGGGCTGAGCGCGTCCGCCGGAGTCGCCGCGTGGGTTGAGTTCGCGCTACTCCGATGGAGCCTCAACCAGCGCCTCGGTTGGACCGGCCTCAACCGCACCTATCTAGCACGCCTCTGGATGATGGCGCTGACTGCTGGCGCAATCGCCTTCGCTCTCAAACACGCACTCCACACCGGCCCGCGCCTGACCGCCCTGGCAGTGATTCCAACCTACGGCGCGATCTATCTCGGCCTCGCCTGGTGGAGCGCCGTCCCGGAGTTCACGCGTATTTCGAGAGTCGCTTGGGCACGTTTTGGGCACTGATTTCATGGCGCCGAATTGTGAAATCCCAAGATGGCTGAGGTGAGCAAAACAGGTTTCAACATTTTTCTTCGAACGAGAGAGTCATTCTAAAACCGTTACTCAGTCAAAGCGATAACTTGTCCTTTTGTATGTATTCGCGGAGGATGCGTGCCCGACGATATACAGAAAAAAGAATCTTCAAGGATCTCAGGGAATCCCCGGTAAGATTTTTCAGCTCCTCCAAGTTCTCAAACTGAGTAATTGCCGCGAAATCATGCAAAGAGCTTTCGATAAAAGTCTCATGCCGGCGAACCCGTGCAATCTGCTCCCGCTTAAAACGCAACAGCTTTCGTTCAGTAAGATTGCGATGAATATTCGTATACGTATCATCGATTCGTTTGACTCCGTTCGTTATCGCATAGGTGAAAGTCTTGATAGCATGCGCAACGCTTATCAGCAGCGCGAGTCCTATCCAGCCAGGTAATTCGTAGCGAATCGATGAGACCTTTGGTCTTTGACCCGGTGGTATCAAATAACCAAGATCATTATAGAAATTGACCGCACTATAACCGCCTATCAAGGATAGGAAGCAATTATGTGAGATTGTTTATCTGAACTTATATTGTCTGCTAATTTTGAATCGAGAGAATAAAAGAATGCATACAATTGAGAGTATGCCCTTGGCACAAGATAAAGATCAGTCAGATTCCAGTCACCCTCTAAATTAAGTCTGTAGTTTTCTCGACTGCTACGCATGTTTCTCGGCTCCCCCCAAAGCCGTGCGATAGTGTCTTGCTGCAATGAGCTCTTGTAATGCAGAAAGATAGCAAATTTTCCTATAGTTGCCATCAGTGTGGGCTCTGCTGCCACGACCAGGTAATCGCGCTCTCGCCCTACGATCTGATTCGGATCGCACGAGCCGCCGGAATCTCTACCGCCGATGCGATACACCGCTACACGATTCGGCGCGGCTCTATTCTCCGATTCACTGACAGCGGAACGTGTGTCGCGCTCAATGGAACCCGCTGCACGATCCATGAGGGCCGTCCGCTCGCCTGCCGCCTCTATCCTTTGGGATTACAACGCGACCCGGACGGCACAGAATCGTTCGTGCGTCTCGATCCCGCACCCGGCTCGCTTGGCGTCTATGGCGCGAATGGGACGATCGCCGATTTCCTCGACGGTCAGGGCGTCCGGGCATACCTCGACGCAGTGGCCGCCTATCGCGAATTGCTTCCACTGATACGCGAGCGGATTGCCAAGCTGGTCGATTTCGAAGCGATTGAACCGCGTGAGTTCTGGCGCGTTGCGACGCGTGAGGCGCTCGCCGAAACCAACTACGATCCGAATGACCTGATTAACGCGCTCTACGATGCTGACGCCCTTGACTGCCGTCGCGATTCCATCAACGTAACTATCGCGGCCCATCTCGCTGTGCTTACACGATTCATTCTCGATGAAAGGAATGCCGCAACTCTCGCCGCTGCTGCCGTGATGCTCGCGATCAGCCTCGGCTACTCTCCCGCCGAAGCCTTCTTAGAATGAAGATCGGGACTCGCTACTCTACGTCGTCGCCCGTTCTGCCGCGGGGCGTTTTTACAACTGATGGAACCGGCGTCACGACCGCTGCTGGCGGGGCCTGATCTGCCCCCAAGTCGCGGATGATCTCTGCCGTATGCACTGATGGATCGACCCGCGGATATACCTTGAGGATCTTCCCATCCTCGCCGATCACATAAGTGACACGCCGGTCCAGTCCGAGAATCGGGATACCATTATCCGCGCCATACGCTTTCGCAATCTTCTTGTCCGGATCGAGCAGCAGCGGAAATCGAAGATGGTACTTCTTCGCGAAGCTCATATGTGCGTTCGCGCTATCGACACTACATCCGAGCAGCGCAATCCCCCATCCGTTGAGTCGCGCATAACCATCGCGAAAGGTGCACGCCTCTTTGGTGCATCCGGGCGTATTATCCTTAGGATAGAAATAAAGCACGACTTTCCGCCCGCGATAGTCACTGAGCTTGAGCGGAACGATCTGATCGTCCACCACCGCGTTCGTTGAAAAATCCGGCGCCAGGTCGCCCGGCTTGAGCATCTCGCTGTGCGCCAGCCACGGAAAGAATGTTGAAAGAAATGCACCCATAACGATAATCGCTCCCAGTCGCTTAACCGATGATCTAGCCCGTGATTCACGGGTGAATGAGCCTAATCTGCGCGCCATTCTCCCGAATCCATGGTGAAGCTCTCCGGCTTGGATAATGGGCGGCGTTCCTCTGCGCGCTTCGCCATTGCTTCAATCGTCCGATGCATTTGCGCCAACTCTTTATGCACTGCCGAGATATTATCGACAATCATCACTAGCAGAATCAGCCCGATCACGACTGCGATTCCCTCGCGATATGCCCACAGCAGGTCAAGCGTTCGAAGAACAGCCGGTGTCAGTTGATTAAGCAACCGTTCTGTCGCCACGCGAGGGCCTCCGCCGAGCTGAGTCAGCGTTGCCGTTATCTCCTCCGCTCCAAATTCTTCAAACCTGATGCAGCCACGAACTGTAACGCGAATCCCTTCCGTGCAGCGCCGCCGAAAATATCTCAATTACCTTGCGCGTGATCGGTCCCGGCTTTCCTTCGCCGATTTGCCGATCGTCCAACTCGCGCACGGGCGTGACCTCGGCTGCGGTGCCGGTCATGAAAGCCTCGTCGGCAATATAGACCGCGTCGCGCGGGAAGAGCTGCTCGACGACCGGAATCTTCGCGTCATTCAGAATCTTGATCACCGAATCGCGCGTGATCCCAGGCAAACTGGAGGTGACCGGAGGCGTTTTCACGATTCCGTCGCGCACAATAAAAAAATTCTCGCCACTGCCCTCAGCCACGAAGCCCGTTACGTCGAGCAGCAGCGCCTCGTCATAACCGTGCCGCCGCGCTTCATAGCCGGCGAGGATCGAATTAACGTACGGACCCGAGAGCTTCGCATTGGGCGGCAGCGAATTATGATGATAACGCGAGAAGGATGAGGTTTTGAGCCTCACGCCCTTCGTCGTGCCTTCTTCGCCAAGATAGGCGCCCCACGGCCACGCCGCGATCGCCACCCGCACTTTATTGTCGCGCGCCGATAATCCCATCTGGCCTTCACCATAAAACGCGATCGGCCGAATATAGCACTCCGCCAGATGATTGACCCGCACCGTATCCGCGCACGCCTTGATTATCTCCTCCTGACTGAACGGCAGCGGCATCTCGACGATATGCGCCGAATCGAACAGCCGCCGGATATGCTCCCGCGCGCGGAAGATCGCCGAACGCCCATCATCGCACTTGTAACAGCGCATCCCTTCAAACACCGCCAATCCATAGTGAAGGCTGTGAGTTAGAACATGGATGTTGGCCTCGTCGAAAGGCACCATCCCGCCGTCCATCCAGATTTTGTCAGTGCGCAGGCCGTTGGCAGCCAAAGATGCAACCTCGTTGTCGAGAGTTATGCCGCGCCGCCCATTATCAACATGACGGAGCTTCATTATCCAAGTTATCAGAAATTAGTTGATGCGAATTGCAAGAACAAGCCACTAACGCCCAGCGGCGTGACGACCTATTTCTCATTATTAGAAGACCGTGGTCTGTTCCTGATAAAATTCGAATCCGGCCTTATTCCACAATCCAAAGTTTGCCGGTAAGAGTGTTCCGTACGAGGCACCAATTAGCGTCGTACAGAGTTATTTCAACTCGCGCAGAGTCATCGGGTTCCGTGGTCGTAACACCGCAATCCCTGAGTAATCGGAGGGCTTAAAACGTAGCTGATTGCCAAAGTCTAAGTCTAAGTGACCAGCGCGCGACTCGTTTCGACATCGGCGTATTACCTCACGATCACTTGCTCCGTAGAGCTTTTGCTCGGACACCGTCGATGTATCGTGGCCGGCCTGTTCAAACAATTCTGCGCATTTCGGCCAAGATTTTCGTCTAACTTTATCTTCAAAATTTTGCTTCGAGCGGGATTTCAATAAATCTTTCCCGTGCCATCTCCGCCCCATAAGCGATACAGGCCATTACATCCGCCTCCTCAATTCCCGGATAGCTCTCCAGGATCTCAGCGATCGTGGCTCCGCTCGCCAGTAAATCGAGAATAAGAGAGACCCAGATTCGATGCCCTCGGATACACGCCTTTCCGAAGCACACCTGAGGATCAATGGAAATGCGCTTGAGCAGCTCGGTATTAGCCATCAATCACGCTCCCTATTCTCGTGGACGCGCTCATTCATTATGCCCTGCGCTTTCAGGTGCTGCCGAATGTACATTAGCTGGGTATTCTGGATTGTCTTCGCGAATTCCCCGCCGCATCCGTCCCGACGGCTCCATTCATCGCAGGTACTTCGCTGTCAGGTCCGCCGATTTCACTATCCTGTGACGCCGTCACTAAAGCACCAACTGTAGCACGACGACCACGCCGCCCACCGCGCCCTCCGCGATGCCGACGGCGACGACCCAGAGGCGGCTTCGGCGCCGGCCGCTGCGGATTCGCGATCGTGCCATCGACCGCGGCCGCGTTTGCTCCGAAAATTGGTGCAAGCAGATCGAAAAGCTTCCGCATCTCACCAAAATAAGGCCGTCGCATGCGCCGCCGCAAGGTTCGCGATGGCATCGCCATCTGTGCCAGTCCCTCAAGCAACAAGCGCATCTGCTCGGTATCCGCTTTCGAGAACCCGCGCCTGCGCAATGCTTCCACCAGCTCAAAGCGATTCTCGGCTAGGCGTTTATGATTAAGCGAAAAATAAAAATCTGAGTACAATGCTGCCAGTACTGAGGGACGTGAGAACTCCTGTCCTTGGATTCGCGCTTGGCTGAGGGCGCCAAGGCCTCTCACTGTCGCGGAAGCTTCCAGAGTGGCCGGCGCCAAATGCGCCGAAAGACATGGCAGCAGCAGTTCGAGAATCCCTAAACGCTCCATCAAGACCAGCGCTTGCTCAGCCCCATCGATCTCAAGTGTTCGATAAGTTTCTTCGACTAGTCGCGGCACCGACGATCTCGTCAAATCCCCGCGATGCCGTTCCATCGCAGCGCAGGTCGCCGGCTCGATTTCGAATCCGAGCTTGATCGCAAAGCGCACCGCGCGAATCATCCGCACCGGGTCCTCGCGCATTCGCAATTCCGGATCTCCGACGGTTCGAATTAGCCGCGCCTCAAGATCGGCCGCTCCATTTACATAATCGATAACGTGGAATGTCGCGGGATCGTAAAACAAGGCATTAACCGTGAAATCGCGCCGAAACGCATCCTCTTCGGGTGTGCCGAAAGTATTGTCGTGCCGGATCAGCGGGTCGCCATCGTCCGGTACTTCTTCACTGCGTCGCCGAAATGTCGCCACCTCTATGTTCTGCGGACCGAAAAACACATGCACCAGCCGAAAGCGTCGGCCAATCAGACGTGAATTGCGAAACAGGTCGCGTACCTGCTGCGGATGAGCCGAGGTGGCGACATCGAAATCCTTTGGCCGCCGTCCCATCATCAGGTCCCGCACGCCGCCTCCCACCAGGTACGCGATATGGCCTGCCCCGATCAGGCGATACAGCATCTTCAGCACGTTGGGATCGATATCCCGCCGCGAGACCGGATGCTGTGCGCGTTCGATAACCGTTGGTTCCACAGTCCAAAATCGACGAACAGGCCGCTGCCGTCGTCCAAACGTAGCATGAAACTTCCCCGCCTTCATCGCAGCCGGAACTGCTACTTCGATTCGGCTTATAGATGCAATACAATAGGGCTTAATGTCTCGACATGGTGCTCTAAACGTTCAAATCGTCAGCCATGGTCCTTCCTGCCTCGACGGCGTGATGGCGGCGGCGGCCATCCGGCGTTTTTATTCAGGCGAGCAGGTTCATGTAGCTCTCGCAGCGAATGGCGACAGCGACCGCATAATTCAGGGAGTTCGCCCAAAACCCGGCGCCCGCCTCGACGAATTGTGGATCACCGACCTGTCGTGGACTTCGCTCGATACCGCCAGCTATCTTCGCCAACTGGCTCGCGAAGGCACGCGGCTCTTCTGGATCGATCATCATCGCTCTGCCCTGTCCCGCCGCGACTCTCCCGAGTTCGATGTCCCATTCACCGCGAGGGTCTTGACCGAGCAGTTCTCTGCAGCCAAGCTGACCTTCGACTTTCTCGAAAAGACTGCTCTTGAAACCGGCAATTACGAACGGCTCGAAGCGGGCCGGGGCTTCGCGCCTTTCGCGGCTCTCGCCGACGATCACGACCGCTGGGTCCATCACATTCCGGGCTCTGAGGATTGGGCGCTGGCCGTCCAGACCCTCGGCGGCATCGAGTCGTACCGCGAGATTATTCTACTTAACGAGCCTCAGATGAGCCGTCGCCTGCGCTCCGCGCTCGAAGATGGCCGCTCCGCCATGGAGCGCAGTATCGAGGTCGCGCGCACCACGCTCGTTGAGCGCACCCTCGACAATGGCCTAAAGCTCCGCAGCGCCTGCTGTGTCGGCTATAGCAGCGAAGTGGCCGCCAAACTGTACGAAGAGCAGCATCAAACCGTGATCGCTTTGTTCGATTTACGCAGTCTTGGTGTGAGTCTCCGCCGCAGCGCCGACTGCGAGGTCGATCTGTCCGAATTGGCGCATCATTTTGGCGGTGGCGGCCATGCCGCAGCCGCAGGTTTCGCCGTGGACGCAGTTAAACGTGCGCCCGCCGAAAGCCTCGTTAGGCTGCTCGGCCACGCACTCGAACATCCCGACGACTAGTCAACTATTTTTTGCGGATTCCGGGTAGTGCTCTTCTAGCAGATACTTGACGTCCGAGCGTCCGAGCACCTCGATAAAACAAATCTGCTCAGCCTCGTTCAGATCGAGAATCAGATGACCTTCCATCGATTGTAACTCGACCACGCGCGCAACCTTGACCTCGCCGGCCGTCGCGAAACTGGCGCAATTCTCGTCGCCGCAGTCGCAAATCGATTCAATTCTGAGCGTCCGCAGCTGCTCCTCCAGCGGCTCCGCCCCGGTTCCCTGCAATAGATAGACGATCTCCTCGATGAAATCGGGGATAACTTCACTGATCAATGGCGCTGCCATAACGGTCCGAGCCTAGCGAAACCCCTCCGGCGATCAAGGCTCAACAATTCCTAAACCCCTCGTACCGATGGACCCCAAATCTGCTTGTGCATCTGGAGCTGCATCCGCACCGGCAGCTTATCTTCGAGTATCCACGACGCCAGCATCTGCGCGTCCAGTTTGCCGAACACCGGACTTATCAGCACGGCGTTGACGCGCTCAGCGATACTATGCTCCCGCATCACGGACCGTGCCCATTCATAATCGCAACGATCAGTTACGACAAACTTGACCTCGTCGCGCGATGTCAGGCATCCGAGATTGCTCCATCGATTCCGCTCGTTCTCGCCGCTGCTTGGGCATTTAAGATCCATGATCTTGATCACCCGCGAATCGACTCCGGCGAGATCGCGCTCGCCTGAAGTCTCGACCATTACCGTGTAATTCTCATCGAGTAGTGCGCCGAACAGGACATGAATTCCCTTCTGCAGCATCGGCTCGCCGCCCGTCACTTCGACGAGCTTGCAATCATAACCGCGCACGCGCGCGACGATCTCTTCGATCGCCATCTGACTGCCTTCATGGAAGGAATACTCGGTGTCGCACCAGACGCAACGGAGATTGCATCCGGTAAGCCGCACGAAGACGCAGGGCCGTCCGGCACGGGTCGATTCGCCCTGGATGCTGTAGAAGATCTCGTTGACCCGCAGCCGTCCCGTCACACTATTCACGATTCTCGCGGCGCTGGAAGTTCACCATACGTTACGGCAGAAGGTTTTGCCTCGTGACCCTTCGGAATTGCACCGCAAATTCGCAGGAACGCGCATGGCGGCGCGCAGCAAGTCTTATCTGGCGACTAGCACAATCTGAACGTCAGCTATTCCGTAATCTATTTAGATGGCGGAATCCTTACTGAACAATCAAATCCCGCAGCCGTGCGCGAGAGCCATCATCGCTTTCGTTGCTGACCCGCGGACACGCTTCGGATAGCCACTGACTGGTGACTGCATCTTCGAGAACACGACCCTCTCCATCAATCGCCCATACTCCATGAATCAAGAGGACGAAACGGCAAAATCCACGACTGCAACGGCGGCAAGTGTGAGCCAGCCGAGACCCCCGCGCTGCCGACCAGTCGAGCATTTTTACTTTGAAATCGTGCGTGCTCCATAGATCTTCGCTCAGTCTAGCCATTATCCCACCTTACAAAGAATATTTTCCGCACCGCCGTTATCTAGCCACGGCCCGATTACGCGCTTTCCCGTTTTTCAGTGCGGGCTCGGCCTCGATCGTGATTCGGCGTCCGTGCAGCTCGCTGTTGTTCAATAGGCTGAAGGCAACCGCAACATCGCCCAACTCCGCCATTTCCACAAACCCGAACCCGCGGCAAAGCCCTGAAACCTTGTCGGTTATCGCAAGAGCGCCCAAAGCTTCCCCGGCGCTGGTAAAATGCTCAAGCAGGTCCTGACTGGTAACAGAGCTGGCAAGATTGCCGACATATACTCTAGGCATCTGACGAGTCTCCTGTCTGTCCGAGCGATTCGGATCACCCTTACACACGACGCGTGGTGGTCCGAGCAGGGTTCTGATCCGAAGGCAAGTATTTATAGTATATGCTTCCTTGAAGGAAAGTACATGCGCCGCTTCCGGGGGACTCTAGAGACAAGCTCGCCACCCTCTACTGCACGAGTTGCGTGCAGATTCATAAATTATCGAATTATATCCGAGGCTGCTTCAGTTTACCTGGGCGTTGTCGTCCTGCCGCGATGCACAAAGAATCTCAAGAGAGAATGCGTCGCGTGGACGCCACCGCTTCTTCGATCACGATCTTGAGCGGTACGTCATGCGCGCGCGCCGCGCGACGGCAATCCTCGTACTCGGGCGCAATGGTTGCCGGCTCTGATGATTCCCCTGCAATCTTCACCCGAATCGCCCCAAAGCGCGTGCTAACCTCAGTTACTTTGCGCTCCAGTTTGAGCCGCTCCACTGGATGGAACCGCACGCCGATTGTCGAAGTCTCGGCAAATAGTATTCCCGCGAGCCGTTCGCGCGACGCGGCCTCGGCCAATACCGAGAGCACTACTCCGGGCCGTCCTTTCTTCATAATCGTCGGCGTGATTGTCACGTCCCGCGCACCCGCGGTGAGGAGTTTTTCGGTCACGTGCTCGTAAATCTGGGGATTCAGATCATCGATATTCGCGGCCATTTCAATCATTGAATTGACGCCGAACTTAACTGGTTTTTGCCCAATCATCACCCGCAACAGATTCGGTCGATCACTAAAATCCTTGGTCCCGGCGCCATATGCGATTCGCTCGATCTCGAATTGCAAATCTATTGGGGCTGGTCGCGCCAGCGCCTTTACGATCGCCGCGCCGGTCGGCGTCACCATTTCGGATTCCCCATCATTCATTCGCACCGGAAATCCCGCCAACAGCTCGATCGTCGCCGGGGCGGGCACCGGAATTACTCCGTGACGCGATTTCGCGAATCCCTTGCCCATCGGCAGCACCGAAACCAGGATTGTCTCGATCCCTAATTCCTCGATCGCCCAACACGCCCCAACTACATCGATGATCGAATCGACCGCGCCTACCTCATGAAAATGAACCTTGCCGCGAGTCGTGCGATGGACTTGCGCTTCGGCCTCGGCCAGTACCTCGAACACCGCAACCGCCTTATCGACTACCGCCGCCGCCAATCCGCCACCTCTGATCATGCGCACAACCTCGGCCAAATGCCGTTCCGGCTGCGGCTGCGCCACCTCGACTTCAAACTTGGTCGCGACGATTCCGCCCGCGGATTTAGCTCGCGTCGAGAGTCGATAATCCTGTAATCCCAACGTCGCGATCGCGCGATCCAATTGCTCGAAACGAGCGCCCGCATCAATCATCGCGCCGACGATCATGTCGCCGCTCAGGCCCGAAAAGGCGTCAAAATAAGCAGTTTTCATCTCCATTTACATAGCAGTCAGGCGCAATTAGAATCAAAAAACTTTCCGGCCATCACAATGAGGCAAAGGGAACTCCAGCTCTTCCGCCGTCTGCTCGAAGCTCGTAAGCGCACCATCTTGTCCGAAGCCGAGCGCGCTCTCGAGTCGATGAATGAAAAATCTATTGAAAGTTTTTCCGATCCAACTGATCGCGCCACTCACGAATCCGACCGCAACCTGTTGCTCCGCATCCGCGATCGCGACCGCAAACTCCTGTCAAAAATCGACGAGGCTTTCATTCGCATCGACGGCGGAAGTTACGGCCGATGCGACGACTGTGGTGAGGAAATCGGCCTCGAACGTCTCCGTGCACGTCCGGTCACGACACTTTGCATCGATTGCAAGTCCGCGCAGGAGGGGCGTGAGCGCCTGAACCCTCCGCGTTAGCCGCTCGCGGATTTCTGGTTTTTGCTTGCCTGTAAATGGTCAGACCGCCATCTTAAAAGCATGAAGGTTCGTAAGGCCGTGATTGTAGCGGCGGGCTTGGGCACGCGGATGCTCCCCGCTTCCAAGGTGATTCCAAAGGAAATCCTGCCGGTCGTCGATAAACCGGCAATTCAAATTGTAGTTGAAGAAGCGGTCGCTTCCGGCATCGAAGAAATCGTGCTCCTGCTCGGGCCCGGCAAAGAAGCGCTGCTCGATCATTTCAAGCCCGCGGAAGCTCTGGAACGTCAACTCGAAAGCCGTGGCAAGCTCGATCTGCTCGAAACTGTCCGCCAAACCAACCGCCTCGCCCGTTTCACTACCGCTTGGCAATACGAACCGCTCGGCCTCGGTCACGCCGTCCTGCAGGCGCGCGACGCCATCGGCGACGAGCCATTCGCCGCGATTCTGCCCGACGACATCTTCGATAGTGCCCGTCCCTGTCTCCGCCAATTGCTCGACGCCGCCGAACCCATCGACTCACCCGTGCTCGCCCTAATGCGCGTGCCGCGCAGCGAAATCCCCAAATACGGCATTGTCGCGATCAAACCAGCTAGTCCGCGACTTTTTGAGCTGACCGGGATGGTCGAGAAGCCGTCCATTGATCAAGCCCCGAGCGAATTCGCGATCATGGGCCGCTACATCCTTACCCCCGATATTTTCGATCTTCTCACTCACGTCAAACCCGGTGCAGGCGGTGAAATCCAGTTGACCGACGCACTCCTTGCGCTTTCGCGCAAGCGCAAACTCTATGGCTATGAATTCGAAGGGGTCCGCTATGATCTCGGCGATCGCGTCGGCTTCTTGACCGCTCAGATCGGCTATGGGTTGAAGCGTCCCGAGCTCGCTGTTAAGTTGCGCGACTGGCTGATTCCGGCGCTCAAGGGCTGACCCCGATTTCAGCAACGATCATCATTAAAGTTGAGGAATTTGAAATGCTATTCATGAAGGCGACAATTAATAAACCCGCCAATATGTCAAATAAGGAATTTTATTCGGTCTGGCGTCAGGAATCCGAAGCCGCCCTCGGCGCGCTCAAAGCCGGAGCGATCAAGGGCATCTGGAAGGTCGCCGGCAAACCAGTCGTACTCGCCATCCTCGATCTCCCGAGCGCCGATGACGTCAATCATGCCATCAATGAATTGCCGATCTGGAAGCTCGGCTATTCACACATAGTCGGGGAGCTGGAGATAGTCCCGCTCAGACCTTATGAAAGCTGGGCCGAGGACCTCAAAAAGCTCTCTCAATAGCCCTATCCGACGCAAGAATCGCTCGCCCGCTATCCCCGATAGATTGGCGCGCGCGTCGCTCTCGCGTATTATCTTCCCCGCGATGGGGCAGTAGCTCAGCTGGGAGAGCACCACGTTCGCAACGTGGGGGTCGAGGGTTCAAATCCCTTCTGCTCCACCATCCAGTCCCGCAGCTTTAGGCCGTTTCGGAGAATCGCGCAAAATCCGCGCGCGTGCCGCGATTTGCGCTCAGGCATGGACCCGGAGAGCGTCTTCGGGGGCACTGTAAGCGAGAATCCGGCCAAACCTATCCGCGCGCGATTCTGCTGATCCGCCTCCACTATCACGCGGATGCTGAATCCTATTTTCACATCGCCGCCACAAAGCAATGACTGCTGAGGACGGTCCGAGGCGCCAAAACCCTGGTCCAAGAAGGAGATCTTTTCGTCGGTAAGACGACTAGGCCCAGCATAACGATGGCCTTTTCACGCAGGCTGTCGTGCAAATGACGAACACCTCATACCCCCGGTAGTGAGGCTCGCCACTCATTTTGAGCAGCCTAGGCTGGGTGAGCCAACCGATTTATTACCTAACTGAAACACCGCGCTCCAATCCTTAGTTGAACCCAAGATTGTAGAGCCGATTGGCGTTGCCGAAGACTATTTTCTCTCTGATCTCGCCGGGCACTCCAGAGAAATTCTCGTCGATCGTTCTCAAAGAATTAGGAAACGTCGAATCTGCATGCGGAAAATCCGACGCCCACATGTAGTTATCCGCGCCGAAGAATTGCCAGGTCGCCGGTCCGAGTGGATCGTCCTGGAAGGTCGCCCACACGTTGCGGCGGACGTACTCACTCGGCTTGAGCGGCAGCGCCGGCCGCGGTTTCGCGATCTTCGAATGAACATGGTCGAGCCGATGAACCCAATTGGGAAACCAACCGACATCGTTTTCCGCAGATACGACCTTGAGTTCGGGAAAGCGCTCGAACACGCCGCCATAGACTAGACGCGTGATGCACTGCTCGACCACATGGATCACGTGAATCTGTAAATCCGCGGTGGTCGGCATCGCGGGCGTCAGCGGCATTCCTGAGACCAGCGGTTTGTGAAGTGAAATCGGCATGCCCGTTTCTGACGCGACCCGCCACAACGGATCGAAGCGTTCGTCACTGTAGGACGATTCTGTGCTGTCGCTGGCGAATATGAGAATACCCTTAAGGCCCTTTTTCGCGCATCGTTCGATCTCAGCAACATCAGGCAGTGCAGCAAGTGAGTAGAGACCAATTCCAAGCAGGCGATTGGGCGAATGCGAGCAGAATTCGGACAGCCAGTCATTATACACCCGCAGACAAGCTTGCTGCAGCTCCAGATCTTTCATACCGAAAAGGACGATACCGAGGCTCGAATAGAGAACCTCGGCGATGACGCCATCAAGATCTTGATCCTTCAGGCGTTCGACCGGATCCCAACCGCTGGGGCGCGCCGCTTCGTAGCCATGCTTCATATGCTCGCGTAGGGCTTCTCCGCTGCGGCCTGCGGCGAACACCCCGGCAACCGTAAGCGGATGCATACCCGGGCCGACAAAGACGTAGGGGGCGCCGGAGGGCTTTTGGCTTTTGACCACCTGTGGGGCATTACTACGATATTTACGATCCAACCGCTCAACCCACAAATCTCCAGGTTCGGTCATATGGGAATCGGCTGAAATTATCTTGGTGTTCGCCATGAAGTATTCTCCTAGACCTAGACGATAGGCTGCCCCGAGCGCAGGATTCGCCCGGGCAGTGATCCTATGGGTTGTCCGGCTTGATAGAGAATCGTACCATTAACGATCGTGAATTCGATCCCTTCGGAGCGAGTTACGAGACGTCGCCCACCGCCGGGAAAATCGTACATGATTTCGGGACGTTCAGGTGATCCGATGCGGTCGAAGTCGAAAATTGTAAGGTCGGCTGCCATCCCCGGCAATATAGTCCCGCGATTGGCGATGCCGAAGAAACGCGCAGGCTCGGAAGTAATTCGTTTAATTGCATGCTCGAGTGTGAGGGCCTGTTGGCTGCGGACGAATTTACCGATCATGTAGGTCGGATAACCCGCGTTGCAGAGCATATCCACGTGCGCCCCGGCGTCCGAAATTCCGATCATCGTCCGCGGATCACTGAACTTGCGCGCGACCCGTTCGTCGTTGATATCGAGTAGTGGCATCATGTAGGTCAGTTCCAGATCGTCCTCAATCGCAAGATCGAAAAATAGGTCCAGTGGATCGGCTCCCCGCTCGATCGCGATTTCACGAATTGACTTCCATTCGATCGCTTTGAGGGCGGGGGTTCTCGCTTCCTTTACCTTGGCGCGATCCCATATATCGCGCAGGACGGTCCGGCACTCGAGCTCCGCTGCGAACTTCCGGCGGAATTCGGCATCGCCATAGAGTTTCGTCTGGGCTTCAATCGATTTGTCGCCGAATGCGGGCTTGATCGAATTCATGCTGCCGAATAGGAACGGGTTGCGAAGATTGAATTCGATTATCAATGGGCGCGCTGCCACCTGTGGCCGACAGCCACGCTCCAGCAGCGGTGACACCTTGTCGAGTGTCTCGGTCCAGGCCTCCGGTGCATCATCCCGATCACGCAAATTTAGCCAGGTCACCGGTCGCTGACTTGCAGTCGAGAGCAACTCGAGCAAATCGTACTCGCGTTCCGAAACGCCGCTTGGCTGCTTGGTCAGCGCAATCTCAACCACGCCGTGGCCTGCATCCCGCAACACCCCTGCGTAGGAACGCAATTCATCATCACTCGCGAGACGACACGCGAGTGGATGCCCTTTATAGCCGACATGTTGCGGCATCACGGTCAGAGAAAAACCGAACGCTCCCGCCGCCATCGCATCACGCAACATTGCGCGGATTTTCGCCGTTTCCGCATCAGTGGCCGAGCGACCCATCGCTTCTTCGCCCATTGCCCAATGCCGAAATGGCGAAAGCGCTGCAAGGAACCCTACGTTGATGCCGAGTCCGCGCTTCCCGGCCGCATCCATGTATTGTGGAAAGGTTTCCCAATCCCAGGTGATGCCTCGGTTTAAGACCTCATAGGGAATCGCTTCGACATGCACAAGATTCCATGCCGCGACATCACGCTCCGACGGTTTGCAAGGGGCCAGTCCGACGCCGCAATTGCCCAGGATGACGCTTGTGACGCCATGCCAAGATGAACAGGTGATGAGCGGGTCCCAGCAGATTTGCGCGTCGTAATGAGTATGCGGATCGATAAAACCCGGCGAGACGATCAGGCCGGATGCATCGATTACCCGCTTGGCGCTGCTGCCGATTTTGCCGATGTCCGCGATTCGTCCTTCCGTAATCGCGATATCGGCGCGATAGCGCGGAGCTCCCGTACCATCGACGATTGTGCCGTTGCGAATCAGCAGATCCTGGGGCATGAGCGCATCCCTCCGTGCCGCTTAAAGTTGGCGTGATCTCATCATGATGCCGATAGCGCAAATCGCCCCGTCGCGCAAAGAGCCTTTGCGGGAAAGCCGGAGTAATGTCGCAACTTCGGATGGGCTGACCGGGTATCCCTCTTTATCTTTGGCGACAACGTGACTTGTCGGTGATGCTGGTCACGGACGGCGCGGCAACCATCTACCGCAACGGTTTCAAACGGAAACTGTGTTGCGAGTTTGTCTTTCGCCGAGGATCTTTCGTATAAGTTCGAGGTGCGCGGCGAGCGCAAGACTGCTAGGCCGCACCGTGCGACATCGGGAAAACATATAGGGAAGGCGAATATGGCGAGTGCGACACAATCCATAACAAACACGAATTCCGGAACGGTCGAGGAATTCGACGCGATTGTCATCGGTGCCGGCGTCTCAGGCCTGTACCAGTTGTATCGGCTGCGCGAGGCCGGGCTTAAGGTGCGATGTGTCGAAGACGGCAGTGGCGTCGGCGGCACCTGGTATTGGAATCGCTACCCGGGCTGTCGCTTCGACTCGGAGAGCGAGACCTACGGCTACACCTTCTCCAAGGAGCTCCAGCAGGAATGGAACTGGAAGGAGCATTACTCCGGCCAGCCTGAGAATGAGCAGTACCTGAACTTCATGGCCGACAAGTTCGACCTGAAGCGCGATATTCAATTCAATTCGCACGTCACCTCGGCGGTCTATGACGAGCGCGCGAACCGCTGGGACGTCCAGATCGAGAACGGTCAGCACCTGCGCGCACAATTTCTCATCGCAGCGGTCGGGATTCTCTCCGCGCGTTACGTACCCCCGTTCGAGGGGATCGATACCTTTAAGGGCCAGTCATTCCATACCTCGCGATGGCCCAAGGAAAAGGTGGATTTCACTGGCAAGCGGGTCGCGGTTATTGGTACGGGCGCAACTGCCGTCCAGCTCATCCCGATCGTCGCCAAAGAAGTCGCGCATCTCACGGTTTTCCAGCGAACCCCGAACTACTGTGCGCCACTGCGCAATGCGCTGGTTAGTGACGAAAGTCAACGCCGGTTCAAGGCCACTTACGACGAGATCTACCAAAAATGCCTCAGCAGCCCGGCCGGCTTCCCTTATGACTTTGACCGCCGCAAAGCGCTTGACGTGCCGCGCGAGGAACGACTCGCGTTATACGAGGAGTTGTGGGCGCAGCCGGGCTTCAAGAAATGGCTGGGCAACTTCCGCGATATCATGACCGATCTCAAAGCGAACGAGGACTTCGCCGAATTCGTACGCAACAAGATTCGCGCCCGGGTCAAGGATCCTAAGGTGGCCGAAAAGCTGGCGCCGAAGAACCATCCGTTCGGCGCCAAGCGCATCCCGCTCGAAACCGAATATTACGAAGCCTACAATCGGGACAACGTGCTGCTGGTCGATATCAATGAGACGCCCATCGAGCGCATCACGCCCAACGGGATCAAGACCAGCGACAAGGAATACGAATTCGACATTATCATCTACGCTACAGGCTTCGACGCGATCAGCGGACCTTTGACGCGAATGGATATACGAGGTGAAGGTGGTCAGCAGCTCAGGGAGAAATGGGCCAGCGGGCCGCGCACAGTTCTTGGACTACAGACGGCCGGCTTTCCGAATTTTTTTATTGCCACCAACACCGCCTTCTGCAACTACACAATCTGCGCCGAGAAGATCGTGGAATGGATTACCGACTGTATCGGCTATGTCCGTAAGAAGAATTATTCGCGCATCGCGCCCACGCCTCAAGCTGAAGAGGCTTGGGTAGCGCATGTCAATGAGGTAGGTGGCCATACGTTCTTAACCAGCGCCAAGTCCTGGTTCGTCGGAGATAACATTCCCGGCAAGGCGCACGCCGTCTTGCTATATGCGAACACGGCGCCGGCCTATCGGGCCAAGCTGGCGGAGACTGCGGCAAAGGATTACGAGGGATTCGAGCTGCGGTAGGAACCAAAGAACCGAGGCACAATTGAGGGCGGCCATCGTCGGTGGCCGCCCGCTTCATTCCGGTGTTAGCTGGAGTTTCCGCCATGCCCTAGGCTTCTCGCGTCGAAATCTTAGCGAGCAAAGGATACTGGCGAGCCGGATGATCGCGCTCCCGAGCTGAAGTCCTCGATTTGCACCTAACGGTCAGCGTGGAACAACACGCCGGCGCTCTCGAGTTCCTTCACGCGCGAGGTGGGATAGCCCAGATAACTTCCGAGTACCTCAGCGTTGTGCTCTCCCAGGAATGGCGCCTCGAGCGTCAGTTCGTTTGGAAACTCTGAAAAGCGTAGCGGAAAGCCCGGTACCTGAAATTCGCCGAGCACCCGATCCTGAATTTTTCGCACGGTGCGACGCTCGCGCAATTGCGGATGATTCATCGCCTGCGCGACGCTTAGTACGGGCGCGTTGGGCACCCGATTCTCGTCGAGCTGCCTCAGCGCCTCCTCATCGCTGCTCTGAGTCTGAAGCCAATGCTCGATTATTCTGATCACCTCGCCGGCATTTTGCGTCCGCGCCGCATTGGTCTCGAAGCGCGGATCATCCGCGAGCTCCAGCCGCCCAATCGTGCGACACAGGTCGGGCCACTGATGATCAAGCGCGACAACAAAAATATAGCCATCGCGGCTTTTGAAGATGCCGCCCGGGGTGACCATATAGTGATGACCGCCGCTGCGTCGCGGCTTGATCGCTCCTGCGCTCAGACTGAGCGCCTGCGCGCTCAAGTCATGGTAATGAAAATAGGTATCGACAAGCGACACATCCACCCACTGGCCTTTGCCGCTACGCTCACGATATAGAAGTGCAGCGAGCACGGCGCTCAAGCCGTGAACCCCAGTGCTGATATCGCCAATACCCATCGTATTGAGCAGTGGCGGCCCGTCGGCCTCGCCGGTCATATCGAGCACTCCCGCGAGCGACGCACCGATATGGTCGAAGCCCGGCTTGTACGCCGAGGGGCCGGTTTGACCACAGAGTGAAATCGAGCACATCACCAGTCGCGGGTTGAGCGCACTTACGACGTCATAACCGAGACCGTGGCGCGTGATCACGCCCGGTGCAAAGTTCTCGACCATCACATCGACCGCGGACACCAATTCACGAACTATCGCGTATCCAATGGGATTCTTAAGGTCGATACAGACGCTTTTCTTGCCGCGGTTCTGCTGAACGAAGTAGCCGCTGCGACCGTCGCGCAGATAGGGAAGATTGCGCGAGCGGTCGCCGCCGGGCGGTAATTCAATCTTGATTATCTCCGCACCCATCTCCGCCATCAGTCGCGTCACAGTCGGACCAGCCAGCACCTGCGAAAAGTCGATTACTTTGTAGCCGTCGAGAATATGAATAGATTTTTCTGACATCACGAGCCCCCGGTTAATATATAAGCTTGCTAAGGTCTCGGCGCTGAACCGCAACCCGCGAGCCTACCTTATCGACTGCCGAGCAATATCACAGATTGCGACTCGGCCAAGAGACCCCCGGCGTCATCCTTTCTTGAACCCGAGCCTTCGGCTCATTGTTTCCGCTACGGCACGCATGTCGGGTTTGCAAACCATCCGATTTCGGTGCGACTGTACGTTTGAAATGCGGAACTGCGCAACTATCGAGGAGCGACGATGAGCCGATATCAAGTTGACAAGCTCCTGCGCGACCTTAGGCGGGACCGGGAGTTGGCTACGCGCTTTCGCACTGATGTCGAGATGGTACTTGGCGGTTATGCGCTCGACGCCGAAGAATGCGAACTGCTAAAGCGCTGGGAAGTTCGTGCACTCTACGATCGTGGGGTCAATCCGCTGTTGCTGCTTCTGGCGAACGGGCCGGCCGCCGGCAAGAGCATGCAGGAGTATGCCGCGGCGATGAATCCGAAAGATCATCAGTCAGGAGAGTAACTATGGCCGAGGTAGTAGCAGGCATCGCCTGCTCGCATGTTCCTTTCATGGCGTCGCCGAAACACTGGGAGCGTCTGCCCAAAGCCGTCCGGACCCATCTCCGAGGCGGTTTTGAGCGCGCGCGCAAGATTCTCGAAGAGTCGCGGCCTGACGTTCTCATAACATTTGCGGACGACCATTTCGATCGCTGCTTTTACGACAATTTGCCGGCCTTTCTGGTGGGCGTCGGCGAGGACGCGGCTGGGCCTGCGATCGCGGGATTCGATATCCCAACGGTGCGACTACCGATTGCAAGCAAACTTGCCCGGTTCATCGTGCGCGAAGGACTCGAAGGCGGTGTAGATTTCGCCTATTCCGAGGAACTGGCGCTCGATCATGCCGAGCTCGCGCCGATGATGCATTTAACGCCGCGTTGGGATATCCCGATCATTCCGGTGGTTGTAAACGCGTTCGCACCACCGATGCCGACTCCTAAGCGCTGCTTCGATGTGGGAGCTTTTGTCGGCGGATGTATCAAGCGATGGCCGGAGAAGACCCGCGTAGCTTTTCTGGGCACCGGCGGTCTTTCGCATTGGGTCGGACCGCCGCAGACCGGCAAGATCAACGAGCAGTTTGATCGCTGGTTTCTGGACTGTTTGGCCGAGCGCAGAACCGAAGAGGCGACGAGCCGCTACGCCCGCTATGAGGATCTGGAAGCTGTCGCCGGCAATGGCGGGCACGAAATCCGTGACTGGCTCGCGGTGGCTGGTGCGATGCCCGAGCATCTGCAGCCGGAGGTGCTGGCGTACGAGCCGTTGAAACAGTGGTCCACCGGGACCGGAATCATGGCGTGGTCAGCATAGCCGATCCCGAGCATAGCGCGCACAAACAACGCCGACGACGCCTGCACGCGAGTCGGACCGGAGTAATGGCATGATCGAGCGAAAACAACGAGTACCCTTTCGTGATTTCTCAACACTCAGCGCCGAAGACCGTGCGATGGGCGAACATACCCAGGTTAACGGCCAGGTGGTCAACATCTTCAGGGTGCTGATGCAGCATCCGAAGCTTGTGCGCGCCTGGTCAAAATTCGCCAGCTATATACTCTCCGACCAACAAACGTTGGCAGCTCGCGAGCGCGAGATCGTGATTCTGCGTATCGGATGGCTCAATCAGGCGCCCTATGAATGGGAGCAGCACGTTCGTATCGCCAAAGCGGCGGGACTGACTGACGATGAGATCGAGCGCATTGGCAAGGGAACGCAGGCTGGATGGAATAAGCACGATGCCGCCTTGATTCAGGCCGCCGACGACTTGTTCGAGAATTCGGTCGTCTCAGACGATACCTGGAAAACGCTCTCCGAACGCTACAACACCGAGCAGATGATGGATGTAGTGTTCACCATCGGCCAGTACAACTTGGTGTCTTGGGCGCTCAATAGCTTTGGTGTCCCACTCGACGATTACCTGCCCGGCGCCAAGCAATAAGAGAACTCGGGACGAAGCCCGATTCACTCGTTAAAGCAATGCCCGGTTTCATCGCAGTAATCGAACAGAGCTTCGCCCGTGAGTTTATTCGCCGCCGGAGCTTCGATCCCAAGTCGCTTCGCGAATTCGATATTTGAACCGCCGTGACATTGCACATGAGCATTGAGGGAAAATGAAGCTTTGCGGTCATCGAGTCAGTGACAATCGCTGCGAAGCGAACCGCCATCAAGCATTTTCATCGCCCATCCGCGCCGAAGCTTCGGCCTCGTAAGTTCTTGAAATGATAAAGGAATTAGTGGAGGCGGCGAGCGGATTCGAACCGCTGAATCGAGGTTTTGCAGACCTCTCCCTTAACCACTTGGGTACGCCGCCGCTCGTGAAGCGCGATTTCAACGCGAACCGTCAAAGCTAGCACGCCTGACGAACCGGTAAAAGATATCGGGCCGACTGGATGCAGGCGCGGGAACTATCGCATTATTAGATTTAACCCGGAGGGCTCGGTATAGCGCGCCAGATCGAAATAATCTTTCGGCGCTTCGCCATCGATATAAAACGGCTCGCTATTTGACGGGTCAATGAAGAACGTTGCATGGCTGTTCTGCACGTCCCAGAATGCATAAACCATCTCTCCCGAGGCATCCACCGTGCCGATATTTGGAATGTCGCGCGGATGAAGAAACAGGCCATAGAGCCGCCACAGCTTCATCTGCGTGTCGTAAAGGTCCTCCCACAATGGCGCTGAGGTCGCCTGATCGACGTACATCACACGCTTGCCATAGCAATAACCTTGTGCGTGATTGGGAAGCTTGGCTGCGCTGATCACGTCCACGTTGCGAACCTGCCATTTTCCCCAACTCGGCTTGGGCCATCCGAGGGACATATCGAAATCAGCGGGAAACTGACCGTTCGGCATGGTCGTAGGCAGCAGCGCGATTAATGGCTTGGAACCGAGGTAATCGACCTTAAGTTGCGTCAGATTGGAGTCGAAGCCGGAGCGATATTCCTCGAGCGTCGAGTCGGTGCCCTGGTTCGGGCTACAGCGGGCGCGCGTCGAGATTGGCTGATATCGTCGAAGCGCCGGCAGGAAGACGTAGGAATCCTCCTCACGCACCAGGTCCTTATATGAAATAGTCAGGGAAGCCGTGTAGCGCGCCTGCTCGGGCTCGGTGACCATCAGCCACTGAGTATAGAACTTGTCGCCCGCGCCGGGCGTCGTCGCTGGAACTCCGGGGTCCGTCAGATATGACAGTTGGCGTTCGACTAAGATCGCAGTTTTACAATTGATGGAGCCGCCGGATGCGATCAAACAGGCGCTGCCGTGGGTATCGACGGTCAAATTGGGCAGGTATCGGTACCAGAGATTCGCGAGGACTTTCCAGCCTTTTTCCGGCTCATTTGGATTCGGAAACGGCTGTCCGCCCTGATAACCCTGAAGGGTGATTCCACCATCGGGCAATTTGACTAGCCTAACCTGACCTGAGTATTTCTCGGTTGCTTCAACATAGCCTTTTGGTAATGGATGAATGATTGTCGGGCCAATCTCCAATTGAGCATCTGCCGGCATCTTGAGTGAGTATTCGCCCGCAAACAGCTTCGCCATTCCATCAGGCATAAAGTCTTTGTACTGCTGCCAATTCTGAGTAGTAATAACTGTGCCAACCGGAATTGATTTGTTGTCGGTGGACGGCGATGCTATGGCTGAAGCGCTCACTACGGTTCGGGCCGGAGCTGAACCCGTACCTTGCGTCTGCGCCATCGCAATAACCGGCGCAATGGCTGCCAGCAGGCTTATAAGCATTCCTCGAAAAAACTTCATCGCTCCACCCCAATCATTCGCAGACAATAATCTAACAGGCACGGCTTGAGCTATGTTCAATACTCAGTCGCGCTTCGCACCATAACTCACGGCCAGCCCCGCGCGAGCATCCGACTGGATACCGTATTGCGGAATTGGATAACGTAATCCGTTCGCGCCCAGACGCTTCATTCCCTCGATTGCTTTCGGCACAAAATGCGGCGGCAGCGCCATCAGCAGTTCGTCATCGAGCACGCCTCCGTAGCGGCGCTCGGCGAAGCACGGAATCGACAAACTTGGTTCGCCGGTTTTTAACGCGCGGCCCCACGAGTCGGCGCACGCGGATTCTCCTACCACTCCCCATTGAAACTTTTTATAACCGGCCCATTGCAGGCCATTTATAAAAATGATCATCTGGCCGGGGGTCGCATAGATGAGGCAGATATCAGGAGGATTGAGCCGTCCGGTCGCAAGTGGCGATACGACCATCGCGACGTACTTGCCATGCGGCACGACATCCATCGCCGCCTGATGCGCCGCGGAGTCGTTCAGCGTTGAGTACCAGACGCCCGCCATATTGCGCCCCGACCGCCATTCCTGATCTTGCGGATGAAGTCCGATCACTGCACCGCATTGCGCTCCGACCAGGTCTTTCTGAGTGATCCCGACGGTAAAGCCGAGCCGGGCGGCCTGCGCGACGATTTGATCCGTCGTATGAATCGAAGTTGGCCGCCTAATTTTCGGAATCGCTTCCATCGCTTCGACCGAGGTAAACAGCTTCATCCCGATCGGCGTGGTCTTGAGCCGCAGTAACCGGTTAAGGTCGTCAACTATATGGACCCAATCGTATGAAGATGTTTCCTGTTGACTACTTTGTGCTTCGGTCATCCGGCGATCCTCCCGACCCGGCAATCGCAGACGCGGCGAATGCTGGATGAGGTGCCTTATAGCACAAGTCAGGGAAGAGTCGAGACGAGTGTTTCGATTTTATTCAGTAACCAGTTAAGCAGCTGCGCGAGCGCTGAGGACCTGACGTAAGAAATAGCCGGTGTGCGAATCGGGTGCTGTCGCGATTTGCTCGGGTGTGCCGGTCGCGATCACTTGACCGCCACGGTCGCCGCCGTCGGGTCCGAGATCAATCACGTAATCGGCAGTCTTGATGACTTCGAGATTATGCTCGATCACGATTATCGTGTTGCCATTGTCTGCGAGCCGGCCAAGCACCATCAGCAGTCGCTTCACGTCATCGAAGTGTAGGCCGGTAGTCGGCTCATCGAGTATATAGAGGGTGCGTCCCGTGGCGCGGCGCGCGAGTTCCTTTGCGAGCTTGATCCGCTGAGCCTCACCGCCGGACAGAGTGGTAGCGGATTGCCCAAGATGGACGTAGTCGAGGCCTACATCGCGGAGAGTTTCGAGCTTTTGGCGGATCGGCGGCACCGAGCCCATAAAGTCGCTCGCGTCGAGCACCGTCATGTTGAGGACCTCGGCGATACTCTTGCCCTTGTACTGGATTTCGAGCGTGTCGCGATTGTAACGCTTACCGCCGCAGACTTCGCAAGTCACATACACGTCAGGCAGGAAGTGCATCTCGATCCGGATAATGCCGTCGCCCTGGCAAGCTTCACAGCGGCCACCTTTGACATTGAACGAGAATCGCCCGGGTCCATAACCGCGCATCCGCGCCTCGGGCAATTGCGCGAACAGCTCGCGAATGTGCGTGAATAATCCGGTGTAGGTTGCGGGATTCGAGCGCGGAGTGCGTCCAATCGGGCTCTGATCGACATGGATAACCTTGTCTAGATGCTCCACGCCCTCAATCGCTTTGAACGCGCCGGCGCGTTCGCGACTCGCGCCGAGCCGCTGCTCCAATGCGCGATGCAGTGTATCGAGCACCAGCGTCGATTTGCCCGAACCTGACACTCCGGTGACGCAGATTACTGCACCCAGCGGGAAGCCAACCGTGATATCGCGCAGATTGTTCGCACGTGCGCCGCGCACCATAAGCCATCGATTTCCGGGCGCACGCCGCCGCGACGGTACCGGAATCTCCACTTCGCCCGAGAGATACTTTCCCGTAAGCGAAGCTGGATTATGCATGATCTCGTCCGGTGTGCCTTGCGCTACCACGTAACCCCCGTGAATACCGGCGCCCGGACCCATATCGACAATATGATCCGCCTCCAGCATCGTGTCGCGATCGTGTTCGACTACGATGACGGAATTGCCGAGTTGCTTGAGCCGCTTCAGCGTGACTAGTAACCGTTCATTGTCGCGCTGATGAAGCCCGATCGAGGGTTCGTCGAGAATATAGAGCACGCCGACCAGACTCGAACCGATTTGCGTCGCGAGCCGGATGCGTTGGCCTTCGCCGCCCGAAAGACTGCCCGCGGTCCGATCGAGCGTGAGGTAATCCAGCCCGACGCCGGCGAGAAAACCGAGCCGCTCGCGGACCTCTTTGAGAATCAAGCGAGCGATTTCAGTCTCTTGGACCGAGAGTTTCGGGTGCTCGAAGAACACGCAGGCTTCTTTGATCGACATCTGCGTAACTTCGCTGATCGATTTATCATTGAAACGCACGCACAAGCTCTCGCGCTTGAGCCGCGTACCATTACATGCCGGACACGGCCGCAGATTCATATAAGCTTCGAGCAATTCACGGATGCTCTCAGACTCGGTCTCCTTGTAGCGCCGATCGAGCCACGCGAGCACGCCCTCAAAGGCCTTGGAATAGGGATGACGATGGCCGCCGCGCTCGTAACCGAACTCGATCTCTTCATCGCCGGAGCCGTTGAGAATTGCTTTGCGGACCTTTGCTGTCAGGGATTTCCAGGGTTGATCGAGCGAGAACTTGTAATGGGTCGCGAGCGCCTCAACTATCGGCTGCATATAGTTCATCGAGGCCCAAGGCGCGATCGCTCCATCGGCAATACTCAGTTCTTCATTCTGGATTACGAGATCGGGATCGAAGTACATAATCGAGCCGATTCCGGAGCATTCGGCGCATGCGCCGTGCGGACTATTGAACGAAAACATGCGTGGCGTGATTTCAGGATAGGAGATGCCGCAAACCACGCAGGCGAAGCGCTGGCTGAAATAGACTTCGTCGTTGTCGCCCTTGCCGTGTGCGTCGAGGCGCTCAACTTTGAGTAAATCCTCGCCGTATTTGAAGGCGACTTCGAGCGAATCCGACAGCCGCTTTTCGATCCCCGGGCGGATCGCCAGGCCGATCGACGACAACGTCGATCGTGTGACGCTGGTTTTTGTTCAGCTCGATCTCGTCGCCCAATTCGACCAGCTTGCCGTCAAGCTTGATGCGCACAAACCCTGCTCGCCGCAGGTCCGCCAATTCTTTTTTGTATTCACCTTTGCGATCGCGGACGATCGGCGCCAGTACATGGAGCCGCGTACCTTCGGGCCAGGCGCGGATACGATCGACAATTTGTTGGACGCTTTGCTGTGAGATTTCGCGCCCGCAGTTATAACAGAAAGCGTGCCCGACGCGCGCGAAGAGCAGCCGGAGATAGTCGTAAATTTCCGTGATTGTTGCGACCGTCGAGCGTGGATTGCGCGAGCCGCTCTTTTGCTCGATCGAGATGGCAGGCGAAAGCCCTTCGATCGAATCAATGTCGGGCTTTTCCATCTGTTCGAGGAATTGCCGCGCGTAGGCCGATAATGATTCGACATACCGGCGCTGACCCTCGGCATAAATTGTGTCGAAGGCCAGCGAGGATTTACCCGAGCCGCTCAAGCCCGTAATCACGACGAGCTGATCGCGTGGAATCTCAATATCGATATTCTTGAGATTGTGTTCGCGAGCTCCCTTAATGACGATACGGTCCATTTTATGATGCTGCGCACCGGATGACTGGCGCGACTGGTTCGAGCCGCCGCCGCGCTGCCACCGCCGCGTATTCGAGAGCGGCAATCATGCTGCTGGCGTTCGCGGTCCCGCGTCCCGCGATGTTGTATGCAGTGCCATGATCCGGCGAAGTCCGGATAAAGGGTAATCCCAAAGTGATGTTTACCGCGCGATCGAACTCCAGAGTCTTGAGCGGAATTAACCCCTGATCGTGATACATCGCGACTGCGGCGTCGAAGCCAAATTTTCCGTTCTGACGGATAAACGCGGTGTCCGGTGCAAGCGGCCCAAAAGCCTCGATGCCGGCGCGCTGTGCTCGTTTGATAGCCGGGGTGATCAGGCGTGATTCCTCATCACCAAACAAGCCATTCTCGCCCGCATGAGGATTCAACCCCAATACGGCGATCCGCGCGTGTTTGATCCCGAGTCGCTGCACGAGATGTTCGTTCAACAGGCGAATCGTATTAAAAACTCCCTCGCGGGTCAGTTGCTGCACAATCTGCGTCAAACCAATGTGTACGGTGGCGAGGGCTACACGCAGATGTTCGCCGACAAACATCATGCGCCACAGTTTCACGCCGCAAAAATTAGCGATCAATTCAGAATGGCCCGGAAACTGATGGCCCGCTCGATTCAGCCATTCCTTATTGATCGGGGCGGTCACCAATGCGCCCACTTCGCCCTTGAGCGCCATCCGGCAGCCTTCAATTATGTAACCATGAGCTGCGTTCGCGCCCGCGATGCTCGGTCGCGCAGGCTCAATCATCCGTGCCGGCAAGCGACTCGTATTCAGTACCGCAAGCCCATCACTCAGCCCCCGCAGATTGCTGCCTCCGGTCCATTCATAAGGTTCGGGAACTGTGCCTTGGAGGCGTTGAGCAGCTACCCGCAGCGCCCCGATATCTCCAATGGTAACCATCGAAGGCGCGCCTCGCTTACGCGACAGCTTGGCCGCCGCCTTTAGAATTATCTCGGAACCGATTCCGGCGGGATCGCCCATACTCACGGCCAACAGAGGTGAATTTGCCCTAGGCATCAATTACTCAGTGGTCTCGACGTAATGCTCTTTGACCAAGTCCTGATCGATCCACTTTTGATAATTATCCTTCGATTTGTCCGTTTGAAGCTTTTCTCGAATTTGCGCCTTCACATCCCCCAACGGCACCTCGCCGGGCGTCTGATGAGCCTCAACCTTGATGATGTGAAAGCCGTACTTGGTTCGGATAACGTTGGAGACGTCACCGGGCTTGAGCGTCTTAATTCCTGCGCCAATCGCGTCGTTCAGATCGTTGGCGTCGAAAATGCCTAGTTCGCCACCTTTGGTCTTTGAATCGTCGTCGGAATACTGATGCGCGAGCGCCGCGAAGTCCGCGCCTTTTGCCGCTTGCTTGCGCACGCTATCCGCCTTGGCTTGCAAGGCTGAAATTTGTTCCGGCGTGGCGTCCGCCGGTACCGCGATAAGAATCTGGCTCAGACGGTACTTTTCTTCCGCAACCGAAAATTGCTCAGGATGATCTTTGTAATAGGCCTCAATCTCTGAATCGGGAATGACCATTTTGTCGCGCACCTCGTGCTGGTACATCGCCATGGCTTCGGCTTGCTTGCGGATATTGGCGCGGAAAGTTGCATAGCTGATGCCTTGCGTTTGCAATTGAGCGCGCAACTGCTCATCCGTCATGTGGTTGCGATCCTCGATACCTTGAATCATGCGATCAAGGTCAGAGTCTTCAACTTTGTCCGAGAACTTCTGTGATTCCTGATCAATAAGCTGCTGAGCAATTAGTGCTTTCAGCTTGGAATTCGGATCATCCGGGAGGGCATCAGGCGCAGATGCACCCGCCGGTTGCGCGCTCGCTGCCGAATTCGGATTGAACGTGGAAACATCATGCGAGGTAATCGGGTTACCGTCCACGCTGGCGACGACGCTGTCCACGGTATCCGGACCGGAGGGTAAGGGCGGCGACGGCGTGTAGGCAACCGCTTCAGCTTCAGCCGCTGAACCCTTGGGGACGGATTGAGCCGCGGGTCTGCTGCCAAGGGACCATAATGACTTAGGTAAGTGCAGCCCCGCGTTCGAGCATCCACAGATTCCGATCACAAGCCCTATGGCGCCTGCGCACGGAATCAGTATCCCAAGCTGCCGATATAAATTCTTTGATATCCTATGTGCCCACATACTTAGTTGGCCATCACGCCGGCCGAAGCAGGTCGGTTTTCAAACTTTTCACAGGTGGCGAAGGCCTGCAAGACGCCGTCGATTTGTGCGTAGGTCTGCTCGTACTCGCCCGGACTGAGTCGCGTAATCACCTGATAAGAAGGAGTCAGCCTCATAGTCGTGCGATTCGCGTTTGCCAAGGCGGTCAGCTTGTCAGGCTCGACCGGCGCTTCCGGATGGAACTTGATTTCGAGCTGATCGTTCTTGAGGATTGCACTGACGATCATCAAGTCCCGCATCTGCCGGCGGATATTCATTGCGGCAATCAGATTTTCGACCAGCGTCGGGACCGGTCCGAAGCGATCGCGCATCTCCTCGCGGATTTCTTCCATATCAGCCGGTGAATTAGCGCGCGCGATGCGGCGATAGATCACCAGCCGTTCGTTTTCGTCAGGAACAAAAGCCTCAGGAATGTAAGCCGGGATCCCGAGGCGTAACTCAGGCTCGAAATCCGGACGCACCGGCTCGCCACGCAGTTCATGGATCGCCTGTTCCATCATCTCGGCGTACAGCTCGAAGCCTACCGCCGCAATCTCGCCCGACTGCTCCTTGCCGAGCAGATTGCCGGCTCCGCGATGTTCGAGGTCGCGCATTGCCAGCTTGAAGCCGGTGCCGCTCTCAGCTTCGACCAGTTCGCGCAGAGCGTCGATCCGGCGTTTGGCGTCGCGCGTAATGATGTGTTCGCCGGGAATCAGCAAGTATGCATAGGCGCGTCGTTTCGACCGTCCGACTCGTCCGCGCAATTGATAAAGCTGCGCGAGGCCGAAGTGATCGGCGCGATTGATAATCATCGTGTTGGCATTCGGAATATCCAAGCCGGACTCAATAATCGTGGAGCAAATGAGCACGTTAACGCGGTCCTCGATAAAGTCCCGCATGATCTCTTCGAGTGCATGCTCCTTCATCTGACCATGCGCAACAGCGATTTTGGCCTCAGGCAAAAGGCTGCGCAGATGGCGGGCCATGTATTCAATATTCTCGACGCGATTGTGCACGAAAAAGACCTGTCCGCCACGATTCAGTTCGCGCAGGATCACGTCGCGGATCAATCCGTCGTCGAAATGAGCAACGAACGTGCGAATTACCTGACGATCGGGCGGCGGCGTCTGAATTACCGAGAGATCGCGAATCCCCAACATCGCCATGTGCAGCGTCCGCGGAATCGGCGTAGCAGTCATCGCGAGCACCTCAACCAGTTTGCGGATGCGCTTGATGCGCTCCTTGTCGGCGACCCCAAACCGATGCTCCTCATCGATAATCAATAGACCCAGCTTAGGGAACTCGACATCCGCCTGGAGCAACCGATGCGTCCCGATCACAATATCGACCAGTCCCTTGCGGACATCGTCGATTACTTTCCGATTTTCTTTCGGGCTGCGGAATCGCGATACCATCTCGATCCGCATTGGGTAATCCTTGAAGCGCTTGCGGAAATTATTCCAATGTTGCTCCGCCAGCACGGTCGTGGGCGTCAGCACGGCGACCTGCCGGCCATCCATCGCACACATGAACGCAGCGCGGAGTGCGACCTCGGTCTTGCCAAAACCCGCATCGCCGCAGATGAGGCGGTCCATCGGCTTGGGCCGCGCCATGTCACGAATTACTTCATCGATTGCGGCCTGCTGATCGGGGGTTTCGTCGAACTCGAAGCGTTCGGAGAAGTCCTCATAATCGCGACCCGGATGCGGAAACGCGTGCCCCTCCACCGCTTCGCGCGCTGCATAGATGTCGATCAGCTCCGAAGCCATCGCGAGCACTGCTTCGCGCGTCCGCTTCTTGACGCGATCCCACGACCCGCCGCCGAGACGATCGAGCTTCGATTCGACGCCCTCGCCGCCGACATAACGCTGCACCAGATTGATGCGTTCAACCGGCACGTACATCGTGTCGTTTCCGGCATATTCAAGATTGAGAAAGTCGCCTTCGAGGTCGGCCACTTTCATATGTTTGAGGCCGCGATATTTGCCGATGCCATGTTCGATATGCACGACCAGATCATCGGGCCGCAGCTCATCGAGATTCAGCAACGCACCTCTTCCAACTTTGCGCGTGCGACGGCGGGCGCGTGGCTCGCCGAACAGGTCCTCTTCGCTATAGACGTAAAGCCCGTCTCTTTGCAGCACGGTACCGGTCGCGAGCTCGCCTTCCATGATCACCGGACGAAAATCCGGCCATTCGAGCATCTGCCCGAAGCTCGTGCATTCCATATTGATTTCGAGATCATAGGCTTCAAGATGGCGATGCAGGCGGGCCGCCTGATGCGCGCCCTCGACGACCATCAAGGCTCGTCCCTGCCCGCGACGAATCTCGTTCAGCTCTTTCGCGAGCGGCTCGAACGACGGCGCAGCCTGAGCTCCCGTTAGCTCGATAGCGCCCAGCCGCAAGCTGGCCTGCGACTTGACCTCGATGGGCTCTGCCCATCCTTCTCGCGGCGCGCTGATCGTCACCAACGAGCCGACTTCGACGGCGGTCATTCCCGACAGCGCTCGCTCAAATTCCTCATACTCTAGATAGAAGGTGTATGGCGCTGGATAGAACGCCGGTTTGGCCTGTGCCGCTGAGGCTTCCGCTTCGATCCGTTCAATCAGCCGCTCGGCTTCGGCCAAAATCCGCCCTGGCTCAATCATCCAGAGGAGCGCATTGGCGGGGATATAATCGAAAATGGATTGCAGAGCGGCGTCATACAAGTAAGGCGTGATCAGCTCGACGCCGGGAAACAGCAATCCATTTTCCAGCGTCTCGATCAATTCGCCGGTTTCCTTGCGTACCATTCCGATTTCGGCGCAGCGCACAGCCACACGATCGATCAGGCGTTTATTCCGCAAAATGGCTGCGGGCACGTAGCGCGTCCGGATAATGGTTGCTTCTTCGATCTCCTCCAGCGATCGCTGGTTCGCCGGCTCGAAGTGCCGGATCGAGGTGATTAAATCCTCCTCCAGTTCCAAACGCACAGGATTGTGATGGAGCGGTGAAAACACATCGATAATCCCGCCGCGCACGCTAAAGTCCCCCGGCTCTTCGGTCTGCGGTACGCGCTGATAACCCATCGAGGCGAGCGCATCGATTAGCGCTTCGAGATCGAGTCGTTCGGCCAGTGCTACCCGAATTACGGAATCTTCAAATGCTGCGCGCGGGATGGTCCGCATCATCAGTGCTTCGACCGATGTGACAATCGTGGGCGTCGAGGTTCGCGCGAGTGCGAACAGCGCCGCTAGCTGTGCGCCTTGAACATCCGATGGTGGCGATAGATGCGCGAACGGACCCGATTCCCAGGCGGGTAGCGAATTGATCCTGCGGCGCGCTGCATCTTCATCCGGCGATTGATCGAGAAAAAAGGCGAGCTCGCTCGCCAGGCTCTCGGCCTGAGTCGCGAGCGGAGTCAAAACCACGATTGGGCGTTGCAATGCAAGAACAGACTCGCGCAGCATCAAAGCGTTTGCCGCACCCTTAAGGCCCATCACGGGAAAACGCCGCTCAGGGCCTCGCTCGAGCCGCGCTTTCAGCTCGCCGGCCGCTTCTCTCAGACTTCGTTCCACTGTTTAATCAAATGATTCGTGCAAATTACTGCGATAATCGTCGTCGCGCCATGTAGCCAATCTAATAATGATAGCAGAGACCGGCGCAGGGGCTGGATAAGTTAGCGCAGGAAAACCGAACAATCGCGCAGACCGCCGCTATCACTGTCGTTTGGCGGCTTCGCTCAACAGATTGCCGGCTGCGTCGCGCGGCGCACCGAGCTTAACCGGCAGTTTCAGCGTCTCGGGGGAAGCGTTCTGCTTGAGACGGACCAAAGTGAAGTAGATCACATCACCGGGCTTGAGCGTCTCAAGGACGGTCCGAAGATCATCCGGAGCGCTGACCCGATTATCATCGATCGCAACTATCAGATCGCCAGTTTGACCGAGGTCGCCCGCCTTCTTCAACAGAGGCATCACGATTAAGTCGAGTGGCGGCATCAACGCTCCGGCGGTCGCGCCGCTCGCTCCAAGTTTGGTTGGAGAACCCTGCGCGCGAAAGCCGGCTTTCTCAGCCGGGCTGTTCGGGTCAACCCCAACCACTTCCAGCCCGTGAACCTCCCGTCCGCCCGGTCCCTCCGTCATTATGTACTGCACTGAAAGCCCCAAATAGGGCATCGAGTCGGATGCGGCAGAGATGTTGTGGTCATTCCCGGTAGTCCCCGCGTCATTGTTCGTCGCCGTGCCGGGGCCTTCATCGCCGGTTCGCTCGCTGCTGCTACCGGGCGAAGGCACGGGACGAGCAATCCTTGGTGGAACTTCCAAAATGCGATCCGAGTCACTTTGCGCTAATCCATTACCTGCGAACATCGCGCAAATCATCCAAGCAGTAGTCAGCGCAATAGCCGTGCGGGCGAGCATAGTTGTCGAGAATTTTAGCTGCCGGCGCGATGTGCATAAAGGCGGCGCGCTGATGCTTGAAAGCCCCCGACCGGCCATGCGAAGTAGATCGAGAGGGAGTAGAGGCAACATGAAGATCCTATCGACGGTTGGGCTGAAGCCGGAAGAGATAAACAAGCTAGAACAGATCAGCGGCGGCGCTGAAGTCGTTGATCGCCGATACCGCTCGCAGGCCGAGATGATCGAAGCCGCGGCGGGAGGATGCGATATCCTGTTCAGCTTCCGTGCACCCGATGAGCTAATCCGGCGCTCGCCTAATTTGAAATGGATCCAGTTTCTGTCCGCGGGTGCGGACCACATAATGAAAGGCGAACTTGCCGCCCGCACCAACGTGGCGATCACTAATGCCAGCGGAATCCATTCAACTCCAATCGCGGAATATACGATCGCTTCGATGCTGGCCTGGTCGCATGGTTTCCATATCACGATGCGCGCGCAAATGCGCCGCGAATGGAAACGCAACTGGGATTTCATGGAGTCGGTCGATTCGCTGCGCGGCAATACTCTCGGCGTAATCGGCTATGGCTCGATCGGGCGCGAAACTGCACGTATTGGTCAGGCGCTCGGGATGACAATCCTCGCGTTAAAGCGCAACCCGCACGAGCATCAGGATACCGGCTGGAATCCACCCGGAATCGGCGATCCCGAGGGCAAACTGCCCATTGCGTGGTACGGTCCCGATGGATGCATCGAGCTACTACGCGCCAGCGATTTCATCACGGTTACGCTACCAGCGACCACAGAAACGCGCCGGATGATCGGTCGCGACGAGATCGCGGCGATGCGGCCTCACGCTTATATCGTTAATATAGGACGAGGCGAGGTGATCGATCAGGCGGCGCTAAGCGATGCGCTGCGTGATAAGCGGATCGGCGGCGCAGGCCTCGACGTCTTCGAACGTGAGCCCCTGGAACCGGAAAGTCCTCTCTGGGACCTTGAAAACACGATTCTCACACCGCATATGTCCGGTTCCTTCAAGGGCTACAACTCGGCCTGTTGCGAGCTGTTCGCGGAGAACTTGGAGCGCTTCGTCAGCGGCAAGCACTTGCTGAATCAGGTGAATCGCGAGTTGGGCTATTAGAGGCTACCTGATTAAGGCAATATCCGTGCTATTGTCCGGTGAACTTAGGCGCTTGCTTAGCGAGGAACGCCGCAATTCCGCCGCGCGCATCGGCAGTGTGGCTTAACTCGGAGATCACCTCGGTCTCGAGATCCATTTGCTCGTAAAGCGGATTGCTGAACGAAGCGTACAACAAGCGTTTCACCCCGCCATAAGCTTGCGTCGGTCCCTGCGCTAACTCATGCGCGAGGGCGTTGGCTTCTTTCATAAGATCAGCGTCGGGCACGACCCGCGTGACGATCCCCATCGTTTCGGCCTCGCGCGCCGTGATCATCCGATTAGTCAGCATCAATTCCATCGCACGCTTGAGCCCGACAATCCGGGGAAGGTAGTAAGAGCTGGAACCATCTGGGCTCAATCCAATTCGGGTGTAAGCTACGGTGAAGCGCGACGATTCTCCGGCCAATACTATGTCGCCGGTCAGTGCGAGACTCAGTCCGGCGCCTCCCGCATTGCCATTCACAGCGATGATCAATGGCGCCTTCATCCGCGCAAAGCGCTGAATCGCCGTATGCAGATACATCGTGAGCTTCCGCAGGTGCCCTGCGAGCTCCTCCGTGGGCTGCGCGGCAAATGACTTGAGATCACCGCCGCCGCAAAATAGTTTGCCGGCCCCGGTCAGCAGAACAGCCCGTACTGCCGGGTCTTCGACACATCGAATCGACGCGTCCTCCAGCGCCGCCGCCAATTCGTAATTGATCGCGTTCGCCGCCTCGGGCCGGTTGAAAGTGAGATGGGCCACGTTGTCGCGCAATTCATAAAGCAGCTCGGGCATTGTTCTTTCCTCTCAAGTTCGCGATGAGCTTAAGGGTACGCGAGTCCCTTGGCGGCGCACAATCGACCGCATAATCAGAGCGCGCGATACCAATTCGCGAGTGCCTGACCGATCCCGTGTGGCGAATCTTCCTGGATAAAATGCAGACCCTTCACCGTGACCTCCTGCTGATTCGGCCATCGCCGGCACAGCTCGCGCTGCGGTCCGATCAGGATCGTTCCTGGGTCAGCATTGATGAACAACTTGGGGATTGTGCTTGAGGCCAGCCAAGCGGAGTAGTCGCTCATGATAGCGGTTACATCTGCGGGCTCGCCGTCGATCGGGATTTGGCGCGGCCAGGTAAGCATCGGGCGACGCGATTCGCCAGGTTCCACGAATGGCTTGCGATAAGCATCCATCTCGGCTGGGTCGAGCTTGCGCAGGATGCTTGCCGGCAGAATCCGCTCGACGAAGACGTTCTTTTGCAAAACCATCTCCTCACCCGCCGGACTGCGCATTGACTGAAAAATATTGCGGGCTGCGTCGGGCCAGTCGCCCCAACGTAGCGGCGTGACGATCGCTTCCATATAGGCGATTCCCTTGATCGCGTCGCGATGGCGATTGGCCCAATGGAATCCCAATGCCGAGCCCCAATCATGAACCACCAGCGCCACGTCGTGATCGAGCTTAAGTGCGTCGAACCACGCGTCGAGATAGCGCGCATGATCCACGAAACGATATGAGCCATCCGGCGCCTTATCAGATGCGCCCATTCCGATCAGGTCCGGCGCGAGGCATCGTGCAACACCCGAAAGATGCGGGATGATGTTGCGCCAGAGATAGGACGAGGTCGGATTGCCGTGGAGGAAAACCACTGGTGCTCCGGCGCCAGTATCGACGTACGCCATCTCAATTCCGTGCACGCGAACTCGTTTGTGCAGATGCGGGTCAATGGGGGAAATCGCTGCCTCACTCATGAAGAACCTCGCTGCTCTTCCGAGCATTAAAGGCTAGCACGGTCGGACGCAAGCTCGTCGTGACTTGCCGCCGGAGTCTGACGCGGAGCAGAATCGCGTTATTGAAATTGAGTTCGAGGAGTCAGCACGATGGCCGAGCGACGGCGCAAGTTCTACGGATGGGGTTACGAGGATCAGGGACCGAATCTCGAGCAGCAAAAGCATATGGCCGAGCGGATGGCGCAGCGTTTCGGATTACCCGAGCTGAAGATCACGCCCGCGCCGACAGACGCCGAATTGCGCCTGCGTGCGCCGCGTATCGAAGCTCCCACCTCGCTCGCGTCGATCTGTTCGTCGAGTACTCACGAACGCGCCTGCCACAGTTATGGGCGCAGCTTTCGCGATATTGTGCGAGCGTTTCGGCGCGAGTTCCCGAACCCATTCGATCTGGTGGCCTATCCGCGCGATGAGTCTGAGGTCGTGTATCTGCTTGACTGGTGCGACACCAACCGGGTTGCGGCTTCGCCTTATGGCGGAGGTTCGAGCGTGACGGGGGGTGTCGAGCCGCCCAGCTCAGATGATTATCGCGGCGCGATCTCGATCGATATGAGCCGGCTCGACAAGGTGCTCGAAATCGATCGCGTATCGCGGGCGGCGCGGATTCAGGGTGGCGTGCTCGGACCCGCGCTCGAAGATCAGTTGCGACCGCACGGCCTGACGCTGCGCCACTTCCCGCAGTCGTTCGAGTTTTCGTCGCTGGGCGGATGGATCGCGACCCGCTCGGGCGGCCATTACGCGACGCTCTATACGCACATTGATGATTTCGTCGAATCGACGCGCGTTATAACTCCCGCCGGGATCGTCGAGTCACGGCGTCTGCCGGGTTCGGGCGCCGGTCCGAGTCCGGATCGGATGTTTATCGGGTCGGAAGGGACGTTGGGTATCATCACCGAGGCCTGGATGCGATTGCAGGACCGGCCCAAGTTCCGCGCGGGCGTATCGGTGACTTTCAGCGATTTTATGATCGGCGCAAAGGCGGTACGCGCGATCTCACAAGCCGGTCTGTTTCCGGCGAACTGCCGATTACTCGATCCGGGCGAAGCAGCGAATGCTGGCGCGAATCAAGGCGAGGCTGCGGTGATGGTGCTAGCGTTCGAGTCGGCAGATCATCCATTGGAGCCGTGGATGAAGCGGGCACTCGAATGCTGCGCCGACTTCGGCGGTCAAGTGCCGAAAGCAGCAGCTCCGACCCATACCGATAAGGAGGCGACGCACGAGGGCGCGGCGGGCGCCTGGCGCGATGCGTTTCTGAAAGCGCCATACCTCCGCGACGCGGTCGTCGCGATGGGGATGATATCTGAGACCTTCGAGACGGCGATTACCTGGGATCGCTTCGAAGAGTTTCATACGCGATTAATGGAGACCGCGCGTGATGCGGTTGCGCGGGTCTGTGGTAAAGGTACGGTGACCGTCCGCTTCACGCATGCCTATCCGGATGGCCCTGCGCCCTATTACACGATACTGGCGCCGGGGAAGCGCGGCTCAGAGCTTGAGCAGTGGGACGAGATCAAGCAGGTCGTCTCGGACAAACTAATCGAGTTGGGCGGCACGATTACGCATCATCATTCGGTGGGACGGGATCATCGTCCGTGGTACGACCGCCAATGTCCGGAACTGTTTGCGCAGGCATTGAAGGCGGCCAAACGGACGCTCGATCCGAAGGATATCCTGAACCCGGGAGTGTTGATCAATCCGTGAATAGGGTCGCGCCGTAGTTGCCGGACGATAGGCGCTGGTTTCACGTGAAAGGGTCAAAACCCTTATCCATGGCTAATGAGAGTAGAGAGAGAGGGTCTGACGATGGTTCAGGCCGTGTATAGCGGGAGGTTTCACGTAAAACCTCCTCTTTCCGGGATGATTCAGAGGCCGAAACGTGACTCTCTGGTCATTTTGAATGAGTCCGGAGCGAAGCATCTTGCCTGAGGACTGCATTTGAAGCGCGCGTGGTTTCACGGGAACATTCACCTCTCCGCTGCTCGCGGAGGATGGCGAACCGAATAGGACCGGGATTCCTCTCTACGCTTCGCTCTGATCGGAATGACAGAAGAAGCGTCATCGGATTAGCACTAACGATCGATGTTTCACGTGAAACATGTAATTCTTGGGAGTTGTAAAGGAGTTGACGGATAGATGCGAGTGCGCTATATTTTCTCCATGATGACGCTCAAGAGTTTGATGGAGCAATTCCCGGCTGATGAGGCTTGCAAAGAATATCTGTTCTTTCGGCGCTGGCCGGATGGCGTCGTAAAGTGCCCGCGCTGTGGCATGAGTGAGACGGTTTACAACATCAATCAGCCGTGGAAATGGGAATGCTCCAATAAGGACTGTCGGAAGGGCAATGCTTACCGTTTCTCGCTTACGGCGGGAACTATCTTTGAGAATACAAAATATCCGCTCAAGACTTGGTTCGAGGTGCTCTGGCAGATGTTCAACTCTAAGAAGGGTGTGAGTGCCAAGCAGATTCAACGGCAGATTGGATCGTCGTATCCGACAGCTTGGTATATGTGCCATCGGCTCCGCGCGGCCATGTACGATGATGATTTCAAGCGACTTATGGGCGTCGTGGAAGTTGACGAAACCTACATTGGCGGTAAGCAGAAGAACCGCCATGCGAAGAATCGCGAGAAGTTCCACGGCGGTGGACCGGCCCATACCGGCAAAACCACTGTGATCGGCGCGATTAGCCGCAAAGGTAACGTGACTTGCAAGATCATCGAGAACACTTCGCAGCGCGTAATGCTGCAATTCGTGCGCAAGATGGTCTCGGAGAAAGTTGATCTGCTCGCCACAGATAACGCCGCAAACCTTCAAATGTTGCGGCTCGCTTATCCGCACAAGACCGTGGATCACAAGGCTGGCGAGTATGTCAGGGGCGTAATTCATACCAACAACATCGAATCGTTTTGGTCGCTCTTGAAGCGTGGCGTAATGGGTACGTTCCACAACATCAGCGCGAAGTACCTGCCACTCTATCTTGCGGAGTTCCAATTCCGTCATAACCATCGCCAGAGTCTCGATATCTTCGGGGAAGCGGTACGAGGCTGCTGAAATGCGATGACTGGTGGGCATTTCAGAGCAAGCAAGAGCACGCCAGCGAGCCAACGGATTGCTTGCCGTTATTTGCGAAGCACCGAAAATCCGCAAAGGATCAGTGCTAGAAGTATTGCCGCATCTAGCCAAATATCTTCCCTCGTTTGCTTGTCAAAATCTCTATTCCAATCACTGGGATTGTTAGGTTGAACACCTATGACGTCAATCGCTTGGCAGGAACTGTTGAGCAAAACTGGCGTTGCTGTCGTTATGTTGGGGTTGATCGGAGAGACTGGGGCATTAGTTATCGCGTCAGTTGCAGATCGGGTAAAGCCGCGCAATCCTTGGAAATTCCGTCTAAACCGGTACCAAAGGCTTGTCGGGTTTCTGCATCTACATGAGAAAGGACTTAGCATCTTCTTTACGATGGTCGTTATCTCTGGGGTCGTAATCGAACAACGTGCCGATAGAGCGCTGTCGGCGCTGGTCGTAAACCAGCAGGAACCAACCGAAACACTCCAACGGCAAACTCTGAAAATGCAGAGTGAGGCCGCAGATCGTTTTAACCGACTAAATTTGCAGGCGGGGGACCGCTTTCTTGATCCCATCAAAGCGTTGGCATTTCTTAAGGGCAAACCGAAGGGTACCGCACAGCTACTGTATAAGCCGAATGACCGAGAGGCGTATATGTTCGCGTTGCAGATAGAAGGCATCCTTACAGCCGCAGGATGGACGGTGCCGCCTATGAAGCTCATCCCATCCGAAGGTGGAGACCCGCATTTCTCCGCGAACGTTCCACCGGAGATTCGGTATGGGGACTCCACAAACCTCGCCATTAAAGCAAGTCTGTTTAGCGCATCGGCTCCAGGAAGCGGCGCATTAGGTGCGCTAACGAAGGCACTTGGGCTTGGGCGCGAGGGGGTAAGTAACATTATCCCGACGGCGACCGATCCCACGCTGCCTAAAGACCATTTCTTAATTGTTGTGGAAGAAAAATAATGGCTAAACCCGCTCAACCAATTCTGTTTTTCTACTGTTACACCTGTAAGGAATACGAACTGAAAACAAGTCCCCACTACCGGAGTCAGAAAGCGCGCTTTGCGCGGCGGCGTAAAGCCGAAAAGGCGAAAGCGGCAGAGTCTGCGACGTGAGAACCGCAAGAATGGTTGTCCTCGTTGTGTTCGCGCTGTTTCTCCTCGCATTGTCCATCAGGGCCAGAAACCCCCAAGGTCCATGAGGCAAACAACACCCGCGAACATCAGCAGTCCACTCAGGCAAGTCCAAGCCCATCCGCCATACCGCTTCGGGCGATAACCTCCCAGATAAGCCAAGCGCCCCCCACTCCCAAGCCCGACAACGCCAGACACAATTCGCAGAAGTGGAATTTTTGGGATGCCTTCGCGCCCGCCACTTGGTCGAGTTGGGCGCTCGCGTTGTTCGCTGCCGCCGCGGCTCGCATCGCTCTGAAGACGCTCGGCTCTATTGACCGACAGGCGGAGATTGCTGAGCGCACGCTCACTGAACAGGCGAGACCATGGCTGTCCGTCAACATTACGGCTCTTACACCTTTGGTCTTTGATGAAACTGGTGGGCATATACGACTTTTGTTTGACGTTCGGAATGTAGGCAACTCTGTTGCTGTCGGCATTGAACTGCGGCCACAACTGCTTGCAAGAATCAACGGTGGTGATGTACGAGCGGAACTGAAGGAATTCAGCCGACAGGCGCGCAGTAGTCGCGCCGACCCAAGCACGCATGGATATGTCTTGTTCCCAACTGAAAAGTTGCTGCCCGAGATACCCGTCACTCTCAGCCCGAAAGACATAACCACCGGTATTATGATGGGCGAGTTCATCATGCCTGTACTTATTGGCTTGATCGATTATCAAGCCACGTTCGATTCTGCGCACCACCAAACGGGCTTCATTTACGATTTCTTTTATATAGAAATCGCTACACCACGCATTACCGCGATCCGCCCTAGTGGCGCTGTACCGATCGAGAACTTGAAATTGGTGCCATCTCCAGCGGGTAGCGGTTATGCCGACTAATACAATGAGCAGAACACCAGCCTGGCCGAGCCACGATACCAGAACGCACGTATCCATCAACAGTCGGATAGTCCCCTAATTCTTCACCCGTTCAGGATTTCCTCCTTGACGCAATTCTAGGAATCCCCCTTCGAGGGACTCAGGGCAGGTTGCTTGCTCGACTTCACTGCGTTGCGCGCCTAACGGCAGAATTTCACCCTTGACGCGGCGCGCGGACCTCCTTTGCCATTACGCTCCTCCGGGAGGCGGCCTGCGGTGGCGGCCTCATTCCAAAAGAGAAACTATCGAAATAAGCTGCGGCGATGGATGAGCTTCAGTATCCGACTAGCTACTAATCCCAGTTAATCAGGCGGAGGCGGGAGGGAGGCAGGAGTGCCTGGACTGAGTCGCCGGTCTGAAAGCAGGAATTGGGCGCGTGAGGCGGGAGTAATAGTTCGAGCTTCAGTTTGCCCTTCAGGATAATTCGGGTGCCAAATCCCTCGCGGCGCAGTTCGGAGATGGTGCACGCAATAGTATTTTCACAATTAAGCGCGTGAGCGCCTGGATACAGCAAAATTTCATTGGAGCGAATTGCGATTCCTGCGGCGCCATCGATGGCGGCAGTATGAGCAACTCTCAGGTGAACGCCGCCGGTCTCGACGATCGCATGGTCGGCGCGCCGCTCGATCAGCCGGGCGCTGAAGATATTCTGAAAGCCGACGAGCTGCGCGACTTCGCGGGTGATAGGAAAATCGAACACGGCGGCGGGCGCGCCTTGCTGCACGATTTCGCCGCGCGCCAGAATCGCGACGCGATCGCCGATCGCGGCGAGATGCGGATCATGGGTCGCGACTAGCGCGGGCAAGTTCAGCTCATCGAGCAAGGCGCGCAACTCTTCAAGGACCTGATCGCGGGTCGTCGGATCAAGCGCATTGGTCGGTTCGTCGAGCAGAAGTAATTCGGGATCGCGGGCAAGCGCGCGGGCTAGCGCCACCCGCTGCATCTGGCCGCCGGAGAGCGTGCGCGGATCGCGATCGGCCAATTCTTCAAGTCCAACCCGGGCGAGCAGCTCACATGCTCGTTGGTATTTCACAGCGCGCTCCCCGGTCAGCGCGAAGGCGACATTGCGCCAAACGGATAGATGCGGAAAGAGCAGATAGCCCTGCGGCATATAGCCGATCGGACGCGCTTGCGGCGGCATTCCGGGGTAAGGCGAGCCGGTCGCCGGAAGCAGTCCCGCGAGCGCCTTCAACACCGTGGTTTTGCCGACGCCGCTCAAACCGAGCAGGACCGTGAAGCCGTCGAGCGCCAGATCGATGCGCAGCGTGACAGGTTGATCAATACGATAATTGACGCGCATCATGGCGCTTCGATTCTGGCAAGCCGGCGGCGTGAGACAATTCCAAAAACGAGCGGCAACGGCAATGCGACCAGAAAGAATATCCAGAGCAGCGGAAAGACGGCATCGAGCCCAATATCCTGCAGATTGACCCAGAGCTTGACCGGGATGCCTTGCGGGAAATACGCGATAATCAAGACGATGCCGAATTCGCCGAGCGCACGAACCCAGGCGAGCGCGACTCCCACTGCCAGCCCGAGTCGCGCGAGCGGGAGGGTGACTCGCCAGAACGTCTGGAGCGGTGTGCGGCCCAGCGTGAGCGAGATCTGTTCCAACTCGGGATCGACACCCTCGAAAGCCGAGCGCGCCGCAATAATAAAATAGGGCGCGGCGGCATAAACTTGCGCAAGCACGAAAGCCGCCGGAGTGTTGGTCAGTTCGAGACTGAAAGTTCGCGCCGCACTGCCGGCCCATCCGTAAAGGCCGTAGAAAAGCGTGAGCAGGATGCCCATCGCGAGCGGCGGCGTCAGCAGCGGCAGCAGGATTAGAGCTTCGCAGAGCCACTTGGCGCGAAAATCATGACGCGCCATCGAATAGGCCAGCGGCGTGCCGCCAAGAACGATCAGGATCAGTGCGATAAAGGTATAAGCGACTGAGACCCAGAGAGCGTCGAAATCGCCGGGTGCAGTATGCAGATGCGCCCACGGCGTCGCGAGCACGAACCCGATAAACGGCAGAATCAGGAAGGCCAGAGCGCCAAGCGCAGCTGCACTGGTGAAATAACGAATCAACGCAAACCAGGGCCGAGCGGAGAATCGTAGCCGCTGTCGCGGAAGAGCTGCCGACCGTCAGAACTCTTAAGTAAATCGACGAATTGAGCGGCTTGGGCCGGATGCGGCGCATCGGTGAGCGCGGCAGCGTAAAAGACCAGCGGTTCGGGCTTGGCCACGATGGGTTTGCCGTCCCTTCCGGGGAGCGAAAAGCTCACTTTGCTGTACCAATTATTATCGTAAGCCGGATCAGTCAGGTTAATCTCGGGCGGCAATTTCACATAAGGGAGATGTTGCGATTTTACGGCGGAAAGATAGCCCAACGAGGCATCGAGCTGGCCGCTTTCCAGACGAGTCAGGAGTGACGGCTCGGCAAAGATTTGCGACTGGTTGCTCAATGGCCCGAGAATTTTGCTGACTAGATTCGGCTGATGGTAGTACCGCTGCGCTAGCATCATGACGAAAATTATATTGCGCCCTTGAGGGTCGGTGGCGGGATCGGTGCGACCGAAACGTAGTCCAGGCGACTGGAGGGTCTCGTACCACTTACCCTCGCCTCGCCCGAGCGCCTCGAACTGCTTGGCGAACCGGCTCGACGGAGCATAGACCAGCACCATCTGAGTGCTAGCGATCGGGACCGCGGCTTTCGCCATCCCGTTCGCGAGCAGAAGACGCATCGGACCGGGCGTGACCGGGATAAACACGTCAGCCTGCATCTGCTTGCTCGCAAGCAGATGCGCGAGGGCATAGGAGGCCTGTCCGATGCCTTGATACTCAACGCCATGGGTTTTGGCGAAAGCCGGTCCGATTTTCTGATCCATCACGGCGCCCATCGAGCCGGCGTAGGCCACCCGCAGTGATGCATTTGCGGCAGCGGCGGGCGCGGGTATTAAAGTGAGCGCGCGCAGTATCAATAAAGAGAGAGCGCTGATCCGAGTGATTCCTGATAAGCAGGGTCCGGTAGATTCGAAGGTGCGCATAGATATGGGTTGGCTGGCCTCCACGGCAGCTCCTTTCAAAAATGATCGATGCTATGATAGTTTGCAAGCGGCAAGCAGAATGGCAACAAAGCCGAATGAACGATTACGCACAGCTCGAGTCAATCGCGAGATAAGTCAGGCGCAGCTGGCGCAACGGGCAGGCATCTCGCGCCAGGCTTAGGGGCGATCGAGAGCGGAGTTTATTTACCCGGGGTGGAAGTCGCGTTGCGGCTGGCCCGGGAGCTCGGCGCGACCGTAGAGAGTCTATTTGCCGAGTCGCCTGATGACCGTCCGATTGTCGCCGAATACGGGGCGAGCGGCTTGGGTGCCGAGCGCCAGCGAATCATGCTGGCGCGTATCGGCGGACATCTGGTCGCAGTCCCGACGCCGGCTATCAGTATGATGTTGACGCCCAGCGGCGGACTGGTTTCACGAGCTTTGCGTAATCGGCGCGTGGAGGTGACGAGCTTCCGGTCGGAGGCGGAGATCGATGCGACGCTGGTGGTCGCGGGATGCGATCCGGGAGTGGCGATTTTACGCGACTATCTCGCGCGTCATCAGCCAACGATCGAGTTGGCGGCGATTTCGGGATCGAGCCGCGAGGCGTTAGCTGCAGTAGTTAAAGGGACTGCGCATGTGGCAGGGATCCATCTGCGTGACGCGCGCTCCGGGGAGTACAATTTGGGGGCGGCGCGAGCGGCGTTTGCGGGAAAGCGGTTCCGGATGATCAATTTCGCGCGATGGGAACTCGGCTTGGCAACGCGGTCAAACGGCCCATCAATTAAAACCGTCGAAGATCTGATGCGGCCGGCAGTGAAGTTGATAAATCGCGAGCCGGGGGCCGGCGCACGCGCCGCGTTGGACGAAGCGCTGAATCAGGCCGGTATCAACGGCGCAACCCAGATTGCCGGTTATGAGAAGCTCGCGGCAGGCCATCTTGAGGTCGCGGCGGCAATCGCGGGAGGGACTGCCGATGCGGGCGTGACGATCCGCTTGGCTGCCAGTCTCTATGCGCTCGACTTTCAACCGTGGCGCGAGGAGCGTTATGATCTGATAGTCGCCGAAGACGAGTTCGATTCCGCGCCGGTGCGCGGACTGATGGAAGCATTAAACGCGCGGTTGCTGGCGCGGGAAATCGGCGAACTATGCGCCTACGATACGGCAGATATGGGGCGTATCGAGGCGCCTTCCCCCTAACCAACGCGATATGTTAGGGAAACTTTCAAGGAATCGGCCCGACAGGAGGACCATCGTATGGCAGCAGCAGGAGTTCAGGTAGAACGCGCCGCAGCTGGCGCGAAGAGTTCGGCGGCGCTCGATTTTCTACGCACGCCGAAAAAGCTTCTTATCGGCGGCAAATGGATGCCCGCGAAATCGGGCAAGACTTTCGAGACGATCAATCCCTCTAATGAAGAGGTGCTGGCGCTGATCGCGGAAGGCGACAAGGCCGACGTTGACGAGGCGGTCAAGGCGGCGCGCAAAGCTTTCGACGAAGGCGCGTGGCCGAACATGGGACCGCATCAGCGGGCCCGTCTGATGCTCAAAATCGCGGAGTTGATTGATCAACACGCTGACGAGCTTGCCGAGCTTGAAACTTTGGACAATGGCAAGCCGCTGACCTTCTCAAAGGCTTTTGACGTACCGGCAGCGGCGGAAACTTTCCGTTATTACGCGGGATGGGTCACCAAGCTTTATGGTGAAACCAATCCATCGGATCCAGCGTTTTTCAACTACACGCTGCGCGAGCCGGTCGGCGTCTGCGGGCAGATTATCCCATGGAATTTCCCGCTGCTGATGGCGGCCTGGAAGCTCGGACCGGCGCTGGCCTGCGGCAATACGGTGATTCTCAAGCCTGCGGAACAGACTCCGCTCACGGCGCTGCGGCTAGGCGAGTTGATCTCGAGGCGGGACTGCCCGAGGGCGTATTGAATATCATCACCGGATTCGGGCCGGGCGCCGGCAGCTCGATCGCGGAGCATCCACGAAATCGATAAGGTCGCCTTCACCGGATCGACCGAAGTCGGCAAGATCATCCTGAAGGCGTCGGCGGGCAATCTGAAGCAGCGTGTCGCTGGAGCTCGGCGGCAAAGTCGCCGAATATCATCTTCCCGGACGCGGACCTGGATCAGGCGGTGCCGACCTCGATGATGGGCGTGTACTTCAATTCGGGGCAGGTCTGCTGTGCGGGACACGCGAATTTTCGTGCAGCGCGATCGCTACGATGAGTTGGTCGATCAGCTGACGAAGTTCAGCAAGGGCGTCGCAGTCGGCGATCCCTTTGATCCAGAAATCGATGCTGGGCCAGCTGGTTTCGCAGGAGCAGTTCGACCGCGTCAAAGGTTATCTCGCGGTGGGCAAGTCGAGGAAGGCGCGAAAGTTGCGACCGGCGGCGGACCGCTGGAACGGCAAGGGCTACTTCGTCGAACCGACCTTGTTCTCCGGCGTGAACAACGAGATGCGGATCGCGCGCGAGGAGATCTTTGGTCCGGTCGGAGCGGCGATCCCATTCAAGGACGAGAACGACGCGGTCTTCCAGGGCAATGACACTGAGTACGGTCTTGTCGGCAGCGGTTTGGACGCGCGACATCAGCCGCGCGCATAAGGTTGCGCGCTCGCTGAAAGCTGGAACCGTATGGGTCAATTGCTATAATCAACTCGATCCGATTTCTCCGTTCGGCGGCTACAAGCAGTCGGGCTTCGGCCGTGAACTGGGCAAGTATGCGATCGATCTTTACACGCAGATAAAGTCGGTCTGGATGAAGCTGTAGGCTGGTTCTGAACTGATTCAGTTACGGCGGGAAATGCGTGTTTTCCGCCGTAACTTTTTCTGCCATCAAAATCGACTCGCGACCTCGAGTCTCATTGCACTTGCGTGTTTTACATGTATGCCGCCGGTCCGCCTGTGACCGAGTAGGGAAGTTCTGCACAAATGAATCTTTAGAATCGCTTCGCATAGGTCCTTCGACACGGCTCGCGTTGCTCGCCGGCTCAGGATGACAAATTGGGCTTGTGCAGAAGTTCGGTAGGACCATTAACAATACGGTTTGAAACAACAAGAAACAGGTCAAGTGCGATGGACATCTATCACGTATGGTGCGATCTGAAACCCGGCGTCAAGGATCTTACGTTCAGTGATAGCGTCGGCAAGTATCTGGGCCATTTGCAAGCCGAAGGTCTGATTGGCGGGTGGCGCTTGACTCGCCGCAAGCTAGGCCTAGGGCCTGCCAATCTCGGCGAGTTTCACCTGATGATCGAAGTAAAAGACCTGCGGCAACTCGAAGATGCGTTCACGGCAGTCGCCAGTCGGAGCGAACCGATCGAGGAGTTTCACTTCGGCGTCAATTCGATAGTGCAGAATGCTCGATTCGCGCTGTATCGGGATTTCCCGGATCCGTTCCGGTGGCGCGGCGAAGAAAGGTTTTAGCGCGGCCACCGCGATGGTAACCGCGCTAGTTCATTGTGGGCGGGATTGCTTACTTCATCATTCGACCCGCGTTGGGCTGCTCGTGGCCGATGATTGGATGCGGCTGATAGGGTTTTTCCAGCTCGGCGACTTCTTCCGGCGTCAATTTGATCTCAACTGCGTCAAACAATTGTTTGAGATGCTGCGTTTTGGTCGCGCCAATAATCGGTGCGGTGACGCCCGGGGCCTGAAGAATCCAGGCGCAAGCGATTTGCGTCGAAGTGACGCCGCGGGCTTGCGCGATCTTTTCGGCAGCCTCGGCGACTGCCAGCTCGTCCTCGCGCTGATAGAAGTTCTTGACAAACTGATCGGTCTCGGCGCGCTTGGTCGCTGCACCGCCGTGATGGGCGAAGAAGCCGCGCGCCAGCGGACTCCACGGAATGATCCCGACTCCCTGATCTACGCAGAGCGGATTCATCTCGCGCTCTTCCTCACGATAGATCAAGTTGTAATGATTTTGCATCGCGACAAAGCGATGCCATCCGTACTCTTTCGCCGTGTAGAGCGCCTTCGAGAATTGCCAGGCGGCCATGCTCGATGCGCCGAGATAGCGGACCTTACCTGCGCGCACGAGTGAATCGAGCGCGTCGAGGGTCTCCTCGATCGGGGTTGAGAAGTCCCATCGATGGATTTGATAGAGATCGATATAATCCATCTTGAGGCGGCGCAGCGAATTCTCGCAAGCCTCGATAATGTGCTTGCGGCTGAGGCCGCGTCGATTCGGTCCAGGACCCATCGCGCCGTAGACCTTAGTTGCGACAACGATATCGTCACGCGAGGCCATCTGGTTCAACCAGCGCCCGGTGATCTCCTCGCTGGCACCGACGGAATAGACGTCGGCGCTGTCGAAGAAGTTGACGCCCGAATCGAGCGAAAGTTTGAAGTGTTCCTTGGCCTCCTCCGCATTCAACGCCCAATCACGACGCATCGCCCACTTCGGCTGTTCACCGCCGCCATAAGTCATGCATCCGAGACAGATGCGGGAGACCGTGACTCCAGTGTTTCCCAATTTTGTGTACTGCATACCCTCTTTACTTAACTGGTTTGGCCGATCATGCAAGGCGTGGGCGGTCACCAACTCGGAGGCGAGCTGCCGAGCGAGACTGCGGGACGGTCCCAGCGGAGCGGAGCGCCTGCGATCGTAATGGGCGGACGCAGCCGCCGTGCGGGCCCCCACGCAGTAGCTTCAATTTCGTCGCTAAAATCGGCAGGCGTTTCGGGCGCGAGCGGCGAAGCGCTCGAGCCGACAGGATGATCGATCAAAACAGTCGCGACGCGGGCCAGCGACGTGCGCGCTTCCAGGCCTGCACCAGTTGTCAGCCGAGTCGTCAAGCCGCGAAGCACGGCTGCTGCAAGCAGATAACCCGTAGCATGATCCAGCGCCTGTACCGGCAGCGGCGTAGGTCGAAGGCCGCCACTTGCACGCATGCCTGCTTCGGCGATTCCGCTGCTCATTTGCACGAGACTGTCGAAGCCGCGACGGGCAGCCCAGGGCCCCGTCCAGCCGTAGGCATCGAGCGTAACGTCGATCAATCCGGGCCGTGTTTCGCGGCGCCGATTCGGATCGAAGCCCAATCGAGCGAGCGCCTCCGGACGATAGCCATGGACCAGCACGTCAGCTTGGGAGAGCAAATCGATGAAGCGCGAGCGCCCTGCTCTATCGCGCAAATTGAGGCGGGTGCAACGCTTGCCGAGCGTCACTTCGGGTACGAGCGCCGGCTCTTCCCATCCGGGCGGATCGACGCGCAAGACATCCGCGCCGAGTCCGGCGAGAAATCGCGTCGCGACCGGACCAGCCAGCACACGGGTCAAATCGAGCATACGGATTCCTGATAACGGACGTTCGCGCGGAACCGACCATTTCGGCGGCGAACCCTCGTTCATCACGGCCAGATGAAACAATGGTTCAGCGGCGACCGCGCGCCCTTGCGGATGAGCACGCCAATCCGCGGCCGAGCGCATCGCCGCGGCGCATCCACCGCGATCGACGATTGCGGCCTCCAGCGCGTCTTTCTTCCAGCCGGATACTGCTTTGGTAACCGCGTCCTTCTCAGCCGGAACGCCAAGTACGTCGAGCGCGGCCGCTCGATGAGCGGGCGCATTGGTGTGCAACTTGATCCAGCCGTCATCGGTTTGGTAATCGCCCACGATCGCGTCCCAGATGGGCGGCAACGTCCAACCATTGGGGCGGAGCGAACTCGCAAACCACATCGAAGCCAGCCGGCGATCCACTCGGACCGCCGGGCGAGCGGTATATTTGGTTGCGAGCAACTCCGCCACCGAGAGGCACGCGACATCGATTGCCGCCACTGCCAGTTCGGTAACGGCAAAGACCGAGGGAAGGTCGCCCGCGCCGCTCATCTCCACGATGCGCTCATCCTCGGAGTGTCCACCAAGCGCCGTCCACAATTGCGATAAGAGATTCATGCTTTCACCCGAATTGCTTGATACGAGGGTCTGAGTGGTCTTGATTATTCAACATATGTACAGTTAAGAGTCAACATATATCAAGCTATAATCAATGTTCTCATTGTAACTCAGCATCCGGTGGTCGCCGCAGATAATTCTCCTCTTCCAAGACGGCCGGTTGCTGGCTCGATACGTTTGCGCCCGTCCGGTAACATTGCGGCTGCGAGTCGGCTGAGAGGTAAAGATGGCTGGGTTGGAACTGATTACGTTGCTGGCGCTGATCGAGTACGCAATTTTGGGACTGATGGTCGGATCGGCGCGGATTCGCTTCGGCGTCGCTGCGCCCGCGACGACCGGTGAGCCGACTTTCGAGCGCTACTTCCGGGTGCATCAGAATACGCTCGAAGCACTGATTATTTTTCTGCCGGCGTTCTGGATCTTTGCACATCGTGTAGCTACTGGGCGGCGGTGATCCTCGGATTGGCGTTTATCGCCGCGCGAGCGGAGTACGCTCGCAGCTATATCCTCGCTCCGGAGAAACGGGCGCTGGGCACGCGCGTTACATTTGTCGTAAATGGGATTCTTCTGATCGGCGCATTGTTAGGGCTGATTGCTCACGCGATTTGACGCGGGGTTAAGGGGCGGACGGATTTGCCGGAGCATCAGCTTGAGCGCCGCTTCAGGAGTCGGAACGAGCTTCATCTGATCGAAGATTCGGGGCGTGCGGATCAGATTCCGGCGGAAGCTGACGAACAATTTCTGCCAGCGATCGCCGACCAGGATTAGCGGGCGCGCCGGAACCATCCCGAGCAGAATCTCCTGCCAGGTGAAGGTGACTTCCGCCAGCGTGCCGATGCCACCATGCATCGCGATGTAACCGTCGGCCCGATCGACCAGCCAAGCGAAACGTTCGTAAAAATCGGCGGTGCGGGTTTCCTCCATCACGTGGTCATTGACCTGACTTTCGAAGCGAGCCATCGTCACTCCGATTACATGTGCGCCCGCCTCGTGAGCGCCTTCGCTGGCCGCTTGCATCACGCCTTCGTAGCCGCCGGTCATCAGATCGAAACCGGCTGCGCCGAGCAATTGACCCATCTTGCGTGAGGACGCATAGAGGCGGCTGCCTGGGAGCGCCTGCGAACTGCCAAATACGCTGATCACGGGTCGCGAGCGGTCGCGATTCAGGTCGCCAACGACTGCGGCTGTATTACCGTCGGACATCGGAACTGTGCGGCGTTTGCGGGTACCAGCAGGATTGCGGATGAGAGGATTTTTGCGATTAGGCACTCAGCTTCTCCAACTTTATCGTTGAGGCAGAGTTTCTGGGTTTACCGGATCGGACTGACTGGATAAAGTCAGAGGAGCGAAGTCACTTAGCTCTGCCTGTCCAAACTAAATTCTTCGTGCGCGTCAACCCAAAAGAAAAAACTAGAGCCGACAAACCAGTTGGAGGGGCGGCGTTTCCGCGAACGTTGCAGCGGGGTCTTTACGAGGCGATTTTTCGCCGCCGAGATATTCGAGAATTCCGGCCCGATCCGATCCCCGACGAAGTCCTCGCGCGTATCCTGATCGCGGCGCATCACGCGGCCAGCGTGGGTTTCACGCAGCCGTGGAATTTCATCCTGGTAAGAGATCTTGAACGGCGGCGCGAGGTCCGGCGCGTGTTCGAACAGGAGCGGCTCAAGAATGCAGCTCAGTTCGAGGGTGCGCGCCGGGATAAATTCCTGTCGCTCAAACTCGAAGGCATTCTTGAAGCGCCGCTCAACCTGATCGTCACATGCGAGCGGAATCGCTTTGGCCCGGGCGTCCTCGGGAAAACGAGTATTGCCGACGTGGAGGTCTATTCGACCTGTTTGGCGGTGGAAAATCTGTGGCTGGCGGCGCGCGCCGAAGGAGTGGGGGTCGGATGGGTGAGTATCCTGCGCAATGCGGCGCTGCATCGCATCTTTGCCATCCCGCGTCAGATCCTGCCGATCGCGTATTTGTGCATCGGGTACGCGAAGTCCTTTCCCGAGCGGCCAATCCTTGAAAGCACCGGATGGGGCCGCCGACTGCCGCCGCAAGGCGCGTTGCATTTCGATTCGTGGGAGCAGCGTGACGGCGAAACGCGCAAATTGACCAAGTTGATTCGCGATCGTTCAATCTGGCGCTCGATTCTGCCGGATGAAGAGAACCTGTGAGTAGTGCGCGGTCTCCAAGACAGAAGAATTAGGGATTCCTCGCGCGCCAGACAAGGACAGACGCCCGGGAATGACACAAAGGTTCAAGTCATACAACTCGATTCAAAACGCCAACTACCAACCTGTGATTACGGCTTGTGCCGTGGTCGCTCGCCTGTCACTTTCGCCCGGTATGAACTTGATTGAGCAGACGCTCGGCGCGATTAGGTCCCTGGATCGCGACGCTGAGCACACCGCCCGCGTACAGCTCGATTCGCTTACCAAGCCGCTCGGCAGCCTCGGCCGATTGGAAGAGGTGGTCGCGCGATATGCAGCAATTCGCGGTGACGCCGCGGCCCGCGTGCAGCGAGGCGCAATACTGGTGTTTGTCGCCGATCATGGCGTTACTGATGCGGGCGTCAGCGCCTATCCCAAGGCGGTCACGGTCGAGATGTTGCGCAATATCAGCGCGGGCGGGGCGGCGATCGGCGTGCTCGCGCGCCGCTTCGATTACGATTTAATCGTGACGGATGTCGGGGTCGAGACTGATACCAGCAGTGAGCCTTTTCCGGGCATCCGCTATCGGCGGGTCGGACCAGGCACGGCGAATTTTTTAGCTGGACCCGCGATGACGATCACGCAGGCTCGTCAAGCGATTGAGATTGGAATCGAGACGGCACGCGAAGCGGTGACATCGGGAGCAACGTTGATCGGAATCGGCGAGATGGGGATTGGCAACAGCACATCGGCGGCTGCGCTACTCGCGAAGCTCAGCGGTATCGCACCCGCGAAACTGGCCGGGCGCGGTACGGGAATCGATGATGCGGGATTACGGCGGAAAATTGAGGCAGTCGAAACCGGACTCCGCCTCCATCGAAAGACGATGACGGATGCTATCAGCACGCTTGCCGCGGTCGGCGGGTTTGAGATCGCCGCGATGGCGGGCGCGTGTCTCGGCGCGGCGGCGCTGAAGGTTCCAGTCGTGGTCGATGGGTTTATCGCGACCGCGGCGGCAGTGGCGGCGCGGGAAATCGAAGTGATGGTGGGTGACTATCTGTTCTTCAGCCATCGCTCGGCGGAAGGCGGTCACGAGCTGGCGTTAGAATGGCTGGACGCGCGTCCGCTACTCGATCTGAATATGCGGCTGGGTGAGGGGACCGGCGCGGCGCTCGCAATGAATTTGATCGAAAGCGCGCTGACGCTCTATCACCAGATGGCGACCTTCGCGGGAGCGGGCGTATCGCGCAAGCTCGAATGAACGCTGTCGATCACGAGAAGGCGAGCAGTGTGGGCGTGCTGGAGCGAATCCGGTTGGCAGGCAGTTTCCTGACGATTTTTCCGCTGTTGGACTCGCGACCACGCTCCGCCGATGAAGTTGCCGCGTCCTTCGGATGGTTCCCGCTGATCGGTTTCGTGCTTGGAGCGATCTTGTGCATCGAGGATCAGCTGCTCGCCGCGTTCTTTGGGCGAGGCGTCCGCTCAATCATAGCCATCCTCACATTGACGATCATCACGGGCGCGATTCATCTGGATGGATTAGCAGATACAGCCGATGCTTTGGGCGCGCGTGACAGTCGTGAACGCGCACTCGCGATCATGCGCGACAGCCGGATCGGAACTTTCGGAACGATCGCAGTCGTTTTTATATTGACGCTCAAGATTGCGGCGTTGGCTGGTACGACCGGCAACCAACGTTCAGTGATGCTATTTCTGGCGCCAGGAATCTCACGCTGGGCGATGGTGGCGGTCGCGCATCGGATGATCTATTTGCGCGAGGCTGGGGCGGGTACGAACCTGATCAATAATCCGAATTATCAGAGTCTGCGGACTGCATCGATAATCATGCTGATCGGGCTGGCAGTTCCCGGCGGATGGACGGGAGTGCGCGCGGGATTATGGGGCGCGATCCTCGTGCTGATAGTGCGACGGTTTTATCAGCGATGGTTGGACGGCATCACGGGTGATTTGATCGGCGCAGCCAGCGAGATCGTCGAGACCGGCGTGATGCTGATGCTGTCACGCTGACTAGAGATGCACATTGCGCTGACTGTGAGATTGCGTCGTCGTTACTCGATCACAGTTTTCATGATGCGGCCGGTACCGGCGTCGCAGATATCGATTTGCACCGACGCAGTCACGTGATGGGCCGTTTTCGCCTGCTCGATTCCGGACTTGAGATCCGCGATAAACTTGGCCGCGGCGAACGGCGGCATCTGGTCCATCGGGAAACTATCCATGATGACGCGCGCCTTGGTGTCAGAAGTCCATTCGACCGCCTGCACCTTGTTGCCCGCGATCGGCAGGTCGCGCATCACCTGCTCGACTTGCCCGCGAAAGTTCGTGGGCTGAGCTCCCGTATCCGTGGGTGGCGCCGGCGGCGATCCGCCGGCGAGGTCGGCGGCGGAGTTTGGATTATTCAGCGACGCCAGCATCTGATTGACGCGACCGCGCGCCTGATCATCGGGCGCGAGCTTCAGCGCCTTTTGGAAGTAAGTTCGTGCGTCGGCGGGATTGCCCATCTGACTATAGGCGATACCCAAATTGAATGTAGCCTCAAAGAAGTTCGGATGCGCTTCCAGCACCCGATTGTATTGCTGGATTGCCTGATCCGCCGCGTTGCTCGATAGATACATCGTGGCGAGGTCGGTACGCACGTCGGGGTCGTCGGGCTTGCGACTGAGATAGTGCTCATAGGCCGCGATTGCCGCATCATACTTGCGCTGATCAAAATCCAGATTGCCGATTCCGCGCAAAGCGCCCAGGTTATCCGGATCTAGCTTGAGCACGTGAGAGAACGCCTCGGTCGCGGTCTGGTAGTATTTCGGGTCGAAGACTGCGGCGCGCAAAGTTACGTCGCCTAGTTTATTCCAGGCGTCAAGATCATTGGGATTCGCCCGTGCTTTAGTTTCGACTTGCGCAATGAAATCCAGGGCGTCCTTGGGAAGCTTTACGTTCGGATGATCGGCGGGTAATTGCCCATTTTCATTCGGAGCAGCGGAGGCTGATTGCACCGGCGGCGCTGACGCGAGGAGACGGTCGCGTGCAGGAAGCTGACGCATAACGAGATAGGCGATCAGGGTTCCGAAGACGACCAGCGCGCCGAATACTGCCGCGAATGGCCCGAGCGCCGCCTGTGACGAACCTTCTGACGGGAGGCGAGTCGCAGCCGGTTGCGCGGTCTTCGCGGGACCAAGTGGGCCGGTCGTTAGCCGCTCGCCGCATTCGACACAAAATCGCGCATTTGGAAGCAGTGGGGAGCCGCATTGCGGACAGAAACGCATCGTGACTATTTTGCTGAACCTCGCGCGTTGTTACTCGTTCTGCAGGTCGTCGCGTACAAGATATGAGAATCCAATGATCGCCGCTAGCAGCCCGGCTCGAAGATAGTTTGCAGGTTCCACCGCGAGCCGCCGATGAGCTATTATCCGGCGGCGCACTGCTTTCGAGGGTGAGCAAACCCGCGTAGTAGAGGACGCGAACACGTTGCGTAGAGGAGCTAGACCCTAATGCAAATGTATAATTCGTTCGGACCCAATCCGCGCGCTAATCGGATGTTTCTAATCGAAAAGGGCATCACGATTCCGATGAAAGACGTCGATTTACTCAAGGCCGAAAATCGGCAGGCTCCATACACCGAGCGCAATCCGGGCGGACAATTGCCGGGGCTCGAACTCGACAACGGCAAGTGCATCGGCGAAACCGTCGCGATTTGGGAATATCTCGAAGAGAAAAATCCGACTCCCGCGCTGATTGGTGCGAACGCCGAAGAGCGCGCCGAAACCCGTCAATGGCAACGGCGCATCGAGCAGAATATTACTGAGAATCTTTATAATGGGTTTCGTTTCGCGGAAGGGTATGAACTGTTCAAGAACCGCGTCCCCTGCGAACCTGAGACTGCGGCAGGACTGAAACGAATTACTCAGGGGCGCCTGAAGTGGCTCGACGGACTGATTGCCGGACGCGAGTTTATCGTGCCGAATCGTTTCACCATCGCGGATATCATTCTGTATTGCGCACTGGATTTTGCCGACGGCGTGGGACAAAAGCTCAATCCCTCGCTTACCAACGTCAATAACTGGTTCAAACGAATCGATGCGCGGCCAAGTGCAAAAGCCAGTCTCCATCCAGCCTCAGAGCAACTCAAGATGAAAGGTTGAGGCGAGATATACTCAGTCTAACTGGCTGATGCGATGGAATCGCACGGGGAAATCACTCGGCAACTGACAGCTTTCGTTCGGGCTCTGACCGGCAACGATGCGGCCCAGGTCAATGCGGTCGCATCGTTGCCCGGCCATGCCGGTCAGAGTTACGGCTTCGAACTGGAGTATATCGATAATGGCCAGCGCCAGAGAGAGAAGCTGGTGTTGCGGCTTGCGCCGGAAGGCGTGCGCATAGCTGGTCCTGCGGATGTAGTTCGCCAAGCACGTATTATGTCGTCACTCGCCGAGACCGCAGTGCCGGTCCCGCCAATCCGGTGGTTCGGCGACGAGCCACAATGGTTTGGCCGACCGTATTTTGTCGCCGAGTTCATCACAGGCGACAAGCTCGCGCTAGGTGAGCATCAATTCAGCGCTGACGAACAGCTGACGCTGGCACGCCTCACAATGCGGATGCTGGCTGGACTCCATGAAGTTCCATGGGAGCCGCGGCGCGCGGCTTGGGGCGAGCCTAGTACGCTCGCTGACGAGATGGCGCGGCTGGATACTTTGCTGGATCGTCCTACTCTTGAACCTGCGATGGTCGGTCGAGCGCCGCTGCTGCGGGAACGCCTGAGAAATTCGCTGCCGACGAAACCACGCGTAGGCTGCGTGCATGGCGATCTCAATTGGTCGAATTGCCTATATGAGAATGGTGAGGTGTGCGCGGTAATCGATTGGGAACTTGCACAAATCGGCGCAGTGCTAATTGATCTGGGATGGATTTGCCTGTTTTCCGATCATCAGAGCTGGGTCAAGCAGGACCTCGTGCCCGAGCATATTCAGTCGCCTGACGAGTTGGTATCAATTTACCGTGAGCACTCAGCTGCGCCGGTGAGTGAGGTTGACGTTAGTTGGTTTCGCGCTTTCGCCTGCTATCGTTTTGGCGTGATTACCGCGTTTAACGTAATGTTACATCGGCGCGGCAAGCGGCCCGATCCGACGTGGGAAGATATCGCGCTCACGGGACCGCGCTTCTTCGAACGCGGACTCGAATTGTTAGGTTAGCCGCGCATCGATCAAGTTTTGCTTCGGTCATTGGCGCCCTGCTTGAGCATCGCGAGACTTTCTGAATAAGGCGGGCGAGCGATACCACGTTCGGTGATTATTGCGGTGACCAATTCGGCCGGGGTTACGTCAAAAGCGGGATTAAATACGTCGATACCCTTCGGAGTTATCGGCTTGCCACGAAACTCGGTTAGTTCTTTCGACGCGCGTTGCTCAATCGGAATGCGATCTCCATCAGGGCAGTCGAGATCGATCGACGAAAGCGGCGCGGCTACATAGAACGGAACCTGATGACGTTGCGCCAATACCGCCAGTGGATATGTACCGATCTTATTAGCCACATCGCCATTTGCAGCGGTCCGATCAGTTCCGACGATCACGCACGCGATTAGGCCGGCGCGCAGCACCGACCCGGCCATATTGTCAGCAATCACAGTGACTGGAATGCGATCCTTGTGGAGTTCCCAGGCGGTGAGCCGGGAACCCTGCAAGAATGGCCGAGTCTCGTCGGCGAATACGCTGACTTGTTTACCTTGTTCGCGAGCGGCACGCACGATACCAAGCGCAGTGCCGTATCCGGCAGTAGCCAACGCACCCGCATTGCAGTGAGTAAGTATCGACACCGGTGAATCGAGCAACGCGGCTCCGTAGCGGCCGAGTTCGCGATTTGCCTGAACATCTTCGGCGCCAATCGCTATTGCTTCGTCGCGCAAACGCCGAAATAGCCGCTGACTATCAAGCGCGATACTCTCTTCGAGCACGCGGCTCATCCGCTCGATTGCCCACGCGAGGTTCACTGCGGTGGGACGCGTGGCTTTAAGTGTCTTGGCGACTTGCGCAAAGCGCGCCTGGGCTTTTCGTCCGGCAGTACCTTTCAATCCCAGTGCGATACCCATGGCAGCGGCGACTCCGATTGCGGGTGCTCCGCGAATTACCATCGAGCGGATCGCCTCGGCGACGCCGCGATAGTCGCGATAGGTCCGGATTACCTCGCGCGAGGGCAGTATACGCTGATCGATCATGCGCACGCCGTCAGCACGCCATTCAATCGTCTTGACTGCCATCTGAATTACCGTTGGCGAAGGTGGGCTTGAATTTTAGCAACCCGGGGATAGCTTCGTCGAATGAGCCACTCAGCTCAAGCAAGGGCCGAGGGTTTCTGCAAAACGGACGAGTAGTGCCTAATGCCGCGATGCGATCAGGTGCGTTCGTAAATGCCGCGCGATTTCCGCTTAACCATTCCGGCCTCAATCCAGCGCGTAATCGCGGCAAAGACTTCAGAGGGACGCTTGCTCTTGACAGCGCGATTACTGCGTATATCAGCAGCTTTGAATTGCTTGGGTAATTCTTCAAGGATTGCCCGCCAGTCAACCCGGCCAGCGGCTCCTGCATCATCACGAGTTTGCGTCGTGGTAGTGGCAATTTTTCCCGCGCCACCCCCCACGCGATCGAGCGCGGCCGCTTCGTCTTTCAAACGTTTGAGCTCGGTTTCTTTGTTGCGTATTTCCGTACGCAAGATAACCAGTAAGGCGCGTGCTTGCCGCTGCACCTGCTGATAGGCACTGCCTTGCTGAAGACGTTTAGCACGCGGCATCCAATAATCTCCTTGATTTAGAAAATTAACTGCGCACTGAAAGTACACAAGCAATTAGTCTAGCACAAGCCGCTCAATGCTTCTTCGATGAAAATATATAAATCTAATGTGGCTAAACTATGATTTCGATGCAGCAAAATCACAATACCATCCCTCAATTGCACTTCTGTGCTCAACTCTGAATGACCTTCGGTGATTATGATAGTTTATAGTTCCACCCCATTACTAATCAGTATATTAGAACGACCGCTTAGTACATGGTATTGGTAATTCGTTGTAAAGAGTGAAGTTCTATGATCTCAGTCGCTGAAAACCAACTTGGTCAAATCAACCTGATCAAATAGCTCGGGATTCGTGATCATCGAACAATTCGAACGATCAGACTCTGATTGTCAATTAAGATTTCTACGTATTACATCGGATTGCCTCGCGTGGAGGCGCAGCTTAACAGGAGCGTGGTCAGCCGAGCGCCTCGCCGATGCTGGCCTTCAAGTCATTACCTGAGGCCAAAGGATTCGATGCTATGTTAGCGTTGGCAGGAGTGCTATAAGGGTTTTCTTGAGGATTGATGGGACTAATTCTGAACGCTGGAATTGTGATGGTAACGTGAGTTTGGCGGCCATGTGGAAACTGGCGAGATGGGTTGACCCAAAATCCTGGAGGAGAACGTAATGGGCCGCAGACTGTACGTGGGAAATTTGGCCTGGACAGTTACCGATCAGGACCTGCAAGACGCATTTTCGGAAGCGGGTACCGTCGAAAACTCACAGGTGATCATCGATCGCGCTACGAATCGTTCGCGTGGATTTGGCTTCGTGGAAATGGCTACTGACGAAGCCGCTGATACGGCAATCAAGACTCTTAATGGCCGAGAAATCAAGGGTCGGGCGATCAAGGTAAATGAGGCGCAGGCGCGTAGTGGCGGAGGAAGTGGTGGAGGCGGTGGTGGTGGTTTCCGCTCCGGCGGCTTCGGAAGAGAGCGCTAGAAATCTAGATAATTAGCGTTGCGCCTCCGCGACGCTTGCATCCTGAAGGACGCTGCTCGAGGGGCATCCACATCAGGCAGACTTATGTATGCCATAAAAGTGCGATGAAAGACCTCAAAGTAGGCGCAATCAGAAATCTTCTTCGCGAAAGCGTCCAGAAGCAACCGCACTCTACCCATCATAAAGTGAAGGGAAATCAAGAGGACCGAACGAATTGCTTCGTCCGGTCCTAGCCAACCGGGAAAAGGGGGGGCAAACCCCGATTAGCAATCTCTATTATACGCAACTTTTAACAACTTGCAATAGCTGATTACGCGACATGAGACGAAACCGGTTATCACCTTGGCCTTATTTAGTTCATCTTTCGACTCAAAACGTCGTATTGACAACTCTAAAGTTAATTTAATCGGCTGCGGCGGCTTCATTGAGATTCACGCGTTCTTGCAGAAGCAGCGCCGCAAGGACTTTGGCAGGCGACATCGGCAATTCTTGCAGACGAACTCTTGTGGCCTGATAGATTGCTTCGGCGATGGCCGCCATCGGTGGCACGATCCCGACTTCGCCGACGCCGCGAACCCCCAGCGGATGATCGGGATTAGACACCTCGACCATCAACGTTTCGAGCATCGGTAAATCGAGGCAGGTCGGCATTCGATAGTCCAGCAGTCCGGAATTTCTCAAGGTGCCGCGCTCATCGTAGAAATACTCTTCATTGAGCGCCCAACCGATACCCTGCGCCAATCCGCCCTGCATCTGGCCTTCGACGTAGCTCGGATGGATCGCGCGTCCGACATCCTGTGCGATACTTGCACGCAGTATCCGAACTTTGCCGGTCTCTGGATCAACTTCCACGTCAATACAAACTGTTGCAAAGGCATTACCGACTGCCCCAACCGCTCCGGCGTTCAGACTCGCGCGACCCGTCACCGGGCCGCCAGTACTGATGAGCTTCGTCGCAAGCTGTTTCAGTGGCATCGGCGTGGTCCCATTGCCATGGGCATGGAAAGCGCCAGTCTTGAAGTCGATCTCCTCGGGAGCTTTCTCCCACAGCATCGCGACTCGCCCCTTGAGCTGGCGCAAGGCGTCTTGCGCGGCATTATAGACGGCCATGCCGGTAGCGAGCGTAATACGGCTGCCGCCGGTAACATCGTTATGGCCAATTGCGTCGGTATCAGCGACTATTGGACGAACCTGATCGACCGGCATTCCAAGCACTTCCGCCGCAATCATCGCCATCGCGGCGCGCGAGCCGCCAATATCAACGGAACCGGTTACTACGCTCACCGTACCGTCGGTATGAACATTCACGTCGGCGGAGGATTGAAGGCCGCCATTGAACCAGAAACCCGAGGCAACGCCGCGTCCGCGATTTTTACCGATCAATTTCGAACGGTAGTGATCGCTGTCGCGAACCGCTTCGAGCGTCTCGATAAGACCGATCTTCTTGAAGGGAGGGCCTGCTGGTTGCTGCGTACCCTCGTGCGACGCATTGCGCAGCCGGAACTCAATCTGATCGATTCGGCATTTCTCGGCGAGTTCGTTGATCACGCATTCGCAGGCGAATGCTGAAGCCGGTGCGCCCGGCGCGCGATAGGCGGCAACCTTCGGGCGATTGACGACGACGTCAAGTGCGTCGATCTTAAGATTTTCGATCGAGTACGGCCCCAGCGTGGTCATCGCGCCGGGAGCAAACGGAGAGCCGGGGAAAGCGCCGGCCTCATAGGCCATCCAGACCTCGGCGGCGGTTATCTTGCCCTGACGAGTGGCGCCGATTTTTACTTTGAACAGCGTTCCCGAGGTCGGACCGGTGGCGCGCAATACCTCGCCACGCGTCATCGTCATCTTCACCGGGCGTCCGGTTTTCCTGGCGAGCAGGACAGCGAGAGGCTCGAGGTAGATCGTGGTTTTACCGCCGAAGCCGCCGCCGATCTCAGTTGGAACGACGCGAATCTCACCATCACTCATCCCTAGCACGCTGGCCGTGAGTGAGCGCACGCTAAACGATCCTTGAGTCGAGCAGTAGATTGTTACGTGATTGGTTGAATCCCAGACGGCAAGTGCATTCTGCGGCTCGATATAACCTTGATGGACCGCGGCGGTCTTGAATTCACGTTCGACGACGAAGTCTGCCGCTTCGAATCCAGTTGATAGATCGCCGCGCTCGAATTGAATATGCCCGGCGACATTGCTCGGTTGATCGGGTCCTTCCAGCTTGCCGGGATCAAGCCGCGACGCCATCAGCATCTGGCGAAGTTCCGGCAGCAGGATCGGAGCGTCAGGGTGCATCGCATCTTCGGCGGTCATCACGGGCTGAAGGATTTCGTACTCAACGTCGATCAGTTCAACCGCTTCTTCGGCTGCATGACGGCTGGTCGCGGCAACCGCCGCGATCGCATGACCGTCGTACAAGACCTTGTCCCGCGCCATCACGTTCATCGAGAGATAATGCGTGTTGACGACGAGCTCGCCGATTTGCGCCATCACGCCTTTGACTTCAGGCAAATCCGCCCCAGTGATGATCGCGCGAACACCCGGATGCTTCAGGGCGCGTTCAAGATTAATCGACTTAATCCGCGCGTGAGCGTGAGGACTGCGGAGAACTTTGCCGTGCAGCATTCCCGGCAGAGCATAGTCAGCGCCATATTTCGCGCGGCCAGTCACCTTATCCTCGCCATCATGCCGGATCGGGCGGGTGCCGATGACGCGAGTGTCATTTTCAGCGGATGCATCAATGTTGGACATACGAACCTCCACCGGAGTGCCGTCATCCGGCGCCAGTAAAAGTATTCTAGTCGCGACGCGAGCTGAAAAGAACGGCGGCCTAGCCGCCGCCGATCGCGGGAATGAAAAAAATCTCGCTTGAGTCCTTCACCCGGTCGAGCAACCCGCCGGTACCCATCTCGCCGTCGATCGATACTGCGACCGAGGGCTTGAGCTCATTGTTCTGAAGCAATTGCTCTTTGAAACCGGGAAATTGCTGTTCAAGCGAGTCGATAATCTGGCCGACATTACGACCAGTCACCTCGACTCTTTCCTGGCCGTTGGAGAGCTTGCGCAACAGGGCCGGAACTACCACGATTGCCATGATCGAAAAAGGGCCGGACCTCAGGATCCGGCCCCCCTACTCCTTGAGTCCAGTAATTAACGTCCTGCTGCTGCGGCCTGAGTTTCGAGTCCGTTGCGCTTCTTCAGCAGCTCCTTCAGTAATCGCGGCGGAGACATCGGCAACACTTCCATGCGAACACCAGTCGCGCGCGCGATCGCATTTGCCACAGCGGCCGGCGGGGAAACAATCGAGACTTCGCCAACTCCGCGCGAGCCGATCGGATGATCGGGCGCGGGCACCTCGACGATCGACGTTTCCAGTACGGGAAGATCGAGACAGGTCGGCATCCGATAATCGAGCAATCCGATATTCCGCAAGATGCCCTTGTCGTCGTAAACGTATTCTTCATTCAGCGCCCAGCCGATGCCCTGAGCCGTGCCACCCTGCATCTGGCCCTCGACATAGCTCGGATGGAGCGCTTTGCCGACATCTTGTGCGCAGGTCGCGCGCAGAATTTTGACTTTGCCGGTATCGGGATCGACTTCGACATCGACGCAAGTGGCGGCAAAAGAAGGACCGACGCCGCGCAGATTGACGCTCGCGCGTCCACTCACCGGACCGCCGGTGCGGGCGAACTGCGCCGCCATCTGCTTGAGCGTTAATTGTTTTGGAAGGATCGGCGGCAGTGGACAGAACGCCGTTCCGTATAGGCAATTTCCTCAGGCTTTTTCTCCCAGAGCTTTGCTGCGCGCTCTTTGAGCTGGCGCACGGCGTCTTCCGCCGCCTGGAATACCGCGGCGCCGGTTGTAACTGCGGTTCGGCTGCCGCCAGTCATATCGGTGTAGCCGATCGAATCCGTATCGGCGACAAGCGGGCGGACATCCTCCGCGTCGAGTCCCAGTACTTCCGCTGCAACCATGGCCTGTGCTGCGCGCGTACCACCAATATCGACCGAGCCGATCACCACGCTGGCAGTACCATCGCCATGCAGGTTAACGACTGCCGAGGATTGCATCCCGACGTTGAACCAGAAACCGGCGGCGACACCGCGGCCTCGATAAGGGCCCTCGAGCTTTGACTTATAATGCGGGCTGTTCTTGATCGCCTCGACGGTTTCGACGAAACCAATGCGCTTGTAGGGCGGTCCGGCGGTCTGCGGAGTGCCTTCTTTGGCGCATTCATCAGGCGGAAATCGCAGGGATCGATGCCGCATTTTTCGGCCAGTTCGTCGATAATGGTTTCGGAAGCCATCGCCGCGTTGGTTGCGCCCGGTGCGCGATACGCTGCCGTTTTGGGGCGGTTGACCAGCACGTCATACGCGTCGATCAAGGTATTCGGAATCGTATAAGGCGCGATGATCGTCATCGCACCTGCGCCGACCGGCGAGCCGGGGTAAGCGCCGGCTTCATAGGCCATCCAGATCTTCGCCGCGACCATCTTGCCATCTTTGGTGCGCCGATTTTGCATCGAATCGTCGAACCTGAAGTAGGGCCAGTTGCCCGCAACACATCGGCGCGCGACATGATCATCTTCACCGGATGGCCAGTCTTTTTGGACAACGCAGCGCGATTGGGTCGAGATAGACAGTGAGTTTGCCGCCGAAGCCACCACCGATTTCCGCCGGCACTACTTTCAGTTTGCCCTCGGGCATCCCGGTGATAGCGGCGGCCAACCCGCGCACGGCAAAGCTGCCCTGCGTCGAGCAATAGATAGTCGCGTGGCCATCAGGATTGTAATGGCGACGGCATTATGCGGCTCGATATAGCCCTGATGGACCATCGCGGTCTTGAATTCTGCGCTCGACGACATAATCGGCGGAAGCAAAGCCTTCTTCGATATCGCCACGCTTGAACTGGATATGCGCAGCGACGTTGGTTTGCTTGTCGCCCGTCATCCTTGTTGCGCAGCTTGGGCAGCAGGATCGGTGCGCCGGACTTCATAGCGTCCTCGACGGTCATCACCGGCGGCAATACTTCGTACTCTACTTCGATTAGGCTCAGCGCTTCTTCGGCGATATGCGGGCTGGTCGCGGCGACGGCGGCGACCGCATGGCCGTCATAGAGGACTTTGTCGCGCGCCAGCAGGTTTGCACGAGAGATGGTGTAGATTGACTGGCGCTTCGCCGCCGCTTCCATCTTGTCGGGCATCTCAGGCAGCTCGGCGGCCGTGAGTACCGCCTTCACGCCGGGCAGCGCGAGCGCCTTTTCGGTCAGTTAATCGATTTGATCCAAGCATGGGCATAGCGGGCTGCGTAGCACCTTGCCATACAGCATGCCGGGGAAGGAGTAATCGGCGCCGTACTTGGCCTGTCCGGTGACCTTTTCGACGCCGTCGTGACGAATCGGACGGGTGCCGATAACCTCGAAATGGGCTTGCCATTAGTTGAAGCAGCCATTGAGGACCTCTCGTTCAGGTACCAATTATAAAAATGCTGGCGCATCCGTGCCGCGATCGCGCTGCGCTGGGCAGTTATGCCGCTCGCGCGCTGGACAGGGTCTTTGCCGCATCCATAACAGCGTGAACTATTTTGTCGTAGCCAGTGCATCGGCAGAGATTACCTGCCAGCGCATAGCGAATCTCGGCTTCGCTCGGGTCGCGGGTTATGATCGAGTAGCGCTTTACTCGACATCAAGAAGCCGGGCGTGCAGATGCCACATTGCAGACTCGCGTGCTCGAGAAATTTTTGCTGCAGCACATGCAATCCGTCTGGATCCGCCAAACCCTCGATTGTATCGATCTTCTTGCCTTCGGCCTCGACCGCCAGCATTAAGCATGAACAAGCGGCGCGACCATTGACGATTACGGTGCATGCGCCGCAATCGCCGGTCAAGCAGCCTTCCTTGCTGCCGGTCAATTCCGAGCTCGTCACGCAGAACCTCGAGCAGACTCTCGCGAGGCTCGCAGAGAAATTCGGTTTGTTCACCGTTGATTGTGGTTTCAACTACAGTTTTCATGACCATCTTGATCTTATCTTTATCTTGTCAATCGCTGAATACTTGCCGTTTTGCCGCAATTAACGGCTGCTATCGTTGAGCCGCGCGCGTTCCATCGCCTTTGCGATCGTGCGGCGGGTCAGCACGCCGACGACGTGGCGACGGAACTCCGCGGTCCCGCGCATATCATCGATGGGCGATGCAACGCAATCGCCGCTTGGACAGCCTTTTCGATCGTCGCCTCGTCGAGTTTTTTGCCGGTCAAAGCCGCTGAAGCCTCCTTGGCGAAGATCGGCGTGGGGCCGACCGCACCGAGGCCGATACGCGCCTCGATGCATCGATCATCTGTCGGATCCAGCGTGATCGCAGTGCCGACACCGACCACTGCGATATCCATCTCATTGCGCGGGATGAAACGCAGGTAGGAGTCGCTCGAATGGCGTGCCGGAGTAGGAATATGCAGCTCGATGAGCAATTCGTCTGGTTTAAGGACGGTGCGGCCCGGGGCGGTGCAGAACTCCTCGACCGGAATGATTCGTTCACCCTTTGGACCGACCACTCGGGCTTTCGCACCAAGCGCAATCAAAGCCGGCGTGGTATCGGCAGCGGGCGAGCCGTTACACAGGTTGCCGCCGACGGAGGCGCGGCTTTGAATCTGGAGCGAACCGATCAGATGCGCCGCTTCGGTCAACCCGGGATAATACCGCTGCATGTCAGCATTCTCGTGAACCTCGATCGCGGGCACTGCCGCGCCGAGTTTCAGCCCGTGCTGCATACTGAAAGAGATGCGCCGCATGTCGGCGATATTCTTGAGGTCGATAACGAAATCCGGACGGCGGACGCCAGCCCGCATCTGGATAATCAAATCGGTGCCGCCGCAGAGCGGCTTGGCTTTTTCGCCATGCACCGCCATCAGCTTGATCGCTTGATCAATAGTAGTTGGAGCTTCGTAGTTAATCGCGTGCAAGGCTGCACATCCTCCCGAGGCTATAGGTTTTCGCTTTGCCTCTTTCGCATGTCAGAGGCTCAACTTAATCAAAGATTTCCGAAAAGACCACCCCGCCATCCTAGCAAACGCGACAGGTGAATGGCCGGACAGCTACTCTTTGCTTATCCTTTGAAACCAAATTTCGCAACGACCTCGGCGGCGGTACGCGCCAGAATCGGCGGCTGCACGCCCATACTGCCGAATCGCGGATCGTGGGTTTGTCCCCGCACGAAGCGAACATAGATCTGTTGCACCACTGTCGCGGTCTTCCAGTGCGCAAACGCCCGATAATAGCCCGCGTGGGTCACGTCGCGACCGCTTCGGCGGGCATAGCGTTCCACCAACTCGTCGCGTTTCAGGAATCCGGGCTGTGTCGTATGCGCATGACCCAGCGCCAAGCCGATCAGGTCCGGCGGATCGTCAGGATCGCGCCAGTAGTTTAAGGCGATTCCGAGATCGACCAGCGGATCGCCGAGAGTTGACATCTCCCAGTCGAAAACGCCGACGACCGCGCCTGAATTATCGAGCGCGAACATCACATTGTGCAGATAAAAATCGTTGTGCAGCAGAACTGGGCTTTGCGGTGGCGGCAGGTTATCGAGGAACCACGCGCCGAGCTGATTCATCAGCGGATTTTCTTCGGTTTTGGCCTTCTCCCAGCGATCCATCCATCCGGTGATCTGGCGCTTGAGGAAGCCGTCGGGACGGCCCAGACCCTCGAGACCGAGTTGCCGGTAATCGACCGTATGCAGGTCCGCCAAGGCGTCGATAAAATTCTCTGACATCGCGCGAAAGGTCGCCGGATCCGTTTTGATCTCGGGACTGAGCGGCCGCCGGTTCGGAATGGTAAAGCCCGACTTCCGTTCCATCACGAAGAACGGCGCGCCGATAATCGAGGGATCGTCACAAAACAGAATCGCGCGAGGCGCCCGTCCGAAGCTCTCCCACAAGCGCGATAGCACCCGATACTCACGCGCCATATCGTGACCGCCGGGCGGTAAGGGTCCAAAGGGCGGGCGGCGCACAACCCATTCATGGGTATTGCCGAAACGGAGCAGATAAGTGAGATTCGAATGGCCGCCGCTGAACTGTTTGATCGCCAACGGTTGATCGGCTCCCGGGACGTCGTGGTCGTGCAGGTAGGCGATCAGCTTTGACCAGTCGAGTTGTTCTTCCTCACGAACTTCGTTGAATTCAGGGAGGGGCTGATCGAAATCTTCCATCGGGTCCGACATGCTCCAATCTCCGGCATCTTTATTTTAACGCAGCTCGCAGACTCGCCTGCTCGCTATGCGCGCGGACGCGCTTCGCTAGCGTACTTGCGGCATTCGCGGCGCGCGATCGTCATCCGATGAACTTCGTCAGGGCCGTCAACGATTCGCATCGCGCGGTTTTCGCGCCAGAACCGCGCGATTGGCAGATCGTCGCTGACGCCCAACGCGCCGTGCAACTGAATCGCGCGATCGAGCACGTTCATCACCATGTTGGCGGCCTGCACTTTGATCATCGCGATCTCCTGACGAGCCTCGCGCTTGCCGACCGTATCGATCTTCCAGGCCGCGTGCATTACAGCGAGCCGCGTGGAATCGATCTCGATGCGTGAATCCGCGATCCACTGCTGCACGTTGGCCTTATCGGCCAGCAAGCTGCCGTGGGTGAAACGAGTATTGGCTCGCTTGCACATCAGTTCGAGCGCGCGCTCGGCTACGCCGATATTGCGCATACAATGATGGATCCTGCCGGGCCCGAGCCGCGCCTGCGCGATCGCGAAACCGTCGCCCTCGCGCCCGAGCAGATTCGTCACCGGCACCTTGCAATCTTTATAGACGATCTCGCAGTGGCCGCCGCCGCCCGCATGGCCCATCACTGAGACGGGCCGGATCAGGTTGAAGCCCGGCGTGTCAGTCGGAACGATTATCATACTAGCGCGCTTATGCGTTTCGGCATTCGGATCAGTCACGACCATCGCAATCGCGAAGCCGGAGCCAATCGCATTTGAGGTGAACCACTTATGGCCGTTGATATTGTAGTAGTCGCCTTCGCGTACGGCGCGAGTAGCTAGTTGAGTCGGATCGGAGCCGGGGGTTTCCGGCTCGGTCATCGAGAAGCAGGTGCGCATCGTGCCGTCGAGACACGGTTCAAGCCACTTTTTCTTCTGACCGGAATTGGCGAAATCCACAAGGATTTCCATATTGCCGGTGTCGGGTGCCATACAGTTGAAGGCGTGCGAACCGAGCGGACTGCGGCCCATGATCTCGGAAAGCGGCGCGTATTCGGAAACCTTCAAACCTTTGCCGTACTCCTCGTCGGGCATGAAGAGGTTCCACAGTCCTTCGGCTTTGGCCTTCCGGCGGACGTCTTTGAGGATTTCGGGCTCAACATGTTCCTTGCCGTGGACGCTCATTTCCTCGTCCACCCGCTTCTCGATTGGATAGACGTGCTGGTCCATGAACGCAGAAACCCGCAGTTGATATTCCCTGGTCTTGGGTGAAAGCGCGAAATCCATCATTCCCTCACTAAGCGCCAGTGCTGTGGACTGGCTGCGAGGTTATCTCTCGCATATTTTGCCGCGCCCGCAAATAGAAGGGACGTGCCCGCGGTTTGACTAGCGCTTCATCGAACGATTAGAACGACTCACAACGCAACCGTAGGACGGATGAAGATATGGCAATCGAACTCAAGCGGCCGCAAGTGGATGTCGGACTGTTTACGAATCGAATCAACGAGATGAAGGCGTTCTACGGCGATAATCTCGGCCTGCAATTCGAGTCCGTGCTGCCGGTAGGCGGAGGCTTCACGCAGCATCGCTATGTTGCTAACGGTTCGATCATCAAGCTGATGGAATCGCGCGAGGTGCTCCCGCGGCGGCATCCGGGCGGCTACGAAACATTGATCATCGCGACTGACCGGGTCGCACAGCCGGAAGCGGTCAATGATCCCGACGGCAACACGATCGAGTTGGTGCCGCCGGGCCGCGATGAGGTGACTCAGCTTGGCATCCGCCTTGGCGTCAGCGACGTGGATCTCTTTGGCGAGTTTTACACTAAGGCGGCCGGCGCGATCTCAATCGGCCATAATCGCTACAAGATTGGCGAGACTATTTTTGGGGTTTTCCGTCATCCGCTGGCGCGTGAGATGCGCCTCGCGCCGCTGGCCGATCTGATGGCCGCGGTCAAAACGATGGCGGCGATCGGAATCCGCTACGTTACGCTTCAGGTGATGAACTGTGACGCGGCGTTTCAGGCATTGACGGGAGGGGGCGCGGCAACCGCGGTGAACCCAGCGACCTTTGGTAATGTTGCGCGAGTGTCCTTTGTGCGTGATCCGGACGGCAACTTTATCGAATTGGCTCAGCGCCCGCCAAATTAGACCAAATTGGAGTGAACCATTCGAGCTGGACACCTCTGGAGTGAACCCTTCGAGCTGGACACCTATCAGGCGGGAGATTGGACCGGCTGCCGGGTGTGTTCCTCCTCGAATCGCACAGGCGCCAGGTAACCCAGCGCTGAGTGCAATCTGCGCGCGTTGTACACTTCGTCGATAAAACGGGGAAGCCGTTCGATCACGTCGGCGAAAGTTCGGTAGTCACTCAGGTAGACTTCTTCGCACTTGAGGGTTTTCATAAAACTTTCGGCTTTCGCGTTGTCGTAGGGATTACCGCGCCGTCCCATTGATCCCCGCAGCCCATAATCCTTCAGCGCCTGTCGATAGGCGGCTGACGTGTACTGCCCGCCACGGTCCGAATGGTGGATGCAGCCGGGTGGAGGCCGGCGCGAGTCGACGGCCGTACGTAGCGCTGCCAGCGTCAGTCGCGTATCGATGCGCTTCGATAGTGCGTAGCCTAACACCCGCCGCGACCAGGCATCGAGGATCACGGCGACGTACACGAAACCCGCCGCGATCGCCACGTAGGTCAGATCGCATACCCATAGTTGATCGGGTGCCGTCGGAATAAAACCGCGCGTCAGGTCGGGAAAGATCGGGTCTTGATGGTCGCTCTGGGTGGTGCGCACGAAGCGACGCAAAGGCCGCACCTGGAGCCCGTTTTCGCGCATGATCCGCGCTACCGCCTTGTGATTGATATGCAGCCTTTCGGCGCGCAGCTGATGGGTAATCCGCCGATAGCCGTAGCGCGGAAATTCCGCGCTGAGTTCCGCAATGCGCTGGTGCAGGACTACTTTCTCCGTCGCAGAGCGGCGGCTGCGGTAATAATAGGTTGAGCGCGCCAGCTTCATGAGTCGGCATCCTCCCGCAACCGAGATGGTTGCGGACCGCTCACGATCGAGGAACTCTCGCCGCTCGGCCGACGTGCCCAGCGCGCCCCTTTTTTCAGGAGGTCAACCTCCATTGTCAACTGGCCGACCTTGCGCTCGAGCTCGCTATCGTGGTCTCGTATTCCGCGATGCGGGTGGCGTCAGCCACTTCATCATTGAGCTGCCCCGCCTCGTACTTCTGGATCCACAGGCGGATGAGATGTCGTGAAAGGCTGTGCTGACGTGCCAGCCCGCGCAACTCCGCGCGGCCCTCCAGAAAGTCCAATACCACTTGTCGCTTGAACTCGAAGCTGAAGCTCCGGTGCCTTGCCATAGCCTCTCCTCCGATAAGCCCGGCCGCCCGGTCCAATTCGTCCGCGTCCAGCTGTCCAGATTCTGGGGTTCATTCCAAATTGGGGTTCGATTTCGACCCACAAAACGTGGCGCACTCTGTGCCAATGGAGCGCGCGTTGGAGTAAGACCCGGGTCATTATCGCGTCGTATCATCAGTCAACAGAAGCTCCTTTATCACGAGGGCGAGCTTTTGGACACGTGTTCGCGGGCCTCGCCGTATATGAAACCCATGTGCCAATGCATTTCGGGTCCGCAATGCGTCAATCAGGATATCAAGGCTGCGCTTTGTAATTTCCCCGATCGAATATAGTGATTTAGCTAGGGAAAGGGCCGATTGCCCGTCGGAGTTGATACCACAAGCGCGCGCTTTTTCCCGAAGTGCTGCCTCGACTGCAGACCATGCGAGGAGCATGGCAGCATCTCCATGGCCTTCCTTTTCGAGCCGTTCAGCTTCGTCCACCCGCTCAAATATCTGCGTATCTGTCAGACCGCGCTCATCAAGCGGTATCGAGCTCTCAACCTCGGGATTGGCAATGATCATTTCGAAGCGCCATCCGGGGATCTCGCTTACGCTTCGCGCCAATTGCGCCAGCCCTCGTTCCTTTACCAAATCGAACTTCGACTTAACTTCAACTACGACGGTCTCGTTGTGACCACGTGCAACAAGATCAGGGCGGAAAGATCTTAGCGACTTGGGAAGTATGTGACTTGGTGGGGTTAGAACCACCTCGTAGCCGTCATCCTTATACCTCGAAGCGACTTTCCGAAGTGTCTCCTTTTCGATTTGTTCAAACGCACCTGTGGCTAGCGACACCTAAATGCTCTCCAGTTCGGAAACGGCTATGTATACGAAATCTTCTCGCTTTTGCAGCGCTGCGGCCAGTACTGCAGGAGTTTCTCGAAGCCGAAAGTTACCTTCCAAATCGAGCTTTCTTAAGTATAGTTCGTAAATCTGCGAGTCGTCCATATAAACGAGATTTTTAAGGGCATCACATATCGGCTTGGCGATGTTGTCGAGATCAATTCGGCCACCCTGCGAGAAGAAATAAAATATTTCTACGCGAAGCAGACTAGTTTTTGCGGTTCCGACGATTGCTTCGAGCGCTGCTCGCCTCACAGCATGCATCCAGCCGCGCTTTGTTGCCTCTCTACGACACTGCTGGGAGATGGGCACTCCGTCGACGATGAACTGTACTGGCAGACCAAAATCCGTCTAGCGGCGCTTTCAGTTCTTTAGGGAGCGCGCCATGGGCAGTAGGATTAGGTTATGTATCGCCTACGCCCACCTCGAGCGCGGACGATTGCGCGGGGCGCGAGAGCCGCCTGAGCGGAACAGCTTGATCGGTTTGGGTGCGCTGATCTCAGGTTGGGTAAAGCCTTCGACGATCTCGCGTTCAAGCGTGATCCCAAGCGTGCGCTCGATACGTCCGAGTCCCATTCGTTCTTCCGGCGTCACGAGGCTGATTGCACGGCCTTCGCGACCCATCCGAGCCGTTCGCCCGATGCGATGAATATAGTTCTCCGGCTCGTCGGGCAAATCGTAGTTGATAACGTGCGAGACCCCCGGTATATCGAGGCCGCGCGCGGCGACGTCCGTCGCGACCATCACGCGATAGGCGCGCCGCCGGAAACCGGCCAGCGCTGCGGTGCGCTGGGATTGCGACAAATCGCCGTGGATTGCGACGGCCTTTACGCCGCGTCGTTTGAGGTTGCGTGCAACTCGATCAGTGCGGCTTTTGGTGCGCGTGAAGACAATCGCGCTCTCGGTTTCGGGGCGCTCGAGAATCGACATCAGAATCGCTTCTTTGTCGGTATGTGCGACGGTACAGACGCTCTGCGCGATCGCGACCGGAGGAGTTGACGCTTCACCGATGCTCACTCGTTCGGGCTTGCGCAAAAATTCGCGCGACATCAGCTCGGCGGCACTACCCATCGTCGCCGAGAACATCACGGTCTGCCGCTCGTGCGGCGCAAGCTTCATGATACTGCGAACTTGCGGCATAAATCCCATATCGAGCAGCCGGTCAGCCTCGTCGATCACGACAGCCTTGAGGCTGTCGAGCTTGAGATGGCCTCGCTCCAGATGGTCGAGCAGACGGCCCGGGCAAGCAATCAATACCTGAGCGCCCGAGCGAAGCTCGTCGATTTGCCGGCGCATCGACTCGCCGCCGACAATTACTGCGGCACGAAGCCGGGTGTGACGCGCCAGCAGGCGAAACTCACGGGCGACCTGAGCTGCGAGTTCGCGGGTCGGCTCGATTACCAGCATCGCCGGCGAGCCAGCGCCTTCGCGATGGAGTCGATCGATCAGGGGGATCAGAAAGGCCGCGGTCTTGCCGCTGCCGGTCTCAGCCGTCGCGATCACATCCGAGCCGCTTTGGACCAGAGGAATCGCGCCGGACTGAATTGGGGTGGCCTCATGATGGCCACGATCACGGATTGAACGATTTAATTCGGGTGAAAGGGTAAAAGCGGAAAAAGACAAGGGGTTCCTTCTTAACTCGTGCCCCCGATAATGACAGGCGAGTTCGATCGAGATTGCTGAGGTGGTATTAGCGCGACGTTGTGTGCGTCGCAATAAGTCGGGACCATACGATCAGTTACAGTCAACTTATACATTAGATGGGCTTAGCGCAATGCATCTGGAACGATTGGCTTTGTCAGGTGGCCCACCCTGACGAGTCCAGTCATAAGGGCAGATTCAGGCCGGCGGTGATCAGAGCGCCGCTCGCGACGCCGGTTAGCGCCTCGCCAGCCACCATCCCAGCGGCTATCAGTAAGCCGCGATCAGCATGGCTATCCGACTTGCCGGTGCTAAGCAGTTTCACCAGCCCGCCAATCAGGATCGTGACACCAAGTCCGAACGGCAGATAAAGCCCGATCGCGACCGGCATAATTGGGGTGCGCCAGCGCGATTCGCGCCGTTCGAGGGCTCGATCGAGAATCAGCAGGCCAAGTGCGAGTATCGCTCCGAGCGCAATCGTTCCCCAAGGCAGATTTCCCTGGAATACGCCTTGCGCCACCTTGGCCATCAGAAAGGCCTGCGGAGCGGCCAGCGCATGCGGAGTCGCCCAGGCATCCCGGCTATACCGTAGCCGCGGATCAGCAGGTTCAGCACGGGAGCCATCACGAAAGCTGAAATTGCGGCACCGAAAAGCACCGCCATTTCCAGCGCGCGTGGGGTCGCGTGAAGATGAAATCCAGTCGCGAGATCATGTAACGAATCACCGGCCATCGCCGCCGCAGTACAGACCACCGCGCCGGCGAGAATCGCGAGTCGTGGACCAATAACATTTGTGACGCCGAGTGATTTCAAAATCAGGGCGAGCGCCAGCAGCACGATTATCGTCACGCCGGAAACTGGGTTATTCGATGCGCCGACAATACCGGTCAGGTAACCGGCAACTGCGGTTGCAAAGAATCCAATCATGACTACGACTATCGCGAGCGCCGCACTGAGCCATAAGTTACCGCTCAGCAGATAAGCGATGCCGAAAATGGCCGGCACGCAGAACGCGAGCGTCGTCAATACTAAACGGGCCGAGAGATCGGTCTCCTCGCGCACGGGACCCTCTATGCGCGCCGCGCCAATGATCCGTGCGCTCTCGGCGATTCCGCGGAAGATTGCCCGGCGCAAGCGCCACAAAGTCGCACCGCCGCCAATCAGCATCGCACCGACGCCGAGATAACGAATCTGCTCGCTCCAGATTTTCTGCGCTGCGACTGCGGCGCTGAGGCCGTGCAGCTCCGGATGCGCCGCACTGACGAGTGGAATCGCCACTAGCCAGCCGAACGCTCCGCCGAGGAAGACCAGCACGCCGATTTCCGCGCCCACAATATAGCCGACGCCAATTAGCGCCGCGGATGAAATTCGCCGAGACTAAGAAAGCCGCCCCGCCGATCCATCGCGCGCCGGTGATGCTACCCGGCAACCAACCGAGGATGTCTTGAGAGGTCTTTAGAAGGGCGGCAGCGACTCCGCCCGCCGCTAGCGCGCCCGCCCCGGCACCGCCGTCCGCACCAGCGCGTAATACTTCGGCGCAGGCGCGTCCCTCGGGAAATGGCAACTGCTCTTCGACGATGTAGGCGCGGCGCAAAAAAACGACCAGCAAGCTGCCCATCGTGCCGCCCGCAAGACAGAGCATAGTGACGTCCCAATAGGCCAGTGGTCCGCGACCGCCGAGAATCACCAGGGCGGGAAACGTGAAGATCGCTCCGGCAGCGACTGCTTCACCCGCCGAGGCGATCGTTTGCACAACATTATTTTCGAGAATTGTGGCGCGACCGAGTATCCGCAGCACCGCCATCGAGATGACCGCGGCCGGGATACTCGCCGAGACCGTCATCCCGGCATAAAGCCCGAGATAGGCGTTGGCCGCGCCTAGCACGATCGCAAGTATCGCTCCGAGCACGAATCCGCGGATCGTGAGCTCCTTATCGATAGATGAAGTATGAGGCTGGGGTTCGCTCGCGAGTTGAGCCACCCGCCGACTATATGCGACGAGCGCAAGGTTTCACGAGACCAGGCCTTACCGAAATGGCGAGGATCGAAAATGATCCATCGAAGCCCTGACCGCCAAAGAAAGCATAAAGGTCTATTTAGTTGATTCCAGATGCCGCCGATGCTAACTGGACGCAATCGCTACAATTTGGCGGTCAATTAGCGAGAGGAAAAGGCTTAATGGGGATCTCTCATATTCGACGCTGGTTGGCGTTCCTGCTTTGCTTGATAACCGCCGCCCTGACTTCTTCCGGATGCGGATTGTTCGAAGGGATCAGGAGCTACACAAATATTGATGGTGGCCGATTCACGATTGCCGAGGAGAAATCTTACTCCAACTACAGCAATGGCCATATCTCGAAGGTTCAAGGCCTTCTCGTCGGCTCCACAAACTATGTTCGCGAGACCAACCTCGCCCAACTTATTGCCGACGAAAGTGGAACCACTCTAATCTGTGGGAGCAATACCGATCCGGGGCAATGCCTGAGCCGTGCGGGAAAAAATTTTACGGTTAAATACATTACTGGCGATCCCACTCAGAATCCGAAAATCGAGCCCGACACAAAGAATGGGTTTCTCGTTCGCAACATTATTCAGGAGCGATTAGTTATGGCGTCGAACTCAGCCTGCCGGGAGTTCACGCAGCATCTGAATACCTTTCAGTCATCGAGTAATTCCCTGCTGGAGCTGCTGCGACTGGAGCGGGCGCCGCAGGAGCAATAGTTACCGCGGCGAGCGCCGCCAGAGCGCTGGCCGGGGCTGCGGGAGCCCTTTCGGGCACTAAAGCCGAGCTGAACGCGGACGTTTTCGAGAATAAATTCGTGCCGATTATCACGCGTTCAATAGACGACCGGCGGCGCACTTTCTTGAGCGCGCTGCGCGGCTACGACGTCGCGAGCGGGATGCGCTCGTTGCCGGAAAATGAAATCAAACCAGCCGCAGCGTCAACGCCGACGAAAAATACGGCGAGTTATAGGGACGCAACATCGGGCACTCCCGGGGCAACTTCAACACCCAAAGCGGAAACGCTTGGTCAATCCGGTGATGGCGCTATGGATTGGACACGGTGCACTGATAGCAACAGCAACTTAGTCGTGGAACAGAATGAGATGAACGCGGAATATCAACTTCCGCCGAATGGCTATCAATGCCTTCCGCTCAGTCGATATTCTCTCGAAGCGGCGATCGCTGACGCGATCTACTACAACGATCTTTGCAGCCTCGATAAAGGCCTCGAGAACATCTCTGTCGCGCTCGACATTGCGAAGCATCCTCGGCTCGAGGAATTGGTTGCCGCGCAGGACCTCCAGAACCAACTTCTACAGAAACAGCTCACCGGGCTGGACTTCGAAAAGCAGAAGATGGACAAGCAAAAACAAATTGATCAAGAGAGTGCAGCAACCAGCGGTTCAGGCTCCGCAAAAGCGGTCAGGGTTCCTGTTTCAGTTACCTTCATGGCCAAGCGCGACGGCCTTCCGGTGCCAAAGTCCGTCTTATTTACTAATGATACTAGTACCGCCGTAACATTCAACGCGGGCGGCATCGATCAATCAGAGCGCGAAGGGATTTACAATTGCACACGATAGATGCAACGGGATCGCGGTCTCACCCAACGGTGGTCGCTGCTTGATCCGGGTTGTTTTCGACGCCAGCAAGGCGGACAAAAATCCTTATTCCGCAACTCTTACTATAAGCGACAGCGCAGGAGGCCACTCGATTCTCCTCACAGGCAGAACTAAATGAGCCGGCGTCCACTATGACGCGGCGCGACCTTCGGTGCTGTTCAGGGGCGACGTCGGCTGGCCGGCCTGCACCCAGCCTTTGATGCCGTCGGCCATCACGTTGACATCTTTGTAACCGGCTTTCACCGCCCGACGGGCAGCTTCATGCGAGGCCGTTCAAAGCCAGTTGGCGCAGTAAAAGACCAGCTTCGCATGTTTGTCGGGCGGCAGCACCGAGAGATCATACTTGTCATCGGAATCGAGCAGCGTCGCGCCGGGAATCACGCCGTACTTCTGACGAGTTCCGGCGCCATTAGCGTCGTAGATATGCACGCCGGAGTTGGGCTTCGCCATCAGCGCCCGCAAATCAGTCACATGGATGATCTTGAAGGTTTCGAGAGTCGGGTCACTGCTGCCATGCCCGAGCAACTGGCCAAAATCGAGCGCGTAGGTTGGCACAATAGAGAATCCAGTCGCAGCCAATACAAATGTGAGCGCAATGAACGCTCGCTTGGTAGTACGCATCGCGCGATTGACCTCTCTATTTGCTAGCACGCGAGGAGCTTTCTGCCAATCGAGAGTTTCCGGTGGGGGGTCGATCCGAAGTGACGTTTGAGCCGAAGGCTTGAGCATGGCAAAGTTACGGGCGCAAGTTAATCGATATTCCAGGCGAGCAGCTATGGAGCGTGGCGATGAGTGACGATTTCCGCATGCGCGCGCGGAAGATTCCCAAGGGCAATCTCTTCGAGGACTTCGCGCTGGGGCAGGTCTTCCAGCATCACTGGGGCCGGACGCTCAGTGCGGACGATAATACGCTCTTTTCGACGCTGACGATGAGCTACAATCCGCTTTATTTCAACGCGCCCTATGCTCGTGCACATGGCCATCGGCAAACCGTGGTCAATCCGATGCTGGTGTTTCTGACGGTGTTCGGGCTTTCGGTCGAAGACCTCAGTGAGGCGGGCGGTCTATTTCTGGGCGCCGATGAGTTGACGTTCCATCAGCGCGTTTATCCCGGCAGCACACTGATTGCGCGCAGCACTGTGGTGGATAAGCGCGAATCCGCGAGCCGGCCCGAGCACGGAATTGTAACGTGGCATACAGAGGGATTGCTCTGTGACAAACTCGGCAAGAACTCCGGCGACGACGTTCGCGTAATCGATTTCCGCCGCTCCAACCTGATCCCGAAGCGAGGTCCAGCCGCATGAGTTACCTCAACGAAGAACGCACGATGATTCAGAACGCAGCGCGCGACTTCGCGATGAACGAAGTGCTGCCGGTCGCCAATAAGCTCGATCCGGTTGAAGGCGATATCCCGATGGAGCTGCGCGACAAGATGGGCGAGCTGGGTTATTTCGGGATTCTGATCCCTGAGCAATATGGCGGGCTCGGGCTCGGCTGCTTCGAATACGCACTGGTAGCGGAGGAGCTGGCGCGCGGCTGGATGAGTGTCGCAAGCATCATCGCGCGCGGCAACGGCATCTGGGGCGATATCACCGAAGAGCAGAAGAAGACCCTTTTCCCGAAGATGGCGCGCGGCGAGTTCCTCGGCGCCTTCTCGCTGTCCGAGCCCGACGCCGGATCGGACCTAGCGAACGTGTCGTGCCGTGCGACGCGCGACGGCGACGATTACGTGATCAATGGCACCAAAACCTGGTGCACCTTCGCTGACGGCGCAGACTTTATTCATCTGTTCGCACGCACCTCACCGCCGGAGGGCAAGCGCCGCCACGTTGGGATTACGCAGTTTATGATCGAGAAAGAACGCGGCAAATTGCCGCCTGGATGCAGCGGCACGCCAATCCGGAAGATCGGCTATTTTGGCTGGAAGACCTGGGAGCTGCATTTTGACAACTGCCGGATTCCCGCCACGACGATGATCGGTGGGGAGGGTCGCGGCTTCTACACGATGATGGCGTTTCTCGAAGTCGCGCGGGTGCATACCGCAGCGCGCGCGATTGGCTTGGCGCGGGGTTCGCTGGAAGATTCGCTCACTTATGCGCAGCGCCGTTCGCAGTTCAAACGGCCGATCGCGGAGTTTCAGGCGATTCGATTCAAGCTGGCCGAGATGGCCGCGAATATCGAGGCGGCGCGTCAATTGATGTATGCGGTCGCGACCGACGTCGATAGCAAGAAGCGCTGCGACAAAGAGGCCTCGATGGTGAAGTGGTTCGCCACCGAGATGGCCGAGCGGGTCACCAGTGACGCACTGCAAATTCACGGCGGGTATGGTTATACCAAGGACCTGCCGATCGAGCGCTACTGGCGTGACGCGCGGCTGACCAAGATTTTCGAAGGCACCTCGCAAATCCAGCTCCGGATTATCTCGGATCGCCTGCTCGGAGGGATGCCTGAATGAGTATCGAAGCGGCGGTGCTGACCGGCACGAATAACTATTTCGAGGATTTCGCGGTCGGCGATATTTACGAGCATGCGCGCGGCAAAACGGTCGAAGGACTCGAGAATGTTCTAATCACTAATCTGGTGCTCAACACTGCACAGGCGCACTTCAACGAGCACCTGGCGGAGAGCCTGCCGCAGAAGCATCGAATAACCTTTGGCGGCGTAACCGCCTCGATTGTAATCGGGCTGGCGATGCAGGATACGGGTGAGAATGCGGTCGAGGAAATCAGTCTCGACAAGGTGCGCTTCCGGGTACCGGTGCTGCATGGCGACACGCTGTACGCGTTTACTGAAGTGGTCGCGAAGGAAGAGGAGCCCGCCGACACGCGCGGCTATCGCGAAGTCGGGCTGGTGCATTTTCGTCATTGGGGAGTGAATCAGCGCAACGAGATGGTTTTTGAAGGCGAGCGACGGGTGCTGATCAAGAAGCGGTCGTTCACTACGGATGGGTTGAGTCTCAGCGAAGAGCCGGCGGTTCCAGCCCGCGTGATGCCGCGCCGGACCGCGGCGAAAGCCCAGCGGCGAGCAGTCAAGCGCGCACTTCCGGCGGCAGCAAAACCGTCGCGGGCGCTCAAGAAGGCGAAACCTGTACTGAAGCGCCCGAAGAAGCGCCGCTAACGAAACAAACCGGTGTAGCGAGGAACTGATTATGCGGCTGCGTCGATGCGAATTATCCACTCCAGGCAGCAACGAGAAGATGATCGAGAAGGCGCTCGGCACCGACGCCGACGTGGTGTTTCTCGATCTCGAAGACGCGGTCGCGCCCAATCAGAAAATCGAGGCGCGCGCCAAGGTGATCCGAGCCCTGAAGACTCTGGACTGGGGTAAGAAAACCCGCGCCATTCGGATGAACAATATCGAGACCGAGTACGCCTATCAGGACGTGATCGAAGTCGTGGAACAGGCGGGTGAGCAGCTCGACGCGATCATCATCCCGAAGGTCAAAGCGGCGCGCGACGTTTTCTGGGTGGATACTCTGTTGACTCAGATCGAGACCCGGCTCAAACGTGTCCGCCGGATCGCATTGGAATGCTTGATCGAAGAAGTCGAGGCGCTGATCAATGTCGAGGAGATCGCGAAGTCGTCAAAGCGGCTGGAAGCGATTATCTTTGGACCGGGCGATTTCAGCGCGTCGCAAGGCGTACGAATGGGCAAGACCATCGGTGGAACCGTAACGACATATCCCGGGGATATCTGGCATTACGCCCGCAGCAAGATCGTCGTCGCGGCGCGCGCGGCGGGAATCGACGCGATCGATGGGCCTTATGCCGATTTCCGCAATCCTGACGGCTATCGCGAGGAGGCGCTGCGCTCGGCGACCATGGGTTTTGCGGGCAAGTGGGCGATCCATCCGAGCCAGATCGAGATCGCGAACGAGATGTTCTCGCCGTCGCAGGATGAAGTCGATCGGGCGCGGCAGCTTGAAGCCGCGTACGCCAAAGCGGAAACCGACGGGCTCGGCGCAGTGACGTTCGATGGGGTGATGATCGATGCGGCGTCAGTGCGAATCATTCGCAATGTGATCGAAAAAGCCGACCTGATCGGGATGTAATTTCATCCTTGAAAACTCACACTCATTGATGATGAGCGACAGCTCGCAAGAACCGATTAGCGAACGCGCACAGCGGATTCGAGCGCAGATCGAAACAATCTATTGCGACGAGGCGGTCCTCGGCGAAGATGGGGCGCGGTACGCGATCAAGCCGACCAGCGTTACGCCGGAACGGGGCGCGTTCGTGCGCGATTTATGCCGCGGCGAGCAGGCTCGTACGACGCTCGAAATCGGGATGGCGTGGGGTTTGTCCACGTTGTTTATCCTGGAGGCGCTGGCCGAACAGAATGCCTCGATCAGTCATACGGTGATCGATCCGTTCCAGACTTCGCGATGGCACGGGGCTGGCCGACGGGCCGTGCAGGATGCGGGCATGGCTGATAAGATCGAGATAATCGAAGAATTCTCACGCGTGGCACTGGCGCGGCTGGAGACCGAGAAGCGGCAATTCGACTTCATCTTTATCGATGGGGGACATCGGTTCGAAGACGTTTTCGTCGATCTGATCTTCGCCGACAGGATGCTCAAGCCGGGCGGAATCATGATCTTTGACGATTCATGGTTCGACCCGGTTTTTCTGACCTGCCGCTTCGCCGAGACGAATTACGGGTACATTCTAGCGGGCGACTTTCCCGATCGTAGGCAAGAGCGGCGCGAGCGTACGGAGCGGCGCGCGACCATGCGGGGGCTGCGCAAGCCGGTACAGGCGAGCGAGCGCGGTTCATTCGATTTCGCACCATTCTTCGATAATTTTGCGGAGGATCGCTCGATCGAACATAGCCGGTTAGCCGAGCAAGGATTGCGCGCGCTACGGATCGGAAATCGTCCGGCGGCGCGGCGCGCTTTTATGCAGATGCTGCGGCTCAATCCATATCGACTAAAGACCTACTCCCGCCTCCTAAGATCATTCCTCCCAACGGCGCTGGCCGTGCGGTTATCCTCGCAGGGCGCGCGGACGCCAGACGCGCACGAACAGTAGTGGATTGCTCCGATCGGAGAATCCTGTGCGCCGCGCGGCTATGCTCTAAGACGAAACGATGACAATCGGAAGCCCTCGCGTATCGATTATCATGCCCGCGTACAATGCGGCGGCGACGATTGGCGAGGCGATCGACAGTGCGCTCGCGCAGACCTTTCCGGGTTTCGAGTTGGTGGTGGTCAATGACGGATCGACTGATCGAACGGGCGAGATACTCGCGCATCATGGCGACCGCATCCGCACGATTGCGCAGCCCAATGCGGGACTGTCGGCGGCCCGGAATGCCGCGCTCAAAATCACGCGTGGCGAATATATCGCATTCCTCGACGCGGACGATATCTGGCTGCCGACGATGCTTGAACGCACGACCGCAATCCTCGATGCGGAGCCGTTCTGCGTGCTGGTTTATACGGACCTCGCGATTATTGATAGTCGCGGCGCGCCGCTGAATACGTCGCTGGTAGGTGCGGATAAAGCGCATTCGCCGACGCTCGATGAGATGCTCACGCAGCTATGGCCGATCATGCCCAGCGCAGTGGTAATGCGCCGGTCGGTGCTCGAAAAGTGCGGTGGGTTCAACGAGGAGTTCCGATCCTACGGTTATGAGGACGCGTGGTGCTGGATTCGCACGCGCGAACACGGTGAGTTTCACTATATTCCCGAGCGGCTAGTGAAGTGGCGCTACTCACTGTTTCCGCATCCGCTGAAAACACCGGGCGGGCATCCGGAATCGGCGCAAGTCTTCGCGCGGCTGGTGCATGAGCGATATGGCGTATCGGTCGCGCCGCTGGTCAAATCGCGGATGCGGGCCGCACGGAGTATCTGCGGATATATCGGATTGACGGCGTTGCGCGACGGCGATCGGAGGCGGGCGCGTGAGGCGTTCGAGTATGCATTAAGGCTCGATCGATGGCGGCTGAAGAATTATCTGCGATGGTTACGGACGTGGCTCCCGGAAGGAATGGCGCGCGTATTGACTGGGAGCACGCGCGGTCGGGTTGACAGTCATCGAGCTACCGGACGTTTTTAGCGGTCTCCCCGAAGGATTCGAAATCAATAATCGGTTCGCTTAGCGCTCGCTCGATTTTGGCCAGCACGTCACGAATCTCCTTGATACTATCGCCTCCAATGCGCGCGCCGTCCTGACTCACGGACTTAGCTTCGCCGTCGGGTGAATAATAAACCTCATGTATCTGCAAGAAGTCCGGTTCCTCAGTCGCGGGCGATGGCCTGTGCCGAAGAACTCGATAATTCCAGGTGCTCATAGGTTTTATTCACGTGCTGAGCTGGCAAGCTTCTGGGCGACGAGCGCATTGAGAGTAAGGCCGGCGCGGGCAGCTTCAATCGCTAGTGCGCGATGGACGCGCTTGTCGATGCGCACGTTGAATTGGCCGCTGTATTGCCGCTTGGCTGGCGCGACCGGGATTTCCTGACCATCTTCCGTATAGGACTCTTTGACCAACTCCCAAGCAACTGCGAGTTCGTCGAGCGCCTTTTCCATTGTTGGGCCGAAGGCTGAGACGTTGGGAAGTTCGCTCAGGTGCGCTATCCAATCGCCGTCCTCGTCGATGAACAACTCAATACCATAGCCGTCGAATCGGTCAGATTTAGATTTGCCCTTGGCCATTGGAATGCTCCATATCGTATTGCGCAAGAAACTGCTTGACCTGATAGCCCTTAGCACTGTGACCCTTAGGCTGGATCGGCAGACGATAGCCTTTTGGTGAATACCAAAGTCGATGGCTGCCCTTCTGGCGGCGAAACGTCCAGCCGCTTTTTTCCATCAACGCCTCGAAGTCCTTGAAGGAAAGCCCGCCTGGATTCGCCCTCGCTCTCTCGAGCAATTTCTTCCCATCCACAGATGTAACTGTAGGTGGTTACTCGGCATTATTCAATGATAATTGGCGGTAGTCAACAGCAGTATCAACAACATCATCGTGAGCGTCGCTCTTATATGTTCTGACAGAAGCAGCCGGGATTATTCGCTTTGCTTAGAATGAGGAAAGCAATTTGCTGTTATGTGATTCTCCGGTAGAGGCGTTTGGGGTTGTCCCAGAGGATTTGGCGTTGAACTTCGGGTGGGAAGACTTCGGGGCGGGCGGTCAGCTTGACCGTGTCGGGGAAGCGGCCGTCAAAATGCGGATAGTCACTCGCATAAAGGATATGACTCGCGCCGACGAATTTTGCTACTGCGGGTAAAATCGATTCATCGGGATCGCAGGAAATAAAGAAATTCTCCGATTGGATGACCTCGGACGGCTTGCGGCGCAAGTACGGCACGTATTCGGGCATCAGCTCATAGTGCTCGTCGAGCCGCTCCATCCAGAAGGGGAGCCAGCCGATGCCGGCTTCGAGGATCGCGACGCGGAGCTTCGGATGTAGGTCCATCACGCCGCCGCCGATCAGTGCGCCCACCGCCCGCATCATTTCGAACGGATTAGTTGCTGAGTGTTGCAGGAAAAGATTGTTGGTCATCTCGAAGGTACCGAGGCCATAGGGAGGGCGCGCGGTGCCGCCGTGAAAGCAGGCGGGAAGATCAGTTTCTTCGCAGGCGCGCCAGATGGGTTTGAGGCTGGGATGATCGAGCAGATGATCGCCGATATGACCGGAGAGATAGATCCCGGCGCACCATCGCTCACGCGCGGCGCGGCGGATGACTTCGGCAGCGCGCTCCGGATCGCGCATCGGAACGACCGCAACACCCATCAGGCGGGTGGGATAGGCGGCGCAGTAATCGGCGAGCCATCGATGGTACGCGTCGATCATCGCGACCTCGAAATCGACCGTGCGCAGGGCGCAGAAGCTGGAGACCACGGTGGCGAAGAGGACCGCGACGTCGATGCCCTCGCGATCCATATCTTTGATACGGATATGGGGATCTGCGCCGCCACGCATATCAGGAGACTCGCCCTGGGGTTTACGGCCCGAGCGAAAGAGTGGCTTATCGGGATGCGGAATGCCGAGCGGACGGCCAGTGTTGAGCTGATGGAAAATGCCGAAGAAATGTTTGGAGGGGCGTGCCGCAGCGTCGCGTTTGAGGTCGGCTAGATCAGCCTTGAATTTGGGATCAATATAATCGTCGTAGAGGGAATTAGGCTCCATCACATGGCCGTCAGCGTCGATGACCTTGATGCTGTTGAACATGGCTCACTCCAGCGCAGAGAGGATATACAGAGTAGTTTATCGGACTTAGGCGCGAGAAGCTCAAGTGTTGCGCATGAACTAAACCCGGATGCTTCGGTAAGAAGCGAAGAACAAAAGAGCAGACTCGTTTCGATCAAATCGCTTCGCGCAGGTCCCTCCACTACGCGGCGCAAAGCCGTCGCTCCGGTCGGGATGACAAAATAAGCAAGTCGCAAAGTAGCCTAATCATGGCGCTAGACAGCCTTGTTGTCACGCAGGCGGCTGCGTTCTGCCGGATCAAGGCCGAGCTCGCTCAAAACCTCATCGGTATGTTCGCCGAGCTTGGCGGCGCGGTGGCGCACCCGAGTTGGCGTTCGTGAGAACTTCGCCGCAGGACCGGTCAGCGGGACAGTCTTACCGTCCTCTTGCTCAACCGGTTGAAGCATATCGCGCTCAAGCACGTGAGGATTGCGCGCCGCCTCCGCATAGCTGCGAACGGCGGCCACGGGGATACCGGCGACGGTTAATTCGCGCTCGACATCGGAGATGTTGCGCGTGCGCATCCAGGCGGCGACCGGGGCATCGGTTTCGGCGCGATTCTCGTGCCGTGTGGCCATTGTCGCGAAGCGCGGATCATCGATCATTTCGGGTCGTCCGATAAGTTTCGCGAGCGCTCGCCAATGCGGTTCGAGCAACACGGCGAGGAAGACATAGCCGTCGGCACACTGGAACGCATCGACCGGGGCGCTGAAAAGCGAGCCGTTGCCGAGCCGTTTCAGCGAATAGCCGATCGCGCCGAGGGTCAGATAGCCGTTGGACTGAAAGAGGATCGAATCCATCAGAGACACATCGATATGCTGGCCTTCGCCGGTGGCGTCGCGATGGCGCAAGGCGGCGAGCGCGCTGAGCGCGCCATGCAGACCGGCGAGATCGTCGCCGAGATAGGTGGCGCATCGAACGGGGCCGCCCTCAGGCGAGCCATTGAGCGACATGAACCCGGAGGCGGCTTCCGCGACCGGATCGTAGCCGGGGCGATCGTAATCGGGACCGAAGAGTCCGAAGCCGCTGATCGAGACATATACAATGTCGGGCTTTACCGCGCGGCAAGCTTCATAGCCGATGCCCCATTTATCGAAGGTGCCGGGACGGAAATTCTGGATGATGATGTCGGAGCGCGCGGCAAGCTTCAGGAAGATACCGCGACCTTCGGGATTGCGCAGATCAAGCGTCAAGCTGCGCTTGTTACGATTGACGGTCGAATGGAGAAAGCTGATCTTGCTGCCTTCACCGGTCACAAACGGGCCGACGCGCCGCCCTACTTCACCCTCAATCGCCTCGACCTTGATCACATCTGCGCCGAGATCAGCGAACATACATCCGCACATCGGGCCGGCCCAACTGGTAGTGGCTTCAAGCACGCGGACGCCCTGTAGCGGTCCGGTGAGATCGTTGCGCGCTTCACGAAAAAAATCGGACTTTTGCATCAGAGCATTCCTCAGTTTCAATGATATTTCGTGCAATCTGGTTTGCGTCGGAATCAACGCGAGCTGGTTTGGCGGAACGCGCGCCGGCATTGCAGCCAAATTTTCCCGCACCAATAACCGAAAAAGTTAGCGCATTCGAGTTCATGGTAGACGGCGCGCTCCCGCTGTCCGCGCAAAGCTGCGAGTGTCATCCGAATAGCATTGCGGCCCAGCTTGTCCAATCGATTATGCGTGCGTCCGCCGGCGAGCGCGCTGCCAAAGCCGAACGCATAACTCTTGCGCCTCAGATAGGCGCGGGTCATCCGCTGGGACGGGATTATATGGTGGACGCGGGCGGTCGAGACGAAGCCGAGTGCGCCGCCCATCCTGCGCCATCGCTCAAACAGCTCCGTGTCCTCACCCGAGATCGGGTTACCACCGACGACGCCGAGGTCCTCGCGAAAATTGCCGAAGCGTTCGAAGGCGGCGCGGCGGAAGCCGACATTGGCGCTGAAGTAGTTGTGGACGTGCTCGATTTCGTGGAGCGGTGCAGTGCGCAAGCGGCCCTCGTTATGGACGGCAAGCTTGATGTACACGCTCGGTCCGAGCCAGCGTGGGGGTGGTATCGGCCAACGCGGGAGCACCATCCCGCATGCCGCGTCGAGTTGACGATCGGCCAGCGCGGCAATCAGTTCGATAGCCCATCGCGGCTCCACTATCGCGTCATCATCGATAAAAAGAATGTAGTCGCCGTGCGCCTCGGCCACTGCACGATTACGGGCGTAGCTCGAACCTTGGCGCGGCTCGAAGACGCGTCGCGTGGGAAGGCGAGCGGTCGTGGCAAAGGCGTCGATTACTGAGGAGGTATCGTCGGTGGAGTTGTTATCGACTACCAAACATTCGGCCTCAATTTGCGATGGCAATTCAAGGACATCGATACTGTCGAGGGTTTCGCGCAGCATCCGCGAGCGGTTATGGGTGGGAATCGCGAAGGTGATCTTCGTGCTCAATCGCAGACTCGTTAGGGCTTCGGAGCGGACCCACCGCTTTTAAGCTGTGGCGCGACTTTCACCGGCGGAGTCGGAAGCGGCGTCGCACCGAGCGACTTCGGCAGCGGTATCGACGGATCAGTGAAGGCTAAAGCCGCGATCGTGACATAAGGCGATGCGGTCTGCTGAATTTCCGCGGGTGCGGTGAGCACAAACCCAAATGGGTGCGAATCACCGGGCGTGAACGGGCGGAGCCGCTGCGCAAATTCCGTGAATTCGAGCGGCATCGCAACAATCACGTGTTCTTCGCGCTGAACTGTCTGCAAATCTTTGCCACGACCTTTGTACCACGTTACCGCCAGCATCAGACCGTCAATCGCGCGGTCGCCGGCGTTAACCACTGAGCCGAAAATGGCGGGCACGCGATCCTCTGACATCTTCATCGCAACGTCATTCAGTTTGAGCTGGTTCGCGTACGCGTTGGCCTTGGGCTGGTCGGCTTTGAGATGAGCGAGATGGTCCAGTTCCCGCTGATACTGGTTCGCCAGCCCGAAACTGCCGGTGGCTGCCTGATTCTTCAGTTCCGTAATCATCGAGCGCCATTCAGCGATCGCGTTGTCATAGTGAAGCTCGAGCACGTCGCTCATGGCATGCTGATGCTGCTCGATTACTTCCTCGCGCGCCCCGAATCCCACGATCATGCGCCAATGGTGATGCTCTTTGGTCAAGAAAATTTTGTCATTGTAAACCAGCTTCGGATAATCACCCGCATCGAGAGAGTGTTGGGCCGCTTCGACGTTGACCCCAGCGGAACCTGCAGCAGCGTCGAGCCGGCGTTCCCATAAGGCGAGGTCCGGGGTAGTGATGCGAACCTGCACGATCGCGCTTTGACCACTGCGCTGCTCATCGCCAAGCTCGTAATGCATCTGATGAAGCACCGGACGAAACCAGACCGGACTCACGGCGGGCGCCAGTGGAATTTCGGTCATAAACTCTTCGAGACTGCGCGCGGCCCGGTCCTGATCGGAGAGCAAGTGGTACGCCGCCGGATAATTGAACTGCTGCAAAGCTTCAAGATAGCGCTCGGCAACGCCATGTGGCGTGCGGCGGACGCATGCCGAGAACAGACACGACAAGACCAGCACGAAGAGCCGGACGCGCGAACTCATCAATCAGTAACGACGGGCGCTGGCGTCGGGCGGCATCTGCTTGAGCTCGATCGTATTGCCTTCCGGGTCGCGAATATAGATTGAAACGCCGAAGCCTCGCGCGCCGTAGCGCTGCGCCGGTTCACCGAGCACTGCGACACCATGCTTTTCCAGATAAGCGCTCACGGTGGTTAGGTCGGTGGCGACGATGCCGAGGCACACATGATCGACGTTGAGTGCGCTCTCGACGCGCGGTTCGTCGGTAGGCACGAGATCGAGCATGCCGGCGCCGGCGCGGAGCTGGATTAGCCCCAGCGATTCGAGCCGGCGTTCCTCGATCAGCCCGAGTATTCGTGTATAGAAGTCCAACATGCGCTTTTGATTGCGGCAGCGCAGGACCACGTGATCAAGTTCGGCGATTTTGAATGGAAGCTCCATAAGACGCCCGCACAATTGTCGGTACGAAATCGCATTTGACACTACGCTGAGGCGCGCCGCAATGCGACAATGGTCAGCAAGCGCGTCGCCTGCAACCTTGATGGAACCTCGCAACCTGCTCCGGCTGATAATTTTTGCGATGACCTATGCAGTAGTTGGGGTGGGCAAGTTCCCGCGTTTGCAGCTTGACCGCGCGGGTGCGGCACTGGTTGGCGCAGCTGCGATGATTTTGCTGGATGGGATCAGTCAGCGCGAGGCGCTGGCCGCGATCGATTTTCCCACCCTGACGTTGCTGTTCGGCATGATGATCGTAGTTGCGGGACTGCGATTGTCGGGTGCGCTGGCGACGGTCGCACGCTTCGCGCTGCATCGAGCACACAGCGGCTTCGGCCTGCTCGCGACGACGGTGCTGGCCTCGGGAGTGCTCGCCGCGTTTTTTATAAATGATGTGGTTTGTCTGGCGCTGGCGCCGTTGCTGCTCGAATCCACCCAGCAACTCGAAGTCGATCCGGAGCCATATCTGCTCGGGCTTGCGACCGCGAGCAATATCGGGAGCGCCGCGACGATCACTGGCAATCCGCAGAATATGATCGTGTCCGGCTATGCACATTTGCGCTATGGGACCTTCGCGGTGAGGCTAGCGCCGATTGCGCTTGTGGGTTTGCTGGTTGATTATGCCGTGATTGCGCTGCTTTACCGTGAGCGGCTCGGCGCGTTGCGCCAGGCAAATGATCGGCCTGCGCTGCAGAAAGCCGCCGCGCCGCTCGCGCCGATGATCCGCCCGGCCATTATTGCAGTGGGCGTGCTGGTCGGATTCGCGATAGGTTTTCCCACTTACCTGGTGGCGCTCGGCGCGGGCGCGTTTGCGCTATTAACCCGGCGGATTCCGCCGGCTGAGGTCTATCGGCTAATCGATTGGACGTTGCTGCTACTATTCGCCAGCCTGTTTGTCGTCGTTGCAGGAGCAGAAAAAACTGGTTTTCAGAATTTTGTCGTTAACTTGGTCGGCGTGCCTCGACTAAAAAATCCGCTCATATTAACGGCGCTGGTCGCGGTGCTCTCGAATTTAGTCAGCAACGTACCGGCGGTAATCGTGTTCCGGCCTATCTATCACAGCATGGGTGATGGGATAGGGAGCGCCTTGCTGATCGCTGCGGCGAGCACGCTCGCGGGCAATCTGACGATTCTTGGTTCGATCGCTAATCTAATCGTTGTGGAAGCGGCGGCGAGCGAGGGAGTCACGATCAGTTTTTATCGGTACTTTCGAGTCGGCCTGCCAGTCACGATCGCAACGCTGGGCGTCGCCGTGATGTTGCTTTATCTGGAGCCGGGTCGATGAAGACGAAGTTACTGCGCTTTTTGCCGCCAGTGACATTGCGTCAGGCGCGCCGGCTCGTCGTCGGCGTGCTGGGCGGGACGGTGATTCTTGGCGGACTAGTGATGGTGGTGACGCCCGGTCCGGGGCTGCTGGTAATTTTCGCCGGATTGAGCATTTTAGCCGCCGAGTTTGTCTGGGCGCGCCGCCTGCTCAAACGGGTTAAAGCGAGAAGCGAAAAGGTTCGAGGAACTATTTTTGGACCACGTCAGAAACCAGATTGCTAGCTTAGGGCGGCACTGAGAACGACGGATCGGAACCGAAGCGTGGATTATACGCTTGCATTGGATCTGGTTGCGGGCCGCGGATTGTGGACGTAGAGCTGATCGTTGCCTGGACGCGAAGAGGTGTGAACCTGCGGCGGCGTCATCGCGTACTTGACCGGACGAGAATGATCGCTGTACTGACGCTCCTGGCTATAAACCTGATCGAACTTCCAGAGCATCCGGAGAAAGTTAGTTTGACCTTTAGCCAACAGCCACGCCGCTTTTGAACCGGCTCTCCAGAGGCCACGCATTCCGAGATGTTTACGGTTGAGCACCGCCTGAGTTTCGACCAGTTCCCGATAAAAGTCTCTGAGCGGCAGACGGGTCGGTAGCACGGCGTGCTGAATATCAAAGAGCCGATAATCGAGACTAGTCAATTTGCGAGATTCGGTGAACCAGGTTTCGGTGCCGGGATATGGGGTAGCGACGGTAAGATTGACGACCTCGCTGATGCTCATGGCCCATTCGCGAACGGTCTTGAAGCGCTGCTCGTCCCAATCGGGGTCGACAATCATGTTGATGGCGACAATGATGCCGAACTTGCGCGCAATCTGAAGCGCCTGATTATTGATATCGAGAGATGAACGTTTGCGATGCAGCTTCAGGGTCTCCTCGTCCATCGCCTCGATTCCGATAAACATCATCTCGAGCCCGAGGCGCCGCCAATATTCGAAGACTTCGTGATTGCGGCACAATACGTCGGCGCGAGTCTCAAGATAATAATGCTTCTTGATCTTGCGGCGCTCGATCTCGCGGCCAATCGCCATACCATGCTCGGAATGGATGAAAGCTACATCATCAACGATGAAAACATTGGGCTCTTTAATCGATTCCAGCTCGCGTGCCGCAACGTCGGGCGACGTCTGACGATAACTGCGGCCATAGAATGTCCATGCGCTGCAAAATGAGCAGTCCCACGGGCATCCGCGCGTGAACTCGATTGAAGCACATGGATCAAACACGCTGATAAAGTACTTGTGACGGCGACGCGTCAAATCGCGCGCAGGTGGAAATCGGTCGATATCCGGAAGTAGCGTCGGCGGCGGACCGCTCCCGTCGAGCGTTACGACACCGGGCAGTTTCGCGAGGTCGCGTTCGCCCATCGCCTCGATCAATTTCTGTGCGATCGCTTCGCCTTCACCGCGCACAACGCAATCGATCGCGCCGTCGCTATGAACCAACAACTCGCCGGCTATAAACGAGGCGCTATGGCCGCCGACGAAGATGAAGCAGTTGTTCGCGCGCTGTTTAAGTTCTTTGGCTAAGTCCAAAACTTCAGGGACATTGGCCAGATAATTTAGCGAAAATCCAACGGCTTGCGGTTTGAATTCTTCGAGTTCACGGATCAAATCACGATGAGCAAAAACCTGTAGATCGATGATTTTTACTTCGTGTTTAGCTTCGCGCAGCGCTGCCGCTATGCGTTCCAGTCCCAGCGGTTCGAGACGCAGGTAAATTTCGTTGTACATGAGCGGACTGGGATGGACCAACAGTATTCGCATCAGCGCCTCCGCAGGAAAAATCCTGACGAGTCTGCCGCTATCCTGATTTCACGGCGTCCCCGGGAAGGTACGGTCGCTTGCGCGCCCATACCATAGCAGCCCCATTTCCAGCGTAACGGAGTTAGTTGTCTAAGGAAGAAGCAAGTTATGTGAGAACCTGACGATTGCGCTGATCCGCGGCAAGTTCGCATCAGCTCATCATGGTGGCATCGCAGCGTTCACCGGCTCAACGGAAACCGGAGCGGAACCACCTCGGCCCGACTCACTGAATCATCCACCATCCGCTCGATATCAAATGCCGCCTCCGCCGCGACAACCGACGCTAATCGTGCGCGCGTCTCTGGATGACTTGGTACGAAGAGCGAGCAGCAATCCTGATCGGGGAGGATCGAGGTCTCGAAGGTGCCGAGCCGTCGGGCTTCAGCAATTATTTCGTTCTTGTCGGTCCCGACCAGTGGACGGAGGATCGGCAGGTCGGTGGCCTGCGCGATCACGGTCATATTCTCCAGAGTTTGCGATGCGACCTGCCCGAGGCTTTCTCCGGTGACCAGCGCCTGGGCCCGATTGCGCAGCGCGACAGCCGTGGCAATCCGGAGCATCAGGCGCCGGTACAGTACGACCCGCAGCGGGCGCGCAGCGCGTGCCACGATCTCGCGTTGCGCTTCGGCGAACGGCGCGAGTGTAAGCGTTGCATGTCCCTCATAGCGGGTGAGATGCGCCGCCAACTCGGCGGCCTTTTCACGACTCGCCCCCGAGACGAGCGGATAACTATGGAAGTGTATAAAATCGAGCCGGAGACCGCGGCGCATCATCCGGTAAGCTGCAACGGGCGAATCGATTCCGCCCGACAGCAACATCATCCCACGCCCGGTCACGCCAACCGGCAAGCCACCCGCCCCGGCGATTTTGCCTGCCGCGAGGTATGCGCCTTCGGGCAGAATTTCGATCGAGACTTCGAAGTCCGGATGCGTGAGATTAACCCCGAGTCCTTCGCTCGCCACGATCGCGGCTCCGACGCTACGTTCGATCTCCATCGAATTCATTGGAAAGCATTTTTCTGCGCGCCGCGCCGACACGCGGAACGATTGCTTACCGTCACGCAACCGGCGCGCCATCGCGAGCGCTGCGACGGTTAGCGAATCAATGGTCGGTTCCACGCGCCGGCTGAGCGAAAAATTCTGCAAGCCGAAAATCAAGCCGGCGCGTTCCGCGGCGAGCGTGTCGGTGATTTCGTCCGGCAACTCGATCATCAGCCGCTTGCCCAGGCTGCGTATCCGGCCCAGCCGATAATCCGCAAACGCCACGCGCAAATTGTCCTTGACCGCTTCAATGAAGCGCCAGCGATTGCCGCCCTTAAGAGCGACCTCGTGAAACCGGCCGATGAGAAAACGCTGCGCTGCTGCACCGGCCAAATTCTTTTTACTCTCGCTCAATGATTGTAAATCCCTAGCCATCTGCGCCGATCGCGAGTGATCGGCCGCTTTGCTTTGATTAGTTCATAAGCTTGATCGATCGTCATGCTTCGCCGCTTAATCAGGAACCACACGATAACCAGCGGCGCGCGTTCGCTGCCTTCCTCGCAATGCACCAGCACGCGCTGCCCGCGCGCTAGCGCCGCATCAATCAATGCTGCGGTACTGTCCAGCGTCGCGCGGCCGTTCGCCAGAAACGGCAGATGAATCGAGCGTTGCGGCTCGCCCGCCGGCACGTCATTCAAAAGATTGATGATGATTCCTTCAAATTTTGCGGCATCTTGCAAATCGCCGATATAAAGCAGCGGAATTATTTCACTTGCGCCCCACGGCGACATTAAGTTGACCTCCCTTCCGGCGCGGTATTCTAACAGTGGTCGGCTGACCTTCGTTGAGTTGGCGTACGCGAGGTATTCAATGCCAGATTGCAGGCTTCCTTACCCAGCCGGTTCTCGAAAAGTGACTAGAAGTCATGTTTCGCTGACTCGCTGTGATTTTCGAATTGTTCTGCTTATACGAACACCTGATGTCTCTGCTTGTCATCGGCGCGCTCTGTTGATATGTAGTTGTCGTTCTGCTAACAAGTTGTTAGCATACAAAACCGCATGACACATGCGGTCCGCCGTAAGGGGGTTGGTGATGGCACGAGTGATGACCCTGGAAGAAGTGGCGAGCTACCTGCGAGTGCATCCGTCCACTATTTATCGACTTCTCAAAAAGAGGCAGCTGCCCGCTTTTAAGGTGGGCAGCGACTGGCGATTTAACCTCGAGTCGATCGATCGGTGGCGTTCCGATGCTGAGGGTGGACGCGATTTGATGCAGTTCGCTACTGACAAGCTCTAAGCTGGATCCGAAAGAGGGAATGACCGCCGTTCCCTCTTTCACCAGTCTCTGCGCTCTCCGTGGCGTTCTATTGCGCCCGAAGTTATTTGGCGGCGGTACATTTGACGCCGTCCGAGGCGGAGTCATTTTATAATCTGGACCGAGTCCGCCGGATACGGTATTTAATTCCGCCGTGATACTCCGCAGGCATTTCCGAATTGAAGAACGGCGCGCGATTCGACGGATTACTCGCGCTCGGATAATAGATCGCGTGTAGATTCTGCAAATCCTATGACGCAGCGCCAACCGCATCTGTAATCACCGCCCTCAACCCGGCATTAGCCGAACTTTCGGTCCTCGAATTATGCCTTCCAGAGCTTTATATTCGAGCCGTCTAGATCGTTCATAACGAGCAGAAGAACTCCTTATCGACGTACTCGATGCGGCTGATATAGCCCAAGCTATGGCGTTCACACCAGCAATCTGTCGATAGTGAGGATCGCTGGGCAGTCCTGCCCAGAAACGGTGGCGCCTGCTAAGCTTGAATTAACAGGAAATCTGATCATGATTCTGAAAGTCGCCCGTCTCGGTCATCCGGTAATTCGCGCCGCCGCGCAACCGGTCGCGCCCGAAGTCATCAGAACTCCCGAGTTCCAGAAGTTGCTCGATGACATGGTCGAAACGATGCACGAGTACAGTGGAGTCGGGTTAGCCGCACCGCAAGTGCATTTATCGATGCAGGTGGCCGTACTCGAAGTAGAGAATCATCCCCGCTATCCTGAGATGCCCAGCGTGCCGCTGACTTATCTGATCAATCCGCAGGTAACCATTCTTGATCCATCGACCGTCGAGGATTGGGAAGGATGCCTTAGTATCCCCGATCTTCGAGGCATCGCGCCGCGTTTCCGGCAACTGCGCGTTATCGGATTGGGCCGCGAGGGTGAGGCGCTCGATTTCGTCGCGAACGATTTTCATGCGCGCGTAATCCAGCACGAAACTGATCATCTGAAGGGTGAAGTTTATCTAGATCGGATGCCCACCTTGAAATCGCTAAGTCATCTGGCCGAATGGCAGCGCTTCATGGTTCAGCCGCCAACGCAAAAGTAATTTATCTATTCGCTGAAAAGCCTCGGTTGTTTCGCGATTAAGCTACTTTGATTGGACCCGTGCCCGCGGCTTTGGTCGGTGCTGGCGGATGGGCTGCAATGCGAGTCGCGTGCTGTTCGATCTCCTCGGGGAGAGCGACAGACTGTGCAGTGATTGCGGCCTCAAGCGCTTCGAGCCAGCAGGCGTAGTACTCCGGCGCATTGCCGCCCTGTGACTCATGGGCGTCTGCTCTCGTGATAGACGCGATTAGCCGCTGGCGGAAATCCTCCCATTCGAAGCTGCCACGCTCTGCCAAAGCCATCGCGATTGCAAAAGCCCGCGCCTGCCAGGGTTCCGTGAAGTTGGTCCGGGCGGGTTCGAGACCGCGCGCCTTCATCTGCTCTTCAAGAGTTCGTATGCTGATGTCTATTTTCGGACGCACGTCGCAGACTCCTTTGCTCGCTTCGCGCGAGGACGCGCTCTACTAGTGTTTTTTCCATTAGGAAGGCCTTGCGACGACACCTACCCCGATCATCGAGTCGCGAGTGACTAATTTAGCTAGTTCGTCTTCACTCAGATGCTCGGTTCCTTCAGGGCGCATCGGCAGCACCATGTAACGGATTTCGGCGCTAGAATCCCACACGCGAACTTCGGTGGTGGACGGCAGTTCCAGGCCGAAATCGCGCAAAACGCCGCGCGAATCGATTACCGCACGTGAGCGATAGGCGTTGCTCTTGTACCAGACCGGTGGCAATCCCAGCACCGACCACGGATAACATGAGCAGAGGGTGCAAACGACCAGATTATGCACTCGCGGCGTGTTTTCGAGCACCATCATATGTTCGCCTTGCGGACCAGGCGGGAAGCCCAGTTCGGCAATGGCTTGGGCGGCATCGCCCTTGAGCAGACGGCGCTTATAATCCGGGTCAGTCCAGGCGCGCGCAACTACCCGAGCGCCATTGCGGGGGCCAATTTTGTGCTCGTAGGTATCGACGATAGCGTCGAGCGCAGCGGGATCGACTAGGCCCTTCTCGACCAACACGGCTTCGAGCGCTTTCACACGCAGCGCCGGTCCACTATCCGGAGCATTATGCGCATCGGGCTGCTCGTGATCATGATCGTGATCGTGTTGGCTCATCGCTTGGTCCTCGCCGGTTTGCGACTTAGGCGCGGCTTTGCCTTCGGCGGTACTGATCGAGTCGTCCGTTTCGGGGCTGTCGCGTGAGCGGCGTGCTTCGGTGCAGCGCGCCGCGTCGTGATTGCTTGTGGTTTCACCTGCGTTGCCGCCGCGGCTTCGTCGGGCTCGAGGTAGGCTTCCCAGAGATCGACATTGATCAACTCTCGGGCGGGAAAATCCTTGCCCCACAGTTCGCGGACTTTGAATTCAACGCTATAGCAATGTTGCGGTTTGGCGCTGAGTCCATGAGCGTGCGCGTTGGGGAAGACAAAAGTCCCCCAATCGTAACGGATCACACCACGGTGGCTGCGGACGTAGCGCGGGCTGCGGGTATGTCCCGGGGGATTGAGATTGCGCGCAATCACGTGATCACCAACCTGAAAGCGCGCTTTGAATTTCGGATCATGACGAAGTGCGGCAGATCCGCTCGAATGACTCGCGCGCGTATCAGGGTTCGACCGTAATTGGCTGCCATCGTCGTCGCTTGCGGCATTTGCAATGATCGAGTGCGACTGCCGCGACAACTGCGCGCCATCGCGCATCGCGGCGTCAAGCTCGCCGGCAGTGATTATGCCCTTTTCGAGCAGGAGTCCTTCGAGCGCAAATAGCCAGTGCTCGTAATATGAGGATTCAAGATAATGGCTCGGCGGCATGCGCTCGATGCTGCGTCGAAACTCGTCAACATTGGCGAGCCGAGCAGCCATTGTCGCGAGCGCCAGCGCAAATGTTCGCCGCTCCCATTCATGATGAAAGACCGGCTCATTAGTTTCAGGGACGACCGCTCCGAAGCCGTGCATTCCTCCGAGATCGTGTACGCCGTTCATACTCCTCGGCAGGCTAAGTCCGCCTGCGACAGCGGTCAACCCTCTGGAGCGGCGGCGTAAAGCTTCAGTGTGCGCAGCCGCAAGGCATTGACGACAACGGAGATTGAGCTGGCGCTCATCGCGGCACTCGCGATCATCGGGCTGAGCAAAAGGCCAAACCACGGATAGAGGACGCCAGCCGCGATTGGGATCCCCAAGGCATTATAGATAAAGGCGAAGAACAAATTCTCGCGCATGTTACGCATCGCGGCGCGGCTCAGATTGCGTGCGCGCACAATACCCGCCAGATCGCCTTTGACCAGCGTAATGCCTGCGCTCTGGATGGCGATATCCGTGCCGGTGCCCATCGCGATTCCGACTGTCGCGGCAGACAGTGCAGGTGCATCGTTGATCCCGTCACCAGCCATCGCGACAACTGCGCCTGCAGCTTGCAGATTATCCACTACGCGAACTTTCTCATCGGGCAAGACTTCCGCATGGACTTCATCGATCCCGAGTTCGCGCGCAACCGCTTCCGCCGTCGGATAACTATCCCCGGTAAGCATCACAACCCGAATGCCATCCCGCCGCAGGTCGCGGATGGCGTCCGGAGTAGTCGGCTTGATCGGGTCGGCAACGCCCAGAAATCCGGCTAATTTACCATCGATTTCGGCAAAAATCACCGTTTGTATTTTCCGCGCTTCAGCGGCGAGATTCTCCAGTTCAGGTGCGATTTCACCTTCCAGCAGCCGCTCGCTGCCGAGCAGCACGCGGCGTCCCGCGACAGTGCCTGTGATTCCTTTGCCGGCGATTGCGCGAAAATTCATGACCGGCACGAGCTCCAGTTTGCGCTCATTCGCACCGGCGACAATCGCGGCGCCCAGCGGATGCTCGCTGGAGCGTTCAAGACTGGCCGCCAATCGCAATAACTCCGCCTCGCTGAAGCCGCGCGCAGGCGTTACGGTGAGCAGCCGCGGATGACCCGCAGTCAGCGTGCCAGTCTTATCGACGACCAGCGTATCGACTTTTTCCATACGTTCGAGCGCCTCGGCATTGCGCACCAGAACTCCTATGGATGCGCCACGACCAGTCGCGACCATCACCGCCATCGGGGTGGCGAGACCGAGTGCGCATGGACAGGCGATAATCAAGACTGAGATGGCCGCGAGAACTGCACGGCCGAAATGCGGTTGCGGTCCAACTATCATCCAAACGGTAAAGGTGAGCGCCGCGATTGCGATCACGGCGGGCACAAACCAGGCGGCGACGGTATCCGCAATCCGCTGGATTGGGGCGCGGCTGCGCTGCGCGTCACTGACCATCCGCACAATCTGCGCGAGCATTGTATCGTGTCCGACGCGTTCCGCGCGCATCAGGAAACCGCCGGCGCCATTGAGAGTCGCTCCGACTACTTTATCGCCGGTGTGTTTCTCGACTGGAAGCGGTTCACCGCTAAGCATCGACTCATCAATTGCGCTGTGTCCCTCGATGATTGTGCCGTCGGTCGGCACACGCTCCCCGGGACGTACACGCAGCCGGTCACCGACTGCTACCTGCTCGAGCGGAATGTCCTCTTCATGTCCATTGGCGCGTACGATTCGTGCGGTCTTGGGAGCCAGATTAAGCAGTCCTTCGATCGCCGCCCCAGTGCGGCGGCGGGCGCGCAGCTCGAGCATCTGCCCAAGCAGGACTAACGTCGTAATTACCGCGGCAGCCTCATAATAGATGGGCGCGCCGCCACTGGAGCCGGTGGCGTCTCGTGGAAAGATTGCGGGAAATAGTGTGGCGACAACGCTGACTCCATAGCCGATTCCGACCCCCAACGCGATTAGCGTGAACATGTTCAGTCTGCGATTGGCTATCGAACGAATTCCGCGCACGAAAAACGGCGCTGCGCCCCATATTACGACCGGCGTCGCCAGTGCGAACTCAATCCAGATGAGCAGCCGAAGGCCGAGCGCTCGATGGATCGGCATTCCACGGAGAATTTCCGCCATCCCGAGAAGCAAGATTGGGACAGTTAAAACCGCGCTCACCCAGAAGCGCCGCGTCATATCGCGCAGCTCCGGATCAGCACCGTGATGCGTATCAGTAGCCGTCAGGATACGCGGTTGCAGCGCCATCCCGCACTTTGGGCAATCCCCCGGATGATCGCTTACGACCTCCGCGTCCATCGGGCAGAAGTACTCAGTACCGCCGGCCGGCGCTTCGGCAAGATCTGAACGGGGCGGCGCGGCAGGATGAAGAAAGCTGGAAGGGTCCGCGATGAAGCGTTTCAGGCAGTTTTGCCCGCAGAAATAATAATCCTGCCCTTCGTGGGTATGACACCACTTGGCGGTCACAGGATTGACGGTCATCCCGCAGACCGGGTCCTTTACGACGGCGGGATCGAAAGCGGCAGCTTCAACGCCCGAATGGGCGTGACGAGCATGCGAATGTTCCATCCTCCTAACTTAAGTCGTGTGGGCGACTCTGCAAATCAACATTCGAGGCGGGGCATCAAACAATTCCGAGGGCATTCATGATGAGATCATGGATTTTCGGGCGGAACTCGCGGATAGACTGATTATCGCGCCGCGGATGGACGCGGTTGGTGAGCAGCGTGATCGCGATCTGCTTGGCGGGCTCAATCCAGATAGATGTACCGGTGAAGCCGAGATGTCCAACAGCTTCATTTGAGAAGCGATGGCCGGAGCTGGAATATTCGGGCGACGGCGAGTCCCATCCCAAGGCCCAGGTTGAACCTTTGACCTGTTTATTGCGGGTCCAGAACTCGTGAACGATCCTTGGCGGGACAAAGTCTGATTTTCCCCCATAACATCGAAGCAGTTCATGCACGATGCGATCGACTTCGCGGAGTGGCGCGAACAGTCCGGCATGGCCCGCCACGCCGCCCATCGCAAAAGCATTTTCGTCTTCGACCTCGCCCACCAGCAGGCGTTTGCGGAGTTGGCAGACCGAGGTCGGCGCGAACATCTCCGGCACGGGTTCAAGGCGGCGCGTCCGCACCAGCGCGATATCGATAAAATCAGTCGCGCGCAGCCCGAGCGGCCGGAAAATCTTGTCGCGACAGAGCCGATTGAGCGGCGCCCCGCTCACCTGTTCGAGCGCTTCTCCCAACAGCATGAAATTAAGGTCCGAGTAGAGTGCATGGCTTCCCGGCGGATGCTCCGGCTTCTCGCGATGGATTTGTTCGTAGACAAACTCCTTCGCGCCGTGACTCGCCATAAAATTGACCTTGCCGCTGCGCTCGACTTCCGCCACCTGTTGATAAAAGGGACGCCACGCCGCTAATCCCGAGCAATGCGCGAGCAGTTGCCGGAAAGTTATGTAAGCTTTGCCATGTACACCGAAGTTATGAAAAAAGCGCGTAACGCGGTCGTCGAGGCGCAGCTTGCCGTCACGCGTCAGAATCATCATCGCGCAGGTCGTAGCCAGGGGCTTGGTCAGTGAGGATAGATCGAAGACCGTATCAACTCGCATCGGGGAGCGTTGCGGTTCAAGTGAACGGAAGCCAAATGCGCCTTCAAAAACTAGGTCTTCTCCGCGGCGAACGCGTAGAGTCGCGCCAGGGATTACGCCCTGCTGCACCGCCTCGGCAAAGGCCTGCTCCACTTCCTTCCAGCCCAAGCTAGTTCCTCTTCAATACGGCTCTGCCGTCGAGCTTCGATCTTATTTAGGCTTCAACCGCAGTTTCAATAAAGCTGAGTCGTCGCTTCGCACCCTCGAGATGAACTTTAGCGCCGATAGGTAACGCAAAATTCTCGCTCCCATGCCCGGCCTCGATTCCGAACAGCACAGGACATCGAGCGCGGGTACTCAGTTCACCAATAAATTCCTTAATGAGTTCACCTTCCTGCTCGTTCCCGTTCACTGGGCGGATGGCTCCGAAGACGACGCCCGCCACGCGATTCAGAATGCCCGCTTGCTCGATCTGCGTCAGCATCCGATCGATTCGATAGGCCTTTTCGCCGGTGTCCTCGAGAAACAGGATACGCCCGTCGAACTGCGGCTCCCAAGGCGTGCCGATCATCGCCACCAGCACTGACAAGCAGCCGCCGATCAACTCGCCCTCCGCCTCGCCGGAATGGAGAACGGCCTGCGCTTCCAGCGCGACATTCTCCCGAGCGCCCGTCAGGAGTGCTATCAGGTGCTGGGTAGCAGAAAAGCTCACGCCACGCGCAAAGTCCATCGCCACCATCGGCCCGTGAAACGTGATCATGCGAGCCTTATCGACCAGTGCATTAAGCAGGTAAGTCTCGTCGGAGAAGCCGAGGAAAATCTTTGGCGTCTGCGCAAGCGCGTCGAAATCGAGCAGCGGCAGCAGCCGTCCGCATCCATAGCCGCCGCGTGCGGCGAAGAGCGCTTTGATCTCGGGATTGGTGAAAAACGCGACCAACTCCGCGGCGCGGACTCGGTCTTCGCCAGCTAGGATTCCGGATCGGTCAAGCGCACGAGATGACACCTTCACGCGATAGCCTAATGTCTCCAGAGCTGCGACGCCGCGTTCCAGATACTCACGCTCAATTGCCGCGGCCGGCGCGACGACTCCGATCGTATCGCCCGGATGCAACGGCGGTGGCTTTTTGATTGGCCCTTTCACCTGATGAGTATCCGCTAATATTTCGATCGGCGCTGTGATTGTACATCCCCTTTGAGCGCACCGCCGCGAGATTTGCGGATCACTTTCACGAGCTTCCGGCGGCGATTAAAATCCAGCCAAACATGGAAGCGATTACGGACACCCTCAACTGGCTGTATTCACTCGAAGGGCGGGGTGAAATTTACAAGCTCGAACGGATGGAGCAGGCGCTCGCACTGCTGGGCAATCCCCATCGGAAGCTGCGCGCAATTCATATCGCTGGAACCAAAGGCAAAGGTTCCGTTGCAGCGATCATGGATGCCTGTTTGCGCGCCGGCGGCTATCGAGTGGGGCTCTACACCAAGCCTCATCTGGTCAATTTGACCGAACGCACGCGCATCGACGGCGCGGAGATGCCAGTCGAGTTGATGCGTTCGTACATCGTTCAGCTCCGCGAATATCTTCGATCGTGCTGGTCTTGCGCTCACTTTCTTTGAATTCACTGTCGCTCTGATGTTTCTTTACTTCGCAGAGGCTGGACTCGACTTCGCGGTAATTGAGACCGGGCTCGGCGGGCGGCTCGATTCGACCAACGTGGTGCGACCGCTGCTGAGCGTCATCACACCGATCGGCTACGATCATATGGATCGGCTCGGCTATACGATCGCTGAAATCGCCGGCGAGAAAGGCGGAATTATCAAAGAGGGGGCGCCGGTGGTGATCGGCACCCGCGACTCCGAAGCGCGCGCCACTTTGGTTGGCCTGGCGAATCGACGACAAAGTCCAGTGACGATGCTGGATCGAGAGTTCAGGTATTTATCTCACGCGCCGGCGCATCGGCTTGATTATCATGGGCGTGAGTTCGACCTCCTCGATCTGGAACTCGGACTAGCCGGGCCGTTTCAGCATGAAAACGCCGCGATCGCATTGGCCGCAATCGAAGAACTTCAACGACAGGGCGTGCTGCTCAGCGAAGACGCGATTCGTCGTGGACTGCGGGAGGTTTACTGGCCGGGCCGCTTCGACATTGTCGCGCGCCGCCCGACGGTCATTCTTGATTGCGCGCATAATGAACTCGCGATCGCGGCGCTGCTTGAAACCCTTGACGTGGAATTCGGTCTTAGCGGCAAACCACATCTGGTATTTGGCTGTCTCGAGGAGAAGAAATGGGAGCGGATGGCGCAGATGCTTGCGCCGCAGGTACGCAGCGCCATCCTGACTCGCGCCAAGCCGAAGCGCCCGCTGGATCCGAATCGGCTACTGCCGGTATTTGCCGGGCATGTGGACGCCCGAATCGAACTTGACCCGCCGGCAGCGATCGCGCGGGCGATAGCGCAGGCCGCACCCGATGAGCTAGTGTTGGCGACCGGTTCGGTTTACCTGATCGGAGAAATCTATCCGTACTTCATGAAGGGGACGGGACGGCGGGGGCTTTTTCCTGAGGGCAACGCTTAAATCGGTAGCGTTGGTTTTGGTCGCGTTGGTGGCGCTCGGCGGAAGTGCGCCGGCGCTCGTGTACGCGCAACAAACCGGCTTTGCATCGTATTTTCAATCCACGCACGGCGGCCCGGTTGATATCACCGGAAAAGCCTTCGTCTATGATTACAAGACCGATAGTTTTGCAGTTACCGGCAATGCGTCTATCACGCAGAACAAAACTGTCCTGACGGCGGATCAAGTCGATTTTCTGCGACGCGATCGGATCGTGCACGCCAGAGGCGACGTCCATATCGTTGATCCAATTGGCGATATTCGCGCTTCTGAGGGAACGCTCAATCTGAATGACGAAAGCGCCGATCTCACCGACGCAACGGTCACCAGCAAAGAGAAGGATTACGTGCTGAAAGGCGCGAAAATCCAGAAGCTGATCGGCCAACGCTATAAAGTCCTCGATGGATTTTTCACGACCTGCGGATGCGAATCCGGCACCCCCGACTGGAGTATCACCGGCGATCAGATGGACATTCACATGGGCGATACCGGAACCGCACGCAACGGCGCTTTCGATGTGCTCGGTCATCCGTTAGTGCCGTTGCCCTATGCAATCTTTCCCGCGGACACTGACCGGCATTCGGGCTTGCTCGGTCCGCGTGTCGGTGAATCCGGTTTACGTGGATTCCAGCTACTTCAGCCCTATTACATCGCGCTCAACAAAAGCTCTGATGCGACCGTCGCACTCGATATCGAAACCAGTCAACGCGTCGGGGGTCTGGCCGAATATCGGCTGATTACCGGCGAGGACGATTACTTTATTGCCGACGGCGCTTTTTATAACGAGAGTATCCGTAGCCAGCACAATCGCACCAGCGACATAATCGATACGCAACTCGCGGATACTCATATCCCGGTCGATCGTTACGATGTGATCGGTATGATGCGGGAGCACCTCACGCCCGATTTGGTACTCTACGGCGACGGCATCACAGTAAGCGACAGCTTGACCCTGCGTGAACTTAACGTATGGACGCTCTCGCGGACGGTTCAGCCGGGGATTTCGTACGAAACTCCATTTAATACCTTACGTGACGCCGCTTCTGATTTTGGTCTGCTTTACAGTTATGAAGATGGTTTTGCACGCCTGCAGGGAGTCTGGAATCAGGATTTGATTCAGCCGCAGGAATTCGCGCTACAGACTTTGCCGGAACTCCTGTTCAGCGGACGCAAGGACCTGCTCGGCGGGCTGGCTTATGCGGATTATGACGTTCAGGGTGATAATTTCTGGCGCGCTAATGGACAGAGCGGCGCGCGACTGGATTTTTTTCCACGAGTGACCGTGCCGTGGCGGCTGGGCGATTATCTTTACGGCTGGGGCACACTCGGCTTGCGTGAAACGCTCTACAGTGTCGGCGGCGATACGATCAATGTCATACCGGTCGGCACCGACGGGCGAGAATTTAACAATGGCCTTACCCTGGGCCCAGTTGGCAGTGGCGGCTTTCACAGTCGTGAGATGATCTACGGCAGCGCCGGAATCGGATCAGAAGTCGAGAAAATCTATGACGTGGATAGGTTCGGGATCGAACAGCTTAAGCATACGATCGAACCTTTCGCGACTTATAGCTATGTTCCGACGATCGATCAGAGCGCGCTGCCGCTTTATGATCAGATCGATCGCGTCGAACCGCGCAGCCTCTTCACTTACGGTGTGACCTCGCGCTTCTACGCCAAGCTCGCCCCATCAAATTCTCCTGATATAGTTGATCAGGATCAGACAACGGAAATGCAAGGCGTTGATGACAACGACGTAGGCTCGTTCAATCCATTTCGCGCCCGCAGCTATATCAATGGCAATTCTGTGGTCGAAATCTTTCGGTTCACTTTGTTGCAGGCCTACGACACAAATCATGCTATCGCCAAGGGTGCATCGCGTTTCGCCGATTTGGATATGACGGCAACCGCTTTCCCCACCAGTGTCTGGTCGGTTGGCGGGGAACTGGGCTATTCGCCATTCACAAATGGAATCCGCAATGCCAGTGCCTCTTTGACCTTTCAACCGTGGTGGACCAATAACACACCCAAGCTTTACATGGGGAAAGCGGCGGCGGGCTCATTTCTACAGATCAATTATATCTATATTGCGCCAGGTCCGAACACCTTGCGCCCCGGCCAAAGCGCCAATTTAAGCCAGTTTATCAGCGCCCGTATGTATTATGATCTGTTCAATCGAGTCGGCGCCTATTTCGCCCCCTCTTACGATTTCGTTAAGCACAAATTGATCTCGGCTGAATATGGAGTGCGGGTCAAATCGCCATGCGACTGTTGGGCTTTCGATATGGGAATCACTAAAACGATCAATCCGAGTGAAACCCAATACCAGTTTCAGGTGACGCTCGGCGGACTTGGATCGGTCGGCCAGAGCCCATTTGGCCGCAATCCTTTTCAGCAGCGGGTCAGTGTATTGCCGAATTATCGATGAGATATTCGATGCGCAGAGCGATTTCCCATGTCGAATGATCTTCCAGCCGGCGCTGATAAGACCGCGATTGACCGCGAAGGCCTCGCGCGTTTCATCTATGACCGCAAGCTCGGCGATCCAGTCGAGCTGCACACCGAGAATATCTCATTCGGCCATTCCAACGAGGTCCACCTGGTTCATTTCGACGGGAAGTCTTGGGCGCTTCGTCGGCCACCGCGTGGGCCGTTACTTCCGACGGCGCACGACGTACTCCGCGAGTATCGCATTCTCGATGCGTTGCAATCGACCGCAGTTCCATTGCCCCGGGTTTACGCGAGCTGCGACGATCCTTCGTATATTGGCGCGCCCTTTTACCTGATGGAGCATCTGCACGGACGCGTGATCCGCTCACCCAATGTGCCAGGCTCAGCGCCCTCGTTTGCGACGAGTCCGGCTCAGCGTCGCGCTATCAGTCAGGGGATGATCGATCTGCTGATTGCGCTGCAGGCGGTTGATTGGGGCGCCGTCGGTCTCGAAAAGTTCGGCCGTCCCGAGGGCTACCTCGAACGTCAACTAAAACGCTGGACCGATCAACTCGAGCGCACGCTCCCGCTCACTCGTCCCTTGCCAATCATGGAGAAAATCCGTGACTGGCTGCGGCGTAACCTGCCTGCGTCGCCGCCGGCCACGATCGTCCACGGCGACTTCAAGCTGGATAATGTGATGTGGACGACCGACGATCCGCCTCGACCGCTCGCGCTGCTCGATTGGGAGATGTCCACGCTCGGCGATCCGCTCGCGGACTTTGGCTGGATGCTCACCTACTGGAGCGAGCCGTCTGACAGTGACGCGCGCCGCAGTGTGGTTTCTAGCATGGACCCGACGGAGGGCTATTTGTCGCGCCGCGAGATGATCAGTCTCTACGAGGAAAAATCGGGCCGCGCCGTCCATCATGTCGGGTTCTATCAAGCTTTTGCGTTGTTCAAGCTGGCGATTATTCTGGAAGGCAGCTACGCGCGCCATCTGAGCGGGCAGGCCGACGATCCGATTTTCGCAACCTATGACGTTCGTGTACCGGCGATCGCAACCGCAGCCTGGGAACTGTGTGAGGGTTGATCTGAGCCTCTCACAATAGAGGCGTATTTCACCGGCGCGGCTTCTCGGGGTTGAATCTGCTTATGACGCCGCGAGCTGTCGAGCAACGTATTTCCCAAATTGATTGGGATCAGATGCGGGCCTCGCTCGACGACCGAGGCTACGCGACCTCCGGAGCGATTCTGATGCCCGACGAGTGCGCCGCGCTGATCGAGCTCTACGCAGATCGCCAGAAGTTTCGTAGCAAAGTCGATATGGCGCGCCATCGCTTCGGCGAAGGCGAATACAAGTACTTCGCATATCCATTGCCGCCAATCGTCGCGGATCTACGCGAGGCGCTGTACTCGCGAGTAGCTCCAATTGCGAACCAATGGGCCGACGTCCTCAGATGGGAAATACGCTTTCCGGCGAACCTCGATGAGTTCATCGCGGAATGCCATCGAGCCGGGCAGGTCCGGCCAACGCCGTTGATGCTGCGCTATGAGGCAGGCGGATACAACTGCCTGCATCAGGATTTGTACGGGGAGGTCGCGTTTCCGCTGCAATTCACGCTGATGCTGAGCCGGCCCGCGATAGACTTTGAAGGCGGTGAATTTCTATTAGTCGAGAATCGACCGCGCGCGCAATCGCGCGGCGAGGCGATCACGTTGGAACAAGGCTGCGCCGTGTTGTTTCCGACCCGCTATCGGCCCATCCGAAGCACACGCGGATGGTCGCGCGTCGCGGTTCGTCACGGCGTCAGCCGGATCGGGCAAGGTCATCGCGTAACGCTGGGGATAATTTTCCACGACGCAACGTGAGTGTTGTAAGTACACGCCGGCTCAGCGATCCTCCAGTATGAGCCTCAGCGCGTTGGTTACGTAAGATCAGTTTTGGCCTGTGTTAGCGCTTGCTTGTGAATCAAAGGTTCCACCTGAAGTCGTTGTGCCCGTGGGAGTTCATTATCACTGTGCTAGGAATGTGTCAGTCCTTCCCAGTTATACGAGTGCGCTCTCGCGCTGCTATTTCAAGCCTTAGCAGCGCCACTCTGACCATCTACTCTGCGCGGGGACACAATCTTGCCTGCGGCTTGTTATTTAAGCTTATCAGAACAGAAGGAGTGTGCCCGGTCCTTCGTATCGTTCTTTACTTGGGCTTCCGAAACTCGCCAAACAAGGTCCCATTCGTGTGTTTCCAACCGTCAGCTTTGACTAAATCGCTAGGCGTTACCTGCCAAGCCTGTGCTATGAGACTTAGAATTGTCCAGAAAAGCGGGCTTTCTTTGCATTCGGGCCACAACTCAACAAGGGTCCCGAATTTATCGTCGCGAGACCATCCGATAAATTCTCCCATTGTTCGCTCGAGAATGACGGCGAGATCACTTGCATCTAGCTTCGAGCCGGGCGCTGACCACTCCTTCATTGCATCCCAGTGGCTCGCGGAAAAGCCGATCAGTATGCGCTGTGCCGCAGTTGTCCGCTTGAGGAGGTCTTGGCAAGATTGGAGCTTAACTTCTCCTGGTGGCGTAACGACACTGATCCAGCGGAGGTCGGAGTCCAATATTGATTGAGTTCCATAATAAGTAATGCACTGAGCGAGAAACTCCATTTTGGTTGCCACAAAACCACTCTTCCCAAGCAGGTCAAGCTCTTCAATGATCCGTGGCATCACTGCCAATTTTGCCTCAGTCAGGACGTCATCAATATTGAAGCTAAGCGCCGATTGCCGATTAACGGTCGGAGTCACGCTCTCTGAATTGTACAAACCGACAAACCCAGGAGTCCGTATAATCTGAAGCGTGAGCCCCTTGAACACAGGATACTAGCGTTGTGACGCGGATGGGCGACAAACCGGCATCGCTCCGATACCCATTCCGGTGGGTCGTTTGCCCATTCGTGTTCCGATCGCTTCGCTTCGGAGAAAAACTGGCGCACGTTCAGATGTTCTGAGAACGTCGTATGGGCGCTCCATGATAGTCTTTTCCGAGCATCTATGATCCACTCAACAAATTCATTGATCTTTAATAATTTCCACCAGTCTTTTTGGATGTAAGTTAGTTGTGAGTCTACTTCGACTCGGATGTCGTGAGAAACCATGGGCGCATAAGCTTTTGTCAGTTCAGGTAGGTACTGGAAAGCTGGAGCCACCTCACCCTTGAGTCTTATTTTTACTGAGGTTCCGCTTCCCGCTGGCGAAGACATCTCCCGTAATTCGCCACGCCTCCCAACTCCTCGGAGTGTTAAACGTAGCCGCGCAGCTCCGTCCCGATTTGATTCGACTTGTACTTCGTCACCGAGCATGAAAACCGAAATAAATCCGATTCCGAACTTGCCGGCCGGCCTGAAACCCTTGTCAAAAGCGGACGGAAAGTCAGAAAAGAACTGTTCGGAGTTCCAGTAATCAGACGCAATTGATACTAAATATTCTGTCATTGCACGCTTAGACATCCCCACACCTGGGTCGGTGATTTCCAGCGACGAAGGCTCGCTCGTCTTCAGCTTGACTTCGATTGGCAAAGTGAGCGCGGCGCGTTCAAATGGGGTGGCTGCCACTGCGCCTTTCAGCATTACTGCGTCGGAGGCATTTTGGATTAGTTCACGTACGGCAGCCATCGGACTCCTTCCATAAAGTGTTTCGCCTCCTAAAAGCTGAACTAGTCGCTCAATGGAGCCCGCGCGTATGTTTACCTCGATTGGAGAAAAGCCTGAGGTTTCGATTAAGATCGCAGCGGACTCGGGTGAGGATGTGCCCTCAACTCCTTCCAACGAAAGCCGCTCGGGTCGTTGCGGTCGATGCTGCAGGTATTTGCGGACGGCAAAAATCTCCTGATTAAGGCCGACGAGCATTTCGTAATAGAGCCACCAAGCGTCAACATCAGCTATGGGAGATGACGACCTGTATACGAGCTGATCGCCGACGCGCTCCGGTCCGTCAATGTTTTCTTGAGCAGGCCAATGTTGCAAGCTCTCAGGGCCCAGGGGCTGCCGCAGGGCACGCTCGAGAGATGAAGCGCGGTCTCTATTTATATGCGCATAATCGATGAGCCGCAGAACACATGCCACATAGGCTGGGTCGCCCTTTCCAACGTTTCCTAGCGGCACGATCCCCTGACGGCCAAGTTCACGCTCGAGCTGTGCCAAGCTCCAATGGTGGCTTGAGGCTATTTTGGCCGCGGTTGGACCCCAAATCTCTCGAATATTAGTCGGTTCGATCAAAAAACGGTCGGTGCCCGGAATCATAGATGTGGCCAACTCTGCCGCAGCGTGTGCGTGAAGCTTCCGAACAGCATACGTAATGGCCTTTGCGTCAATATTTGCATCGGGGATTGGTCCCGTCGCGAAGCCGGAAGCCGCTTTAGCGCGCAGAACAAACTCGTTATATACTTGCGATGTTCTGACAGCCTTAAGTCCATCGACATTGGCCGCATAGGCCATACCAATGTCATGTAGGTAGAAACCGACTGCTAAGAGGAAAGCCTCACCAATTAACAGTGAGTTGATCTACTCTTCAGTCAAGATGCGCTCTGCTATATGCCACAGGGCGTCCATATGACGCACTGAGTGGTCGGTGAAGTTCGGAACCGATGAGCTAACTGTATTAGCTAAAGTCTCGGACGTTGATCGTAACTGCTTTACCGCCGTTTGCAGGTCGTCATTTTCTCCGAGTCTCCGCCATAGCTTAGACTCGCGGACGGCAGTTGGTAGTTCCATCGATCTCCTCCGTCTTTCATAGCTGCGGAGAGCAATAGCTATTCTTGTGGTTGGAGGCTATTTACGAGCAGTGAAGCTACTGAGTTGGACGGCTATGCGCAAGTCGTAAAAAACTGTGAAAATGAGCGGGCTCGTGGATCTTAACTGTCAGCTAGATATCAAAAGTATGAATCATCCTTGGAGCCCAGGATCGGATTTGCACCGTCCTATTCCGCCCGGCTGGCGGACGCATCGCATTTCAATGCTTCTGGGGCGCGTTTCGGATATGGCTGCGCGAGGGGAGCGATCTTCGCGCGCATCTGATCATCGAGCGCGAGTACATTACGGAACTTTCCGGGCTGCGCTATTTCACTGCATTGCTCCGGCTTCCATACGCAGCGCTGTCCATAGGCGGTATTTGATTTTGTTAGAGAATTTGCTGGTGGACGCACCAGGACTTGAACCTGGGACCCCTTGCATGTGAGGCAAGTGCTCTAACCGGGCTGAGCTATGCGTCCACGGCAAGCGGAATTATCGCGCTCGGCATCGATCATCGCAAGAGCGAGACGCCGCGCCTTGAGTATAGAACCTAAAAGTAATTGACCGTATCCGGTCGGACTGCTATCCCGATTGCATTCCACAGGCTGCAAGCAGCGCATCGGATGGCTACGAATCGCGATGAATGAACCGGCGCATCCAAATCATCATCTGCCGATCGCCGAACCTGCCTCGATCGGGTATCGCGAGTACAAGCTGCTCCTGCGCGCCGATCACTTCGATCAGCCGACGCAGTTCCATCGATTCTGGAAGCTGACCCGGCGAATCGCACAATCGCTCAATATTGAGATCCTCAAGCGCGGCAAGCCGATGGAGACTCATCTGCGCGAGGTGCTGTTTTTCGATACGCCGAAATTCCGGCTCTATAATCATAACTTTATGCTCCGGCGCCGTACTTTCTATCGGGACGGATTGCAGGAGGCCGAACACGAACTGACCCTGAAATTCCGCAGCCACGATCGTGAGGCCGCGGCAGTTCTGGACCTGAGCCCCCCCGCAGCGATTCCATACATTAGCAAGTTTAAGGAAGAGGTGCTGGTGGATTCCGCGGAAGCGGGCGCGATGCGCTTCATCTACTCGCATTCGGCTGAGATGATGACGCGCGAGAATCTCCTGACCGGGGAATTCGGTGATTTTGCCAAGCTGTTTCCGACCCTCCTCAGTATCGGAGCAAAGCCCACCACCTCTTTCGGGGTGGTCAACGACGTCGCAATCGAAGAAGTGCTGGTGAATATGGGCGAGATTGTTTTCGGCGCAAAGACTTCGGCTAAAGCAACGCTGACCGTATGGCGCCATCGCCGCACGCAGGAGCATCTGCTCGGCGAGTACTCGTACCAGATCAAGTATCCGGACCCGGCCGGCATCCATCCCCATCCGAAGGCGCTCTCCGAGCAATTCTTCTCACGCTTGCAGACCGCGGCCGCCGACTGGCTCCATCACGGGACGACCAAGACTGCGATGGTTTATAGCCTCGGGCGCGTTCCAATCAATCATCATGAATGAGCCGGCGGACGAGCGGCCCGGACCGACAGATGAGGCCGCACGCAGCCGGCCAAGTCTCGCGACTATTTTCATTACTTTTCTGACGGCCGGAGCGATCAGCTTCGGCGGCGGAGTGGTTGCCTATCTCCGGCAGTATCTAGTCGAGCAGCATCAATGGGTCGATGACGACGGTTTCCTCGACGCGCTCGAGTTGAGCGAAACCCTGCCCGGCCTCAATTCGGTAAATCTCAGCGTGATCGTCGGTGATCGTTTGCGTGGCGTAATCGGCGCCGCCGTTGCGGTCGCCGGGTTGGTACTTCCGGGGATCATTGTCGTGATGGCGCTTGGGATATTGTGGGACCAGAATCGGCACAATCACTCGATCAACCTGTTTTTGGTGGGCGTGGCGGCGGCGGCAGTGGGGCTTCTGGCCACGGTGACTCTGCAACTCGGCCACAAACAACTGGCGCGCATAGCAGATCTGACCTTCGTTCTCGTCACGTTCGCCGCAGTGAGCATCTTCAAAGTGTCATTAGTGGTGGTGCTGATCGTCGTCGGCGGCACGGCGATTTTTTATTATCGGCCACGCGAGCATCCGCGCCATGCCCCTATTCGCTTCATGCATCTACGCGAGCGCTTCCGCTCGCGTCGCGCCTACTGGCGTCACTGAATGGCGCGCAAGCTGATCAATCTGACGTGGGTGTTCGCCCTATTGTCGATTCTGGCGGTAGGCGGCGGAACGCCGATTCTGCCGGAAATGCAGCACATGACGGTGCATCAGTTCCACTGGATTACCGATCAGCAGTTTCGCGACATCTACAGCCTCGGACAGGTCGCGCCCGGGCCAAACATGTTGATGGTGCTGGTGATCGGCTATCGGCTGGCTGGAGCGGCAGGTGCAGCGTGCGTGGGCCTCGCCTTCTTCATCCCTGACTGCCTCCTGACGCTGTTCGCAAATCGTCTCTGGCAGCGCTTCGCCGATTCGCCGTGGCGACTCGCGGCGCAGCGCGGATTAGCGCCAGTCGCGATCGGCCTGATGTTCTCCGGCACCTACTCGATTGCGCGGCTATCGGTTTTCAACGCCATTGGAATAGTCATCGCCGCCGGCAGCCTCGCGGTTCTATGGTGGCATCGCACCAACCCGGTGATTCTGATCACTGCGGGAGGTTTGATTTACTTCGCCGCCTCGTACTGGTGATGTTCCCCGCCACGCGCCCGCTAGCGCCAGTCGTCGATGATGTAAACACCAGGCTTGCTGAAGCCCGGTTCGTTAGGTCGATGCATCGCGACTCCGAGCATGTCCGTGCGAAACCCTAGCGCAACCATCGTTCGATACGCTTCATGGCGACCCATATTGACGCCGGCGACCAATCGCGAAGCTCCACGATTCACAGCGAAAGCTTCACAAGACTTCAGCAATTTCTCGAAATCGCTCTGAGCCGAGTCTCCCGGCCGCACGCAACCGAACTTTACGTAGCAAGTTCCACTGCCTGCTTCAGTATTTGCGCCGACATGACAGACTGCAAACGACCTCACCTGAGAGTCATCGAGTTGCACCAGCGTATCACCCATGCGTTGCGAATCGACTGCTTCGATTTCGCGAGTAACGTCGAGCCCGTCATAGATCGCTGTTGTCGCCTCACGACAGGCCGCAGTCACTCCGGTCTTCTGCTCAGGGGGTAGCTCCGAGAACCGGACATAAGGTTCGTACGCCTGACGATCGCGCACTTCCCTCGACATTATGGGTGTTAAAAATCGCGACCAGAAACCGAACTTCTGATAGAGCGCCGCATGCTGGGGGCTGTGACTGAATGTGAAAAGGCCGGCATGAGTGCAATTCCATTTGTCCAACAAGGCCACTGTCGGCTCAAGCAGCTTTTGCGCTATGCCTTGATTCCACCTTAGCGGCTCGACCGAGAGCGGTCCGAAGAATCCAAAACTGCCCCATTGGGTGACGAAATTTGATCCGACTACGCGATTGTCGGCTTCAGCCACGAAAGCACAATCAGGCGCTGCGCGATATCGGGTGTAAGCGAAATCACTGTCACCGAATACGCCCATAGGATCCGGGACGTTAAGGAACGTTCCGAATGCCAGCTTGACGATCCGATCGGCTTCATTAAGGTCGTTTTCCTGAATTGGGCGAATCCGGACCTCCATATTCGTGCTCCTATATGGGAGGGATTACTTTTTCGACTCGCTTATACCTTCTTGCGTAGCATCATGGCGGTGCGGCGCGCCTTGACCACGGTTTCACCGCGCTGATTCACCCCGCGATGCTCGAAGATCACAATTCCCCACTGGGGCCGCGACTTGCTCTCGCGAACTTCCATCACTTCGGTCTCGGCAGTGATCGTATCGCCGATAAACACCGGCTTCGGAAACTCGGTTTTGTCGAAGCCGAGATTCCCGACGGTCGTGCCCAGTGTGAGTTCACCGACCGACAGTCCTACGACCAGCCCGAGGGTGAAAATGCTGTTGACCAACCGCTGCCCGAATTCAGTCTTCTTCGAGAACTCCGCATCAAGATGTAGCGGCTGCGGGTTCAAGGTCAGAGCCGAAAAAAGTAGATTGTCGGTTTCAGTGACCGTTCGACCAGGTTGATGATGAAACACGTCGCCGATGCGGAATTCTTCGAAATATTTGCCTGCCATAGCGTCCTCAATCAGGAAAAAATCTCGATCACTGATACCGCATAATATTGTCTCGCGCGAGCTTTACAGCGACTGTTAGTCGGCGACCGGAAGAGCCAGTTCCTCCGGGCAAAGTTCTTCGAGAGTTCTGCCGCGCGTCTCGGGAACAAACATCGCGACGATGATCATGCCGATAAGAGGCCCTGCCGCAAAAAGTGTCGCCGCGTTGCCGAGTCCATTCATTGGCCCGGAGAGCAGTCCAACCGCCAAAGGTGCAGCGATCCAGCCGAGCTGTCCGAGCACCTGAACAGTCAGGCAAAACCCGGTCGCTCGCGCATGAGTCGGAAACAGTTCCGCACCAAGCGCCGAGGTCGCGGTGCGCGCTCCCTGATAAGTGAACATCGTGGCGCTCAGCGCGAGAAAGACCCACCAGTATCCGTTGCTCTGAAAAAGGATCGCAGCGGCTAATCCAGCGAGCATAAAAAAACTTACTGCCGTCGCGCGTCGCCCGACGCGATCCAGCAAATCGCCACTCAACAGAGTCCCGCAGCTTCCGGCGAAATACGCGATTACGAACGCGGTCCCGACCTGCGCCGGGGTCCAGCCGTGATCGCGTCTGGCATACAGGCTGAAGAATGAGATGACCGAGCCGCCCACCAAACCAACGCAGTTACAGAGAATCGCCACGAGGATCAGCCGTCCGCGCCACGGACCCCGCAGTGCTGCGAAAGATTTGCGGATCGACGCCACGATGCTGATCGCCACCGTCCCATAGGCCCGCGCCGCCACGAAGCGCGAAGTTTCCCGTAGCTTCCGCCTAATCCAGGCGATCAGAATCAGCGGCGCAATACCGAGAAAGTACATCCCGCGCCAGCCCCATCGTGATGCGGCGATTGGGCCATAGAGCATCCCGGCAGTAGCGACACCGATAAAGGCCGCCATCAGCAGTATCGATACCGCGCGCCCGCGCTGCTCGTCGGGAAACTCTTCGCTAATCATCGTGACCGCGATTCCGAATTCGGCGGCGAGAAAAATTTGCGCGATACTCTGAAAGAGCGTGAAGCTGACTGCCCCGCGCGAGACTCCGGTGAGCAGTGTGCAGAGGGCGTAGCTTGTAACCGTGATTCCTAGTATCGGCTTGCGGCCAAACCGATCAGCCAGCGTCACGACCAGAAATGAAAGAATTCCCCCGGTGCGCACAATTGCGGCGATCGTGCCGATCCATGCGTCATTCAGGTGGAAGCTGCTCGCGATATCCGGCGTGCATAGATGAAAGATGGTGATGTCGTAACCTTCGAAGATCGTCGCTGGCAGCAACATCGCAAGCAGCACCCATCGATAATGCGACGATGTGGAAGATGCTGCGGTTGTGATCTCGCGAGGCGATTCGTCAGGGTTTCGCTGGGTGACCGAAGGCACGCTGATCTTTGTCCCAAATCGGCCCGCGTGCGGCAACCACGATTTCGATGGCGATTTGGGATCTGACTAACTATGCTTCGAAATATCGACGGGAGAAATTGCCGATGCCGACTCAAATGACCGGTGGATGTGCCTGCGGAGCAATTCGTTACGAATACTCGGGTGACGCGGCGTTCGCGGGTAATTGCTATTGCCGCGACTGCCAACGTTCGAGCGGGGCTGCGATGGCCTCCGTAATGGCCGTGCCGAAGACTGCATTCAAGCTTCTCCAAGGCGAGGCACGTTATTACGAGGTAATCGCCGATAATGGCAACAAGATCAAGCGCGGTTTCTGCACTAACTGCGGCTCGCCAATGTTCGCTTTGTTGGAGATGATGCCGGACGTCGTCGCGATCCGAGCCTCGAGCCTCGACGATCCGAATCAATTCAAGCCGGCGGTCAATCTCTTTATGTCGAGCGCGCCATCGTGGGCGCCAATCTCGGAACATCTGCCAAAATTCCCGAAAATGCCCGCATAGTAATCAACTGGACTCAAAGCTCTTCGAGCGAGTACGCCTGACGGAGGTAGGACATGGCACTCGACTTAATTATTCGTAACGGCAACGTGGTAGATGGAACCGGCAGCCCCGCCCGTCGCGCCGACATCGGTATTCGCGCCGGCAAAATTGCCGAGATCGGCAAAGTCAGCGAGGGCGCTGCGCGTGAGGTTGACGCTTCCGATCTGACTGTCACGCCGGGTTTTATCGACCCGCATACGCATTACGATGGGCAAATCTGCTGGGATCCCACTGTCTCGGCTTCCTCGTGGCATGGTGTTACGAGCGTGGTGATGGGCAACTGCGGCGTCGGGCTTGCTCCCTGCCGACCGCAGGATCATGAAATCGCGACTTGGGACTTGGTCAACGTCGAAGGCATTCCGTTCGACGTGCTCAATCGCGGCGTCACGTGGGACTGGGAAAGTTTTCCGCAATATATGGACGCGGCAGCAAGGCGCGGATCGGCGATTAATCTCGCGCATCTCGCGCCGCTCACCCCATTTCGCCATTACGTGATGGGCGAGGCCTCGATGGAGCGGGCGGCTACCGCCGAGGAGACCGCGTCGATTCGCTCGCTGCTCAAGGAAGCGATCGCCGCGGGCGCGTTCGGCTTCAGCACCAGCACCGCCCCGCAGCATATCGGTTATAAGGGACGACCGCTTGCCTGTCGTCAGGCTGATCGAGCCGAGCTGAAAGCTTACGCGAGTGTGCTCAAGGAACTCGGCAAAGGCACTATTGAGCTGATCGCGAACCGTCGCGTCGATCAGATCGAACCCGATGAATGTGAGCTGCTCGATCTGCTACTCGATGCCAGCGGCCGCCAGATCACATGGCTGGTCCTGCGCAAGTTCATCCATCAGCCGGAGTCGTACAAGCAGTTGCTGCGCGCCGCCGCTATGCAGATTCAGCGCGGAGCCAAGCCGCAACTCGCTACGATGCCGCTGGTTACTGAGATGGGTTTGGCGCAGCCTTCGATTTCGTTCGCGCCATATCCTTCGTGGAAGAGCGCCTTTAACGCGTCATCCGATGAGTTGAAGCAGCTTTACGGCAGCCGCGAGTTTCGCGAGGCCTTCCGTAAGGAGTTGCGCGGTCCGGGTCTGTTCCACGGCCTCTGGGATCTCATCACAGTCAACGTGGTGAAGAATCCTGCTATGCAGCATCTGTGGGGCAAAACCGTCGCGGAGATCGCCGCACAGCGCGGCAAGGACGGGCTCGATACGTTCTTCGATCTGGTGCTCGAAGATGATCTTAATCTGATCTATACCGTGATTCGGACTGTGGTTCCGACCGAGCTGCTCGACGATCCTCGCGTGCTGATTGGCGAATCCGATGGCGGCGCGCACGTCGATCAATTCTGCACAGCCGGTTACACCAGCGACGTGATTGGCACCTGGGTGCGCGATAAGCAGCTACTCAGTCTCGAACGCGCGGTTGCGCGGATGACTTCCGAAGCTGTGGACTTCTTCGGCATCCGCGATCGCGGACGCCTGCTCCCGGGTAAAGCCGCCGATCTCGTCTTGTTTGACTACGACCAAATCGGCTGTCATCCGCCTGAAGCAGTTAACGATCTTCCCGGCGGCGGCCGCCGGATGATCGTCAAGCCGCGCGGGATCGAGCACGTAATAGTCAATGGGCGGCCTATATACGAGGGCGGCAGATACACCGGTGATACTCCCGGTACTGTCTTGCGCTCGTAAGTATTAGGAATCAGGCCAAATGACTATTGGATAGAACCGTTCCAATTGCTTCATAGGAGTCAAGAGCGCAATGGGGTCAGGAGAGCAAACCAAGCGTCGCCCACTCGAAGGCATACGCGTTATCGACTTGACCAAGATTGTTGCGGGACCGAACTGCACGCGGATGCTCGCGACGATGGGGGCCGAAGTCATCCGCGTCGAATGGCATGATAATCGCGCGCTCGACTTGCTCCGTATGGTGCGGCCCTACGCTCCTAATGCCGAGGAAGGAAGCCTCAATCGCAGCGGCCTATTCAACAATATCAATCCGGCCAAGTACGGCGTGACGCTCAACCTAAGCCTGCCGCAAGGTCGCGAGCTATTCAAAAAATTGATCATGAAGGCCGACGTGCTTTGCGAGAACTATAGTCCCAACCAGATGCAGAGTTGGGAGTTGGGTTACGACTCGTTACGCGAGATCAATCCACAGCTTATTTATTTACAAATCACTGGGATGGGTAAGTCGGGCACCTACAACGGCTATCTCAGCGTCGGCCCGACTGCGCAGGCGTTATCCGGACTGACGCATATGTCGGGATTGCCCGAGCCGATGCCGCCTGCTGGATGGGGCTATTCTTACCTCGATCATTCGACTGGCTATTACGGCGCGATGTTAGTAATGGCCGCGCTACTCAAGCGCCGCCGCACCGGTCAGGGATGTTATGTCGATGTCTCACAGACCGAAGTAGGAATTATGACTTCGGGCACTGCTACGCTCGAAGCTCAGCTTACCGGCAAACCCACGACGCGCGCCGGCAATCGATCGCCGCTCGCGGGCGCTGCGCCACACGGCGCGTATCGATGTCGCGGCGATGACAACTGGATTGCGATCGCCGTGCAAAACGATCAAGACTGGGCCGCGCTGGTATCTGAAATCGGCTCGCCCGCCTGGACCCGCGATCCGCGTTTTGCGACTGCGGAAGACCGCAAAGCCAACGAGGACGAGCTTGATCGTCTCCTCGGCGAGTTCACTCAGAACGAAGACCGTTACGACCTGATGACTCGCTTGCAGAAGCGCGGGGTCGCAGCGGCCGTCGTGCAGACCGCAGCTGATCGGTGTGAACGCGACCCGCAGCTACGCAATGGCGATTATTTCGTCCCCCTGCCGCACAGTGAAATCGGAACCTGGCCGATCGAGGGCTTTCCCGCCAAGTTCGAGTCTATGCGCGTGAATCCGGGGGGCCTCACCGGTCGCGGCGCGCCTACCATGGGCGAGGACAACGACTACGTTTATCGCGAGCTGCTCGGACTGACTCCCGAGGAAATCGCAACGCTGCAAGAGGAGCTGACGATCTGATGCATAACGCGCTCCTCAGCTCCGCCCTTGAAGGCACGGTCGTACTCGAACCTGGCGACGCGCGCGCTGAGTTTGCCGGCTTTCTGCTCGCCTCACTCGGCGCAGACGTGATTCGTCTCGAAGGGCGTCGCGGCTCTCATTCACGCCACGTCGGACCCTTCACAACCGCCGAGCACGCACAGAGCCTCTGCTTCTCGCGCTACAATTTGGGCAAGCGCAGCATCTCGCTCGAAGTCGATCATCCAGCCGCGCGCGACGCACTCACGGCTATGGGCCGCCGCGCCGACATCATTCTTGATTCCGGCGAGGCGAGTGCCGTCGCGCCACGCCTCGAACTCTATCGCGAGCTGCGCGAAGCGAATCCGCGACTCATTGTATGCACTGTAACGCCTTTCGGCCTCGACGGCCCGTGGCGCGACCTCAAGATGACTGATCTGACGCATCTCGCGCTGGGCGGTGTGATGATGTCCTGCGGCTACGATCCGCAGCACGATTGGACCTATGACACGCCGCCGATCGCGCCTGCGATGTGGCAGGCGTATCACATTGCGTGCGAGTACGCGGTAATTGCAATTACCGCAGCCCTCAACTTTCGCGAGCTGACCGGCGAAGGCGATGTGATCGATCTCTCGCTTCATGAGGCGGTCAGCACCTGTACCGAAGTCGCGATGCCCACTTGGATTTACAATCAGGCGCTCGTGCATCGGCAGACCGGTCGCCACGCCGCCGAGAGCCGCTCGCGACCGTGGCTACGCCGCACGAAAGATGGACGTTACGTCAAGGCTTTCTTGTTCTGGGGCGGACGCGAGCGCCGCGTCATCGCCGAGATGATGACTGAAGCGGGTATCGAGCATGACCTCGATTCCGACGTCTATCGTGAGTTAGCTGAGCGTTCTCCTTCTGAGGCCGGGGCGCATTTCAGCGCGATGATCGATCGCATGTGCGCCGCGATGACCGCCGAGGAAATTTTCCATCGCTCACAGGCCAAAGGGCTCTTGTGGGCCAGTGTGCGCTATCCCGAGGAAAATCTCGACGATCCGCATTTTCAGGCACGCGGGACTTTTCAGCCGTTCGAGCATCCGGAGCTCGGACGCGCCCTGCAATACCCGGTGTCAGTTGCGACCGATAGTCATGACCGCGTCACCGCATTCGAACGCGGCGCGCCACAGTTAGGCGAGCATAATCACGAGGTTCTCACGCAGGCCGGGCTGTCGGAGACGCAAATCAGGGCGCTGATCGAAGCCGGCGCCCTGTAAGATGACTCTATGAAGTGAGACTGTTTATGCCTGGAGGTAGTCTCCCGACTCTAATTCTTGACGCAGCTCGCAGACTCGCCTGCTCGCTCCGGCGCGCAACGCACCTCCGCTAGCGTTAACGCGGATCGTTCGGCAACGCGCGCTCAGTGAAGCCGATTACCATGCCGAACGCTTGATCGCGATCGAGCAATGCGGTTCCGCTCGCGTCATCTTCGGGCCGCAGATTTTTCGATTTCAGGAAATCCTTTGCGCGTTGCAGATTCTTGGTCTTGAAAACTAGCGCATGGATTCCTTCGCCATTTTGCTCCATGTCGCGCACCTCCGGCGTGCTCGACCCAAGCGGCTGCGCGATTTCGACCACTGAATCCTCGCCGACCGCAACAAAAGCGCTGCGCTTGCCGGCGGTCTCTTCTTCATGCATTAGCTTGCCGCCCAACACATCGACATAGAGTCGTTTGGTCGCCGGCAGATCGCGCACCACCAGCGTGATATGCGACGCGCGTTCGATCCCCAACGGATGTTCGTCGCGCCAGCGTGCGCTCGACCACTCCTTGCTCATGCGGGGATCGGCGATGAAGTCGCCATATACTGCGAATTCGAGTTGTCCTGGAGTTTCGCGCGGATGTGTCCAAAATGCGGTCGCCTTCAGCGGCGGCTTCACCTGCTTGCCGACGATGTCGTACAGCCGGAAACCGCTCTGGTCGAGCTTCGTCGCGATCGCCTGTACGTCATCGACGTACCACGCGATCGAATGGAAATGCTGTCCGAAGCGATCATGAAACTTCTTCACCGACTCGTTCTTTAGATTCTCGACTTTGGCCGGCGACATCGGCTCCATCACGACATCGCCAATTGTGAGCAGCGACGCATCGCGCCCCGCCAGCTTCTCATAACCATGATAGAAGCGATGCACCGCGAAGACCTCGTCGTACCAGCGGTCCATCGCGTCGAGATCGTTCACCACGTGCGTCAGATGAAACAGTTTGCCAATCTTGAACATTTGCGTCTCTCCCGGGCGAGCCAACCCTCAAAGGACTCTCGTTCGTCATCAGATAAGCCACCCTCTTCCGCAATGCAAACGGAGCGACTCGGCTTAAGATAGGCGTTCGAAGCTTCGCGGATTTACTTCTCAAAGTTGTCAATTCTGCTACAAGATCGATTTGCAGACATACATAATTACGAAATCGCCGGGCTCTTTTAGAGAGCCGGCAGCCTCGGAGGTTCGGCAATGGACTTCGGCATTTTCTACGAAATTCAGGTTGATAGCCCGCTCAAGCATCGTGAGCGCGAATATCAGGCGTTTCACGACGTGATGAATCAGGTGGTACGCGCCGAGGAAGTCGGCTTCACTAATTTCTGGACTGTCGAGCATCATTTCCAGGTCGGTTTCGCCCATTCCTCGGCGCCCGAAGTCCTCTACGGCGCGATCTCGCAGCGCACCAGCAAAATCCGCATCGGTCATGCCGTCGTCCTGCTGCCTTTTCCGTACAATCATCCGATTCGGATCGCCGAACGCGTCGCCACGCTCGACATCCTGAGCAACGGTCGCGTCGAGGTCGGCACCGGACGTTCGATCACTCAAGTCGAACTCGGCGGCTTCGGCATTCCCTATCGCGAAACCCGCGCCCGTTGGGAAGAAGCTATCGACATCATCACGACTATCTGGAAAAGCCCGAACGGCACCTTCTCTTACAAAGGAAAATACTTCGATATCCCTGAACGAACCGTCGTGCCGATGCCGATCCAGAAACCGCATCCGCCGATGTGGGTCGCGTGCACCAGCGAGGACACTCACGAGCTTGCGGGCAAGCTCGGTCTCGGCCTGCTCTCCTTCACGCTGCTCGTCACGCCTGAGCATCTGGGCAAGCGCGTCCGTGCCTATCGCAACGCGATCCAGAACGCGAAACCATACGGCGCATTTGTTAACAATCGGGCGGGTGCGTTCGCGATGACCCATCTGGCCGACACTGACAAGCAGGCCCGCGAGGAAGCGGAACGTTCATTCATGTCCTACGTCCGCACCACGCTAGTCGCCAACGCTCCCGTGCTCGAAGCTAAGAAAACCGGCGTCGATCCCAAGGAAACCGGCCGCGTGAATACTGCGCTTCCTGCCCAGTACGAGGGCCTCGATCCAAGCAAGGTCACGCTCGATTCATTGATCGAGAATGGGATGTGCATCTGCGGGAGTCCCGATACCGTGATCAAACAAATCGAGCGATTGCAGAAAGAAGCGCAGCTCGATCAGTTCCTCGCGATGATGCAGTTTTGGGCAATTCCGCACGAAAAGACCATGCACGCGATCGACCTGTTTGGAAAGCACGTTATTCCGCATTTCCGCAACAGTTCAGCGACTCAATCAGCCGCCGCGGGCGGCGCTGCATAGGCGATAGGGGAACTTCTAGATGTGGCTGGAAGCAACGGTTTGGCTTTGGGTCCACTACTTGGTGTGCTCGGCGCTTGGAGTATTTGGCGCAATATCACAACCGCGCGGCAGCTCGACGCACTGCGTGAACGCGTGAGCAAGCTCGAAGCCGAAAATGGCGAATCGAAGGCGCAACGCCGCGCTGCCTGATCGAACTATAAGGAAACTCATGCAATGGCAGCACAGGCGCCACCTTCCAAAGATTATCTCGCGACACCGCAGATCACAGTGGCAGCGGGCTATGATGCTCGTCTCCTGGTTCCGCCGGGAACTTTTTACGATCCGCTATTTCCGATTGCCGGCAATGGCGACGATATCTGGTTGAACGACGACGGCGGTGAAGAGGAAGAGAGTGAAGGCGGCGGAATCTATTGCGTCTCGCGCGACGGCACGGTCGCTCCACTCGTGCCGGTCGGTAAGATGCCGCCGCCCACCGCGATTGACCGCGCTCCGGTCAGTTTCGCGCCTCACGCGGGTGAGATCTTCGCGCTCACCCAGCCGAAAAAGGGATGGGCCGGTGCGACCGAGAATCATCTGATCCTGAAGATAGATCCCCGAACTTGGGAGCCTCTCGATTCACCGAACTACCGAACGCAGGCACGCGCAACAAGGGTATCGCCGGCGCGGGAGTGGATATGCGCTTCGGTCCCGACAACACTGCCTTCGCCGGACGCTTCTTCGCGGTCACGCTGCTTAACCATTCGATTTACGAAATCCTACCCAATGGGACGGCGCGCGCCTTCGTCACGATGGAATCGGCGCGTCCGCGACAACCAGTCTGCCTGACCTTCGCGAACATCGGCGGTGAAGATCGCATGATCGTCAGCACGGCCAACGGCAATTTCTCGCCACGCCGCCAAGTCCCAGGTTTCGCGACGGTAACGCAGATCACTCCTGACGGTCAGGTGTTGCCGGACTTTATCGCCGAGGGTCTGCTCTCGCCCAGTGGTCTGGGTTATGCGCCTTCAGATTTCGGTCAATATTCGGGTGAACTCTTTGTGGCTGATCTCGGCGGGATGATGCCGACGCCGGCGCCGCGCGACAATCCGCCGCCGCGCCTCGGACGTGTGTTGCACGTCGATAGCAGCGGTAAAGCGGAGGTATTTGCCGAGGGCTTCGCGAGTCCACTAGGACTGCGGTTTATCGGCAGTCGCATGATCGTTTGCGATGTGAACGGCGACTATATCGGCGGCGGTATCGAGCTTCCCGACGGCTTCGTCGTCGAGTTCACCGCAAAGTGAAATAACGCCGCTCGTAACCTAGTGCGTAGCGCGGCGCAGGTGCTCGATCTCGGCGCGAGCGCGCGCCAGCCGCAATTGTTCCTCGGCTTCCTGATAGCCGGGATCGTAAAAGCTCATTTGCGAGAGCCGCTCTTCAGCTTTCTGGACCTCCGGCGCAGCGGCGACCGGATCGACGGCCGCAACCGGAATCGCCTCCGACGCCAGCACCGTCATCGCGCCGTCTTTCACTTCCGCCAGCCCTCCACTCAGGAGGTACTCCGTCATCGAGCCGTTGCCGAGCCGCAAAGTGATCACGCCCGGGTTCAACGATGTGATGAAATTGACGTGATTCGCGAGAACGCCGAACTCGCCCAGCGCGCCCACTGCCGTGGCCTGCTCGATCGGTCCCTCATAGACAATCCCGGTCGGACTGACCAGTTTGAAGGGGAATGTTTCAGGCATCAGTGATTACCAGAATTCTTGCTTGATGCAGCTCGCGGATTCTTATTGTTGAACGCAGCTCGCAGACTCGCCTGCTCGCTTCGCGCCAGTAGGCGCTCCGCTAGCGTTACGTTCCGCCTAGTGTTAGCGAGCCTCGCCGCGTGCGAGGCGCTCGCCTTTGGCTCGCGCGTCGTCAATCGTGCCCACTAGATAGAAGGCCTGTTCCGGCAGATCGTCGCACTTGCCATCAAGAATTTCCTTAAAGCCCCGCACAGTTTCGGCGCGCGGCACGTAAGCGCCCGGGATATTAGTGAACGGCTCCGCCACGAACATCGCCTGCGACAGGAATCGCTCGACTCGTCGCGCACGGGCCACAACGAGCTTGTCGTCCGCCGACAGTTCGTCCATGCCGAGAATCGCGATGATATCCTGCAGATCGCGATAGCGCTGGAGAATCGCCTGTACGGCGCGCGCTACCGCATAATGCTCCTCGCCCACGACCTGCGGATCGAGAATACGCGAGGTCGAGGCAAGCGGGTCAACTGCTGGGAAGATTGCCTTCTCGAAAATCTTGCGTTCCAATGCCGTGATCGCGTCGAGATGGGCGAAAGTCGTTGCAGGCGCCGGATCGGTATAGTCGTCCGCAGGCACGTAAATCGCCTGGACCGACGTGATCGAGCCTTTTTTGGTCGTTGTGATCCGTTCCTGCAACTCGCCGACGTCGGTCCCGAGAGTCGGCTGATAACCCACCGCACTTGGCATCCGTCCGAGCAGCGCCGACACTTCCGAGTTGGCCTGCACGAAGCGGAAGATGTTGTCGATGAACAGTAGAACATCCTTGCCCTGTTCATCGCGGAAGTATTCAGCCACCGTGACGCCGGTTAGACCGACTCGCGCGCGCGCCCCTGGCGGCTCGTTCATCTGGCCATAGACCAGCGCAGTCTTCGCAAGCACACCCGATTCCTTGAGCTCGCGATAGAGATCGTTGCCCTCGCGCGACCGCTCGCCCACACCAGTAAAAACCGAGACACCGCCGTGCTGCTTCGCGACGTTGTTAATCAGTTCCATGATCGTAACCGTCTTGCCGACGCCTGCGCCGCCAAACAGTCCGATTTTGCCGCCGCGCGAATATGGACAGATTAGATCGATAACTTTGATTCCGGTTTCGAGAATCTCGACTTCAGTAGCCTGATCGGCAAAAGACGGCGGCTCGCGATGAATTGGGCTACGGTGGTCCGATTTGATTGGTCCGGCTTCATCGACCGGTTCGCCCGTCACGTTCATTAGGCGGCCGAGCGTGCCGTCACCAACGGGCACTGAGATTGGCTCGCCCGTGTTCATCACTTCCATTCCGCGCACCAAGCCATCGGTCGAATCCATCGCGATACAACGCACCGTGTTCTCGCCCAAATGCTGCGCGACTTCGAGCACCAGATTTCCGGCGCGATCGTCAATTGCTGGGTTGCTCACACGCAACGCCGTTAAGATGGCTGGGAGTGAGCCGTTTGAGAACTCTACGTCGATCACGTTGCCTAAGACCTGGTTTATATGGCCGCTGGTTTGTCCGTTCATGGAAAGACTTTCTACCTTGCAGTTCGTCCGGAAGGAGGCGTCGCTTAACCGCGCAGTGCTTCCGCGCCGCCGACGATATCCATAAGCTCCCGGGTAATTTGCGCCTGCCGCGCCCGATTCATCTCGAGCGTCAGACTATCGATAATATCAGAAGCATTGTTGGTGGCCGCGTCCATCGCAGTCATCTTCGCGCCGTACTCGCTGGCTTCGGCTTCCAGCAGTGCGTGCAGCATTGAGGCTTCGATATAATTGCGCAACACCACCGGCATCAGTTCACCCGGGCTCGGCTCGATCACATATTCAGTAGTCGCGGCGGTCGCCTGCCCGTCAGATGCTTCGGCGCGCTCGATTGGCAATAGCTTTTCATAGAGGGGCCGCTGCGAGATGGCCGAGCGGAATTGGGTATAAACCACGCCAGCCTCACTAATCTGGCCGGCGCGCCATTGATCGAGAACAATTTTCGCTAGGTCCCGCGCGAGTTCGACCGTCGCTAACCGGGGCACATTGTTGACCCGATTACCTTCAAGGGGCTGCTTCATCCGGCGAAAGTGTTCAACTGCCTTGCGACCCACCGCAAAAAGCCTTGCTTCTGATTCCGCTTGATGAATTTGGCGCAACTGGTATTCGGCGGCACGTAATAAATTCGAATTATATCCGCCGCTTAATCCCCGATCAGCGGCGACCACTACCGTTAGTATTGCGCGCGTCGCATTCTCGCTGGGTGCAGCGAGCTCCGGCGCAGACAGGAGCAGCGAGTCTGCAACCCGCTTCAAGGCTTCGTGATATGGACGCGCGTTCAGCAGCGCCTCCTGTGCACGGCGCAGCCGCGCCGCCGCAACCAGCTTCATCGCTCGCGTGATCTGCTGGGTCGATTTAACCGAGGCGATACGTCGCCGGATTGCCTTTAATGTCGCCATCCCGGATCGTTGCCCTGAGCTCTAGGCCGCGACCTTATTGGTGGATTCGAATCCACGCATGAAGTCGTCGAGCGCGGCAATCAGCTTTTTGCGCAGCTCGTCGCTGATTTCACGCTTGGTCCGAATCTCATCGAGCAGGTCCTTATGGCGCGACTCCACGTATGCGTTCAGATCGCGCTCGAACGGCTTGATCTGCTCGATGGTCAACTTGTCGAGATAACCTTCGTTTGCCGCAAAGATGATCAGTACTTCCCGTTCCACCGGCATCGGATCGTACTGCCCCTGTTTGAGCATCTCGGTTAGCCGCTCTCCGCGATGAAGCAAGCGCTGGCTGGCCGCATCGAGATCGGAGCCGAATTGTGCAAAAGCCGCCATCTCGCGATACTGTGCGAGGTCGAGCTTGAGCGTTCCGCCGACCTGCTTCATCGCTTTGATCGACGCCGAAAACCCAACACGCGAAACCGACAGTCCGACATTGACCGCCGGCCGAATGCCGGAGTTAAACAGGTCAGCGTCAAGCACGATCTGTCCGTCCGTGATCGAGATGACGTTGGTCGGAATATAGGCGGAGACGTCGCCGGCCTGCGTCTCAATAATTGGGAGCGCCGTCAATGAGCCCGCGCCAAATTCGTCCGACATCTTGGCTGCCCGCTCGAGCAATCGCGAGTGCAGATAGAACACGTCGCCCGGATAAGCCTCGCGGCCCGGAGGACGCCGCAGCAAAAGTGATAATTGGCGATAAGCCTGTGCATGCTTGCTCAGATCATCATAGATCAGCAACGAGTGGCGGCCATTGTCGCGAAAGTATTCGCCCATCGTGCAGCCTGAATAGGGCGCGATAAATTGCAGCGGTGCGGCTTCTGACGCTGTCGCGGCCACCACCGTCGTGTACTCCATCGCGCCATAGCGATTGAGCTTTTCCACGACCTGCGCAACCGTCGAGCGCTTCTGTCCGATTGCGACGTAGATGCAATGTACATTGCCGCCGCGTTGATTGAGGATCGTGTCAATTGCGATCGCTGTCTTGCCGGTCTGCCGATCGCCGATTATCAATTCGCGCTGACCCCGCCCAATCTGGATCATCGAATCGATCGCCTTGATGCCGGTTTGCATCGGCTCCTTCACCGGCTGGCGCTTGATAATTCCCGGGGCCTTAATCTCGATCCGCCGCGTCTCGGCTGCCTTGATCGGACCGCGCTCGTCAATTGGCTGTCCCAAGGCGTTCACCACTCGACCGAGCAGCGCATCGCCGACCGGCACCTCGGCGATACGTCCGGTGCGTTTGACTTCGTCGCCCTCGCGAATCGCCTGCGGTTCGCCGAACAATGCCGCACCGACGTTATCCTCTTCGAGATTCAAAACAATTCCGAAGATTGAATGCGGAAATTCGATCAGTTCGCCCGCTTCGGCATTCTGCAGGCCGTAGATACGAGCGATACCGTCGCCGCATGACAACACGCGACCGGTTTCCCGTATGGCGACTGAGCCTTCGAATCCGCGAATTTCGTTGCGCAGAATCTCACTGATTTCCGCTGGTCTGATATCTGCCATAATGACCTTTCGAGATTGATTCTAACTGGCGAGTCGCCGGGCTGCTTCCGCTAACCGGTTGGCTAGACTGCCATCGTAAGTTTTGCCCTCAAGCTCGACGACCACGCCGCCGATCAAGCTGGCATCCACGTTAATTGTCGGGATAACTTTCTTATGCGCGATCGCTTCGAGTCCGCCTACCACGCGAGCGATATCCCCATCTTGAGGTTGCTGCGCAAAAGTAAGCGTCGCGCGCACGCGCCCCATTGCCATATCGAGCATCCGCCGATATGCCTCGGATACAGCCGGCAGATCTTCAATCCGTCCATGGCGCGCGAGCACTGCGGCAAATGAACGCATCGGATAGCTCAACTCGAGCGTCTCTGCAATCTTCGCGACGGCTTCAAGTTTGACCGCGTGACTCACTTCCGGGGAATTGAAGGCGCTGGCAATCTCAGGCGCTTCGACGATCCGCGCGAGCTTCTCCATCTCCGCGCCCCACGCCTCATGCTGCGCAGTGTCCGCCGACAGGCCCAATAAGGCGCGTGCGTAACGTTTGGCGACTTTGGAACTTCTCAATGGCGCGCCTCTTCCTGCAATTCCCCCACGAAACTATCGAGCATGCGCGCCTGATCGGAAGGCTGGAAGTCCCGCCGCACCATCTCACGGGCGAGAGTCGCTGCGGATGCCGCCAGTGCCTCGCGCAATTGCCGCTGGCCTGCTTCGCGCGCCGCCGCAACACTCAACTCGCGATCGCGATGCACTCGCGCGACCGTCTCGCGCGCCAACTCCTCGGTTTGACTCACCTGATAGCGGGTCTCGTCCGCCATCTCGGATGCAATTCGGTTCCGCTCCGCTGATAATCCGGCATTTTGATCGGCGGCGCGTTTGGCGAGCGCTTGTGCGTCTTTGAATGCGGTTTCGGAACGGCTGAGATTCTCCCGGATAGTTTTGGCTCGCGTTCTGAAGAAGCCTGAAATTTGCGAACCACCGAACCGTTTCACCAGATAGATGAACAGCGCAAAGTTAATTATGTAGAAAACCAGCGGCCCCCAGCCGCCCTCAGGCACCGCGTTTCCTGCTGCAAACGCGAGCGTTGGGCCGATCAATATGCCCGCAACCATCATGATTGCGAATTTCAGTCGAGTCTTCATTTAGCTATTCAGTCGCGCCAATTCCTGGTTTGCGACCGGACGCGACAGCACCCGCGCCGCCAGTTCCGTCGCGAGATTACGCGTCAGCTCTTCAAGCTGTTTACCCGCAGCGGCGAACTCGGCTTCGATCTCCGCGCGAACCTTCTCCAATTCGTCGCGCGCCTGCGAACGTGCCTGCTCAATCAGATGAGCAGCTTGTTCCTGCGCCGTCCGCCGTTCATTCTCACGCTGGCTCAGCGCCTCACGTCGAACCTCAGCCAGTTCACTTTCGCGACGGGTCACGGCTTCTCGTTGTTCGCGCAAAAGCCTCTCAGTCTGAGAGTTCAAATCATTCAGGTGGCGCTCACGCGTGCTGATTAAGCGCAGAAAGGGCCCAAAAAAAAGCCCACCGAAAATAAACCAGAAAACCAAAAAAGAAACAATCAGGGTGGCGAAAATACCCCAATCCGGCGGCAGGTGCATGTTAAATCATCATCTCCACCGGCAGACGGTAACCGACGCCGCTATGTTGGGCAAGTCCTTTCGGGTGAATACGGTGAATCAGGCTTGCTTGCTAACGACTTGCGCCAAGCGTTCTTCTTTCGGGAACATTGTCACCTTGCGCTCCTCGCGCGTGCCTTCCGGTGACATCGAGCAGTGCCCCTCGAAGACTGCTCCCTCGTGAATCACGAGCGTCGGGGCGGTAAGATTCCCGACGACTTTGGCCGACGGCCGAATCTCAATGCGATTCGCCGCGATCAAATCGCCGCTGATCTTCCCAGCCACGACTATCGACGCGGCTTTGATTTGCGCCGTAACGATCGCGCTCTCGCCGATCGTCAGACTATCCTTCGCGCTGATCTCACCATCGACTTGACCGTCGATCCTGGTGGGCCCGTCAAAGTTCAACTTGCCGCTGATTTTCGCTCCACTGTCGAGGTATGCGCCAGCATAAGCGGCTGTGGGACGCGACGCAGCCGGCGCTTTCTCGGGGGCAAGCGTTGCGTAAGATGAATTTATCGCAAGCGACTGCGCTGGAGGCGCCACCTTTGACGGCTCTGCTTTGGCGTTCTTGTCTTGATCTTTGTTGAAAAGAGCCATTTGGTTCGAGCTCCTTAAGGGGGAGCCCTTCAGCGGATTTTACGAGCCGCTTCACGTCCCTCCCCGTAGTTTACTCCGAGCTTGCTATTAACTGATGCGCACGATCGAGTCAAATCTCTCGATTGAAATGGTTATAAGGGATTGATGCTCCCGCCCTTGACTCCCGTTTCCCCGCGAATAGCGTTAAAGCGAAGTGCCCGCTCGTCGGAGGATATCTCATGGCTACGATTCCTGAATCACACATGGACTTGCTCGGGACCAAAAAAGCCTTTGCCAATATCGCGACCGTAATGAAAGACGGATCACCGCAGGTCACGCCAGTATGGTTTGATTATACTGGTGGCAAAATCCGGGTTAATACTGCCCGGGGCCGCGTTAAGTCACGTACGATGCGCGACGGGGCGCCGGTCGCATTAGCGATCATGGACCCCGAAAACCCATACCGTTATCTGCAGATTCGCGGCAAGGTGATCAAATCAACCGAAAGCGGCGCGGACGCTCATATCGATTCGCTCGCGAAGAAATATCTCGGGCAGGATAAATATCCGTTTCGACAACTGGGCGAGGTTCGCGTGCTTTATGAGATCGAGCCCTCTTCGGCACAGGCAATGGGGTAAAATTGATCAGCAAGGACGTTCACCTGATCGAGCGCCCGTACTGAAATGAGAGTTTCCCGATGCGGCGGAGGTTCATATCCGCGTCGGGTGGATTGGCGGTGGCTTCTCGATAGTTGTCCCACATTCCGAGCCACACTCGGGACACATATACTGGTACTTGTCACCTTCAGGCAGTACCAGTAAGAGTCGTTTACGGACGGGTACTGCGCGTTTGCACTTTGGGCAAGCGAGTAAACTCGCTTCCAGTCGCTCGAAAGCCGGCCTGCGTTGCGCCATCCGACAAGCTTAGCGCAAACTCAAAATTCCTTCATTACAGATTATTGTGATCCGCAATGCTGATGAGAGATGCTTAATAACCGGTTTGTTGCCTATTCGGCGGGAATGCAACTTGAATCTTAGCTGTCCAGCGTCGGAAATTATTCTGCATATATGCTTTATCGTTCGCATGATTGCAAGTGCTCACGAACCTTTGAAAAACGGGCATTCACAAGGACGCGGTTTACCGATCCAGATAACCCGTCCGATGAAGCGCAGCTTACGTGAATCAACGACTGAGAGCGTCTGAGGTTGATACCTCGTGTTCTCCGAATGCAATACAATATGGCTATCACGGCGCTCAATCCGCTTGACCATGAGCGCCTCGTCCATTTCGACGACATAGATGGTGCCGTTGCGGAAATCGCGATCGGCATGATTGACCAGTAGCAGATCACCATCCTCAATACGCGGGGCCATCGAATTACCGACCGCCTCGATCAAAGCGAGCGACTCACTCAGATTTTCAGCGCGAAAGCCGAGTTTCCCGCGCACCCATTCAGTTTTGAAGGCCAAATAATCAACGATTTGTTCGTTTTCGATGGTCGCACCTGAACCTGCCGCAGCCTTCAAGTTATAACGGGGTACCATTAAGTAATCATCATTGATGTCGGTCGCGCGCTTAGGACCCTCGCCTGCGGCTAGCCATTCGAGACGCACACCGGCCCCCTTCGCAAGGCGAACTAACCGATGCCGGGTGGGGTCAGCTTTGCGGCGATAATGACCAATCGTTCCAGGAACGAGTCCGGCTTTCTGCTCGAGTACTCGTTCGCTGCCGAGTTCGCGGATCATCTCTTCGATTCGTGCTCTAAACGCCGCTTGGTCGGCGATTTGCTCAGAATCCTCGGTAGATTTTCCTTTAGGCATAGTACTCCTGGTCCGCACGATTATACTTGATTATCCGCATATATGCGTTATATTTATGGTCGAACGCCGGTGATTCATGTAGATATGCGAATAGTAGCGCATAATTCATATAAGCAAAAGAATTTACGCTTGCAATTCTCAGTCTGGAAGCCTTTCACCAAGCAGAATAGTTCTAACTAAACGCATGAAGGATTAAGGCTGCCGGATGCCGACTTTGCACGCCGCCCGGCCCAAGACGCGCACTCTTCCCAAAATTGATCGTGCGCGCGAGAGCCTGAGGACCGAAAAAATGAGTGACAATGGAGTATCAGTTCGGGAGACGTCGTCTTCCACCTCTGCCGGGATGACGCGCGATCAGATAGAGCTGGTCAAGCGGATGATCCTGAAAGACGCTTCAGAAGATGAGCTGAAGCTGTTTATCCAAATTTGCAATAAGACGCGCCTCGATCCGTTTGCTCGACAGATCTACGCGATCCGTCGAGGTAATCAGATGACGGCGCAGGTCTCGATTGATGGGCAACGGCTCGTCGCGGAACGGACCGGCAAGTACGCCGGTCAATTAGGCCCTTTCTGGACCGGCAACGGCAAGGAATGGGTAGAAGTGTGGTTGGAGAAGACGCCACCCAAGGCGGCCAAAGTCGGCGTGTTGCGTTCGGATTTCAAGGAGCCAGTCTGGGCAGTGGCACGGTACGATGCTTATGCGCAGGACTCTGCGATGTGGCACAAGATGGCCGATTTGATGCTCGCGAAGTGCGCCGAATCGCTGGGATTGCGCAAGGCCTTTCCTAATGAGTTGTCGGGTCTCTATACCGACGTCGAGATGGAGCAGGCCGATCATGCGGCGCCGCGGGTCGCGGCTGGTGTAGAAGAGAGTGATTTGGCGCCAGTTGCGCAGCCGCCGCGCCCGATTTCGGAAGCTCAGCAAGCAATGCTGCGAGCCAAGGCGCGTTATTTACTCGGGATCGAAGACGCAGCGCTCGGCGAGTTGGCGGGCGTGCAGAGTCTTGGCGAGATTCATACCGACGCTCTCAATGAACTCGTGCAAAAGATCGAGGATTTGGGAGCCGCTGCGATCGGGACTGACGAATTCACCACCTTGGTCAACGCAATCGAGTCGCAGGACATCGACAAGACCAAAGTGCTCCAGTTTTTCAACAAAGCGAGCTTCGAAGAGTTCACAATCGCTGAATACAATCGCGCGATGCGGATGATTCGCGCGCGAAAACCCAGCGCGCAACAGCCTGCGCCCCCGACAGAGACTCCAGCGGCGCAAACCGAAGTGCTCACGCCGCCATCCTCAGGGCAAGCGGCGCGCTCGAACGGCCCGAGTGGTCGTCCGATCAGCGAAGCCCAAGGGCGGCGGATGTACGCGCTCGCGAATGGCAACGCGAAACTGCTCCGCGAAGTCCTCTCCCGGCATGGCTATGAGCATTCACGCGAAGTGCCCCGAATCGAGTACGAGGCCATCTGCACTGAAATACAACATGCAACCAGCGCGTAAGCGCTGATTTCCAAGCAATGCACGATCGGGATTGGACTGAAGTGCCGGTCCCGGTCGCATTATTGTGAGCCGATTACAGCGGAGTTCGTGCAATGAGCAACATAGCATTTGCGGAAGATGATGCAGGATGGCGGGAGTGGCGGCGTTCCGGGATCGGCGGCTCCGACGCGCCAATCATCATGGGTGTATCGCCGTGGATGACGCCGCTCGAGTTGTGGCGAATCAAGCTGGGAATCGCACCTGACGTAACCACGAATGACGCCATGCGCCGCGGAGTCGCGATGGAGCCGATCGCGCGAGAGATGTATGAGGCGCACACCGGACTCGTAGTGCAACCCGCCTGCATAGTTCATCCGGAGCACGACTGGCTGCATGGCAGCCTCGACGGTCTGAGCTTCGATCGCGACCTCGCTACCGAAATTAAGTGTCCGGGCCGCTCAATTCACTACGAAGCCAAAGCAGGGCGCATTCCAGATCGTTACTGGCCGCAGCTCCAGCATTATTTGATGATCAGCGGCGCCTCGGTACTTCATTACTGGAGTTTCGACGGCGTCGAAGGCGTGTTGCTAAGGGTTGAACCGGATAAAAGTTATCACGAAATGCTCTTCGAAAAAGAGCAGGCATTTTGGCGCTGTGTGCTCGAAAGAAAAGCGCCTGAATTACCTATTTATCAAGGCCGCATCGAGCATCATGATCCCGAGACGCTGGCGCTCGCCTCGGATTACGTGCGACTGACGGCTGAAGCCGATCGTCTCCAGCGCGAAGTGGAAAGGGTCAAAACTAAGTTGACGGCCGTTTGCACCGGAGCAGTGAATCGGATGGGATCGCTTATCGTCTTGCGCTGTCGCGGTAAGACAACGATCGATCAAAGCGCACTGGCGCGCGATGGTGTTGATTTGGACAGTTATCGAAAGCATGGCGACGATTTCTGGAAAATCGAAGTACGAGAAAGCAACTGATTCCGGTTGTTCGCGTTTGGCCGCGACCTAGAACTCTCCGGCGTGCTCGAGTTCAGTGACCAGCTTCTCGTAGCAATTCGCGCAAAGCACTGCGCTATACCACTGATCCTCATTCAGAAAGATATGGATTCCGAAGCAGAAGGGCGCGTCGGGTAGTTCATAGCCATCGTCACTCCCACATGAGAGACAGCATGGGTCCTTGCTGGTGAGTGGAGCATGATGTCGAAGCCATTCCGGATGGAAGAAGCAACTCGTGTACAATTCACGCGCAAAATCACTCCGGAGCGCTTGGTCAAGACCGATCCTGAGCGGTACAATTTCGAAACTTCGTGCTCTGTTCGTTTCCGCCATGCTTGGGTTGCTCAAGCAGAAATCTTATGTTGCAATGAGCATCCAAAGCCACGATGCGGGCCTTCTTTTATGCACAGCTAAGCTGGTGATAAGTCGCGATGGGTCAGTCCGATTGCGCGATGGTTCTTAATGCGGATCTTGTGTATAGCATGAATCAGCGTGCGGCCAGCGCCGTCCGAATATCATTAACAACGTTCTTGGGCTGGATATCTGAACCGTGATAATGATGCAATTCGCGACCGTCAGAACTGATCAGGAATAGGTCGAACACATGCGTCATCTCGTCGTCATCGCTGTTTTGAGCAACATTATAAAGCTTTAGAACACGTTTGATATTAGCGGGCTTGCCAGTCAGAAAAACCCATCCCTCGCCCATCGCAGCTTGATTTTTCGCATAGGTGTTTAGCTGGGCGGGACCGTCCTCGCGCGGATCCGTGGTAATCGAGACGAGGGTTAGCTTCGAGCCGAATGCCGGATCGAAATCCTGTGCAATAGTCTTCATCTTGGCCGTCATGAGCTGGCATACCCCGCCGCAGGAGGTGTGGATAAATCCGACCAGCGCCGGCTTTCCACGTAGCGACGCGAGCGAAAGCTGATGATTGAATTGATCGCGCAGGTTAATGTTCGGCAGATAATCAGTCGATGTGGCGTTCGCGGTGGCGGCCCTTACCGTTATGGCAAGCACTACCAACGCTAATACGGCAAAAGCCGGTACTGATGCTAATCCGAATAATCGTCGGGACGCCATAACTGAATCCTCACTCGAAATAAATCGTTAAATATCGCGCTTCGCGCTTTCCCCGGCTATATAGTCGGCCTGCCGAATCGCGAGCGTCACGATCGTCAAGGTAGGATTTTCTCCGCCGCCCGTCGTGAATTGGCTGCCGTCCGAAATAAATAGATTTTTGATATCGTGGGTCTGACCCCATTTATTGCAGACCCCCTCGGCAGGCTTCTCGCTCATCCGCGCAGTGCCGAGATTGTGGGTCGAGGGATAAGGTGGAACCTTGATAATCTGCGTCGCACCGACCGCGTCGTAGATATCTGCGCCGCGCTTGAATGCATAATCACGCATCGCAGCATCGTTGGCGTGGTCATCATAATGCACGTTCGGAATCGGCTGACCGAACTGGTCTTTCTCCGTCGGGTTCAGAGTCACACAGTTAGTTTCTTGCGGCATGTCTTCGCCGACAATCCACATCCCCGCCATATTGTCATATTGGTCAAGTATGCGAGTGTACTCGCGGCCCCACGCGCCGGGATTGAGAAAAGCGGCGGCGAACGGCAAGCCGAGAGAGATGGTCTCGAACTCGAAGCCACCGGCGAACCCGCGCTTCGGGTCGAATTTCGATTCGTCGCCGATATAACCCGCCATCACGGTGCCGCGATAGATGTGCACTGGCTGCTTGAAGATGCCATAAACCGAGCCGGTCGTATGCCGCATATAGTTCTTGCCGACTTGACCCGACGAGTTCGCGAGGCCGTTCGGAAATTGCGATGAATGCGAGTTGAGCATAAGGCGCGCAGTTTCGATCGAGTTACAGGCGACGCAGACTATTCGAGCTTTCTGCACGTGCTGCGCCCCGGATTTATCGGCATAGAGCACGCCGGTGACTTTGCCAGTCTTATCATGCTGAATCTGCAACGCCTGCGACTGCGGGCGCAGGTCGAGCTTGCCGGTGGTTTGAGCTTTGGGAATCTCGGTATAGAGAGTTGACCATTTTGCACCGGATTTGCAGCCCTGAAAGCAGAAACCCAGTTGCCAACACGCCGAACGGTCATCGCGCGGGCGGCTGTTGATCGCCATCCTCCCTGTGTGGACGCTCGTATAACCAACGCGGGTTGCGCCGTTATACATCACCTTGAAGTTGTTGTTGCCGGGCAGTCCCGGAATCCCGTTGGTCCGGGTCACGCCCATCTTGTTCTCAGCATTAGCGTAATAGGGTTCGAGCTCCCCCAAGGTGAGCGGCCAATCCAGCAAATTAGCCCCGGTCACATTCGAATAGGTAGTCTTAGCCTTGAACTCGTGCGGCTGAAAGCGCAACGACGCGCCAGCCCAATGAGTTGTGGTGCCGCCGACCGTCTTGCAGGTCCAGGCGGGCAAGTTGGGAAAATCTTTGGCGACGCGCCAGCTGCCTGAGGTCGTCCGCTTGTCAAGCCAGGCGAGTTGCTGGAAAGCGAACCACTCGTCATTGCGAAACGTTGCTGGCGATTGCTGCTTGCCTGCTTCAAGCAAAACCACTTTGAAGCCCTTCTGGCAGAGCTCATTTGCCAAGGTGCCGCCGCCCGCGCCGGAGCCGATAATTACTACTACGGAATCATCCTTCTGGTCGTAATGAGCCACTGGTTAATCCTTTATTTAACAGGCTGTAGAAAACAGATTTTCACAGCCTCACTTATATGCAGCTCGCAGACTTGTTCCACTAACCTAACCATGAACGTAGCTCGCAGATTCGCCTGCTCGTTCCGCTCGCAGATTCGCTCCACTAGCGTCAAGCCGGCTTGGGACTGGCGGATTCCGGTGGATCGGGCAGCCAGGCAAGATCATTAAATCCATGATGAATGTATCCGCCGATTTGATATGACGGGCCCGGATAGCCCAACTGTTTCCAGACCGCGTGGTTGTTGTAAAGCGCGACGAGTTCGACAGATTGGACTTTCTGGAAGAACGGCGTGTGTTCAATCTTTCGTAGCGCCGCGACCTGATCGTCAGGCGTAAGCGAAACGAATTTCGCGTCCTGAACTTTATCAAGATGGGCAACGCCGTCGCGGAGCAGCTTTGCAACAGCCGGGTCCTTGGCAGCATCAGTGTTCAACTCGGCGATCGTCGGAGCGTAACAGGAATCCTCGAGACGATCGTGCGGGAAAATCTGCCGCGCCATCTTGAGCAAGGTTTCATTGTCATGCTTGCTGAGCACGGATGACGATGCCGTGAGGCTATCCGAAGCAATCGCCACCGCATCAATTCCCGACACTGCGGCCGCCGCCGCGAGTGTGCCCGTTTTGAGAAAATCGCGTCTCTTCATAAATTTTCCATTCTCATTTGCCCAGTTCGCGGACATGGGCGACCAGCGCCTTGACCACTAATGGTTCATCTTCGAGGTCGGGATTGGGTGCCATTTGATTGCTTAACCCAACCGCACTGCCGCCCTCAACGATTGCCTTCGCAATTTGCTCGTCCGACACTGATTTCTGCCAATTGAGATTATGAAAGTTGATCGGTTTGGGATGCAGCGCTGCGGCGCCCGGCCCGTCGCCACGTCCCTCCGCGCCGTGACACGCAGAACATCGTGAATCGTAGATATCTGTCGCTTCGGCCCGCGCCTCAGGCGTGATTGCGCCAGCACTTTTGGCGTTTGAGGAATCCTCCGCCGCGACTATGGGTGCAAGTCCTTTGAGTTCTTCAATTCCGGGCATGGCGACCGCCACGAAAATCGCGACCACGATAATTCGCGCAAGAATCCCGCCCCCGGACATAGACCAACCGCTCTTCCAGTTTGCCAATTCAGGGGATTAGGACAGCACGGCCTTTGACTTTGCCATTTTTCAGATCCTGCAAGGCCGTGTTCGCATCGCTGAGCTTGTATTCTTTGGTTGCGAGCTTGACTAAGCCGCGATCCGCTAGCGCCATCAACTCGACCAAATCGGAATAAGTGCCGACTGAGATTCCCCACGATCGTCTTCTCGGTAACAATCATCTCCATCGTGGGAATTTCGACTTTGCCGCCGTAACCGACGATGTAATAGGAGCCCGCGTTACGAGTCGTCGCCAGGCCCTTCGCTACCGAATCGCCCTCGCCGACGAAGTCGAGCACGGCTTCAGCGCCATTGCGGCCAGTCAAGTCGAGCACTGCCTCGGTCTCATTGCCATCGGCTTTTACGGTATGATCGGCGCCTGATTCTTTCGCCAATTCAAGCGCGAGTTCTGAGCGATCGACCGCGATAATCGAGGCGGCGCACAAGGCCTTGAGCGCCTGAATACCAATATGACCAAGGCCGCCGACACCGATAGCAACAGCATAGTCACCGGGAAGCAGGTGACGCGCGGCTTTTTTGGCCACGTGATATGCAGTCAATCCGGCGTCGGCATAGGGCGCCACGTCTTTAGGTGCGAGCGTCGTGGGGAGCTTGATCAGCGCGCGCTCGACGGTTTTTAGCAATTCGGCATAGCCGCCATCGGAATCGATCCCCGGGAAAGCGCCGCCAGCGTGCATATCGTCTCCGCGCCGCGCCGCGAGTGTCATTCCATTACTTAGCAGGGGATGGCAAATCACCGGATCGCCGCGCTTAACCGTGCTGACCTCGTGGCCGGTCGCTTCGACCCATCCAGCATTCTCGTGGCCCATGATGTAGGGGAGCGCCACCGGAACACGATCGCGCCAGAGCCCCTCGATAATATGCAGGTCGGTGCGGCAGACGCCCGCACCGCCGATCCGCACGATCACATCGTTAGGACTCGCAATGCGTGGCTCAGGTACCTCCTGCCAGGTCACAAACTCCCGCGCATTCAAAGTCGTATCGTAGCTATTGAGAACCGCCGCCCGCATTTTTGTGTACGCTCGATCGCTGCCTACGGGAGATACTGTCCGCGAAATTCGGTCGGTATAAGTACCGACTTGATCGTGACGTCATCCTCGCGGCCTTGCGCATCGGTGACGCGTACTAACCCGGCGATCAGTTGTTGCGGATCATGCAAAGGAATCAGCCGCTCCACATCGAAGATGTCGCCGCGCATTGTCAGAGTCACTTTGCGCGATTCGCCCGGGGCAATCGGACCGTCAGGTGAGACCATGAGCTGGCCCACGAAATCGGCGGGTCCGGCCTTGGCCCGTTCGATTTCGCCGCCATTGACAAACGTCGCCATCGCCATCACGTAGCTCTTAATCGTGACCGGACTGTCTCCAGTGTTCTTGACGATCGTATTGATCGTGAGCGTGTCGGTATGGTCGTCGTAAACTGAACCGGTCGTGCGCATCTGCACGAAATGATTGGTGGGGGTAATCGACACGGGCGCGAAGCGATCGGTTTGTTGAGGCAGCCGCACCGGATATTTCATCGCCATCCAGACCCACCCGACAACCAGCATGAGGATCGTCAGGCCGGCCAGAATATCCATCCAGAAGTGATCGCGCGGCGTGATCAGGCCAATATCCGGCGCGTCATCATTGACGCCGATCTGTGCGGTAACGGCCAATCTCGTGACGGTGCGCTTCGGCACCGTCCAGTAGAGCATCCAAACTGCACCGATCACGAAGCCGGCGAACGACCACCACCATACGAACTTTCCCCCTAGATGCTCCAGATCAACGGTTTTGCCGGACAGCAACGTCACGGGAAATGCGAAAGGCTTGTCGCCTTTCTCAACCGTCACCCATTGGCCGGGACCGATCAGCGTGCCCGTGCCCTGAATCGCGATCCCGGGATGCACATGCCAGTCGCCCGGATTTCGCCCGAGCATCGTCATTTCGAAATGATAGGTGCCGCCTTTCTCGACTAGAATAGAGCCAAAGTCGGGGTCGCCGTTGACGACCCGATCGGTCAAGGCAAAGACCGGCCCCGGCACAACTGGAGTAATGTAAGCGGTCTGCGGCTCGTCGAGAGTATAGGGCCACGTATCAAGGATCTTCAGGGTGCCGGAGATCGTGACTGGCTCGCCGACTTTTATGGTAGTCGGCGATACATGAACATCATAGAAAGCAACTGTCAGATCCTTCAAAAAAGGCTCGTCAGCCGCTTCGCCATGAGCGAAAGCGCCCTGCGGAAAAGTGGTCAGGCCAAGTATGGCGAACGCTATCAGCGCAACTATTCGAGCTCGTCTCACGCGATCCTCTCCCCTCTGTTCCAACTATCTTGTCATCGAGCGAGTAGTGCGTCCCGCACGTTTGCGCCGTTCGCTGTCACGATGGTTTGATGGCCACATCGTGATGCCCCAGTAACAGGCCAAGCCAATTGCGACCGAAATACCGACGGGCGGACCCAGCTCGTCCGGTCCCGCCATCCCGCCGTGTGCATGTGCAGTCCCCAAACTGATCAGCATCCATGCCCCAGCCACCATCAAGCTGCGGATAATCGAAATTCTCGACTGCATTTTCCGGCTCCGCTATCTCAATAGGTCTTGATGTATTTACCGATTGGCCATACCGCGAGATATCGACCGATCAACTGGCCGACCCAATAACCGAGCATCGCGAGCGAGCCGCCAAAGACCAGTGAAACGTACTGCGTCTCACCGAGGAAGCTGCGCAGCGCGCCGCGCTCGATATGACGCATATACTCTGGGGTTTGTGAGCGGATGTAAGCGATACCCTGCACGTCCGAAACCGTCAGCACGTGATGCATAAATTGGGCGGGTTGAAGGTACGGAGCGAGTGGGATGTAGTTAAAACCCCACACCAGGACGGCCCAAATGGGTCCTCCTATAAGTGAGGTGAGCACGAAGCTCTTGGTCTTCATCAGGAGCCAATCGAGAATGATCGCAGCCGGTATGGTCGAGATCGGCCACACAAAATTCATCGGGTAGTTCTCGGCGATATGCCATTGGAAGAACCTCCCGATCCAACTCGCCATGAACAAGCAGACGCAGGTGTAAGTCGCGCCGGTCGGGAAACGCCATGCAACCCACTGAATCCATTGCAGGGCTGACGGGATGATAATCGTCGCGAAGGCCGTAACTACCGGCCACCACTGCGGGTCCTTCCAGTCGGTCCAGAAATCCCAATCACCGGCGAAGAGCAGCTTCGTGATATCCGCCGCGCCGCCGACGATAAAGATTGCGGTTATCCAGAAGACCGCGTCCCATGATCGATCGATCCATTGATATTTCGCGTTGAGCAAATCACGGAGTTCCAGGCGCTTTGCCCGCTCCGCCGCCGTCATCCCGGTTGTTGCCGCAACCATGCTTTCCCCTTACTACAGTAATCGCAACAATGTGCTTTTAGCGCCCGCCCGCTGCCGCAGTTTGCGCTGGAATCTCTACCGTGCGCGCTTCTTTCTCAATCCCAAATAGCCGGATGATAGTTTCACCCCAGACCGCAAATATCCCGCTCGCCAGCCATCCGTAGGTTACAAACGGCCAATGGAAAGGAACCGAGAAAAACTCCTCCGATAGCCAGAGGCTGTGGCCCCACTCATTGAACGCCACCTGGACGGACTCAAGCACGGCCGCCGCGATCAAGAGAAAAAACGACCATGGGAAACCTTTCTGAGCGCCATACACGGCAGGAATACGGAAGCGGCCATAAAGGTATGCGCCAATCGCGAGAATCATCGAAAGCGGGAAGAAGAAGTAGAACATTGGGATATGCGTCGGCGTCAATGCGGTATCGCGCACCATCGTCTGATGCCATGCGCCGTCCCAGTTGGGCCAGAAACTCGCTTCGATATAAAGTGAAAGGCTGGTGGCGCCGATAATTCCCCACAAGACCGCGATTCGCCGGACTTCTTCCTGCGGCGTTATCGGCTGCCCGATCAGCACCCGTCCGGTCCGCATCAGCCATCCGTACCAGATACCGGTGAAGATGCCGAGAGACAGCAACTCACCCCAGAAAAGCGTTCGATAATGGAGCGTAAAGGCGCGACTAGCGGAATTTAGGCCAGCGGTAAAGGCAAATTCATAGTCCCAAACCCAGAGAAAAAGATTGCACGCTAACAGCGCGGCACAACCAATGAATAGTGTTCGCCATCCGCCGAGCCAGTCGGTCGGACCATAAGAACTATTTGTCGTCATAAGTTACGGCTCCGTTGCAAATTGCACGCTCTAATGCGGGTTATATCTGATTGGGGGCTATCGTCAACAGTTGACCGGTCTGCAATCTAAGACCTGACCGAAAATCTGAGGCTGACCGAAGTTGATGGCTGGCGTTTGCGACTATTTGAAGCGCGATGCGCTCGTCCTGACGACCGCCAGCATCTGCAAGTCATCCGAGTGATGGGATTACCATCGCTGGACGGCGACTGTCAATTTGGGGCACGATACGGCAAATTGACGCGCTCGGCAGGAGCTGATGCACTCGTTTAGCTCGCGCTCTCCCGTACTCACGGGCACAATTTTGATGGCTGTCTTGTTTGTCGGATGTTCCCGTTCGCCCTCCGAGACCGCCTCACAACGATTGTTCGTGACCAGTCCCGAAACCGGGGTCATGCAGGTATATGCGGCCAACGCGAGAAACGACGACTCTCCTCTCGCAACTATTAAGGAAAATCCACCGGATAAACCGATGGACGTTGCGGTTGATGGGTTAGGCGAGGCTTTCGTCGCCAACGAAAACGCCAACATCCGGGTCTATGGTCCGCGGCCAGATGGCAAGTACGAGCTGATTCGTAACTTCGAGGGCTCGAATACCCGGCTGCGGACGCCGGCGGCAATCGCAGTAAACCGCGCCGGTAGCTTTTACGTTGCTGATCCTGCCGACGGCTACGGCCGAGTGGAATGGTTCTCCGGCGGCGCGAACGGCAATCTCGTTCCCGACCGGGTGCTGGCCGGTCCGAGCACCGGGATCTCGGATCCACGCGGAGTCGCGATCGACGGTTCCGGACGGCTCTTCGTTGCCGATCGTATGTCGAATCGTATTCTGGTCTTCGACGCGAATGCCGAAGATGATGCGACGCCGCTGGCGACGATCGATGGATTACACGCGCCAACGCATCTCGTGGTTGATGACGTACTCAACGTTTACGTTGTTAATCAAGGCGACAACTCGATCGTGGTTCTCAACTCAGCTGGCCCTGAAAATTGGTCTCCGGCCGCGACGATCACCAGCAAATCACTCAGCAATCCGACGGGTGTCGCAATCGATTCCGCGGGGGAGATCGCGGCTTGCGCAATTGGTGGAGTGCTGTTCTTTGCGCCCAATGCCAACGGCAAACTCGATCCACTGAGAATCCTGCACGGTCCATCGCCGATGAACCCGTCCGGAGTGTCTATCTACCAGACCGGCGGCTAACTCCGGTCGATTCGGCAGGAGGTTACTGTCATGCCCGGACCCTTAGCGAGCACTATTAGGGTACTCGACCTCTCCGAACGATCGCCTGCCGCCGTGATTGCGGGCATGACGCTGGCCGACCTCGATGCTGAAGTCATTCGGGTCGAACCGTCCGGAGGCGATCCGGTGCGCGCATTGCCGGGATGTGCGGTGTGGTTGCGCGGCCAACGGAGCGTCACCATCGATGCCGCTCAACTGCACGACGGGAGCTGGCGGGCGCTGCGCGACACCGCCGACGTAATCATTGATACGGCGCAACCCTGGATCAGCAAACCGAGCGGCTTACTCGATGGATTTGAGCCGAGTTGCGGGCAAATCCTCGCGCTCCTTACGGCTTATCCGCGCGGAATCGAGGAATTGGCGCAAGCCGGCAATGGACTGAATTCGCCCGTCTGCGGCGAACTGATCGAATCTGAATACGGGATGCAAAGCTTTCAGGAAGGAATACGGCCCGGCGGCCAGCATTTTCTCGGTTGGCCTCATGCGATTTACGGAGCCGCATGGATGCTTCAGATTGGCATCCTCGGCGCGCTCTACGAGCGTGCCCGCACCGGTGCGGGTCAAACGTTGACTACGTCGCTGCTCGATGGCGCTGCAATTCTGAGCAATGCGCGATGGCTCGGCGGTGAGCATATGGGACCGTCGCTGCTCAAGGGCAGCCGCATCACGACCCGTCCCAGCAATCTGCGCCTAATCGTAGGATTATTTGAGTGTGCCGACGGCTACTGGATCCAAGTGCATACCGGGCCGCGCGGCGCTTTCGACCGGATGCTGAAGGTGGTCGGCCGTGACGATCTAATCGTCGAAAATCCCGGCGTACATATCCTCGCGACGCCGCTCGAACCGGCCGTATCACAGGACCTCTGGAACTATCTGGATCGCTTCTTCAAGACTCGTCCATCCGCTGAATGGTGCGAGCTGCTCGCGAAGGCCGACGTTTGCTGTATGCCCGCGCTCAAACCCGGCGAGGCGCTATGGCTCGAACAGATGGAAAAGAATGGGCTCGTCGATATCGCCGAGGACGGCCAGCGGAGACTCGGCAAGCTCGCGAAGTACAGTCGGACGCCTATCGAGCTCCGTCGCGGGATACCGAGTCCGGGGCAAGACAACACGGTCTTGCTCAAAGATCACAACGCGCCGGCGAATGGGAACGAGAGCTCAAAAGGCACTGTCACGGCTGCCGCGAGAGGAAAGAGGATCGGCCCGCTCGACGGCCTCCTCGTGCTCGATTTCGGCGCGTATATGGCCGGCCCATTCGCGAATCGATTGTTTGCCGACCTCGGCGCGCGGGTAATCAAGATTGAGGAGTACGGGGGCGATCCGATGCGCGGACCGCAGCTTAGTTCGTTTCTTGGCGTGCAGCGCGGCAAGGAGAGCATCGCGGTCGATCTAAAGTCGCCAGCGGGCCGGCAGATCGCGCTCGATTTGGCGCGCAAGGCCGACGTGGTCCATCATAATTTGCGCGCCGGTGCAATGGAGCGATTGGGCGTCGGATGGGAGCAGCTCCACGCGATCAATCCACGCCTGATCTTCTGCCATTCCTCCGGTTACGGGAACGAAGGTCCATGGGCCAAGCTGCCGACTTTCGAGCCTTTGCACTCGGCGCTGACCGGGATGCTCGTGCGAACCGGCGGAGAAGGTAATATGCCCGACCATTATTTAACGCACATGGACTATGGATGCGGCCTGACCTCGTGCGCGATGGTTCTGGCGGCGCTCGTCGAGCGCGAGCATAGCGGGATGGGACAGTACCTCGAAGTTCCACAAACCGGCGCCGGATTGTTCGCGATGTCGGACGTGCATGGGTCGCGAGAAGAGAAGATTGAGACGTTCCCGCTCGATCATGACCAGCGCGGCCATTCGCCCGCGAACGCCCTCTATCGGACCTCCGACGGATGGATCATGGTCGCCTGCTACAGCGATCGTGAATGGAGCGGGGTCAGACAGGCGCTAGGAATCGATGGAAGCTGGCCAACTTATTTTGATGTGCGTCGGGAACGAATCAGCCAAAGTGCAGTCGCGAAGCAAATCGAATCCGCCGTGGCGAAACTCACCACGCAATCAGCACTCAGGCGACTGCGAGCCGAAGGAGTTCCTTCGGCAGCTCCCGTTCCGTTTCCGGCGGAGGAGATTATCACCGAGCCGGGATTGTGCGCGCGCGGCGTGATCGTCTCCGAGAACCATTTCGACGCGGGATTGGTTTCCGAAGTCGGTCATACCGTGCGATTCAGCAGCGCGAACTCGTGGAATTTGCGGCCCGCGCCGGTTACCGGTCAGCACAGCGTCGCAATCCTGCGTGAGATTGGACGCGGCGATGCTGAGATCGCGAGACTAATCGAGGAGAAAGTGGTGAACGCGGTCACAGGCTCGGCTTCAGTCGAGCCCTCAAATGCCGGTAGTGGACGGTTTTCAAGACAAGAGAAATAGGGATTTCTCTATTGTGAACGCAGCTCGCAGACTCGCCTGCTCGCTCCGCGAGCAACCGCGCTCTGCTAGCGTTCGAGTTGTTGTTCAGCCCGCTTGACCTGCTCCATCACGGCGGACGGAATTCGCGATTCCAATTGCGGGTTGATCACCACCTTCACCATGCCATCACGCATCCCGAATTCGATCATCCCGGGCCGGAATCCACCCGCCTTCACATCAATGGCGATTTTCAAGAATGCCTCGGGTATTGACGTGACTGCACTGGCGATCACCACAGTCGGTGCAACCTCGTTCTGATTACGATTCGCGCCGAAAGCATAGACATGTTTCTCGCGTGCCGCTTCAAACACGCCAAGGCCCGCCGCGTCTGCGTCATGGAACAAGAAATCTGCGCCTTGGCCGATCTGGGCGAGCGCCGCCTCTTTCGCCGCGCCAACATCATCGAAGCTGCCGGTAAATCCGGTCAGCAGTCGTCCTTGCGGCTGCATCGAGACGAACCCGCGCCGGAAGCCCTCGAAAGCGAGCTTGATCGCAGGCAATTCAATTCCGCCGATCGCACCAGCAATCCGGGTTTTGGTCATTCCTCCGGCCAGCACGCCTTCGACATAGGCGGCATCTTCGATCTTGAAGCTTAACGACGCGACATTATCGGATGAACCGCTGCCCGAAGTAACTACGAACCAGGTATGAGGGAACTCCTTTCCGGCTTTTAATGCGGCATCGGTGTACTCGAACCCATGTGCGAAGATGAGCTTAAAGCCGCGGGATGCGAAATCCCGAAAGGCGTCGTCGAAATCGGCTGGTGAAGTAGTTTGAACAGTCCCGACGTCTGCGCCCATCTTACCTTTAATTAGCTGTAATCCGTCGTAGGCAGCCGCATTCCATCCAGCGTCGCTGACCGGACCGGGCGTCAGCAGTGCGACGCGGAAGTTGGGTTCGCTGCTCACTGACGATGTAGCCGCTTTTTGGCGGCATGAGACGAGGTTCAGGGCGATTACTGCTATTGTCAGCCAGCAAGTAATCGTTGAATTTAATAGTTTCACAATTTGATCTTTGCTGCGTGGTAAAGTTCGATGGAAAGTAGTTGACTACCTAAGGACAAGCAATTATCCCGTATTAATGCGTCTGAGGAGTCGGGGGCGTCGCGCTGCATCGGGCAAGGTCGCAGCCTGCCGGAATAGGGGAAGCTGAAATCTATGGCGGGAAAAGTAGTCTGGACGATAATCTTCACGATCACGGCGGCTTTCCTGATTAGCACTTCCGCCTTCGCAGGTGCTGAATACTTTTTCCCGCGCCCCGCCTCCATCGAACCTAACATCAAA
>CAWCJN010000028.1:0-273371 GCA_963795945.1 uncultured Pseudomonadota bacterium
ATCGCATTAGGAGAGGATGGCCCTACCCATCAGCCGGTTGAACAGTTAGCCAGTCTGCGCGCGATGCCGAACATTATGATCATACGCCCGAGCGACGCGACCGAGACTGTGGAAGCGTGGCGCGTCGCGATACAACATACCGGGGGTCCAGTTGGTCTCGTGCTCACACGGCAAAAGCTGCCAGTGCTGGATCGTAGGATGTTAGCGCCGGCGTCCGGTCTCGCGCAGGGAGGATACGTTTTCGCGGCGGTGGACGGCTCAGCCATCGACGTAATCTTGATTGCCACCGGATCGGAAGTCTCGCTGGCGCTCGCAGCCCATCAATTGCTGATCAAGGAAGGCGTCCAGAGCCGGGTCGTGTCGATGCCCTGCTGGGAGCTATTCGACGCGCAGCCGGAGTCATACCGCGCCGCGGTCCTTCCGCCGAGCATCCACGCGCGGGTCAGTATCGAGGCGGCCTCGCCTTTTGGATGGGAACGCTATATCGGCCCGGCGGGTGCGATCATTGGCGTGAACCATTTCGGGGTTTCCGCGCCCGGGCCGGAGGTCATGCGCAGATTCGGGTTCACGCCGGAGCACGTCGTCGAGACCGCCAAGGCCGTGATCGGGAGAATGACGCCGGCCTGACCCTCACTCGCGAAGCCTATTGCCCGGCGCAACGTTTTTCAGGAAGTGGATTGCTTGGTCTGACATTATCGTGAGGCAGATTCCGGGGAGCTTGTGAGGTCACATGAAAAGCAAGGCTGCACTTGGGAACCATCCAATTCATCCTCTACTGGTTACGCTACCAGTGGGAGCATTCTCTCTGGTGCTACTGGGCGATATCGCGAGTCTCATCACCCAAGATCCATTTTGGTACAGGTTTTCATTCGACTGCCTGGTCGTCGGGATTCTCTCGGCACTCTTGGCGGCCAGCGTGGGATTCATCGATTACGTGACCGTCACCATGAGCACGGCAGGACGTAAACTCGCCACCATTCATATGGTACTCAACCTGAGCGCGGTCGTTCTATACATCATAGATTGGTGGTTGCGCAGAAACGCTGGCGCCTTGGGTACTAATTTGTGGATACCCGCGGTGGTGCTCGAGATAATTGCTCTGATCATTCTCGGCAGCTCCGGTTGGATCGGCGGGAAGATGACTTTCAAACATAAGATTGGAGTCGTCGAGAATGCCGATCCACAAGCCACGGAAATCGGCAAGCGCGAAACGGCTTAGCGCCGGCCGCGTAAATCCCGGAGCCTTCTCAATGAACCGGACTATCACTCGCCAGATCCTCTGGAACGTGCCGGTTCCGTTTATTGTCCTCATGTACGCACTGACGGCCGTTCTCTTAATCGCGTGCGTATTCGTCACTCTCTACTGGTATCGCCGCATCCAACTCGGCGCCTCGGAATGCCGCTCTAATCGGTTATTGTTTCGCACTTGGCTGATGCTGCGCGACGCCATCGGCCAGGGCTATGTGGTTCGTGAGAGCTGGGGCTGGATGCATTTTGCGATGTACGTTGGTTCGTCGGTCTTTTCATCGGAACCATCATCATTTTTTTGAACAGCGACGTCCGGGATCTCGCCGGTCTGTTCGGTCTTCCGTTCTATTTCTATTTCGGCGACTTCTATCTCTGCTTCAAGGTTGCGATGGACAGCTTCTTCGTGATCTTTATGGTGGGTGTGATTGCATCGGCCTATCGCCGGGGATTCTTCAAGCTGTGGATTCTAAGCCAGCCGCCGGCTAACAAACTGCTCGATAATCATGAAAACCGAGTCGGCTATTGGTATCCACTTTTGATGCTGGTCCTGGTTGCAGTTACCGGGCTGATGCTCGAAGGCGCACGCATCAATGCCACCCATCCGCACTTTACCGAGTGGGCGTATCTGGGACGAGAACTCGGGCGTCTCGAGGGCGTCCTTGGAGCGGGTAGGTCGTTTCATCGCTGGCTCTGGCTGATCCACATGCTTCTGGCGTATGCGCTGCTTTTCGCCTTTCCGTTTTCGAAGCTTCGTCATTTTCTCATCGCACCCATAAACCTCTTCTTCCGAGATCTCACGCCGCGTGGCCGTCTTTTCCCGATTAAAGACTTCGAGAACGCTGAGACGTTCGGCGTTGGCAAAATCGAGCAATTCACCTGGAAACAACTGCTCGACATGTCGGCCTGTCTTGAATGTGGCCGGTGCATGATCAACTGCCCCACCGCAACTACGGGCAAAGCTCTCAATCCGAAATACCTCGTTATCGAGCAGCGTGAACATCTTCTGGCGAAGGCGCCAATCCTTCTGGCCGGGAAAACTTACGATGACAGCATTGACGCTGCCGAGGCCCAGAAAGGAGTGCGGCCAGACGCTGACATGATCCGCGATGTCGCGACCGATCAGGCCGTGTGGGACTGCACCAATTGCGGGTGGTGCGAGGAGGGCTGCCCGGTGGGAATCGAGCATATCCGGCGAATTGACGATATGCGCCGCTATTTGGTCATGACGGAAAGCCGCTTCCCGCATGAGATCGTCGCGGCTTTTAGAGGAATCGAGACTCAGGGGAATCCTTGGGGATTATCCCAGGAGAAACGCGCGGAGTGGGCCGAAGGGCTGGCAATACCATTGATGGCGGAAGTCGAAGACCCGGTGCAGATCGATGCACTCTATTGGGTCGGATGCCTCGGATCTTACGATCGGCGCAACCAGAAAGTAAGCCGCGCGTTCGCCACGTTGATGAAACGGGCAGGCGTGAATTTCGCCATACTTGGGACCGAAGAGACCTGCACCGGCGATCCCGCCCGGCGCCTCGGTAATGAGTATCTGTACGCGAACGTGGCGCGTCACAATATTGAAACCCTGAGTCAGTACAAACCGCGGCGAATCGTCACACAGTGCCCGCATTGCTATCACAATCTGAAGAAGGAATATCCGGATTTCGGCACTATGGGTTACGAAGTCCTGCACGAAGCGGAATTCCTCGACGAACTCCGCCGCGCCGGCCGGCTTCGTTTTGAGAAGCCTCTTGCGGAACGGATCACCTACCATGATCCCTGCTTTATGGCGCGCCATGATGGTAAATGGGAAAGCGCACGGGCGCTGCTGGGCGCGATACCGGAAACTGAACTCGAGGAGGCCGCGGAATCGAAAAACCGCACCTATTGTTGCGGTGCAGGCGGCGGTTGTTTCTGGAAAGAGGAAGTTGGCGGAACTCGGATTAACGAGCATCGGCTCGGTCAGCTTACGCGGACCAAATCTGAAACGATTTCCGTGGGCTGTCCTTTCTGCATGACGATGCTTGAAGACGCCGTCAAAGCACGTTCGCTGGAAGAGACTATACGGGTGCGCGATCTGTCGGAGTTGCTGGCCGAAGCTATAGATCAGCCCGCTGGACAAAACACGGAATGATTGTTGCCATGCTTGGGCGAGGTCACAAGCATCAGTGTTCCAGTGGCGAATTTGATCGCAAGATGTGAGCGGTATAAGCGTCTCTCGGCTAAGCGCCGTTTATCGGAAGTCCAAAACCGCTGACGACTTCAAAACGCGGATCATGCTTTTCTTCCAGCCGGCGTCGTAATTCGATTAACGGATCGGCAATCTCTCGCGAAGCCTCGCGACCAAAAGGCGGACCTTGGCATACTGGCGGACCCTGACAAGGGTAGATGCGTTTGTGCATGCGGTTGAAACCACCGGGCGCAATCAGCAATACGCCACGCCGATCATTAATCAAAACCAGACCGCAGCGCGCACAGCCCTGCATGTCGCCGATGACGCCGCTTCCTCGAACCGTCCACGACGCAACTCGCGTAAAGCAGTGGCCAGTGTTTTCGACCGTGCGCCGCCATTGGGGGTACGTCGTGAGATTGTCAGCATCGGGCTCATAGTTCATTGTTTGAATCTCGGAGTTAGTCGGCGCGTCAGATATCAGCCATACTATCGAAGAACTCATGATCTTCGTTGTAACCGCCCTCGCCTTCGAAAATCGGTTTGATACTGGCGACGAATTCGATTGACTTGATCCACTTCACCATCTTGAATCCGAGCTCGTTCTCGACGCGCAGGCGCAACGGCGCGCCGTGAACACGATTGACCGGCTCGAAATTCATCTCGTACGCCAACATACTTTGGCAATGACTGATATTTTTCATCGTCTGACTGTCATAGTATTCGCCGCCCTCCAGACCATTGCCAAACGAATAGAAAACGACGGCTTTTGCTGCCGGGGTGGGACGCACCAGCTTCATCAGCTCAACCATCGGCAAGCCGCCCCACTCAGCGATGCCCGACCAGCCCTGGATGCAATTATGCAGAGTGATCTGCTGCTTTTTGCCGAGCGCCTTTAGCTCGTCGAGCGACAGGACGACTGGGTTTTCGACCAGTCCATAGACCTTCAACCGGTAGTTCTTGAAGCCATCGGCGGCCAGGGCCTTCCATTCGTCCGAGTCAGGGAGTTTGCCGTTGGGCCAGAAGAACGGCGAGATATCGGCCTTGGTGTATTCCGCCTGCGGCGCAAAACGGTCGAACGTGACTAACAGGACCGGATTCACAATTGCTTCGCCAATATGTTGCAGAGCGCGCGGGTTTTTTCCCGAGAACCAATTGGCGAACACATGTATGGCCACCACTGCGACTAATATTGCGATTCCGATATATAGGCCGATCATGCGGTTATCGTTCGTGCCCATCACGATGTGATTCATGTTGCGGACTAATCCGGTCATCGCGATCAGGGCTACGTGAACCACGATAAAGGCGAGATAGCCACATAGCATGAGGAAGTGAATCGAGCGGGCGGTCTGACGATTGCCGAACAATCGCGGATACCATTTGAAGCGGTTCACCAGCGCCGGCGACATCGCCGGGCCAGTCGCAATACTCAGCGGCGCCATGATGAATACCACGGCGAAATAGGCGAGCTGCTGAAGCGCGTTGAAGTGGTAGAAACTATCTGGCTCCTTCGGAAGATGGAAAGTCACATATTGGACAAAGTAGATCCAGGCGTCGGGAAAGATGTGCCATGAGACGGGCACGAGGCGCGCCCATTGGCCGGTGGCAAACAGTAAAATGATATAGATCAGGCCATTGAGCACCCAAAACAACACACTTATAAAATGCCAATGACGGCATAAGCCAATCGTATGACGGCCACCCGGCAAGCCGATCCATGGGGAGAGATAGCGGGCGTCGTCCTTGGCCGTCCACAGCCGATCCAAGGGGACCTTGATAGGCGTGAAGCGGATCCATTCCGTGTCAGGGGTGCAGTTGACGTTCCAGTACAGCCGCGGATGGTCCATCAGGATTTGCAGGCCGCTCCGCATCAACAGCGTCATGAACAAAAGATTGATCCAGTGGGCTGCGCACAGCCAGGCCGGAAACCCTTGCGGCTCCGTCGTGGTCGGGAGCACGTGTGGAATCGGGGGTAACTGCGGCAGGCCGAATATACTCCACTGAACATAGGCCACGATGATCGGTATCAGAACGAGCGACGCGATCAGCAGAACCTTGCGTTGAACATGTATAGTCATACGAGCTTGGTCCAATGCGCGCCGTTACATCTGAGCTTATCCATGTCCGTGCGCGAAGCATGCGCACAATCCGTAAACTTCATGTGGCGCCCGCTGCAAGGAATCAGCTTGGCTTCGTCTGTCGCCCATCTTTCGCTGCCGCGGTGTCGCGCGACGCAAGCAATGGAGACCGGCGCGGCAATTGATCGGCTTTAGCGAATTTCCGGCTGGGCTAGCTCCATCATGCGTTCGGCTTCGAGGCTCTCGCGATCGCGGCCGACAGTGGCGACCGCAAGTGTTCTTCCGTCGCGATAAAACGAAAGCTTGCAGTTATGGTCCGCGAGGCTGCCGTCCAACTCCAGCCTGTCCCAACGCTCGGCATGGCCGACGTAATTGAGCGTGAAGTCGTACTGCGTCGTCCAGAAGAACGGCGCCGCATCAAAAGGCTCGCGGCGGCCGAGTATGTTGCGCGCCGCGGTCTGCCCCTGGCGTTCGGCCACCACAAAGTGCTCGACGCGAATCTGCTCGCCGGTTCGCCGATCGGGCCAGCGCGCGATGTCGCCAGCCGCGAAAATCTGCGGAATGCTGGTCTCGAGGTACTCGTTAACCGAAACACCCTTGTCGATTTTGAGCCCGGCGCGCTCGGCCAGCTCGATCAGCGGTTTGACGCCGATGCCGATCACCACCAGGCCGGCCTCGATCGTGGAGCCATCCTTCAGCGTGACCTGACGTTCATCAATCGCGACAACCGTCTGTTGCAAATGGAACACGACGCCGTTGCGCTCGTGCAGAGCTCGCAGATATTCGCCGACCTGCGGTCCGAGAATCGTCGCCATCGGCACTGCTTCCGGCGCGACGACATGGACTTGCAGCTTCCTCTGAACCAATGAAGACGCCACTTCCATCGCGATGAAGCTCGCGCCGATCATCACGACGCGCTTGGCTTTCTCGGCCTTGGCCAGAATCGCGCGGCAATCATCTTGCGAGCGCAGATAGCAAACATGCGGCAAATCCGCGCCGGGAATCTTGAGCTTCACGGGTTCCGCGCCGGTCGCGAGCAGTAGCGCATCAAATTTGCGCCGGCTCCCATCGGCCAGCTGGACGCTCTTGTCTTGCGGCTCGATTGCCGCGACCCGCGTATTCAGCAGCAATTCGATTTTGTGCTCGCGGTAGAAGTCCATCGAGCGCAGTGGAATCAATTCCTCGCCCGCCGTGCCATTCAGGAAATCCTTCGACAGAGTGGGTCGATCATACGGAATGGCGTCATCCGCGCTGATCATCGTGACGTCGCCGGAATAGCCTTCGCGCCGCAGCATCTCCGCCGCAGCGTTCCCGGCCGCGCCGCCGCCCACGATGACGACGTTCTCGGGCGCCTTCGCGGGACCCAGCGCCGGTTTCATCTCGGGTAGCTTCTCGCGGACGAAAAGCTTGCCGTCGCGCGTTTCAACCTTCCAAGCGGCGACTGGGGCAAGCGCCGGCGCGCGCAGCGCCTCACCGGTGCGAAGGCTAAAACAGGCGTGATGCCACGCACACCGGACGGCATCGCCCACCAAAATGCCTTCCACCAGCGGCGCGCCATAATGTGTACAGATTGCGCCAATAGCGAAGTATAAGCCGCGCTGTCGCGCGACCAGGATCGGTTCACCGTTCGCATGGCCTTGCAGGATGCCGCCGTCGTTAAACTCGCTAAGGGAGACTCCCTCAGTAAAGTCGGGTCCACTCAGTTTCTTTTCTTCTGCCATTGTTAGGCCCTCGTGGCGAATAGATTGCTCGTGTCTTTGACTCGCTGGCGGATTGCCAATCGCCAGTCACGCCCGCCGGGGTGATTATTAATTCCAGCCTTGTTACACGTGGCCAATTCGTAGGCGTATTCTTCCGCGCAGATGTTCCGGCGCGAGTGCTTCTTTGATACCGCAAGCAGCGCGCGATTCATCTCGAACTCTCAATCATCCGGCTTCCATAGGCTTACTGCCCGTTCCTTGATCTTGTTAACCAAACGAAGAACTGCCCGCTTGCTCCTTAGGTGCGACTGCAACCGGATTCGCCAGTACCGACGATCTGACGCTTTGTCCTTTACGCTACCACGGCTTTGGGCGGAACCACGAAATAATCGCGTGACTTGATTGCCCGGCTAACAAACCTCTCGTGTCAGAAACGATGCTGCGGCAATCTCACCGCCATTTGACGCCGCTGATGCCGCGGGCGGAGAGGGCGGAGTCGATCCGGTTCAGGGATAGTCAGGGAGGAGGAAGATAGAACACCACGGTGTCGCACAGTCATGCACATACCCACCTCGACCAACAGGGCCGCTTACATGAAATTCCCAAGCTCAGCGAGCGCTATCAGCGTATTGCCGAGGATTTTCTGCTCAGCTCTGAAAGCGGCCAAACAGCGCTCGTGGTAAGTCCAGGAAATGACGAGCGCCGCGAGCTTAACATCGCCATCCGCAATCACCTGATCGCGCATTGACGAGTAGCGGAGCAGGGGCAACAACATAATATTCTGGTGGGCCGCGATTTAACCCGCGCCCAGATCAAAAATGCGCGTAATTATCAGGAAGGCGACGTGGTTTATTTTCCCACGGGCAATCGCCGGCAACAGCTCGCGCACGACATTTATCTTTTCATAGAAAGCGTCAACCGACAGGCGAACCTGCTGACGGTTCGCGATCAATACAGCCGGATCAAAGAACTCAGTTGCGCCCGCTGGAAAAACGTTCAAGCCTACCAGCGGGATCAGCGCGAACTGGCGGTGCGGCGACCGTATTCAATTTCGTATCCACGACAAGAAACACCATGTCGCCAATGGCGAATTCGCCACGATTACCCGGCTCGACGCGGTAACGCGAGACTTGTATTTGACAGCCGTCGTAAGCTGACGATGCCGCGCGTGCAGCTCCGTCACATGGATTACGGCTACTGCTCAACTTCGCATGCCAGCCAGGGCGCGACCGTCGATCGCGTGATGGTCAATGTTGACTCCATGCGCTCGCACAAACTCGTCAACCAACAGCAATTTATGTATCGCTCGTGCGCACGGCATGACGCGCAAATCTTCACCAATGATCGGCAAGGTCTTGAACAAGCCGTCGATCGCCAGTCGCAAAAAACGAAGCGCTGGAGGTCGTCAGACCGGCCCGGCAACGACCCGATGAGGACTATCGCAATGGGACTTCCGTTGAGTCTGGGGCAAGGCGTTTAAACGCTCAGATTCGGCCTCAGGCATCTTGCGGCTACGCGCAAAGCGCGCCGGCGAAAAAATGCCGTCACGCTTTGCCCAGCTGCGCCGCGCTCATTGGTACGCGCTGCGCGCGGCGACCTTTCCCCGTTCGCTTTCCGGAAAGGGCGAGAAAAGCCGAAGCGGGGAAAAAGGTTTTATCTGGAGGTTTGTGGGCAATGGACGAGATGCAACAGCAACGTGGGCTTGCGGTGATCCGGCGCATTGAGCAGCGGCTTAGCAAGGTGTTGCCTTCTTCGATGTCGCAGGCAACCGCCTCTCCGATGTCGAGGCAGTGCTTCATGCCTGGGCTCATGGCGGCCTGACCATCAAGGAGCCGAATAACGAGCAAGCTATCGCTCAGTGGATACGTCGTTAAAAGGCCAGGGGAGAGGATCCCGCTGGCCATCTCGCAAATGGAGGTTATGTCAGATGAGTCTCAACCGTTCTACGATTATCGGCCATCTCGGTCAACATCCACAGCTGCGCTTTACCAATGCGGTGCTCCGGTATGCACGCTCAGTGTCGCTACGGATGAGAGCTACCTCGATAAAGCCACGGGCCAGCGTAAGGAAGCTGTCGAATGGCACCGGGTGATCGTCTGGGGCAAGCAGGCCACGACCTGCTCCGAGAGTACTGACGAAAGGGACGGCAGGTTTACGTCGAGGGGCGCTTGCATACTCGGTCGTACGATAAAGACGGGGAAATCCGCTATGTCACGAGATTGTGGCTCAGCGGGCGCAATTTCTCGGGCCGAAACCAAATGGCGGAGTAACTGGGACGGCGGAGCGAGACCCCGGATGACGATGTGCTTTTTTGAGCACGTGCCGGCAGGAGAGGGCGGCCGGGCCGCTCTCTCCTTCACCTATTGCGGTTAAACACTGCTGCCAGCCGCCGCAGGATTAAACCTAGATTTCGTCGGGGAGTGATCAATGGCAACTCGAAAGGTTCTTACCCACCAAGCAATGCAGCAACCCGGTTGGGAGGCGGCGATGACGCTGCCGCCCGCACCGAACGAGCAGTTACTGACGGAAGCGATCGGACAAGTCTTCTGGTATCTCGATTGGGTCGTAGAAGATGGGGATGTTCAACTACGAAGCCGAACATCCTGACCTCGGCTCAATCTGGGCCGCGCGGGAAATCAACCGCGGGCCGTCCGTCTCAGACAGCTGGCGTCATTCCGGTTGGCTGCCACGCTAGCTGAAATTAAGTCTGACATTAAAGAAGTAATGCGCCAGATCGAGCAGAAATCATGAAAATCCCTGTCACGATCACATCTGCCCCGGACTTTGCGGACCCGCAAAAAGTCCAGTCTCAGGACCAAGCCGAAATCCGAGACATGGTGAACGCTGTATTCGAATTCATGGTCGAACACGGCACGCCATGCGATGAGGATTTTCAGGAAAGCGGGGATTACGGGCCTGATTTGGAGCCTTATCGGGAAAGCCTTACCCGGTTTATGACGGCTTGGCACAATCTGGCCTTTGCTTACGATGACTGCACGATAAAGGGGGTGGTGACGTTGCTGCCGCGCAAAGTAGGCCGCTGGAAATTATGGCTGCTCCGCGTTTTGTTCAAGCCGCATAAGGTTATATCGACGAAACATATGAGGAGGGATTTGATACTTAACAAGGTATGGAACCGCGATGGGACAAACCCAACTTGATCTGAAACTGGGTAGCGAAAGATGTTAGCCCGCCTTCAGGTGAACCTCGCATAAGCGATGAGAGCCACGAATTCAGAGAAGAGGTAACCGCTATGGCTCGTGGAATTCCCAATTGTGACGGTTGCGGCCAGCCCAAAACCTATAAAGGTATGGCAATGTTCGGCGCAGACACGCAAAAGAAACGCTGGTGGGCTTGTGAAAACGGTTGCGGCATTTGTAATTGCTGCGGCGGCTTAATCACCAAGGAGCGAAAGTGCGGCTGCTGGCTATGTCCTTGCTCTGAAGAGCTCGCCGCTCATGGGTATGAGGATTGTTATACCTGGCTCGGAGCGTCCTGCGAGAAATGTGGCCATCACCAAGGAGCGTGTGATTGTTCAGTCAAATGCGCAGCTGGCTGCGGCTATCTGCATCCTCCCGGCTTTGAATGTAGTTATCCTCGATGGCCGCAAACGCATCTTGCGAACGCCGAAGAAATACCGTTCTGGAGTTCCATGCAAAGTAAGCCGCTGGAAATTATGGCTGCTCCGCGTTTTGTTCAAGCCGCATAAGGTTATATCGACGAAGCATATGAGCCGAGACTTGATTATTGACGCGGTGTCGAAAAATGGCGGTAAACGGAGTCACAAATATGGAAGTCCAACTTCAATTAAAACCCGGCGGCGCTATGGGATGTCCAGCTTGCGGGCGGCAAAACACGCTGAATGGCTTAGACGGTGATACGGTCTTCACATCTGATACGATACCCGCCGCAAAAGTCGTCGCGCAGGGCAGGGCTCTAGCGCGACGGCCATTGCTTTTCCGCCAGCATCGTTCTGTGCGCCTGCGATAAGTGCGGAGCGCGCCCCTATTATATTCAGTTGGATGTCATAAAGTGCCCGGAGATTTCTTACGAGTGGGCCGACAAATATTTCTGCTACAACGAAGTCATCACTGAGTCGTCTGTGCCGTTCATAGTTACGCCCCTGCCTAGCGTAACCGGCATTCCTCAATCGTGGCTTTTAGAGCGCACTAAAACGGAAATCGGCGCACTCGACCGTCATTATTTCGGGCCATTTCCTGCGGGTGAAGCTTTGCAAGGAACTAACGGCGTAGCTTCATGCGAAGGTGGCGCCCAATGGGAAGATGCAGCGGCTTTGCTTGGAGAGGTCTGGCCGCTCGTAATAGGCGCGGGCATCATCCGCGATGATGAGATCCCGTTTTGAGGTCAGATCCGGTCTCCGGGCGACCTTCAGCCCGCTTGGACTTAGGCTTGACGGTTCTCTTGGAACACTGGCGGGGGGCGATGAAGGCAGGCGCAAGCATAAAAACCCCCAGGAGGAGATTTTATGAAATCACCTTCAGCAAAATGTAAGCGACTGAAAACCACTGAAATCCCCGACCGTTCACTGGTTTTAGCTAAATTGGCTGAGGCTAAGCCTACTGTCGTTGAAACTCGAGCTCCGGTCCGGCAATCGAATTGGGAACACGCGTTAACTTGCCCACTGCCTCGGAGCATCAGCTATGAATTCCTCGAAACCTTGAGCACCGACGTGCTCGAATATCTCGAATGGATCACTCACACGCTGATCCTGTGCAATTACGAAAAATCGCTCCGTGAGATCCAACGCGCCGCAGACCGCCTCACCCGGCTGACGGCGATGAAGCCGATGGCGCTTGAAAAAGGGCTTGAAGAGGTACGGCTGGTAATGTCCGACGAGGTTCCGTTTTGATTATGGATATTGGCGCCCCCCGGCCAGTGTTCCATAAAACCGGCGGGTGCAGCGTGAGATGAGTTTCAGGGCCGCAAAAGGAGTTTTCCCAAACTGCCCAGTCCGTCAATAGCAATTATGGATTATGCCATTAGCCACTTTCACAGACCGAACGGAAGAGCAAAGCAATGACAGACGCAGAATTTCTTACTCTCGAAGCGTTGCAAGGAAATGACCCATGGGGCGCGCTATGAACTTGCAATGGCCGACGAACCCACCTGATGGCTTGTCGGCCGCAACGATCCACCACCTCGTCACATATTTAGAATGCCTGGCGGGGGGCTATGAAGGCAGGCGCAGGCCCTCTTCGTAGAGCTCGCGCCCGTCGAGGCTCTTGTGAACCGTGAGGCCTTCGTCGTCGAAGGGATTGCACCAACAATCCTTGGGCGAATGCTCGCGGAGGTCGTTGACCGGATAGACCTGGGTTCCCTGCACCTTCCACGCGCGTGGGCCGCAGATGTTCTTGGCAGGTTTCATGGACAGGCCGTTGCAAGAGGAATGAAGCCTGCGAATCCTAACGCCAACCATGCAAATAATCAATTAAAGTCGTCCGCCAGCTAAGCCGGGCAGGGCGCTTTGTGTCGGGCCGTACAGCGACCGCCAAGCGCTCGATAGACTGCGGCACAGAGATCGGCCCGAATTTCCTTTCCGCAAATATTGCAGAGCGGCAAACACTGTTCGTGATAGTTGGCGAAAAGCGGTTCGCAATTATCCAGCTCCCGCCCACAAATCGGGCAGGGGCCATCGGGCTGCGCCAGCGGGCCATGACTTATTTTCGCCTTATTTCGTCATGATCAAGCTTCAGAAGTTCACGTTGTGCGCGAAGCTGCGTGCGCCGATGCGCTTTATTGCAGCCTTTTCTCTTTACGAGAGACCATTTCGTAATGGTGTGAAGTTATAAAATCACGATGTTATGAAGTTACGTTCACGGCGTCGGATTCGTCAGAGTAATTGGCGTCGAGCGCTTGCGCTGGAGTGAGGCCCTGATTGAAGTTGGCAATCCAGCAATTCATCCATCAGGCAAAGAAGGCATCCATATATGACTTGCGCTATGACCTCGGTCACAGCGACCATTTCCTGAAAAGTCTCGCGTGCCCCCGTTAGGAACATTAATCAAGTATTCATCGCCCAGGTTGACGATGGGCACACCGCGCTGCGGAAAAGCATTAACTGTATAACTTAAGACTTGATCTGACGGTGGATGGTTAAGGTCCGCAGTGTCCGGTTTAAGTTGATTGTCCGATTATACGCAGCGACCATAGTGATCATCGCGCTTGAGTAATACTCAGAGTTCCGCGCCCGCCGCAACCGCGGGAGAGAGCAGCTTTTCCCGCGCCAGCGAGCCCGCGTCGATGAAAGTTTGCCGCGGAGTCTTGCCGTAACACCAGCGGCCCTGATGCGGCCGCTGTTCGTTGTACTCGCGCAGCCAGGCGTCGAGGTCAGCCTGCAACTGTTCAATGCCGGAGTAGATCTTCTTGCGGAACGCCACCCGGTAGAACTCGTTGAGCACGGTCCGGTGGAAGCGCTCCACAATGCCGTTGGTCTGCGGGCTTTTGACCTTGGTGCGGGTGTGATCGATGTTCTCCACCGCCAGATACAGCTCATATTCGTGGCGTTCGGGTGCGCCGCAATACTCCGTGCCGCGGTCGGTTAACACCCGCCCCAGCGGGATCTGATGTTCATCGAAGAACGGGATCACCCGGTCATTGAGCAGGTCAGCCGCCACCAGTGGGGTCTTGCGGTCGTAGAGCTTGGCGAACGCCAGTTTCGTGTAGGTATCAAGGAAAGTCTGCTGATAGATCCGCCCGACGCCCTTGAGCGTGCCGACATAGAAGGTATCCTGCGCCCCGCAATAGCCCGGGCATTCGCTCTCGAACTCGCCGTGCGCTTCCTTGTCGGCCTTGGCTTTCTCCAACGCCGCCAGTTGTGACTCGCTCAGCACTAAACCTTCCTGCGCGCTCTTAGCTTCTAATGCTTTGAGCCGCTTCGGCAGGGTCTCGAGATCGTGCCGCTGCCACACGCAGCGTACCCCGGCCGCCGACACACTCAGCGCACGCTTCTTCAGCTCGTTGGCGACGCGCAGCTGACCCCAGGCGGGCTCGGCGACCGCGATTGCCACCACCGCCTGCTCGATCTCTGGCGCTACCCGATTCCTGAGCACCGGCTTACGCCGCGAGATTCGTGCAGCGCCGCCTCGCCGCCCTTGTCGTAGAGTTCCTTGAATCGGTAAAAGCTGTCGCGGCTGTAGCCCATTACCCGGCACGCCTGCGACACGTTGCCCAGCTGCTTGGCCAGCTCCAGCACCCCTACCTTGACCCGGATTACTTTCTCTTCCTGATTCATCGCCCTCGTCTCCTTCTTAGGACCCGAGGACCTTACCATCATTGTCAGATTAAGTCTTGGCTTTTACACATAACCGTATCGGGGAAATTTGAATTCATGTCAGGCGCGGCGCGCAAGTCTGCGGGTTGCTGACCTTGCGCGGCGGTGAACGCACGCAGGCTGGCTCAGTTTCGTCGGCTGAAACGGCGTCAGCCGCCTGAAGGTCGCTCTTATCGAGGTCAAGCGCCGCATTTAGCTTCGCCTGTTGCTTGAGTAATTCCTTGAGCCGCGCTTCATGCTCAAAGCGGCGTCCGGCCTGCGCCTGATAGTCGCTGAGGTTTCTTTCGAGCTGGCGTTGCTCGTGTTCCTGGTCAGCGGCCAGCCGCTCGAGACTGCGCAGCGTATGCTCGATGCTCTGTACAGTGCCGAGCGGATTAGTGGGGTTGATATGCACGGTGTAGGTAGCGGCGGCGCGCAGAAAAAGGTCAGGCACAGAGGCGAGCGGTTTATCCTGGCTGACAATGTCGAAGCCGCGGAAGCTGCCACGCAGCTTCGGCATATAACCCGTGGGCTCGCCTGAAATTGCATGGGCAAGCTCATGCGCCGCTTCTTCAGGCGCGCCCTTGCCAGAAAAGACAGTGCGGCCAATGGTCAAGGCAAAATGCTCAGCGGGATACATGTCACGTGTGATGATGTCAGTCTGGAGATTGGCAATGTTCTGCTTGGTCTCCTCAAGGTGGCGGGGCAGGGTGCGCAACTGCCAGCGGATATTGTGCTGCTGGGTAAGATGGGCGGCCCGTAGCTGATCGAGCTTGCGGACTTCAGTGTCCACTCTGCACCTTTTCCATCACGGCGGGATTGCCTGAAGCAATCGCCTTGATTTCGGCATAGGTCAAGTGCGCCGCCTTCCAGATCTTCGGCCATGCGCACCGCGGTTTGTCCGCTCATCACCTGCTGGATAAAACGCGCCTTGATTTCAGCGTCTGCCACATATAGGCGTCAAACGAGCCTTCCGTGACGTAGCGGTAAATATCGACTTCGGAGTTGTAGTTTCCCTGCCGGAGGATCTCGGCCTTCGCGCTGCTCGATATCACGTGGCCGCCACGGCGCATCGAGATGATGCAGCGCCCGCAAGCGGCGCTGCACATTGGTGCCGGCGCCCATCTTCTCGGTGGAGCCGAGCAGGATCCGTATCTTGCCCGCATTGACGGCGTTGAACAAGTTCCTCTTGGCCTGATCGGTGTCGGCGTCATGAATGAAGGCGATCTCGTTTGCGGGGATGCCGCCTGCCATCAGCCGCTCGCGCATATCATCGTAGATATTGAACGCTTCGGGTCCGGCGTGGAAAGGTCGCAGAAGACAAGCTGGGTAGAGAGTTCGCTGGCGGTCTCTTTCCAGATAGCGTGAATGCGTTCAGCCGCGCGGATGAGTTTGCTGTCATCTGGTGAGGGGCTTTCCGGCATCCACCAGGCGCATATCGAGCGCCGCCTTGCGTCCGTCGCCAGTGATTTTCAGCATATTGTCCTGGGCGGGATCGATGCGGTCGCGCCTCAAACGTTCGGCGCGTTCTACGAGGGTTTTGATGATATTCCTTGAGGGAACACTGGCCGGGGCCGACGATCACCGGGCTTGCCGCCCGCAATGTCCGGTCGCGGCAATTTCAGCATATCGGCCGTCTGCACATCGGCAACCGAACGGAACATCGTCAGCAGCTCCGGCAAATTGATGAATTTGGCAAACCGGGTATGCATGCGGTAGCCCGAACCATCGGAGCGAGTTCCAAGGCGGTGACCGCCTCGGCGAAATTTGCCGCCCAGGCATCGAAATGCTCCACGCCGCGCTCTTCCAAAAGCCCCGGCGCAAGGTAGCGCAGCATGCGTGTACATCTCAGCCATGGTATTGCGAAATCGGCGTGCCGGTGGCGAACACGACGCCGCGCCGCCGCTTGCTCGCGGAGATAGCGGGTCTTCATGAACATATCGAAAGCGCGATTGCTATCGGAATTCGGCAGGCCCGCGATGCGATTCATTTTGGTCGTGTAGAACAGGTTTTTATAGAGATCCGCCTCATCCACGAAAATCTGATCCACCCCCAGCTTCTTCGAAAGTGATGCGTGTTGTCTTTGTGCTCGCGGTCGGCACGCTGTTTCAATTTGGCGGTCCAGGCGCTTCTTGGATTTCTCCAGTTCCTTCACAATGCGGCGGTTATCGCCGGTTTCAGCATTTGCTTCCTCGATGGCGTTTTCCAATGATCGATCTGGCGGTCAATGAAGCGGTTGAACAGTTTGTCCGAACCGGCAAGAACTCGAATGAGCGGTGCGAGACGATTACCGCGTCGTAGTTGCCGCTGGCGATACGCGCCATCGCGCGCTCGCGGTTACCGGCTGCAAAATGTTCGCTGCCGGCGACGAAGAGCGCGCCTGCGGATACAGCTTGAGGAACTCCGCGCCCCACTGTTCGACCAGGTGGTTGGGCACAACAAACATGGGCTTCTTGGCAAGCCCCAGGCGGCGCATTTCCATGGCGGCGGCGGCCATGGTCCAGGTCTTGCCGGCGCCGACCACATGCGCCAGCAACGTGCTGCCGCTCTGCAGGATGCGCCACACCGCGTCTTTCTGATGGCGGGCAAGGTCATGATCGCGAAGGTTATCGCGCACCATGCCGGGCAGAGTCAAATGCGATCCGTCGAAATTGCGCAGACGAAGATTGTTAAAGCGCTCATTGTAATCGTGGGCCAGCCGCGATGCGCGCTCGCCGTCTTGCCAAATCCACTCGCGAAAACGATCTTTGATCTGCTGCTGTTTCTCGCGTGCGGCGATGGTCTCCTGCTGGTTGATGGTGCGCGAACCATCTTCTGCTCATCGTATGCGGTGGGAGTGCGCCCATTGAGCGCCTGATCGATCAGCTCGGATGCACGAAACCGCGACGGTGCCCCAAGCGGTGGTGTTGCTCACGTGCCATTTCGCGCCGTGTAATCGAGTCTCAAGCGTCCATGTGGCGATGGCTTCCGCGTGGGCCACATGCACATCGGACACGGTGACATGCGAGTAACTGGGCGACGAAATCGCGGATATCCGTTAGCCGGAATCCACGACGACCCGAGCCGGGCCTCGATGTCGCCCGGCTCCAGGTCTGGCGGTTGCACGGCTTTAAGGCTTCGATATTGCGCCGGTAGAACGGATCGATTTCCGCCGCCGCCGTGGCCGTCGACGAGCTTCGCGCGCACGTTGCCGCTCAAATATCGGTCGGCCGGTCTCCCAGCCGCCGCTTCGGGATTGCGGTAAACCAGTCTGCTCCAGCTCTTCTGCAGCTTACGCGGCGTCCGTCCGGTAAGCTGTTCCATGCGCGGCCAGTGAATCTCGCCGGTCTCATTGAGTGATACCGCCAGCGCTTCAGCGGCCGTCTCGATGTGCTCCACCGGGCTGATAGCGCTCAAGCGTACGCCGCTGAAAAATTGCGCGTCTTGGCGGCGCGGCCGATCGACGGGTCGTAGTTTTCCAGCGACGAGAACAGCGGCTGGTCGGGATCGTCGCAAAGGCGCGGATATTCTCGCGGGCCGTGAGCGGGCCGAAGCGCCGGACAAAAGTATCATAAGTGAAATTGAGCCGGGCGCGGGCCTGGATGATATTTTCTTCGGATTCATTGGCAAGCTGTGCTCTCGAATACGCGCCGCACCGCATCGCGAACGCCCATCATCGCCCGCACGCGGGCGACATTTGAGGCAGAGAGATTGGCTGGCTCAAAGCGATCGCCTTCACGAATAACCAAGGCCCCGCCGATTTCCGCGAACGCTCCATCCTTGATGCTTTCGAGCACCGCAGGGGCCGCCACCGGCGGCCCGCGCGGGCGTTCGCCGCGGATGAAAATATTGCAAGGCAGGGCGCTGATAGCCTGCGCCAGCCGCAAGTGGGTCGAATTCGCCCATCAGCGTCGGTTCCGCTTCCCGATACATCGTTCCCTCGCGGCGCATCTCGCCGAGCATCATGGCGGGATGGCGGGCATAGTATTCGTTCACATACAACGGGTCGCCGTCCGGACTGGCGAGCGGCGCCAGCTCAAGCCACGCTGCGCCAGCTGGGGTACGTCCAGGCGGCCGCTTTTGCAAAAACACGATATCGGTGGTGACTTCAGTCCCTGCATTTTCCTTAAAGGCGGTATTCGGCAAGCGGATGGCGCCGATGAGATTCGCGCTTCCCGCCAGATGGCGGCGCAACGCGCCCGCCTGCTTGTCGAGCGTGTAGCGGCTCGTGATCAGGGCCATCACCCCGCCGGGGCGCAATTTGTCGAGCGACTTGGCGAAAAAATAATCGTGAATGGCGCGCGTCAGCATGGGCTGCTGCCGATAAGCCGGATCAAAGACGGCATAATTGCCGAATGGAATGTTGCCGATGATAGCGTCGAAGTAATTGTCGGGCAGAGGCGTTTCTTCGAAGCCTTTGACAAAAATGCGCGCGGCAGGATAAAGCCGCTGGGCGATCCGTCCGGTAATGGCGTCCAGCTCGATGCCGGTACGATGGCAGCCGGCGCGCAGGTCATCCGGCATCAAGCCGAAGAAATGACCGACCCCCATAGCAGGCTCGATAAGCTGCGCGCCCGCACCGAGACCGAGCTGCCGCAGCGTTTGCCAGACGGCGTCGATTACCAGCGGCGATGTGTAATGCGCATTTGGGGTTGAAGCGCGCGCGGCGCTGAATTCATCGTCCGTCAATAACTCGCGCAGCTCACGCGCAACAATTCGCCAGTCCGCCGGGGCATCGTATCGAAAGGCGTTCGGCAGAGCGCCCCACCCGCTGTACCGGGCCAGCACGGCTTGTTCATCCGCAGTAGCCTCCCGGTTACCGGCTTCCAGGGTCTTCAGCAGGCGGATTGCTTCGAGATTGGCGCGGGCTTTCTCCCGCAGGCTGCCCTGGCCGATCCGATGTTCCGGACCAATCCGAAAATCACGCTCGAAGTTCTCTTCGGCGCGCTCAAACGCCCGCACCATAACGGGTGCTGGCTCAGGCTCCTGTTGAATGCTTGCGGATCCGGAAACCTCGCCGGAGCTTATCTCTGATTTTTCACTCTGCGGGGCTGGTGCGGCCGGCGCAGGTTGCTCGATCGCTCATTTGAGCTGAGCCGCATCAGGTTGGTTTGGCGAAGCCGTAATCGGTTTAGGAGGCGGCGGCTTGAATAAAGAGAATTGCTGCCCGTACGGCGGACCGCGGCTAATAACTGGCGGTTGTTCGCGCGTTGACGGCGGCGCGCGGCCAAACAGCGGCAAGGTTATTTGCACGGGCGGAGAACGTTTCGAAGCAGTCATAAAAACATTTTCCTGAAAGAAATTCCCATGAGCCGTTCAGGCGCCGAAATGGGCAAAAGCTAACCGCAAATAGTCGGCTAGGAAAGGCTGAAATTGGGCTCACGCAGCGGCAGAACGCTTGGCGGGTTCCACCCTTGCAGACAAGCGAGCAGCAATTCCCCTATGCCAGGCCGGCGGCCGCGCTTTCAGCTTAGGATGAGGACATTCCCTTCTAATGCCCCCGCCAGTGCTCCACTTTAATCGGCAGATGATGCTGGTCCGTCGCGGCGCGCACTGCGGGACCGACAGTTAGCCAAGAATTGCGCAGCAACCGTAATCAATGCGCCGCATTTGTTCGGACGGCGGCATTGTGCGGTTTTGCCAGCCTCCACCTTACGCTCGCCGCCCCGCCCAAAAGACTTGCGCAGGCCAAGGAGCTGGCGCTGGCATGTAATGACAGCTTGGAGATTTCGCCCGAACTAATCAGAAATTGCGCGTTACCGCGGGATGTTCGTGACAAAAATGGACGCCTTGTGGCGTCCCGGCCTACTGCCTATTCTGGCCGGTAAGATTTGTCACTACTCTTCCGTCTCCCAGCCGCTTAACTTTTGCTTCAGAGCAGGCTATAGATGCCGCGCTTAAACGCGGCCGTAATTACTTGTGATGGAGCCCACGCATGCCCGATGAGCGGTCTCCACCGGACTCCACCGAATTATCTTTCGTCCGCCAACAATTTGCAGCCGCCGCCCGGCTTACGCATCAAGTGGAGCCGGCACGTCTCGCGACGGGTGATTATGGTAACCCGAATGACCGCTATTTTGGCGAAGGCGATATCTACGCAAGCTACAGCGGCGATGTCATCGCCCAGGAGGGCAGGGTACGGCAGCCTTTTCGATTTCAGGGACGACTGATGGTTACTGTCGGTTTGTGGGGCCGCAGGGACGCTCTGGAAGCTGAGGCTTACAGCCTGATTCCAATCGAGGCCTATGGCGGAGCTTCGGTTACCTATCACGACCAAATGAACGATCCCACCAGCGCGGAATCCGCGCGCCACGATCCCGCCGGCGCGTATAACGGCATCAGAGTAAGTATAACGGCATCAGAGTAAAATGGCGTGACAAAATCTACGTGCTGAGCGGCGCGCCCGCCATATTTGTTCCCCAAGCGGCAGGCGGCCGCGATTCCGCTGCTAATAAATTGTCTGCCGATCAGCCCAGCAGTTTAGCGGAGAGCCCGGAAACCGCGTCGCCTGTGGAGCAAGCGGCGGTCCCCACTCAACTCAGTCTGTTTTCAGCCCGCGGCATTGCCCAGCCTAAATAAGGGGGGTGATCGATCTTTAACACCGGTTGTAGGGGACGCGTGTGATGAATTTACGTGACCGGCGTCGCGCGGGGTCGTCCTTTTTGCAATTGACATTTGCATCATAGAAAACCCTATATCAACAAGGGTTTCCGCAACGTAGCAGCACTTACCCTTTGTGCGACGACAAAGCGGAAATATGTTTCCGTTCAATGTAGCTACCGAAACCGTTTTGAGGCGCAGTCATTCTACTGCGCTTGCATGAGGGGTGGCTGCTTCCACGTGCCGTCGAGCGCTGCAGGCTGGGGTCGATATAGGCGCATAAACAGCACAAAGGGCCCGCTCGGCGCAGGAAGCCAGTTGGATTCCCTGTCTACGCCCGGCGAATCGTGCTGGACGTAAAGCGTCAGTCCGCCGTCGGGGTCGCGTTTCAAGTCGGGCAACATCGGCGAATTGATGAGGTAGCGGTTGAGAGGATTTGCAACCAGCAGGCTAGCCGGTAATTCATACATCGTTAGCGACCAGAACGCATCGACCGGTGGCAATTGGCCCGCCGCGAAGCGCAGCGTATAGCGATTGGCTCCATCCAGCTTCTGCCCGCTCGCATCCACGAGATAAGCCGGATACATAGCTTCCTGCTTCGAATTGCCCCAGATGCCGAGCACGGCGCCGAGCATGCGATACATGTAGTTGTTCTTCAAGTATTCCCGCGTACCGAACAAATCACTGGAGGTCACTTTCCCTCTCTCCACCTGCTTCTTTGCCTCGGCGAAAGCCTGCCAAGCATCGGACATACCGTCCTCGACGGCCTTCTTTATTTCGGGACGAAGATTGGACGCATCGAAGGTCTTTCCCCCACCAATGTTGAGCTTCGCAAACCGCGCCATGAGGTCCTTTTCGGATGGATGCGTGGGACAGAATCGCAAGACGAAGTTCAGGATGTTGAAGAATTGTAGCGACGTGCGCTGCTGGTCGGAGGTGAGCGGCTTGATGAAATCAATCCTCGGCGCGGCGGGAGGCGCGGGTTTCTCTAGGAACTGCGAAAGGGGCTGAACCTTATAACCGGCTTGGACCTTCTTCACATTGTCGAGGTCGCCCGGATGAAACAACTGCGTGCGATAGAAAGCGAATACAAACTCGGTCTCCGAGCGGAAGACTTTCTTCACGCCCTCGGGTGTTTCGCCCTTCCACCCCGGACCTGCAATCAGGAAGCTGCCACCATCATTGCCGGTAGTACGGCTGCCAATGTAATCGAAATTGAAGGTGTACAGGTCGTCAGTTGAACGGAGAAAAACCGGCTCTTCTCAATTCTTGGCACGGTTATCACGACCGGCTCTGCCCGAAGGTCCAGTCCGGCGGCGGAATACGGCGTGTCCGAGTTCGGAGTTTGGGCTGCTTTGTCATCAGGCGTAAAGACCCGGGGCATGTTTCGGATTTGGTTCCATGGTGCTTTGAACTCGGGGTTGTCGCGGTCGACGAAGTACCCGTATAATAGGCGGTAGCTGTCCACCACCGGGAATCCGTAGATGTAGGCTTCCTTGGCGATGGCCTTGGTCTCGGCAGGACTGGGCGCGGCAATACCTACATCCTGTTTTTCCTGCTGCGGGCTTTTTTTGTCAGAGGTCATTTCATCCTTCATCGCTTTTCCTCCCGGAACTTTTAATATTTTTTGACACGCATGCGCACAGGTGCATTGGTCCCGCGACCGCTCTGGGATTTTATGGACGGGAGCACGCCGCGGAAAGGACCAATGCTGGTGAAAAAGAGGTTTCGAGCATCGAGACCACTGATCCAATAGATGCTCTTAGGCCCCAAAAGATACTTATCCGTCGCGAATATCGAGTCGATCTGAGTTTTTCACCAGCATCGACCCTTTGCGCAACGCCAAGGAGATTTGCTTCGCGGAGGGCACTTATCGAAAGATAGCCTCTAACCCTTAGCTTTCGCGTCGGGCGGATGGGGAATAGGGAAGAAAGCAAGCGCACGGCGCGGGCGAAGGCGGGGTAAACCTCAGAACCTACCTTTGTTAAACAAAGTACCTGCATGATGGAACTGAGAGCAGCCTTTGATGGCGCTCGAAAGGAAAACTGATGAGATCCACCCAGACCGTTTTGCGGCGTCTGCTCATCTGCGGAGCGATGCTGTGTGCGGCAGCGCTGCAAGCCGGAATAGCGAGGGCACAGCCAGCGCCTGCTGCCGCGAAAAACAAAGTCACAGCGATTGACATCCTTTTGGATCCTGATGCCGCAATGGTGCAGCATGCCACAGCGGTCAACGCTGAGCTGCTAAAGAATTATCCGAAAGGATTCACATTGGGGGAAGCACATGCGCCCCATATTACGTTGCTACATAGATACGTCTACACGGCGGACCTGAATAAAATGTACGCGGCAGCCAGTGACGTGTTCCTGAAGGAGAATCCCACCAGTTGGAAGTTGAGAGCCTTCAAGTACTCTTATGTTCCCGTTGACAAGACCATCGGACTCGCCGCTATCAAGATTGAGCCTACGAGCGACCTGCTGCGCCTCCAGGAGGAATTGATTCATGCGGTGGCGCCCTTCACTTCTCCCACTGGCACCGCTGCTGCGTTCGTGACCACCCCACAAGATCCCCACATCGTTGCACCGCTCATTGAGTACGTAAGGGTGTTTGTTCCCGACCATAGCGGGGACCATTACAGTCCCCACGTGACAATCGGCCTTGGCACTGTCGAGTATCTTGACGCCCTACTCGCGAAGCCGTTTGACGCGTTTACGTTCTCACCCGTAGGTGCATCCGTCTATCATCTCGGCAACTACGGCACCGCGATGGCTAAATTACACTCCTTCAAGTTAAAGATGGCGCAGACGGCAGTATCGCCGAGAACGAATCTCGGAATCGCATCGGTCCCGAATTTTCGAGACGTGGGCGGCTACATGACGGCGGACGGTTCGGTCGTGCGGCGCGGCGTTGCCTATCGCTCGGACCAACTCAATCCGATCACCGCTGGTGACATGAAGAAGATTGCGGCGCTGAATTTAAAGTACGATTTCGACTTGAGAACAGCGGAGGAGCGCGCGGCGAAACCTGACGAATTACCCGCGGGGGTGGAGTATGTGTGGCTCGACGTGCTCGCGGACGCTAACGGCGTGAGTGCGGCGGAAGTTCAAGAAACTCTAAAGGATCCTAAGAGAGCCAATGAAGCTCTGGGCGGCGGAAAGGCAGCCGCCGCGATGGTGCAAAGCTATCGCGAGTTCATTACACTGCCAAGCGCGAACGCTGCGTATCACCGGTTATTTGTCAAACTGGGCGAGGCTGATCAGCCATCTCTGTTCCATTGCACAACGGGCAAGGACCGGACAGGTTGGGCCGCGGCTGCGTTGTTGACACTGCTGGGCGTGCCTAAAGAGGAAGTGTACGAAGACTACTTACGAAGCAACGAATATATACTTCCCGCTTACAAGACCTACATTGATCGGTTTGTTGCAGGCGGTGGCGATCCGTCGATCGCGCACGATATTCTGGGAGTGAAAGCGGAATATCTGCAAGCGTCGTTCGATGAAGTCAAGGCTCGGTACGGCAGCATCGAAAGCTATTTCGAGAAGGGGCTCGGCATAGATGCGGCGGGCCAGCGGAAGCTTCGTGATCGATTTCTTCAAAAAGACACGATCGCTGCGAGGCAGCATGCGGTACCGGTGATCGCTGTGGCCGCCGCGCTGGCCCACGATGGAATGACCGCAATGGCAAGCGCCCATCCGCCCATCTCGTCGTAAGTAAAGGAGACGTGGAGGTCTGGTTTTCCGTAAACCTCTGGAACGCGCCGAGCGAAACTTACCCTTTATGCAACGGAGTGTTTGAAGCAGCGCCACGCCAAATCGTGGCGGTCAAGTCCATCAATAGTTTCCTTCGAAAGCATTGATGTCTCGATTGAATCGCACCCATCCTCTGAACAGATTAGGTCGCATTCTCTTGTCTCTGAATCGGTGGGTCTGCGATTGAGGATAAGATAGTTCGCTCCCGCACAACGGTTGACTTCTCGCAGCTGACTACACAAGAAGTTGACCTGCTCTACACTACTCATGGGCGATAGCTGCCGCCCTGCATGCTTGGATAACAATTCGACAACGCGGAATGCTTTACTCACTAAAATCGAGAAGGACTTAGCCAAATCGTCTGGGTCGATTTGGTCAGCACTTTGAATCATTTCCGCACAAGCTTGCGCTGTATCATCGTGCCTGAGGCAGAATGCGAAGAAGGCACGGCTAAGGATGATTTTGCGGAATTTGTCCGAAGCCTCAGGCTCTTGGCCTGCGCTAGATTTAATTATTGCTTGTGAAGTTGTCCATTCTTCCAGCATTTTGCGCCAGTTTTGGATTTTCCAACTTGAGCCATTCAATATACTGCCTTCGTCTTTTCTTCGACTTCGCAGCTTTCCAAAAAGCGTTTTCAGCACAATAAGGCCCGTCCTACCTTTTGTGCAACGTAGGTAATGTTTGCTGCTCGGTCGCGTCTATGAGTGTGCCCCATCTACAGCCGAGTGCACGGCCAGCGGGTTCAACGATGATAGCAGCTAGTACTCCGATCAATATGTCACTGGCCCATGTCGCATCAAAAAAGGTGCCCGCTCGCGGCCACCAATTACGAAATATTGAATAGAGGGCGACACCACAAAACATCCACAAAATCATTACATAGGCTTGAATTACGTGTTTTCTCACTTCAGCGTTAATAACGGGTGAACACCCGGACTAGGAGGTCTTTACCGTATTCTCCAAGTTGGGCTTTTACGGCCTGAGCGATAGATTGCTCAGTGGCGGGGGGTTGAATGCTGTTGATGTAAAACCAGTATTCACCGGCTGGTACGCTGGTACGACGTTTTTGTTGAAGCCAATGTTGGTAAGATGGGGCTATCCGGCCCACAGTCTCTCAACAGTTCCTCAGAAAATCCCACCCTCTTTCGAAAGTCGCGTTCCATTTTTGGAGCCTCGTTCTAAACGATAAAGACCAGCCATCGGAGTGGAAAGAATAAATCTTCGGAAAGTCACCCTTGGCCAAAGCCGTAAGCTCGCTGACGGCAAATGCTTAATTCAGGAATCCGGGCAAGGGGGCAGAGAAAGAGAAGGGCTACTTCGCATAAGCCATTTTACGTGAACCTCTGAACGCGGCAGGGAAAATCACTCTTTTGGAAACGTCCGCGCAGGTGCTACCGTCATTAATTAGGTAGCTCCTGCGGGGGCTGCTTTGGGGATGGCAAAACACCCGTAGGCTCCGATAAACCGGGTTATCTCGTCCCTGTGGGCGGTCAGCGTTCCCACAGCCGATGCTGGCCCTTGGATGGGTTTTTCCCGTCGTTGCGACGACGCGGTGAAAGTGGGCGGAGAATGTCGGCAGCCATCTCCGTTCCACTCCATCCTTGAACTGAATGCTTCGGGCGAAACTACCTTTTTGATGAAAAACCCAGTGTGTGAGAGCGACTGAGGGCTGCCGATGATGGAGTTTTTCAACGGCATCTACCCTTTGCGCGACGTGAGGGCCGGAGTCATGATGAGCGAATTCCAAGAGATTCCGCTGAGGGAGAGGACCGATAATGGACCAGGCTGAAAATTTCCTGGGCGGCGGGGTTATTAAGAGCAGGGGCGCTTATCATCATTTGGCTGAGTGCATTCGCCGGGGCTGCAAGCTCCGGCCCAAAAAGGTGCGTAGGTATCTGCGGCGCGGCGAGCAAATGGCTTGCGCCTTGGGCGCGGCGGCGGCGGGCGTCGAAAACCGGCGCGCGCCGGAAAAATATAGCTGGCCATGGTTGCACGAGATTTTTCCCGAGCTTGGCCGTCGGCTCACACATCCGCTTGCCGGTATTGAGATGAGTTTGGGACAGATAGTGTGCAACCTCAACGACCAGACGTCTTATTCGCGCGAAGCGATTGCCGATTGGTTGTGTCGGGTGGGCGGTTGCCAGCACCAGCTGGCCGAGGAGCCAATTAACCCGCCGCGCGGCGGCTTTTGTTTATGCGCGTTAGGATGCATGGGGATGCATGATGCCACACCTACCCATTTTGATAAAAAACTCGGGGTAAGAGGGGCTGATTGTCGCCATTAAGCGCGATCCACGCCTTTATGCCACACGGTGAGGGCGTTGGATTACGCTAGACTGCCCGCGCGCACAGGAGGTTGATTCCGCATGATAGCACAGGAATTTGCTGATCCCCATTGGGAATATTTGACGGAACGCTTGCGGTATTTTTTACGTTTCCTGCCGGGACTTAAGTATCCTTATGATCTAGGCGCCGCGCCCCAGAAAACGCTTGCCGAATATGTTCCGCCGGCAGGTTTCTGGACGGACAGGTTTGAGCGCGAGCGGCAGTTTTTCGTGTGCCTGCCGCTTAAGGAGTTCGCCGCCGCGTATGCCGCGCTTCGCGTAAGCCAGAGACTCCCTGCTAACAGCCGTCCGGCGCCATAGTGGCCGCCTGCCCGAAAAAGTGGGGCAGGCGACCCTGCTCCGTCGCTGCCGCGTTTAGGATACGGCGCTTAGCCGGGCGACCTCGCTGAAACCGGGCGCAGCATTGCTATTAGCCGATGCGTTCCTCGACGGCTTCATCGGAATCGGGGTTAAGGATTGCCTCAGTTTTGTCGGCTGACCCGACGTGAGTCGCTGAATGATGAAATGCGGCTATACAACACCGAGGCTATGGATCAGGGAGTTGGCGCAAGAAACTATCCAGATCGACGACTTTGAAGTCCGCTAATCCGCAGTCGATCACCAGCTCGAGCATTCTACGCAAGCGCTCCTCGCGACAGACGAAGAATGTGGCCCCGATTGCAGCCGCAGATATCGCATGATGCATGTCGCGCAAATCGCTGCCACGAAATTGCGGAGGAGTCCCCTTCGTGGGAACCAATCGGGTATAATAGAGAGCCAGGGAAGCGCCAATGCCTGTCTTGATCAGCGACCGTTCAAGAAGCCTCTCGATCCCCGCAGCCTTACATTCGTCCAAGACGCGGGCGTGGCGAGCAAGATCTTCCGCGGCGTGACGCGCGAGAGCGATGAACACTGTTGGGAACGTTGGAATCTTCTCGTTATGCTCGCGCAACATCTCCATAGCTTCTTCGCAGCGCCGATTCATTTTTTCCGAGAACAGCGATTTCTGCTCTCTATTCTTAGCTACGATGTCAGAAAACTCGGCCTTGAGCTGATACGGGGACTTCCTATCCAGGCCCCGGAATGCGGCAAGCATTCGATGAAGGAAAAGATCCCGCACGGCATTTCCAAAAAAAGGCAAGGGCTCGCGTCGCCTCTCGCGAAAGCCCTTATTTCGTTTGAAGCGAGATCATCCGTCGGATTGATGATCATTTGCCAGTCAGCGACCTGCCATTGAACTTGCAGCTGCTGGATCGAGCGCCTCGCCTTCCGTTCGTTGCCGGATCCCACTCCGTCAATAATTTCATTCGTTACTACAAGGCTCGCCGACAGGGCGATCTCACCGCGACGACGGCAGCTTTCAAGCCTGGTTTGAAGCCTCTCACCCTGGGAATCGCGATCAACGATTTGGTGGAATACGTTCGTATCCAAATATGCAACCATCGGTAAATAAAGGCCCATACTTAAAGTACTCTACGTCGAGTGACATCGTCTCGCGATCATTCGCCCGGTCCGGAAAGTGAGCGATGCGCAATGCCGAGAAATGCCTCGTCGCTTTCGGCATAGTTTCCAGCGCGCCACGGATTTCAGCATTCTCGCCCGTTACCGGATGCTTCGCCATCTCCTTTAATGCGTGTGACAACGGAACACGTTGGTGAATAAGCCGCATAAGCTGTTAAGCCAGCTAAGCTATGTCGAACATGCCAAACCCTCCATCCAAAACCTTTTCCCCGCTTCGTCCTTCTCGCCCTTTCCGGAAGGCGAGCGGGAAAGGTCGCCGCGCGCAGCGCGTACCAATGAGCGCCGGCGCAGCTGGGCAAAGCGTGACGGCATCATTCGCCGGCGCGCTTTGCGCGTAGCCGCAAGAGGACTTGAAGAGAGCAGGGAGGGAAGTGAGAGATTAGCTCTAGCGCTTGTTGATCCGATCATGTCGGCCACTTTTGTTGCGCCTGTGTCAGATGCAAGTTGCTGTTCTATTTAGTCGATGGTTCTCTGCGGGGCAAAAAGCGCTTCATAAGCATGACTAAATCGGCGGCGCAGGACGGTCGTCGGGGATCGACGGCCCAGACGAGTTGTTTGTCCAATCGTCGCGAACGTTTAAACCGGGCGCGCATGCTTTGCGCACTGATCGGCTCAAAGCAATACCATTCAATTGGATTGGGTTTGGAGCTTATACAAGAGGTCGACAATATGTTGCCGCACCTCCTGCTGCTCCTTCGATCTTCCTTGGAGTGTTTTATCATAACGGCGGTAGTCGTTAAGCGCCGCTTTGAGATCGCCATTGCCTTCCTCTGCTCGGGCTTTTGCGTCGATCCACATAGGATCTGTCTTTAGAGGATCAGACATTGCATCCAGCACGTGAATTGCCAATGCCCAATTTTGGTGTCCGAGCGCTTCCTGCGCCATCGCAAATTTTTCTCCGTCAGATGATTGTCTAAGTTCCTCTTCTTTCTTTCTTTGCGCAGCATCTTTTTCTGCTTGTGCAGCATTTGCTTGGTTCACGAGTGTGTTTATCCATTCCTGCACTTTCGGCCATGCACTTTCCGCAGCTTGTTTTGCCAGAGCTGAAAAGGCTTGATCGAGTATTTCATTAGTGGCCCCTGCTGTATGGTTGCCGACAGTAATCGTCGCATCATATGCGTCACTTACTTGGAAAGTTTCGCTAATGTTGTCAGCAGCCGCTCTATAGTTCTTTTCTGTGTCGGCAAAGTATTCTTCCTTGACCGCATCGAAGTCGCCTCGCTGATCCCATTCAGATGACGAAATCGTTGCGCCTAAATAAATCTCGATACCACCATTAGAGCCAATAATGCTGTTATTACAATCGGGGCTCGGGTTATAAGTTGCGCATTCTCTTGGCGTTAACAGTGGTAATCCCGCCCTTGAGATTGCTCTAGAAAGCTGTTCTTCTCTATCCTCTACGACGCAATTATCACTGGAAGGCATATTATAATCAAAATCGACTGCTAGTTCGGTCGTATTACTGTTGTGGTTCGGATCCTCCCAGCGCCATGCTCCGACCTGTCGCTCCCAGGATTCAATACTGCTCTTATAGGTGACGTCCGGCTCTTCAGGAACTAGCTGCGCCACGTGAACATGGCACACTTGAGTACAACCGAGCGTCAATACGAGCGCGCAGATAGATAGCGCTAGCCATGAGATGTGCGCCAGTGAGATCAAGCATTGTGCTCGATCCTTCGTTATACGTAGCGAGCTCATATCACCATTTTTTTAGGAAGACGGAGCCGCAAAATGATTGTAAGGCAACGCTAGGGTGCGCCAAGAGGAGGCACGCCTGGAGGCAATGATTTCACAATCTTTTGGAGTCGATCGTCGAGTCCATGAAATGATTTAACTAAGGCATCGTGTCTGAAATCGAACACCTCAGGACATGCATCTTCTGAGACTTCGCTCGTACGCATTACCTCATCATAGTAGTCTGAGAGCATATCCATACTCTGTTCGAGCGACGACATCTGATCGTCTAATTGACTTAGGATCTTCAGACGAGATGCGGAGTGGGGACCTCGATCTATTTCGTCAACAGTATCCACCGAGGTTTGTATGTGAAAAAGATCGTCGTTAATGTGTTGTAGTGTACGTTCATATGCATTTGACCATTTTGAAACGTCTGCGTCCGTATTGTCGGTTAGATATCCAAAAGCTTCCATAGCTTTGCTATACGGTTCTAATTGCTTTGGGATCACGTTGAGAAGGAGAGCTTCACCGGCTGCATTGACAGCGAGCTTATTATAGTCAGCCTCAAAGAACTCCTCGTAAATGTTAGATATGTTGGCTTTCATCTGATTGATCAGAGTGCTTGTTGATTTCCCGTCTGCAGCCTGATCAGCAGGAGAAGCATTGAACGATTCACGCTCACAGCCTGGAGCAAAGCATTTATAACCTGGAGGAGAAGCACTGTCCGTGGTGCAAGCTTTAGAGAGCGCGGGAAAAGTCTCATTTATATATCCAGGATTCAAATGAAAGCGAACGCCGTAAGGCGTAGGCCCTTGATCGCCCTGCGATTCGAGCTGTGATCGCCAGCATTGACATGCCGCGCGCTGCAGTTCATGTTCTCTCGCGGCGCGTATATCAGCAATTATGTTTGCACGCTGCCTTAGGGCTTCACTAGGGGAGACCCTAATCCAATGATTGACGGGACAAATAGGAGGGGGACCGCCCGCCCGACACGTGCCGGGATTTTTTTCCACCCAGCCTAGTTTTGCCGAGCACGCTTGGTTAGAGAGCTGGTCCCAATTGCTAAGATCAGTTTGTTTCCAGTCATCAATTTGCTTGCGCGCTTGAATTTTGCACTCTTCCGAAACCTTGAGTGAGTCCGGTGAGGGATAGCGTCCAGATAAAACCTCGTCCTGCGAAACTGTAATTCCTTGGCCGCCCTCGATTGCAGCGCATGACTTATCGGCTACATCGGCCTGATTGGTCGGCAAACTGGCAGCCCACGCCATTGAGTACTGTAAAATTCCGAAAGTCGCGACGACGAAAGCAATCGACAACCGTTTTGCTAGTAGAATCATGGCGATATGAAACAGCCTCCATGACGTTCACTGCGTAGGGAGTGCTAAACTAACGAAGTCTCTTAAGGTGCTATTAGTCTGCCGCTTTTGAACCTCGATCAGCCGCCGGACGCTCTGCCAAGCTTGGCGGCCTCGATTGTCGCAGGCCGTGCTGCAGCTATGCGACCAGCATCACTTGACGTTGATATTGAAGGTTTTGGTGGGCCGAAGAGTCATTGAGTAGACCGATGTTCGTACCCTATGAAGAGCTTGCAATCTAGAATCATAAACTGGGCTTAAATGCAAGTAAAACCGCATGCTTCCAAGTTTTGGAGGGCCCCTGTTCTTCGGCTTGTCTTCTAAATCGATAAATACATTATCGATTTAGAAATCCGGAAGAGGGGGCTCACCATTTTTTCTCGATTCTCCTTAATTGAGTATAAAGCTCTGCTCTTCCATAAAGCGGACTCAACAGTCTGGAACACTGGCGGGGGCGATGATGGCGAAGGATCTGATCCAACGTACGAACGCGGTCACCGTTACTCCGCTCAGGTTGACGCCCGAACAATATGTTGGCCTGGCCGAGGTGCCGCCCGAGTCCGAGTGGCTCAACAACATCGAAAATCTCAAAACCCGCCGCGCTTATAAAATTGATATCGCCGACTTTATTGCCTTCACCGGAATTACCAGCTCAGCCGGGCTGCGCACCGTAGCCCGCTCGCACATCATTGCCTGGCGTACCGAATTGGAGCGCCGCGGGCTGAAACCCGCCAGCCGCCGCCGCAAGCTCTCAGCGCTGGCGTCGCTCTTCGATTATCTCTGCGATAAGAATGCGGTCTTCAGCAATCCGGTCGATGGCGTCAAACGCCCCAAAGCGAATGGCAATGAGGGCAGCACCCCGGCACTCGGCGAACGTCAGGCCCGCCGTCTGCTGGATGCGCCGGACACCAAAACGCTGAAAGGCGTGCGTGACCGGGCGATTTTGGCCACCCTGCTCTATCATGGGCTGCGCCGTGAGGAGCTGTGCAAGCTGATGATCAAAGACCTGCATAGCCGCCAGGATGTGAGGTATTTCCGCATCGAGGGCAAGGGCGACAAAATCCGCTACGTCGAGGTTCATCCCGCGGCGCTGCGCATGATCGACGATTATCTGGAGCAGGCGGGACATCGCCATGATCTCGATGGGCCGCTCTTCCGGCCCGTGGCCAACAACCGCACCGGCGAATTGAACAAGCCGCTTTTCCCCGGTTCGCTGTACTACAACATCGTCAAAAAATACGCTCGCGAAACCGGCATCGATGCCGAGGTGAACCGCCTGCGCGTCCATTCCTTGCGCGCTACCGCCGGCACCAACGCGCTCGAAAACGGGGCCGATATCGCCAAGGTCCAGGAGTGGTTCGGCCACGCGAATATCTCAACCACGCGGCTCTACGATCGGCGCAGACGGCGGCCAGAGGATAGCCCTACCTATCGCGTGAAATATTAGCGAGGAGTGCTGCTTTGTTTTGTTTGTGCGGTGTCTGAGCATGCACTCTAAGCCTCTCGATCCATGGACCAGGCTTCAATGTAATTCCGTACTGGTCGTGCCGATGATCCAGCTTTCCGGAGCGCCTCAACACTTTCCACGCGTCGATCGCGGCGAGCATCGCCATGTAAGTGCGATTGCAATCGAGAACAAAATCCCGATATCACCAACGGCTCCAGCTATCTCCCACTTCAGCGGATGCAGCTCACGAGCGACGCTCATTGGCTCTCCGCGCCTCTCATGCCCTGACCACATTCCGGTGTCTCTCTCCTGCTTCATGAAAATTCCTTCCCTATCCTCGCCACGCCACGGACGAATGCAACATGACCCCGAGCGATGATGCCGAGAGCGAAACCAACACTGCCCCGAGAATTATCCAGAGCGTATCGAGTTTGGTGGTGAGCAACATAATGAGGCTGACGGCTGCAATCGCCACGGTGACAGGACCGGTCAGCGCGTCTTGTGCCAGCGGAATTGTCGCCGCGAGCAGTAAGCCAGCGCTCGCAATGAGCACCGTTTGTAAAATCGTCCTTACGCGCGGGTGTTCCATCTTGCGACCGACGAAATGGACTAACGGGATAATCAGGAGAGCCGGAGTAATCATTGCCAGCCACCCGGCTATGGCTCCCGGCACACCGGCGACGAAGTATCCGACACTGACGATGTAGAGGCCGACCGGCCCCGGCGTACTCCGCGTAATCACGACCGCCTTGTTAAGCTGCGTGTCCGTCAGGACATGATGCTGGATTACCAGCGCGTCCTGAATTACTGGCAATGACGCCAATCCCGCGAAGGCGGTTATCGTGCCTTTCAGCAGCAGAAGATAAAGCAGGAAGATATTCATGCCTGTGCTGGCGGCAACAACGCCCCTACCCCCGCAGCCAGCAGCAGAACCTCAATGGCGGGGATGGCGAGCAAGACGTATAGCAGGAAAGCCGTCGTCGCGATGAGGGCTACACGAAGCCGCACCCCCGCTTTGAAATAGGGATGCGCGATAGTCCACGAAGTTTTGACGGTGATAGCGACGGCGGCGGCAATCGCGCCGTGGATAGCGAGCTGCGCCCAGTGATTATCCTGCCAATGGCTGAATAACGCTGTGGCGGCTACAACCATTAACGTGCAGGGAACCGATGCGGCGAGCAGAGCAACCAGCGCCCCGGCTAGACCGCGCAGCAGCCAGCCAATGCCGGTACAGAAGGCCAGCAGGTTAGTGCCGGGTGTCAGCCGCGCAAGCGCGAAGCAGAGGGTGAAATCGTTGAGACCAATCCAGCGGCGTTTGTCCAGCAGCTCGCGGTGCATCACGGCGACCGTGGCGCTGCCGCCGCCCAAGGTGAAATTGGCATAGCGGCCAAACACGTCCGCGATTTTCCCCAAACCGGGTGGCCCGTTATCGGTCGTCGTGTCCGTCAAAGCTGACATTCCGCCAGCATCTACGAATATTTAATGGCAAGAAAGGATGTCGGATTGTGCCACGCAGCCAAACGTTTTCTGTTGCGCAAAGGTCGATGCTGTTGAGAAGGGTTCCGCATCGCTACCGCTGATCCAATGCGCACTGTTGTCGTAGGGCGAGCCAGGATACTTCAATCGCGGTAATCGAAACCAGACCTCATTGCAGACCTCCATTTCATCTGAGTCGAGTGGCAGTTCCATAGCCGACGAGTATTATCGTAGCGGCGCGGCCAAACTGGCAGCCAGCCGTCGTGCCAAGCACCATCACGGCTCGCGCATTCATCGGAGTACAAGACGTGCGCTGCCAGAGCACCTGAAGGCCATGCTCCGGCGGGTTTTTTTCACTCCCACGAATCTCAGCCCCGCCAAGCTTTTGCTATGAATTCGGGTTCGATTTCAGTTCGAAGCGCGTTTTGGTTCGCGATCTGGAACACTGCCAATCCGCTCTGTTGATTTCAGGCTCTCTGGTTCGGCAGTGACACCGCAACAATCTACGGTCTCAATCGTCTCTGGGGATCCCGGAAAATACCGGCGTTTGGCCACGCGTGCGACTTCAACCAGACCGATCATAACAGGCACCTCGATAAGCGGTCCGATCACTGCTGCGAACGCCGCGCCGCTGTCTATGCCGAAGGTGGCTACTGCTACCGCAATCGCCAGCTCAAAATTGTTCGACGCTGCAGTAAAGGAAAGCGTCGCAGTTTGCGGGTAAGTCGCACCGGCGGCCCGGCTGAGGACAAATGAGAGCCCGAACATAATGGTGAAATAGAGCAGCAGCGGCACCGCTATGGGGACCACATCGAACGGAAGCTGCACTATCGCAGCGCCCTTGATCGAAAACATCACGACAATCGTAAAAAGCAGGAAGATCAAGGTCAGCGGGCTGATCTTCGGAATGAAATCCTGCCGATACCAGCTTTTCCCCTTTTGACGGGTCAGAAGGGCCCAGCTCGCCAGTCCTGCGACAAACGGAATCCCGAGATAGATAGCTACGCTTTCAGCGATATCGCCAATGGTGACGTGGACGATTGCGCTGCTTAAGCCCAACCAGCGCGGCAGGATCGTCACAAATACGAAAGCATACAGGGAAAAGAACAAAACCTGGAAAATCGAATTAAAGGCGACCAGACCCGCGCAGTAATCGGCATCACCTTCGGCCAGATCGTTCCATACAATCACCATCGCAATACAACGTGCGAGGCCAATCATGATCAGCCCGACCATGTATTCGGGGCGATCGCGCAGAAACAGAATCGCCAGGCCGAACATCAGAAGCGGACCGATTACCCAGTTCTGGATTAGCGAGAGCCCCAGGATTCTCCAGTTGCGGAAGACATCGCCCAGCTCGTCATAGTTCACCTTCGCCAGCGGCGGGTACATCATCAGGATTAATCCAATCGCAATCGGCGCAGAGGTTGTCCCCACGCTCATGCGATTGAAGAGCGTCCGTGCACCGGGGAAAGCATTCCCGAGCACAATGCCCAGCGCCATGGCTAGAAAAATCCAGAGTGTCAGATATCTGTCGAGAAAAGATAATCGCCGCACTGCGGGCTTGGGCGCGAGCGATAAAGCAGCATTCATGATGAGCTACACCTCTCAGCTGTTTCGATGCTCAAGTATCGACCACATCCTGGGCTAACGCCGGAGCCGAAACCGTCGACTCTGGAGAGCTCAGGCTCTTGATTCGCACTCACATTTCCATATAGATGGAATCATTATGAACAAATCAAGCGCAGTAGCCGCCCTGGCTGGCTTAGCCCAGGATACCCGGCTCGACATTTTTCGCCTGCTGGTTCAGCGCGGTGCAACTGGATTGCCCGCCGGCGAAATCGGCGAGCGACTACGGTTGCCTTCTCCTACGCTCTCGTTCCATCTGAACCAGCTCAGGCACGCCGGGCTGATCAGCTCGCGCCGGCAAAGCCGGCTGATCATCTATAACGCTAATTTTCAAATGATGAACGGCCTGCTCAACTATCTTACCGAGAATTGCTGCTCACAGCAGAGCGGTAATCCGCATTTCTGCCGTTCGGACAGCCAAACCGGGTTTGCCCGCGAATACAATGTCCTGTTTCTGTGCACGAACAATTCCGCGCGCAGCATAATGGCCGAGTGCGCAATGAGTCGCTGGGGCGCAGGGCGGTTCCATGCGTTCAGTGCAGGAAGCCGGCCACGTGACACAGTGCATCCCATTACGCTCCAAATCCTTCAACAATTGGATTACGAGACCACCGGATTACGCAGCAAGGACTGGAAGGAGTTTGCGCAAGCCGACAGTCCATCGCTGGATTTTGTTTTCACCCTCTGTGACCGCGCCGCCGCCGAGACCTGCCCGAGCTGGCCGGGGCAGCCCATAAGAGCTCACTGGGGAGTTCCGGATCCGGTGGCTGTGCCCGGAACCGCAGCCATTAAGCGCGAAGCATTTCTCAGAACCTATAACGAGCTGGAGCAGCGCATCCGGATTTTTACCGCGCTGCCGATCGAGACGCTTGAACGCTTTGCACTCGAACGCTGGGTCACGGAACTCGGCAAGCTGAACCTCGCGGCCTGATAGTCCGGGCAGGGAGAAACGATGTCAATACGGGTAGGGATCAACGGATTTGGGCGCATGGGCCGTCTGGCATTACGCGCCGCATGCCACCATCCGCAGCTCAAAATTGTTCACATCAATGAGCTGAAGGGCAACCCTGAAACCGCCGCCCATTTGCTTGAATTCGACAGCATTCACGGACGCTGGAACGTTCCCATTATCCCCGATTCACGCGGGCTGACAATTCAGGGACAAACGATAAGCTACAGCACCTTTGCCACGCCCGGTGAGATTCCATGGAAAGATGCCGGGATCGAGCTTGTCCTGGAATGCTCAGGCAAGTTCATCACGCCGGAGAGTCTGGAGCCTTACTTTCAGCGTGGGGTGCGCAAGGTCGTCGTTTCGGCGCCAGTGAAACAAGGGGCGCTGAACATCGTGATGGGGATAAACGATGGCTTGTACGACCCCGCGCGGCATCACATTGTCACTGCGGCCTCATGCACGACGAATTGCCTCGCTCCGATAGTTAAAGTTGTGCATCAGAAACTGGGCATTCGCCATGGCGTGATCACGACTATTCATGACGTGACCAATACCCAGACTCTGGTCGACTTGCCGCATAAGGACCTCCGGCGCGCCCGCTCCGCACTCATGTCGCTGGTTCCGACCACGACCGGTTCCGCTACTGCGATTGGCCTCATCTACCCTGAGCTGCAAGGAAAACTTAACGGCATAGCGGTGCGCGTGCCCCTCCTGAATGCCTCGCTGACAGATTGCGTCTTTGAAGTCGCTCAACCCACTACCATACAGCAGGTCAACCAGTATCTGCAGGAGGCTGCCGAAGGTGAACTGCACGGCATCCTGGGATTTGAGCAGCGTCCACTGGTTTCCGTCGACTTCGTCAATGATTCGCGCTCTTCGATCGTTGATGGTCCCTCAACCATGGTGGTTGATGGCACCCAGATAAAGGTACTCGCCTGGTACGACAACGAATGGGGCTATGTGAATCGGCTGATTGAACTGGCGGCTAAAGTCGCGGCGCGCCTGCCCACGCTTGAAGGACAGGCGGCCGCGGGATGATCAGGGTGAAAACCGCAGTACGCAATTATGCCCTGGTCACCGGCGCTTACTGGGGATTCACCCTCACTGACGGCGCGCTCCGGATGCTGGTGCTGCTGCATTTCGATCGCCTGGGATACAGCGCTGTCGAGATCGCGTTCCTGTTCCTGTTCTATGAGTTCTTCGGCATCGTGACCAACCTGCTGGGCGGCTGGATTGCGGCGCGTTCCGGGCTGAAGGTGACGCTGTACGGCGGCCTGCTGCTTCAAATCGGTGCGTTGATCATGCTCGCTTTTCTTCAGCCGGAATGGACTCGGCTGATCTCGGTCGTTTACGTAATGACAGCGCAGGCGCTGTCCGGCATCGCCAAGGATTTGACCAAGATGAGCGCCAAGAGCGCCATCAAGGTGGTTGTCCCGGAGGGCGAGGACAGCGCACTGTTTAAATGGGTCGCCCGGCTCACCGGCTCCAAGAATGCCCTCAAAGGTGCAGGATTCTTCATCGGCAGCGACCCTTCTTGGCGGTACTCGGCTTTGTCGGATCGCTCATCGCGATGGCGGCCGGTTTGATGTTCGTGCTGCTGGGAACCGTCGTCGCCCTTGCCCGCGGAGATCGGGAAGGCCAAGTCGAAAGTGAAATTCACGACCTTGTTCTCCAAGAGCGCTGCAGTGAACTGGCTTTCGGCCGCACGGCTGTTTTTGTTCTCGGCACGGGACGTCTGGTTCGTGGTCGGCTTGCCGGTCTTCCTGGCCTCTACGTTGGGCTGGTCCTTTATGGAGGTCGGCGCATTCCTGGCGGCCTGGTTCATCGGCTACGGCATGATTCAGGCAATTGTCCCGGAGATTCTCCGGCAATCCGGCGCCCGGCAGGGCGTCACCGGAGATACGGCCCGTTGCTGGGCGTTCGTGCTGACTATCATTCCGCTCGCTTTGGCGGGCATCCTTGAGCTTCACAGGAGGCCGGCTTCGGCGCTTATGATTGGGCTGGCGCTGTTTATGATCGTCTTCGCGATCAATTCCGCCGTCCATTCCTATCTGATACTCGCCTATTCCGAAGACGATGAAGTGGCCACCAACGTTGGTTTTTATTACATGGCCAATGCGGGCGGCCGGCTGCTCGGCACGCTGCTCTCCGGCGCCATTTTCGAATTCTATGGCTTCATCGGCTGCCTGTTTGCCTCCGGCGCACTGGTGCTTGCGGCGAGCCTGTTGTCATTCAATCTGCCCCGCACCCAGGCGATTCCGCTCACCATAAAATTGAAAGAGGCCGACGCTTAAACTGCAGTCGCGCATCGCAAATACATAAGGCCCGTACCGGCCATCGAGCTGGCTCATGCAGGTACTTGTACATGACAAGCGATTTACGGAGAGGATTGTGAACAGTAAAGCCATACTGACCCCGGCATTATCAATTTTTCTGTTTGCCTTGTCAGTCACGTTCACGCCAAATGCTTGCGCGCAAACCGCTCGTCTGGTGATCAAGGCGGACGGTTCAACCTTCGCCTATCCGATGTACCGCAAATGGAGCGAAGCATACGAAAAAGCAAATCCGTCAGTGCGTATCACCTATGTATCGAACGGTTCGGGCGCCGGCATCCACGACATCATGATGGGAACCGTCGATTTTGCTGGCACTGACGGACCGCTGAACCAGACGCAGATGCTCGATTACAGCACTCATCAAAACTGCCAAGTGCTGCACTTTCCTACCGCTCTCGGCGCCGATGTTCCCATCTATAATGTTCCGGGGGTAATTCAGGCGCTGAACTTTACATCCCAAGCGCTGGCCGGCATTTATCTCGGAACGATTACCAAGTGGAACGATCCGGCGATCACCAAGCCCAATCCAAACATCTCGCTTCCGGCTAACGATATTGTCGTGGTCCACCGGCAGGACGGCAGTGGCACTACCTACATCTGGACCGATTATCTGACCAAGGTCAGCGAGGACTGGCGACAACGTGCAGGTACTGGAATTTCGGTTCTATGGCCGGTCGGGATTGCCGCCAACGGCAACGAAGGAGTGGTTCAGACGGTCACTCATACGCCTTATGCCATTGGTTACTCCGAGCTCACCTATGCGGTCCGTAATCGATTGTTTTATGGAAGCGTGGCCAACCGCCGCGGCCAATTCATTGAAGCCGACCTCGCGAGCGTGACGGCGGCCGCCGCAGGCGTCGCGGATAAAATGCCCGAGGATTTTCGGGCCTCGATCACTGACGCGTCGGGTGACGCAGCCTATCCGATTTCGAGCTTCACCTGGATGCTGCTCCCCTCCGTCATAGCTGACCAAGCGAAGCGCACCGCCCTCATAAATTTCTTGAAATGGGGCCTTACCGACGGCCAAAGCTATCTCACAGCCTTGTCCTATGCGCCGCTTCCACCGGCAGTAATTGCCCGAGAACAAAAAGCGCTGCTTAAAATCCAATCCTCCGATGGAGATGAAAAGGAGCCGAATACGTGAACATTAGAGATCTCGACCTGAGCCAAAGAGACTGGGAGCTGTGTCAGCAATACCTGGAGCAGCTGATACGAAAGGGGGTTCCCGCGCACGAGCCTTGGGAAAATGATCTAGAGAGCTGGGCAGCCAATCGCAAGCTCTTTCCGAGAAAGTCCACCATTGCAAGGCTGCGTCTCCGTTTTCCCACTGTTCATGATAGGCAAATGGACCGGCCCTAGCCTGCGTCCTTTTACTTTTTTCTCCGTCTATATCGTTGAACGAACCGCCAGCGAGTTTGGCAGGAGAAGGCCCATATGAAACGTTTCCATGTACATGTTGCAGTCGAGAACCTGGCCGACAGCGTACGGTTTTACTCAGATCTGTTTGGCGCGAAACCGGACGTTGAGCGCCCGGATTACGCCAAGTGGATGCTTGGGGATCCGTGCGTCAATTTCGCGATCTCGTCGCGCGGCCATAAGCCTGCGTAAACCATCTGGGCTTTCAGGCCGAGGAGGCTGCGGAATTGGCGGAATTGGGCGAACGGGCGAGCAGTGCCGCCGGAGCCCGGGTTCTCAAAGAGAACGAGGCTGCCTGTTGCTATGCGAAGAGCAACAAGTATTGGGTCATCGACCCGCAGGGGCTCGCGTGGGAGCATTTTCATACCCTCGGAGAAGTGCCGATTTTCGGTGATGACTCAACCATAACCAAGGCCGATGAGCAGGAAGCTTGCTGCATTCCCCTGCACCAGACCAAGACTGCTGCGGATGAACCGGCGGCCGGAGCATGCTGTATCTCGACGGGACGAGCAGCGGAGTGCTGCTGATCACCTTACACAGACACGAGTAGATCGTTGTGCAGAACGCCGAAGAATTATATTCCCGCTATCGCTCGCAGCTCCTCGGGTTCATTCAACAGCGCGTCGGTAATCGGGATCTGGCACAGGACGTACTTCACGACGTCTTCGTGAAGATTGTCGGCCGGCGCGAAACCCTGGGAGAACCGGCCAAGATAACCGCCTGGCTGTACCAGGTAACGCGGAACGCCATTATCGACCGGCTGCGTTCAAGCCGGCCAAACGAAGAATTACCTCAGCAGGTTGCTGGCGACGTTGAGGAGCCCACGGCCGAGACCAGGTTAGCGGGATTCCTGCGGCCGATGATCGAAGCCTTGCCACAACTCTATCGCGATGCGCTAATCCTTTCCGATCTCGAAGGCGTGCCGCTAAAGCGCATCGCCACGCAGGAAGGAGTAAGCGTGTCCGCGGTCAAATCGCGGGTCCAACGAGGACGGCGCATGTTGGAAACCCTGCTGCATGATTGCTGTACATTCGAGGTTTCCCGCCGCGGAGAAGTTATGGATTTCTGGCCCAGAGCCCGAAGCGGCTGCCGCTGCCACGATTCACCAGACAATTCCTATGCATCGCCAAAGACGACCGATGCAGAAGCGGCGGAGCCACAGCGGGCAAGCCGCCCGTGCCCTTGAAGAGAGGAGCGCTGAAAATGGAAGAACAAAATTCAATCAAGGAACAGGTTCGGGAACACTACGCGCGCCAGGCCGAGCGCGTTCGCCAGAGCGGCGCCAAAGCATCGTGTGGCGCCAGTGCGGCGACTTGCTCCGGCAATCCAAACACCCCGAATGCCGATCCAATCACCTCGAAACTGTATCTCGACGATGAAACCGCCGGTCTGCCCAGCGACGCTATTGCAGCCTCGCTCGGATGCGGCAATCCGACTGCGCTCGCCGAGCTGAAACCCGGCGAGACCGTCCTCGACCTCGGCTCCGGCGGCGGAATCGACGTGTTGCTCTCGGCCCGCCGGGTCGGTCCGGCTGGCAAGGCTTATGGACTCGACATGACTGATGAGATGCTCGCCCTGGCGCGCGAGAACCAGCGCAAAGCAGGAGCTCAGAATGTCGAATTTCTTAAGGGTGAAATCGAAAACATCCCCCTGCCCGACAGCTCCGTCGACGTGGTCATCTCGAATTGTGTGATCAACCTGTCAGCCGACAAGGACCGCGTACTCGGGGAAGCATTCCGGGTCCTGAAACCGGGCGGCCGTTTTGCCGTCTCCGACATTGTCGTGCGCGGTGAAATGCCCGCGGAAATCCGGCGCCGTCTCGAAGCCTGGGCAGACTGTATCGCCGGAGCGCTGGCAGAGACAGAGTATCGCGCGAAACTCGCCCGCGCCGGCTTCGAACAGATCGGATTTGAGCCTACCCGGATCTATTCGGCGGAGCAGGCCCGGGAAGTTCTGGCCGGGGCTCCCGACGCTGACCGGATCGCGCAACTGGCGGCCGGCAAGTTCATGAGCGCATTCGTCCGAGCCCGCAAGCCGCAGTGAGCTGATTACTTCGGTCTCGCCGACGCTCATCGTGCTGCCATCCAACATACTCAGGAAATGGAATATATTTAGCGGAACACTATGACGACGAGCTTCGATCTCACGCGCCAGCATCTGATTCACGAGGCGTTTGGGCTCGAATTCGTTACGATTGGCTGGATGGTAATCGAGGGGGCGGTCGCGATTGTTTTCGGCATCATCGCTCACAGCGTTACCCTGTTGGCTTTCGGACTGGATAGCGGCATCGAATTAATCTCCGCGACGGTGCTGCTCTGGAGGCTGTCAGTTGAACTCCGGTCAGACAAAAATAGCTCTGAACGAGCCGAGAAGATTGCTCGCAAGATCGGCGGAGCATTGCTCTTTGCCTTGGCCGCCTATGTCATTGCGCGCGCTGTCTGGGCCCTGTGGAATCACAGCGCCGGGGATTTTTCCCTGGCCGGCCTGCTGGTCGCCGCGATCGCCATTCCTCTTATGTATCTCCTGTCGAAAGCGAAACTGCGAGTAGCGGAGCGCCTGGGGAGCGCCGCCTTGCGGGCGGATGCGGCCGAAAGTATTGCCTGCGGATACCTGTCGTTTGTCGTCGTGATCGGATTCATAATTCTCTGGTTATTCGGTCTCTGGTGGATCGACGCGGTAACTTCGGTAGCGATTGTCTATTTTCTGCTGAAAGAAGGCCGCGAAGCCTGGGAAGGACACGAGTGTTGCGATTCAGCTTCGGAATCGCGATCGAGCTGAGGAAGCGGTTGCAGAACTGTGCAAATGCAGCTTGAGAGCGTTCCGGCTTGAAAAGGGTTCTCCGGGTGGCAGGTGATTGGTTTGCCGATCTAACGTTCATCTGTATGAGCCAATCGGGCTAATCGGTGCGCGACATACGTCTGAAACGGTACGATTCGTAGGAAGGCGCTGACGAGGCCGCACGGCAATTATCTATCCCGTCTAGATTGCTTGTTCGAGGACTGGACAGAGTTGGCCCTCTGATGCTGGGCAATTTTCGACTCTTCGCAACACGGCGCGAAGCTCTCTTTGCAACGCTCTCAGCTCACTGATTTGCGCTTCGACTTCGGCGAGATGTTGCTTAATCAGCTTGTCAACATGCTCACAAGGTTTCTGCTTGAGTCTGGTTAGATCAATTAACTGCTTGATTTCGCGAAGTTTAATCCCCAAGGTTTGAGCGCGGCGCAAAAAGCGTAACGTCCCCACCGCAGCCTCATCATAGACCCGGTAACCATTCGAAAACCGCGCAGCAGGCCGCAATAATCCGCGGCTCTCGTAGTAGCGAATCGCAGATGGCTTCAGACTCATCCTTCGCGCCAGTTTGCCAATCGTAAGCTGAGGGAGGTATTGACCTTTAACCATACTTGAAGGTCTAGCATGACAATGTCAGGAGGTGAAATCATATGGAAAAAATCATAGTCACGCTTTGTCCAACCTGCGGCGAGTGCCCTTCGGTCGAGATCAGCGACCAGGGTGTGAGCATCGGTGAAGACGAAAACACGGTTCGGCTAACTCACGCCGAATGGAATGATCTGGTTTCCCGCATTCGTAGCGGCGAGTTGAAAGAGGTCTAAGTCCGCGCACTGGGCAGGAAAACTGCCCAGTGGAACTTAGTCATCCACTATTTGGCTAATACTCCTCCGTTTACAGTATTGATGGCCATCTACGGTGCGCCATTGGCCTTGCAAACCGACGCATCTTCTCTCGGGCTTTTATCCCGAGACTGTCGTCATGTTCATCATGACTCTCTATGCCGGTAAATTAACTAACTATCTATAATGAGCGCGCCTTGCGTAGTGCTCGCTCCTTCAGCATGACGAAAAAGACCGGCACCAGAATCAGCACGTGAATCGTCGAGGTGATCATCCCGCCCACGATCGGCGCCGCAATTGGCTTCATCACATCTGAGCCGATCCCGCTCTCCCACAGGATCGGCGCGAGACTCAACATTACGACCGTAACCGTCATCAGCTTCGGCCGGAGGCGCTGCACGGCGCCTTCGATCGTAGCCTGTTCAACCTCCTCGTCGTTCACAGGTCCTCCCGCTGCAAGCTTCCGATCCAATGCTTCGTGCAAATAAATCACCATCACCACGCCGGTCTCGACCGCGATGCCGAAGAGCGCGATATAACCGACCCAGACCGCCACGCTGAAGTTGATGCCCAGCAGGTATTGCAGGAGCAGACCGCCGGTCATCGCATAGAGACAGGGAAAAATCAGTACCGCAGCTTCCATGGCCGAATGGAAGAGCATGAAGAGCAGCACGAAAATCACAGCGAACACGATGGGCAAAATGTAGGACAGGCGCTTGCGCGCGCGGAGCTGGAATTCGTACTCCCCCGACCACTTTAAGATATAGCCGGGCGGCAAGCGCAAGTTCTGGTCCAGCGCGTGCTGGGCGCGTCCGACATAACCGCCATAGTCATTGGTTGATAAGTCGATATAGACGTAACCCGTGAGCCGGGCATCCTCGTCCCGGATCATCGAGGGCCCGGAGCTCAGCTTCACAGTGGCGACCTCGCCGAGCGGAATTTGTGCGCCGCTCGGGGTCATGATCAAAACTGCTTTGAGCGCATCAAGATCGTTGCGATAGTCCTGCAGGTAACGGACATTGATCGGGTAACGTTCGCGCCCCTGAATCGTCGTGGCGACGTTTTCGCCGCCGATGCCGGAGCTAATCGCCAGCTGTACATCATCGACGGTCAGTCCATAACGCGCTGCAACATCCCGATCGACTACCACATTGACATAAAAGCCCTGGGACACCCGCTCAGCAAAGACCGCGCGAGTTCCTTCCAGCGGCGTGAGCAGCTCTTCGATCTCCGCGCCAATCCGCTGAATTTCATTGATGTCCGGCCCTTGCACCTTGATGCCCACCGGAGTCTTGATGCCGGTCAGCTCCATATCCAAGCGATTCTCGACCGGCATCGTCCAGGTGTTCGATAGGCCGGGGAAATGCAACTTACTATCCATCTCGGAAATCAACGCTTCGTAAGTCATACCCGTGGGCCAGCGCTCACGGGGCGTGAGCATTATTGTAGTGTCGTACATATCGAGCGGCGCATTGTCAGTCGCGCTGTTCGAGCGACCGATGGTGCCGAATACCGTCTCGACTTCAGGGAATTGCCGGATGATCTGGTCCTGCTTCTGCAGCAGATCAGTCGCGGAAGTGATCGAGATACCGGGTAGCGCGGTCGGCATAAAGAGCGCTGATCCTTCGAATAGAGGCGGCATGAACTGGCTGCCCAGTTTCAGCGCCAGCGGCAACGTCACGACCAGAAAGAGCAGATTTACTGCGATAGTGATCCAGCGATGCCGCAAACACCACCTGATTACGGGAAGATACAGCGCCCGAAAGAAGCGGGAGACGGGATTAGCCTCCTCGGGCCGCAACCGCCGCCCGCGGATCAGCAGAATCATCAGTATCGGCACAATGGTGATGGCGAGAACCGAGGAAAACCCGATGGCGAGCGTCTTGGTATCGGCGAGCGGCCGAAACATCCGCCCTTCCTGCGCTTCCAGCAAAAATACCGGCAGGAACGAAACCACAATGATGAGCAATGAGTAGAACAGAGGACGCCCTACTTGCCTGGCCGCCGCTAGCAAAAGACTCTGGCGCTCCGGCTCCTCCACTGTTTCACCCGTGAGCTGAGCGTCATGCTGCCGTTCCGACAGATGCCGATAGCCATTTTCGACCATCACGATCGAGGCATCGACCAACACGCCGATGGCGAGCGCCAGGCCGCCCAGCGACATGATGTTGGAGCTGACCTGGAGGTAGTACATCGGAATGAAGGTGGCGAGCACCGCCAGCGGCAAAATGAGGATTGGGATCAAAGCCGAGCGCAGGTGAAACAGAAAAATGATAATCACCAGACTGATGATGATGGCTTCTTCGAGCAGGTCGCGCTTGAGGGTAAAGATGGAAGCTTCGATTAGGCCGGCACGATCGTAACCCGCTACGATTTCCACCCCGGCGGGAAGGCTCTTGGCAACTTCGGCGAGCTTCGCTTTGACTCCGTCAATCACGGTTAGGGCGTTTTGGCCATAACGCATCACGACAATGCCGCCGACTGTTTCCCCCTCCCCGTTCCACTCAGCGACGCCTTCTCGCAAGTCGGGGCCGTATGACACGACCCCCAAATCGCGCACCAATACTGGCGTGCCATTCATCGTCGCAACTGAGATTTTTTCGATATCAGCCAGCGACTTGATATAGCCGACGCCTCGCACCAAATAATCCGCGCCGGTCATTTCGAGCACGCGCCCGCCGACCTCATTATTGCTGGCCCGGATTTTATCGATGACCGTCTGAAGTGGAATATGCAGCGCTAGCAGGCGATTCGGATCCAGCTTGACCTGGTACTGCCGCACGAAACCGCCGAGCGTCGCGACTTCGGCGACGCCGGGCACGGTTTCCAGCGCATAGCGTACCTGCCAGTCCTGAATGCTTCTCAAGTCGGCAAGGTTCTGATTATGCCGATGATCGATCAAAGCATATTCATAGACCCATCCGGCGCCCGTAGCGTCTGGCCCAATCACCGGATGCACTCCGGCCGGCAGCTGTCCGCCTAGCTGCTGCATATATTCAAGCACGCGGCTGCGCGCCCAGTAGATATCGGTGCCATCCTCGAAAACTACGAACACGTATGAGTCGTTGAACATGGTCTGCGCCCGTACCGCTTTTACATGGGGCGCCGCGAGCATGGTTGTCACGATCGGATAGGTAACCTGGTCTTCAATAATGTTCGGCGGTTGCCCCATCCATTCGGTATGGATGATTACCTGCACATCAGAGATGTCGGGCAAGGCATCCAAAGGAATCTGCTTGAGGGACCAGACGCCGCCGAAGACCAAAGCGGCGGCGGCGATGAAGACGAGGAAGCGATTATGGTTACACCAATCAATAGTTCTTTCGATCATCGCCTTGCTCACATCGCCATCGGGCCGCTCACCGAAAGATCGAGCTGTTTCTCGGCGATAGTCTGTCCGTCTTTGGTGGCGATAATGGTTACTTGCCAGGCGCCCCCGCTGGGCAAGTCGATGCTTCCGGTATAGGACCCATTACCTTGATCCGTCAGGGTGGATTGCGCGCGCTGGGCCGCCATCCCCATGGCCGGCATCGCCGCCATGTAAAATGTCACCGTGACCTGCGCGCCAACCAGCGGCTTGCCGGCCCCCTGTTTCAAGCTCACCTTGAGCGCCGTCTTGCCGCGAGCCGGAGGACTCGGATGCGTAGTCAAATCAATGACAGCGCCGGACCCTCGGGTCTGCGGCTGCCCGGCTGCCGCACTGACCCCGGGAGGCGGCGGCGCGAAATTGCCTGCGGCGGCCTGCAGCTGGCTTTCCGAATCGATCAGGAAATTGGCCGAACTGACGATTCGTTCACCGGCTTCAAGCCCTTTCAGCACTTGAAAACTGTGATCCAGATGCGGTCCTAATTCGACCTCCGTCGGCGTCAGATAACCTTCTCCCGATCGATAAAAACAATATTGTGCGTGCCGGTACGAAGGACTCCGGTATCGGGTATTACCAGTCCCCGGCCCAAATGCGGCGTGATCGCCACTCCTACATACATGCCCAGCTTGAGCAACCGTTCAGGGTTGGTGAAGCTGCAGCGCACGCGGGCCGTGCGGGTAATCGGATCCATCGCCTCCCAAATGAAATCAACCGCACCCTGAAATACGTGACCCGGGTAGGCATCAACCGTGACCTCGACCGGAGCGCCGACTTTTACCTGTCCGATCTGATTCTGAAAGATGGCGGCATAAACCCAGATGTTGGACAGAGTGGTGATGGCGTAAAGCTTCGTATCGGGCTGCGCGTACATATTGGGCAACGCATTGCGCTCGACCACATAGCCGCTCATCGGCGAGTCAATTTCGACTGCATCGTGCGTCGTGCCTTCGCGTTCCAGTCGGGCAATTTCGCGCGCCGGCACGCCGAACAATTTGAGTCGATCACGCGCCGCCGCCGTGAGTTCCTCCGCCCCGCTGGCGACGCTTTTGATAGAGCTTCGGCCCAGCCGTCCACCCGCCTTCATTGCGATCAAATATTCGTTTTCAGTCGCAACCAGATCGGGGCTGTAGATCGTAAACAGCGGCTGTCCCTTCTTCACGAACTGGTAGGTCTGATTGACGAATACCTGGCGGATCCAGCCGGAAAAGCGGGTCTGTACGTAGCCCTCGAGCTGTTCGTCAGGCTCGACCATGCCGGTCGCCTCAATCCTGCTTGACAGCTCTTTTTCCTCAACCTGGGCGAGCTGAAGTCCAATCAATTGACGCCGTTCGGGGCTAAGCTGAATAGCCGCCAGCTTGGAGGTATGCTCCTGCGCTTGAGCATCTGCTCCAATCATCACTACTAGAAGCGCCGCCATGATCATTCCGGCGCAGACCACGCTTCGGCGCTTGAGCGGTCTGGTTGATCGGCTTAGCGACCGGCCATCATTGATGAAATGAAGTTGCCCGGCGCTCATGGCTGCTCTCCGATGGTCTCCCGGATTTTGGCTACTGCGATCTCGTGATCGGCCAGCGTGCGGAAGTACTCTTCCCGCACCCGCAGGACATCGATGACGCTGCTCAAGAGCGTCTGAAAATCCACCTTTCCTACCTGATATGCCGCGGTTGCCGAATTGCGAGTTTCCTCGGCCTGCGGAATCAGACCCTCGTGATACAGCGTGAGCACCCGGCCGCTGGTGCGGAGGGCGATTAATTGATTTTGCAGATCGGAGAGCACGGTAAGCCGCTTCGAGTAGGAGTCCGCCGCGACGGATTCCTTTTCCAATGCCGCTTGCTCGACGGCGGGCGTCTGCTTCCGCCAAAAATAAAGCGGGACCTTCGCTCCCAGCGTCAGCATGTAGTAGTCACGGACTCCAGGACCGGTCTTCTGATACATATAGCCGACGCTGAAATCAGGCAGATAATCGCGTTTGGCAATCGCCAGCGCAGCGTTGCTCTGTTCTTCCAGCGCGTGCGCTTGCTGCACGGTTGGGGAGTTCGCCAACGCCAGTTGCCGCAGTTGTTCATCCGAAAGGGCGAGGCTGGTCGGCGTTATCTCGCCCACCTCAATGTGGGCCGAATCCTGTTCACGGCCCAGAATCGCCTTGAGATTCGCTTGTCCCTGCTGGAACTGCTGCTGATCGGTTGCCAAATCCTTGAGTACTTCGGTTTGGGTCAGTTGCGCCTTGAGTACGTCCTGTTGCTGCGATAGCGCGACGTGATATTGAGCTTCCGCCGTCTGGGTAACGCGTTCGAGTTCAGTTTGGGTTGCGCGCAGTGAGTCCAGCATCTTTCGCAGATAGAACAGATTGAAGTAGCTCTCGCGCACCTGCTCGACCACCTGGCGCTGCTGCGCGAGGTAGGCGGCGCGTGCGGCGTCGGCCTGCCTTTGCGCTTCGCTGGCGCGCAGCCGGAGCTTGCCCGGACCCGGAATCTCCTGTGAAACACCGAAGCCGGTGTAGTAAAAGTCGCTGGTCTCATAGCCCGCGAACGGCTGCGGGCTGCCGACGGTAAAATGCTGCAGACTCAGGATGGGATCGGGTAACGTCGCTACCTGGACGGGCACCTTGCCCAACGCCTGCCAGTGCTTTCGCGCCGAGGTAATTATGGGACTCTGCGCCAGCGCTTCCTGGATCAGAGCGCTTAATATCACCGGCGTTGCGCGCGGCGCCGCCGGTTCTGCCGCCACGGTCAAAGGAAAACTGATCGAACACAGTAGCACCGCAAGCCTCCTGACGAAATAAATTCGTCGCGAAGCTCTCCTGCTTCTCTGAAATTTCATGCGATTCCTGATGATGGACAGGCGCCAGCTCCGCGCTGTTCAGATGGGAGCCGGCCCCCTATTAGTGGACTTGGCGCGGTGGTATCTCGTGAATACCGTTGACCGAGAGCGCTAATCCTCATCAACCGCTCGGCGCTTGCAGTTGTTGATCGATTTTCAGGTGAAACCGGCTGTCCGCTTTGAATCCGGTTTATCAGCTCGTTCAACCGGTCGAGCCCGGTGACGCAGCGCGCTAACTCTGGCCCCTTCGGTGGTTCCGGCATCTGTTGCCCCACCTGATCGCGCTTGGCCTCAAGCGCGGCTACTGCGGCGGCCTGTTCATTGGGCGGCCAATTCCTCTGTATTCCGATGGGGCCCGCCCATACCGGACCGGTTGATAGAGCAAGGACGGAAGGCGCAAGAATGCTGACACTTCTGTTTTTCATCGCCATCTCCTGGTCGCACCGGCACGACTCGCACCGGTGCTGTAATTTCATTCTCTGCAACCCGCGCATGCGGATGTCAGAACGTCGAACTACAGCTGGAGAGAAGCGAAAATCAGATTTGTCGCGAACAGAGGAGCGCCAGTTTGAAGGCTCCCGGGGGACTGTCACTGTCTACGAGAGATACTTGCTGGTCCCGGCTTAATGTAGATATCGCTACTTGAGGAGAAGTGAAACCGGCGAGAGGCTGAAGCACAGGAATTTCAGGCTGGTCAGAAACCGCTTCAGCGGTGGCGCCGGAGTCTTGCACTTGGCAGCAAGCCTGATCGCTTGCAGCAGAAGGGGCCGGACAATTAGCGCCGCAACAGGGAGTCTCGACCGCCGTCGCGGTGGCCTGGGCGGCCCCACATGCCCATCCCGCATGGAGCGCGAGCATCAGCGCCAAAATTGCGAAAATCACCTTCTGCACGGCATCAGGCTAGCTTTCCAGATAGCCCGAGGCAAACTTCCCCAAAGTTGTTTGGTTCGCGAAAACGGTGCTGATATCGCCAAAGTCCAGGAATGGTTCGGCCACGCGAATATTTCGACCACCCGGCTCTACGATCGGCGTAAAGGTAAGCCTGAGGACAACCCTACCTATCGAGTAAGTATTAACGCGGGCTACTTTAGATTTGATCGTGCGGTATTTGAGCGCGCAGTCTAAGCCTATCGATCCAAGGACCACGCTTGAATATGGTCACGCGCAATTGATTATCGCTCCAGGCGACCGAAAACGTCTTGGCTTTTCCCTCCCATAAATCGAGCGTATAAGGCAGCGGAGATCGCCCTGCCCTGGCGAGCGCGCCGCGTATTTCTGCGGCGGGTGCTGGGCGCGGAGTAAACGGCGTATTAAGCACAATCCGCAGGTCATCAGTCTCAGCCATCGTGACACGTACAGGCGAACTGCCTGAAGTAGTGATCAGCTTTCCGGTCCGTCGCACGATTTCCAGCGCAGCGTCCCGAACTTCAAGAGCTGCTTCAATTTTGCTCGATGGCATTTTGAGCTGCGGCGCCGGATGGTACGAGAATAAGCTTTTTGTCCGAGTTCTGAGCAGCCGGTTCGACTTTCAATATTCCGGCTTCGGGAGGCTTTACAATTGCCGCCCTCAACTCTCCCGTATTAAGCCACGCGCGGTAGTCGCTCCGTTCGAGAATTATGGGCTGGCGATTATGATAGGCCACCACATCGGGCCCGGCCTCGGTGGTCACGAGTGCATAGCTCTCGATGTCGCCGTCCGCGGTATGAGCGCGATCCCAGAGCCCGGCAAAGCAAAACCAATCCTTATCCGTGCGTGAAAAATTCCATTTGGTTTTGCGGCCCTTCTCGCCCGTCCATTCATAAAAACGCGTGCACGGAATCAGGCAGCGACGCTTTTCAAAGGCGCTCTTAAAACTGCGCGTTGTTTTGAGGGTTTCGTAACGCGCATTGGTCGTCAGCATTTTCCATTCTTTGATGGCTTTTTGATGGAACCAGGGGATTAGGCCCCAGCGCAGACGGCATAATTCAATTCCGCCTTCGACTGGCCGCAGGACGGGGGCGATATTGGTGGGCGCGATATTTTGCAGTGGCTCAAGGTTCGGCGGCGCAGCCGGCGAGACCAACGGAATACCTATTTGTTTAAAGGTTTCCAGGTACTGGCTATAGGAAATGGTGTTAGCGTAGCGATTACACATCGGCGTTGTTACTGCTTTGTCGGACGTGTCGGTATTCTCGCTTTCCCTTTATCAATAGCTTCCTCGGCGGTCATTCCACGAACACGAATCGGATCATGCTCCGCATGCGTAAACAAAGTTTGCCAGGGCTCTTTACCAACTGTTTTCATCACGAAGCCTACCCATCCAGACGGAAGAGCATCGACTTTTCTCAGCTGAGCGGTGTCTGATTGCTCGACAGTCATTCCGCACCTTCTCTAAAATACGCCGCCCGCAGAGCAGTCAGGCGCTCACGTGATGCACCCTTGCCGCCAACGAAATCCGGCAGAAGCTCAGTCCAACAACTTTTCTCGATAAAGTCGTTCACCGTCCCTTCCTGCGTCAATCCGTAGTCAGCTTCAAGTTTCTGAATGAGTTTAGGATCATCGGTCAAAATAAGCCGCCATGCGGTTTGGCCAGGCGTTTCTCTCATCGCGGTCGGTTGTGTTCGTCTCATAGACTTGGCCCCCCTCCCTTTTCTCCATGCCTCAAACCAGGGCGTCAGCTTGCCCTGTAGCGGCTGAAAGTCCACCACCTCGTACAATCCTGAATTTCGCCGATAAGCCACTACGCTTCATTGATCTCGCTTTTGGTTCCACCCGCCGCAATGTTGACCAGGATCGTTTCAACGGCCTCACCAAGAAGGCTGCGCATTAGTTCTGTCTGCTTTCATTGTTCTGTAGCAAGCTGTCGGTTTGTTCTTCGACGCTCAGCGGCAGAAATCGATTTAACGTTCATCGGATATTCCGCTCCGATTTGCAATATTGATTGTCCGGGTCGAAATAACTGGCTGGCCTTCCGGTCATCTGGGCAAGATCTTCGATCCATGATCGAACGCTAAAGCCCTCAATTATTTTACCGTCATTTTTAAGGATGTCGATCGCAACCGGGCCGCAGTTCATGCAAACCCCGTCAGCCCTTCTCCAGGCCACCTCAACATCTCCGCCACAATCGAAACAGGCTTCCTTGGCTATTCGTGTCCGTGACTGGAGCGACGTCACGAGTGAACAGAATTGTTTGTCGTTCATGCTGAGGTAGAAACGCCGTTGCGCTTCAAATTCCTCTGTCCAGTAGCCTTCCGGTGCGACATAAGCGGCAAGCGTTTTTTTGGTCACTCGCTCCATAAGCGGATGAAGTCCGGGCAATGCCCACAAAAATTCAGCAAGTTCTTCCATAGAACGCTCTCTCATAATTCTGTCTGCGTCAGCTGATTTAGTTACCCATAACCGAACCAAACCATTGTCTCCAAACTCAAAATCTTCTCGGGCTCCATGGTCTGCTCTTTCGCTTGAGGCGCAGTATTACTTGGTATTCATCAGTTTCACGATATCCTTCTTGCTGCCCATCGCGATGAACAGTCCGTTACCTATTGGTCCACGAAACGCCGCGCAGTTTTCCTTTTTCAAAAACTCATTCGCGGCGCGGATAAGGGCGGTTTTATGCGAAGGTTTTATACCCATGGCGGCGCTCCTTTCGTTTGTTTGGGATTTTATAAAGAGCTTCAGCTACGGAAAGCAATATGAAAACCATTCCGCAGCCTCACGCCGCTTCCGCCTCAACGCTCGGTTCCGCCAGCATGAGATGAATGTCGCCCTCGCCATCGTCGTAGCACACGCCGCAAATTAAGACGTTGTCGGGCTTGCCCCAGGCGTTTTGGCCGCATTCCGGACAGGTGAATTTACTCTTGCTCGCCCTTTTCGCTTTGGCGCGGGCGTCCGGCGGCATGGACTGCCAGCGCAGCTGAAAGCCCCTGCCCTTCAATTTCGCGTAAGCTTTCGCATAAGGGCCGTCTTCGATGATGAAATGAGTCATGTGCTGGCCGGTCTCTTTGCCTCCTGGCAGGCCGGTCGCTGTAGGCTGCAAGCCAATTTCCTTCATCTTCGCGGCCCATTCCCGATCGTGATAACAGCGGCTCGGCGGCTTGCCGTAGGTCTGTTGCCAGACATGCGCCATTTCATGGACGAGGGTTGAAAGAATGTCTTCGTCACTGCGGCCGCTGAAAGTATCCGGATTAAGCGCCAGCTCGTGCACCGCCGCTTGCTCGGTCCGCTGGCAAAACGCTCCGGCGAAAAATAGCCCAGTGCCTTGGCATGACGCTGAAGTGTTACCAGCACGTTCGGCAGAACACCGCCGAAGAGTTCGGCATTAAAAAAGTCATAGGCATCCTGAAACGCCCGATATTGAGCCGGTGTGATGGCTTCCTTGGCGGCTTCACTGGTTGTCATCGCCTTCCCCTGTGTTTTTATTCGTACGATTGAATTATCTCGAATGACAAGCTTCCGGATTAAAACCGCCCAAAAAGGCCCGGCTCCAGATACCGCCCCGCCGCACTGCGCTGAGTCTCGGGACACTGATCCAGCTTCATGTCAAACAGCGCCGGTTGCTCAGCGCGGCGAAAGGCCGCTTTTTGCGCGCGGCGCAGCTGGATAATGTCGCGCCACAGATAACGCCTGCCGTCGATATCGATGAAAGTTGGGTAGCTCATGACATTTTTCCTTTCGTGGAAAATGGGGTGCAGCTGCTGCTGCACCCCTGCCACGTGGCGAACGCGGGGTAGCAAGCGGCAAGGGTTAGCCAAGTTGCGGCAGCAACTTTTTTGGGGGGACTGCGCGCGTCAGCGCGTGGGGGAGCCAAAACCCTTTAGGGGGCGCCCTTGCGGCGCGCGAGGGCGGAGCCCTTAGAGGTGGGCGGCGGTATGCCGCCAAAAAGGTCTATATCTGAATCATCCTGTTCGGCCGCGCGTAAAGCCCTGCTCCACGATCCTGACGATACGGCGTGAAGCATTGGTGATGGCGAGTCGTGTAACCTGACGCACTAGCTATTCCGGGGCTTCCTGCCCACTAGAAGTCAAAGCGGGTTTGACGTGGCACGTAACGGAAATGCCCGCGCGCATTATCCATTTCCATGGGACCGCACTTTCCACATTCATAGGCTATAACCGGCAGGCCTTTTTCATCCTGCTGGCCGGTGTACCGTTGCATTACACGGCCCGCGCAGCGCGGACAGGGCGGCCCATAGGGATGCGGTTCTTTCAGCTGTTGGAGCTGTTCCGGCGTCACTGGCTCCGGGATATTAAGTTTTGATGACATTTTCTTTCCCCTTAAAGGTTACCGCTGTATTCAACGATTGAGGTTTTTGACCGGTAGGTTGGGCACCGCCTCAATGTTGCGAACTTGCTGACCGGCCGGTTTGGGCTCCTCATAGTCGCGCCTTTCGCCGTCCATCCTGAGTGCAAAGGGCCTGCTATTCAGGGGCACGAAATTAGAAATTTGCCCAAGGATTTTCAGGTCGTCGGGATTGGTTAATTCGGCTGGATTGCAATGCAGGGGTATTTTCTTTTTCAAACGCTCTTCAACTTCGTCCGCTTTACAACCAAGTTCAGCGGCCAGCTTCATTTCATTGCCAAGATGCCGCCATATAACCCGCGCCGCACAAGGGATGAAACCTAGTGCGGCAGGGTCAATGCCGCCTGACACGCCCAGGAATACCCCCCGCAGAACAGGTGGCGTGCGATCGGGGAGATTTAAGACACCGAAAATAATTTCTGAAAAGAGCCGCACATCCTCGAGGATGGCATATAAATGATAATTGGTCGGATAGCACCAGCCCCGATAATGTTCCTGCCCCTCAGGAACGCCAAATGCCACACATTCGATGAAGCCATCATCGTTCATCTTCGATATATTCAACAGCTTGCGCTCGACCGCCAGGTTCGTATCGCTGGCTGAAAAATAAGTGATTTCCCAGAAACCGTGCAGCACTTTCAATATCCGTTGAACATGCTCGGGGTCTTTAATGCGTGGCGTGAAGTCGATACCGGGAACTGGGCGATTACAAATATACCCCACCTCGCGCCGGCTTAAGCCCAAGCGCCGCCCAAATGCCTCAAGCTCGTCATTCCAAAAATCAATCTGTGATTTTGGATCAAGGATTTTTTTAAGGTTCTCAAAGATCTCTGGCGTCGCTGTCCGCGAGCCATTTTTAAGGCGCGAATAGTAGTCAGACGACATGTCGAGCTGCTCCCGTAATGCCAGGTCCGTCAGGCCTGTCTGATGCAGGAGCAGGTCAATCTTGCAGCCGAGGTCTGGCACCTTCACACTGGGCAGCTTCCAGCTTTTTTTTTGATCTGTCCTTTTCCCTGGTCGCACGCGGGTTATGGGAGCTTTGACGTGGGTGCGCGTGAGTTTCTTCTTCATGACCGCCTCCGATCGCACGGAAACTGGTCCGCACAATAGCAATGATCAGATTCGTAGAGAACGGACCGAGCATGGCAGATGCTGCACGTGCATGGCAGACTCTGCTTGCTCTTCCAATTCCAAGTAATTTAGCGGTAAGGTCAGAGAAGTTGATCATCGGCGAACAGGGACAAGATGTAGCAGACCGTGACAGGCAGGAGGAATCCAGGATGGCTGCGCGGAACAATACGCGATCTGAGCAAAACCAGAATGGGCCAACCAATTCGCTCGGCGATGATGAGGGGACTCCATTAGATTTACCCCCCCAGCAAGAGCGAGGTGAACGCAGGCGCGTGAGCCGGCAACTGCGAGCGGAATGCCGGAATGGCCGCAATGGAACCGGGCGCTCGCCTTGGTGCCGTCGAAGCCGGATGGCTCGAAAGATTGCAAGCCGGCGGATTTACAGTTCTGCATCTGGGCAATCCAGCGTGGCTGGAGCATAGAGGAGACCGCAGCTCGTTTGCTCGAAGTGAGCCCGCAGGCGCGGGAACGCCGCAAATTCAAGGGCGAGACTTATGCAATACGGACGGCCCAGAAGGCCGCGGCCGCAGTCCCCCGTGAGCGTTCCGCCGACGAACAACAGACCGAGTTGCAGGAGCTGCTGGTACGCGCGCCCGGATTTGCCGAAGGGCTTACCGCTGACCTCAAAGCCAAATGCCTGCGCGGGGAGACAATTAACTGTGGTCCAGACTGGGCCGGCATTCAGCCTACCGAATTGACGCGTGAGATCTACGAAGTCCACAACATGGTCGCCCACACTCCGGGTATGACTAAAGAAACCTGGTCGGACATTTGGTTGCGCTTCTCGGGCATTAAATATGACGGAAAATACGGGACCGCGATCTTAAAAACACTGAGACACGCCAGCGTCGCCGATAACCTAGAAGAATTAAACAAAGGAAACGAGGTTTTTGGGGAGGAGGAAATCTGCGCCGAAGCTGCAAGCCCGGCGGACAAGAGCCCTACTGCTAAAAACGTAGTCCTGCTGTTAAAAGAAATCTTCGAGGACGATCAGCATGTCCAGGAGCTGCTTTCGAATTGGGATGACCCCAGTGTAAAGGAAAGGCAGCTCATGAAGGACACAGGGCTGGAGCTCCACGAAATCAAAAACGCCAAAAAAAGAATCCGCCGCAGGTTAAGACCTGTCGCCACGGACGTGCTCACATTCCTGCAACGCGAGCATAACGATCCAGCCGCGGACGAACAGCTGCGGATTAAGCTCATCGCAATTCTGCGAAACACACGCCGGCATTTGGGCAAGGCAAATTAAGACTGAATTTTATCGATCAGCAATCATGATCAATGCGGCTGGCGCCGGCGGGGTTTGATCACCTGCGAGTTTGTGGCCAGCCGCTTCGCACGTGCCTTCTGCTTGCGATATTCTCGATGGGTCTTCGTATTAGCGATGTGGGCATACATCATCGCAAGCATTCTGTAATTAGCGTTTTCTATAGGGGGCGGAGTTAGCGGCAGGTCAGGGTTTCTCTCCCTGTCTTCCTTCCATTTCTTGGCGGTGCCGGGAGTCAATCCCCACCATTTGTCCATTTGATCATAGAGATCGTGGCGGCTGTAATTATCGGCCCGGCAGGTTTCAAGATGATTATCCAGCCATTGCAACTGGATCGGGTTGAGCTCCGTAATACGGCCCAGCGGTCGTCATACACGTCGCAGGGAGAAGGGTTTTTCATGGACTGAGCGTCATATGCTGCCTCTTTGCCGCATATAGCACCAGCTTGCGTCAAGTCGCAATAAGTTTTGCGGGAAGTTCCCCTCGTGTGTTTAGACATCGATGGTGCCGAATATAACTTTGGTTTTCCTAGTCTTACTTGGGTTTATCCAGTCCATTTATACCTAAAATATTATGAACTGCTCAGTATACTCACCTCCTGCTACTAAAATATCCACGGTTTAAACGTATTCCAGGGTCAAAATCTTGCCTCTAATTAAGATTGTGGAAAAGTCCCCCTCCTGAATTATTGCGAGACAGGCAAGCATCCGCGCCACCACCATTCCCACTCCTCCCAGGCCTGGTCAGGGCCTTACTCAGCTGGAAGCAGAGTGTCCGACCATGCGCGGGCTCGATACGGATATTCTTTTAAGCAGGCCCTTAGTGCCAACTGCTAAATATTTTTATCGGTGCGGCACCAAGCGCACACGTCAGCGAATGCTTTTTTATATAGACAGATTGTTGGTGGGCGGTGACTGGCTGTGAGCTATCTGTCGCACTCATGCGCAGCGTTTAAACGCGCTACGCTTTTGGAGAGCCAAGCGCTTGGATCTTACCAGCAGTCAGGAGCCCCGTGTCCTTTACGACACCTGTGAGGCCTGGTTACGTGCCCTAACCGATCTACTTCGACCTTACTTCCACAGTCTCGATCTTCTCATACCGGATAAGGTTGCTTTCGCCATAGCTTTCACTTCTAGCGGCCGTCGCGGCAAGCGGGTTGGCGAATGCTGGCCATCTTCAGCCTCCGACGATGGGTCGTTTCAGATCATCATTCGCGCCGACCAGAACCCGATCGAGGTATCGGGCATTTTGGTTCACGAGCTCTGCCATGCGGTACTTCCCGAAGGCGTCAAGCACGGCAAGGAATTTCGCAGGGTGGCGAGCAAGATTGGTCTCACCGGGAAGATGCGGCACGCATTGCCGGACGACGATTTGCGGGCGCGCTTGGCTGGCTTGGTCAGCACGCTTGGGCCATTGCCGCACGGGCGCCTCGATATCCAGAAGGGTCATGAGCACACAGCCGACGCTCCCAGGAAGCAATCGACGCGCTTGCTGAAAGCGCAGTGCATGCACGGTCATTCCTACTCCGTCCGCATCACTCGCAAGTGGTTGAAGATCGGGCCGCCGCTCTGTCCGATTCCCGGGCATGGGCCGCTGCAGGTCAAGGATTGCGCTTTTCCTGACATTTCATTGAGAGCCAGTCCTGAGGGCAGCGGGGGATTGGTACAGGTCAAATAAAAAAGGCAGGAGCATTGAGGATGAACCAGACACAAGTCGGGATGAACGTTCTTGCGTCAAGGAAGCTGCCAGATGAGGCGCAGTCTCACCAGGTCAAAGAGCCTCAATCACAAGTTAAGGCCAAGATGAAAGCCGGAAAATCGCATCATTTCGGACGGCGCGTGAAGGCAGAGCCAGACCTGCGCTTGTATTGTCATTATTGCTTCGCTTTCCCGGCCGAGCAGACCACCACCGCCACCTGTGCGCGCTGCCACGTGGCAGGCGCCCTCGACCTGCGTCCTTGGTGACTCGCTTGAACAACTCCGCCGGCAAAATTGGTCATATCCCTCAGTCCGTCGTTGGCTGGAGTTACTGCTTGGCCGGCGCGCCCGGCGCCTACGGCATTTGCACCGATTGATGAAACGCTGCGACCATAATTTTGTAGGAATTCCCTGTTAGGCCATGGCAGCTGCTAGGTATCAGATCCTCATCGGCATTGCACCGAGCGTCGCGGCCTTTTTCGCTCCTGACAAGCCGCCTCAAGTATTTATCAGTCTCATTTGCGGCATTCACTGCTTGAGCGCAGCGGCAGTCGCAGATCTCTGGAGCACCATCTGCATTGCGATCTTCTGGACCGGCGGCGCGATTGTCGGGGCAGCTATAGTCGCAGGCCCATCCGCTGCAAAACTTAAGCAAAAAAGCCTTTTCGAAAATGAGGTGAAAGCGGTGATCGCCAGGCGTAATGAGGAAATTCACGAATTGCGCGCAACCATCAGCAATTACGTTCAAGCCAATAGCGAATGGCAGGCGGCCTATCAGACTGCGCAGGAGGAAATTGCTCTGCTCAAGGATCATTATCTCCGAGCTCTGGCTGAGGCGGATTCAAATCGCGAGCATTTCCGTGCGCTAGCTGATGAACAAATAAAGCTGATCTCTCAAGACCGTAATTGGCTGGCCGCGGAAAATGCCGAACTTAAACGCTCCCTGGCGCAAATGTGCGCCTTGCCGGAGCGGTACATGAATATTCTTAAGCAGGTCGTTTGTCATTCGCTTGTTGTGAAAGCCGTTCTCGTCGTTCTCCATCCTGACCGCGCGAAGGATGGCGATCCCCGGCAACGCCTGCTTCGCAATGAAATGACGCAACGTTTTACCGAACTGAAGGAATACGTGCAGTCGCATTGAAGACGGAGAGAAATTTAAACCCGCCGTCCGCGCCGCGTTCAAGACCGCCGGCGTCGGGCTGCCTTCAAGGATATGCGGCGCCTGCGCGGACAGGCTCGCTCACAACAGGAGGTAATCCTAAATGGCGCTTTTCAAAAGTATAGACACTGCAACCGAGGTCAATGACCAGTCATGGGACAGATTGCCGCCGCCAGTGCGGCCTCCGGCACTGCGGCTGCCTCCAGCTTATCTGGCGTCCGAACGGTTCGCCGTCGATTGCGTCTGCGCTGTGCATGACAGGCCCTACCAGTTGATTTTCGTGCGCCAACCGTCCGGTCGATTGCGCTTGATGGAAAGCGTTCGGGGAAGCGGCGATGCGCGCGCCGCTTCGCCTAATATGCGCACGCCGCTGGCTCAACAAATCATCTCCATGAGTGATTTAGAGAACGGCCCGTGGTGTTGCGCGTGGTGTCAGAACGGCAGCTTTCATTTTTGCGGATCTGACTGTGGGGCCTTGGTTTGTGGCGGTCGCATGCGCGGCAATCTGTTTGTCTGCCGCGACAGCTGTGGTGCGCAGTGGATTGGCAGTCCGCTTCAACAAATTCAGGCGACGCCCGCAGAAACCAGACGGCTGCAGCAGCCAACCGCTTCGCCAGTAGCGATGAAAGGTTCCACGCTTCCTGCGAGCATCGGCTCACGCGCTCTGATTATTCGCAAATAGAAATCTCTAAGGAGAAGAAACCAATGGGAATTTTTAATACCGACGCCGTCGAGGAAAAAGAAAAAATCGCCCGACAAGGAAACCCCGATCCAATCATTGGCGGACCCGCGCCGGCCGGGCGTAGCCCCTATGACGACAAGGGCAATTACCACGAGGAATGGACCTGGGAGCGAGATTAATCGCGAACTTGCGATGAATGTCCTCGTTACTCCGACGTTGCTTACTGCTCAAGCTACCAGTTTGGTCTGCTCGGAATTGGCCGCGCAGACCATTCTGCGATTGAGTTGTCGGCCTCACTCGCCTGAACGATGGCTGTGGCGCTTTCCTTCGGGATCGCACCGCGGCTAACGCCAAACCAATATGTCCCCGCCGCCGAAAACGATGATTCAAAGTGATGGTGCGGCGGCAGCCCGCATGAGTGCGTCCTCAGCGCGATGCTGGCCCTAATAGCGGTATGCCTAACTTTAGGCGCATTAGGCTCTAGTCGAGTCGATCGGCTTCTACAGCAACTCGCAGGGTTGGCCAGTACTCTCTACTCGGCGTTCTGGGCCTTCTGGGAATCCGCTCTGGTGCAAGCGGCATGGGCCAAGGCGCTCGCGCTCATAACCGCTATCGCCGCCGCCGATCTCGGCGACAAGCTCGCCGACCATATCCAGCGGATCACAGGCGATCCGGGGTGGGACGGGGATTTAGAGGCTTTGATGATCTGGGGTGCGCTCGGCGCATTTATCGTCTGGCTCTCCTACACAGTCGATGAGGACCGCCGCCGCGCCGAGCTCCTGAATAAATACCATGGCGAGGAGAGACGCGAACTCCTCCGCACCTTGCAAAAACAGCCCCTGCCCAAACATCCCGGCACTGTTTTTTTCTGCACTGCTCTTTCCGCGACCGTCGGGCTCTGGGCGGTTCACGATATGGGATGGGACGCGAGCCTGGCCTGGACTGCCGGTCTGACGCTGCCATGGCTGTACCTAACCTTACACGAAAGCCCTACATTAACGCCCGAGTTACCAGAACAATCCCAATTCGGCGATGCCCATTGGGCCACTCTCAGCGAGCTGCGGGAAAGGACTTCCCTGCTTCACGAGGCACCTAAAGAATTGGGACTTCGGCGAAGAAGCCGAAGAGGGCCAAGGGTAAGCGCCATGGCTCGTAATCAAGCTACAAGCACTCGCCAATCAGGCGTTGGGCCATTCCGTGGCGCCGTAGTGATCGTCCTCGTGATCGCCGCGGTCTTCGGATTGATAGCCAAGCAGCTATACGGCATCGCGATCGCGATGGTGCTAGCAGTCATCTTGCGAGCGCTTGGCATTCATCCCAATCACGATCCCGGCTCAGTTTTGCCGGAACAAGAACAATTCGGCGATGCCCATTGGGCGACGCTCGACGAACTGCGGCAAAGGACCGCTCTGTTCAATCAAAACCATGGGCATTTCAAGTGATGGAATTCCACTCGGTTACTTTCTCAATGACATGGATCCGCGCCAGCCGCGCTGGGAGAAGCTGAGCTACACTGGCGGACTCCATCTGGTGACCGTCGGCATGACCGGCGTTGGCAAAAATACCAGCCAGATTTTCCCCACTCTGATGGAGTACGACACCAGTGCGGTGATCATGGACCCAAAGGGCGAAAATCTTGCCGTCACCAGACGGGCCCGCCTCGAAATGGGCCAGGCAATTTATGTGCTCAATCCGCTTGGACAGTTACAACGCGAATTAACCGCCCGCGGATTTCCTCGAGCCCATCGCTATAATCCTTTTTCCACGATGCAGGCGCCGCGGATTGCAACCAGTCGCGCGCTGGCCCTGCCCTCACGCTTCAAACTCGGACGCGGCAGAGAAATACATTTCATCGCGCGTTGCGCGCGGCTCGCCGAGGCCCTGATCTTCAATCAAAGCCATGACCCGCATTGGTCCGATTCCGCGCGTAATCTGGTCAACTGCCTCAACATGCATGTTTGCATCGAGCCAAACGAAGAGCGCTCGCTCGGACGCGTGCGCGAGCTCCTGACAGGCGATCCCGCGAAGTTCAAGGAAGTGCTCGCCACTATGGCCACTTCACCCTACCGGCCGCTGCGGCAAAAAGTCGGACAATTTCTCGAAAGCTCACGCGAGGTCCAGAGCATCCTCGGCACCGCCCGCACCCAAACTGCCTTCCTCGACGATCCGGCAATTTCCGAATGTTTAAGCGGCAACGATTTCAGTTTCAGCATGCTCCGCTATCGGAAGATTTCCGTCTTCATCATCCTCCACCCCGACTACATCAACTCCGAGTACGTCCGCTGGCTACGCATGATCCTGACTTCGGCTCTGAGTGAACTAATGGAGGTTAATTAATGTGGCGGCCAAAAAAGAAGAGCGTGTCTATTTCCTAGTCGATGAGTTCGCTTCCCTCGGTGAAATGTCAATTTTTAAGACGGCATTTGAACTTGCACGAGGCTACCACATCCAAATGCACATCACCTACAAAATCTCACCCAGCTCTCTATAGCGTGGAAAGAGGGCTGGAAGAACTTCATAAGCAATGCTGCGATCCGACAATTCCTGACGCCGATTGAAGATCCGATGACCGCGGAAACCATTTCGAACCGAAGCGGCAACACGACCCGCTACACGGCCAATATCAGTATCGGCGAAATATCCCGACAGCAGGCAAGTCAGGGCTTTACCGGCCGCACAGAGAGCTACGGCGTCACGCAGGTTCCGCTGATCCATACGGAGAAGCTGTATGACATGAAAAAAAACCGGCAAATCATCTTCGCTTCCGGGCTCGGCGCGCCCATCGCAGCGTATCGCTGGCCCTATTTCGATCCTGATACATCGCTTCCCGGCGCCACCGACTATTCCGGTCTTCATGACCCCAACCCCTACGAGTCCGGCTCATCAATTAATGATGGAGACGATCAATTCGATGACTTTGAAGCGGAACGAGAACCAGCGGCTTCCGACCAATTGATGACGCCCGGCGAGGCGCGCTCCTGGCTAAACCTAACTGCCGCCGCCAACAGCAAACAACAAATCATGACGGCTTGGCGGACGGTGCTTAAACGGGTGCATAGCGACGGCGGAAATTTCGTCGCCGGCGGCGTCGAAAGCGGTTATCGCGACTATCTGGTGCGCAAGCTCAACGAAGCCCGTGAGGTCTTGCTGCGCGAGCTCAACCAATGAACGAACGCGAGCGCGCTCCCAATTATGTGCTCGCGCACTGAGAGGAGTTAACCCGATGAAAGATTGGCTTCCTGAGTTAGTGGATATGAAGATGCCGGAGGACGGCGTCGAGCTTGAGACTAGGGCTGGGCGCCTTGCGGCCACGATTATTCGCGCGGATACAATCGACCCGCACTGGTCGACGTCCGCCCGAAGTTTGGTAGAATGTCTCATTCTATATGTCTGCTCAGAACCAGGCGAGCAACGCTCGCTTGCGGCACACCCGCCCCGCCCTGCACTATCGCGATCTCCGCGCCTGAAGTCTTGATCCTCTGACGCTCGAAGCCCTCGAACATTGATCTATTCCTCTGCATCCGATGGTATTGCCTCTTCATCGATTCAATACAAGGGAGCGCATCATGGCAGGAATACTCAACAACAAAATTGCATTGATCACTGGCGGCGGCTCAGGCATCGGACGCGCGACGGCGCGAATCTTCGCGCGCGAAGGAGCCACGCTGGTGCTGGCCGATGTCACCGAAGCGGGCGGCAACGAAACTTTGCAGATGGTCAAGGACCTCGGTGCAGACGGCATTTTCGTCAAAGCTGACGTCGCCAATGAACAACAAGTAGATGCGCTGATCGCCGGCGCCGTCACCAAGTACGGACGGCTCGATTGCGCCTTTAACAATGCTGGTATCGGCGGCGCGGGCCGCCTGACGCACGAATACAGCCTCGAAGAATGGAATCGCGTGATCGCTATCAACCTCACCGGCGTATGGCTCTGCATGCGCGCCGAGATCGCCCAGATGCTCAAGCAGGGCAGCGGCGTAATCGTCAATACCTCGTCGATTATGGGGCTGACCGGCGCGATTCGCGTGCCGGCCTATACCGCCGCCAAGCACGGCGTCGCGGGATTAACCAAAGCCGCGGCGCTCGAATATGCGCGACACGGCATCCGCATCAACGCAGTCTGCCCCGCGCCGATCTACACTCCGATGCTGATGGCGGGATTCGAGAAGCGCCCCGATATCGAAGCACGCTACGCGCGTTCCGAGCCGATGAAACGAATCGGCCAGCCCGAGGAAGTCGGCGAGGCGGTCGCTTGGCTGTGCTCCGATCGCGCCTCATATGTGACCGGCTTGCCGATGCCCGTCGATGGCGGCTACATGGCGCAGTAAGAACTTTTCAAGGTGAAATAGTCTGGGAGAAGTCGCGCGAGTACCTTGGGCGGGACTGGCTCGGCTTCGCCCGGCGGCAGCTTGTCGAGCTGGAATGGTCCATAGCCGGTTCGAATCAGGCGGCTCACCTGCAAGTTGATCGATTCGAGCATCCGCTTGATCTCGCGATTCTTGCCCTCGCGCAGAACCATCGTGAGCCAGCAGTTGTCGCTCTGCTGACGATCTAGCGTCACCTCGACCGGGCGGTATCGCACGCCGTCGATCGTGACGCCTTTGCTGATCCTTGCGAGTGCGCCGCGATCGGCTCGCCCATACGCGCGAACCCGATAGGTGCGCGACAGTGCCTGTGCCGGATGCTCAAGATAGCGCGCCAGCGCGCCGTCGTTGGTCAAAAGCAACAGTCCCTCAGTATTAATGTCGAGCCGCCCGACCGAGATCACGCGCGGCAAATCTTTGGGCAGCTTCTCAAAGACGGTTGGACGCCCTTGCGGATCGCGCGCTGTGGTGACGAGTCCGGCGAGCTTGTGATAGCGCCACAGTCTGGTCGGTTCGCGCGCTCGAATCGGTTCGCCATCGACCGCGAGCACATCATCTGCATCAGCCAGTGTACCCGGCTGCGAAACAATCGCGCCGTTGAGGCTCACGCGACCAGCTTCGATCATCCGCTCGGCGTCGCGTCGCGAGGCAACCCCCGCCCGCGCCAGAACCTTGGCAATGCGCTCCTTCTTCACGATTGCGAGATTATAGCGAAAGTGGGTGGACGGGATTGAGTTATACAATCTAAGCCCTTATGTCATTCCCGCACGTCTGGCATTAGCGGAGCGCTTTCGCGCGGAGCGAGCACGTCAGTGGAGCGAAGTGGAACGAGCAAACGAGTCTGCGAGTCGCGTTCCAGTTTATCTGGCGCACGAGAGCTGCCCCGAGCCTGTCGAAGGGAATACCTATATCTTCTGTCCCTTAAAACCACCCACCACTGAAAAGCCGAATCATCGAATATGGCCCCAAATGGGACAAGGAGTTATTGTATCGAGCCGGTGACCACCAAGAGACGATCCCAAAAAAACCTTCCCGCAATCCTTCGAAGCTGTCTGGGACAAAGGACCGTGTTGGGCATAGCGATACCCGTTCTGGCCGGGCATATCGACGCTTTGAAGCGCAGAGTGAATTTTGAAGGTCTAACAGAAGGACAAATCCAGGCGGCGTTCAAGGAGCTAGTAGGTAAATTTATTAAGAGCGAATATCATTCTACCTACATTGATCGGCGGCTGGGGCCTCGAGGTTTTTTGGATTTTTATGGCGAGAGGTATCGTATCCGCGCCCCCCTGCTGGACGGACTTGAGCTAGACGAGCTGGAGCGGCTGCACGACGAATTGCTTGGCTCCTTGAGATCGGCGTACGAGCAACGCCAAGCGGTTATAGAGAAGCTTGAGAGAACGTGCTCTTTGCCCGAAGCATGCGTCGAGGTGCGCCACGCCCTGATTGATTCCTATCTGTCCCAGCTTGCAGGGAACCGTGGCGAGGTCTTCGAAGTCATGTCCTTCGCCGTCCTCAGGGAATATTTTCGTACCTTCGGATTTTCCTTGCAGAGGTTCTCGACGACTCACGCCAATGACGGAGGGATGGACTTCGTCGCAGGAGAAGCAATTTACCAAGTAACTACAGACGAGAGTGTGCAAAAACTATTGAGAGATCTTGCCAAGGCTCCGGGCACCAAACGTGTTCTAGTCAGACGCACCATGACTTCTCAAATCATGAAACTCTGTCAAGGAGACGTGCTCGAGACCGTTGAACTGAAAGACCTCCTCACCCACTTCATTGCGTGGCTGCTCGCGCGTGACACTCGTTCCAAATCCGCGAAGCACCTTCAAGAAGTTCTACGGATCGCACTGGGTGAATTCCGGCGCGAGAACCAGGCAGGGATGTACGCAGGCCACTCCCCATCTTCAGAGGCGTGAAATCTTGCGCAGGAAAATAAATATTATGGAAGAATCCTATTTCGTATTTGAGCGCGCAGGCTCCGAGAGGGCTTTCGATGTGATGCGCCAAACCGACCCGCGATCCAGTGTTGACGTTCTACCCGGTTTCAAGGTCAAGTCCATCGCGGAGCGCATAGCCAGCGCGCTGAACCAGGCCCGCAGCCTTGGTAAGCGAGAAGCGCGCCGGAGACTCAAGAACAGCGGGGCGTGAATCTCCGGTTTTCTAACTTCAATACTGCCATCCGTGCTCATTATATCTCATCCAGCGGGAACACTGGACGCCGAATCTTGCTGTAAGGCAACCGCGACAGCACCTGTGTCGCGAGCCCCGGCGCATCGAGGTCGATGAAGGTACGCGCGATGCCCTCGAAACCCGCCCGATGCTGCATCTCGGCCTTGCACACCAGGATCTTGCGCTCGGTCGGCTCGATCCCGAGACTGCGGAAGTGATTCACCTCGAACACCAGCACCGGACGCGAGGTCAAAACCACTTCGGTCCCGCCGCAATCGACCACCACGGTCGGCCCGCGATGCTGGGTGCCAGCGTTGAAGCGCGTGCTCGCCGTGAACACGCCGTCATGGATCGTCCGCACGCGCCCGCTGATCTGCACCGGCTCGCCATGAAATCTATCCACTTTGCCGCCGACGGTCAGCGTGACCGTTTTGCCGACTCCCGCTCCGGTCGCTTCCTGCACCGCCGCCGGATCCGCAATATTGCCGACGACTGCGCCGCGCGCGTTCTGCTTAAGCAACTCGGCTAAGATCGCCGTCCCATCGCCCGGCGTGCCCGCCCCGCCGCTATCCGCGAGATCGCCGAGTACGACCGGATTTTCGTCGGTCGCGATCGCCTCGCGCACACCGTCTTCGACCGAGGCCATCTCGGTGAGAAAAGCTTGTCGCCTCTGCCATGCTGCCTCTTTGAGTTGTTCGGCGATTTCCCGCGCCAGATTCGGTTCGTTGTTCGTCGTCGCCACGATACTGATCCCGGTCTCGCGCCGCTCCGAGCAGAAAAATCCGCATAAGGGCGACACGTCGAGCACGCGCTTGTCGCGGGCCTGATGATTGCGCGCCCGACGAATCAGATCCTCCATCGGCCAGCCCGGCGCGATGTAGAGCTTCTGTAATGCAGGCGCCATCGCGGGTTGCGCCCATACACTGACCGGCTTGAGCGAGCTGTCGAACATCCCGGCCATCACGCGCGCAGCCAGCCGGCCTGTATCAGCAAAGTCATAATGTGGATTGGTCTTGACGCCGATCAGCATCGTCGCCTGACTCATCATCAATGGCGTGACATTAGCGTGCCCATCGAGCGACGCGATCAGCGGAGTGTGCTCGCCCAATTCCGCACGAACTGCAGTCAGCAGATCGCCTTCACAGTCTTCGAGCTTGTCCGACGCTGCCGTCCCATGGAGTTGGAGGAAAATCCCATCGAGCTTGCCCGCCGCCCGCAAGGTTTTGATGAACTCGCGCTTGGTCCATTCGTGCGCGTCGTCGGTGATCTTTCCGGCAATCCCCGGAAAAACGAAATGAGTTGGAACAACTTCCCACTGATGTTCGCGTGCGCTTTGCGCGAAACCGCCGAATGCGCTCTCTCCGCGCGCCAGCCGCATGACCGCGTCGCCGCTCAGCATTGCGCGCTGAAACTTATCGAGTCCCATCCGTTGAGTCGCGAACGTATTGACTGCGACGAGGTATCCACCAATTGCCACACGCATGATGCCCGTTCCTCCCGACTGATGCCGGGATAATCCACCCGAGCTGGCTGTGTGCGCAACTCCCTGCGAGTGATCCAGTGAAACACCACGACCGATGTGCTAACCAAGAGGCGCGCTCGATACGGCTCGACTGACTTCAACAATACTTTCAAAGGAGCAAATCAAAATGGACAAGACCTTCAGTAAACGATGTATAACCGCAGACCTCGCGGCGAGGATGGTCGAAGCAGCAGTTGCTAAAGCCAAGGCGCTCGGCATCCCGCAGGTAGTTGCGATCCTCGACGAGAGCGGATTGCTGAAAGCGTTCTGCCGCATGGATGGCGCACCGCTGATTAGCATCGAAGTTTCGCAAAACAAAGCTTATACCGCCTTGCTCGGCGCGCCCTCGCAGGATTTCTTTAACCGAATCAAGGAAAACCCGGCGCTGCTGGCAGGCGTTCCGCATATCCCGCGAATCGTCACCTTCGGCGGCGGCCTACCCATCAAAATCGACGGCGTCGTCGCCGGTGGAATTGGTGTGAGCGGCGGTAGCGTCGAGCAGGATATCGAGTGCGCACAGGCTGGAATCGACGTGATCGCAAACGCATAAGCTCGCTGCACGACTGAGAGGCTCTTGACCGCCTGATGCAGCGAAGCGAAGCTGGCTCATCAATGATGTGAGGTGCGTGATGATCGATCTCTACTATTGGCCTACTCCCAACGGACACAAAGTCACAATCTTTCTGGAAGAAACCGGTACGCCCTATCGCGTCGTACCGATAAATATCCGCAAGGGCGAGCAGTTCGAGCCGAGCTTCCTTAAAATCAGCCCGAACAATCGGATGCCCGCGATTGTCGATACCGACGGCCCCGGCGGTCAGCCGATATCACTGTTCGAATCAGGTGCAATCCTCCTCTATCTTGCGGAAAAGACTGGCAAGCTGATGCCCACCGAGATGCGCGCACGTTATAAGGTCGTTGAATGGTTGATGTTCCAGATGGCCGGTATCGGACCGATGATGGGACAGGCAGGTCACTTCCGCAACGCCGCTCCCGAAAAGATTCCGTATGCGATCGAGCGATATACCAACGAGTCGCGCCGGCTCTGGAGCGTGATGGATAAGCGGCTGGCCGAAGCCGAATATCTCGGCAGCGATTATTCGATCGCGGACATCGCGACTTACCCGTGGGTACGAATCGCACAACGCGAGCCGGAGCAGTTCGAATCGATGCCGAATCTGCGCCGATGGCTCACTGCGCTCGGCAGTCGTGACGCGGTTAAGCGCGGCCTCGCCGTGATGGCTGATATCCAGCAGCAACCCCTGAGCGACGAGGAACGCTCGATTCTTTACGGCAAAAAGCAATTCGAGAAACGCTAGGCTGCGGGCTCCCCGATTGTGCGCGGACTCTGCATGCGGCAGCGTCCGCGCGCAGGCTATGCTTTTTTGTCGGTAATAAAGAATTCGCCTGCCGCGAGTCCTTCGAGCGCCAATCCTAAGCCAAGATTATCAAGCATCGCGCGCTTGATCTCGCGGGTCAGAATCTGTCGCGTATAACGAACTGTCAGCGGCGGCTTTTCCAGAATCTTGCGAGCGACCTCCCACGCGCGCGGCAACAATCGCTCGGACGGAAGCACCTCACCGACCAGCCCGAGCGTCCTCGCTTCCTGCGCCGAAATCTTCTCGCCGGTCAGCAGAAAGTAACGTCCGCGATTAAAGCCCAGCAGCATCGGGAAGATCACATGGACGCCGTCGCCCGGCACTAGTCCACTCGTAAAATGCGGCAAGTCCTGAAAGACGGCAGTTTCCGACGCCAGCACGACGTCGCACAAGAGCGCCAGCTCAGAATGGATCAGCGCCGGACCATTGACCGCCGCAATTATTGGGACCTCGATATCGAGGTGATTCATAATCAGGTACTTGCCGTCAGTAATGACCTGATCCCAAACTGCCGCCGGAATCTTGTTGGCGTCGCCAAACTCGTGTTCCGCGATAAAATCATTGCCCGCGCCTGTAATAATGACCGCACGATTTTCACGATCATGCGCAATATCGCCGAGAGCGTGCGCCGTCTCGCTGTGCGCGGCAAAGTCCCAGATGACCGGATCTCCATTGCGATGCAAGGTCATCTGCAAGATACCGTCCCGGCGTTCCATCCGGACGTGCTTATACTTTTTTGAGTATTCGTCAAATTTGCTCATCGCGCGCTCCGCATCAGTAACTCTCGACTGGCCTATTTCTTGAAATTCGCAGTCGGCCAATACTCAGACGTGCCGAGACCCTCCAGCGCCAATCCAAGCTCGAGATTGTCGATCATCAGGCGCTTAAGCTCGCGAGTAAGAACCGCACGCGCATAGCGGATCGTGAGCGGCGGCTTCTCAGCGATCTTACGTGCGAGTTCCCAGGCACGATCAAGCAGGCGATCGCGCGGCAGAACCTCAGCGACGAGGCCCATCTCGTGCGCTTCATACGCCTTGATCATCTGGCCGGTATAGAGGAAGTAGCGTGCGCGATTCACGCCCAGCAGCAACGGATATACCGCGTGCACACCGTCGCCAGGCACCAGTCCATTCGGAAAATGTGGCAAGTCTTGAAACGCCGCATTCTCCGAGGCCAACACGATGTCGCATAACAACGCCAATTCCGAATGGATCAACGCGGGACCATTAATTGCGGCGATCGTCGGCACAGCGATATTCAGATGATTCATGATCAGGTAATAGGCATCCGAGAGCGTATGATCCGCCGCCAATGGTCGCGCTTTGGTGACTCCTCCCGGGGAGTTAGACGTACGGCCCCAGATGATATCCGCACAAAAGTTGTCGCCGCTGCCAGTGAGTATTACTACTTTGTTCTCGCGGTCACGCGCGACGTCATAGAAGGCATACGAACATTCCTCGTGCGGACGCCCACCCCACAGCAATTCGCCGCCTTTACTATGCAGCGTCATCTGGAGGATGCCGTCGCGCCGCTCCATTTTGATGAAGTTGTATTTCTCGGCGTAGTCCTCGAATTTGCTCATGATTGCGCCACTCGATCTTGGAGCCGTTTGATAATCAGCCCTTGGGAAGCCCCAATACGCGCTCGCCGATTATGTTGTGCTGAATCTCATTCGAGCCGGCTGCGATCGTCGCGCGGCGCGCCGCCAGCATTCGATGAGACCACTTGCCGCGATCAAGAGCTCCATCGGACCGGTATTCGAATTGACTATACGGCCCTAGCAATTCCATCGCGAACGATTGCATTCGTAAGTTCAGCTCACTAATGCCGAGCTTCATCACTGAGCCTTCAGGGCCCGGCGGCAGCCCCTTGAGCTGCCGCGTGAGTTGTCGATAGCTGGTATAGCGGAGCGCCTCGGCCTCACATGCGAAGCGCGCAATTCGCTGGCGAATATATTCATCATCGAACGCTGAACCGCCATTGCGCTGCATGTTCCGCGCGAGATCCGCTAACTGGCGCACCTCAACCATCATGTCAGTACGTCCGCCGTGGATAGTCCGTTCGAACATCATGTTAGTCATCGCTACCATCCACCCCTGATTCTTTTGACCGACCAGATTGGCTTTGGGTACCTGGACATCGTCATAAAAGACTTGGTTGAAGCCGTGCTCGCCGGTGATTTGGATCAGTGGCTGAATGGTAATTCCGGGGCTTTTCAAATCGACCAGTAGATAACTAAGCCCCTTATGCTTCGGCAACGACGGATCAGTGCGGCAGAGCAGCGTTGAAAAGTCGGCATGATGCGCGTTTGAGGTCCAAATCTTCGACCCATTCACGACAAAATGATCACCTTCATCTATGGCGCGAGTCTCAACCGCCGCGAGGTCTGAGCCGTGATTCGGCTCGGATAATCCCTGGCACCAAATTTCTTCGGCAGACGGGATTTTCGGAATGTAACGCTTCTTCTGCTCGGGCGTCCCCCACTGCATCAGTGTCGGGCCGACCCGCGCGATACCCTGAAAATTGACTACCGGCGGCGCCTTGGCCCGATCTAGTTCCTGATTATAGATGACTTGCTGGAGCAATGTAGCGCCGCGACCACCATACTCTTTCGGCCAATGAATACACATCCAGCCGGCGTCGTAGAGCTTGCGATGCCATGAACGGCGCCGCTCGAATTCGGTCTTGGTCTCGGGATCGCTCATCTCGCCGTCGTCACGCCAGTCACGCGGCACGTTCTGTTCGAGCCATACTCTGAATTCGTGGCGAAAGGCTTCATCGGCTTCGCTGAATTTGAAATCCATCAATTAAAGTCTCCCCGGAATTCGACAGTTTCTTCATCGATCTCGGCTTCAATAACCTATCGAATCAAACCCTCATTACACTATCGCATAATCTGGCTCAGACCGGTCACGGTCGTATAGCGTGCAATATCTTTGTACTCATCAGGTGCTTGCTCATTTATGTAGAATGGATGGCCATTGCCGGGATCAACCAAAATGCTCGAATGATTATTCTGTAAATCCCAGATCGCCTCGACGGCTCGACCGCTGCTGTTCACCGGTCCAATTCCCGGCACGTCGGCGGTGCCGAGAAAGAAGCCAGCCACTTTCCACAAATTCATCTGCTTGTCGTAAAGGTCTTCCCACAAAGTCGAGAAAAAGGACTTATCGACATACATGATCCGTTTGCCATAGCAATAGCTACTTTGCTGGCTGGGCAGCTTTCTGGCGTCGATCTGATAAACGTCCCGGACCTGCCATTTTCCCCATGACGGGAGTGACCAGCCGAGCGGCATACCGTATCCCTGTGGAAGACTCGTCGCTGGAATATTCATATCGATCAGTGCGATCACCCGTCGCGTCTGCACAGTATTGACTACGGAATCAGTAAGATTTCCATTGAAACCGTATCGATATTCGTCAGTAGTCAAATCCGTTCCCGGGTAAGGAGTACATCGCGCATTCGGCGAAACCGCTTGTGGCCGGCGCAGCGAAGGAATAAAGGCGTAAATCTGTTGCGGCTTGGTCAGATCAGTCGGCGACAGCACCAAGCTCGCAGTATATTTCTGGTTTTCCGGCTCAAGCGTCATTATCCATTCGGCATAGAAATTATCGTGCGTGCCCGGAATAGTCTCCGGAACCCCAGGATCGGTATTGTAGCTCAACTGACGCGTTACAAGTTCATCCGCAGTACAGTTGATGCTCCCATAGCCATTCTGGCTACAAGCTGTTCCGTAAGTATCAACTGTCAGATGTGGGACGTATCGGTACCAGACATTCGTCAGAACTTTCCACCCCATGTGGGGGTCGGATGGATTCGGGAATGGTAGCCCGCCGCGATAATTACTCAGTGTAAGTCCGCCGCTCGGCAGATCGATAATCTTTACTTGCGGCGAATAGCGCTCGGTTGCAGCCAGGTAATTTGCCGGCAGTGGACGCACCAGGGTCAGGCCGATTTCGATACTCACGTCCGCCGGCATTTTCCAGTAATACTTGCCCTGGAACAGCGCGATCATTCCATCGGGCATGAATGGCTCATACTGCTGCCAGTTCTGCGCCGTGATAATCGTTCCCGGCGGAATCGTCTGAACGGATGAATTTCCAGTGGTCGCGGCCACCGATGATGTAGCGTTTGAATTTGTGTCCTGTGCCCTAACCGAAGCTGCAATGAGCATCAAGGCAAATCCTAACGCCGCCAACAACCAGTATTTCATACAGCCATCAACCTCATGATCACGCAAACCTCTTTCGCGTTATCATTTGAAGCGATGGCCGCCGTCAACCCTTACGATGTGGAGTCAATGCGAATGCTTGCGCCAGCAATTCGTACGAGCGCATTCGCGCCACGTGATCATGAACGATCGTGACTACCATCAACTCCTGCACGCGCAATTCGTCGGTCATTAACGTGAGCTGATCGCGAACCTTATCCGGCGTACCGACTACGTAACGCGGAAAATCGCGCGGCAGCTCGTGTACGATGGGCATCGGCTCCGGCCCGAGTTCACTGATGGCCTCCTCGACCGTTGGAATCGGACGAATGTCACCTTGCCGGATCCGTCTCCGGAACAATCGGGCGCTCAGGATTAGCCGCTCGGCTTCTTCCTGCGTATCGGCGCAAACTACGCCCAACGCAAGCATCGCGTGCGGCACGCGCATCGTTGAAGTCGAAGCGACGAAATTCGTCCGATAATGTTCGAGCGCGGTGCGGGCCGGACCCGGCTCGATAAAGTGGGCAAATGCGTAAGGCAACCCAAGCTGCGCCGCTGCCGACGCGCTCCACATGCTCGAGCCCAACAGCCAAACTTCGGGACCGCCGGGCATTTCCGGCGAAACTTTGATCTGGCTGAACGGATGATTCGGCGGAAAATCGTGATTGAGAAACGCAAGTAGCTCCGGCAGTTGCTGTCCGAAATCATCAGGCGGCGGATAATGCCCACGATCGCGCCAGAGCGCGAACGAATCCAGTGGAGTGCCGCCCGGAGCTCTACCGATCCCGAGATCGATCCGATTGGGGTAAAGCGCGTGCAGGACGCGAAAGTTCTCCGCCACCTTGAGCGGACTATAGTGCGGTAGCATCACGCCGCCGGAACCAAGCCGAATCTGCGAGGTTTCTGCGCCGACGCGTGCGAGCAGGACCTCGGGCGCAGGACTCGCCAGCGCCGGAATCGCGTGGTGTTCGGCAATCCAGTAGCGTGCATAACCAAGTCGGTCGGCTAGCCGGGCCAACTCAATCGTGTTACGCAGCGCATCAGCCGGAGTGGAGCCTGACGGCACTGGCGATTGATCGATTACAGATAGCTTCACGACCGGTATTTTATCCTAATCCCGTTTCGGTGATTGAAAGTTATCCGGCGTGTATTCGCTTGCCAACTCAAGCTCTAGCCTGATTTATTTGAGACAGGCTTCAACCATTGGGAGACCTGACATGCATGATCTCGTAATTCGCGGCGGTAAAATCGTCGATGGTTCCGGTGCGCTCGCCTTTGCCGGCGACATCGCAATCGATAATGGCAAAATCACCTCGGTCGGCGGTAAAGCCAGCAGCGCAAATCGTGAGCTTGACGCGAGCGGATTGCTCGTCGCGCCTGGATGGGTGGATATACATACGCACTACGACGGGCAAGTTGCCTGGGACCCGTACTTATCGCCGTCGAGCTGGCATGGCGTTACGACTGCGTTGATCGGCAATTGCGGCGTCGGCTTCGCGCCGGTTAAGCGCGGCGAAGAAAATTTCCTGATCAGCCTGATGGATGGCGTCGAGGACATCCCGACTGAGACGCTAACCGCCGGAATCGATTTCAAATGGGAGTCATTCGCGGAATATCTCGACGCGCTGTCGGGCATGGAGCGCGTAATTGATGTCGGAACCCACGTGCCGCATTGCGCAGTGCGCGCCTACGTGATGGGCAAGCGTGGCGCAGCTAACGAGCCAGCCACCGCCGAGGACATCGCGCGGATGGCGGCAGTCGTGCGCGGCGGCGTGAAAGCTGGCGCACTAGGTTTGAGCACGTCGCGGACGCTGGTCCATCGCACGCGCGAGAAGGCATATGTCCCTGGCACCTTTGCAGCCGTCGATGAGATGATCGGGATCGGGCGCGCGCTCGGTGAAGCAGGCCACGGCGTTTTCGAGATCATCTCGGACATCACCGGCCCTGACGCTGATCTCGAATGGATGGCGCAGTTGACCCGCGAGACTGGCCGCACTATCTCTCTTGCCGCTTTAATCAGCCGCCGCTCCTCGATGAAGATGCGGGAGATTCTCGAGTTCGTTGCGCGGCAGAATCTCGGTGGGGCGCATATGGTGGCGCAAGTCGCTGCGCGACCTGCAGCCTCGCTGATGAGTCTCCAAAGCTCGCTGCATCCCTTCAGTACGCATCGGAGTTATCGTCGTTTGCTGGCGGGACTCGACCTTGCTGAGCGGGTGCAGCGGATGCGCGACCCGCAGGTCCGCGCCGAGATACTCAATGACGTACCGGCGGTTAAGGAAGAGCAGACGCTGGGAATGGTGGCCAGCTTTCAGCATCATTTCTCGCTTGGCGATCCGCCGCAGTATGAACCCACTGCCGAGATGAGCATCCTTGAGCGCGCGCGACGGGCCGGCAAGACGCCGCAGGAAGTCGCCTACGATACGTTACTCGAGCGGGATGGTCGCGAGATCATCTATATGCCGCTTGCCTATAAAGGGTATTCTTTCGACGCGATCCGGCCGCAACTGCTGAATCCCAGCACGGTGCTTTCATTGAGTGATGGCGGCGCGCATTGCGGCGTAATCTGCGACGCGAGCATGCCGACTTACCTGCTGACACATTGGGTGCGCGATCGTGATCGTGGCGAGCGAATTCCATTAGAGGTTGCGATCAAGCGCCAGACCCACGACACAGCACAACTCTATGGCTTGAACGATCGCGGAGTGCTCGCGCCGGGGATGAAAGCGGATCTGAACTTGATCGAGTTTGATCGCCTGCGGTTGCATCCGCCGGAGATGGTGTTCGATTTACCGGCGAATGGCCGCAGGTTTGTCCAACGCGCCGATGGTTATCGCTATACGATCGTGAGTGGCGAGATCACTTTTGAGAATGGGGAGCCGACCGGCGAGATGCCCGGCAAAGTAATCCGCGGCCCGCAACAACCAGCTTAATTATAGTTAGCAGCGTCGAAACACCCTCACCCATTGGAAGAGGGATCCCTTGAGGTGCACCATCAGGACGGTCGATATTTCACGTGAAACATCGACCGTCCTATCCTTGAACGTAGCTCGCAGACTCGCGTGATCGCTCCGTTCGCAGATTCCTCCGCTAATGCCATGTTTCACGTGAAACATCGAGGGCCTGAGCGAGACTGAGGCGGTTTCGCATGACTTCGGACAGGAGAGCGTATCGTGAGTTCTTCACCCGGGATGAAGGGTTGCAGCCTTGACGGAAAACCGCATCGAATTGACGCACCTCCGATTGATTTGCTGTTCCGGGTCAGACGAGAGTTCTGAAGAACACTATCAGACCGATGATCACGAGATAGCCTCCAACGCCGCAATTCAAAGTCCGAGCGTTCTTCAATCCGCCGATACGCTACAAGCGGGACAACTATCCAACCATGCCGCTATCTTTCGGTCTAAATGCAGCAACATCCAGAAGACCTGCTGCGGTGAGAAAAAGACCTAAACCCCGGTCACCTAGACCAGCTGGTTCTGAGAGCAAATGGTGAGGAAAAGAGAGCCACCGGCGATAAAAAGGCTTCGATCACGCCCAGTTTATTCTCTTCAGGCGCTAGGGAAGCTTTGCACAAATGAATTCTTAGAATCGCTTCGCGCGGATCCTTCGACACGGCTCGTGCCGCTCGCCGGCTCAGGATGACAAATTAGATTTGTGCAGAGCTTTCCTAGCGGCTTTACCCGCTGGTTAGTGGCGGCATCTGCGGCTCGTTTGATTTCGCTTCGTGACGACGTCGCTCCGTTCAATTCGGGAAGCGGCTCGCCGACTCGTTCTCTCGCAGCGTACGGCTGGATCAGCCTTTGAGCAACTCGCTGTATTTTTTGTGGAACTTTGCGAGTTTCGGGCGAATCACGAATTGGCAATAGGGTGCGTAGGTATTGTTTTGATAATACTGGCGATGATAGTCCTCCGCCGGATAGAAAGCCGTAAGCGGCTTGAGTTCGGTTACGATCGGCGCGTCGAAAACCTGCTCGTGGGTCAATTCCTGGATAAAAGCCGCGGCCGCCTGATGCTGCTGCTCTGACGCATAGAGAATGATCGAGCGATACTCGGGACCGATATCGTTTCCTTGACGATTGAGCGTCGTGGGATCATGCGTCGCAAAGAAAATTTCGAGCAGCGTTCGATAGGAAATCTCGGCTGGGTTGAACTCGATGCGCGTAACTTCAGCATGCCCAGTCCGCCCGGTGCAGACCTGCGCATATGAGGGATTCGGGACGGTACCACCCGCAAAGCCGGACGTGATGGAGAGCACTCCTCTCACTTGTTCGAATACGGCCTCAGTACACCAAAAACATCCGCCGCCAAATACTGCGACTTCAGATTTATGGTTCTCGTGCTCTATATTACTCGTGTGCTGAACTCCTGTAGCCATGATGCAAACTAAGGCGATCTACCTTCCAGAGTCAATTATTTTCGCAGTCAAATATTACGCTGCAACTCCGCGCCGAGCGTCGGACGCGCGACTGAATTGAACTCATGCTCCCAGAGCGGACCGTGGTCGAGCTCTTCATCGAGGGTTCGCAGATGGGCCAGCTCGTGCACCAAAGTATGAAAACTATGGCGTCCCGTATTACGCCCGACCAGGATGGTCCGGTTGCTCTTAAGGATAACGCCGCAAACGTCCCGTCCATAGATCTTTTGGATGACAGTTTTGCGAACGAGGTGCACGCGCCATCCGGTGGGCATGGGATCAGGCCATACGCGCGACCAGGTGTGCCGCGCGAGCGCGGTAATGTCCTTTCGCCGGAGCGAACGTGCAGCCTTTCCCATTTACCACCGATTTGGTTCCTATTTTATCATCCAAAAATCTCGGCGAAAAATGAGGTCATCGCCTGCCATGAACGCTCGTCGGCGGATTTATTATAGGCAAGGCCCGGTACGCCCGCACTGGCCGCATCAGGATTCGTAAAGCTATGGACAGTGCCGCCATAGCTGATGACCTGCCAATCGACGCCGGCCTTGGTCATCTCTTCCTCGAACGCGTTGACCTGCGCGATCGGCACGAAAGGATCGTCGGCGCCGGTGCAGACCAGAACCTTGGCTTTCGTTTTTCCCGAAGTAGCGGGCATCTTCGATTCGAGTCCGCCGTGGAAGGAAACGACGCCCCGGAGGTTGGCTCCATCGCGCGCGAGTTCGAGAGCGAACGTCCCGCCCATGCAGTAGCCGATCGCGGCTAGACGATTCGGATCGACTTGCGGCAAGGCCGCGAGCTTTTCGAGCGCGGCGCGACCCCGTTGGCGGAACTTGGCCGGGTCCTCACGCAGCGAACCCGCATGCTTCATCGCTTCCTGCAGGTCCTTCGCGATCAGGCCATTGCCATATGGATCGCCGGCCAACGCGACGTAACCGAGTTGCGCGATGCGCTCAGCGCGGCTTTTGGCGTGAGGTCCAAGCCCGAACGCCTCAGGCATAACAAGCACGCCCGGACGTTTGCCGGATTTCTGATCGTCGTAGGCGACAAATCCATGCAGCGTGACGCTGCCATCGTTGTAGCGGATGTCTTCAGTTTTCATACGATATTTCCTTTCGCGCTTCGTTCGAGGAGGTGATTTAGTGTGCTTCCTGCGTGCCCCAGATATAGGCGTCCTGTCCGGGGCCGTAATTCATGTTGCTCTGCTCAGGGTTCCGATTGACCAGCGGACGCATGAAGAGTGGATGTTTCATGCTGCGGACCTCGTGCTCGATCGTGAACAGCACGCGTCCGGTTTCGGGATCGACAAGATCCTTGAAGCGGTACTGATGCTGGTCGCTTTCTTCCATAATCAGGTTCTTTTCAGCGAGCATCTGATGCGGTCCGGAGAAGTCGTTCACATAGACCTGCACATGATGGCCGTCGTAGTCGGGAATCGGACGATCAGTTTCGCGGAAATAGAAGGTTTGTCCGAGGCCCACCGGCACGACGGCGGCGCGCTCGTCGCGGTCCTCGGTAACGCTTGCGGCGGTTTTCATAATGCGCCGATAGAAGCGCGCTATCCCCTCGGCTGAATCAGGCGGCACGTCGAATTCCACATAAGGCAATCCGAGAGTAACCGGGCCGAAGCAGGGCTCCGGCTGATGGCATCGGATACGATTGCCCCACGGACATACTGTATCGACATATGATTCGTGCTCGGTGAAAGCGAAGCGGGTGTCCTGGAGCCGCTTGCCGACCCGCGTCAGGCGCTTTACGAGCGCCTCGCGATTAGGCGTCACCAGGCCTATGCGTCCCCGCACCACCTGAGGCTTGATCCCTGGCAGATGGAACTGGCTGCGGCCCACGTTGACCCACATATTAGTCACACTGGTCATCAGGAAAGGATCGCGGGTCAGCCCGAGTCCCATCACATAGAACAAGGTCGCGAGCTGTTGATCGGGCACGGTGACGTTGACGTGCTCGAGAGCGACGATATTGCCGAGATCCTCGGCAGCTCGATCGTAAGGACAATCCATGATTACCTCCGGTCTCCTCGCGGCGCTGGGGTCCGCGGGATCTACAAAGTTATGCGCAAGAAACCGAGCTAACTTGCGCAGAAATCCATGATTGCTTTCACAGATTTTTCGGGCTGCTCAGCAAATAGCACATGGCCGGCGCCGGCGAGCTTCTGTATTTTCACCGAGGCCGCGCCGGTCAGCATCGATTTGAACGCTTCAGCATAGATCGGCGGTATAATCCCGTCCGACTCACCCCATAAGAGCAACGTCGGCGCTTTGATCCGATAGAGCCGCTCCTTGAGCCCGCGATCGCCAGTCGGCCAGAGGAAGCGTCCTGCGGTCGCCAAGGCCTTGGCGCGGGCGACGATCGCTTCGACCGCGGCGGCTGGATCGTCGGGAGGTTTCATGAAGGCCTTGGCCACGTCGGAATTGGGATCATGGAAAGCGGCGCGCGTCAGACGGTCGGGCGGACAGGCAAAAAAATCGAGCGGCGGGTGCTCGGGGAGAAACAGTCCGGCAGGCGCAATCAGCGCGAGTTTTTTCACGCGAGCTGGTTCGGTGGCGGCCATCTCCGCCGCCAGCATCCCGCCGAACGAATGGCCGACCAGGATGGCGCGATCGAGCTTGAGGGCATCGAGCAAGTCCCAGCCCCAGAACACCAGTTTTTGCACCTCTTCGTGCAGATGCTCCTCACCGGTCGATCCGAAACCGGGTAGCAGCGGCGCGATGACAGTGAATCGTTTGCTCAGTTCGACGAGCTCGGGCGTAAAGGCGGGAAGTCCGACCGCGCTATGGAGAAAAACCAGCGGCTCGCCGCTCCCTTGCTGGTAATAGTTGATGGTAAAGTCACCGTTGCGCAGCGTTAGGCTTTTCAGATCGCTCATTTCGCTCCGTCCCCTTCAGCAATCGCTTTCACAGCTTTATTTCTACGCAGCTCGCAGACTTCCTTCGAGGGACTCAGGGCAAGCTGCTTGCTCGGATTGATCTTTAACGCACGTCGCGGACTCCTTTGCTCGGCTCCGCTACGCTCCGCCTAGTGTGCGCTCCGCCCTAGTGTCGCGGAAGACGCGCTCCACTATTCGGATTCTTGACGCAGCCCCCAGACTCGCCTGCTCGCTACGCGCGCTCCACTAGCGCTAGCGCGCCTCAGCTTGACCCGGTACCGCGCGCTCCTGCAGCGGCTGCGGCGACCATCGGTCTTCCCACTCCTCGCTCCAGATTTTCTTGAGTGATGGCATCACCTCTTTGGCGAACAGCTCAGTGTTCTTCATCACCAGATGCTTGGGCATGCTGCCGATCTGCTGCAACGCCATGAGTTGGCCGACGTTGAGGTCCTTAAGAATCCAGGTCAGTTTATCGCGCACCGTCGCGGGCGAGCCGGCGACGACGTAAGAGCGATCGATGAAGTCCCTCCACTTGAGACCTTTACGGAACATCGCGGCGGCATTGCCACCGACTGAGCCACGCAGCCCCGCGCGTACGGTGCCCTCAGTGCGATAGCCGGGTGCGTCGGCGAACTCATCGGCGATATGCACGCATTTGTTGTAAAAATATTCGAGATGTTCAGCGTAATCCTTCTCGGCCTGAGCGTCAGTCTCGGAGACGCAGATCAATTGTAGATAGCCGAAGCGGTAGGGATTCAGGTCCTTGCCGAGGGCTGCTGCGCGTTCCCAATAGCCAGTGCCGACCCGCTTGCCGTAATCATATCCGAGATACGAAAGCGCGCAGTAAACGTAATCGTGCTCCAGTGTCCAGTCCCAAGTCTCGATCGAGCCGCCGCCCGGAATCCAGATCGGTGGATGGGGTTTCTGCACTGGGCGGATAAACATATTGGCGTAGCGGACTTTGTTGTAACGGCCGTTAAAAGTAAACGGCTCCTCGTTGGTCCACGCCTGCTTGATGAAATCGTGCGCCTCGTAGTAACGCTCACGCAGGGTGGCCGGGATGAAGCCGTAGGCGAAGTTGTCGTCGGGGCTGCTGCCGACCGGAAAGCCCGCGACGAGCCGTCCACCCGAGATAAGGTCGAGCATCGCGAACTCCTCCGCGACGCGCAGCGGCGGATTGTACATCGCGATACTGTTGCCGAGCACAATCAGGTTGGCGTTCTTGGTCCGACGCGCCACGGCCGCCGCCATCAGATTGGGCGAGGGCATCATTCCGTAGGCGTTCGCATGATGTTCATTAACGCAGATGCCATCGAGGCCCATCTGATCGGCGAACTCGAGCTCGTCGAGAAACTCATTATATAGATGATGCCCGCGAGTCGGATCGTAGAGCTTGGTCGGGATATCGACCCAGACGCTGTGATGATCGTTTTCGAAATTGTTCGGCAGAAACCGCCACGGCATCAGATGGAACCAGTTGACCTTCATAGCGACCTCGCGATGGGATTGTCAGTCCGACCTTTAACTCATTGCAGGCAAACTTCAATCTCGGCTCATCTTGTTTTCGATGTCATTCCCGCAAGTCACGTTTGTCTGGCGCGCGAGAGCCTGCCCCAGCTTTGCCTAAGGGAATCCCAGATTCAGGGACCCTTCGCGCCGCAGCTACGCACGAGAGTGCCATTTTTGGTTCTAGTCGGATTACCGATCTTCGTAAAGCGTTTGCGACTTTGGATTCGAGGTGCCGCCGTCGATCGTCAGGATAGCGCCGGTGGTGAAGCTCGAGGCCGGGCTGGCGAAGTACATCGCAGCGCCAGCAACTTCTTCCGGCTCGCCGGCGCGCTGGAGCGGAAAAATAGCCCGTGCGCGCTTCGTATAATCCTCAGTGCGGGACCATCCCTTGCTGATATCGGTATGGAAGGGTCCGCACATGATGCAATTGACGCGCACCTTCGGTCCGTATTCCTGCGCGAAGGTTTGGGTCAGTAAATTCAGTCCTGCTTTGGCCGCGCCGTAGATCGCCATCTCGGCGCTGGGCCGGATCGACGCGGTCGAAGTGACATTGATGATCGCGCCGCCGTTTCCAGCCACCATCCGCGAGCCGAACAGAGCGGATAAACGGTACGGTCCCTTGAGATTGACGCTGAGGATTTTGTCGAACAGATCTTCGGTGGTCTCTAGCGCCGACGGCGCGAGCGGAGATAGGCCGGCGTTGTTGATCAAAACGTCGGCGCGGCCCCATCGGGCATAGACTTCCTCGCAGAGGCGATCGCAATCGGCCCATTTACCAACGTGGATTCCATGCGCCGAGCCGTCAGCGCCGAGCGCGCGGATTTCCTTGATGGTCGCCTCGCAGGCGTCAAGCTTGCGACTCGCAATCGCGAGTGTCGCGCCGGCGCGCGCAAACTCGAGCGCCGTCGCATAACCGATCCCGCGGCTGCCGCCCGTGATCACCACGACCTTGTCCGAGAAATCGTAGAGCGCCGGAACGCTTTTCATTGGGCCGCGACCTCCCGCTCGATCAGATCGCCATACTTCTTGATTGCAGCTTCACGCAGCGCGGGAATATGTCCGGTCGGGAAGAGGCCTTGGGTGCCCTTGTACTCGCGCAGGATTTGACGGGCGAGCGTGATCTTGTGGACCTCGGTCGGGCCGTCCGCGAGACCCATCACAAAACTCTCGACCACCTGATCGATGAATGGCATCTCGGGTGTGACACCGAGCGAGCCGTGAATCTGCAAGGCGCGGATCGCGACATCATGAAACACCTTCGGCATCTGCGCTTTCACCGCCGCGATATCCTTGCGCACCTTGAGATAGTCTTTGTACTTGTCGATCCGCCACGCCGTCCGCAGCACCAGTAAGCGGAACTGCTCGATATCGAGCCACGAATCGGCGATTTTTTCCTGCACCATCTGCTTGTCGGCCAGCGCCGAGCCTTGAGTGGTGCGGGAGAGCGCTCGCTCGCACATGAGATCGAAGGCGCGACGCACCTGACCAATCGTGCGCATCGCATGATGAATTCGTCCGCCGCCGAGCCGGGTCTGCGCAACCGCGAAACCTGAACCACGTGGCCCGAGGATATGGTCCTTCGGGATTTGCGCATCCTTATAACTGACGTAGGCATGCGAGCCGGTACCCTCGGGCTCCTGACCGATCCCGACGTTGCGCTTGATCTGCACGCCGGGCGTATCCATCGGGACGATGAAGGCCGACTGGCGCTGATAGGGAGGTGCATCAGGCTCAGAAACCGCCATCACGATCAGGAAGGAGGCCCATCGCGCGTTCGAAGAGAACCACTTCTCGCCGTTGAGCACCCAATTGTCGCCGCGCAGCTCGGCGCGCGTCGTGAAGACCTTGGGGTCTGCGCCGCCCTGCGGTTCGGTCATCGAGAAGCAGGAGACGATTTCGTTGGCGAGCAGCGGTTCGAGATAACGCTTTTTCTGCTCCGGCGTGCCGTACTTGGCGAGGATCTCAGCATTGCCGGTATCGGGCGCCTGACAGCCAAAAACGGTCGGCGCAAAGCGGGAACGTCCGAGGATTTCGTTCATCAGGGCAAGCTTAACCTGTCCGTAGCCTTGTCCGCCGAGTTCGGGTTCGAGATGGCACGCCCAAAGCTTCTGCTTGCGAACCTCAGCTTGCAGCGGGCGCACGAGCCGGTTGCGCTTGGGGTCGCGCACGTCGTAGGGCGAGTCGAGAATATAGTCGAGTGGCTCGACCTCTTCGCGCACGAACTTTTCCATCCAGTCGAGCTGCTTCTGAAATTCCGGCTCAGTCTCAAAATCCCAACTCACGGTTGCTCTCCTCTGCTGTGGCTACGCGTTCGCGGGCCGATCAAGATGATCGGATGACTGACGACGCGTCCTACTCGCGAGATTGCCTCAGGTACAGCTGGTTCTCAAGGGCGGGAGCCGCTGGCTATTTGACTAGTCAAGACGACCGGTCATAATTGTGGAATGATTCGAGAAATTCAGGCATCCGATGCAAAGGCTCGCTTTCTCCGGATTCTTGACGAAGTGGAGCGGGGCGAAACAGTCATTATTACCCGGCGAGGTCGGCCAATCGCACGGCTGGCGCCGGAACCGGAGCGGCGCCAGCAAGAGATTGATGAAGCTATCGCTAACTTGAAAGCGCTTCGCGAACGAACCGGTAAGATTACGATTAAGGAATTGAAGGCGACAATTCACGAAGGGCACAAGTATTAATGCCATTCGTGCTTGACACTTCATTGGCAATGACGTGGGCACTTAAAGATGAAGGTTATCTGATCGCTGATAGCGCGATCGAACGCTTGCGAGCTGATGAAGCTTTTGTCCCCAATCTTTGGTGGTACGAAGTACGGAACGCATTGCTAATGAACGAGCGTCGCGGCCGGCTAAATAAAGAAGAAACAGCCTTTTTTTTGCACCAATTGTCGCGACTCTCGATCAAGATAGATTTTCTGCATAATGAAGATCAGGTCTTCGCGTTAGCCAGGCGGCACAAACTGACGTTCTATGATTCGGCCTATTTGGAAATAGCGGTCCGCAGAAGTTGTCAGCTGGCGACCTTTGATAAGGCCTTGATGCGCGCCGCGCGCTCGGAAAAGGTGCCACTACTCGATCATCAACAATAAACTGGCCAAGCTGGCTCCGAATTTATCAGCGCGCGCTGAGAATTGATCCGGACGCATAGGAGTCCGCATGGATTCAACTGAGCAGGTTATCGTCAATCAACTCACCTCTCTGATGCGCGTGAGGACGACGGACGCAGCGGCGACCGTCGAGCAGCTCGAAACTTTGCCGGGGCATGCCGGGTTCAGCTTCAGCTTCGTGCTGAAACACGCTGATCCTGATGAGCGGACGAAACTCGTGCTCCGGCTTGCGCCGCCCGGAGTGAAAATTTCAGGGCCGGCGGATATTGTCCGGCAGGCGCGGATCATGTCGTCACTGGCGGACACGGCAGTGACGGCTCCGCGCGTTCTGTGGTGCGGCGACGAGCCGGAATTCTTCGGGCGGCCTTATTCGGTGGTCGAGTTCCTCGAAGGCGTCAAGCTGAGCGACGCACCCTTTCCTGCCGATAAGATGAAGCTGCTCGCACGCAAGGGGATCGCGATGCTCGCGGTGCTCCATAGTCTCCCGTGGGAGCCGCGCCGCGAGGCATTTGGCGAGCCGCTGCCGCTCGACGAGGAGCTGAAGCGGCTGGATAACCTGATCGATCGCCCGACGCTCGATCAGAAGGTGGTCGCACGCGGACCGGAATTGCGCGAGCGTTTGCGAGCGAGCATCCCCGCGAACTCGCGGATCGGCTGCGTTCACGGCGATTTCCAATGGGCGAACGTGCTGTTCGATGACACTGATCCGATCGCGTTGATCGATTGGGAGATCGCGTCGATTGGGCCAACGTTACTCGACGTCGGCTGGGTCAGTTTCTTCGCTGATGAGGCAAGCTGGATCGAAGTCGGCGAGCCGCGTATCCGTCCGCTGACCCCGACGGAAATTCTGGGTGCCTATGCGAAATCGGCGAACTTTGCGGTTGATCCGGACGAGGTGCGCTGGTTTCGGGCGTTCGCCGGTTATCGATTCGGCGTAATCACCTGCTTCAACCTGATGCTCCATCGGCGGGGCAAACGCGACGATCCCCATTGGGAGGAGATCGCAGTATCAGCCCCGCGGATGTTCGAGCGCGGATTGGAGCTGCTCGGTTGATACTCCCCGGTAGCTGCCAGCGTTCAGGCGGCCGCTTTGCGGCGGGCTCGCGCGGCGGCGGCGATAGGCTACCGAAGAGGCCGCAAACGAGGCGGTGCGAGTCTCGGTCGTACTTTCCACTGATTGCGCTTGAGAGCCAATCGAGTCCGACTCGTCCCGAGAATCCGCGGTAATGAGTGGAGCCTTAATCATCGGGCCTTCGAGCGCATATTGCATCTGGAAAGTCGCTTCCAGCGCGTTGCCAAATATGTCGGCGACCAGTCGGTTTGAGTAAAGCTGGTTCATCGCTTCGTTAGCCAGAACCACCGCGGAGTCGTAGGTCGCCCACCCCGCCTCATTAAGGGGTTTGGCATTTCCGGTAAACCAACGATCCGCTATAGCGAATGGGAGATCAACATAGGCCGAAGTTAGGAACTTAGTCCATTGCGCGTTGATGAAGCTGCCGTCTTTCATAACCAATACCCCTTTTCCCAGTCGTACATTGTGTGAGCAACATCGAAGCCAGCGGAAAATCAGTGTTTCGCTCGCAATGCGACCATCACAGCGCCTATATTGCGGGCATTCGCTTGCGAAACAGGCGCGATTTACGGATCAGGAGGTTCGTTGCATGATCCACGAGCTGCGGATTTATCACGCAATGCCCGGGCGCTTGCCCGATCTGCTCAAGCGGTTTGAGAATGTCACTGTACGGCTATTCGAGAAACACGGAATCAAGCAAATCGGCTTTTGGACTGTTGCGATCGGCGAATCCAATCAGGATTTGGTTTACATTCTTGAATGGCCGTCGATGGCCGAACGCGACGCTCGTTGGGCCGCATTTCAAGCTGATCCCGAATGGATCGAGGCGCGGCGCAAGAGTGAGGAATCCGGTCCGTTGCTAACCTCGCTCGCTAATTCCATTCTGCGGCCCACTGCTTTTTCCGCTCTGCGCTGAATGAGCAATCAATCGTTCGTCGGGAGGTAGTAAAGATGGTCCAGGTTACCGAGCTGGGATACATGGGAATTGGCGTCAAGAAGTTTGCCGAATGGAAGCAATTCGCGACCGAGATTATCGGGATGGAATTGGCCGAGGACGGAGAAAATGATCGGTGCTACTTGCGTACCGATTACTGGCACCATCGGCTGGTGGTCCACGACAACGCTTCGGACGACCTCGAATATCTGGGCTTCCGCGTCGCCGGTCCGGACGAGTTTGCCGCGATGCAACGGCAGTTGAGCGAAGCCGGGCTAAAATTCCGCGTCGGCTCGGAGCATGAGGCCGCCGAACGTCACGTGCTCGAAGTGCTGAAGCTGAACGACCCGGGCGGTAATCCGGTCGAGATTTTCCACGGCCCCGAAGTACAGTTCGTCAAACCGTTCCATCCGGGGCGCCGGATGCATGGGCGATTCAAAACCGGCAGCGGTGGTATCGGCCACTGTATCGTGCGGCAGGACGACGTGAGTGCGGCCCAGCGCTTCTATACCGCACTCGGGATGCGCGGCGGAGTCGAGTACAAAATCCGCCTAGGCGGAGACCACGTGCTGACTCCCGTGTTTATGCATTGCAACGATCGCGATCACACAGTCGCCTTCGGCGTCGGTCCACAGAAGCGGAAGATCAACCATCTTATGATCGAAGTGGATAACTTCGATGATGTCGGCCTGGCTTACGACATCGTGCGCAAAAATAAGGTGCCGGTCACCATCACGCCCGGCAAACACTCGAATGATCACATGTACTCGTTCTATCTACGAAATCCGTCGGGCTGGATGTTCGAGTATGGTTATGGCGGGCGACCGGCGACTCATCAGTCGGAATACTACGTTGAAGACATGTACGGCCATCAGCCGGAAGGAACCGGCTTCAACGTCGATGCCGAATCGTGAGCGGGCGGATGTGTAAGCAAGATGCCGTCGGGCGCGACTGACCAAGGCAGCGTTGATTACAAAGCGATCGCCCTGCTCTCCGTCGCGCACCTGTCGGATGACATCAACCAGGGCGTAGTGCCGGCGATGCTGCCGTTCTTTATTGCCGCCGGCCATCTGACCTACGCGGCCGCGGCTGGTCTGGTGCTGGCACAGACACTGTCGTCGTCAGTGGTGCAGCCGCTATTCGGTATGATGGCCGATCGGCGCTCCTCGCCGTGGCTGATTCCGGCAGGGCTGAGCCTCGCCGGAATCGGCGTCGCACTAACCGGCTTCACCCCAACTTACTGGCTCATTTTCATCGCGATCGCGCTGAGCGGTCTCGGCATTTCCGCGTTCCATCCTGAAGCTGCGCGGCGCGTCAGATTTCTCAGCGGCACGCGGCAAGCGACCACGATGAGTCTGTTTACAGTGGGCGGGATGGTCGGTTTTGCGCTTGGACCGATCCTGATTACCCCTACGCTGATTGCCTTCGGAACTCATGGCGCGATCGTGCTGGCGATTCCGGTGCTGATCATGGGAAGCGTCATCACCTGGCAACTGCCGCGCATCACCGCAGTGCACGAGATGCATCTGGGCGAGGCGGCCAAACGGGTCATGCGCGAAGCTCAGGAACGATGGGGTGATTTCTCGCGCCTGACGTTGGTCGTAATCACCCGCTCAATCGTTTTCTTTGGGTTCAACACTTTCGTGCCGCTCTACTGGACACGAGTTCTACAAGGTTCGCGCAGCGGCGCCGGGGTGGCGCTCACGACATTTCTTGTCGCGGTTGCAGGGGGAACGTTAATTGGCGGGCGACTGGCCGATATCTATGGCCGCCGTATCGTAATCATTGTCTCACTGGGCGCAGTAGTACCCTTGCTGCTCGTTTTCACCGCCTTAAGCACTGTGGCATTGGCTGGCTTGCTGCTCGTGCTGATCGGGCTTACGCTCGCCGCGTCGAACAGCGTGGTCGTCGTGATGGCGCAGGAATATCTGCCCAACCGGGTCGGACTTGCGGCTGGGGTGACGCTGGGTCTTTCGATGACGATTGGCGGTTTGCTGATGCCGCCGCTCGGAGCGCTCGCTGACCATTACGGCCTGAGCATCGCGCTGCTGAGCCTCACGATTATGCCTGCGCTCGGTTTTGCGCTAAGCCTCGGCCTTCACGAAAGCGCGGGAGAAATCCCTGAAGGCGCGCTCGAACCGGATTCCGCACCAATCAGCGCAGGCTGACGGATCTGAATTGATCGAAAGTTGAGATTTAAGTGAGTTACTTAAGTAGGTTCGTATTGCTCTGTCTCGCGGTCTTGTTAATCGAAGTATCAGGCGCCCGCGCCGAGGCCGAGTCCGCGAAAGCTGCGTCGCTTTCCGCGCCCGCCCGCCAATCCAATACACAAGATTCGCCGGCAATACCGGTAGCCTCATCGCCCGAAAATCCGATCGCTCCCGGCACAACGATTACGATGGAGAATTGGCGGCAGTATCGGCAGTTCATGCCGGACGGGATGATTGTGCTGTTCGAGGGCGGCGCGCCGTGGAAGATGCCCGCCGATGTATCGATGACTGTCGGACCTACCGTGATAAACCCGCTGCCATCGGGTTATCTGGCGGCGACCGAGAAATACAGCCCACAAACGAAGCTGCTGGAGTTGCCGGATGGCGGACTGACGATTTCCGGCTATCAGGGCGGCATCCCGTTCCCGCATCCGGGCGACCCTCACAAAGGATGGAAGCTTCTGGCGGACTTCTGGTACCGCTACATGCCGCATATTGTGGTCAACACCTCCGATAATCCAGGGTTTAACTGTACGCTTGACGGCTTCGGGAACGTTAACTGCGTTAAAGGTTTATGGGTAGCGCGCCAACTCTCCTTCAATACCGATCCGGGCACGCCGGCTTCATTTCCCGGCACTGAGGGAAAGTACTACACCACCTGGTTCATGGTCGAAGAGCCCGAGCAGCAGCGCTATTCAACGACGCTCACCATCGAGTATACCGATCTGACCAAGTCCGAGGACGTTTATGTTTTCCTGCCCGCGATGCGACGGACTCAGCGGCTCTCGAGCGCGGCCCGATGCTCGAGTTCGGGCAGTGAGATGACGCCTGATGACGGCCGCTTCGCTTTCGACAGCACTATTCCTGATTTCAGCGCCGCTCTTCTCGGCACGCGGAGGGTCCTGTCGCAGATGGATGTAGGCTCCGCCGGCGCGCACTTTCCTGCCGATTACGATATGCCACTCGGCTGGCCCAAACCGACCTGGGGTAAATGGGAGCTGCGCGATTCCTACATCCTTGATATTCGCAAGCTACCCGCCAAAGCCTCCGGCTACTGCTATGGCAAGCGCGTTCTTTATGTCGATCAGCAATTCTTCGGTCCTTTGTGGCAAGACTTGTACGATCCCAAGATGCAGCTGTGGAAAGTTGCCTTGTTGCAGCCGGTTGTTACTAAAGTTCCTCGCATCGGGCCGCAGAATTCGACCGGCGTCCAGTTCTCTCACTGGTGGGACCTGCTCAACCATCACGCCAGCTTCGAAGGCCCGAATGACGGGCATGGTTACAACATTCTAGTTAATGATGACGTGCCGTCGTCGTATCTGGACGTTGAAAGATATACGACGCCCAGCGGCTTAAATGCCGTAATGCGTTGAACGAGAGCATTCGCTACAGCGGGTTACCAACCGACCGATTACAATTGCGCGCGTTTCTTATTCGAGGATGTCGGCAAAGCCGCGAAGTGCGGCGGCGATAAAGCTTCGGACACGCGTCAAATCCTTCTTGCCGCGCTGGCCGGGAATATCGGTATGGGTGAAGGAATCGACGCCCCAAGGATGCACGGTCGTAATCGCCTGACCCACATTCGTGGGTGTCAAGCCGCCCGCAAGAATAATTGGAATTTGCGAATGCTCGACGATGGTTCGGCACAAGGCCCATTCGTGAGTTTCACCGGAGACGCCTTTCGCGCCGGAATCGAGCATCAGGTAATCGACCATTTGCTGATGCGCGTCAGCGTCGGCGAGACTTTCTTCGGAATGCACAGTGATAGCGCGCATCAGTTGAATTGGCGCGACTCGAGCGCGAATCCACGCACAATCTTCCGGCTCGATTTCACGCGCCGCCAGATGCACGACGTCAGGCCGTACCGCATCAATCATCGCGCAAATCTCGTCGCGATCATCCGACAGCGCCATCACGACGCCCCGCGAGCGTGGCCTGATCGCGGCAAGAATTTCACGTGCAGCTTGCGGGGCGAGCCCCTCAGGCACGATCCCGGGTTCCGCGACTACTACCCCGATCAGGCCAGCACCCGCAGCGGCGGTCGCAATCGCATCGCCAATCGAGGTCATGCTGTAAATCTGAACGATCATAGGAACTACTCAATTCCGTCGTTAGACGGCTCAGGACTGATTGCGCTGAACCCTTGCATACCTGCAGCACTCATCGGTCTCTCGCCCGGGATACTCGATAATAATCACCAAGATACCTCTCTGGTGGTTGAGGCTAAAGAGTTTTGACGCACGTAACCTCTACGTAATAATCTGGATACTCGTGAGCGCACGGCGGTCAACTTCGCCGACCGGTATTCGCGTTCACTTCGGAATGAAGAGCGAACCCCTCTCAGCCTCAACCGCCAATATCCTGATCCCGACCATCGTCGGGTGCGCCCTGTTCATGCAGACGCTCGACTCGACGATTATTGCGACGGCGCTGCCGGTTATCGCGCACTCGATGCACGAAGATCCGATTCGGCTCAATCTCGCGATAACCTCATATCTACTCAGTCTCGCCGTATTCATTCCGCTGAGCGGATGGATGGCTGATCGGTTCGGCGCGCGCTCGGTATTTCGCTCAGCGATCGCGGTTTTCACGCTCGGCTCGATTTTCTGCGGAATGTCCTCCAGCCTCGGCACGCTGGTCGTTGCACGGATCATTCAGGGTCTCGGTGGTGCGATGATGGTGCCGGTGGGCCGGCTGTTAGTGCTGCGCATCGTACCAAAATCCGGCCTGGTTGACGCGATGTCGTATCTCACGGTTCCGGCGGTGCTTGGTCCAGTCGTCGGACCACCGGGCGGCGGCTTCATCGTGACGTACTATTCGTGGCGCTGGATTTTCTTCATGAACGTCCCGATCGCGATTCTCGGCGTGATTGCGACTACGCTCTACATCCCGAATCTCCGGATGGATGAGCCCTCACGTCTCGACGTGAAAGGTTTTCTGCTGACGGGACTCGGGCTGGCGGGGCTGGTATTCGGCTTCGAGACTATCGGACGCGCAATCGTGCCGGTGAGCATTATGGCAAGCGTGATGATCGGCGGCGCCCTGCTGACGGTGCTTTACTTTTTCCATGCCCGCCGAATTTCATATCCAATCGTCGATCTTTCTCTGATGAAAATACCTACGTTTGCGGCGTCTATCGTGGGAGGTGGGCTGTCCCGCATCAGTATTGGCGCTCTGCCGTTTCTACTCGCGATGTTGTTGCAACTGGTCTTCGGTTTAAGTCCGTTCGCCTCCGGCATGATTACCTTTACCAGCGCGGTGGGCGCCCTAACGATGAAATTCACGGTCGGACCGATCGTGCGTTGCTTCGGTTTCCGGCGAGTGTTGATTTTCAATGGGGCCATCAGCGCGTTGCTGATGCTCAGTTATGCCTTATTTCGCCCGGGCTTTCCGACCGCATTAATAATCGCGACCCTGCTGGCGGGCGGCTTCTTTCGATCGCTCCAGTTCACCAGCCTCAACACGATTGCGTATGCGGACGTCTCACAGAAGCTGATGAGCGCGGCGAGCACGCTCTCCAGTATGGCCCAGCAAGTGTTCCTTAGCTTGGGCGTCAGCATCGCCGCGTTGAGCCTGCACATCAGCTTGGGTATGCGTCATTCCAAAGTGCTTGAGGCGCAGGATTTCTCGATTGCGTTCGTGATCGTTGGGATAATCGCGCTGAGTTCCGTCTTTTTCTTTATATCCCTGGCGCATCATGCCGGGGCCGAAGTCAGCGGCCATCAGTACACGCCGCTGCCGGGAGAGGCTGAACCTGCACCGGCCGATTAGGCCGTGCGGCGTTTTCATTGAAAGAATTGGAGAGGCATATTCAGATATAAATGCCAGAAGTATTCTGGTCGGGAGTCAAAGATGGATAATGCGGGCGCACTTGCCGGAATCAGAGTAATTGACTGCGGAACCTATGTCGCGGGGCCTGCAGCCGCAACGGTGATGTCGGATTTTGGCGCGGACGTGATCAAGATTGAGCGTCCGGGCGGCGGCGATCTTTGGCGGCTATTCTCCACGTTTGCCCGGCACGGCGAAGGCCGAGTTGGACTGGTGCTGGCTGCTCACCAGCCGCAACAAACGGAGCGTAGCGCTCGATCTGGGTAATCCCGACGGGCCGTGAGGCTTTGCTCCGGCTGGTCAAGACAGCCGACGTTTTCGTCACCAACTACCAACGCCAATTGCTCCAGAAATTCAATCTTAACTGGGAAGATCTCAGCACTGTCAATCCGCGCCTGATTTACGCGCATCTGACCGGCTATGGCGACGCGGGCGAGGACTGCGATGATCCGGCCTTCGACGCGCTCGCGTATTGGGCACGCTCGGGCCTGATGACCAGCGTCAAGGGCGCCGATGGGTCGCCGAGTGCGCCACGGCCTGGGATGGGCGACCATCCAACCTCGATGTCGCTCTTTGGCGCGATTATGCTCGGACTCTATCGTCGCGAGCGTACCGGCAAAGGCAGTCGCGTGACGACCTCACTGATGGCGAGTGGCGCGTGGGCCAACGCCTGCGATATTCAGGCAAAACTCTGCAATGCGATTTTTCCGCAGCCGGGCGCAGGCGGCACTCCGCCCAATCCATTGACGGCGGTTTATCTTAGCCGCGACAAGAAAATGTTCCTGCTGGTGTTAATCGATCCTGATAACGAATTCCCGCGTTTGTGCAACGCCTTCGGGCAGCCGGAACTCGCGACTGGCGACCTGTTCTCGACCAATGCCGCCCGCGAGGAGAATGCTGCGGCACTGTACGCGATCCTGCAATCTCAGTTAGAGAGCCGCGACCTCGCAGAATGGCGGACAATCTTCAGGCAAAACGATATCAAGTTTGCCCCATTACCCCGGCTCGATGAGGTAATTGAAGACGCTCAGATGCGCGCGTCCGGCGCGATCGTCGAGATGGACGGGGAGCGTCTCGAAACAGTTAACAGCCCGGTCTTTATTGGCAATACGGAAAAGCGCAGGCCCGGACGCGCTCCCGAAATTGGCGCTCACACTTGCGAGGTCCTGCGCGATCTTGGCTATGCCGACACCGAAATCGAGTCAATGATCAAAAATGGTGTAATTATGGCTGCGGTTTAGGCAACCAGCTATTTACTCGCAGGCGACGCCGCTTCTTTGCGGCTTGTAAAGCGATGGTCGATACGGGTGACAATGGCGCCCCGCTGATTCTTCAGTGTCGAGCGGATCACGGTGAAGGCCAGCACGCCGCTACGTCCGGTCTTCTCATAAACTTCTGCGACTTCGGATGAAATCGTGATCGTATCGCTGGCGACGATTGGCTCGATAAACTCCAGCTCCATCGAGGCGAGTAAGCGCCGTTCATTTTTCGGCAGATGATCGAAAATCTCCTCTGCCGCACGAAAACTTCCTGAAATCGAAAACGGCGCAACGAGCAAACCTTCCGAATTCCTGATTGCGCCATCCAGACCTATCGCTTCACAGAACGCGCGGATCATCTCGGCAGTCACGAGAACTGCTTCGCGCGCCTCGAAAACTTTGCCTATCGGTATCCGGTTACTCTCGGCCATTGGTCCAGACTTCTTTCATCGCCGCCGGCGTGGGCGTTTTGATTTTGACATTTCTCTTGACGAACTGACCAGCCGAGCGCAGCTTAGCGCATGAGAAATCTGCGCTCACAGGAGGATACTATCATGGCTACTAATGCGAGCTATGAAATCGACATCACCGATGTCGATTATCTCCGTCACAACGGTAAGCTACTGCTAGCGCGGATTCATAAGCCGCGTGGTGCGGGACCGTTTCCGATAATCGTCGAAGTCCATGGCGGGGCATGGTGCCTGATGGATCGCACACACGACGCGCCAATAAATGAACCGCTGGCGCGCAGCGGCGTGGTCGTGGTCGCGCTGGATTTCAGGATGCCGCCGGAGGCCCCATATCCGGGTTCGATGGCTGATATCAATTATGGGATTCGGTGGGTGAAGGGTCATGCGCCGGAGTTTGGCGGCAGTCCGGACCGGGTAGGTCTGATGGGCAGCTCCAGCGGTGGCCATCAGGTGATGCTCGCAGCGATGCGCCCGCATGACGAGCGCTACGCGTCAATCCCACTACGCACCGAGGGACCGCGCGTCGATGCGATGGTCCGATGCGTCGTCATGCTCTGGCCGGTGATCGATCCGCTCGGACGTTATCATTATGCAAAAAATATCAAGGCCGGAGGCAAACCATATCCGGAGCTAATTGATCTCGTCCTGCCGTTGCACGACAAATACTGGAAGAACGAAGCCGAAATGGAGGAAGGCAATCCGACCATGGCGCTGGAACGAGGTGAGCGTGCAGAGCTACCACCGGCGCTGTACATACAAGGCCAGGACGACATCGCGCATCCGCGGCCTCATCTGGAGCGTTTCGTCGCTGCCTATCGCAAAGCTGGTGGAGCGCTCGACTTGCAGCTGTTCGACGGCGTCGCGGAGGGCTTCATCGTGCGCAAGCCGTCTGCGCCGGCCTCGCAGGCGGCAATCGATAAGGTTATCGACTTCGTTCACGCGCAGACCCGCTGAGAGGACAACTCGGATGGCTTTATTACCATATCTCGACGAGAAGGATGCGTCGCCCGAAGTACTCAAGGTCCTTCAGCGGCCGATCGTGCTCAATGTCCAGCGCATGACGGCGAATGCTCAAAGTCTCTTTCCTGCTCGCAGCCGACTGAGTAATGCGTTGATGACGCAGATCAAGCTTGATCCTCGTCTGCGTGAGATCGCGATTTTGCGGACGGCGAAAGTTTGCCACTCAAATTACGAATGGACCCAGCACCTTCCGCCCGCTAAGAGCGTCGGAGTTACCGAAGAGCAGATTGCCGCAATCGAACGTTGGGAGACGGCGACTTGCTTCAGCGAGCTTGAACGGCTCGTGCTCAGGTTCATCGACGAGATCAATACCCAGATCAAGGGAAGTCGCGAAACGCTGGACGGACTGAAGCGCTATCTCAGCGCGGGTGAGATCGTCGAATTGCTGATCATCATCGGCCACTGGCGGCAGACCGCGAGTATCCTCGAAACTCTCGAAGTCGATCTCGACGAGTTCGCGGGCAAAGTTAACATCCTCGACAGTATGATCAAGCCCGCATAATGAGCGCTCGCAATCTCGCGCCGGAGAACTATTGAGGACGCTTCATTCTAAAGATGTTGTCAATCACGGCGTACTGATCGAGGTATCCCAGGCGCGCGATCGGCGGGTCCTTCGAGAGCTCGATCATTCCGTCCACGATAACTCCGTCATCGATATAAATACTGACGACTTCGCCAATCACAATCTGGAAGATATGCGACTTGCCATTTGATCCTGGCAAATCGACGGTTTTGACGTACTTGCATTCGAAGGCGATCGGCGAGCGCTTCACCCGCGGCGGCTTGACGAGCTGAGAGGGCGCCATCTCCAATCCGGCCAGTTCTGGTTCGCTCACCTCCGGTCCGACCGTGGCTGAGCTTGCATTCATTCCTTCGCGCGTTTCCCACGTTGTCAGGCTATGGACGAACTCCCCCGACTGCTCGGCATTGCGCTGCGAATCCTTGCGCCCGCCGCTGGCGAACATCACGAACGGAGGATTAGCCGCAACCGCATTGAAGAAGCTGTACGGAGCCAGGTTCACTGTGCCATTAGGTACAATCGTGGAAATCCAGCCGATCGGGCGCGGCACCACTATGGCCGTAAGCGGATCATGTGCGAGTCCGTGATTGCCCTTCTTCGGATCATAATGCATCGAGCAGCTTAACCTCGAAAATAACCGACTAGTGACCGCAAAGTGTCACCCAATATATCGATGGCACGCAAGCCACTCTCGCAATTGTATATCTCCGATCAAATTGCGCGATAATGCGACCATAGCGGATGGAGGATTATAGTTATGAGTGGAAAACTCGATGGCCGGGTGGCGGTCGTAACCGGCGGCGGTTCGGGCATAGGAGCGGCAACGGTGCGGCGCTTCGCCCGCGAAGGCGCATCGGTAATCGTCGCCGACTTCAGCGGAACTCGCGCCGACAAAATCACTCAGGAAGTGATCGCCAGTGGCGGCACGGCCCGCCAGATTAAAATGGATGCGTCCGATCCGGAGGGCGTCCAGGCGGCGATTAAGCTCGCGCTCGACAGCTATGGCCGTCTCGACGTAATGTTCAACAATGCCGGGTTCGCCGAAGTGGCGTCGGTCGAAGAGACTACGCTGGAAAGCTGGAATCGCGTGATGGCAGTGACGCTGACCAGCACTTTCCTGGGCATCAAGTACAGTATTCCGATTATGCGACGGCAGGGCGGCGGCGCGATCGTCAATACCGCGTCGATTTCCGGAACGCGCGGTGATTATGGACTTGCGTCGTATAATGCAGCGAAAGCCGGTGTGATCAATTTAACCCGTGCCGCCGCGATGGAAAACGCGCGCTATAAAATCCGAGTCAATTGCGTCTGTCCGGGCGCGATCAACACGCGTGCACCGGAATTACTCGCCGGAAATCGCGCCGACGAGTTCCGTCGCTTGCAGGCCGCCGCCGCGCCACTCGGTAGAATGGGCGAACCGGAGGAAATCGCAAACACGGTCTTATTTCTGGCTTCGGATGAGGCCTCGTTTATCACCGGCGAAGCAATCATTGTTGATGGCGGGACGACCGTGCAAACCGGATTGGCCAATATGGCATCGATGCTTGATCGGAATTCCTGAGCAAGGCGCGTTAACCGAGTTCACCTTCTTCCTTGCCCTGAACGATTTGCGGCGGATACATCCGCTCGGGATCGTGCTCGACTAGCACGATCCCGCAGTTCGGCGGCAGGTGGGAGCCGTGCCACGCACCTGCGATATGCGCCCATACGGACAGCATCACTCCGCCGTGGCTGACGATCACAATCTCGCGACCGGCATAGCGCGAGCGCAGCTCCTCAATCGCTACCATCACACGCTGGCGAACATCTTCGTAGCTTTCGCCGCCCTGCGGCCTCCACGCCCATCCATTCGTCGGATCGTAGCCGGGATCGGTCCGCACCAGCTCGCGCAAGGCGTCATAGGATTGTCCCTTCAAGCAGCCGAGGTCACGCTCATGCAGGTCGTGCACGATCTCGATTGGCAATCGCAGTTCCTCGGCGATTGCCTCACTGGTTTGGCGTGCGCGCGCATACGGACTCGAAATGATGATTTCGGGACGATAAAGGATCGCAATCCGGCGTCCCACTTCGCGCGCCTGCTGGCGTCCGAGCGGAGTCAGTGGCGTGTCGCTGGTCAGTGTGAAACGGCGGTCGCGGTTGCCCTCGCTCTCGCCATGACGGACCATGATAAAGCGTCCGCGCTGATTGTTCGTCTCCATCCGGGTTCTTTCGACTTTCATCGTAGGACGAGTTTACTCGGGCGTCTTAAACCGGCCTAGCTTTTCGCGGTGATTTGGTTAATCCATAAGATCGCATCATCGATATGTATCTACCTTGCTGACCGGCCTTAGATGTATAATTGCGACGGAGTTGGGAGAGTGAAATCGATTGATTTTGCCCGCGCGCGCGAAAAAATGGTCGTCAAACAACTTGAGCGGCGCGGCATTGCTGACGCTCGCGTCCTGGATGCGATGCGCCGGGTTCCACGTGAACAATTTCTACCCTCTGAAATGGCTGAGCACGCCTACGACGACGGCCCATTGCCAATTGGTTCCGCCCAAACGATCTCGCAGCCGTATATGGTCGCGCTGATGTGCGAGGCTGCAACCTTGATCGGCGATGAACGTGTACTGGAGATCGGTACCGGGTCCGGTTATCAAACCGCGGTCTTGGCGCAATTGGCGCGGACGGTGTACTCGATTGAATCGATACCCAAGCTGCTCGAACGCACCCGTCCTATTCTCGAGCGCCTAGGTCTAACGAACGTGTTGCTGCGGGCCGGCGACGGTTCTCTCGGATGGCTCGACGAAGCCCCGTTCGATGCGATTATTGTGACGGCCGGGATGCCGGGGATTCCGCGTCCATTACTCGCGCAATTGGTTCCGGAGCAGGGCCGGCTTATAGCGCCGGTCGGTGAGAACGACTTGCAAACACTGGTGAGAATCGAGCGTAAGGAGGGGGTTTGGCGCGAATCCTATTTCGGCGAGTGCCGCTTCGTGCCGATGCAGGGCATACACGGTTTTAAAACGTAACCTAGCCTAGACGGTGGCAAGGTGGTGGAGGGAGTGGGGGAACGGCGCAAATTTCAGTTCACACGAGTGATCTGCAAAAGCCTCTGGCGGCTCGGCTTGGCGGGAATCCTCTTTGGGTGTGGCGGTCAATCCGGTGAAGCACTGCCGAGCGCGCGACACGCCATTTATCAACATGGACGCACTCATACAGTTGCGCGAGGAGAAACTCTTTATCATATCGCTCAGCAGTACGGCGTCAGTACCGGCTCTCTGGCAGCCGCGAACCAGCTAACTGACGCGCGGCAACTCTATCCCGGTGAGGTGCTGATTATTCCCGGCCATGGGCTCGCGCAATCATCGCTTATCGGGATTCCGGACATCTGGTCTGTTCCGCACGCCGACCGGCAATTTGCCTGGCCCGTTCTCAGCGGCGTGGTGTCATCACCATTCGGAATCCGACACGGGGTCATGCACGACGGAGTCGATATTGCCGCGCCGACTGGAACTCCGATCCGTGCTGCTGATAGCGGGCGCGTTATCTTCGCGGGCCGGCTGCATGGTTACGGCAACGTCGCGATCGTACAGCATAGCGGTAATTACGTAACTGTGTATGGGCATAATAGTCGCAATCTCGTGCATGAGGGCCAGACTGTCGAGCGTGGCCAGGAGATTGCCGAACTGGGATCATCGGGACGGGCAAGTGGTCCCAACCTTCATTTCGAGGTTCGCTACAATAATCATCCGCAGAACCCTGTCGCCTATCTCCCGTCGCCCAATCCGGCGAGCGGCATCTCCTTTGCCCGCAACAGCGGCAACTAGTATTTTCGATCATGACAATCGCCAGACGCGGCGAATTGTCGTGATCGAGTTTGTTCGAAAGAGGAAGGCTTAAATAAATTGCCCATGCTATCCGTCGATGAGTTGAAAGGTCTTGTCCGCAATATCCCGGATTTTCCGCAGCCTGGAATTCTTTTCCGCGACATCACGCCGCTAATCAGCGATGCGCAAGGGCTCGCCGCCATTGTCGATCAGATCGCGGAGCCGTGGCTGGGCAAAATCGATCGCGTACTCGGAATTGAATCCCGAGGTTTTATTATCGGCGCTCCGGTCGCTTATCGACTAGGAGTCGGTCTGACGATCGCGCGCAAACCTGGCAAATTGCCTTTTACGACGGTTGCCGAGAGCTACGCTCTCGAATATGGCGAGGCGTCGCTGCATATGCATGAAGATAGCTTTGGCCACGCGGCGCGGGTCCTGATCGTTGATGATCTGCTGGCGACCGGCGGCACCGCGCTCGCCTCGATAAAACTTGCCCAGAAACTTGGGGCGGCAGTCGTCGGATGCGCCTTCGTGATCGAGTTGAAGGGTTTAGGCGGGCGTCAACGCCTCGAGCCGATCACATCCAGAGCGCTTATCGAGTATGATTGATCGATAGCCTGTCATCGCGCTGGCGCGAACTGGGCGATCGTAAACCAAGGCGCACGCTACCAATTGGAACAAGCTGCCGCACATCCTGCGCTCTCCGGTGATCGGAAGCGCCTGCGTATCGTGCTGGCGATCACATTGCTGTATATGATCGCCGAGCTGATCGGCGGCTGGTATGCGAACAGCCTTGCGCTTCTGACTGACGCAGTGCATCTGCTCACCGACGTCGCAGCACTGTGCCTCAGTCTATTGACGCTGTGGATCGCGTCCCGGCCCTCTACCGCCAGCAAAACCTACGGTTATTTACGCGCCGAAATTCTGGGCGCGTTGTTTAATGGTCTATTTCTATGGCTGCTCGTCGCATTCATCTGGTTTGAAGCTGCGCAGCGCCTGCGCCATCCTCCTGAGGTGCGTGCGCTCGCTGTGATGCTGATTGCTGCGGGCGGAATTGTCGTGAACGGCGTCTCGGCCTGGCTCACATTCCGATCCAGCGCCGAGGGCCGTCAAGGAATGGCTATACGAGCCGTCTTTCTGCACGTCTTGTCTGACCTTATTGGAAGCACAGGAGTATTGATTGCAGGAGCTATCACTTATTCGACGGGTTGGCTCGCCGCCGATCCGGCTGTCAGCATCTTTATTGGGTGTCTGATCATCTATAGTTCTTGGGGACTTATTCGGGAAGGCGTGGATATTTTGATGGAATCGGTCCCATCGCACATCAACCTCGATGAAGTCCGTGGCGAACTACTGTCCGTGAATGGCACCGAGGAAATTCACGATCTACACGTGTGGTGTCTGGCGAGCCATCAATTTGCTCTCTCGGCACACGCGGTAGTAAGTCCAGATGCTCATCACGATACGGTGCTAGCGGAAATGTCAGCGGCGATCGAGCATAGGTTCAATATCCGGCATATCACTGTGCAGTTGGAACGTGACAATCGGCGCGAACGCGAAGATCGTCACCCCTAACAAGTCGAAAGACTCCGATGAGCGTTAATACCGAGATCGCGGTAAGTATTTTAGCCGCGGTTGGCATAGTAACACTCCTCGCAGTAATCGGCATCTATTTGATGATCGGGATTGCGTGGCAGGATTACCAGATATCAGAGAAGAATCGGCGCAGCCTCGCGAGCCATCAATCAGGTTATGCGCTATTTCGGCGCGCTCTAGCGCGAAGATGCCCGGCCTGCGGACGAGGAGAAATCTCGCGCTCAATCCTGCAAATGAATGCGAACTGCCCAGCGTGTGACGTTACGTTTTGGCGAAGCGAAGGCGAGTGGATGGGTCCTTCGGTCATCAACTATGGCGCAGCCTTCGGCGGGGCTTTGGCGACTTGGGCGGTGCTCGTCATGTTCGACTTTTCGGGAGCAATTCAACTCGTGGTTTCGGCCGCCGCAGCGATCGTAGCCGTGCTTGCCATCACGCCTTGGTCGCGAAGTTTCTGGACATTGTTTCTCTTTCTGAACGGCGAGGTCAGGTGAGCCGAGCCAGTGCCTCAAGCAAGTCGCAGGTCGCGGCGGCGGGATTGTCAGCGGCAAACACAGAACCAATCACGGCTACTCCGCTGGGGCGGGCGCGCTCGAAGAGCGCGCCCGCCCCAGCGAGATCACCGATGCGCGCAGGCGTAATTCCACCGAGTGCAAACACTGGCATCCCGGATGCGGCGTGGCAGGCGGCGCTCAAAGCTTGAGCGCCGCCTGCCACGCCGCTGGCTGGCTTCGAGAGCGGTGGATATACCGGTCCGAAGACAACGAAGTCCGCGCCCTCGCGTGCAGCATCCGCTACTTCGTCCGCAGTATGAGTCGAGACGCCGATCAGGCGTGACGGCCCGAGCAACTCCCGCGCGTCGCGCACATAGATCGAGTCGGTACGCAGATGCATTCCGTCAGCATTGATAGCAAGCGCCACATCGACGCGATCATTGATCAGCAGGGGTGCGTGATAGCGCGAGCATAGCTCACGCATCACGCACCCCTGCTCGTACAGCTCGCGCGCTTCGAGGTCCTTCTCTCTTAACTGCACCGCGACGGCACCGGGGGCAGCGGCGGTCGAGGCGGCGCTTAGCGCCGCCTCGACCGCCGCTGCCAAGCCGCCGTGGCGAGCTGCCAGCTTGCGGTCCGTGATCAAGTACAGGTTGAAGCTCGGGTGCAGGAGGGCCATCGAGGGCCATTTACCTGATCAAGCCGTTTAGTGGACTGGAAGCGGTCGCGTATAGCTTCATCTCGATTCGGCCGGCCTCATAGGCCATCCGGCCCGCTTCAACGCCAAGTTTCATCGCACGTGCCATCGCAATCGGATCTTTCGCGCACGCGATTGCCGAATTAATTAGCAAGCCGTCGCAACCCAGTTCCATCGCTTCGGCGGCATCCGACGCCGTACCAACACCCGCATCGACAATCACCGGCACCTTGGCCTGTTCGAGGATGATCCGCAGGTTGTAAGGATTGCGGATTCCCAACCCCGAGCCTATTGGTGCAGCCAGCGGCATTACAGCGGCACAACCGATTTGCGCCAACCTGAGACAGGTGACCGGATCGTCGGTGATGTACGGAAGGACCTTGAAACCTTCTTTGACCAAAATTCGCGCCGCTTCGAGAGTCGCCGGTACGTCAGGAAAGAGGGTTTGCGAGTCCCCGATCACTTCGAGCTTCACCATATCGCCGACTCCGGCCTCGCGTGCGAGACGGCACGTTCTGACGGCGTCTTCGATGTTGTAGCACCCAGCCGTATTCGGCAGAATTTGATAGCGCATCGGATCAATATAATCGAGCAGATTTTCCTTGCCCGCTTCGGTGATATTCACCCGTCTTACGGCAACGGTGACAATTTCAGCGCCACTCGCCTCAACCGCAGCTTTGGTCTCGGCAAAGTCCCGATATTTTCCAGTTCCGACAATTAGGCGCGACTTAAAGACACGTCCTGCTAGTTCAAAGGAGCCATTTTGCATTATGCTTTCTCCGGGCGGGCATCTATCCGCCGCCCACAAAGTTTACGATCTCGACCGAATCCCCAGGATGGAGCACGATGCCCGACCATTCCGCCTTGGGCACAATCACGCGATTGATTTCGACGGCGACCCGTCCTTTGCGCAAATTCAGCTTTGCAACAAGAGCACTCAGAATCGTGCCGTCGGTGATTTGATGCGGTTCACCATTCAGCAAAATCTGAAAGGCGGTGCGAGAAGAATCGTCGGGCATTATGAAAGCCGCTCCCAATGGTGTTGGGAAGCGGCTTTCCAGCGGAGAAACGATCCCTCCGCCTGCGGGCTTCCCTACGCCGGTATTATCCGGATCAGGTTCGAGGGGTTCTCTTGCGAGTTCTCAGTGCTTGCGCACACCCCCAGCCAATTTTCTTATATCACCAGATGCGGATTTCTGTCAAAAAACAACAATCATTCGTTCATATTGGAAGGTGCATTGATTGAGAAGCTGGGCAAAGCGTGAGCCTTGGTTTTGCGAATCAGTTTGCATACGTGGATGCTGGAAGAATTGCTGCGGCGGCGACGAATGCCGCGGATAACACTGGGGGGGATGTGGCGGTAAGCAAGATTGAGCAGGGACGACCGACGATAGCGGAAATTGATCGCCGCGCTTTGCGGGCGAATTACGGAGCACTCGCCGCCTACACCAACGGCTCGAAGATAATGGCGGTGGTGAAGGCAGATGCGTACGGACATGGTGCGAGCGAGATTGCGCGCACACTGCACGAAGAAGGATGTGCGCACTTCGGGGTCGCAACTGTTGAGGAGGGTCGGGAGTTACGCGACTCTGGAATCCGCGATCGGATTTACCTGCTGGGTGGATTTTTCGCCGAGCAGGCCGATGAAATTGTTGCGCTGAATCTGACAGCATCGCTATTCGATCCATCGCTGATCGAGCCGCTAGAACGGGCGGCGCGGCGGGCGGGAGCCGTGGGTTATCCAATTCATCTTAAAATCGATACAGGCGCTACCCGGCTCGGGATTCAGATCAACGAAATCGGCGCGCTGGTCGAAGCGATGAGAGCCTGCACGGCGATTCGGCTCGAAGGAGCGTTCACCCTGCTCGCCAATGCCGCCGATCCTTCGAGTCCGATCACCGATCGCCAGCTAGTGTCTTTTAACGATGCGATCGCCGCGCTACGCGCCGCCGGCTTGGATTTATCGGTCAATCACGTCGCCAATTCGGCCGCGATCGTGCTCCGGCCCGATGCTCATCTGAACCTGATGCGCCCAGGGCTCGCACTATATGGCCTGCCGCCAGTCCAAGCGGTGCGCGACCGCATCAATCTGCAACCCGTGATGACCTTCAAGACGCGCCTCATGCAACTAAAGCGCGTGCCGTCAGGTACCGGCGTCAGTTATGGCCACACATTCATCACGCCGCGCGAGAGTGTAATCGGAGTCCTCCCAGTCGGCTATGCGGACGGTTATCGGCGCGGACTCCAGCACGGCGGTGAGGTGCTGATCCGAGGACATCGTGCGCCGGTAGTCGGCGCGATTTGCATGGACCTGATGATGGCGGATGTAACCGACGTTCCAGACGCGCGCGTCGGCGATGAAGTGATCCTATGGGGCGGCAGCGGCGACGCCACGATCAGCGTCAACGACGTCGCGCACATCGCCCAAACAATTTCCTATGAGATGTTGTGCACGGTGGGCCGGCGTGTTGCGCGCGTTTATCGGAATTGACGCGCCTCCGAGAGAATTGAATAGATATCCCGATGTCTTCTGACAAGATTAAGCTTACTCGCGCGCTGCTCGGCGTTTCGGATAAAGCCGGTTTGGCGGACTTCGCCCGCTCGCTCGCTCGCCACGGCATCGAATTGATTTCGACCGGCGGCACCAAAGCCGCTCTCGAAAGCGAAAGTATCAAAGTGAAAGGAGTCGAGGATTTCACCGGCTCTCCCGAGATGCTTGATGGGCGGATCAAAACCCTGCATCCCAAGATTCACGGGGGAATTCTCGCGCGTCGCGACCTACCGTCGCATCAGCAGCAGATGCTCGAGCATCGAATCGAACCGATCGATCTCGTGGTCGTGAATTTTTACCCCTTCGAGCGCACCGTAGCGAAGCCTGACGTAAGCCTTGAGGAGGCGATCGAAAATATCGATATCGGCGGGCCGACACTGGTTCGCGCCGCCGCTAAGAATTACGCGCATGTCGCCATAGTTACTGATCCTGCGGATTACACAGCTATTGTCGTAGAACTCGATGCTAATACCGGTGCGCTCTCGCTCGCGACCCGTTGGCGTTTGATGCGCAAGGCGTTCGCCCGCGTGACCGACTACGACTGTGCGATCTCAAATTATCTAGGAGCAGTCGGCGAGGAGACGGCTCCTCTCGGCACTACCTTCAGTATCTCGCTGGAACGCGCGCAAAAGCTCCGCTATGGCGAGAATCCGCATCAGTCCGGAGCTTTATACGGCGACTTTTTTAGCATTGCCGAGCAGCTTCACGGTCGCGAGCTTTCCTTCAATAATGTTTTCGATATCAGCTCTGCGATCAATCTGATGATCGACTTTGCCGACTATACCGATGCGGTAGTCGCGATCCTCAAGCACAATACACCGTGCGGAGTCGGTGTCGGTGCGACGCTCAAGGATGCATGGGACAAGGCTTTCGCGACCGACCCTGATTCGCCCTTTGGTGGCATTATCATCGCGAATCGCCCTTGGGACCTTGAATTCGCGCGCGCTGTCGATGAGCTTTTTACGGAAGTTCTGATCGGGCCAGAATTTCCTCCGGACGTGATCGAATTCCTCCGAAAAAAGAAGAACCGCCGCGTGATGCGTTTTCATCCGGATCGCGTCCGGCGCAACGATCTGGACCTCCGCAAGGTGGTCGGTGGACTGCTGGTGCAGACGCCTGATCTCTCACTCGAAAATGCCCGCGCCGGCAAAGTTGTAACCAAGCGCTCGCCAACCTCGGTAGAGTTAGACGCGATGAATTTCGGGATCCGCGTCTGCAAACATATCAAGTCCAACGCGATCGCGTTTGTCATGCCGGACCGGACCCTCGGCGTTGGTGGCGGCGCGACCTCGCGCATCGATCCAGTGTATGCAGCGCGCGAAAAAGCCGCGCGTCTCGGGGTTTCGCTGAAAGGATCGGTACTGGTCTCCGAAGCGCTGTTTCCCTTCCCCGACGGGCCTACGCTGGCCGCTGAAGCCGGCGCGACCGCGATTGCTCAACCGGGCGGCTCAACCCGCGACGACGAGGTTATCGCCGCGGCCAATGAACTCGGCTTAGCGATGGTCTTCACCGGTATCAGGCATTTCCGGCATTAGTTTCGCCGTTATTCAACGGAGGAATCGAATGGCCTACTCGCGGCTCGCAACCATCGCAGCGGTAATTCTCGCGCTTGGGTTTTGTTCTCTCGCTATCGCCGATCCATCGCCCACGCCCGGGATGAGCGGTTTGCCTGCGAACCTTCCTATAGCGCCGGATCAAGGCGAAGCTGCTGGACCCGACCAGAGCGAGGCCGCTCCGGATTCGTCCATGACGCCGGCGATCCCGCCGGGTACTGTGATTAATTCATCAAATTGGTCGAAGTATCAGAATCACTTTTCCGACGGCGTTATTGGTCTTTGGCAGGGCAAATGGTTCTGGAAAATGCCACCTGACGCCCAAATCACGGTCGGACTTACCACAATTTATCCATTGCCGGCGCCGTTCGTCGAAGCGTCGGAAAAGTACGGCGACCAGACGCGTCTCGAAAAACAGCCCAACGACCGATGGCTGTTGAAGAACTATGTCGCAGGCGTGCCGTTTCCGATTCCCGACGATCCCAACAAGGGTCAGAAAATTTTGACGAACCTCAATTACCGGATCCAGCCGCATCTGATTGCCGGCTTCCCGGATTCCGGAACGACCCTCAGCGTCTGCAACATGGACCGGATGCAGGATATCTTCTGCTGGCATCTCGATTATGACGTGCGGCAACTCGCCTACAATTGGGAGCCGGGCGTTCCTCGAACTGAGGAGGGCGCGGGCGGCGCATGGCTCGGTGAATATATAGCCGTCGAGGATCCCGAGCAGTTCCGCTATGCGACCGACCTCATCCTGCTCTGGCAGGATAATTTGCAGATCGAGGATAATTTCCTTTTCGTGCCGTCCGTACGGCGTTCCCTGCGCCTCTCCGACGCCGCTCACTGCTCGAAGATTTTCACCTTCGCCGACTATACGCATGATGACGTGCGCGGCGGATGGAACGGCGGGATCGCCGACTTCGATTCAACGTTCGTCAAACGGATGAAATTGTTAGCGCTCACCCAGATGAACACCGACGATGGCAATTTCCCGGAGAACTACCTGATGCCGCTCGGATGGGCCAAGCCCTCGTGGGGCAATTGGGAACTTCGCGACACCTGGTGATCGATGTGCGCCCGATCGCTTCAATCGGTAATCGATATTGTTACGGCAAGCGGATTGTTTATATCGATACCAACACATACGCGCCGCTCGCCCAAGACCTCTACGATACGAAAATGCAGTTCAACAAGGTGATGGTCGAGAGTCTTACGCCCGCGGAAATGCCGGGATATGGGATGCAAAGTTGGGCGGGTGGCGGCTTGGTCCAAATTTGGGATGTGCAGACCAACCACGCGGCGTTTGGCTTTACCGCTGACCAAAACCATCACAATTGGACCATCGACGGAGCAGTCAAGCCGCAATACAACAATATCAAGGATTACCAGAACCCCGGCGCGATTATGCATCAGATGCGCTGAGCGACCGGTCGGTAGTTTAACGCTCAGCATCAGTTTGGCTGATTGAGGTTTTGAACAATGTCTGCGACCACTATCACTGAAGTCCACGCCCGCGAAATAATCGATTCGCGCGGCAATCCCACGATCGAAGTGGACGTCCGCCTAAGCGGCGGCGCTCGCGGCCGCGCCGCCGTGCCGTCCGGCGCTTCGACCGGCATACACGAGGCGCTCGAATTGCGCGACGGCGATAAGCGGCGCTACGGCGGTAAAGGTGTGCTGAAAGCCGTCGCGAACGTCAATGGATCCGATCGCCGCTAAATTGCGCGGCTCAGACGCGGCTAATCAGCGAGCGATCGACGACGCGATGCTGGCGCTCGACGCTACCGAGAACAAATCCAAACTCGGGCGCCAACGCGATGCTCGGTGTATCGCTGGCCACAGCCCACGCCGTCGCGGGCGCCCGCGGCTGTCGAACTATTACCGCAGCTTGAATCCTGACGCGCACCTGATGCCCGTGCCGATGATGAACGTCATCAATGGCGGCAAGCACGCCGACTCCAGCGTCGATATGCAGGAGTTCATGATCGTGCCGCTGGCGCATCAAGTATCGCCGAAGCGATCAGGATCGGCGCGGACGTCTTCCACTCACTGGCCGCCGTACTCAAGCAACGCGGCCATTCGACCAATGTCGGCGACGAAGGCGGCTTCGCTCCCAACCTCCGCAACAACGAAGAGCCGATTGAAGTCCATCATGGAGGCGGTCGCGCGCGCCGGATATCGAACCGGACACGCACGTCTCGATTGCCCTAGACCCGGCGTCCAGCGAATTTTACGAAGACGGTCAATACGTCTTCGCTCGTTCGGACAAAAAGGCGCGCAGCGCCGAAGAGATGGTGCAGTTCTATGCGGACCTGGTCGGCCGCTACCCAATCGTCTCAATCGAGGATGGCCTGGCTGAGGATGATTGGGACGGATGGCAAATTGCTGACCCGCGAATTGGGTGCGCGCGTGCAACTCGTCGGCGATGATCTTTTCGTTACCAATCCAGTCCGGCTGCGACGAGGAATCGTGCGAGAAGGCCGCAAATTCGATCCTGATCAAAGCTCAACCAAATCGGCACGCTGAGTGAGACTCTGACTGCCATCGAGATCGCCCGCGACGCCGGCTATCACCTCAGTGATTTCACATCGCTCGGGCGAGACCGAAGACACTACGATCGCCGACCTTGCGGTCGCCACCAGCGCGGGGCAGATCAAAACCGGCTCGATGAGCCGCGGCGAGCGCACGGCGAAGTACAATCGCCTGATCGAATCGCAGAGGAACTGGGCGTCGGGCGGTCTATGGCCGGGCCGCGGCAGTTTCGCCGCGAGGGAGCTCGCGATGAGCCGTCCGAGAGGTCGCCGGTGCGGCTGATGATCTTCGATGGATGGGGCATCCGTTCTGCCAAGAGAGTCGAACGCGATAGCGATGGCGCGGACGCCGGTAATGGATCGTCTGTATCGGACGCAGGCTCATACCGACGATCGATGCGTCGGGCGAGTCGGTCGGACTTGAGCCGGGCATGATGGGCAATTCCGAAGTCGGGCATCTCACGATCGGCGCTGGACGCGTAATTTTCAGGACGTGATGCGAATTAACAAGGCGATCGAGACCGGCGCATTCTTCGACAATGAAGTTCTGCTCGGCGCGATTCGGACCGCCGCGCACGAGCGCCGCACGCTTCATCTATGGGGGCTGACCTCGGATGGCAGCGTTCACAGCCATATCGAGCACTTGCTCGCCTTCCTCGAGATGGCCGCGAGGGAAAGTCTCAAGAACGTCGCGGTCCACGCCGTGCTCGATGGACGCGACAAGCCGCCTCGTTCCGCCCTGCCCTTCATTGATCAATTAGAAGCCAAACTCCGCGAACTCAGATGCGGGCGAATCGCGACAGTATCGGACGTTACTACGCGATGGATCGTGACAAACGATGGGAGCGGACTGAGCGAGCCTGGCGTGCGATGGTACCAGCGAAGGGGATCTCCGCGGCCTCGGCGCGCGCAGCGATCGAACACGCCTACACGAACGACCACGGCGACGAGTTCGTCGCTCCATGCATCATCGGGAATCCGCTACCGATGCGTGATGGCGACCAGGTCATCTGCTTTAATTTCCGCGCTGATCGCGCCCGCCAATTGACTGCCGCGCTCGCGCGGATCCGATTTCACTGGTTTCGAGCGCCCCTGCTTCCCGAAGATCGGCTATGTGTGCATGACCGAGTACGACCGCAGCTTTAATCTGCCTCTTGCCTTCGGACCGGAGGAAATCAGGAACACATTGGCGGAAGTGCTGGCGCGCGCTGGTATTCATAACCTGCGGATCGCAGAGACCGAAAAATACGCCCACGTAACTTATTTTCTCAATGGAGGGGTGGAGCGGCCTTTCCTCGCACGAAGAGCGCATCCTGATTCCTTCTTCCAAGGACGTTCCTACGTACGATCTGGAGCCGCAGATGCGCGCCGCCGCGATTGCCCAGCGTGCCGCCAGCGAAATCTCCTCGGGCAAGTTCGGCGTCGTCGTAATGAATTTCGCCAACCCGGATATGGTTGGACATACCGGAAAGATGGAAGCGACGATCACTGCGGTCGAATCGACCGACGCCGCCTTGGGGATCGTCCTCGCAGCTGTTGGACCGCATGCGCGGAGTGGCTTTGATAACTGCTGATCATGGCAACGCTGAATTTATGGCCGATCCGGCTACCGGTCAGCCGCATACGGCGCATACCACCTGTCCGGTACCGCTGATCCTGTACGACTCTTCGTTTAAGGGTCGTCTGTCGAATGGCGGCGGCTTATCAGATGTCGCCCCGACCTTTCTCGCGATGCTCGAACTGCCCCAACCCGCCGAGATGACCGGACGCGACCTACGCATCTCCGAACATAGCTAGGAGTTCTGCTGGCTACTCAATTGGCTGGCGCTCAGCCTCATAGTAAAGCACCCGCTGGCAGTTCGGACAGTAGTTGATTTGCAGATGCTTCTGCAGCTCGTTGTAGAGCTGCGGGGGCAAGCGCATACGGCATCCCTGACAAGTACCGCCTTTAGCTTCCGCTACGGCAAGGCCCCCGCGTCGGCTGAAGATCATTCCATAACGCTGTAGCAGCGCTGGTGGAATACCTCGTGCCATCTGGTCGCGGTCAACGCGTTGCTTGCTGATCGAAACCTTCAGGTCCTCGACCTGCGCCGCGATCTCTTTTTCAGCGACCGCTAATTCCGCCCGCTTCTGCGCGACTGATTCTTTCAGCTCCGCGATACGAGTGCTGCGCGGCTCAGCCGCTTCCATCAAAGCCAACACCTCAGCCTCGAGGCGTTGATTGTTCTCTTTGAGCGCATCGACTTCGTGCGCCAGCGCCAAATTTTCTTTATCATTCCGTACTTGGTTCAGCCGCATCCGCTTATTGCGAATGCGCGCTTCACCCTCGGCTAGCTCTTTTTCGAGCCGCCGGCGGGTGATCCCGGTCTCCTGGTCTTCGGCGCTAAGCCGATCAAACTCGGCCTGCTCCTGCTCGGATTCCTGCCGTAGCTTTTCGACCCGCTCGGCGACATGCGCCAGCGTTCCTTCCAATTCGCGTAGTTCGCGGTCGATGGTCTGAAGACTCATCAGCCGCGCGATTTCTTCACGCAATGCATCCTCCGCTTAAGCCCTCGATCTTATATGGGCCGCACGAAACCGCGACTGACCGCGATGACGCGCTCACTCGAAGCTTCGTGGTTATCGGTGTTTTTACTGGAGTGGGCCCACCAGGATTTGAACCTGGGACCAGCCGGTTATGAGCCGGCAGCTCTGGACCAGGCTGAGCTATGGGCCCTAGTGAATACATTCGGACTGCAAGACGGCTGTTATTCTATCAAGTTCCTCACCGCAACTTAAGCCGATCTAATATTCGAATCTTGAGTTAATGCGGCTGCCCGATTTGTCATTGCCGCGTATCTGTCCTTTGTCTGGCGCGCGAGAGCCTGCCGAACGGAATCCCTAATTCCTCTGTCTTGAAAACTATCCCTACCAATAAATGGAATGACTACACGTCCGGACGCTCTCCAGCCTTCCGGCGCAGTGCGATTACGGCTTGCGCCGCAGCCGTCGCGTCGTCACCCTCTTCCGTCGCTGCGATTCGGCGCAAAGTCTCCACTTCGCTGCGTTGTCGAGCCCTGATGATAGCTCCAACATAATCCTCCATCAGCGATCGCGACTGTTCCAGATCATTGAGCAGCGGACCAACCATCAATGCGCTTAATTCGGCGCGTCGGCTTTCAGTCATCTGTTCACTAACCAAGACCTCAAGCGAGGCCTGCGACTCGGCAGAAGTGCACACTTGTCTAAGCAAACTCAGCGGCGCTCCATCCGACTCGGCAATACTCACTCGCATCCAGATTTCGTCCTTCAGCTCGGGCCATCGCAGCGCGATTGCGATCAGCCCCAATTCAGCCTGTGGTCCCGCCGCGGAACTCTGCTTGCGATTTGCCGGTACTGAAGCATTGCGAGTGCCGCGTGCAACCGGTCTTGGCTTGCGCGCCTCGCGCCGCAGCAGTTCCTCACCGACCCCCAGCATCCCTGCCGCCTTGCGCGCCAGCAGATCAAACTCGAACGGATTTGCCACGGCGCTCAAGACCTGCGCTACCCGCTCAGCTGCTCGTGCCCGTCCCTCCAACGAATTCTCGACCGTAGCTGCCTGTTCTTTGATGAAGTAATCAACCAGCAGTTCCGCCGCGTCGATCACTTCATTGAAGGCCTGCGCGCCGCGCTGCCGGATCAATGTGTCCGGATCGAAGCCAGTCGGGATAAACGCTCCCCGCCCTAATAATCCCGCCTGCAAAAAAATCTCCAGCGCCCGCATCGAAGCCTTGCGCCCGGCTCCATCGCCATCGAAGCACGCGATCAGATTACGGCTGTAACGCGCCAGCAGCCGCAGTTGCTCCGGCGTGAGTGCTGTCCCTAATGTCGCGACGGTCTCCTTGAACCCTGCCTGCCATAGCATGATTGCGTCGATATTGCCCTCGACGATAATCGCCCGATCGGCTTTGGCGATCGCCTGCCGAGCCTCGTGCAATCCATAAACCGCACGGCCTTTAGAGTAGAGCGGTGATTCCGGCGAGTTGATGTACTTCGGCAGTCGCTCGTCGAGCACCCGTCCGCCGAACGCGATCGTGCGTCCTTGCGCGTCGCGGATCGGGAACATCAGTCGCGCGCGAAACATATCGTAGATCGCGCCATGCTCATCTTTTTTCAGAAGGCCGAGTTTCAGTCCAGCTTCCGTCAGACCCCGCTTGCCTAGTGCCGCCGCCAGATTCGCCGGACGCGCCGGTGCAAAGCCGAGCATGAACGTCTCAGCCGTTGCAGTCGTGATACCACGTGATTTCAGATAATCGCGCGCCGCAGCTCCGTCCGGCGTTTTCCACAGCACGTGCGCATAGAAGTCCGCGGCCGTCTGGTTCGCGCTGAAAAGCCGCTCGCGCTCGCCCGACAAGTCCTCACTCGAGCCTATTTGCTTAGGCGGTGGCAAGCTGATACCAAATCGCTGCGCGAGCGATTGCATCGCTTCGGGGAAGCTCATTGCTTCCATTCGCATCACGAAATCGAAGACTGTTCCACCCGCCCCGCACCCAAAGCAGTGGAAAAATCCCCGTTCGGAATTGACGCTGAACGACGGCGTTTTTTCATTATGAAATGGACATAAACCGGCCCAGTTACGTCCCGCCCGACGCAACCGCACATGGGTGCTGATCACCTCGACGATATCCGCGCGAGTACGAATTTCCTCGATTTTATCTTGACTATAAAGCGCCATCTTCCTGCAGCACTGCGCGCAGCCGCGCCGGATAATTCGTCATTATTCCATCAACCCCCGCGCTAATCAGCCGACACATCACTTCCGGTTCATCGGCGGTCCAAGTATAGACTTGCAAGCCATGCCGATGAGCTTCGTTACAGAACTCTGCACTGACCAGATCAAAGCGCGGATGCACCGCGAACGCCTTCATCTCGATCGCCGCTTCGAGCAGCTTCGCCGGAGCGCGACTCGCCAGCACACCAACTTGAATTTCCGGCGCCATCTTTCGCACGTTCTCCAAAGCTTTCCAGGCGAAACTCGATATTATGGTTGACGACTCCGCTTTGAACGCCCGCACCATCGTACAGACCGCGTCCTCGATCCCGTCGGCTTTCAACTCGATATTCAAAGCACAGTGGCTCGATATCAGCTCGAAGACCTGCTGCAAGGTGGGGATACGCTCGCCCGCGAAACGTGGCTCGCGCCATGAGCCCGCGTCAAGCGCTGCGACTTGCTCCGCCGACATATACAGCACTTTGCCGGCGCCATCCGTCGTTCGATTAACGGTATTATCGTGGATGACGACCATCGTTCCATCGGCGGTGCTTTGGATATCGAGTTCGCACATCTGCGCACCGGCCTCAATTGCCGCCGCGAAAGCACACAAAGTGTTCTCAGGGAAATCCCCGCTCGCCCCTCGATGAGCTATGTTGCAGACCTGCCGTGCCATTCATCACGCGCCGAAATGATGGCTCAAGCGAACCACGCCGAGCGCTCTCCTGCAAACGAATCCAGCACGGATGATAACAGGCCTTACGCGCCATCGCGGCTTCGCTTATTCTCTGCTCGTGTCTTGCTTCCGAAGGATTGGATAATTGTGCATTCGCAACGGCCTCGAGTTTACAGGTCCGTGACCATTGAGACATTGTCTGCGCTCGCTGAGGATGTTGCTGGGATCTTCATTGCTAACGGAGCCCTCGGCTGTGAGACAAAGAAGCTTCCGGGACAGCCCATTCGCGGTAAATCCAGCCGATCCCGGCTCCACGCATATTTTGAGCAGCGTAACCATGAGGCATTGCAAAACGCTCTCGTAATTTTGCGCAAGGCCGGCATGTTGATTGAAAGATCCGCGCCGTTGATTGAGCAGCTCGAAGACCCCGGATGGGCCACTATGTGGCAGAAGCGCTTTGAACCGCTTCCCGTTGGACGCCGCTTGTTGATTGTACCGCCGTGGGATCGAAGCGAAGTAAAGCATCGGATCGTAATTGTGATCCGGCCCGGACAGGCGTTCGGCACTGGGCATCACGCTTCAACTTTCGGCACGCTAAACTTGTTGACGGAAATTTGTGAATCCCGCGAGATTGCGCGGGCGCTCGACGTGGGTACCGGTTCGGGCATCATTGCGCTCGCGATGCACAAGCTGGGCGCCAGGCAGACCATCGCCATCGATCAGGATGCCGTCGCGCTGGAAAATGCCCGTGAAAACGCCGATTTGAATCATGTTGATAGCGCGCTCCGGCTGTCGGTTGCGCCCTTGAGCTCGATTCGCGGACGCTTCGATCTAATCACGGCGAATATCCTGAGTTCCGTGCTGATCGAAATGGCGCCGCAGCTTAAAAGCCGCCTACGTCCCGACGGTCATCTAATTCTCGCCGGCATTCTCGCGCGCGAGGCTCAGGCGGTTGCATCAGCATATGAACCCGAACTGAAATTGATTCGCACCCGCGCCGACGGGCGATGGCGAGCGCTCCTATTTAAACGATGAAGCGACCGCCGCGATTCGCGATCACTCGGGCGTCGATCCAAGACGGCTTTGCGCGGGTAATCGGCAACGAACTCCATCATCTACGGGATGTGGCTCGACTGCGGGTGGGCGCGAAAATCTGCTTGACGGACGAAACCGGCATCGAGTACGTCGGAGCCATCGAGCAGCTTACCCCCGATTACGCAAAAATTGCGCTGCGAAAAACTCAATCAGGCGCGCCGGCGCGCCACAAGGTTGTGCTTGGCGCCGCCTTGATCAAAGGCCTACGAATGGATTTCGTCGTCGAGAAAGCTGCCGAACTCGGCGCCGCTGAGTTGCTCCCGCTTATCTGCAGCCGGTGCGTTCCGGACCGCGTTGGAACCGAACGCCTCGAACGCTGGCGTCGCGTCGCGCTCGCTGCAGCCAAGCAGTCGCTCGCACCGCTGATGGATATCCACTCACCCATCGCGCTCGCCGAGATGATTCGAGAGAAGTCCGCACATGCCGTCGCAATATTCTGCTCCCCGGACGGCGCGGCGCTAGCCAAGATTGTTCGGGATATCGGGACGCCGGAACTCGTGGTGATCTGCGGACCGGAAGGCGACTTCACGCCGCACGAGATAGCCTTGATGCGCGATGCAGGATTTCGCCCAGCGTCGCTCGGGCCCAATCGTTTGCGTAGCGAAACGGCTGCGCTCGCTGCGCTCAGTATCGTGACCGGCGCACTCGACGAGATGCGCGAAAATTAAATTAGTTGAGGAATTAAACCGGATGAATTCCCGATTTGCCTTTGTGATGGACCCGCTTGAAAGCGTCCTGCCCGACAAGGACACCACCTTCGTTTTCATGCTGGAAGCACTCGCGCGTAGCCATCAGGTTTTCTTTATAGGTCTGAAAGATTTGTTCAGTCGCGGCCATCAGGGCTTTGCGCGCGCCCGCCGATGCGAGGTGATGCGCGCGACGCCGCATTTCCGTCTGCTCGATGATGGCGTGGATTACCCGCTCGAACATTTCGACGCCATCTTCATGCGCAAGGACCCGCCTGCCGACGCCAACTATCTTTTCGCCACGATGTTACTGAGTCTTGCCGACCCGCATCGCACGTTCGTCCTGAACCATCCTGCCGGTTTGCGCGAAGCCAATGAGAAGCTCTATGCACTCAATTTTCCCGGCGCAATTCCCCCTACGCTGGTTACGTACGATATCGTCCGCCTCAAACAGTTCATGGACGAGCAAGGCGGCGAGATGATCGTCAAGCCGCTCGACGGTCATGGCGGCGAAGGCGTCTTTCACGCTCATTCACGTGATCGCAACTTGAACGCGATTCTCGAAACCGTTACGCGCTTCGAGACCCGACCGATCATGGCGCAGCGCTACATTCCGGAAATTCGCAACGGCGACAAACGTCTGATCGTGCTCAATGGCGAACCGCTGGGCGGAACTTCTAGAGTGCCGCGCGAGGACGAGCATCGTGGCAATATCCACGTCGGTGGAAATTGCGTTAAGGCAGAGATCACCGCACGCGATCGCGAAATCTGCCGGATGCTACGCCCGCGCCTCGAACGCGACGGTCTCTATTTCGTCGGCCTCGATATTATCGGTGACTACTTGACCGAGGTTAACGTAACCAGTCCGACTGGTGTACAGGAAGTCGATCGCCTCGATAACGTCAACCTCGAAGCCAAAGTGATCGATTTCGTGGAATCGCGCGCAGCGGCGCTGAAAGACTAATACTCGAAGGTTACTTGCGCACCTGAGTTATTCACATTTCCACAACACTTCAGGATCTGTGGACAGGTGAATCGAGGCGTATTTACAGAATGGCGCGAGCTACTGATCATCTAGTAGTGGCCGTACGATCCGAGATGGAACCGACCGATGGAGGTTTGATGATTAAAATTTCTGCGAAAGGAATAGCTAAATTTATGATGTCGCTAGATGCGACTCGCCGACGGATTCTGTTTGATTTCAAACATCCCGATCCCGAAGGAAGAGCGCAAGCCATCTATTATCGTGATGCGATAAACGCGATACGAATCTTTCATCAACTCGATCACCCGAGGGATTGGCTAATAAGGCGAGCTCTGACACTCACGAGTGAAGCCTTATCACGAGAGTCAGCATCAGCGCTTCGTCTCCGGCAGAATGCCAGGGCAATTCAGCAATATGAAACAAAGTGGGGTGAAGACCACGTTGAAATTCGGGAAAGACTTTTTCTTTCGCTGCGATTTGGCGATGTGCGGATCTCAGCTCATCCCGATTTACACGTAATAGTTAAAGATTCCGTGAAGATCATAAAATTCGAATTCTCCGCCCGTGCGTCAAATCAAAAGGTTTTCGAGATCATGAGTCAATGTATGTTTGAAGCTGCGAGACTCGCGGGGCTGCCAGTCTCGAGCAAAGACGTTTTGGTATACGATATTCCTCGTAGGCAAGTTTACAAAGGAGCGAGATTCGGAAGCCGCACCGCGAAAGACATTGAGGCCGCCTGCGAGGCAATCTCGGCCGTTTGGGAGCGGCTCTAATCCGATGCCGGTGTAAACTTCGGGATCGAGATTTCCTCGGTCCAGTCGTCGAAGGTCACCACGACCGGCATCCCGATTTCGACTTTCTCCGGCGCGATTCCAACGATATTCGTCATCATCATAGGACCTTCATCGAGCGTCACTAGCGCGACAACGTAGGGCACATCGTCAGCGAAAGCCGGCGAGACCGGACGACGCACGATCGTGAAAGTTGTTACTTTCGCGCGACCGGATGCCTTGACCCACTCGACACAATCGCTGAAGCATTTCGAACAATAGAGACGCGGGTAAAACTGATGCTGTCTGCAGGCGGCGCATCGCTGGATGCGCAGTTCATGCTCTTTGCAGCCATCCCAATAGGCTCGCGTTTCGAGCGTTGGAACTGGAAGAGGCTTGGGAATACTCGCCGCCATCAGATTTGCTCCGCTCCGAAGATACCCGTGCAGTGAGTCGAAAGAATGCCGCCCTGCGCATGCACGAGGGCAATCTTCGCGTCCTCGATCTGCCGAGATCCACATTCGCCGCGCAACTGCCGCACCGCCTCGGTGACCGAGAAGATCGACCCAGGATGCCCAGGATGGCAGTGCGACAGCAATCCGCCATGCGTATTGATTGGCAACTCGCCGCCAAGCTCGATCCGTCCGCCTTCAACGAAACGGCCGCCTTCACCTTTAGGACAAAAGCCCAAATCTTCGAGCTCGATAATCACGACCGGCGTGAAGCAGTCATAGACTTCGGCAACGTCGATATCTTTCGGACCCAACCCCGCCATCGCATAGGCGCGCTGTCCAGCGTCTTTTGCGGCAGACGCGACGAAGCTGTGCGCCTGACTGATATGCTCGTGCGAGTGGCCTTCGCCGATCCCCAGCAGATAGGCTGGCTTCTTTTTGAAATCGCGTGCGCGTTCCGCTGACGTCATGATGATCGCGCCGCCGCCATCACTGACCAGCGAGCAATCCAGAAGATGCAGCGGGTCCGCGATCAAGCGCGACCTCAGTACGTCATCGACCATAATCGGATCACGCATCTGCGCCGCCGGATTCATCGAGGCGTGCTTGCGGCACGCCACCGCCACGGCCGCGCGCTGCTCGTCGGTAGTGCCGAATGCGTGCTGATGCGCCCGTGCGACCAGCGCATAGAACGCCGGAATCGGCGCGCCGTAAGGCCGCTCGAACTGTGGATGGCCCGCACCGGCCATCGCTTCGATCGCCTTGGCGCGGGACATTCCCGTGACCTGACTATCCGCCATCGTGATCAGGACTGTATTGCACATCCCGGTCATAATGGCCGACGCCGCATGATGCATTACGGCGAGTGTCGTGCCGCCACCGGAAGGCGCAGTGATGCAGTAACGCGGGAAAATCTGCATATACTCGGCGATCATCTCGGCGTGATACAGGTACGGCTCTACCCAGGAAACACAGGTGATCAGCCCATCGACGTCGTTTTTGGTGATGCCCGCGTCTTCCATCGCGAGCCGCGCCGCTTCGACGTAGAGCTGCGTGGCGCTTCGATCTTTCACGACGCCAACTTTGGTATCGCCAACGCCAACGATCGCCACTTTGTTTTTCAGTGAATCCATAATCGATCGGGACCCGAATTTTCCGCCGTGAGCACCGCCTCAGTTCATCGGGAAACCAAACACGCGCGCGACGTTGTCGTGCACCATCTTGCGCGTATCCACTGCGGGGATGTCCGCGAAATTTGACGCCACCTTCTTCCGCGAAAACGGCCACACGCCTTCGGTATGCGGATAATCCGAACCCCACATCAGGTTCTCAACTCCGATCATTTCGCGCGTCAGCACGCCCGCGCGATCGTCCTCGAAGGTCGCGAAAAATTGGCGATGAAAATAGTAGCTTGGGGTCTCAGGCAGCTTCGGCTGCATCCAGCCCTTATGGTCGTCCCACCAATGGTCCATGAAATTCAGTACCGACGCGATCCATCCGATCCCACCCTCGACCATTGACCATTTGAGCTTCGGAAAGCGCATCGGCGCACCACCCCAAATCAGACGCATCACCGTATCCGACATCCCGAACTTGACTACGCCGACGTTGATTCCGCCCGCACCCGGGCCACGCGCGATTCCGTATGGCTCGCGTCCGCTCAGATGCATGCTTGCGACCAGATTGAGGTCCTGCAAGGCAGCCCACAACTCGTCCCATTCCGGCAGGTTGTACGCGCGATCGTCAACCCACGCCGGCAGCATCACGGTCGTTAGACCAAGTTTCGCGGCGCGCTGCGCCTCCTTGACCGCGTTTTCGATTGGCCCGCGATTCGGCAGCATCGCGGCGCCTTTCAGCCGCTGCGGATGTACCGAGCAGTATTCCGCGAGCCAGTCGTTGTAGGCGCGGCACGCGGCGTAGATATACTCACCGTCGGGAGCACGTACGATATGCAGTCCGACTCCGGGATAGATTACCTCTCCTGAAACACCATCGAGATCTTGATCCTTGAGCCGCGCATTGGGCTCCCAGGAGCCCTCTCGGTTTTGCTCGTAGCGATAGCCTTTGGGCATGGGAATATCCACACCCTGCGCCTTTAAGTCGGCCATCGGCCCCTCGAAAGCGAGCGGACGGGGGCGCATCCCCTCGATCACGATGTAATCGCCGGACTCGCCGAGCGCGCGGATACGCGGGGCCTTGTCACGCCATTTCGCATCCATGCGCGTCTCCCAAAGATCGCGCGGCTCCATGATATGGGAATCAGCCGAAAGTAAACGCTCACTATATTCTGACTGCGCCATCACTCGGTCCTCCGGCGGAACACTGAACTTTGTCTAGTAGCCGTAGCTTAGTCGGATTTGGCCCCGCCGCGCCAGCATTCCTAGGATCCATACAATTCAAAAAACGAAGGCCGGGCGAGCGCCCGGCCTTCGTTCAACCGATCAATTCAGCTAATGGCTAGCTCTCAGCCTCCACTGCGGAGCAGACGGCCCGGCGTCGAACCAGTGCACTGATTATCCTGGAATGTCACCTCACCATTGACCATCATGGTGCTGTAACCTTCGGAGCGCTGCACGCGACGCCACTCGCCACCCGGGAAGTCGTGAACGATCTCGAGCGGCTTGATCGCCAGCTTATTCAAATCATAGACGACGACGTCGGCCCAGTTGCCCTCGACCAGCGTACCGCGATTCTTGAAGCCCGCCGCCATCGCAGGATGGGCGCTCAGGCGGAAATGCAGCTCCTCGAGCGACAGGATGTCATTGTCGCGGCCCATGCGGATCAGCGCTTCGGTCGTATAGCGGCCACCGGAGAAAAACTTGGTGTGCGCGCCGCCATCCGAGACGCCGAAGATCGCCATCCCATTCGACGTGACCATCTCCTTCATGTAGTCGTTACGCGCATTAAGCGGCGGAGTATAGAACTCGGTGTTGAGCCCGTCCGCCGTCGCGATATCGAGCATCGCATCGACCGGATGCTTCTTTTCCTCTTTGGCGATCTCACCAATCGTCCGGTTCTCGTACTTCTTGAGGTCGGACCGATTGCAGGTCAACACGAAGAGTGCGCCGACGTCATTGGTGATGAGACCCGTCATCTGATCGACCTTGCGCAGGCCCGGACGCCGTTCCGGATCGCTCAGTTTGAGCAGGCGATCTTCGATCGACCCGGTCGTGACTTCGCGCCACTCCGGCATGTCGTCCCACAGATTCCAGTCCTTGAAAGTGAACAGGAATCCGAGATCTAACGTGGCGCTCTGACCGTACACCCGGATGCCGCGCTTAGCGCAGCTTTCGATCCAGTGCAACTGACGGCGGAAGCGCTCCGGAAAGGCATCGTTGATCGCGATCGCGTTGTAAAGAATCGGACGGCCTGCCGCCAGCGCCAACTCCTCGTAATGCTTCTCGGTATGATCCTGCGCGTCGCCCTCGTAGCGGCTGGAATTCGGGATATACGACATCTGGATGAAGCCTTCGTTGCGCTCGCCGAGTACGCTCGCCAGCGCCAACGCGGTCTCATCATGCATCAGATCGGTGACCATTGGCGTGCCATCGTAGTCGGCCTGCACGCTGTTCTCGCCGAAGCGCTGCGCCGACCATCCGCACGCGCCGTGATCCATCGCTTCATGGATCATCTGTTGCATCTTCTTGGTTTCGGCTTCGGTCGGCATTCGGCCCGACTTAGCGTCATCGAGGCCCATGACCCACGACATTACTGGCGCCATCGGCAGGAACGGCACCATGTTGACGCCCTTCGGATGACGATCGACGCTGTCGAGGAACTCTGGATAGGTCACCCAGTCCCACGGCATGCCGGCCTTCATCGACGCATACGGAATCGCTTCGGTGCGCGTCATCGTCATCATCGCGCGATCGCGCATTTCGGGCTTGACCGGTGCGAAACCGAAGCCGCAATTGCCGATCACGATCGAGCTCACTCCATGCCAGCTCGAAATCGTGCAGTACGGATCCCAGAATAACTGCGCATCATAATGTGTGTGCAAATCGACGAAGCCGGGTACGACGTACTGCCCGTCAGCATCGATCACTTTCTTGGCCTGATGAGCCTTGAGGTTGCCCAACTTGGCGATCTTGCCGTCCTTGATTCCTACATCGGCGCGATAGCGCGGTAACCGTGTGCCGTCAATCACTATGCCGCCGCGAATGACTGTATCGAATTCTGCCATCTTGACCTCCTGCGCCGCCGGATACGACGGCCTTAAGTGTTTTTCACGAGCAATTTCAGCATCAGATAACTTATGTTCCCAGATAGATCGGCTTATAGCTAATTCCTTGATAAAAGTACAAGACTCGGGAAACGCTTTCCGCAAGAAACCTTTTCGAGGGGCTCATTTTCGTGCTTAAGTTCACTGCGACAGGGAGGGGAGTCCGTCCCGCTTTCCCCCTCGCCGCAGCGCATTACTGTTAAATTCGACTCTGATCTGCATATATTCCGACGTCTCGCCCTGTTCGAGAAATAGAATTGGCGGAGAACCACACATTGTCAGCGCGAGCGCTCGATGATCTAACCGTGATCGAATACGCCGAGATGGTCTCCGGCCCGATGTGCGGCAAGATGTTCGCCGATATGGGGGCCGAGGTCATCAAGATCGAATCGCCCGGCGGGGGTGATGAGGCCCGCCGCCGCCCGCCGTTCGCCGGCGACGATCCTCATCCTGAGAAGAGCGGATTCTTTCAGTATCTCAACACCTCGAAAAAAAGTCTGACTCTCGATCCGCGCCAGCCCAGCGGCGCGACAATCTTTCGCAAGCTGATAGCTAGTGCCGACCTGCTAATCGAGAACCATCCGCCCGGTTTTATCGAGAGTATCGGGCTCGGCTATGAGGCGCTCAAAGCAATCAATCCACGATTGATCCTCGTCTCGATCTCGCCGTTCGGACAGACTGGCCCCTATCGTGACTGGAAGGCGAGCGAACTGATCGAATGGGCGATGAGCCTCACCGGATACAACACTCCGACTCTGGCCGAAGAAGGTGACTCGGAGAATCCGTTGAAAGCCCCCGGGCATGCCGCCGAGATGATGGGAGCGACGAGCGCGGCAGCTTCCGCGATGATGGCGCTGTTTCATCGCGATGCGACCGGCGAGGGCCAATGGATCGACGCGCCTTGCTGGCAGGCGACCGTCAACACCGCGAAAATCGAGATGGCGGTATGGAGTTATGTCGGGATGCCCTTTAGTCGCTTGCGCAAGAACGTCTCAGTCGGACTCGAACCGCTGCCGTGTCGCGACGGTTACATCTATACATTGTGGGCTGCTGATACCCATTGGCAGGCGCTCAAGCAGATTCTCGGCAATCCTGAAAATCTCGCGAGCGAGCTTTTCGATACGCTCGCCGGCCGCCACGCCAACGATGACGTCCTGCGCCCGATGGTCAAAGCCGAACTCGCCAAGCACGACATGGAGTATCTCGTGCGCGAAGGTCAGAAGATCGGACTCACTATCGGACCGGTACATACGGTCGCGCAGGCCGTCAACCATCCGCATCTGCTCGCCCGCGATGCGTTCGTCGAAATTGATCATCCCGTGGCGGGCTGCGCTAAATATCCGCATCATCTTGTCTCGATGACCAAAACTCCGTCGCAACCCCGGCGGGCCCCGCTGCTCGGCGAGCATAATGCTGAAATTCTTGGCCGTCTTGGTCTATCGCTGATTGAGCAGCAAACACTGCGCGCCATCGGCGTAATCTGAAATGAGGTCGAGCGCATGCCACGCCTCCCACTCGAAGGAATCCGCGTCGCTGATTTCAGCTGGATCATCAACGGCCCCCAGATCGCGCAATGGCTCGCGACGATGGGCGCGGAGGTGATCAAGATCGAATCGCAGGTCTATATCGATATCGGTCGTACCAATCCGGCCGGAATGTCGAAAGATGCTTCGGGCCTGAATAGCAACGGCTTTTATCACATGCTCAACTATGGCAAGAAGGCCGTGAACCTGAACCTTATGACACCGAAGGGCCGCGAACTCGCGCACGAGATCGTGCGCCGCAGCGACTTCGTGCTCGAATGCTTCCCGACTGCGACTTCTGAAAAGCTCGGTCTGACCTACGCGGAGATGAAGAAGCTCAAATCGGACATCATCATGATTTCGGTCTCGCTACTCGGCAAAACCGGCGCCGAACCCTCGAAGTGGGTCGGATGGGGTCCAATGGCGTGTTGCTTCGTCGGGATGTTCGACGCGCAGGGCTATCCCGGCGGTCCGCCGCGTCAGACCGGCGGCACCTGGCCCGATTACGCAATCGCTTCAACTGTCGTATTTCATGCGCTGGCCGCCTTGCGCTATCGCAATCGCACCGGCGAGGGACAGTGGATCGATGCGAGCATGGGCGAGACCGTCATCGGCCAGATGCACGAGTGGTTCACTGACTATTCGATGAACGGACGCGATCGCCGTCAGCTTGGTAATAGCGACGATTTGATGGCGCCGCACAATACCTATCCGTGCAAGGGCGACGATCAGTGGATCGCGATTGCAGTCAGCAACGACCATGAGTGGCATGCACTCGGTCACGTGATGAATCATCCGGCGTGGGCGAATGATCCTAAGTTCGCGGACCAGTTCGGACGCCATCAGCATCGTGACGAGCTTGATTCTCATTTGCGTGAATGGACTCGCCATCATGATCATCGTGAGCTTGCGGCTACCCTGCAAAAGGCCGGCACCCCCGCAGGTCCGGTGCTCGACAGCGTCGAACTCCACGAGGATCAGCATCTCTGGGAATGGGGCTACTGGTGGAAGCTCGATCATCAGGAGGTCGGCGAGCGCACGATGCCCGGAATGCCGGTCAAAATGAGCAATGTGCCCGAGCTGAACTACTCGCCTCCGCCCGACTTGGGTGAGCATAATCGCGACGTGTTCGGCGGCCTACTGGGCCTGAGCGACGCCGAAATCAAGATGCTCATCGAGGAAAAAGTTATTTACTGAATAAACTTCCTACGTCGGCGTATATTTATCCGGCAATGCACGATCCAGCTGATCTGATTCTGTGTTAAGCCGCAAGCGCCTGTCTTGCGTAAGCGAGCGCTCAGCTTTTATGATCACGACGTGAAGGAACGGGCACTGCTTGCGTTGACCGCACTATCTAGCGTGGTTGTACGTAAAGAAACCAAAAAGGGCGCCGGATTCCAAACAACTTACGAGCCGCTAAGTAGCGTTTGGGAAGGCACGGACGGCGAATTACTGGAAGCGATGCTCGGCTTTTAAGCGACCATCGAGCCGGAGCCAATTCTAGACGCAACTTACAATGCCGGCCGCATCTGGAAAGGCTCTTCGCGCAGCGTGGTTTCGATGGACATCGACTCTAAGTATAAACCGATGATCATCGGCGACAATCGTAAAATGATAGGAATCCTAGACGCGAAGTTCGGAACGGTGATTTACGATCCACCGCATGTCGGCCCGCAAGGACGGGATAAAAGCCGCAAGAAATTCGACGTGGACTTCGGCGCGACTGTCGAGTGCGGTAAACAGCACAATTGGAATCTCAGCTATCTCTACCCGCCATTTCTCAAACAGGCCAGACGGGTGCTGAAGCCGGACGGTCTACTCTTCGCCAAGATCACAGATATGGTGAACAACCATCGGTCGAAGTGGGCCCATTGCGATTTCATCCGGATGGCCGAAGAAGCGGGCTTTACGATATGCGATCTGATCGTCAAGACGCGAGTGGGACCGATGCTTTCAACGAAATGGAAGGAAGCCCACCACGCGCGCAAGCGGCACTGCTTCTGGATTATCTGCCGTAACAGCGATAGCTGCGAGCGCTAGTTTCCGGGCGCCTTTTTAGGAAACAGCTGATTCCCATCGGCCAATCCTGTCCGTATCAGGACGACCAACCTGTGCACGAATACCGCGATCCAAATCGAACTCGAAGTAATGCGGATCATTCTGTTGATCAGCTACCATTCGGCGCGCAATGGTAGCTAGCGGCTGAAGAAAGCGAAAGGCTGGAAATCAGATCATCGGATTTCATGGTTCAGATTCTAATGATCGGAAGCGGCCTGCAGAGCTGAGCGATGCTGAAATCAGGAGACTAATCGGAAAGAAGGTAATTTGAATGGTCGCGAAGGGATGCTGGACCACATATGAAAAAGCTTTTCAGGAAGATCCTATTACCTCTTCAGCTTGATGATGGGCAGTCCGCCGCCGAACTGAAGCTTGCTCGCGAGTTGGCCAAACGTGATGCCGCCGAAGTGATCTTGCTATACGTAGTTCCGATGCTGCCTTCGGGCGATACTCCGCTGCCAGTCGAATATTATGAGCGGAAGGAAGCCGAGGCCCGGAGTACTCTGGATAAACTCGCCCGCCGGAGCTTCCCCGGGCTCAAAACCCAGCGTCTAGTTATGACCGGCGATCCTGCTGAGGGCTTACTAAGCGAAGCTCGTAAACTGGGGGTGAGCACCATCGTGATGGCGACGCATGGTCGTCGTGGCCTCAAGCATCTGCTACTCGGCAGTGTGGCCGAACGCGTCGTGCGTGAAGCTCATTGTCCGGTGATTACTGTGCCGCCGGACTTGCTATTTAAGCAGCCGTCGCGCTAGTACCGCACCTGACTAGGATGGAGCGCTGGGCGCGGCTGCGAAAGTCGCTCCTAAAGGAAGTAAATCGATGTACTCACTCAAAGATCAAGCCTGTATTACCGGCGTCGGCGAATCGAAGTTCAGCCGCGGCTCGGGCAAGACCGAACTGCAACTGCTGCTCGAAGCATCGGTGAACGCGATTGCCGACGCGGGACTTTCTCCGCACGATATCGACGGCATTATCGGACCACCAATCGGCGCCACCTCCGAGCATATGGCAGCCAACCTCGGCATCGAGGATATGCGCTATGCGACTACCGTCCATATGGGCGGCGCGAGTCCGCTGGTCGCGCTGCAGAGCGCGGCGATGGCCGTGGCGTGCGGCATCGCGAACCACGTACTGATTCCGGTCGGATGGAACGGCTACTCGTCGAATCCCGTGCGCGGTGGCGGCGCTCGCGCCAGCACCGGCGAGAAACCGATCGCTGCGCCCAATCCGCTCGAAAATACAATCGGCGCTTATTACCTTCCATACGGCGCGACCGTTCCCGCTCAATTTTATGCATGGCTCGCTACTCGCCACATGAAACTGTATGGCACGCCATTCGAGTCGATGGGCGCGATCGCCGTCGCCGAACGCAAGCACGCTCAGCTCAACGAGCGCGCGATGATGCGCGGGCGACCGCTCTCGATGCAGGATTACCTCGATGCGCGCTGGGTGTCGTTCCCGTTCCGTCTCTACGATTGCTGTCTCGAAACTGACGCCGCCTGCGCAATCATCGTGAGTTCCGCCGAGCGCGCTCGCGACATGAAAAAGCCGCTGGTCTATATTTCAGGCGTCGCTGAGGGGCATCCCTATCCCGCCGACGATATCCCGTCGCGCCCGGATCCATTCGTAATCGGACTAAGCTTCGCCGCGCCGAAAGCCTTCCAGATGGCGGGAGTTACACCGAAAGACATCGACTTTCTCGAAGTCTATGACTGCTTCACCTACGTCGTAATGCTTCAGATCGAAGCGATGGGCTTCTGCAAGCGGGGCGAGGTCAAGGACTTCGTAACCGGCGGGCGGATCGAGCTGGGCGGCGAGTTGCCGCTCAATACCCACGGGGGCCTGCTCTCGGAAGCGCACGTCTGGGGCACCAATCATATTGTAGAGGCCGCGCGGCAATTACGTCATGAATGCGGAACGCGTCAGGTCAAGGACGCGGAATTGGGCGTCGTCACCGGATGGGGCGACTTTGGCGATGGCGGCCTCGCGATCCTGCGGAGATAGAAAAACTAATGGACAACAAATCCTATAAATTACCACTGCCCAAAGCGCGCGGGCGCGCAGCCGAGTTTTATGCTTTCTGCAAAAATCACGAGTTGCGCTTCCAGCGCTGCAGTGATTGCGGACGCTGGCGGCATATCCCGCGTGATATGTGCGCCAAGTGCGGCTCCTTCAAATGGGAATGGGCGCAGTCGTCAGGCAAGGGCAAGCTGTTCTCGTGGACCACAGCGACTCAACCGATGATGCCGCAATTCGCCGAGAGCGTCCCTTACAGTCCGGTCGTCGTCGAAGTCGAAGAGGGCGTCCGGCTCGTGACCTGGCTCACGGGCGTCAAGCCCGAGGAACTCGAATTAGGGATGCCGATCGAGGTCGCCTTTGACGATGTGACTGCGGAAGTAACGCTGCCTAAATTTAAGCGCGCGCACTAGGCGGAGTGCAGCGGAGCCGAGCAGGTGAGTCCGCGAGCTGCGTTCCAAATCAACAAAAAGGTCGCCATCCGGCTGGTGAAGGTTCATGCCGATCAAAATGTACGATCTCGCAGGTGCGGAAGCGGACCGACGCTTCAGTCCATTCTGCTGGCGAACCAAGCTGGCGCTCGCCCATAAGGGACTCGAAGTTGAAACGATTCCATGGCGCTACAAGGATAAGCCGCTGATTGCCTTCGCGAATTGGGACCGCGTTCCAGTTATCGTCGATAATGGTAAGCCGGTCGTCGATTCGTGGCCGATTGCACTCCATCTCGAAGCCGCTTACCCGGCGCACCCCTCGCTTTTCAATGGGGCGATCGGCTTGTCCCGCTTTTATAATACCTGGACCGATACCGTGCTCAATCCCGCGATTGCCCGGATGGTTGTGGTGGATATCCTGAATCATTTGATTCCCGAAGATCAGGCTTATTTTCGCGAAACTCGCGAGCAGCGCCTCGGCATGAAGCTGGAGGATGCGGCAAAAGATCGTGAAGCGCGGCTGCTCGCATTCTCGCAACTGCTCGAACCGGTCCGTCAGACGCTCGCATCACAACCGTACCTCGGGGGCGACGCGCCGCTATATGCCGATTACATCGTGTTCGGCAGCCTGATGTGGCCGCGATGCATCAGCCAATTGCGCTTGCTCGATCCCGCCGACCCGGTGAACGCCTGGAGCGAACGCCTCCTTGACGCGTTCGAGGGGATGGCGTGCGAGGCTCCGCGCTACTGGTAATCCCGATAGAGCGTACCCAGCGAGTTATCACCCATCTTCGACCTGTTCAAATTTCAATTCAAAGTCAATCAGCACGTAGCCACTAGTCAGAAAAGCGTCGCTATCGCTAGCAATAAAATTGAAATGATTGATTTCGATAAACTGGTTATTTGTCTCAAGTCCCCCGACTATCCTGGTAACATCCCAGGTACTATCCTGCTCTAGAACTCTAATCACTTTCGATTTGAGTGACGCCTTTTCGTACAAATTCTTGATTTCAGGGAGCTTGACCCTAAACGATTTTCCCCGGCTTAAGTAACGGGCCGATTGGAAATGTGATTGTTTCTTGATGACTAGTGATAGTATTCGATCCAAGCAGAACCGCGCGCTTGTCTCACTCGCCGGAAGATGCGGGAAGGATATTTCAACCTCCACTCCTTAGCATGCGCGTAACGAAACACGCGAGGCGTCAAGCGTAACAAGTTCCAGAAGTCTTGAGTGCTAACTCCCCACTCGGCTAAGTCCAACCGCAATGCATTGGTGTCGAGCTGGACGTAATCGTAAGGTGTTTTCACGTTGGACTCGATCCACTCTCGATTGCGGGCATAATGCGGAGCTTAAAATCCCCTAAAGCTCATCAGTGAGGCCAAAGTGTTGTTGTTTGTACTAGTCCCATTAAATTCGTCAACTGCGTATGACTGCAACACCTCTACGAACAGTATTTTACGGACAGCCGCCAGCGCATGAATATATTGGCGCTCTTCGATTAGTCGTTCTGCCTCCGCAATAAGCTCTTTTACTTCCGACTTGACAGCCAATTCCGACAGAGCAACATCTTTCAGGTTCCGACCGATCTAACGTAGAAGCAAAGCGTCGACCGCCGAGAGCGCGTTATCATAGAAATTCCTAACGGAGGGCCTTCAATGTACCAGATTTAGGAATCGATAAGCCAATCTCGCTCTTGAGCAAGCCTAGAAGCTCATCGAATTTAAGATTTTCAATGGAACGTTTTTCATCGACACGTAGCTGGATAAGAAGCGCGTAAAGTACGAGTTCAAGAGCGTCTTGAAGAATAGCCAATCCGGCAGACGCGACGTGTCGCTCATCCACGAGGCAAGTTTCGCGAGCTTTTTCGAACAGTAGCCGTGCTACATTTAGGGCATGCAGGGTCTCAGGCTTGAGACTAATCGCTGGAACCTGTGATCCGTCCATGGGTTGGATAGTGCAATCGTCAGAAGAACGCCGTGTATCCCTCTTTGAGCAGGGACTTGGCGATGATCATGCGTTGGATTTCGCTGGTACCCTCGCCGATCTCGGCGAGCTTGGCGTCGCGCATGTAGCGCTCCACCGGGAAGTCAGTCACGTAACCATAACCGCCATGAATCTGGACGGCCTTGGTAGTAGTCCACATCGCGGTTTCCGAGGCGAACAGTTTCGCCATCGAAGCCTCGCGCGCGAACGGCTTGCCGGCGTCTTTCAATGCGGCGGCGCGCCCGGTCAGCAGCCAAGATGCTTCGATTCGTGTCGCCATATCGGCGATCATCCATTGGATCGCCTGAAAATCGGCGATGGGCTGACCGAACTGACGACGCTCTTTTGCATAGGAGGCCGCGTCTTCCATCGCACCGCGTGCGATTCCGGTTGCCCATCCGGCGATCCCGATGCGGCCGCCTTCGAGCACCTTCAGAGTCTGGCGATAGCCCGCGCCTTCCTCACCGATCAGATTGGTTGAAGGGATCGTGACGTTGTCAAAAATGACCTCCGCCGTGTCTGACGAATGAAGTCCCAGCTTTTCGATTTTGCGGCCGTTGCTCAAGCCGCGCGCGCCGCGCTCGACCACGAAGGCGGAGACCCCGGCGCGCGAAGCGCCCGGCTCAGTAATCGCCATCACGACATAGACATCCGCAACGCTGCCGTTCGTGATGAACATCTTGGAGCCGTTAAGGATATAGCTGTCGCCGTGACGGATGGCGCGGGTCTTCATCGCGACGGCATCAGAGCCGGAACTCGGCTCGGTCAGACACCATGCGCCGAGCTTTTTCGCAGCGATGAGCTCGGGGAGGTAGCGCGCCCGCTGCTCGTCCGAGGCGAACATCGCGAGATGGCCCGTGGAGAGGGACATGTGCGCCGCGCACGACAGCGCGAGACCAGCGTCGTAGCGCGAAATTCCTTCGACCACGACGACCTGTGAAAACGTATCTGCGCCGCCGCCGCCGTATTTTTCCGGAAAGGCCACCCCGATAAAGCCGAGCTGCCCCAATTGCTCGACGACGTCGCGCGGGAACGAGGCGTCGCGGTCCCAGGCCGATGCATAAGGCTTGATTTCGCGCTCGGCGAACTCGGTGAGCGTGTCGCGGATTTGACGCTGCTCGTCAGTGAGCTCGAAGTCCATACCCGATTAAAGCATGACGGATGTTTCACTTGAAACCATAGCTTTTCACCCCTGAAATTAACGCAGCTCGCGGACTCGCCTGCACGCTCCGCGCGAGGACGCGCTTCGCTAATGGAAGGGTTTCGCCCTTGACAGAAAGAAGCGATTTGTAAGTCGCTCAATTGCCGCACGGATGATAGACTCGCGCGGCAACGACGCTAGGCGGAACGCAGTGGAGCCGAGCAGGCGAGTCTGCGAGCTGCGCAAGAAAGGGATGGGGGCGAATCCGCTAGAAGAATATTTGCGCGAGTTGCGCGTGATTCGGGGCTCAGGGGCGGCGGTTCCGGAGACTTCGTATTATCCTGCGCTCGCGAATTTGCTGAATGCGGTCGGCGGGGCGTTGAAGCCGAAGGTCCGCTGTATTCAACACCCGACCTTGACGCACGTCGCAGACTCCTTTGCTCGGCCCGCTCGCGGACTCGCTGCGCCTAATGGCCATGGGGTCGGGTTTCCGGATTTGGGCTATTCACATCGGATCAGTTGCAGAAGGGCTCCGCTACAGAACCCCCATTAGGGACGAAGCCGGCGCGTGGAGTCGTCGAGGCAAAATCGACCAGCGAGGAAGTGATTGCCACGGCGGAGGGTCAGCAGGTCGCGAAGTACTGGAAAGAGTATCGGCAAGTGCTGGTCACGAATTACCGTGATTTCCTGCTGGTAGGCGCCGATGCGGAAGGAAAGCCGGTCAAGCTCGAACAATATCGGCTAGCGGCGAGTGAGAGTGGGTTCTGGACTGCAGCGAACCATCCGCGGGCGGTGGCGGAGGCGCAGGGAGAAGCGTTCGTCGATTTTATTAAACGCGTGATGCTGCATGCCGCGGCGCTCGCCTCACCAAAGGACGTGGCGTGGTTCGTCGCGTCGTACGCGCGCGAAGCGCTGCGACGAATTGAGCAGCAGGGTGAAGCGGCGGCGCTGACGGCGATTCGGAGCGCGTTGGAAGAGGCGCTCGGAATCAAGTTCGAGGATGAGAAGGGAGAGCATTTCTTTCGTTCGACACTCATCCAGACGCTCTTTTATGGAGTGTTCTCGGCATGGGTCTTGTGGACGCGGGAGCATCCGCCGGGCGACAAGAAAGCGCGATTTAATTGGTTGTTGGCCGGACAGCTCTATGATCGCTGATTTGCAGGGACCGATCGCAGTATCAGATGTATGGAAGGTCTTTTTCGGATAAGCCATGAATTGACCCTCAACGTAGCCCTTGCCCATCCGGAAAGGCATCTCAAATAGACACTGGTGACGCGAGCCGTATGGGTGAAGAAGCGATTAGTCGCGGGGGTGGACGTTTTCGTGCACCCATTTCACGATGTCTTCGGTGGACGCGCCCGGGGTGAAGATTTCTTTCACGCCGAGGCTCTTGAGCTTCGCCGAGTCTTCGTCGGGGATGATGCCGCCGCCGAAGATTGCGACATCGTCAACGCCCTTGTCCTTCAGCAAGCGCATCACTTCGGGGAACAGCGTCATGTGCGCGCCCGACAGGATGCTCAGGCCGATCGCATCGACGTCTTCCTGAATCGCGGCTTCGGCGATCATCTCGGGAGTCTGATGCAATCCCGTGTAGATCACTTCGAAGCCGCCGTCGCGCAGGGCGCGGGCGATGATTTTTGCGCCGCGATCATGGCCGTCGAGGCCGGGCTTGGCTACCAGGATTCTGAGTCGTTTGTCTGTCACGATAGTTAGGACCTAGCCCCCGGCCCCTTCCCTAAAGGGAAAGAGAGAGGGACGGAGGCGTTTTGTTCGAGAAAGTTGATATCAGACATAGGAATCAAATCCACTCCCAAATCTTTTCTGTCACCTTCGCGTGGCTGCCCTGCAAAGGGTCCCGGAATCAGGGATTCCTCGCGCGGCAGGCAAAAGGAACGCGCGGGAATGACAGCAATATTCACCCAATACCTCAAATCCAGCCGGGGTCTTTGTACACGCCGAATTCGCTGCGATAGATGTCGCTGATCTCGCCGACGGTGGCGTCGCGGCGGACCGCTTCGCAAATCGGCTCCATCAGATTTTCACCCGAGCGGCAAGCTTCGGCGACGCGCTTGAGCGCCTGTTTGAGAGCGACGCTATTACGCTCACGCTTCATCTTGCGCACGCGCTGAATCTGGCGTTCTTCAAGCTCGTGATTGATCTTCAAAGTCTCGATCGGAATTTCTTCCGGTATGGAGTATTTGTTGACGCCGACGACGGTCTTGACGCCCTGTTCGAGCTGGCGCTGATAGGTGAAGGCGGCCTCGGCGATTTCACGTTGCGGATAGCCCCGGTCAATTGCCTTGAGCATCCCGCCCATCTCGTCGATCTTGCGGATATACTCCATGGCCTCGGCTTCCATCTTATCGGTCAGCGCTTCGATCGCGTAGCTGCCGCCGAACGGATCGATGGTGTTCGTGACGCCGGTTTCTTCGGCGATAATTTGTTGGGTGCGCAACGCGACCATCACGGAGGCCTCGGTCGGCAACGCCAACGTCTCGTCCATCGAGTTGGTATGCAGCGACTGGACGCCGCCGAGCACTCCGGCCAGCGCCTGAATCGCGACGCGGACGACGTTGTTGATTGGCTGCTGCGCAGTCAATGAGACGCCGGCGGTCTGCGCGTGAGTCCGCAGCATCAACGACTTCGGATTTTTGGCGCCGAAGCGATCCTTCATCAGCCGCGCCCACATCCGGCGTCCGGCGCGCAGCTTGGCGATCTCTTCGAGAAAATCGTTATGCAGGTCCCAGAAGAAGGAGAGTTGCGGGGCGAAATCATCGACATCCATCCCGCGCGCGACGCCATCCTGCACATAGCAGAGGCCGTCGGCAATAGTGAAGGCCAACTCCTGCACGGCGGTCGAGCCAGCCTCGCGGATGTGATAGCCAGAGATCGATACCGGATGGAAACGGCGGGCTTTTTTGGCGCAAAACTCGACCATATCGGTGACGATCCGGAGGGCGGGCGCGGGCGGACAAATCCATTCCTTCTGCGCGATGTACTCTTTCAGCATGTCGTTCTGGATCGTGCCGCTGACCTGATGCCACGGGACGCCCTGCCGTTCAGCAATCACCAGATAAGCGGCGAGCAGCACCGATGCCGAGCAGTTGACGGTCATCGAGGTAGAAACTTTATCGACCGGAATGCGATCGAACAGGAGCGCCATATCGTGCACTGACGAGACCGACACGCCTTCACGGCCGACTTCGCCCATCGCACGCTCGTTATCGGCGTCATAGCCCATCAGGGTAGGCATATCGAAGGCGGTGGAGAGGCCGTCCTGACCCTGCGAGAGCAGGAAATGAAAGCGCGCGTTGGTTTCTTCGGCGAGACCGAAGCCGGCAAACTGGCGCATCGTCCACAGCCGTCCGCGATACATCGATTCATAGACGCCGCGGGTATAGGGGAACTCGCCCGGATAGCCGATCGATTTATCGAAATTGCCATTAACGTCTTTCGGTAGATCTTCGGGCGTGTAGAGAGGTTCAACCGGCATGTCGGAGAGAGTAGTGAAACGGACTGGCCGCTCCTTGCCATTCTGGTATCTGCTGCTCAAGCCATTCCTGTTTTGTGCTCACGTGCTGTTCCTCTCACCGGGTTTCAAGTACCTGTCCGGAGATCACCAGCCGCTGAATCTCGGAAGTGCCCTCGTAAATTTCAGTGATTTTAGCGTCGCGGAAGTAACGTTCTACTTTGAATTCCTTGGTGTAGCCATAGCCGCCGTGAATCTGGACGGCTTCAGTGGCGGATTTCATCGCGGTCTCGGCGGCAAACAGTTTGGCCATCGCGGACTGTTTCGTGCAGGACTTACCCGCATCCTTGAGCGATGCGGCCTGCAAGGTCAGCAGGCGGGCGGCGTCGATCTCGACGGCCATATCGGCGAGCTTCCACTGAATCGCCTGATAGCTCGCCAGTGGATTGCCGAAGGTGTTGCGTTCTTGCGCGTACTTGAGTGAGGCTTCGAGCGAGGCGCGCGCGATGCCGATCGCCTGTGCGGCGATGCCGATCCGTCCGCCGTCAAGGGTCTTCATCGCGACTTTGAAGCCGTCGCCCTCATTCATCAGCAGGTTCTCGCGTGGCACGCGCAGATCGGAGAAGCGAGTTGCGCACTGTGCGAGCCGTGAATGCCCATCTTATCTTCGACGCGGGTGACCTCGAAGCCGGGCGTGGAAGTCTCGGCGATAAAGGCGCTGATACCCTTGGTCCCCTTGTCAGGTGGGTGTTGGCGAACAGGATGCAGATCCCGGCCTCGGGACCGTTGGTGATAAAATTTTTTGTTCCGTTAATCACGTAACTGTCGCCGTCGAGGACCGCGCGGGTTTTCTGGCCGGCGGCGTCGGAGCCGGCTTGCGGCTCAGTCAACGCGAAACATCCGAGCCATTCGCCGGAGGCCATCTTGGGGAGATAGCGAGCGCGCTGGTCTTCGGCGCCGGTACCGAGAATCGGCCAGGAGCCGAGCGAGGAATGGGCTGACACGATCACGCCGGTGGAGGCACACTCGACCGAGAACTCTTCGATAACTAGGGCGTAAGCGACATTATCGAGACCTGCGCCGCCATATTTTTCGGGGATAAAGACGCCGAGCATCCCGAGCCGGCCGAATTCGGTGATCGCGTCGCGCGGAAATTCATGTGTGCGGTCGATCTCGACGCCCACGCGTTCGAGTTTCTCGCGGGCGAAGCGGCGAGCGAGGTCGCGCGCGCCGGCTTGGGCTTCGGTCAGTTCAAGGTCCATCGATAATTCATCATGCCAGATTAGCCAATGTAATACTGGCGTACTTTTATCTTAGATGGTTAGCGGCGTCGATAGAAAGGGTGGGAGACAAGAGGATCGGCTTGGTCGCGACTTGAGGAAACCGCGAGATTTCTCCGTCAGCTGCACACCTCTTAGAGGCGAGGTCACGCCGCGAGCGGAATCGCTTCGCGTAGATCCTTCGACACGGCTCGCGCTGCTCGCCGGCTCAGGATGACAAACTGGTTTGCGCAGAAGTTTCGCTAGGATTGGGCCGAAGGCCTTCAATATTCGGGTTTGAAGTCGAAATGGTGGATCGCTTCGATAAAGCGGACAGTGCGGGTTTTCGAGCGCATCACGACGCTATTAGTCATCGCGCCGCCCGAGAAGAAGCGCACGCCACGTAGATAGTCGCCGGTGGTAATGCCGGTCGCCGCGAACATCACATTGTCGCCGGCCAACTCTTCGAGCATAAACTTACGCTTAAGATCGAGGATCCCTGCAGCGAGGCAAGCCTCGGCCTCGCGCTCGTCGCGGGGGGTGAAGCGGCATTGCATCTCGCCGCCCGCCGAGCGGATCGCGGCGGCGGCAAGTACTCCCTGATGCGCCCCGCCGACCCCCATCAGAGATATCGATCTCACCCTCGGGACGCGTCGTCGCGACCGCGGCTGACAAGTCGCCGGCAGAGATCAGCTTGATCCCGGCGCCGGCGCGGCGGACCTCGGCGATCAGCTTCTCGTGACGGGGGCGGTCGAGAATCGCGACGCGCAGGTCTTCGACATAAACCCTTTTGGCTTCGGCAAGCGCTTTAAGATTCGCAGTCGGACCGAGATCGAGGTCGATGATACCGCGACCGATAGGACCGCAGGCGATCTTGTCCATGTAGGTATCGGGGCAGCGCAGAATCTTGCCACGTTCGGCCAGCGCGATGCACGAGAGGGCGTTCGGTCCGCCGGTGGCGCTAATCAGCGCGCCTTCGAGCGCGTCGAGGGCGACATCGACTTCCGGTCCCGCGCCGGTGCCGACAATCTCGCCCGCGTAGAGCATCTCGGTGGCGTCGCGATCGCCCTCGCCCACTACGATTTTGCCCTCAAAGGCGATCGAGTTGAGCGTATTACGCATCGCCTCGGCAGCGACACGATCGGCGGCGCGCTCGTCGCCTTTGCCGATAAAACGGGCGGCAGCCAAGGCAGCCGCTTCGGTCGCTCGAACCACTTCTTGCGCGAGGTTACGCTCCATTATGCTCCATCATCACGCGAGGTTTCCTATCTCTAGCGCAGCTCGCGGACTCGGACCTAACCGCCTGGCCCCCTTCCCTAAAGAGGAAGGGAGAAGAGAAAGAGAGGCAGACTCTCCATCCTCGCTCCGCGCTCATCTATATCCAAATCCAAAATGATCCACTTTGCTCAGTTCATTCGCAGTGGAGCGCCGAACAATGAATCGATTAGCCGATAACCATCCGTGATAGCAATCCCGGTGCGCTTAGCCTCGGCCTCGGTATAGCGACGAGCATCGGGGGAGTCGCTACGCAGCGACTCGCCGATGAGCATACCGAATGGGACCGATTCGTTCGAGTGCGTCTTTAATTTTGATGGAGTCGCATGATCCGGCATCAGGAGAAGGCGGAAATCGCCGAGGTTGGGCAGCTCGCGCAGCATCGGGCCAAGGATCAACTCGTCGATCCGTTCGATGGCTTCGGTTTTGAGATCGGCGCGTCCCATGTGACCGGCTTCGTCGGGCGCTTCAATATGCAGCAGCAAAAAATCGCGTCGTTTCAGTGCGTTGAGGCCGTAACGGCCCTTGGCGGCGTAGTCGGTATCGAGAAAGCCGGTCGCGCCCGGGACGGTAATCACGTCGAGTCCGGCGAGACGACCCAGGCCATTGACGAGATCCACGGCGGAGATGACCGAGCCTTGAACTCCAAAGCGGCTTTCGAGAGTCGGCACTGCAGGACGTTTGCCCTGCCCCCAGAACCAGACCGCATTAGCCTGGGGTTTGCCCGCTTCGAGCCGCGCACGATTCACGGGATGCTCTTGCAGGATTTCAGCGGCTCGCTGCGCGATCGAATCGAGATGGTCAGCGCCTGGCCCGCTCGGCAGATGAGCCTCGATCGATTTGCCGGTGATATCGTGCGGCGGCGTGAGCCGGGTATCGCTGATACCGTCGCGCCAGACCATCAGATGGCGATAGCTGACACCGTTGTGAAACTCGATATTGTCATTCCCCAGCTCGCGACTTAAATCCGTCACCAGCTTGCGTGATTCCTCGATTAGTGATGTGGCCCGCGGTGAAATCGTCCATGATGAGCGCGTCGGAAGCGTCGCGCTTGAGTGAGACGAGGTTCATGCGAAAGACGACATCGTCCGGCCCGAGCTCGATTCCCATGCTGGCCGCCTCGATGGGCGCGCGTCCGGTGTGATAGCGCGCCGGATCGTAACCGAGCATGGTCATCGTGCCGACGTCGCTGCCCGACGGCATGCCGTCGGGGATCGTGGCAACCAGTCCGAGCGTGCCGCGTGAGGCGATCAGGTCCATGTTGGGCTTGCACGCAGCTTCGAGGGGCGTCTTGCCGCCGAGCTCATCGCACGGCCAATCGGCCATCCCGTCCCCGTGGATGATGATATATTTCATTTGTCCTTAGAATTCCTCTGTCTGATCCCTCGCCCGGTTGGAGAGGGCCAGGTGAGAGTCCTTTAAGAAGCAACGAATCCGTTCCAAGACAGAGTCGAGTTCGAGTAGCACTTCTTCGTTCCAGAAACGCAACACTTCGAAGCCCGCCTTTTGGATAGATCGAGTCCGCTCTGTGTCCGAAGCGACCCGCGCAGCATGTTGGCCGCCATCCAGTTCAATTACCAGTCCACGTTCCGAGACACGCAAAATCGGCGATGTACGGCCCTATCGGGTGCTGTCGGCGAAATTTCAAGCCATCGAGTTGCCGCCTTCGTAGTTTCTCCCATAGTTTCTTCTCAGCATCGGTCAGGTCCGTGCGCAGCACGCGGGCTTGATCACGGACAAGCGGCTTGTCAGACAGGGGATTTGCACTTTGCACCGGCATTAGGGTTCAGCCTCGTTTGCTGAATCGGTCCCTCACCCTTACCCTCTCCCATCAGGGAGAGGGATCGCGGAATCCCGCCGAGCTCGTCGCACGGCCAGTCGGGCCATGCCGATCGCCATGGATGATGTATTTCCATGCGACTCCTTGTCCACTGGCTGCGCTATTCATCTATTACTGGGCCATTAATTGTCTCGCCTGAGGTACTCTGCAATACCAAAAAATGGCTCCCCTTCGAGATTCAACTTCGCCACTTTCGCGAGAAGAAAATCAGTCAAGCTTATGCGCGCGCTCAGGATAGTCCGCAAGTCATAGCCTTCCATCAAAATGATCGATTTTTCTGAATTCTGCTTTAAAAGCTTTGGGACATTGTTCGACCAACCATTTATGCTGAGGAAAAGGCCCATCGTTTGTCTTCCGGATCTCCGACTTGACTCATGCAAACCATCAAGCTCACGAATGTCGGCAAGCTTGGCACGCGAGCGACACTCGATCAGATAGTGCCATCCTTCGAGCTTGCACGCGCCATCGATCTGTTCGGCCCTATTGTTTCTGCTAAAGGGCTTAGTTACCGGAATACCGTGGATGTCGAAGAGGACCTGCAAAAGCTCTTGCAATAAGTAACCTCTTTGATGCGAATCATCGCTCTTAGCTAATTCGTCGAACATCATAAGCAGAATTGACGCATTGCTTCTCAATCATTTCGGCTCGCTCGGCCGTCAGTCGAGCAATCTCTTCCTCCTGTGCGATCTCCCTTTGACGAGCTTCCATTGTTTGGAGTACGCCCAAAACTTCGCGCGCTTTTTGACATACAGCTCTTGCTGCGTACTCGTCATCTGCTAAATGGTAATCCTGCCAACCTGCCGCGATTTTCAGAATTGAGCGAATTACCGAGGGACAGTCCGATCTTTCATCTAGTGCTTTCAGAATAAGAGGAGCTATTTGTCTTTTTGAGAGAATCCTTCCAGTTGAGGATCGCGTCGGTATAAAAACGGACTGTAAATCTCGGCCGGAACACCCGCAGGCTCCAAAACCGAAGTAACGAGAACGCTTTTTATGTGCACGAGGCTTGAGATAATCTCTACGACAAGCCGTCTCTCATCAGTGCCCAGTTGCATCCAGCCACAGAGTACCAGACGCTTAGCCAGTACACATCATCAAAGTCCTCCGCCGCTCAGCTCTCCAGAATCTTGATCACTTTATCGATATTCGGTTCCACCACCAGCGTGTTGCTGAGGTTTTTGAGAGCGGTGTCCGGGTCTTTGAGGCCGTGGCCGGTGAGTGTGCAGACTGCGACTGAGCCGGGCTTGAGGCCGCCGTTCGCGCCGTATTTCAGCAGACCCGCGACCGACGCTGCCGACGCGGGTTCGGCGAAGATGCCCTGCGAAGCAATCAGGCGATAAGCCGCCAGAATCTCGGCGTCGGTGACTATATCGATAATGCCGCCGGACTCGTCGCGGGCATTGGTCGCGCCGGTCCAGCTCGCGGGATTGCCGATTTTGATCGCAGTCGCGACGGTGTGTGGATCGTCGATTGCGTGGCCGAGCACGATCGGGGCTGATTCGGCGGCCTGATAGCCCATCATCTTAGGGAGGCGGTCGCTCAGTCCCTCGGCCTGGTACTCGCGGTACCCGGCCCAGTAAGCGGTGATATTGCCGGCGTTGCCGACTGGCAGGAAATGATGCGTCGGAGCGTCGCCAAGCTGGTCGCAGACCTCGAATGCGCCGGTTTTTTGTCCGGCGATCCGGTCGGGATTGACACTGTTAACCAGCCGAATATGCACCGGATCGCGCTCGGCGAGATTACGTACAACCTTCAAGCAAATGTCGAAGTTTCCGATGACTTCGATTACGCGCGCCCCATGCATCACACTCTGCGAGAGCTTGCCAAGTGCGACCGAGCCTTTTGGAATTAAAACAAATGCTTGAATTCCGGCGCGAGCCGCATAGGCCGCGGCAGAGGCGGCAGTGTTGCCGGTCGAGGCGCAGATTATCTTGCGTGCACCCTCCCCTATCGCCTTGCTGATCGCTAGCGTCATCCCGCGGTCTTTGAATGAGCCGGTGGGATTGGTCCCCTCGAACTTCAAGTAAACTTTTACATTTTGGCCGACACGTTCGGCGAGCGCCGCGCTCTCAATCAGCGCGGTATTGCCCTCGTTGAGCGTGATAACGGGAGTCGAATCACTGACCGGCAGAAAGCGGCGGTAATGCTCGATCAGCCCGGGCCATCGGGTCAGGCGGATGCCGCGGGCGTTCGAGATAGTCGTATTAGTCGTCATGCGATTGACTCGTGGCGAGTTCGTGGCGCTCCCTCTCCGTCGAGAGCCCAATTGAAAGATAGCGCGTGAGATCGAGCATAAGAGACCGCTAGATTCTTCGCTTCGCTCAGAATGACAAATTCTGCTCTGAGTAGCTAATTTCGGGATGACACATTATAGATTCTCTTCTATTCGGATGAAGGTCGATGGAGGCTGTACCATCTTCATGCGGCCGATCGCGGCCAAGGCCCGGCGAAGGTTGCGCTCTGCAGTCTGATGAGTTCGCATAATAACCGGCACTGTGGTCTCCACGCCACGCTCTTGCTGAATCACCGACGCGATTGAAATATCGTTGCGGCCGAGCACTGAAGCAATTGTGCCGAGGACGCCGGGCTGATCGCGAGCCATGAAGCGCAGGTAGTATTCGCATAGCACGTCGTCCATCGGCTTGACATGGGCCCGCTTGAGCGTCGGATGAGGATAACCGAGAGGCGGCGCTGCGCCGCGCGAGGAGGCAAGCCCATGGCGCGCGATTTCGAGCAGGTCCGCAACGACTGCGGTTGCAGTCGGCATCATACCGGCGCCGCGGCCGTAATACATGCTCGCACCCAGCGCTTCACTGTTGACGTAAATTGCGTTGAACGCGCCACCGACGCTGGCGAGCAGATGACGCGCCCGGACCATCGTGGGATGCACCCGCGCCTCGATCATACCGTCGTCGTCCTTGGCGATCGCGAGTAACTTAATCGTGTAGCCAAGCTCACGCGCGTAGTTGATGTCGGCGAGGGTGACGCGGCTGATACCCTCGGTATAGACCTGCGCGGGCTTCAAGCGGACGCCGAAGGCTAGAGTCACGAGCAGACAGAGTTTGTGCGCGGCGTCATGCCCCTCGATATCCATCGTGGGGTCGGCTTCGGCGAGGCCGCTAGCCTGAGCTTGGCGGAGGGCGTCGGCGAATTCGGTTGCCGAATCGGACATCATGCTGAGGATCGAGTTGCAGGTGCCGTTGACGATGCCGTAAACGTCGCGCTGGCGGTCCCCTGCCAGGGCCTCGCGCAGGGTGCGCATGATCGGGATGCCGCCGCCGACGCTGGCTTCGAAGCCGAGCGCGCGACCAGCTTTCGCGGCTGCGCCGAAAATCTCGTTGCCATGTTCGGCGAGCAGCGCCTTATTAGCGGTCACCACGTCTTTACCGGCGCCCAATGCTTGTAAAATTAGGTCCCGGGCCGGAGCGATTCCGCCGAATAGCTCGATGACGATGTCGATATCGTCGCGGGTCACCAGAGCTGCGGAATCACGTGTAATAAGAGCGCGATCGATGCCGAGATCGGGTAGGGGCTTGAGGCTGCGATCGGCAATGCCAGCGATGATCAGGCGGCGCGCCGAGCTTGGCTTCGAGCATCGAAGCGTTCCGGCGAAGCATCCGCACGACGCCTTCGCCCACGGTCCCACAACCGAGTAGCGCCACTCGTACCTGATTCAAGAGCAATTACCCGATATAGCAGGCTAGAACGCCGCGGCGCTTTTGACGGGCGGCGTTTCGACTCGACGATAACGCGTGGCGAATCCCGCGGATAGCCTGTCGCGTGCGATGCTCATTCTCGATCAGGGCGAAGCGGACGTGACCGTCGCCGTCTGCGCCGAAGCCGATGCCGGGCGAGACCGCCACTTTGGCTTCGCTCAGGAGGTACTTGGCGAATTCCAGCGAGCCCATCGAGCGGAGCGGTTCGGGAATCGGCGCCCATACGAACATCGTGGCGCGCGGCTTTTCGACCGGCCATCCAGAGCGATTCAAGCCATCGATCAGAACGTTGCGGCGCTGCCGATAACTCGAGACGATTTCGGCGACGCAGTCCTGCGGACCGTTAAGCGCGGCGATTGCGGCGACCTGGACTGGCGCGAACATCCCATAATCGAAATAGGACTTGAGCCGGGTGAGCGCCGCAATCATCTCGCGGTTCCCGACGGCGAACCCGACGCGCCATCCGGGCATGTTGTAGCTTTTCGAGAGAGTGAAGAACTCGACAGCGACTTCGCGTGCGCCGGGCACTTCCATAATCGACGGGGCGCGATAACCGTCGAAACAGAGGTCGGCATAAGCGAGATCGTGGACGAGGAGGATTTCGTTTTCGCGGGCGAACTCGACGACGCGCTTCATGAAGTTCAGATCGACCGTCGCAGTGGTCGGATTATGCGGGAAATTCATGATCAGTAGTTTCGGACGGGGCCATGAGCGGCTGACCGCGGCGGTCATCTCGTCGAAGAAATCCGTGCCGGTGCGCATCGGGATGCCCTGCACCTGCGCGCCCGCGATAATGCATCCGTACTGATGGATTGGGTAGGTGGGAGTCGGCGCGAGCACCACGTCACCCTGATCGAGGATCGCCAGCGCGAGATGGGCGATGCCCTCCTTGGAGCCGATCGTCACGATGGCTTCGGAATCGGGATCGAGCTCGACGCCATAGCGCCGCTGGTACCAGTCGCAGATCGCGAGGCGCAGCTTGTAGATGCCGCGTGAAACGGAGTACCGATGATTGGGCGATTTGCCGGCGGCCTCGATCAGCTTGGCGACGATGTGCGGCGGCGTGGGGTCGTCGGGATTGCCCATCCCGAAGTCGATGATATCCTCGCCGGCGCGCCGCGCCTTAAGACATAGCTCGCCGATCGCGTTGAAGACATATGGGGGTAATCGCTTGATTCTCGGGAATTCCATCACCTGTCGTCCGTCCCCGCCTCGCGCACGAGTTGCACGCTTGAACCGTTAAGTTTTATCGGAGCGTCGGTTCTGCCGCTAGTACCGTAAAGCGAGAGCGCAGAGCGAGATAGCAAGGGAGTGCCGCCAGCGAGAGAATTCCGGCGAAGCGCCAGGCGGCAGGAATACCCGCGCGATCGGCAATAAGGCCGGTCGCGAGCAATCCGAGTGAGCCGCCGAGCGTTTCGAAGGTGCTGCGAAATGAGAGCAGTGTGGCGCGTTGGTCGGCTTCGATCTCCTCATTGATCCAGCTTTGCGCGAGCGGCAGCACCGCGCCCATACAAATGTTGAGTCCGCAGAACAGGATCAACACGAGCGTGCGATGAGCACCGAAAGCGCCGCCCGAGTACATCAGGGCAGCGAGCGCGACGGCAAGAATAGAGAGGCGATTGGCGCGCCCGCGCCGGTCGCTTGCCATAGTCCAGATCATCACTTCCGCCCCGAGCATCCGGAAGATAGTGAACAGCGCGTAAAGCCATCCGACGAGCCAGACGCCGACGCCAAAGCTCCGATTGAAAAACTGCGGCCATTCGAGCCAGTAAGGAGCCCATGCGGCGAAATACACAGCTTGAGCGAGGCTCAAAAGCACCAGGGTGCGCATCGTAAAGCCGCGGCGGATACCCGCGCCGATGCGGTCCGCGATGAGCCTGGGGAGGTGTCGAAGTCGGGTGCTCGCGTGAGGGCTGGCATTTTCGCGCATCAGGCGTGCAACTAATGTCGCGTTGAGCAGATAGCCGGTCGCGCCGAGCAGCCAAGGCCACGCGATATTGTGGTCGGCAACGTATGCACCGACGATGGCCGAGAGCATGAAGCCGAAATTCATCAGCTGCGAGATACGCGAGAAGAGCCGGTCCTTGAGACCGCGATAACCGGCTTGATCGAGCGCATCGACGCCCCAGGCGTCAATTGAGCCGTTGCAGAAGGTCGTACCAATCCCGTCAATCGTCTCGCCGACAATAAACATCGGGTAATGATAGGCGAAGAAATATACGAGAAAGGCGAGTGAACGCAGGGCGCATCCGAGCATGAAAGAGCGCCGCCGCCCGAGTGCGTCGGCGATCGCGCCGGTGGGCACGTCGGTCAGGAAAGTGACTGCGAAATAAACCGCGAGCACACTGTCGATCTGGAACTGATTCAGACCACGCGCGTGTAGAAAAATCGGATAGACGCCGAAGAGAAATCCGCCTGCGACAGAGTATCCGGCCCAGACCGCGCAGTAGCGCAGCAGTACCTGAGCGACGGTCAGGTCAGCGCGGAGATGCGATCTGCCGCTTGCCGGTAATGCGGCAATTGCTGTTCTTTGTTCGGTGAACATCGTCTAAACTAAGTATTTCTGTAGCTCGGAGCCGTGAATTCCACCAAAGCTTTCAATTTTTCGACCTCGACAGTCGAACCGTCGTGGCCGATTCGTGCGGCGCGGCTGATCCGCGTCCTGATTCTCGCGGCGCGCATTTACCTGGGCTACAAGACCGTTCAGCTATGGTCTCGTTACATTAGCGACAAGCACAAAGAGGAGCGCTATCGCCGACAGGATTTGCGGTCGGCACGCGCAGTTTATCGCGCGTCGATCCGGCTTGAAGGTCTGCTGATCAAGGCCAGCCAGTTTGTCGCAACTCGCGCTGATATTTTGCCATCGGAATGGGTCGATACGCTATCGGCGCTGCATGATCGCGTGCCGCCGCGATCTTTCGAGTCGATCCGCCGGGCGGTTGAGCGAGAGCTAGGTCATCCTTTGAATGCAGTGTTTGCGGATTTCAATCCGCAACCAATCGCCGCCGCCTCGCTGGCGCAGGTGCATGAAGCGCGCACGAGCGACGGCCGCCGCTGCGCGGTGAAGGTGCAATATCCGGGGATCGAGGGAATCGTACGGGCCGACCTGCGCAACCTGATGTTGACGCTGCGCCTCCTGGCGCGGCTCGAGCCGGACTTCGATTTTCGGGTGATTGCGCGGGAGATCCTCAAGTATATCCCGATGGAACTGGATTTCCTCAATGAAGCGCGCAACAGCGAGATTATCCGGGCAAATTTCGCGGGCCGCTCCGATGTGCTGATCCCGCGTGTCTATCACGAATTGACAACGCGGTGCGTGCTGACGATGGAGTTGGTCGAAGGCATCAGGATCACGGATATTGCGGCGCTCGATCGTGCTGGTATCGATAAACATGCGGTGGCGCAAAGGCTGATCGAGGTTTTCACCGAGATGATCCTGCGCGACGGCTTTTTTCACGCCGACCCGCATCCGGGGAATCTGCTGGTGCAGCCGGGGCCGCGACTGGTGTTGCTGGATTTCGGCTTGGCGAAGGATTTTCCGCCGGCATTTCGCGACGCAATGGTGCGGCTGACATTCGCGATTCTGACGTCGAATCGTGACGCAATTCTTCAAGCGTTTCATGATCTCGGCTTCCGCACGCGCGAGCCTTCGCCGGAGACTTTCCTGATGCTCGCGGATCTGTTCCTCGGAAATTCCGTAACGCGCAATCGGGCTTACGCCGACAAAGACCTCGTCGCGGATTTTTCCGAGCAGTTGCCGCGCACCTTGCGCGCGAATCCAATTGTTGAGGTTCCGGCGGACGTGCTGCTGGTCAATCGCGTGATGGGGCTGATGAGCGGAATCGGCAAGACGCTCGATTCGCAGGTAAATTTGTTCGCGACGCTGATGCCTTATGCGCAGAATTTGATGGCCGCGCAGGAGACTCGGGCAGTGGAATCTTAAGGAGACGATCTCGATTACCGATATCTCGCTCATCGTGTGACTACCGTGCAGGATTTGGGTTTAGGGATTCCTCGCGCGACGATCGCGAAGCGCGTAAAGCTTGCCAATCGCCCGCCTGAGCAAAACGCGCGCACGGGAATGACAAAAGTAAGAGCTGATCGCGAGGGCCAGCAGGCCGATCTGACCGAGCGGAGAGGCAAGCGGTTTTCGCTGGCGGCGGAAATGTGCAAGGATTCGGCGTAAGCAGGCGGCGCATATAGCGCACGGATCAATTAGCCGCAGCCCGAACAGCGCGGCATTTTTCGAGGAGGACCGAGATGGCCAAAGTTGACGGCGGCGAATTAGTCGCACGAATTATGCGCGAGAATCGCGCACGCTATTGTTTCGCGATAAACGGCGGGCATCTGTTCCCGATCCTCGCGCAATTGCGCAGCCATGAAATCAAGCTGATTCATATGCGCCACGAGCAGGCGACGGCATACGCGGCAGACGCCTATGCGCGCATGACCGGAGAGCCGGGAATCTGCATGGTCACGGCAGGATGCGGACTCACCAACGCAGTAACCGGGCTGTGCCTCGCCGCGATGACCAACAGCGCGGTGGTTTGCGTGTCGGGGCAGCATCCGAATACCGAGGATCATCAGGGATCGTTTCAGGAGGCGTACGGGTCGGAGATCGTCGGGTAGTTTCGCTAAATACACAAAGCGAGTGACAGACTGGAGCACGATCGAGTTCGATATGCGGCTAGCTTTTCGCGAGGCGCTGACCCCGCCGCAAGGGGTCGCGCTGGTCGAGATTCCGCAGAACATCCTTTACGCGGGGGGCGAGGACGGGAAGCAGAAGAGCGGCGGGATGCCCTTCACGCTCGATGACGTGCGATCGGCGGGCGACCCGGCCAAGATCGACAAGGCAGTCGAGATGCTGCATAACGCGGAACGACCGCTGATTGCCGGCGGCGACGGGCTGTTCTGGTCGCAAGCCGCGCCCGAACTTAAAGAATTTGTTGAGCTTACGAGCATTCCGGTCTATGCGCGCCGCGCCGGTCAGGGTTCGGTCTCGGAAGAGCATCCGCTGGCGATTCGCGGGGCATTCAAAAAGCCCTTTACCGGTCGCGCTGACGTCGTGCTGACGTTGGGTTTCCGATTCTGGAGCGGCGAGCATTTCGGACGTCCGCCGACCTGGAACGACAAGGCGAAGTATATCCAGGTCGATCCCTCGGCGAGCCGGATCGGATGGCAGGTGCCGGCCGAGGTGCCGATTGTGGGCGATCCGAAGCTGGTACTGCGCCAGATGATCAACCGGATCAAGGAAGCGAAGCTCGACTTCTCGAAGAATCGTACGTCCAGCTGGGTCAAAGAGCTGGCGGAAGTCCGCGCGAACTTCGAGAAGCAGGTTGCAGAGAGCGCGAAGAAATTCACCAACAACCGCCCAATCCATCCGGCGCGCCTGACGCGCGATCTCGTATCGGTGCTCGACAAGAATGCGACGGTCGTGATCGACAGCTTCACGCTATCGGGTTGGATGTCGCAGAACTTCGTCTGCCGCTTCCCCGGCCAGGTGATCGACGCGGGTCCGCTGGCGCCGGTTGGTCATGGCTTCGGGATGGGAATCGGCGTGCAGCTCGCGCGTCCCGGAGCGCAGGTCGCACTGATCATGGGCGACGGCGGACTCGGAATCGGCGGTTGGGACATGGAGACTGCGGCGCGTTACAAGCTGCCGATCGTCTGCGTGCTGTGGAACAACAGCTCGTGGGGTCCGAGCTTCGAGGCGATGCCGATGCTCAAGGATCGCACTGATTCATTCAACATGCTGCAGGATATCCGCTACGACAAAATCTTCGAAGAGATGGGCTGTCATGGTGAGCACGTGACGAACCCTGACGATATCAAGCCGGCGCTGGAGCGGGCCTTCAATTCCGGCAAGCCCGCGATGGTCAGTATCGTCGGTGACAAGACGGTGGGCCATCCGACGTTGGGCGGCAATCTGCTCGGTTCGACCGGCTCGAACTGAGCTAAAAGTGGTTTAAAAACGGTCGGGGTGCGAGAGCGTCCCGCCCGTTTTCGGTGATGCGACTGCAACGTATTTCATCCACACTAGACATCGCCGTCCTGACTGTTTTCATTCAGTTCGCGTTCATAGCCTGCAACCGACCACGCCAGACAATTCCGTCGTGTCCACCCGGTTCGAATCTGATGGGGGCGGCGCCGCCGAAAGGCCAGGAGGTCTGGTGCCAAAAGCTAATCGGCGGGCCGGCAGTGAAGAACGGGATTTTCATCGTTTACAACGATGGCGGCGGCAAGATGATCGAGGGCGATTATCGCGACGGCGTCCAGCAAGGCACATGGACGATGTGGTATGAGAACGGCCAGCGGTCAGCAATCGATCATTATCGGAATGGCTTGCAGGATGGGGTGCACATCAGTTGGTATGCGGACGGTAAGAAGGCGATCGAGGGGAATTATCGCGCGGGCAAGCGCGAGGGAATATGGACGCGATGGGATCCCAGCGGCCTCACTCACAAGCAGGAAGTTTACCGGGACGGCAAACTCATCAAATGAAGATTCACTACGGGTTTGCCGAATTGACCGAGGTCAGAGTAATCCTTCGATCGCGATTGCCGGGGTGAAGTAGGCTTCAGGTGCGCCCCAGACGATCGCCGGGGCGGACTTTTTGCCGACCGCCAAGGGATGCGTGAAGATCTGTTCGATATTGGCGTTGATGCGCAGGCAGTTGGGCGCGAGTGGCGCAGCCAGCTTGCCGTCGCGGATAATGTAGGAATCCCCACTGATCGTGCAGGTGAAGTCGCCGGCGCGCTGGCCGTTGATCGGATAGGTGTACCAGACGCGGCCGACATAGATGCCCTCGCCGACGCCCGCGAGCAATTCCCTCTCGTCAACTCCGCCGCTAGTCCGAAGGATGACATTGGAGCCGGTCGAGCCGGGATGCGAATCGAAGCGGCGCGCCCCGCCTTCGCCCAGCCGGTAGCCGCTGCGAGGTGGAAAGTCGATCGGGATCGGCGCCGCGGGTCCGAGCTTCTCGTCGCGATGCTCATCAGTGAGTAATCGGTTCCGGTCGTAGTAATTTGACAGTAAGCCGACGAGCTTGCCGTCTCTGATCAGTTCAGTACGGAATGCGAGGAGGCCTTCGCACGTTACCCTGCGCCGGATCGGTCCGATACGGAATTGCGGATCGTCAATGAGGCTGAGGCGACGATCCATTACGTCGGCGCCGAAGCGTCCATAGTAAGATGAATTCGCGGCATGGAAAGCGCCCGTTGTGAGCGAGCCGAGCACGACGTAGTTGATTATCTCGGCGATCGGTTGTGAACCCAATATGACTCGATATTGCCCGCCGGGGGGGCGCTCGCCGTGGCGCAGCGCGAGCGCCTGCATAACGGCGTTGCGGCCCAGCCTATTGGCTGCTTGTTCCAGCTCTTCGGCAGACGAGCCGATCGCCATTGCGGTGCCCTTCGCTTCGAGAGACTCGATCAGCACTGTGAGCGAGGAGGAAAAGAAGGCAGTCTCGTCGGTGCGGATATCATCGAATGCGGAATTGGCGACTGCGACACGATCGTGAATCAAGGACAGGTCGCCCCCGATAATCAGTCCGGGATGAGCGAGCTTGAGCGGGGCGCGCTGTTCAAAACTCTCGATGGCGCTGCTGAGAATGCGCCACGCGCCGCGCGCGAGAAGATCGTCGCCGGCTTTGATCAAGTCGCTGGGCGAGTCTGCTGAGTCATTGTCCAGCTTGCGCGGTTCTGTCGGCAAGCCCGGGAAATGCGGATCGATGACAAGCGACGCGCGGGCGCGGGTCAAAGCGTCGCGGACAGCGGCGGGACTAAAGTCACCGGCGATCGAGGCGGAGCCGGTCTCGTGAGCGTCGCGGCGCGTCACAATGCGGAGCGCGAAGCCGTCGGCATTGAGCGATTTGAACTCCTCGATTCCGCGTGACGGAATATCCGAAGTGTAGTTGAGGCGGGCCACGCGATGCGCCGCGCTGGAGCAATAAACTTCGTGTGCGGCAAGGTCCTTGTCGCGGGCGAGCATCGATGAGGCCTCGCACGCGAACCTTTTCAATTCATTAAGGCTGAGCACGACGAGCCTGCGAGAAAGGCAGTATGCCGTCTCGCAAAGGATTTTAGGATTCGGGATTCTTCGCTTCGGCAGCCTTCGCTCAGAATGACTTGAGAAAGGCTTCCTTTGAAAACCTTACTATTGATGGGCGACAATTACCCACCTCCGAGATAAGCGCGTGAGCGGAGGGTCGGGCCGCCATTGGACATCCGCTTGACCTGCATCGGCTGGCCTTTGCCGCAGTTCGGGATTGCGAAGAGGCGCAGATCGTTGCCGACCGCGTCGATATTCATGAAGAAGCGTTTTGAGTCGCTCATCACGCTGCCGGCGCGAAACAGCCGTCCTAGTTTCCCATGATCGATCTCGTAAACCCGACGGGCGGAGATACGGAAATTCTCGCGCGATTCGGCGATCGACGGAATCTGATTGCCGCAAACATAATAGCCGTGATCGACTTCGGCGAGGATCGCAGCGGGATCGCTCTCTCCCGGCATAAAGAAGGTGTTCGACATACGGATCAGCGGCTGATGCCACGCTTCGCTCGCCCGCGAGGAGCCGTTCGGCTCGACGCCGAGCGCGGCCGCGGTCGCGCGTGAATTCAGGAAACCGCGAAAGATTCCGCCTTCGATATGAGTCTTGCGACGCCCGGGCGTGCCTTCATGATCGTAATGGTAGTGGCCATAGCCGTTTAGCGTTGGATCGGAGCAGGCCCATAGTAGGCGCGAGCCGATCGGGCGTCCGAGCTCGTTGTGCTGGAGCGATTTGAGCAGCCAGCTTCGTCCCGCATAGGCAGCCTCCATCTTGAGCGCGCGGTCAGCTTCGGACGGATGGCCGACGATTTCGTGCGCGATCAAGGCGTTAAAATGAGGATCGGTTACGACCGTCACCTCTTGATCAGGCGGCTTCAGAACGGGCGCCGCGGCAAGCTCGCGCGCTTCCTTGGCAAGATCGAGGGCAAAACGTGTGCAGATCGGGGTTGGGCGAGAGCTCGTCGCGCCAGCCATTCGCGAGGCATTCAAAGCCACGCTGTTGGCCGATTACGTCCTAGGTTTCCTGATGGCCGTCGGCGGTCTGCGCGACGATGAAGCAATCACCTTGGGAAAACGCGAAGCCCTGCGAGATTACTGCGCCGGCGCTGTTGATGAAGAGTTCATGTCGCAGCTCGGCGTGTGCGGCAACGACATTGAAAGCGATCTCACTGCTCAACGCGCGAATTGTAAGCGAGGCGTCGCGACAGGTTTGCTTCAGTTGGCCGTCGATCAAGGAACGAGGATCGAGTTGAAAGACGGCGTCATTCGCACCGTGCTCGGTTGAGTGCTCGTATGCACCCAGCAGCTTGAGGCTTGCGGCCAACTGACCCATCAGTTTGAACGCAGCGGTCTTGTCGCGAAGGTCGGCGCGTGCGCGAGCGGCAGCCTCGTTCAACGCCGAGGTGAGCGACGCGACCAATTTGGTTTTGCTGAGGGCGAGACGTCCAACTTCAACTCCGGTGAAGCCTTGACCGACGATCCCGCCCGATCCGCCGTAATGAACTTTCAGCCCAGCCGCAGCGCTTTCTACCTCGGAGCAGGCGCGCGACTCGCCGTCATTGGCCGATGCTGAGCGGATGAAGCTCGCCTCGAAACGCAACTCGGCATAGGTCGCGCCGCGATGCGTGGCGACGAAGCGCCGCAGCATCGAGGGTCCCGCCTCTTTCAGGAAACCAATGGCCTCAAAGATGTCTTTCGAAGCCATCAGCTATGTGACCCACGCGCAAAGAATGTGCAATACCCGGAGGTTGCGCCTCATCTCCGGAATCAGATCACGCCTTGATTCTTTAGCTGATCGAGGTCCGCCGCGGTCATCCCGAGCATCGCGCCGTAAACCTCGGCATTATGCTGTCCCAGCGAGCGGCGCGCTCTTGACCTCGGCGGGCGAGTCGTCGAGCCGCACCGGACATCCGGGCATCGTGAACTTGCCGCGCACCGGATGATCTATCGTAACGACCATCCCACGTTCGCGCATATGGGGATCGTTTAGCAGCTCGACGCTGTCGAGCACGGCTCCGCATGGCACCCCAGCCTCGCCCATCAGCCGCATCACTTCATTCTTGGTGCGGGTTCCGGTCCAGCTCTCGATTATCGCGGTCAACTCGTCCATGTGATTGACGCGCTCCTTGCGATCTTTGAAGCGCGGGTCTTCGAGAACCTCGGGACGGCCAATCGTCTTCCACATCGCCTCCCACATCTCGGGTGACGTACAGAGCATATAGACGTAGTCGTTGGGACCGCCGGGCGAGCATTTGAAGATATCGCCAACGACGCCCGCGCCGACCCGATTACCGCGCCGTTGAGCAGGCTCGTGCGTCATGTGGGTTTCCATCATCGGGACGCGCACGAAATTGAAGACCGCCTCCTGCATCGCAAGCTCGACCTTCTGACCTTTGCCGGTCTGCTGGCGCTGGATATAGGCAGCGAGCACGCCGATTGCGGCATGCATCCCGGTGCCGGTGTCGCCGATGGTCGGTCCGGGCTTGAGCGGCGGCGAACCCGGGAAACCGGTCAGCGAGAACGCGCCCCCCGTGGCCTGCGCGATCATATCGAAGCTTTTGTACTTGCTGTAAGGACCGAAGGTGCCGAAACCCTTGATCGTAAGATAGATTAGCTTCGGATTGATCTCGCGGAGACGATCGTAGCCGAGGCCAAAGCTTTCGAGCGTGCCGAGCGAGTAGTTCTCGGCGAGAATATCGGCTTTTTTAACAAGCTCGATGAACAGCTCGCGCCCGCGATCAGATTTAAGGTTGAGCGTGATGCTGCGCTTGTTCGCGTTGAGCAGCATAAAGTAGTGCGAATCGACGCCGGGCTTTTCGGTGAGCATCCAGCGGCCCTGCTCGCCCATCTTAGGCGGCTCGATCTTGACTACGTCAGCGCCCAGCCAGGCCAGCATCTCGGTGCAGGAGGGGCCCGCCTCGAACTGGGTCAGATCGAGTACTTTTACACCTGATAGAGCTTTTTCCATCGACGATCTCCTCGAGCCCGCGCGCATTTGCACGAGCGGTTCGCATCCGACGCGATTCCACGGTCACTGTGTTTCTTTATCGCATCAAGCCGATCGCACGGCAAGGCGCACCGTCCGATCTATCAGGGATTATCGAATCGTCCTTAAGGGGTTGGTCCGCGTCTGCTAAAATTCAGAGGTAGCGAGATGGCGCAGGAATTCGACAAACTTACGGCGATTCGGGGCGAGCTGAATCAGCTTTTTCTGGAACGCAGCGAACTGATCGATGGGGCATTGTGCGCGCTCTTGTCGGCGCAACATGTTTTGGTGATTGGTCCGCCCGGGACTGCCAAATCGATGCTGGCTGACGAGCTTTGCCGCCGGATCGAAGGGGCCAACTATTTTCAATGGCTGCTGACTAAATTCAGCACGCCTGAGGAGATCTTCGGCGCGGTCAGCCTCAAGAGCCTCGAGCAGGACGACTATCGGCGGGTAACTGATCATAAATTGCCGGAAGCGCATATTGCGTTTCTGGACGAGATTTTCAAGGCGAACTCCTCGATTCTCAATGCGCTGCTGACATTGATCAACGAACGCATCTTCCATAATGGCCGTGAGCGGGTGAATGTCCCGCTGGTGACGATGTTCGGGGCGTCGAACGAATTGCCGGACGAGGAGGAGCTGACGGCGCTGTTCGACCGCTTCATGCTGCGTTTCACCGTCAATTATATTGGCGAGGATTATCGGTTTTTGAAGATGCTCGACGGAGCGGGCGAGGCGGCGCATCGGACGACGTTGACGTTCGCGGAGCTTGAAGCATTGCGCGCGATGGTGGCTGCGGTCGAGGTGCCGGGTGGGATTTTACGGGCAATCGCGGAGCTACGGCGCAGCCTCGCGGCGCAGCAGATTATCGTTTCGGATCGGCGCTGGCGAAACGCACTGGCCATAATTCGCGCGCACGCGCTGATGGCTGGCCGCGCGCAAGCCAACGATGATGATTTGGTTTTTTTGGAGCACGTGCTGTGGAAGGATCCGGAGGAACTGCCGAAGGTGCGCGACGCAATTCGGCGGCTGGTCAAGGGCTTTGAAGACGAAGCGCACGAGTTGCTGATCCAGAGTCAGGAACTGCGCGATTATGCAGCCCGTCCGTGGGAAACTGACGAGCTTCGGCGGCGGGCGGTGTTGGAAGCTCATACGAAGCTCGCCAATATACTGCTCAAGTTCGAAAATCTCGTGCGTCAGATGGCCGAGAATGGGCGCGATACGGCGGGCGTCGAAAATATCCGCACGCAGGTGAAAAGCCTGCAACAAACTATTCTGCGCGAATCGCTGTAAACTTAAGCCTAAGCTATATGGTGAGCTGTCTTGGCCGAGAGCTAAGGACTCTTCGCGCGGCAGCCACGTGCGAAAATGACATAAAAAGCTTGGTTTATGTGACCAAGCTTAATCCACTTCGCTACTTGGACGGATGATGACGGGATGTCGGTTGAGGAATCCACCTCTGCAATCGTGTTGCGCGCGCGCGACTACGCCGAGTCGGATCGAGTCGTAACGCTGCTCACGCGCGACTTCGGCAAACTGAGTGGAATCGCGAAGGGCGCGAAGGCCTCGCGTCGCCGCTTCGAGCACAAGCTTGAGCCGCTTACGGCGGTGATGCTGTATTTCCGGCGGCGCCCATCGGGTCAGTTAGTATTTATCACGCGAGCCGAGCCGAGTCCGACCGCACACGCCTCACTGGACGACGACCTCGGCAAGATTGCGCTCGGCAGCTATATGATCGAAATGGCCGACGGGCTGACCACCGAAGAGGCGGAGGCGACGCTCGCGTTCGAGGTCCTGACTGAAGCGTTGAATGTGTTGAGCCGCGGCTCGATAAGCCGTGGGTTGCGGCAAGCTTACGAACTCAAGATGCTGCGCGCGGCCGGTTATGGTCTAGAGTTCGAACGCTGCCGGCTGTGCGGAACTATCGTTGAGCATGGCGGCGCGGTCTATTTCGTGATTGCGCGCGGCGGGATTGTCTGTTTACGATGCCGTCCCGAAGCGCCCGAGAGCGCGGTGCGGCTCGAGGCGGCAAGCGTGGCGACACTGGGCCATCTCAGCCGCGGAACCCTATATGAGGCGGCTCAATCGGCTGATGGAGGCGTGGCTGCAACGCTTGTACTGACGCGATTTCTCGCAAGCATCCTGGATCGCAAGCTACGTTCGGCGGACTTTCTTGATTCCGTCTTATAAGAAGAATTATCCGGCGCAAAATCAGCTTTGATGAGGTTGGTTCGGGTCGGGCGACTCGGCTGTAACTTCACGCTCGGCGCCGGAGAGATGAAGGACTTCGGCGAGCAAGATGATTTGGCGACGGGTATTATCGATGCGCTTCTTGAGTGCGACTACCTGGGTGTCGTCGCCAATGCTCTCGGCCTCCTGCCTGAGATGCTCTTCCATCTCAGCCTTGGCTTCGAGCGCCTGCAGCGCCGACCAGATTACTTGCTCGCTATATTCATTCTGCGCGTCGGCGAGCGAATTCAGTCCGTAAGCGTGGCCCACCCGACAGCGAAATCTAGTCGGAGAGCCGTCCTCAACTCGCGAGATTGGGCCATGACACTCGGGACAGGTGTAACTCGTAAAATTGGATGCATGTTTATCCTGTCTCATCATCGTAGCCTCGGTACTGGACGGTTCAGTCGTCCGATTAGTGCAACCAACGTCGATAAAGCGGGTGGCTATTGCCAGGCGATTTAGCGTCGGCCCAATTTCGTCGAGCGGCAGCTTGTAATCAACATTCTCGTGTGCGAGCGCGTTGGCCGGCATGCTCGCGAACTCCGCCTCCTGCGGGTCTTGGACGATTGTTATCCCGCCGTGGCGCTTGATGTAAAAGAGTCCGGCGGTACCGTCATCAAGCATTCCGGTCAGGACGACTCCGATCACGGAGTGGCCATGTGCAATCGCGGCCGAGCGAAAAGTCACGTCAATTGCCGGACGTGCGCGATTCTCCCGAGGGCCGCGTGAAAGCGATATCACGCGCCGTTCTATCACAAGGTGGTGATCCGGCGGCGCGACGTAAATTACTCCCGGCTCGAACGGTCCGCTGCTCGCCGTTTTGACTGGCAGAGTGCTCGACTTCGAGAGTAGCGGCACCAGATAGCTCGGAAGCATAGGGGACATATGGACTACGGTAAAGATCGTGGCAGGCGTCGCTGGATCCAGGGTCGAGAACAGTTTGCGCGGAGCGCTGAATCCCTCGGCAGACGCGCCAATCACGATGATTCTTCCTGCCATGATAATCTAATCTACATGGCTTCAACTTCGTACGCTCAACAAATTTTAGACAATGATATTCAGCTTTTCCCTAGACTCGGTCGTCGCTAAGCTGCGGTCATGGACTTCAATTACAGCGCAGAAGATGAAGCGTTCAGGACCGAGTTTCGGGATTGGCTGACGAAGAACACTCAGTATGCGACGCCGGCCCGCGAGCCGTTAGCTGACGAGCTCGAAGGCGATTGGGACGCGCGCGTGCTATGGCATCGCAAGCTCAACGAAGGCGGCTGGATGGGAATCCATTGGCCGAAAGAGTACGGTGGTCACGGCGCAACGATCCTGCAGAACGTGATTTATCAGGAAGAGCTAGAGCGCGCCGGCGCCGCCCTGCCCTTCACCGGCTTCGGTATCTCACTACTCGGTCCGACGCTGATTCATTGGGGCACAGACGAGCAGAAGCGGCGCTATCTGCCGAAAATACTCGCGGGGGAAGAGTTCTGGTGTCAAGGCTACTCGGAGCCGAACTCGGGTTCCGATCTCGCTTCGCTGCAAACGCGAGCGGTCGAGGACGGCGACTACTTCGTCGTTAATGGATCGAAAATCTGGACTTCGGCCGCGCAGCACGCCGACTGGATTTTCCTGCTGGTCCGCACTGATCCTGACGCGCCCAAGCATAAGGGAATCAGCTATTTGCTGGTGGATATGAAGACGCCGGGCATCACGGTGCGACCGCTGGTGCAGATGACCGGCGCGCGCGGCTTCAATCAGGTCTTCTTCGAGGATGTACGTGTGCCCCGCAAGAATCTGGTCAGCAAGAAGAATCAGGGATGGCAGGTGGCGATCACCACGCTGATGTTCGAGCGGGCGTCGGGGCACGATCGCGGCCTGCTCAAGCAGATCAATGAATTAGCGGAACTCGCGCGTCGTATCCCGCGCAACGGCGGCACCGCATGTGAGGCCGCGAGCGTGCGGCAGAAAATCGCGCAACTTCGGACGGAAGGCGAAGCGATTAGATATACCGGTTATCGACAACTCACGCGGCAGCTCAAGGGACTGCCGCCCGGCGCGGAGAGCTCGATGCTAAAGCTGTGCTCGACTGAGCTAGCGCTAAAAATCGCGATGTTCGGGATGGAACTGCTCGGCTCATACAGTCAAATCGAGCAAGGCTCGCCGTTCGCGTTGGATGCAGGCAAGTGGTCGCAACGGATGCTCGCAGCGCGCGGCCCAACGATCTACACCGGAACTAATCAGATTCAGCACAACATTATCGGCGAGCGAATCCTAGGTCTGCCGAAAGGATGAAGAATCAGCGCGGGCGTCGTTATGCGCCTGTGAGCCGGGCGCGAGCAGCATCTGCTTAGCTTTGGCTATCAGATCGCGTTCGCTCTTGTGGCTAGCGCGAGCGAGCGCCTCATCGAGGGCAATCCATTCGACTTGATCGATCTCGTGATCGTGGGCCGAGGTATCGCCGCCGATACATTGCATCAGGAAGAAATGCACACGTTTGAAGATCCGTACGGGTGGATTGGCAGGATCAAAGCGCCAGGAATAGATGTAGGAAACGTTGCCGAGCGGCTCCCCAGCTTTGACTTTCAAACCGCTCTCTTCCTGGGCTTCCCGCACGGCCGCGTCAAGGATGGACTCGCCGGATTCGATGTGACCTTTGGGGAGCACCCAATTCTTCTTTCCCGCAGGCCTGACGAGGACCACTTCGATAAGCGAATTATGGCGTCGCCAGATCAAGCCACCGGCGGAGACTTCGCGACGAACGTCGAATTTTTTGCGTTTTTTTTCTTCGCCGCGCTTACTTGCCATCGCCGGTAGAAAGGAATCGCTGACTATCAGCCTACATCACCGAGGCTGAAGCCCAAAGCCATCATCCTGCGGATGGCATCGACGGCTGGTTGCGATGCCTCGGTGTTAAGGGCTGGATCGTGCCGCAACCAGGACTCGGCAAGTTCACCCGCACGTTCGATCAAGCTCAAGTCACGAATAAAGCTGCTGAAGCGCAGCGGGAGCGCGCCGCTCTGCTTGGTTCCGAAGAGATCGCCCGGTCCGCGAGTGCGCAGGTCAATCGCGGCAATTTCGTCGCCTCGCGTGCTTTGCGCCACCGCCTTCAGCCGGGCGCGGGCGGGCGGCAGCGTGCCGCGCGAAACGACCAGACAGCATCGTGAGGCTGTCGAGCTACGTCCGACGCGGCCACGTAACTGATGAAGCTGTGCGAGGCCGTAGCGCTCCGCCGCGACGATCACGATGATCGTGGCCTCGGGTACATCCACTCCAACTTCGACTACCGTGGTGGCGACCAGCACGTTGATCTCGCCTTTTCGAAATTGTCGCATCACCCGGTCTTTCTCCGCCGGGTTCATCCGGCCATGCAATGTGCCCAGTCGCGCGCCATCGATAGCTCCGTCGAGCCGCTTGGCGGCTGCGGCGACGCTCTCTGCCTGATCTTCATTTCCTTCAATCAGCGGCAGGACGTAGTAGGCACGATTCCCCTGCTTTAGCTCGGCAGCGACTATGCGATCGACCATGGCGAGCTGATCCTCGTCAAAAATTTCGGTAAGGACCGGCGTGCGTCCTGGCGGCGATTCGTCGAGAATGGATACAGCAAGATTGCGCAATAGCGTGAGCGCGAGGCTGCGCGGGATGGGAGTCGCGGTCATCAGCAGAACGTTGGCCTGCACACCGCGAGCCATCAGCCGCGCGCGATCAAAGACGCCGAAGCGATGTTGTTCATCGATAATTGCAAGGCCGAGCCGGTCGATTTGCACGCGCGACTGAAATAGCGCGTGAGTGCCGAAGACAATTTTCAGTTCGCCGCGATGAAGGGCGCGGAGCATGCGCGTCCGTTCTGAACCCGTAACTTTGCCAGTAAGCAACGCGCTGTTAATACCGAGCGGTCCGCACAAGCGGCTGAAATTCTGGAAATGCTGTTCGGCGAGCAGCTCGGTCGGCGCCATCATTGCCGCTTGCCATCCGGCGTCGATCGCTTGCAGCAATGCGTGAAATGCGACGACTGTTTTGCCGGAGCCGACATCGCCAATCAGGATGCGATTCATTTGCGAGTCGCTGATGAGGTCGGCGCTGATTTCGTCAATCGCGCGCCGTTGTGCTCCAGTTAATTCAAAAGGCAAGGACTCAAGGAGTTGAGTGCTGTACTCGCCTGAACTCTTCAGCGCCGCACCGACGCGTCGCTCGCCGCGACTGCGTTCCTGTGCGAGCGCCAATTGGAAGGTGAACATCTCGTCCATCGCCAACGCCTGATGAGCAGGCGTGCGCTGCTCAGTGAGTTCTTCGAGATTGGTATCGGGAGGCGGTTGATGCAGCCAGGCGAGAGCTTCGTTGAAGTCGCGCAAGCCAGTCTCCGCGGTCAACTCGGTGGGCATAGCGCCGAGCCTCGCACCAATAGTGCGGGCGAGCGCTTGCGCGACAATCGTCGAGAATAATCGTTGCGAAATATCCGGAGGCAAGCTGTACACCGGACGTAAAGCCGGTAGCGGAGTGGACTTCAGGCGGAAAATCTCCGGATGCAGCATCTGGAGCACACTATCCGCTGCTGCTGTAACACGCCCATTTAGCAGAAGCGGCTCGCCGATAGGCATCCGCCCATCACCATGAAGATTGAACCAGGCGACGCGAATAGCGCCTCCGGTCGAGTCTTCAAGCGTGCCGGTAGTAATCCGCCGCCAACTCATCCCGCGCATCGCGCGGGTTTTGAGGTCGTGCAGCGTGCCCTCGATAGTGGCTGTCATTCCGGCGCGGAGTTCGGTAATCGAATCGCGGCGGCGCAGATCCTCATAGCGATGCGGCAGATGCAGGAGCACGTCACGAAAGGTGCGCAATCCTCGCGCCTCCAACGAGGCGAGACGTTTCGGTCCGACTCCCGAAACATCGGCGAGGCTGGTTCCAAGCAATTCTCCTTGTGGACGGATTCTGGTTCCAGCCACGGCCGGGGATGCTCCATCGGTCAAATCCCGCTAGCGGAGGTGCGTTGCGCACCGGAGCGAGCAGGCGAGTCTGCCTGAGTCCCTCGAAGGGAGTCTGCGAGCTGCATCATTGGTGATAATCCTGCAATGCGCGAACTTCCAACTCACCCAACCTCAGCGTCTCGATTGCTTCGACCGCCGCCATCGCTCCTGCCATCGTAGTGAAGAACGGCAGCCGCAAGTCGAGCGCGGTCCGTCGAATCGAAAACGAATCGGCAGTGCCTTGCTGGTCGGGCGTATTGATCACCGCGGCGATTTGGCCGTCCCGCATCAGTTCGAGCACGTGGGGGCTGCCCTGCGCGACCTTGTTGATCGTATCGCACGCGACGCCGAGACGCTCGATATACCGCGCCGTACCGCTCGTCGCGACCAAAGTGAAACCCATCCCGCTCAGCCCGCGGACGATCGGTTCGAGCAGCGGCTTGTCGGCGTCGCGCACGCTGATGAACACGCGCCCGCACAAAGGTAAGTTGGTCGAGGCCGACGACTCCGCTTTGGCAAACGCCGCGGCGAATGAGAAATCAATTCCCATCACTTCGCCGGTGGACTTCATCTCGGGCCCGAGCAGCGTATCGACACCGGGAAAACGCGCGAAGGGAAAGACGGATTCCTTCACTGCGATATGGTTGGGCACGCGTTCGCGATCAAAGCCTAATTCGGTGAGTTTACGACCCGCCATCACGCGCGCGGCGAGCTTGGCCAAAGGCATCCCGATCGCCTTGCTGACAAATGGGATAGTGCGCGAGGCGCGAGGGTTGACCTCGAGGATATAAACCTCGCCCTCGAAGATCGCGTACTGCACGTTGATCAATCCGATGACGCCGAGTTCCTCCGCCAGAATCCGGGTCTGACGAGTTAATTCGTCCCGCACAGATTGGCTGAGTGTTCGCGGCGGCAACACACAGGCGCTATCACCCGAATGGATGCCGGCGTGCTCAACGTGCTCCATAATCCCGCCGATGATGACGCGCTCGCCATCGGCGATCGCATCCACATCGACTTCGATCGCGCCGTCAAGATAGCGATCGACCAGCAAGGGCCGCTCTTCCGAGGCCTGCAGCGCCTGATCGAGATAACGGCGGAGTCCAGCCTCGTCGGCGATGATCTCCATCGCACGCCCCCCGAGCACGTAAGAAGGCCGAATCAGGACCGGATAGCCGATCGTCGCCGCGCCAATAAGGGCTTCAGGAGCGCTGCGCGCGAGGATACCTTCAGGCTGGCGCAGCCCGAGCTTATTCACGAGTTGGTTGAAGCGCGCGCGGTCCTCGGCGCGATCGATTGCTTCGGGGGAAGTCCCGAGGATTGGCACGCCGGCTTGCGCCAGCGGCACCGCGAGCTTGAGCGGAGTCTGGCCGCCGAACTGGACGATCACTCCATACGGCCGTTCGCGCTCGGCGATCGCCATCACATCCTCGAAGGTCAGCGGCTCGAAATAGAGGCGGTCTGAGATATCATAGTCGGTGGAGACGGTCTCGGGATTGCAATTCACCATGATGGTCTCGAAGCCGTCATCTTTGAGTGCAAGGCTGGCCTGCACGCAGCAGTAATCGAACTCGATTCCCTGACCGATCCGGTTGGGACCGCCGCCGAGAATCATAATCTTGCGGCGCGCGGTCGGCGGAGCTTCATCTTCGCTCTCGTAAGTCGAATAGAGATAGGGTGTGAAGGCCTGGAATTCCGCGCCGCAGGTATCGACGGTTTTGAACACCGGAGCGATACCAAATTCGCGTCGGCGATGCGCGATGGCAGACTCGCTGACGTCCTTCAGAGCCGCGAGACGGCGATCGGAGAATCCCATCCCTTTCGCTGCGGCAAGCGACTCCGGATCGAGCGGCGCGGCGGCAATGCGCGACTCGGCCCTGACGATTTCCGCGATGGCATCGAGGAACCAGGGATCGATTTTCGTGAGTTGATGGATTTCGGCAGTCGCTAGACCGATCCGTAACGCGTCCGCGACATAAAACAAGCGCGCGCTGCTGGACACGGTGAGATGGTCCCGGACTGTCTTGCTCGCAGCTTCGCGCGAGAGTCCGAGAATACGGCTCTCAAAGCCCCATGAGCCAATTTCGAGGGAGCGCAAGGCTTTTTGTAGCGACTCCTTGAAGGTGCGCCCGATCGCCATCACCTCACCCACCGACTTCATCTGGGGGCCAAGTTCGTCCACCGCGCCGCGAAATTTTTCGAAGGTGAAGCGGGGAATTTTCGTGACGACGTAATCGATGGTCGGCTCGAAGCAGGCTGGGGTCATGCGCGTGATATCGTTGCGGATTTCGTCGAGGCGATAGCCGACTGCGAGCCGCGCGGCAATTTTTGCGATCGGAAAGCCGGTCGCTTTCGAAGCCAGCGCAGAGCTGCGCGAAACGCGCGGATTCATCTCGATCACAATCATGCGGCCATTAGCCGGATTGATCGCGAACTGGATGTTGGAACCGCCGGTATCGACGCCGATCTCGCGGATAATGCGGAGCGCCGCGTCGCGCATGAGCTGATATTCCTTGTCGGTCAGCGTCTGCGCCGGAGCCACGGTGATCGAATCACCGGTATGCACGCCCATCGGATCGAGGTTTTCGATCGAGCAGACGATCACGACATTATCAGCACTGTCGCGCATCACTTCAAGCTCGAATTCTTTCCAGCCCTCGACCGATTCCTCGAGCAATACTTCGTGTATTGGCGACATCTCGAGGCCCCAGCGTGCTTTGATACGAAGATCCTCGGGATTGCGAGCGATCGAACCGCCGGTGCCGCCCAAGGTGCGCGAGGGTCTGACGATCAGTGGGAGCCCGAGGCGTTTCATCGCGTGTTCGACGTCGCCCATCGAGTGCGCGATCATGGAAGCGGGCACTTCGAGGCCGATCTTGAGCATCGCCTGTTTGAATAGATCGCGGTCCTCGGCCTTTTTGATCGCTTCAAGATTCGCGCCGATCAACTCCACGCCATAGCGCGCCAGCACTCCTGATTCAGCCAGCTCGATCGCGAGATTGAGCGCGGTCTGACCGCCGACCGTGGGGAGTACGGTATCCGGTCGCTCGCGCTCGATGATCTTGGCGATGGTCGCACAGGTCATCGGCTCGATATAAGTGCGATCAGCCAGCCCGGGATCGGTCATGATTGTGGCGGGATTGGAATTGATCAGGATTAGCCGCAGACCTTCCTCGCGCAACGCCTTAAGAGCCTGAGTGCCGGAATAATCGAATTCGCAGGCCTGTCCGATCACGATGGGGCCTGAGCCGATCAGCAACACGGATTTGAGGTCCTTACGAAGCGGCATCGTGTCCCTTTGCTTCTTCGGCGAGACGGTCCATCGCTTCCGCACCATAGCGGGGAAACGCCGCAACTAGGCGGCGAAAGCGCTCGAACAGATACGCCGCGTCGTGCGGGCCGGGCGAGGCCTCGGGATGATACTGCACCGAGAAAAACGGCACACCGCTGCCGCGCAAACCCTCGACCGTATTGTCGTTCAGATTCAGATGCGAAAGCTCGGCCTTGCCCACGAGTGATTCGGCATCGACGGCGAAACTATGATTCTGAGAGGTGATCTCAACTCGCCGTGTCCGCAAATCCATCACGGGATGATTCGCGCCATGATGGCCGAAGCCGAGCTTGTAGGTTTGGCCGCCCAGTGCAAGCCCCAGCAATTGATGACCGAGGCAGATACCGAAGATCGGCCGCTTACCGAGTAGCCCTCGAATGGCCTCATACGCATAGGGGACGGCAGCGGGGTCGGCGGGTCCATTGGAGAGAAAAACCCCGTCGGGATTGAATGCGAGAATCTCGGCGGACGTCGCGAAAGCGGGCAAAACTTTGACGCGAAAGCCGGTCGCGACGAGGCGGCGCAGGATGTTGTACTTGATTCCGTAATCGAGTGCGATGATCAGCGGCGCATCGCGGAGTTCGGCGGCATCGTAGCGCCGATAGCCGGTTCCAAGCCGCCAATCCGCAAAGTCCCAATCGTAAGCGGTGCGGCAGGTCACTTCTTTGACCAGATCGCGGCCAAGCAATCCGGGCGAGGCTTTAGCTTCCGCAATCAATGTTTCGGGATCAAGATTGACGCTCGAAATTACTGCTTCCTGTGCGCCTGCTGTGCGGATATGGCGGACCAGCGCACGCGTATCGATCTGATCGATACCGACAATACCCGCGCGCTCGAGATACTCGCCCAGGCTAAGCTCGGCACGCCAATTCGAAGGGCGCTCGATGTACTCACGAACGACGAAGCCTTCGACGTAAATCCGCTGCGACTCCGCGTCATCGGAATTGATCCCGACATTGCCGATCTCAGGATAAGTCATGCACACGATCTGCCCCTTGTAAGAGGGATCGGTGAGCACTTCCTGATAACCGCTCATCGCGGTGTTAAAGACGATTTCGCCGGTAGTTTCACCGAGCGCGCCAAAGGCGCGACCGCGAAAGATGCGTCCGTCGGCCAACGCGAGGATTGCTTCACGCACCGCCATCAGTGAGCGTCCCTGCGTGCGTCATAAACGATTGCACCCTCGACGATGGTGAGGACCGCCCGGCCCTGCAACTCGATTCCGGCGAAGGGAGTATTGCGGCTGCATGAGAAGAAATCCTCGGGATTCACGGCCCATCTTTGTTTTGGGTCGATTACTGTGATGTTGGCGCAACTGCCGGGCGCGAGTGTGCCCGCGTCATTCAATCGCAGCAGGCGGGCTGGATTGACTGACATCATTTCGACCATCCGCGAGGGACTGATGATGTTCTGATGAACTAATCGCAAAGCGAGTCCGAGCGCGGTCTCGATTCCGACAATCCCATTGGCCGAAGTTGCAAGCGCCGCGGCTGCATCCGGCGGCAACGCCTCGGCGCGATGACCGTGCTGAAAGAAGGGGGTGAGTCGATTCATTTTTTTTGAGCCGGGGTCATGCGGCGCATGATCCGAGGCGATCAAATCAATTGTACCATCCGCAATCGCCTCGCGAATCGCGTCGCAATCTTCGTGGCTGCGCAACGGAGGCGCCATTCGCGCGTCGGGGCCATATTCGAGCACTGCACTGTCGTCGAGCGTAAAATGATGCGGCGTCACTTCGCAGGTCACGTTCACTCCGTCCTGACGTGCATGACGAATCAAGCGGAGCGATTCGGCGGTCGAGACGTGCGCGATATGCACGGGCGCGTCCATGCGGCGCGCGAGTGTGAGATCGCGCTGCACGCGTAAGCTTTCCGCAGCGGATGGAACCCCCTTGACACCGAGAAGTTGCGCATTACAGCCCGCGTTCATCGCGCCGCCGTCGGTGAGCGCCCGATCCTCTTCGTGCAGCGAGATCGTAAACCCGAGTGCGGCAGCAGCCTCCAGCGCGCGCCTCAAAAGATGCTCGTCATCGAGCGGTATCCCATCATCCGAGAACATCCGCGCGCCCGCCGCGACCATCGCGGACAGATCGACGAGTTCGCGTCCTTCGAGACCCTGACTGATAGCCGAAACGGGAACCAGATTGGCGGCATGAACGTCGCGCGCCCGTTGAAGCATATAGTGCGTAATTTCGGGCGTATCGTTGACCGGCGACGTATTCGCCATCGCAGCGACAGTGGTGAAACCCCCTGCAGCGGCAGCGCGTAAGCCGGTCGCGATCGTTTCCTTCTCCGGAAAGCCGGGATCGCGCAGATGAACGTGAGGATCGATCAGTCCGGGGGCGATCCACAGACCGGCGCAATCGATCCTGATCGAGTCAGGGGAATCGATAATCTGATCGTTCAATTCGAGCCGCGCGATCTTCCCATCAGCCAGCCAGAGATTGCCAATGGAATCAAGGCTGCGCGCCGGATCGATCAGGCGGCCGTTAAGCAGGAGCAAACCGCTCATCGGCTAAGCTCGCCCTCGGTCATGGATTCGAGCATCGAGTAGAGCACGACGCGGTCGGCGGCCTTGCGTCCCTCGGGCGTCACCGTTCCGAGTCTCACCTGCACGCGATCAGTGCGGGCTGTAGGGATACTCTTGCCAATATAGTTGGGCCGGATCGGCACCACGCGATGGCCCCGGTCGATCAGCACTGCAAGCTTTACCGACGCAGGACGGCCATAGCGCCACAGTCCCGTCATCGCGCGCTGAACGGTCCAGCCGCTATTGATAACATCATCAACCAAAACGATCGCGCGCCCATCTACGTCGAATCCCTCCGCCGAGTCTTCGACGCGCCGCAACGTGATCTCGCCGGCAAAAACGTCGAGCGATGCGCACGGCGCGCGAACTCCGGTGCGCGCTTCAATCAGGTCGCGCAATCTGACGGCAATCATCGTCCCGCGGCTGATTACGCCGGCAAACGCCAACGCAGTTGGGTCGGCGACATCTGCGATGATCTGCGCGGCCATCGCCTGGCACGCTTGATCAATCTCAACAGCATCCATGATTTCCCGCTGCGGACCGCGTCGATACGGTTCATAGCCGCGCTCCTCCGCTTCCTTGACCGTATCGAACACCGCCAGCGTACCGGCCTCGAGCCATTGCCGGACGTAACCATGAAGGTTCTCGTCGAAGTGGTAAAAGCGGCGCGAGGTGGTGTGGCCGACGTACTCGATCGGCAGTTCGCGTTCGCAGAACTCGCATCGCAGCGCGAGGATCGCGGCGTTGGCCTTGCGCGCCAACTTGAAGCGCGACGTAAGATAGGCGCTCTCATTGCGCGTGATGCATCGCGCATTGACGCAGAGAGGGGTGAGCTCACTTTTGAATGCAATCAATGAGTCAAGCGCAGCACTGCTATGCACTCGCGGGGCATTTTCGAGGAGCCACGCGACCAATGCCATCCGTACGGGGACGCCGGCCGCCGCCTGCTCGAAATAAACCGCGCGCGGATCGCTATCGAGCTCGTAGGCAAGTTCGTCAGTGCGCGGCAGAGGATGCATCACAACGGCTTGATGCGCGCGACTGCTGCGCAATGCCCGCGCGTCAAAATGAACATAATTGCCCAACTGGCCTTCCTTGTCGGCAAACCGTTCCCGCTGCAACCGCGTGACATAGAAGGCATCGAGGGCCGCTGGCGGACGCGCCGCCGGAACCCGCGCCAGCGGATCATTGCCGGTAAAGAGCGCCATCTGATGAGGAGCGCTGGGAGTGAGATAAAGCGCGTCAAGCGCTCCGGCCTGCGATTTCAACTCATCAATCGAGACTGTTGAGAGCGCATAATTGCGCTCGGCAGCGACGCGCTCGAGTACATATTCCGGCACGTCCATGCCCCCATAAGGGACCGTCACGATATTCGCACCAAAGCGGGCTAACGCATAGATGAGCGAGTGGACGGTGCGTCCGAATTTCAGATCCCCGCAGATCGCAACCGTCAATCCTTGCAAGCGTCCCTTCTTTTTGCGCAGTACGTATAGATCGCAAAGGGTTTGCGTCGGATGCTCGCGGCTGCCGTCGCCCGCATTGATTATCGGCACGCGTGCGTATTCCGCCGCGACGCGCGCGGCTCCGTCGTTGGGATGTCGTACGACGATCACGTCGGCGTACGAAGACACTACGCGAACTGTATCGGCCAGGCTCTCGCCCTTGGCGGCGGAGGACGCGTGCATGTCGGCCGAGCTGATAACTGCGCCACCCAACCGATGCATCGCGGATTCGAAGCTTAAGCGGGTGCGGGTTGAAGGCTCATAGAACAAGGTCGCCATCACGAGACCATTAGCCAAAGTACTTGCAGCGCCGCTCTCCAACTGCTCAGCGAAGGAATCAGCCAAGCTGAAGATGTGCTCAATTTCTTCGAGCGCCAGATCATCGATGGAGACCAAGTCGTATTTCGGCAGGCGCGGCATCTTACGATCGCTTATCGCCAATTATCACGGAATCGATTCCATCAACTTCGCTCAGCCGCACGTAAACTCTTTGGCCCGGCAATGCCGTAATATTGCGCCCCAGATAATCCGCCCGAATCGGCAGTTCGTGTTCGCCACGATCAATCAGTGTTACGAGCTGAATGGATTCGGGACGGCCTAGTTCCGCCAACGCTGTCAAACCGGCGCGAACAGTCCGACCCGTATAGAGTACGTCATCAACCAGCACAACGATTCTGCCGTCAACGGAGAACGGGATATCGCGGCCCAGCAGACGCGGGCCGCCCGCCGCTCCCTTGCCGTCGTCGCGATAAGACGAAATGTCGAGCGTGCCGACCGCAATTTCTCCTGCGCCGAGATGCTTCAGCTCCTCGGTTAGCCGCAGCGCCAGGGTTGCACCGCGCCGCACAATTCCAATCAGTGAGACGGGCTGCAAATCGGTATTGCGCTCGACGATTTCATGCGCAATCCGGCGGATTGAGCGCGCGATTGCCTCGGCATCCATCGCGACGACTGGCTTTTCGCCTGTCATGAGCGACTCGTGCATTTCGTGGGCAAAAAAAAGACCGGCATGAGGATACATGCGGTCGTAGCGTCGTTCAAAATCATCTTTTCACCTTCTCGCCCTCGCCGGAGCGAATTAAAGGTCAATCGTTAGTGTAACGTCAGTACACAACTAGTCAATTAGTCGGCAGCGGACCGGGATCGGATTCATCAACAGGATTTAATTCGCGTTCACCTGATTGCATCAGATTATTTTGATGCGGTCCGGCGTTCGAGCTTGCGCAGCCGCTGATCCTGATCACGCGATTGAACTGTGATTCGATCGTCGAAACGCTCAAATTTCCGCGCCAAAGTCGCGACCGCCTTGCTGGTCTGCTTGAGCTCCGAATCGAGCTTCTTCACGAGTGCATCGGCCGAAGCTGAAATTTCTTCGCGAACCGCTTCCGTTACAGCCGGCAGGCCGGCCCCAATCTCGTTGCGGGCAAGCGTGAGGTCTTTACGCAATTCGTCATTGGCCGCGCGCATGTGGGTTTTCAATTGATCGTTACCTTCGAGCGACCGATCGGCGAATTCCTGCGCGACCTGCTCGCGGATGCGCGCGGCTGAAGTCGTGGCGCTTTCCTGCAGTTCGCTGCGGATTGAACCGAGTTGATCGCGCAACTCGACTCGGGTTGCTCCGAGCATTTCCCCTAGGCGGATCATCTCCGCCCCCAGATCAGAACGAGTCGCCGCGTTCGCTTCGCGATTTTCGGCAATGCGATCGGAAATAAAGCGAACCTGTCGTCCGACTTCAGCAAACTGGCCGACCATCTCGCTGTGCAGCTGGTCTAACCTGCCGCCAAACCCCGTGACTGCCTCCAGAACCAGATCAAAACGCGCGCCCAGCTGCTCGAGTAATAATCCCAGCCGGTTCATCGTGTCGTCAGACACTCGAATTCCCCCCTGCTGCTCAATCACCGTTCATTCCACCTTGCGAATTCTGCTAGCGGATCACGTGGAACAAGCGCGACCACCTGACATTATAAAAGCACGTTACGGGCGACACGTCATCCGCGCATGACCAATAAATAAAATCCGCGCGTCCCTCGATTGCATTACGCGTAATCGGTCCCCAGAAGCGGCTATCATAGCTGCGATCGCGGTTGTCGCCCATCATGAAATAATGACCGGGTTGGACCTTCGTGAGCTCAAGACTGTCGCGCGGTGAATTGCCTCGCTCGTCGGGCGGAACTTCGTAACGCGCATAGGGCGCATCGATCGGGGCGCCATCGAGATATAGCTTCCCGCGTCTTACCTCGATCGTATCGCCGGGAATCCCGACCACCCGCTTAATAAAGTCCTTGGTCGGGTCTTCGGGATAGACGAAAACTACAACATCGCCTCGATGAACATGCTCTAACGAAAATAAATATTCGCCATAGGGCAGCGTGCCGGCCAGCGGCGTGAGGCCGAAGATGGAATCGGGCATGCGCAACCCATAAGCCAGTTTGTTGACGATAATGTGATCGCCAATCAGCAGCGTATTTTCCATCGAGCCGGACGGAATCTTGTATGCCTGGATGAAAAAGGTGCGCAGTATAATTGCTAAGGCAATTGCGACCCCGAATGCTTCAGCATATTCGCGGGGCGTGGATTTGCGCGGCTCGGTCTGCGCCGCAGTTTCGGGCGGCATCTTTAATGCGGTACGTGGCATATCAGCGGCTACTCTCCAAGCTTCAGCAGGGCGAGAAACGCTTCCTGCGGGATTTCGACCCGTCCGACCTGCTTCATTCGCTTCTTACCCTCTTTTTGCTTTTCGAGCAGCTTGCGTTTGCGCGTAATATCGCCGCCATAACATTTCGCAGTGACATTCTTGCGCAAAGCCTTGACGCTTTCACGCGCGATAATCTTCGCGCCGATCGCGGCCTGAATTGCTATCTCAAACATCTGACGGGGTATCAACTGCCGTATCTTTTCGCATATCGCACGTCCCCGCTCGTAAGCATGGTCGCGATGAACAATCGTGGAAAGCGCGTCCACCGCCTCACCATTGATGCGGATGTCTAATTTAACCAGATGCTCTGGACGGAAGTCCAGAAACTCATAGTCCAGCGAGGCATAGCCGCGCGAGCCCGACTTCAGCCGGTCGTAAAAATCAAAAACTATCTCCGCCAGCGGCATCTCATAATGCAAGATCACGTGCTGATGACCGGCGTAGCGCAAATCGCGCTGCATGCCGCGACGTTCTTCGCAAAGTCCCATCACCGCGCCGAGATATTCTTCCGGCACGTGAATTGACGCGAGAATAAACGGCTCTTCGATTGCCTCGATTTCATTCTCAGGCGGCAGCAGCGCCGGATTATCTACTAGGATGGTCTCACCGGCGGTGGTGCGCACACGATAAGCCACCGTCGGCGCGGTGATCACCAAATCAAGGCCGAACTCCCGCTCGAGCCGCTCCTGCGCGATTTCCATGTGCAGCAGGCCGAGAAAGCCGGCGCGAAAACCGAAGCCCAGTGCTTGCGAGGTTTCCGGCTCGCAAATCAGGCTGGCATCGTTGAGGCGCAGCTTTTCAATTGCTTCACGCAGCGAGCCGTATTGATTCGCTTCGGTCGGATAAAGCCCGGCAAAGACCATTGGTTTGAGCTCTTTGAAGCCCGCCAAAGGCTCGGCTGCCGGATGCTCCGCGTCGGTGACCGTGTCGCCCACTCGCATCTCACTGACTGATTTGATTCCGCCGACCAGAAACCCAACCTCACCCGGTCCCAATGCTTCGACCGGGCGTTCGTGCGGCGAAAACAATCCGAGACGCATCACCTCGCCCTCTTTGCGCGTACCCATCAGGCGAATCTTCATGCCGCGTCGAAGCTCGCCGTCAAACACGCGCACGAGACCGATCACCCCTTCGTAAGCGTCGTACCAGCTATCGAAAATCAAAGCGCGCGATGGTTTTCCGATATTGTCCAGCGGCGGCGGAATCCGCGTTACGACGGCTTCAAGCACCTCGTCGATTCCGATTCCTTCCTTGGCGCTCGTCAGCAGAGCCTCACTCGCGTCGAGGCCAATTACTTTCTCGATCTGCTCGCGAGTGCGTTCAACGTCAGCGCCCGGCAAATCGATTTTGTTGATCACCGGTACGATTTCGAGTCCGTGATCGAGCGCCATATAGACGTTGGCGAGCGTCTGCGCCTCGACTCCCTGACTCGCGTCGACGACCAGCAAAGCGCCTTCGCAGGCGGCGAGGCTGCGCGAGACTTCGTAGGCAAAATCGACATGGCCCGGCGTGTCGATCAGATTCAGCGTGTAGGAATTACCGTCTTTGGCGGAATAATTAAGGCGTACCGAACGAGCTTTGATCGTAATCCCACGCTCGCGCTCGAGGTCCATCGAGTCGAGAAACTGTTCCTTCAACTCGCGTTTACTGAGCGCACCGGTGCGCTCCAGCAACCGATCAGCCAGCGTGGATTTGCCGTGATCGATATGCGCGATAATCGAGAAATTGCGGATCAGTTCCGGCGCGGTCATCTAGCAAGTAACGATCGATACATCGCTTTGGCAGCAAACTTTGGCGATCATCCAGCGATGATAGCATTAGTTGACGCTTGCTGCTGAAGCGTGGTCGGTCGTTACAGACGGAGTGACTCGATCAGCGATTTACGATTTCTGCACGGAGCGCTGTTGAAAATACTCGAAGGTCCGCTTGAGGCCCTGCTCTAACGATACTTCGGGACGCCATCCGAGCTCGCGTGCGGCTCGCGCCGGCGAGATTACCGAGCGGCGCTGCTCACCGGGACGTGCCGGAGCATAGTTCGGCGGTCCGCCCCTACCCGCAGCCGAGACCAACGCGCCATAGAGCTGATTGACATCGGTTTCGACGCCGGTCCCGATATTGAACGCGCCCGACACCGGCGCACTTATCGCGGCGAGATTCGCACGCACCACATCGCCGACGTAAACGTAATCGCGCGTCTGGCCACCGTCGCCAAAGATCGTGCAGGGCTTGCCTTCGAGCAGACGACCACAAAAAATCGCGACCACGCCGGCTTCGCCATGCGGGTCCTGGCGCGGCCCATAAACGTTCGCATAGCGCTGCGCAACGTAGTCGATCCCATACTGAACCTTATAGAAAAACAAATAAGCCTCGGTGGAAAATTTTGCCACGCCATAGGGACTGACAGGCTGCCGCGGATGGTTCTCGTCGCAAGGATAAACTTCCTGTTCGCCATAGATAGCGCCGCCAGTCGAGGCGAAGATCACTCGCTTCAGCCCGCATTCGCGCGCCGCTTCCATCAGATTGAGAAAGCCAACCAAATTGACTTGTGCATCAAATGCCGGATCCGCGACCGAGCGCCGCACGTCCATCTGCGCCGCAAGATGCACGATCACTTCGGGCCGTTCATGCTCAACGGCTTTTGTGACTGCTTGAGCATCGCGCAGGTCGGCCAGATAAAAGGCCGCGCGTGGATTGATTTGCTCGCGCTTGCCCGCGCACAAATTGTCCAGAATCGAAACCTGATGCGCGCCGGTCGCCACCAGCGCGTCAACTGTATGTGAACCAATGAAGCCGGCGCCGCCGGTTACCAATACTCTCATGTGAACGTCAGTGCGCGGCCGACCCGCGCCCCCTCCTTGATCGCAAGTTAAGATCGCGATTTAGCTTAGACCGGGCGACGACCGATTGAATAGTAAATAAATTCGAGCGCCCGCATCAGGCCCGGATCGTAAAGATTGCGGCCATCAAAAATCACCGGCTGCTTCAATTCGGCCTTGATCCGCTGAAAATTCGGGTGCCGGAATTCATTCCATTCGGTGAGAATCATGAGCGCGTCCGCATTGTGCAGGGCATCGTAATTTGTCCGGTAGTAGCTTACACGCTGTCCAAACATCTTGCGCGCACTTTCCAGCGCCTCAGGATCGTGCGCCTGAATTTGCGCGCCAGCGGCCAATAACTCCTCGATTGCAATCAGAGATGGCGCTTCGCGCATATCGTCAGTGCGCGGCTTGAATGCGAGTCCCCACACTGCAAACACACGATCCTTCAAGTCTCCGCCAAAATGCTGCTTAGCCCGTGCGACCATCAGCCGCTTCTGCTCCGTGTTGACCTCATCGGCCGCCCGTAAAATCGAGAAATCCAGTTGATGCTCGGCGGCGCTATGAATCAGGGCTTGCACATCTTTGGGAAAGCAGGAACCGCCGTAGCCCACCCCTGGAAATAGAAATTGCGAGCCGATTCGCCGATCAGTGCCCATCCCGCGCCGTACGTCATTGATCTCCGCGCCCACCGCCTCGCATAGATTCGCCATCTGATTGATGAATGAGATGCGCAGCGCGAGCATCGCGTTGGACGCGTACTTGGTCAGCTCCGCGGACCGCGGATGCATCACGAGAACCGGATTATCCGTGCGCACAAACGCGGCGTGAATCTCGCGCAGGATCGCGGTCGCCTGCTCACTCGTACTGCCGATTACGACCCGATCGGGCCGCATGAAGTCCTCGATCGCGGAACCTTCCTTGAGAAACTCCGGCACCGAACACACGTCGATACGTCCGTTACTGTTGCCATTAACGATTTCGCGAACGCGATCGTTGGTTCCTACCGGCACCGTGCTTTTAATCGCGATTATGTGATACCCCTTCGCAGCCTTGGCAACTTGCTCCGCTACTTGAAAAACCTGACTTAAATCGGCCGCGCCGTTTTCACCCATCGGCGTACCGACTGCCAGGAACGACACCATCGACCGATCTACGGCCGCGGCCAGATCGGTCGTAAAGCTCAAGCGTCCTTCTTTGACATTGCGGCGCACTAACTCTTCGAGACCGGGCTCGTAAATTGGAACCCGTCCTGCCGCCAGCTCCGTGATCCGCTCGCGATTGATATCGACGCAGATGACCTCGTTGCCGCTCTCGGCGAAACAGGTGCCGCTCACCAGACCCACATAGCCAGTACCCACCATGGCAATATTCATGCTATCTCTAGAACTCCTCTTTAATCACGTAAATCGGTTTCGCCTGCGACTCGTGATAGGTGCGCGCCAGCATCTCACCAATCAAACCGAGGCTCACCAATTGAACTCCGACGACTACCAGCAATACTGCCAGCCAAAGTGCGGGCCGATTTCCGAGCATCTCCCCAAGCACAACTTTTTCAAAAACCAGTATAGCGGTCCATAACGCACCAATGGTTCCCATCAGTAAACCTATCAGCCCAAAAACCTGAATGGGCCGAGTCGAGTACCCCGAAAGGAACCTCACTGTCATTAGATCGAGCATCGTTCTGACGATTCGTCCGGGACCATACTTGGAATGTCCCGAATGGCGATGGCGGAACCCGACCTGAATCTCGGCAATTCGCGCGCCCTGCTCAACTGCGATCGCGGGCACAAATCGATGCATCTCGCCGTAAAGCATCAGGCTGTGGGCCAGGTCGTGGCGATACGCTTTGAGCGTGCAGCCGTAGTCATGCAGTTTCACACCCGTCATCCACGAAATCAGTGAGTTCGCCGTGACCGAGGGAATCCGGCGCGTCAGCCGGGAATTCATCCATCTTCCGGTACGCCAGCCGCTTACCAGCTCGAAGCCTTCGTTGAGCTTGTCGAGCAACCGCGGGATATCTGACGGATCGTTTTCGCCGTCGGCATCGATTGCGATCACGATCGCACCATTGGCGTTGTGCAATCCGCATACGAGCGCGGCGGTCTGCCCGGTGTTGCGAGCCAGCCGAATTGCGCGGACGTGCTCATCGCGCGTTTTGAGCTCGCGCAGCACATCGATACTCCCGTCGCGGCTACCGTCGTCAACGAAGAGAATTTCGTAGGATTTTTTGAGGCTCTGCAGAACCTGCGTCAACTCGCGATGCAACGGCGCCAGGTTATCCCGCTCGTTATAGAGCGGAATAACTACTGAGACATCCATCGCGAATGATGCGAATCCGTCAATTCGATAAATGCGCGGTAGCGCTCCTCGATATCTTCCCAAGTCAGCTCGGCGAGCCGTTCGACCGAGAATTTCTCGACCACGAACGACGCCAGCACGCTGCCGTAAACCACGCCGGTTCTCAGGATGGATTCATTGACACGACCGGTGCGCGCCAGCCAGCCCATCAGCGCGCCGGCGAAAGTGTCGCCTGCACCGGTCGGATCGACGACTTCCTCAAGCGGCCAGGCGGGCACCGCGAAAATCGAGCCGCCACCGAATTTTAGCAGACCATACTCGCCGCGTTTAACCAGTACCGTATCGGGACCCATCTTAAGAATCGCGCGGCCTGCCCGGACGAGATTGGCTTCACCGGTGAGCATCCGTGCTTCTTCGTCGTTGAGCGTCAGCAGGTCGATCCGCGACAGCAGCTTCATCACCTCGGCACGATCATTCTGAATCCAATGATTCATCGAGTCGGCCGCAACCAGCTTGGGACTTTTGATCTGCGACAACACATGGAGCTGAAGGGCCGGCGAGATATTGCTGAGAAAAACATAATCCGCCCGCTGCTGGTCGGGTAACAACTCCGGCATGAACCCGTCGAAGACATTGAGCGCTAGATGGATGGTATCGCGGATATTCATGTCTTCATGGTAACGCCCGTGCCATCGAAAGGTCGGGCCGTCGAGCCGGGCGAGTCCCCGCAGGTCGATGCTGCGCTCGCGAAAAAGCTGCCAATGCTCGGGCTTGAAGTCGCTGCCAACCGCCGCGACGATACTGACTGGTGCGAAAAAGCGCGCCGCCAAGGCGAAGAAGCTGGCCGATCCGCCAAGCGCGTCGGCCACGCTGCCGTGATTGGTATCAACCGTGTCGTATCCGATCGTGCCAACAACAACGATACTCATTAAGTGCTCTCCGCGAGCCGCTCATATAATTCCCGCAAATAACCATTCTAAGCAGGATTTGTCATTCGGAGCGAAGTGCCGCAGACTTCCTCAGAATGACTTGCGAGGGGCTTCGATTGAGAAAATTAATTATGAGACAACGCACTAGAGATATTTGCCGATTATCAAACGCAGGTCTTCGAGCGTCTTTGCCGGAATCAATTTGCGGTCGGTGATAATCCCGTCCTTAAGTGCCTGAGCGCATCCACACGTGCGCGAGCGCTTGCCCAATTCCGCCGCGAGCTGCATGACCGTCTGCTGGGCCTTTGCGACGTTCAGTCGCATCACGCGCAAAATCTCGGTGATATCGACTGGCCCGGCGCTCTGATGCCAACAGTCGTAGTCGGTTACCAGCGTCAGTGTGGCATAACAAAGCTCCGCCTCGCGCGCGAGTCGCGCCTCCTGCATCGCGGTCATGCTGATTACGTCCACGCCCCAGATTCGATAAAGATTCGATTCGGCGCGGGTCGAGAACTGTGGACCCTCGATACAAAGGTAAGTGCCGCCATCGTGGATCGTCCCCCCAGCCGCGCGCCCCGCGTTTACCAGGTCACGACGAAGATCCATGCAAACGGGATCAGCCAACGAGACGTGGCCGACGATTCCATTCCCGAAAAAGGTTGGGCAGCGCTGGTAAGTGTGGTCAATAAATTGATCTACCGCGACGAAATGGCCGGGCGCGATATGCTCCTTCATACTGCCCGCCGTGCTGACCGACAACAGCATCTGCGCGCCAAGCTGTTTCATTCCATAGACGTTGGCGCGGTAATTAAGTTCGCTTGGCAGGATTCGGTGGCCCTTGCCATGGCGGGCGAGGAAGATAACTTCCACTTCGCCGAGGCGGCCTCGATAGTACGAATCGGAGGGCGCGCCGAACGGGGTGGTAAGCTCTATCTCTTCGACCAGTTCCAATCCGGGCATCTGGTAGAAGCCACTCCCTCCGATCACGCCAAGTACCGTCTGCGCCATCTGTCGTTTTTATCCTTTATGATCAAACTTGCCCTATTTCATCCGAGGCCGCTTGCCGACTTCGCCTGTAAAGGAGCAGCGTGCTCCGCGTAAAGCTGACCGCAGGCCGCCGCGATCTCCTGTCCGCGGCTCTCGCGAATCGTCGCGGTCAACTTACCTTGACGAAGGATCGCTTGAAAGTCCTCGACTCGAGTACGCGGACTTGGCCGGAACGGTGCTCTTTCGAACGGATTAAAGAAAATCAGGTTTACCTTGGCCCGTAATGGGGTCAGCAACTTCAGTAAGCGCCGCGCGTCGGCGGCAGAATCGTTCACCCGATCCAGCATCACGTATTCAAACGTGATTCGGCGACGGCGCTGAATCGGCAGTTTCGAGCAAGCTCCGAGCAGCACGTCGAGCGGGTAGCGGCGGTTGATCGGCGCGAGCCGATCACGCAACTCATCATTCGTCGCGTGGAGCGAGACCGCGAGATGCACCTGAAAATCCGTGAGCAGCCGCGTCATCATCGGCACCAAGCCCACGGTTGAAACTGTAATACGTCGCGGCGAGATGCCCATCCCCCATTCAGCGGTCATAATTTCGAGCGCGCGGCTCAAGCGCCGATAATTGGCGAGCGGCTCGCCCATCCCCATGAAGACGTAGTTGGTAAGCGTCTCGCCCTCGTCCAGCTCGCGCCGGGCGGCGAGCACCTGAGCTAAAATCTCAGCCGGCTCAAGATTGCGATGCAGTCCCATCCGAGCCGTCGCACAGAACGCGCACTGCATCGCGCAGCCCGCCTGACTTGAGATGCAGAGCGTCGTCCGGCCATCCATTGGGATGATTACAGCCTCGATCTGCTCACGGTCAGTAAGCTCAATCAGCAGTTTGCGCGTGCCATCGATCGAACGCTGCCGATGCGCCAGCCCGATCTTTCCGATAGTGAGGTATTGTTGGAGGTGAGTGCGTAGGGCGAGCGGCAGTTCATGCATTTCGTCGAACGACGCCGCATCCCGTTTCCAGAGCCGATCAGTGATTTGCCGCGCGCGAAACGAACGCTCGCCTGCAGCGACGACAATCTCCTCCAGCTCGTTCAACGTAAGAGCGCAAACGTCACGCTGCGCGGTTGGTGCGGAACTCAGAGGTGCGGAAGCAATAGCCACCGCTTGATTGTAAAGGAAATCGGACGGCTTGGCAGTGGACCCCCCTACGATTCGTCGGAGGGCGGACCCTCGAATGGATCGTGCGCAGCAATTCCGAGGGGAACGAAATGCCGCAGATTCCGGGTAAGCACTGTCAATTGATTGCTGACCGCTGTTCCAGCGATCGCCAAGTCCGCGAATCCCGGGCTGTGTCCGCTAGCGCGCGCGTGCTCGGCTAGATCTCCCGCAGCGCGGGCTGCAGAGATATCAAAAGCCAGAACTCGGAAACTGTACAAGTGCAGCAGCGATTCCAGCCATCCGCCCAGAAGGTCCGCCTTGCGTTGCGCGCCGGTTCGCCGAGCCTTTGCGATGCCGCTCTGAACTTCGGCAATCGTAACCGTCGAGAGGAAAAGCCGCTCCGTATTGCGCGCCATCCATGTAGCGAGTTCCACATGAATGGCGCTATCGCGCGGCGCTCCAGTCGAGATTACATTGGTATCGACCAGATACAAGGCTAAAGCCCGGTGCGGCGTAATCCCCGGCGGTCACGTGGCGGCAAGTCATCGGATTCGAGCGGCGCACTCATCAACAACTGTGCAAAGGAGGGCACTCGCGACAATCGCTGCCATTCCTCATAGCCAAGCAACACTGCTTCTCTGCGGCCCCGGCGGGTAATTATGCAAGATTCCCCCTGAACCGCCCGGTCGATAACTGCGGAGAGACCGGCCTTCGCTTCACGTAACTGGATTTCTCTCATATGTGACCAATGTAGTCACTGAAGCGCCAATTATGCAAGCCAGTTCATCTCGAACAATCATCGCATCTTGAGCTTGTTCTCCTGCGCCCAGCCCTCCTTAAGTGGCACCATGAAGTACGGAACCAATCCCATCTTGCTGAACTTCCACTCGCCGTCGCGTTTCACATAGTCGTCGTCGTAGCGCGCCGCGACCAGGAAGGCCTCGCCGCCATAAATCGGCTTCGCTTCGAGATACGAGAAGCCGTGGCCATGATCGTCGTGAAGCTGAATCACATGGTTGTGGATAAACTGTTTCACCCACGTGATACGCGGACGGTCTTTGTCGCCCGGCTGCTTGTCACCTGCGATCCCGCTGAAAAACTTCTGAATCTCGGCACGGCCATTCGCCTTGCCTAGATGAGCGAAATCGAGCACGCCGTCTTCCGTGAATAAATTGGCAATTTCGCCGAATTTACCCTCGTTGATGTATTCGTGATAGCGATAACGGAGGTTACGAATCTCCTCCCGATCCTCCATCTCTGTGACTTTGGCTTCCAGTTCTCGAACCCGCTGCTCTAAATCCGCCATTTTAGACCCTCTCTCTTAATCGGTGCGAAACCTTGTGGAGTTTCAACGCTCTTTAAACGCTTCCAAGAGATCAACGAAGTCCTGCATCTTGAGTTTGCCGGTCAATTTCCCCGAATCATCGAGTACATCGAACAATTCATCGCCTTCAGCGCGAACGCTGTAGAAGACTGCCGCGCCGTCAGAGCCACCACCCTCGCGATGCGGCTCACCCGGAGCACTCGAGGTGTAGCTTCCCACCTGCCGAATCTCCTTCAGCCGCCCCTCCGGCTCGTAGAGGCGATGCTCTCCTTGGATCACAAGCGTGTTAGTCAGCGCCAGATGGCGATGCAGAAAAAATCCGTTCATTGGGCGCGAACTTAAGAATGAAATCGACCACCTTGCGCGGAGGGTCAATGTCATACATGGCAAGCATGAAATGTTCGAAGTCGCCCAGTTTTCGCCACCGTAAATTGCGGTCATCGAAGCGGTACGACTGAGCGTCTGTTGCGACCGTAGGTGCCATCGGTTTTCCTCCGACATTACGGGAACTTCGCTTTCTCGCGGTAACCTACCACATTCTTCCTGAATTTCGGCAGCGCGCGCTTTCTAATTAGATTTGCGCTATCGCGAACCATCGATATATAAGTTGACGCGCCTGACGCGCGTCATCGACGCAACCCTCGTCAGAATGGATTTCGGTCGTGGCAAAAAGAAAAAAGATAGCATTTGTCGGCGCCGGTAATGTCGGCGCAACCTGCGCCCATCTATGCTTCCTGCGCAGCCTGGGCGATATCGTGCTGTACGACATCATCGAAGGGCTGCCGCAGGGCAAGGCGCTCGATATGCTCGAATCAGCGCCGGTGCTGGGAATCGACGTCAATGTAACCGGTTCGACCGAAATCAGGACATCGAGGGCGCGGATTGCATCGTGGTGACCTCGGGTTCGCCGCGCAAACCCGGGATGAGCCGCGACGACCTGCTGAAGATCAACGCCGGCGTGATGAACAAGGTCGGCGCGGCGATCAAGGAGACACGCGCCCGACGCGTTCGTGATCGTGGTGACCAATCCGCTCGACGCGATGGTTACGCAGATCAAGCGCGTGACCGGCTTTCCCAAGCATCGCGTGGCCGGACAGGCCGGGGTGCTCGATTCGGCGCGCTATCGCACCTTTCTCGCGGCGGAACTCGAGGTTTCGGTCGAGTAGCGTCAAGGCGATGGTGCTCGGCGGCCATGGCGACGACATGGTGCCGGTTCGCAGCTACACCACTTGCGGCGGCGTGCCGATCGAGCAGCTGATCAGCGCGCAAGCGCCTCGAACGAAATCGAGAAGCGCACGCGCAACGGCGGCGCAGAGATCGTCAACCTGATGAAGACTTCGTCGTACTATGCGGCGGGCACGGCGGTTTACCGGATGGTCGAGGCCTACATGCTCGACAGCAAGGAAGTGCTGCCATGCGCGGCCTACCTCGAAGGCGAATACGGCGTCAACGGATTGTATGCCGGCGTGCCGGTGGTGATCGGCGGCGGGGGGTCGAAAAGGTAATCTCAGATCGACCTGACCGCGGCCGAGAAGAAGGCCTTCGATTCGTCGGTCGCGCACGTGCGTGAACTGGTCGAGGCGATGGACAAGGTGGTCGCAGGTTAACAGCACTGCTCGAGCGCGTGCGGCACTCGCCATGCCGCAGCGGCAGATGCAAGTGTAAAGGAAGCATGAATATCCACGAATTTCAGGCAAACAGATTCTCGCGTTCGGCGTGCCGGTCCCGAAAGGGCAGCCCGCCTCAACCCCGAGGAGGCCGCCAAGGCATTCGAGACGTCTCGGATTGCCCAAGGCCGTAATCAAAGTTCAGATTCATGCCGGAGGGCGCGGCAAGGCCGGGGGCGTGAAAGTAATATCGAGCGCTAACGAAGCGCGCGACTTCGCGACTAAGCTGCTCGACAAGCCGCTGGTAACTCATCAGACCGGGCCCGAAGGACGGGTCGTGCGCCGGATGTATGTCGAGCAGGCCAGCGAGGTCGCCCGTGAGCTATACCTCGGGATAGTGGTCGATCGGAAAGCCGAGGCGATCTCAATTATCGCCAGCACCGAGGGCGGGATGGAGATCGAGGAGGTCGCCGCCAAGACGCCCGAGCGCATCATCACCGAGACCTATCGATCCGATTATCGGGTTGAGCGGATTTCAGGCGCGCAAGATCGCCTTCGCGCTCGGCCTCAAGGACAAGCAGGTCGGCCAGTTCGGGAGCCTGCTCGCGTCGCTCTACAAGCGCGTTCATCGAGACCGACGCCTCGCTGATTGAGATCAATCCGCTGGTCGTGACCAAAGACGGCAGCGTGATCTGTCTCGACGCCAAGATGTCCTTCGACGATAACGGCCTGTTTCGCCATCCCGAGATCCGCGAGATGCGCGATTCCAACGAAGAAGACCCGGCGGAGACCGAAGCCGGCCAAGTTCGACCTCAGCTATGTGCATCTCGACGGCAATATCGGATGCATGGTCAATGGCGCGGGGCTCGCGATGGCGACGATGGATATCGTCAAGTATTACGGCGCGGAGCCGGCTAATTTCCTCGACGTCGGCGGCGGCGCAAATTCGCAGAAGGTTGCCGCGGCTTTTCGTATCCTGCTCGCTGACGAGCGGGTCAAGGCGGTGCTGATCAACATCTTCGGCGGCATCATGCTGTGCGACGTGCTTGCGCAAGGCGTGGTTGATGCGGCCCGCGAGGTCAAGCTCAGCATCCCGCTGGTGGTGCGGATGGAAGGGACCAACGTCGATAAGGGCAAGCAGATTCTCAAGGATTCGGGAATCGCAGTAATCGCCGCGACCGATATGTCCGATGCGGCCCGCCGCGCCGTCGCAGCAATCCACTAGAAACTTAGCGGCAGCCTTTAGTCATCCTGAGCGAAGCGAGTCTGTGAGCGTATCGAAGGACCTCCGCGAAGCGATTTAGAGCAGAAAACCCATGAGCATCCTCGTCAATAAAGATACCCGCGTCCTTACACAAGGCATCACCGGCGCGACCGGCCAGATTCATACCCGTGCCTGCAAGCAATACGGTACCCAGATGGTCGGCGGCGTTGTCCCCGGCAAGGGCGGCACAGACTTCGAGGGTATTCCGATTTTCGATACCGTCGAGCAAGCGCGCAAAGCCACCGGCGCAAACGCTACAGTCATATACGTGCCGCCGCCATTCGCCGCTGACGCGATCCTCGAAGCGATCGCGGCCGGAATCGAGCTGGTGATCTGTATTACCGAGGGCGTGCCAGTCCTCGACATGGTCAAAGTCAAGAAGTACGTCCGCGAATCGAAAAGCCGCTTGATCGGTCCGAATTGTCCCGGCGTAATCACTCCCGGCGAGTGCAAGATCGGGATCATGCCTGGCTATATCCATAAGCCCGGTGACATCGGCGTTGTCTCCCGCTCCGGCACGCTGACTTATGAGGCGGTCTATCAATTGACTCAACTTGGACTCGGTCAATCGACCTCTATTGGTATCGGCGGCGATCCGATTATCGGCACCAATCACACCGAGGCGCTGCAATTATTCAATGAAGATCCGAAAACGCGCGCGGTGATCATGATCGGAGAGATCGGCGGTACGGCAGAAGAAGAAGCCGCGCAATATGTAAAGGATCACATGAAGAAGCCGGTGGTCGCGTTTATCGCCGGGCAGACTGCGCCGAAAGGCCGCCGGATGGGCCATGCGGGCGCGATCATCTCGGGTGGACGCGGCACGGCGGCAGACAAAATTGCCGCGTTGAAGGCTGCCGGTATCGCGGTCGCGATGAGCCCTGCCGACCTCGGCATCACGATGAAGCAGACGCTCGAAGCCAAAGCTGCTTGAACTAACTTGAAGTGAAAGTTAGATCGATTCAATGGAACGCACGCTTGCAATCATCAAACCGGACGCTGTCAGCCGCAAGCTCACTGGTGAAATCCTCAAACGTATCGAAGCCTCAGGCTTGATCTTGGCCGCGCTCAAACTCAAACATCTGACGCACGCCGAAGCCGAAAAGTTTTACGACGTCCATAAAGAGCGCCCATTTTTCAGTGGGCTTTGCGATTACATGACTTCGGGCCCGGTGGTGATCGCGGTGCTCGCCGGCGATCGTGCGATCGCTCGATGGCGCGAATTGATGGGCGCGACTGATCCGGCTAAAGCCACGCCGGGTACGATTCGCAAGGACTTCGGCCTCGACGTGGAGAAAAACTCGTCGCACGGCTCAGACGCTCCGGAAACCGCCGCCCGCGAAATCGCGTTCTTCTTCAGCGCACTGGAGATCGTCGGTTAAGCTCAGGTGGAGTTCAGCTCTTTTTTCAAAACACCGCTGCTTGCCGCGGGTCCTACACCGGGCGCGTCTTCACTCGGCGGAATCGAGCAGTGGATAAATATCGAGATCCTGCAAAAGTTGGTTCACCATACAAGCGCGGTGGTCGCGTCGGTAGTTATGTTTTGGTTCGTCGGCTTACTGCTGCGTCGATTACTTCATGAAGGGTACCTCAAACGTGCCGTGCTGCTGCTCGACGAATTTGTCCTATTCGCTCTTTTCGCCTTCTTGGCTTGGGAAATTCTGGCTGGATTGGTCCGCCGGGCACTCCAAGGCGGCGTCAACTGAAGCCTCGCTGCGTTTAATTAGGAACACCTCTCTCTCCCGATTAAAGCGCGCTGCGCTTTGCCAGATATTTTACGCCAGCGATTCGTTCGAAGTCCGAATCCTGAGTCCACAACGTTGCGTCATGCGCGCGCGCCGTAGCCAAAATAATGCTGTCGGCCATCGGGAGGCCTTCGTCGATACTGATTCGCGCACTCGTCACAGCCAAGCTCGCGGTCAAATCGACTACCGTGCACGCACGCATCGCCGCAGTTGCTCGCATCGCCGATTGCTCGCCACGCAACTGGCTCATCCTTTTGTAAACCTCGTAAACCGTAATTGACGGAACCAGCAATTCGCTTCTGGACTCAATTGGCTGCGCAAAAAATTTCGCGTTCGCACCGTCAGCGAAATATTCAAGCCAGCCCGAAGAATCGACGACGTTCAATAGCGATCTTTTTCGCGCGGGATATCGGTATCCATACCGCGGACAAACCCGCGCAGATTCTGGATTGGCTCCAGCGGAACTAATTCGATTCGATTTTCAAACACAAACGCCTGAACTTTCTGTCCGGGTTTCAGCTTGAGAGATTCACGAATCGCCTTGGGTATCACTACCTGAAACTTCGGTGAAATAGTTACAGTATCCATCGATTTACTTCCCACGTCAGCGTATGACGAAAAGCTTATCGATAGAGTAAACGTATAACAAGTCGCAAAGCCATCGTGGTAAACAAAAAACGGCGGGATTTAGTCCCGCCATTCATCAAATCATCAAGTAAATCAATTACATATTGTTCACGATCGCTTTGCCGAATTCCGAGCATTTGAGCAGCTTTGCGCCGGTCATCAGACGCTCGAAATCGTAAGTAACTTCCTTCTTCGCGATCGTGTTGGTCATCCCGCGGATAATTCCGTCGGCGACTTCCTGCCATCCCATATGCTCGAACATTAGCACACCCGAAAGAATCACCGAGCCGGGATTCACCTTGTCCTGATCCGCATACTTGGGCGCGGTGCCGTGGGTCGCCTCGAAGATCGCGTGGCCAGTCACATAATTGATATTCGCGCCCGGCGCGATTCCGATTCCGCCGACCTGCGCCGCCAGCGCGTCGGAGAGATAGTCGCCGTTCAAGTTAGTGGTCGCGATCACGTCGAACTCGTCGGGCCGGGTCAGCGCCTGTTGGAAGGTGATATCCGCGATATTATCCTTGATTAGCAACTGGCCGGCAGGCGGCTTGCCATTGCAATCGTCCCAGCCGATCGCCTTGCCTTTGAACTCGCGGCGCGTCAATTCGTAGCCCCAGTCGCGGAAAGCGCCTTCGGTGAACTTCTGGATATTGCCCTTGTGCACCAGCGTGACGCTCTTGCGCTTGTGATGGAGTGGCGTACTCGATCGCGGCGCGAATCAGCCGCTCGGAGCCTTCGCGCGAAACCGGCTTGATCCCAATTCCCGAGGTCTTCGGGAAGCGGATTTTCGTAACGCCCATCTCGTTCATCAGGAAATCAATTACCTTGCGGGCTTCGGGCGTCTCGGCCTGCCATTCGATACCGGCGTAGATGTCCTCCGTGTTCTCGCGGAAGATCACCATATCGACCTTTTCCGGCGTCTTGACCGGACTCGGCACGCCCGGGAAGTACTTGATCGGGCGCAGGCAGACGTAAAGATCAAGCAGTTGGCGCAATGCGACGTTGAGCGAGCGAATACCGCCGCCGACCGGTGTGGTCAGCGGGCCTTTGATCCCGACGAGATATTCCTGGAACGCTTCAACGGTCTCCGGCGGCAGCCAGTCGTTGAACTGCTTGAACGACTTCTCGCCCGCATAGACTTCCATCCAGGCGATCTTGCGCTTGCCGGCATAAATTTTCTTTACTGATTCATCGAAAACGTACTGCGAGGCGCGCCAGATATCCGGGCCGGTGCCGTCGCCCTCAATAAATGGAATTACCGGTTGGTCAGGCACCTGTAGCTTGCCCTCGCCCATCCGAATTTTTTCCCCTTCGCTCGGAACCTTGATGTGCTTGAATGCCATTGATTATCTACCGCTCCGTCCAAAATTGAGCGCCCCTTGATGGGCGCAGGTCCCGCCCCGATCGCGTGCGAGCCGCCGGTATCATATAACAACCGCTTGTGGATGCCAGCAAACCAGATCCATTGGGATTATCTCGAGACAATCCCAAAATCTCAGGTCTGTAGTCGAATCCTTCCGGTTATTGGGATTCGGTTCCAACATCCGCGCCCACTTTTTGCCCCGGCGAACCGAGCAAATCGCGCGTGCAATCGCTCCGCCACCTTCCAGTCTTCAGCATGCGCGGCTTCGAACGTGCATGTAGTAGTTCAGTATAATTTCCTTGCTCAAGCATTGTTGCTCCCGCAAGATGTCAATAGATCTCACGATGTAATGTAGTATGGTCGATGGGACTAAGACGAATTGCCAGACTACCAACAAATAGATTGGGGCGGGATTGTTGATTGCTAAGTCCACATCAAATTTACAGCAGAGGTCGGCCAACTTGGATAGAAGCATTGCGCTACTCGGCGCTATAGGGTTGTCGTTGATCCTGGCGGGATGCAGTTCTTCCGCGCATCACACCGAGGTTCAATTGCCTAATGGCGTAACCTGTAAATCCGAGACAACCGGCTCGTTTATGTCGGAAAGCCGAAACCTCTCCTGCGTCGATGCGAACGGAAAAGTTATTGGATCGTACAAAAGCGATTAGATCACCTTTGCCCCGGCGGGCGAATTACGACAGTTCAATACGATAATCGTGGCAATGAATCGCTAGTATACTGCTCGCGGTCGAGAACCACGGAGCTGCATTATGGATTTCCACTACACCCCTACCGAAGAAGCTTTTCGCGCGAAGCTTCATAGCTGGCTCAAAAAAACTTCCGCCGAAGTCTTCGGACGCAGCAGGGACGGCTCCGGCGCGCTGACCGCCGGACTTGGCGACGCGGGCGACGACTCGCGTTGGAAGCGGCTGCTCGAATACCATCGGCGGCTCTACGAGTCCGGCTACGTAGCGCTGCATTGGCCGAAGGAGTATGGCGGTGGCGGAGCCACGATGATGGAGCAGGCGATCTATCAGGACGAGGTCCTGAGCTTCGCCTTACCTCTCTATGGCGCGAACCAGCTCGCGATCGACCGGATCGGCCCAACCCTGATCTTCATGGGGACTCAGGCTCAGAAAGATCGCTATCTGCGTAAGATGCTCACTGGCGAGGAGATCTGGTGTCAGGGCTATTCCGAACCCAACGCGGGCTCCGATCTCGCGGGCTTGCAGACGCGTGCCGTGCTCGCCGGTGACAGCTTCGTCGTCAACGGGCAGAAGGTCTGGACCAGCCTGGCGCATTGCGCGGACATGCAGGTACTGCTCGTGCGAACCGATCCGCAAGCGCCGAAGCACAAGGGCATCTCCTATCTATTGGTCGATATGAAAAGTCCCGGCATCACAGTCCGCCCGCTCGTCCAGATCACGGGCGACGCGGGTTTCAACGAAGTCTTTTACGACAATGTTCGCGTACCGAAGGAGAACCTGGTTGGCGAGATCAATCAGGGCTGGCAGGTCTCGATCGCCACTCTGATGTACGAGCGGGTGTCGGGCGGCACACGCCATCCGGTGCAACGCACGATCACGGAGTTGTTGCACCTCTCGAAGCAGGTGGATTTCGAGGGGATTCCCGCGAACCGGCATCCGTATGTGCGTCAGAAGCTCGCGCAATTTGCGGTCGAGGCCGAGTGCCTGCGCCTCAGCCGCTATCGTTCGCTGACCGCGCAGCTCAAGGGACAGATTCCCGGCCCGGAAAGCTCGTTCGGCAAGCTCTTCGCAACTGAGCTTAATCTGCGGGTCGCGATGTTCGCCGATGAATTGCTCGGACCTTACGGCACGTTAGATAAAGGCTCGATTGGGGCGATCGAGGGCGGCCACTGGATGACTCGGACAATCGCGGCCCGCGCGCTCACGATCGCGGCGGGATCGAGTGAGATTCAACACAACATCATCGGCGAACGCGTGTTGAAGCTGCCGAAGGGCTGAACCGCGCAAAACTCTACGACTTAACTTGCTGGCGCTTACTAAGAAAATAGTTCTTGAGCGGATTCCAATAGTAATCCTTCCAGCCCTCGCGGTATTGCGCGACCTGACTTGCGGGAACCTGCAACTGGATCATCGTGAGCCGCATCCCCTGCTCGGCTCGCTCGAAGGTAAGCTCGATAATTGAGGGCGGATAATCGTCGGGCCACTCGTTAGTGCGCCATTCCTCGACGATCTTCCGGCCCGGAACCAGTTCGAGATATTTGCCGGAGATGTAGCCGTCCCACGCAGAAATTTTCCGCCGACCTTGTGCGACGACTTGGCCGCTGCACCGGTAAAGGCGGCATGTTTCTTTGCATTGACGATCGCGTCATAGACTTCGACCGGTGTAGCCTTGAGCATGATTAACTGCTTAATCGTGCGTGTTGGTAAAATCGAGGCGTTCTTCGCCGGCTGCGCAGGTTTTCTTGATCGCATCCACGGTCCCCCGCAAGCGTCATAGCACAATCCGTCCCACTGCAATCCATTCGATTCCGCGCCAGCGATCGGCATCTCACAGCCAATAGGCTGCGGGGTTATTATCGAGCAATCGGAAGGGAGAAATGGTGATGAACGAAAACATTGATCGACCGGCTGGATATCCGAGGCGAGCGCGCGGCGGAGCAAGCGAATTGTTAGTGGAAGCGACGACAATTCCAGTCCACAAGCAACCGGACCAAATCACCTTCTGCATCGCTGATTCAGGAGTGGGCCGCGTAGCGATCGCGACAACTCGTCGCGGACTCTGCTGGATCGGAATTGACGATTCAGTCGATCATCTGGAAGCTGAATTGCGCAAGGATCATCCGCACGCCGAAGTCTCGCGTGACGACGCCCGGAGATCGGAGCTGATGCGGCTGATTGTCGCAGAAACCACCACGTATTTGAGCGAGCTTGAACTGCCGCTCGACATACGAGCGACGCCGTTTCAGTTAGCAGTATGGCGCGAGCTCTGTGCAATCCCGCGCGGCGCTACGCGCTCCTACGGCGAGATCGCACGACGACTCGGACGGCCCGAAGCGTCGCGTGCAGTCGGACATGCCAATGGCTCGAATCCGCTTGCGGTAATTATCCCGTGTCATCGCGCGATCGGCTCGAATGGCGCACTCACCGGTTATCGATGGGGCCTCGAATGCAAGCGCCGCCTGCTCGAGGATGAACGAGCACTTACGCAAATGACACTCCGCAGTGCGCAACAATTAGGTGGCTGAATTAGCGCCAACCTCGGCGGCCTATCGACGACCCAGTGCGGTTTCGCCTAGAATCGGCATCAAATTTCCTGCGGAGATAGGCCTACGAAAATCGTAGTGGATTATACGCGATGCGAGAGTAATGCCCGATGCATGCAGGTTGCGCCGGACATTTTCCAGGTTGGCGAGGACGATCAACTAACGGTACTCGATGAAACCCCGCCCGAGTCAGCGCGTGAGTGCGTGCTGCGCGCCGTCAAGGTCTGTCCTAAACAGGCAATCTCGGTTGTCGAGGAAAAATAGAGCACCGGCGCTGCTGGCTCGACACATGGAAGCGGCAAATCGAATGACCGATGGCTCGTTCTAACGCTTAGCTGTGGCGCGAAACTGTTTCATCCTCGGGTGCGGGCGTAGTGGCACCAGCCTGACCGCCGGACTCTTCGCCCGCGCGGGCTATTTCATGGGCGACGAGCTTTACCCGTCCGACAAGGGCAATCCAAAGGGTTATTTTGAGGCGCGCGAAATCAACGCGATCAACGAAGGCCTGCTTGCGCAGATTTTGCCCGCCCCCCGGCGGAGTCTCGCCGACAAACTGATGAGGCGGGCGAAACCGGCCACTCAATGGAATCGATGGCTCGCGGAACTGGACACCAATCAGGAAATTCAATTGGACGATCGCCTCGCAACGCGAATCGAAGCGCAAGTTGCCCGCCAGCCTTTTTGCTTCAAGGATCCCCGCTTCTGCTACACCTTGGATCCATGGCGCAAGCTCGCCCCAGAGTCTGCGGTTGTGTGCGCATTCCGCCACCCCGAGGCGTCAGCAGCGAGTATTGAAAGGGAGGCAGCGCGAAGCAAAATCCGCCTCGACGGAATCGCGGTCAGTCATGAACGCGCTCTGCGCATCTGGCGCGCGACCTACCGTTACGTGCTTGACGTTCATCTTCCGGCTGGCGGCGACTGGTTATTCGTGCATTACGATCAGCTGATGGACGGCTCCGTATATCGCCGGCTGGAGAACCTGACGGAAGCGAGAATCGATCGAAAATTCGCCGATCTAAAGCTGCGCCGCTCGCTGACGCCATCCACGATCCGGCACGAAGATGCGGAACTATATGGGCGACTTTGCGAGCTTGCCGGCTTCGAAGACTAAGTTCAAATGCGCGTCTCGACCATAATTCCCGTCTTTAACGGCGCCTCCACGGTTGGTGACGCGATCAAAAGCGTCCTCGGCCAAAGCTTCAACGGCGCGGCAGAAATTGTAGTCGTAGATGATGGTTCTACCGATTCCACCTCCGCAGTTCTCGCCTCATTCGGCAATCAGATTCGCGTGATGAGTCAGCCCAATCGAGGTTTGGCTGCCGCGCGCAATGCCGGGGCAGCCGCCGCATCCGCGGAATTTCTCGCCTTTCTCGACGCGGACGATATCTGGATGGCGCATAAGCTCGCGGCGACGGTCGCCCGTCTCGAGGCTAGTCCATCCGCAGTGCTCGCCTACTCGGATATTCTTCCAGTAGACGCGCGAGGCCAATCTGGTCAGTCGCCGATCACGCCCGAACTCACCCATGCTCCGTCGATGGACGAAATGCTTGAGCGATGGTGGCCGATTTTGCCTAGTACAGTCATCATGCGACGCCAAACGTTTGTACGGGCGGGTGGTTTTTGTGAGCAATTTCGCCGCGCTTACGAAGATGTCGATATGTGGCTGCGCGCGCGCGAACTAGGCAATTTTGAATATCTGGCTATGCCGCTGGTGCGGTATCGGACTAGCCCCATTGCGGATCGGATGGAGCGTTATGAGGACGATTATGCGATTTTCTGCGCCAGAGTGCTTGGACGATACGGGAGTACGGGACGAAAATTGCTTCGCGCCACTCAAGACGCTTACCTAGCTTCGCTTGGCCATCGCGGCTTGATGGCGATGCGTGCTGGCGACACACACGCCGCGCGCTCCTTCTTCATCCGTGCGCTCCGGCATAGACCTCTCCACGCCAGAACCATCCTGCGTCTCCTGCGAACGTTTCTGCCGCGCTCAATCGCGCTGTCGCTCAGCGGCCGCTCGCGAGGACAAGTCGATCAGGGAGCTTAGCATGGAGAGAATTTCGCGAGGGCGGCTGCCAGATTTTCTTGGCGTGGGGCAGCCACGCAGCGGGACCTCATGGCTCGATACTGTGTTGCGCGGCCACGTCGGATTGCCACGCGACATCAAGGAAGTCGATTTCTTCGTCAAAAACTATGCGCGCGGGATCGATTGGTACGCCAGCTATTTTATCGATTGCGACCCCGCGCTGCCCGCCGGCGAAATCTGTCCGAGCTACTTCGGATCCGACGCTGCACGTGAGCGGATCGCACGTTACATCCCGGATTGCCGTATCATCTGCACGTTTCGCGATCCGGTGCACGTCCTGTTTTCGTTTTGGAAACTGGCGCGTCGCAACGCCTGGACCGATCGCGATTTCGAGTCATACCGGCCCGATGCATGGCAGGTCGGCGGCCAGGGACTGCGCGGCTGGCGCGAAACCTTCGGAAAAGATCACGTGCTCGCCCTGCTCTATGACGATCTTGAAGCCAATCCACAGGCCTATCTTGATCAGGTCTGTGATTTCCTTGGTATCGAGCGGATTCTGATCGCGGCTTCGACAATTGCGACCGAACGAGTTAACAGTTTCCACCGCTTGCCGCGCAACCCGCAGCTTGCGCGCAAAGGTCGCAAGCTGCGCGACTGGCTCCAATCGCGCGAGCATTTCCGCACGATCAATCTGCTGGCGCGCGCCGGAGTCTGGCGTTTCTGCTTCGATGGGGGTGAGGAATTTCCACCGCTCGACCCGGCGGTCGAGGCGCGAATTCGCGCACGCTTGCTGCCGCAAATCGAAGCGCTTGAGGAAGCTTTCGGTCGCGACCTCAGCGCTTGGAAGCGGATTTCTGCTCACGACAATTCTGCGGGAGCAATCCTGCGAGTCTGATTTTGGATCAAGCGCCCGAATTGCTCTGCGTGTCGCGCGTGCATGCAGACTCGATCAAAAACCGAGAGAACATTCATTTGTAAGCATCGCCACATTATGCTCTGAGTTGTGGATAAAAAACCCACCGGAGTGATAAGGTTAACCCTGAAACGACGTTCCGACTTGGGAAGGACTTCTATGGCTGAAACCAATGGCGCGGCGACGGTTAGCGCGCCCGATATGGGCGCCCGCATCGAATTCGATCTGAATCTCTATTTTCAGATGAAATTGATCCGGGCGTTTGAAGAACGCGTCTCGCGATTGCATCGGCAGAACAAAATCCTGGGCGGAGTCTATTCGGGCGCCGGTCAGGAAGCGATTGTCACCGGAATCTGCGCGCCGCTGCGCGAGGGCGACTTCGTCGCACCGCTGCATCGCGATCTCGGGGTCTTCCTGATGCGGGGCGTGGATCCCGGTCGCCTGATGGCGCAGATCATGGGTAAGGAGTCAGGCCTATCGCGTGGCAAGGATTCTTTCCTGCACGGCGGCGACCTCGAGCACGGTATCTTCGGTTCGACTTCAATGCTCGGCTCGTCGCTGCCGGTTGCAGTCGGGGCGGCTCTCAAGTTCCAGATCAAGCATGAACCCCAGGTCGCAGTGGCCTTCTTCGGCGAAGGTGCGGCCTCGCGCGGTGACGTGCATGAAGCAATGAATTTTGCCGGAGTGCGCCACTTGCCGGTGATCTTCGTCTGCGAGAACAATCGCTATGCCTACTCGACGCCGCTTGAAAAACAGATGGCGATCGAGGATGTCGCGTCGCGGGCCGAGGCCTACGGCTTCAAAGGCCACGTGGTCTCTGGCAATGACCTATTGGCCGTCGTGCAACTTAGCGAGCGGATGATCCATCGCGTGAGAGAAGGCGGCGGCCCATCGCTAATCGAGTGCAAGACCTATCGTTATCGTGGCCACAGCGAGCACGATCCAGCCCTCTATCGTGACAAGGAAGAACTGCTCGAATGGCAAAGCCGTGATCCGATTCCGCGCTACGAATTTTATCTGGAGAAGCGCGGCCATGACATTAAGCATATCCGTCAGGAGATCGACGAACGCACCCAGCACATCGTGCAGGAAGCAGTCGAGTTCGCCGAGAACGACCCGATGCCGGAGCCGAGCGAAGCTCTCGAAGACCTCTATGCACCGCAAACCAACCCGGTCGTACTCAACGGCAACGGCAAAGGATAGGGCGTACTATTATCGATGGAAGCGACCTACCTCGGGGCTATAAATCAGGCGCTGCATGAAGAGATGCGGCGCGACGAGAATGTTTTCGTAATGGGCGAAGATGTCGCCGATCTCGGCGGCGCGTTCAAGGTTACCGAAGGATTATTGAAGGCCTTTGGCGAAGACCGCGTGATCGACACTCCGATCTCGGAAACGCTGATCGTCGGCGCTGGTATCGGGGCGGCGATTCTCGGGATGCGACCCGTAGTCGAGATGCAGTTTGGCGACTTTATCAGTTGTGCCTTCGATCAGATTGTCAATACAGCCGCTACCCTGCGTTATCGCCATGGCGGGCGCGCCGCATGTCCCATGGTCATTCGTGCGCCCTCCGGAGCGGGCGTACATGGCGCGCTGTTTCATTCGCAAAATCCTGAAGCATGGTTTACTCGCGTACCCGGTCTCAAAGTCGTCGCGCCGGCTACTGCGTATGATGCAAAGGGACTGCTCAAATCAGCGATCCGCGACAACAATCCCGTAGTCTATTTCGAACACAAACGGCTCTACCGGAGTATCAAAGAAGATCTGCCGGAAGGCGAGTTTCTAGTGCCGTTGGGCGTCGCGGAAATCCGGCAACCCGGTCGCGACTTGTCGATCATAACCTATGGCGGCACAGTCCATCAGTCGCTCGACGCGGCCCGAATTGTTGAAAAGGAAGACGGTCTCTCGGTTGAGGTGCTCGATTTGCGCACGTTGCTGCCGCTGGATCGCGACGCGATTCTGGCGACGGCGCGCAAAACCGGCAAAGTATTGGTGGTGCATGAAGATCGCCTGACCGGCGGCTTCGGGGGTGAAATCGCGGCGCTGATCGGGGAGTACGCCTTCGAGTCACTGGACGGACCTGTGCGGCGACTCGCGGCCGCGGACTCGCATACCGCGTTCAGTCCACCGCTTGAAGAAGCGATTCTGCCCAACTCCAACAAGATCGTTGAAGCAATCCGCGGTTTGGCCGCGTACTAGTGCTGGGTATTCATGAGCCTTGAAGTAACGATGCCCCAGATGGGCGAGAGCGTGGTCGAAGGAACCGTCACCAAATGGCTAGTCAAAGAAGGCGAGCGCGTGACCGAAGACCAGCCGCTATGCGAAATCTCGACGGATAAGGTGGATACCGAAATCCCCTCGCCTGCAGCCGGCACGATCGCAAAATTGATCGCTGCCGAAGGGCAGACCTTGCCGATTGGTTCGCCGATCGCGCTGATCGAGTCGGGACAAGCCGGAGCAGCGGTAACTGGCGGCTCGGCGCCTCCTCCGAACACGATGGCGCGACGGCCCAGCGCGCCTTCGCCCAGCACCCCTTCGCCCTCGCTTGCGGTGACCTCGCCTGCAACGGCGGCTGCCTCCGCGATTTCGGAAAGGCGCGTGTCGCCGCCCGTTACTGAACATCAAGCCACTGAGCGACAGGCGGCCATCGGACCCGGTCAACCACCCCGACGCTATTCTCCCGTCGTCTTACGCATGGCCGAGGAGCACGCCTTGGATCTTGATTTGGTACCCGGTACCGGTTTCGGCGGCCGCGTCAGCAAGCGCGATGTCGAGCGCTATCTTGAGAGCCTCCGCGCCGGAGCGCCGCGAGTAGCGCAGGCCAACGGTACGTCGTCTTGTCCGGCTGAGATGGAATCGGCGCATCCCGCGAATAAGACCACTATCGCAGCGCTCACTCCAGCAACCCCGACGATTGGTCCCGCAATGGGCGCAGCCTTCCGTCCGCCGGTCTATCAGCCGCGCGAAGGTGATACGGTCGAGCCGTTTACGCGACGCCGCAAGCTGATCGCCGAGCACATGGTCTATTCCAAGACCCACTCGCCGCATGTCGGTACGGTGGCGGAGGTTGATCTCACGCGACTAACGGCATTACGTGACGCTCAGAAAAGTTCCTTTCAGCAGCGCGAAGGGTTCACCTTGACATTGCTGCCGTTCACCGCGATGGCGACGATCCGTGCGTTGAAAGATTTCCCTCGGATGAATGCCTCAGTGGTCGGCGATTCCGCGGTATATCGCCGCGAGATCAACCTCGGCGTCGCGATGGACGCGGAAGAGGGGCTGGTCGTTCCGGTGATCAAGCAGGCCGACACCTTCACGGTCGTGGGTCTAGCGCGAGAGATCGAACGCTTGCGACGCAAAGTGCAGGACAAGAGCGTCACCGCCGACGACCTTAGTGGCGGCAGTTTCACGCTGTCGAATCCTGGTCGTGAGGGTAACCTGTATGGCTTCGCGATCATCAATCAGCCGCAGGTCGGCATCCTCCGAATGGGCGAAGTCAAAAAGCGTCCGGTAATAATCGAAGTCGATGGCGCCGACGCCTTCGCAATCCGCACGATTATGTATCTTGCGCTTTCGTACGATCATCGCGTAATCGACGGCGTGCTCGGCAATCGTTTTCTCTATCGGACCGCGCGCATTCTCGAGGAAGCGGATTTCGAGTTGTAAGTTAGCGCGGCGACGCAATTACCGTCAGGAGCGCCGGGCGGACACCGCCATCGACGATGGCCAGCAGCTTGCCGTCCGGCGCCCAGCTCATTGTCAAGGGCGCGCCAGCATTACCACTCGCAAGCAAAAAGACTGCACGCATCGGATATGAATAGCCGACGAGTTCTCGTTGCGCACCTTGCGGCGAAGGAATTGCCAAATCGATCACGCCTTCATCAGATACAGTCGAAAATACCATTGAGGCCTGCGCCAGCATCGGCGGTAGGGTTCCGATACCAATCGAATTGATCTGAATCTCCGCTTGACCGGCGGTCCAGCGAGCAATTTGTAGTTGAACCAGCTTGTTTGGAAACGCACTGGCGCTCCGCCACGATAACCGATTACTGCCGAGCGCTACAATCACGCCGTCGCTGGCGTAGGCTGCTGCTCCCGACGAAATTGCGATCACCACACTACGCCCACTTCCCCGATCGTAACGGAAGACGCCAGTAAGTGATGGCGCACCATGCGCGACATAAAGAAAACTTGAGCTGTCGGGCGCCCAGGCCAGCACGCGAATTGGCTCGCGACGATCGATTCGCGCGCAACTCTGTTCAGGAAGATTGATGAGATACGGAGGCGCCTGATTATCGCCTTGCGCGACCGCCCATTGTCCGTCGGGACTGAAATTCAGTTTCGTTAAAATACAGCCAATACGATCAACGGATCGAATCTGCGGTTGACCTGCGACGGTGATCATATACAGCTCGCGCCCAGGCTTGTCCCGATTTCCCAAACTCACTGCGAGTGTGTTCCCCGGTAGCCATCGGAGTTCGGCTGAATCGAAACTCCCGTCGAATGATGCGACCGGACGGCCCGCACCGGGATCAACGATGTCGCGCGCGATTATCTGGACACGATCTTCTCCGCCCATCGCGAAGGCGCTCGCAGATCGTCATTCCATCAGGACTCGCTGCGACGTCTAACAGTTTCTCGTGCTGCGCAACAGCACTGAAATCTTCGGCGATCGTTCGCACGTCGGCGTATTCAGGTCCGCTAAGTCCAAGCACCAGCGATTTGTGATCGGCAGTTCCGAACACTCCAATCTCACTTCCCTGATTCAGCCAAGTCGGAGCACGTCCGGAATCAAGCGTGAAATCTGTCGGCAAACTCGCAAGAGCGATCAGCTGGATACCGCGCGCGCGCATCAACGATCCCGAGTGTATCGTATAGAGCGACGGTGGAGCTTTTGGCCGGCGCGTCGCGCATCCGCCGAGGGCGATCGCTAGGAACGCTAATACCGGCAGCAAAGGCGATCTGCGCATCAAAACACGATACTCTGATTTATCGCTGATAGGTCGAGGCGGAACTACTGATGATAAGGCCAAGTTTGATACAGCTCCGATTATCGCGTGATGCACGGCTAGGCATCCTGCTCGCAACGCTGGTCGCCCTCACCGCGATTTCGCTCGATCGCGGATGGCACATCGCCGCGATAATCCTGGCAATTGTTACGATCGCACTCCTCGCCGGCTTCTATGGCCTAGTTATGCGACCGGCGCGCATCCCGAAAGACGCCGTGCTCAGCTTGCACATCGACGACGGCCTGCGCGAGGACGCGCCTCGTTCGCCGCTCGAGCAATTGCGTAACCGGGGCACTCCGACGCTCTTTCATTTTCGCGAGGCCCTTGCCGCAGCCGTGCATGACCCGGCGCTCAAAGCCGTCATGCTCGAAATTTCCGCACCCGGACTCGGACTGGCGACCGCGCAAGAACTTCATGATCTTTTGCGCGAGGTGGTCACGGCGGGCAAGCGCGTTACCGCAATTCTGAGCGGCGACAACGTTACAGTCCGCGATTATTTCCTTGCCTGCGGCGCTTCCGAAATCGTAGTCAATCCCGACACTGCAATGATGCTGCTCGGAGTGAGCGCCGGCAGCGTCTTTCTAAAGCAGGCGTTGGCGAAGCTGGGAGTTGAAGCCCAGACCCTCCAATGGAAGGAATACAAAGGCGCCGCCGAAACTTTTAACCGTGAAGCGATGTCGCCCGAACTACGCGAGAGTCTCGACGCGATCCTTAATGACTGGAAGTCAGTTCTGACTGCAAATATAGGAGCGTCGCGCAAACTTGATCCCGCACGCGCCGGCGAACTGCTCGGCGCGGGCTTTATGAGCGCGCAGACTGCTCTGGAAGCCGGCTTGATCGATCGTACCGGCTATATCGAGGATTTGCGCAACGAGTTTGATCCCGAGAATAAAGACGAGCGGTTCGTCAGCTTGACCCGTTATCTTCGCCACCTCAACTATCGCCGCGCTAGTGGCCGTCATCCTCGCTTCGCGCTGATTCATGGACTCGGGCCGGTAGTCACCGGTGAAGGACCGATGGCCGGCGAGTTTCTCAGCGGTGAGCGGGTTTCCGAAGAGATTCGCCGCGCCACCCGCGACGAGCATATTCGCGCGATTGTATTTCGCGTCAATTCACCCGGCGGCTCGGCGGTCGGTTCCGATCTGGTATGGCGCGCAGTACGCGAAGCGCGCGACCGCGGCAAACCAGTCGTCGTATCGATGGGCGACGTAGCCGGCTCCGGCGGTTATTACGTCGCGATGGGCGCCGATGCGATCGTCGCCGAACCCACCACCATCACCGGCTCGATCGGAGTGGTTTACACCAAATTCAGTGTCCCTGCGCTACTGGAAAGGCTCGGAATCAGTTTCGATACGGCGAAGTCAGACCCGATCAGCGACGCCCTTTCGCCCTCGCGGGCCATGACCGAGCCGGAGCTGGCGCAAGTCAATCAGATGGTCGGGCAGCTTTACGCGAATTTCACCGCGAAGGTTGCCGAGGGACGCAAGCTTGAGCCTTTAGTTGCTGAAGAAGTCGCGCGCGGACGAGTTTGGAGCGGCGTAGCGGCGAAGAATCACGGGCTGATCGACGAGCTCGGCGGCTTGAATCGCGCGGTCGCAATCGCTCGTGCTAAGACGGGCCTCCGCGACGACGAAATCCATGATCTCGTCTTGTATCCCGCGCATGGCCTGCTGGCCTCGCTCAAGCTTAATGCTACTCGCGCCGAAATCACACCGGTCATGAGCTTCGCGGCTTCGCTAGCTGCCGTGCCTCCGCGATGGGCTCCGGCGATTGTCCAGCTACTAACCCGCGGCAGCGCATTCCTACAATTGTCTGTGCTCTTGCCATAGAGGAATGCGGCCGGTAGCTCGTGACCAGTCGAATGCGATCACCTTGCGCATAAAGGCGCGAGCGCCGGAAAATAGATCAGAGGCTCATCGGTGGCAAAAGTAGAGATTTATACGACCAGCTATTGTCCGTTTTGCACGCGGGCAAAAGCTTTGCTCAGAACTAAAGGCGTCGCGTTCGAAGAAATCGACGTCGGGGGCGACCCTGAACTGCGCGAAAAAATGATTGAGTTGGCGGGCGGCCGACGGACCGTTCCCGAGATCTTTATCAACGGTCGAATTGTCGGCGGCTACGACGAATTGTGCGCGCTTGAATATAAAGGCGAACTCGACGCGATGCTAGCGCAGCCGTCATGAGCCGTCCTGCCAGTGATGATGGTTCAGCGGACCCTGACCAGTTTACGCCAGCTGCCGAACACAAAACCGATACTCAACCGGAACAACCCGGAATTTCCGGCAACTTCTATCGCGGCTTAATCGTGTTTCTGGATAGTGTTCGCGGCCACGGCACGATCCGTACATATAGCGGGCGGGAAATTCGCTTCGAATTTCCGTTTGTCCGCGTGGTCGGAGCTCCAATCGGTGGTCGTGCTCCGGGTATCGACCGGCTCCGACGCGGTGATACGGTCGGCTTCGACGTGGGATGGACCTCCAGGGGTCTGCGCGTCACTACGATCAAGCCCGCCGGCTGATTCATTTCGTCCGCACGCGCGCCACTGCGTCACGCCAGCCTTCGAGCAGCTTGGCGCGTTCACTCGGCTTCATCGTCGGCACAAAGGTTTTCTCGAGGGTTTTTAGATTCGCGGCTTGCTCCGGAGACCGCCACAAACCTACTGATAATCCCGCTAATAACGCCGCTCCTAGCGCGGTGGTCTCGACAATACGCGGACGCAAGAGTTTTCGTCCGAGCAGATCCGCCTGAAATTGCATCAGGTAGTCATTAGCCGACGCACCTCCATCGACCCGAAGCTCGCGGACCCGCGTGCCGCAATCGCGATCCATTGCTTCGATCACGTCCCGCACCTGATACGCGATGCTATCAAGTGTCGCTCGCACCAGATCAGCTCGGCTGGTGCCACGCGTGATTCCTAGAATCGCACCGCGCGCTCCACTGTCCCAATAAGGCGCTCCCAAGCCGACGAAAGCTGGTACGACATAGGGATGGTCGCGGGTCCGACTGGCCCGCGCCAGCTTCAGCGAATCTGCCGATTTCGCGATTATACCGATTTCGTCGCGCAGCCATTGAATCGCTGCACCCGCGATAAACACGGATCCTTCGAGCGCGAATTGCGCTTCCCCGCGAGGTCCAAGCGCCACCGTCGCCAGCAAGCGATTACTCGAATGGATTCGCCGCTTGCCTGTATGAGTCAGCATGAATGCGCCGGTGCCATAGGTTACCTTGCCGGAGCCAGGCCGTACCGCGCCCTGCCCGAAAAGGGCGGATTGCTGATCGCCGATCACCGCGCTGATCTGCGCCGGCCCATCAGTGATAATTCCGCGCGCCACCTCGGCGATCGTTCCGCAAGATTCCACCAAACGCGGTAAAATTTCCTCGGGAATATCGAGCATCGCGAGCATCGCCGGGTCCCATTCGCGCTTCTCCAGATTCATCAGCATCGTGCGCGAGGCATTGGTGTAATCCGAGACAAAAACCTCACCGCGTGAAAACTTAAAAATCAGCCAGCTCTCGATCGTGCCGAAGCATAGTTCACCACGAGTCGCGCGCTTGCGCAGGTCACGCTTGCTATCCAGCAGCCATTTCAATTTCGTTCCGGCGAAATAGGGATCGATCACGAGCCCCGTGCAGCTCATCACTTCATTCTCGTGCTCGCGTAATTTCTCGCAAATCTCCGCGCTTCTCCGGCATTGCCACACGATCGCGCGATGGACCGGCCGGCCCGTCGCGCGTTCCCATACCACAAAAGTTTCACGCTGATTCGTCAGCCCAATTGCAGCGAGATCGTCCGACTTCACCCGTGCGGCAATGAGAGCCTGCCGGCTGAGCCTGACCGTTGAGCGATAGATTTCCTCCGGATCGTGCTCGACCCATCCCGGCCGCGGATAATATTGCCGAAGTTCGCCGTAGGCCCGGCCGCGAACTCGCCCTTCGGCGTCAAAGACCATCACTGTTGTGCCGGTCGTACCTTGATCAATCGCTAATACATAGCTTCTCGGCATCAGCGGCAGCCTTGAGAATATTACTGATGGACGCGATCGTGAATCAGCTGATCCAGCGTGCGGCTGTCGCGGGGAGAAATGTTCTCGTTAGTTCGAGGGGTGTCCGAAGTCGCGCCACTCCGCAACGATGTCCCGGAACCCGCTGATTGTAGTCCGCCGGTTCGTCGTATCAAGAACAAGCCACTCAGGATAAGCAGCGCGATCAGTACGAGAAGCTTTCGACGGGGTCTATAACCTACACCTTTCGGTAATCGAGCAAACCCCAATGGCGAGTGATGGTTCTTGCGGTACCCGGATTTGCGCGCCGGCTTTCTTGCCAATTGCTTCATGTAAGGCTCACGTCGCGATAATACTTCGGGTGACGCTGCCGTGGTTCAAGGGCGATTCGGCTGATAGCAGGCGCACGCGGATTTGCGTCGACATCCGCGTGCGCCGTCTTCTCCCAATCACGCATCCCAAGTTGCGCGACTAACCTTCGCCGCTAATTACCGTATAAATCGTGGCGCTGCCCCGCTGGACGAGCAAGCGCGCCGATTTCTTGTTCTTCTGGACATTCCGCGCTGCCGCGGCAAAATCGTCAGCGGACGCCACCTTCGTATTATCCACTTCAAGGATTACGTCACCGGGCTGCAATCCGGCGTCCATTGCCGGCGAATCCTGCCGCACGTTGCGCACCACTACTCCCTTGGGATTCTTGATTCCAAGCTGCTGCGCAATTTCAGGGGTGATGTCCTGTACGGTCAACCCCCAGTTATTGCCCGGCGCTGAATTACCTTCGGCACTCGCAACCTGAACTTCTTTGAGCTCCTTGATTGTAGCCGGAAGAGTCAGATGCTTGCCGTCGCGAACCACTTCGACCGCTACGGTTTTGCCCAGCGGCGTCAGTGCGACCATCTCGGGCAGCTCATGCTCATCATGCACGACATTGCCGTCGAACTTCACAATAATATCGCCGCGCTGAATTCCGGCTTTACCGGCGGGACCGTCTTTCTCAACTCCGGCGACCAGCGCTCCATTGGGCGACGCGAGACCAAAAGACTTCGCCAGCGCGGGCGTCACTTCCTGGATTTCGACGCCCAGCCATCCGCGCACCACTTTGCCGTGCGCCTTGAGCTGCTGCATGATCGACTTGACCAGATCGATTGGGATGGCGAAGCCGATTCCGGCGTTGCTGCCGGTACTGCTGTAGATTGCTGTGTTGATGCCAATCACTTCGCCGTGCGTATTGAACAACGGGCCGCCCGAATTGCCGGGATTTATCGAGGCATCGGTCTGGATAAAATCGTCATAATTGCCACCCAGCGCGCGCCCCTTCGCACTTATAATTCCCGACGTAACTGTCAGATTGAAGCCAAACGGGCTCCCAATCGCCAGCACCGGATCACCGACCTCGGTCAGTTTCGATTCGCCCAATTTCGCGTACGGCAGTGGCTGCGAGGTGTCGATTTTAATCAACGCAAGGTCGGTCTTCGAATCCTTGCCGACGACCTTGGCGGTGAACTCCCGTTTATCCATCAGCGTGACGTGGATTTCATCCGCATGCCCAGCTACGTGATTATTTGTCAGGATATACCCATCGGGTGAAACGATAACGCCAGAACCAAGGCCGTGCTCCTTATAGTTATGCGGCATCTGCCCGAAAAAATGACGGAACTGCTCGAAAGGATCGCCGCCACCCCCGAATGGATTACCCGGTCCGAACGGATTGTTACCGCCACCGGGCCCCTGTCCAGGTCCGGGACTATCAGGCCCGCTATCCCCGGGCTCGTCCCCCTGACCTCCGAAAGGTGAGCCGGATGGCTTAACTTCTTGAGTGATTGCGACGTTGACAACCGCAGGCATAACTTTTTTGACCATCGGGGCCCACGAAGGTATCGGCACCACCTCGCTGCCGGTTCCCGCAGGTTCGAGTGCATTCGGCGCAGCTGGAGGCAAAGCGCCATGCGGGCTGGTTTGAGCCATTTGCGCAGGCGTGATCTGCTTCGGCTCCTGACTATCATTTCCGGTACCCCATGGAAATTGAAATGCGCCCGCGTTAGCGAACGCCACAGTTATTCCCAGTACAACGCCGCCCGCAATTGCGGCGATCTGTCTTACCCATGCATCCCTCCATCGGATCGTTCAACCGCTCAGCCTTCTTTGGCATGCTGCGGTTACTTCCTGCCTAGTTTTCAGACGATAATTCGGCGCCAAAATTCAGGCTTGCCGAAGAACGGCGGCTTCAAATCCTCACTCGGCTGTCCTGCTGCTTAGTAAAACAGAAATTTCGAGCAGTTGACACAGATGTGATTTCGGCTATCAGCATCCGAATCCCGTTCTGATTCCTTGCTGTCGTTTGGCGCGGAATCATAAACTAGACTTGTGATGGACTCTATCGCTATCTTCGCATGTGGCATTTTCACTTGGACCTTTCTCGAATACCTGATTCATGGATGGCTTAGCCATACTTTCCAGACCTTCGCTACAGACCTACACCGCATCCATCATCGTGACCCACGCGCGGTTTTCACGATTGGAGCATGGCTGCCAATCGCGACATTCTGGATTGCCGGTACGGTTCTTTCAGGTTTCAGTCCGGCGATCGTCTATTTGACCGGTATTCTCATTGGGTTCGGCGCGTACGAGACGGTGCATTACCGTATCCACTTTCGCGCAGCGACTAATCCGATCGAGCGCTATCTACGGGTACGCCATTTACTTCATCACCAGCACACGCCGCGCCTGTATCTAAGCGTGACTTCGCCGCTCTGGGACCTAATCTTCGGGACGGAACCGCTTATGCCAGCTGACGCTACTGCGCTTTCAGCGAGTACCGCTCCCTTGCGCGGTCCGACCAACCTGCGACTGCTTTTTTGTTTCCATTATCTCCACCGCGCCTGAGATTAACGAAAATCTTTGACTATGCGGGATTGCGCGCCAGCAAGCCGCGCGCGATCACCAGCGCCTGAATCTCGTTAGTTCCCTCTCCAATCATCATTAACGGAGCGTCGCGATAGAATCGTTCGACCGGAAATTCCGCCATGTATCCATAACCACCCAGCACCCGCAGCGCATCGAGCGTCATCTTCGCGCAGGCTTCTGACGCGAACAGTTTCGCCATCCCGGCCTCGACGTCGCAGCGCTCTCCGGCATCCTTTTTTTGCGCCGCATGCTCGACCATCAGCCGAGACGCCTGTAGCCGCGTACCCATGTCGGCCAACATCAGTTGAACCGCCTGATGCTGCGCGATCGGTTTGCCGAAAGCGGTGCGTTGCTGCGCATAGCGGATCGCATTGTCGAAGGCCGCCTGCCCTACTCCCACTGCTCGCGCCGCTACGTTAATCCGGCCCACTTCGAGTGCGCTCATCACCTGCTTGAAGCCCTCGCCCTCGCGTCCCCCAATTAAATTGATCGCCGGCACGTCGAGTTCTTCGAACAGCACCTCGCAGGTATCAATGCCCTTGTAGCCGAGCTTCTTCAGTTGACGGCTTACGGTCGGACCATGCTCGTTCTTTTCGACGGCGAACATGCTGATTCCAGCATAGGCCGGCTCAGCGCGTGGATTCGTTTTGGCAGCCACGGCGAGCATCGTTCCGTGCCGTGCGTTGGTGATGAACATCTTGCTGCCGTTCAGGACATAATTGTCGCCCTGACGAGTAGCCGTAGTACGAATCGATTGCACGTCACTGCCGGCATGCGGCTCGGTCAGCGCGAGCCCCCCGCGCTTCTCGCCGAACGCCATCGCGGGCAAGAAGCGGCGCTTCTGCTCATCGGTGCCATGATTTGCGATAACGTGACCCATGATCAAATGGCTGTTGATCACGCCCGCGAGGCTCATCCAGCCGCGCGACAGCTCCGACATGATCCGCGCGTAGCTGACAAAGCTCAGTCCGAGGCCGCCATAGGCTTGCGGAATCGTTGCTCCGAACAGCCCGAGCTGCTTCATCTGCCCGACCAGCGCATGCGGATACTCGTCGTTGTGCTCGAGTTCCGTCGCGACCGGGATTACCTCGCGGTCAACAAAGCGGCGCACCGCCTCGACTACTTCGCGATCTAACGCTTCATCCATCACCATTACCGACTTTTCCTTTCAAGTCCTGCCTTCGGGTGAGGTTAACATCGGAGCGGTTGTTTAAGATAATCCCGACGATCGGCGCGATCGACCTCTGACAGTTCGCGATTTACTGAATAGTCATCTTGCGCGTCGGCTACGAAGTTGTTAACGTAAGCGTCAAATTGACGCAAAGTCCGGCTCGTTCTCCTAAACTCAAACAATCGTGACCACACCGCCGGCAAGGATTCACCGATGGACCAGCAACCTATAACTGACGGCCCGGAACTCTACCGCAAACTCGGCGCGTTGCATGACGATCACTATACCCGTGAACTATGCGATCAGTATGCGACTGACGATCACTCAGATCAACCGGCTCAAAGCTGAACGCCGTGCGGTAATCCTCGCGCACAACTATCAGCGCCCCGAGATTTTCGAGGTTGCAGATTTTATCGGCGATTCGCTCGAGTTAGCGTGCAAGGCGCGTGACGTGCGCGACGCCGGCATCATTGTCTTCTGCGGCGTTCACTTCATGGCCGAGACCGCCAAGGTCTTCAATCCCGAACGCACGGTTCTCCTGCCGGATATGCGCGCGGGATGCTCACTGGCGGATGCTGTGACCGCAGAAGCATTAGCCGAACGGAAAACCGAGTTGCTCGCTCTCTATCCCGATCTCAAAGTCGTGTCCTACGTCAACTGCACCGCAGACGTAAAGGCGCTCTCCGATACCTGTTGCACGTCGGCTAATGCCGTGAAGATCGTAAGCGCGATTGAATCTGATCATATTCTTTTCGTCCCGGATCAAAATTTGGCGAATTACGTACAGGGCCAGACCACGAAGCAGATAATTTCATGGGATGGTAACTGTTACGTACATCATCAGATTACGCCCGCGGAAGTAGAAAAGGTTAAGAGCGGCATTCCCGGCATGGTCGTGCTGGCGCATCCCGAGTGCCGCAAAGATGTCCTCGCGATCGCTGATGCGGTGCTTTCGACCAGCGCGATGGTCCGTTATGCCCAGCAAAGCCCCGCCGATAAGTTTCTGATTGTGACAGAATGCGGGCTGTCCGATCGTCTCCTGATGGAAATACCCGATAAGCATTTCTACAAAGCCTGCAAACTGTGCCGCTATATGAAAATGATTACTCTCGAAGGCACGCTCGATTCACTGATTAATCTTCAGTACGAAATCACCTTGCCGGAAGACGTGCGCGAAGGAGCCCAGCGGGCGCTCGAACGGATGCTCGAACTGAGCGCGTGAACCCTGTCCAGTCCCGGGCGTTAGCAACACATCGCGGATCAACTTCCCGCTGATCGATAATAAGTACCAAGATGAGCTCGACGATTGCCGTTCTATCGGCGGTTAAATCCCGGTTTTAACCGCGAGGCACGTCCCAAGGTCGCGATCGATATCGTTCTGTTCGCGGTGGTCGCGCGCCAGTTAGTCTGTTATCTCGTTCAACTGAAGAACAATGCCGCCGGAAAATGGGCTTTCCCCGGCAGACTCGTGCGCGTCGGTGAGTTGCTCGACGAAGCGGCCCGCGATGAATTAGCCAGCTCAACCGGACTACGTAATCCCTATTTTGAGCAGCTCTTCACGTTTGGCGATCCGACTCGTGATCCGCGTGCACACGTCGTGTCCGTCGCTTATATGGCTTTGACCGATAATTCTGCGGGTGTAATCTCCTGTTCGAACCGCTATTCCGGCGGGCGATGGTTCGCCATCGATGACCTACCCCCGCTTGCATATGATCATGGCATGATTGCCGAATACGCAGTCAAGCGGCTCAAGGGCAAGCTCGAATATACCAATATTGCTTGCAACCTGCTGCCGACCATCTTCACCTTTGCGCAGCTTGAAGAGCTCTACTCCGCGATTCTCGAACGTGACCTCGATCGCCGGAACTTCCGCCGCCGCGTGCTCGCGATGGGATTATTGCGACAGCTCGGGATAGAACGCCGGGGTTGCCATCGACCTGCGGCTCTCTACGAATTTGCCCAACGCAGTTTGCAGGTCATCGAAATGCTATAGTCAAAGAGCCTTCAGATGGAGCGATTATGCGCACCGGATTAGAAAGCCGCACCGGAATGATAGTCGGCGTACTGATCGTCGCGATGGTGATACTGATCAGCGCCGCCGTCTATCGGGTGGGCGCGGCCAATTTAGCCTCACCGCCCGCGTCCGAGAGCCTGACGTTGAATCCTTATCAATTTCAGGGCGAGACGCGCACAGCCTATGAGGTTGCCCAAAAGCATCCTGAGCTGCTTGCGCAACTCGATTGCTATTGCGGATGCGAGCAGCATGAGGGGCACAAAAATCTGCTGGATTGCTTCCGCACCAATCATGGCGCAGGCTGCAATACCTGCACGGGTGAAGCGGTTACCGCTGGGAAGCTCGCCGACGGCGGGATGCCAGTGGAACAGATCCGCGAAGCTCTGCGCACCCAATACGCGCATGCGAGTTAAGCTTTGGCCGGCTTGGTATCAGGCTATATAGAACATTTCACTTATCTCGGGCTGTTCCTTGTCTTAATATTGTGCGGCCTTGGGTTGCCGGTGCCTGAAGACTTGGCGCTGCTCGCAGGCGGATTTTTGGTTTATCGCGGTGTCACCGGATATCCACTCACCTTGATTGTCTCACTGATCGGTGTGGTGGCCGGCGATAACTCCTTGTTCTTCCTGGGGCGGCGCTTCGGCGCAAAATTCCTTTCATACATGACGCTCGGACGACCGGCCTCGCAGCGCCGGATTGAACGCCTCAAAGAATTTATGCGTCGCCATGGGCATCTGGCGATTTTTTATGCTCGATTTCTCGCCGGAATCCGAGCAGTAGTTTATGTCACTGCAGGGTCGCTAGGAGTCGATTTCAGCCGCTTCCTGTTATACGACACGCTGGGCGCGCTAATTTCCGTCCCAATTGTGGTCACGCTAGGTTACGTCTTTGGCCGCCAAATCCAGAGCGTGCTTGGATATGTTGGAGGTGCGGAACGCTTTATTTGGGTGATTGCGATCTGTGTCTTGCTCTTCATCGCCTCGCGTTTCTTGCTTCTTCGCGATCACCCCAAATCCAAATAGGGAGGTACATGCCGCCCTTTGCTGAATAAAATCCCGATTCGATGAACGGAATTACATGGCCCGCCTTGAATCTCAAGGCGAAGCTAATCGGCTTGATGGTGATGTTGCTCGCGCTCACCTTGGGCGCGGAAATCTTTGTAAGTCTGCGGACGCAGGACACCATCGTCAAAACCACCGAAAAGAAGGTTCGCGACCTCGCCAGCGTGATCCAGATCAGCGTTCAGGAACTCTCCTCGGTCAGCGCCACTGATCGCAATCAGTTACAAAATTTCGTCTCGAAGCTCCACACCAACGGACTTGAAGTTTCGATCGCCTCGAATCAAGAACTAATCATCAATAGTTCCAATCCCAAGTTGGTCGGTGCTGCGCTGAATCCGGAGATGGTGCAACTTTTAATGCAATTGCGGAGCAAAAACCGCAATGAGCCGATCGCGATCCCGGGAATCAAGCTGGGCCTCTCCGACCGTCAAAGTACTGTGTATTTCATTCCGGTTGAGGTCGAAGACCATATCCTCGGTTATGTACAGGTGGTGGCAAATTTTAGCGACTTCGATCAGCCGCTGAGTGATTATCGCTGGCGGTTGGTGACGCTGGGCTTCGCGATCTTCGCCTTGGGACTGGCCTTCGCTTATATCCTGGCAGAGCGCTATGTCGAGCCGATTCATGCGGTGGCCGAAGCGGCGCAGAATATAGAGGCGCGCGGCCTTGAGCCAGTCCCCGAAACCCGCCGACGCGACGAGATTGGTTTTCTCACACGCAGCTTCAACGGGATGCTCGCGCAATTGCGCCGCGCCCGCGAGCGTGAGCAGGAACTGAATCGGCTCGAACGCTTTACCGCACTCGGCCAGCTCGCCGGAGCATTAGCCCACGAAATCAAGAATCCGCTGAATTTCATCAGTTTGGCGCTCGATCGGCTGCGCGCTCGCTATGCTCCCCAGCCGCCCTCTGGCCGCGAGGACTTTTTGCGCCAAATCGCAATCATGAAAGACGAAATCCATCGCCTTTCCGAGATGGTGCAAACGTTCCTGCATTACGGCCAGCCAATCGAAATCCGCCCCGCTCCAACCGATATGCGTAACCTGATCGACGGGGTTCTCGCCCTTAGCGAATCGAAGCTCAAGAGCCAAAATATCGATTTGATCGAGCAGGGCGACCAAAGTCACGTGACGCTCAATGTCGATGCTGAGAAGCTTCGTACCTGTTTCGTTAATGTCGTCGTCAATGCAACGCAAGCGATGCCGGATGGCGGCAAGCTGACCGTTGATTTCGCGCGGGTTAATGGCAATTTTATCGTGAGTTTTGCTGATACCGGCATCGGCATTGATGAGGACCTTGCCAGCCGGGTATTTGAGCCATTTTTCACCACCAAGCGCGAGGGTATTGGACTGGGGCTTTTTTTCTCCAAAGCGATTGTCGAAAAGCATGGTGGCTCAGTCGCAATTGGCAGCACTCAACCGCCGCCCGGAGCTAAGGTGACTTTCACCTTTCCGCTCGACGGAATACATAAGGAAGCATGACCCAGCAGGCTTCAGTTCTCGTGGTCGAAGATAATGACCTCGAACGTCAAATCACTGCCGAAACGTTGCGTGAAGAGGGTTTCGCAGTCGAGGAAGCAGTTAATGGCCGTCGCGCCGCCGAGTTGCTTCAACTCAGCCGTTTCGATGTGGTTCTGACTGACCTGATGATGCCCGGCTTGTCGGGCGAGGAGCTACTGTTGCGGGTAAAGCAGCAGACTCCGGCGACTCAGGTCGTGGTGTTGACCGCTCACGGTACGATTGACAGTGCGGTGAAGGCCACCAAGGACGGCGCATTCAACTATCTAACAAAGCCTACCGATCGCGAGACTCTGGTAATTGCAGTAGCGCGCGCCGCCGAACTCGCGCTCGAAAAGCAGGAGAACGTTCTTCTGCGCCGCGAGGTCGCAGGCAAGCTACAGGTCGAAGGGATAATTGGGCAGGACCCCGCGATCAACGAAATCCTGCGTATCATCAGCAAAGTCGCGCCGTCGAATTCGACGGTGCTGATTCAAGGCGAAAGCGGTACCGGCAAAGAAGTGATCGCGCGCGCGATTCATCGACTTTCGCCGCGCGCTCAACGGCCTTTTGTCGCGATCAACTGCTCGGCGATTCCCGATACGTTGATCGAAAACGAACTGTTCGGCCATGAGCGTGGGGCCTTTACCGGCGCGACCGAGCGCAAGATTGGACTGATCGAAAGCGCTGACAAATCCACTCTCTTTCTCGATGAAATCGGTGATCTTGGGGCAGGCGTGCAGGCCAAGCTGCTACGCGTACTACAGGAACGTGAAATCCGCCGGGTCGGCGGTAACGAATCGATCCGGGTGGACGTGCGCTTGCTAGCGGCAACTAATCACAACCTCGCTGAGGAAGTAGCAGAGGAGCGTTTTCGCGAAGACCTCTACTATCGCGTCAATGTCGTGACGATCACGCTGCCGCCACTGCGCGACCGGCGTTCTGATATTCCCGCGCTGGCCAATCACACGCTGGAGCGCTTCGCGCATCTCGCCAATGGTCGCGTTAAAGAAATTAGCCGCGAAACGATGGAAATATTGCTTGACTATGCGTGGCCGGGCAATGTTCGTCAGCTCGAATCCGCGGTCGAACGCGCGATCCTGCTCTGTGAGGGCGACAAGATTCTGCCGCGCGATCTACCGCAGGAGGTGCTCAAGCGTCAGTCGCTCGGCAAGACCGATCGCAATCGCGGCGGTGATCGTTACGAGATTCCTGCCGAAGGGCTTAATTTCGAGAACTTCGAACGCGACCTCATCATGCAGGCGATGGAAAAGACCGATTGGGTAATCGCTAAAGCCGCCAAACTGCTCGGGATGAGCTATCGAACGCTGCAATACCGACTGGATAAATTCGGGGTGAGCAAACCCGACGGCCGGGGCAACGCGCCAGGCGGCCCACCGAAAAAACCCTAAATTCTTCGTGTCATTCGCACTATTCGGCTGGGGTGTATCATGCCTGAACCACAGAGTGCCATCTTACCTGAACCAAGATAAAGCACCCTTTCCTTAATGTTGGAATTTTTTATGTTGGAAATTTTTATCGAGCGAAGCTTAATCCGTTAGGGCAGGCGGTGACGCGGTTCAGCATCACCTTTCTTCGTACCTTCGTTGGAAGTGCTAGAATTATGTCAAGATGAATCAGTAATCGCGTTAGGCGGAGTACCGAACATGGCCAATAAAATCGAAAAACCCGACGAAGAATGGCGCCAACAGCTCACTCCTGAGCAGTTTGCGATCGCGCGCAAAAAAGGCACCGAACGCCCCTTCACTGGCAAGTATTATGACCTGCACGAGGAGGGCAAATACCTCTGTGTCTGTTGCGGCAACGAGCTTTTCTCATCCGATACCAAGTACGACTCCGGCTGCGGCTGGCCGAGCTTTTACGCACCACTCGATCAGGCCAAGGTTGAAAACACCTCCGACAATAGCCTTGGGATGCGCCGGACCGAAGTGACCTGTTCGCGATGCGGCGCGCATCTGGGCCATGTTTTCGAAGATGGGCCGCGTCCCACCGGCCTGCGCTACTGTATGAACTCGGCCTCGTTGGATTTTGCCAAGAAGGCAGGCGATAAATAGCCGGAAGTTTTCACTGATGCCTGCAGTACAAGCCGCTCCATCGCTCGCGGTCCGTGCGCCGGATTTCACCGCGCCGGCAATTGAGCTCGTCGATATTAGCTACAATTATGGCGAGCGGCGTGCGCTCGATGCAGTTAGTTTTGCGATCGCGGAGCGCGAGATGTTCGCGCTGCTCGGACCGAATGGCGGCGGCAAGACCACGCTGTTCAAGCTGCTTTCGACTCTCGCTCCGCTTCAATCAGGCGACGCGCGAATTCTCGGAATTGACCTATGCCATGGAACACTCGAATTGCGGCGACAACTCGGCGTCGTTTTTCAGCATCCGAGCGTCGATGGTAAATTAACCGTTGGCGAAAAATCTGGCCCACCACGGACGGTTGTACGGAATCAGCGGCGCGCGGCTGCGCGAGCGTATCGCTATCATGCTCGCTCGGCTCGGACTGGAGGCTCGCGCTGATGAATTGGTTGAAACGCTCTCGGGTGGTCTGCGGCGGCGAGTCGAATTGGCGAAAGCCCTGCTCCATCAACCCAAGCTTTTGATCCTTGACGAACCGAGCACCGGCTTGGACCCGACCGCTCGCCGTGAATTTCTCAACTACCTTGCCAATCTCAAACAGCGCGACGGCATCACGATCGTTCTTACGACGCATCATATGGAAGAAGCCGAAGGATGCGATCGGATCGGCTTGCTTGATCAGGGTCGCCTCGTCGCGCTCGCTCCGCCCACGGAATTAAAATCACGGGTTGGCGGTGATGTTGTAGTAATCCACGCAGCGAATGCTGAGGTGTTGCAGCAGAAGATCGAGCAGCGGATGCGAATCAAGACCATGCTGGTCGATCGTATGCTGCGCGTCGAGCGGCCGCGCGGGCATGAATTCCTACGCGACGTGGTTGAAGCATTCGGCGCGGAAATTGACTCCGTGACGTTCGGCAAACCAACCCTCGAAGATGTATTCGTCCATCTCACGGGCCGGCGCTTCGATGCTAGTGGAGCGAATCTGCGAGTTTAACAAGCATGAGCCTGTCCTGAGGAGTGTCGCGAAGGAAGTCTGCGAGCTGCGTATGAAGAAACGCTAGTGGAGCGAGTACACGAGCGTAACGAGCAAGCGAGTCTGCGAGCTATGTATGGATAAAGTTGTGGAAATCCCTTTTTTAACAACCTACCGGACGAGCGATGAGTAACGCCGCGCTCGGCGCAGGTACGCTATGGCTGCGCGAGATCACGCGCTTCAGCCGCCAGCGCAGTCGCGTAATCGGCTCCTTCCTGCAACCGTTGGTTTTTTGGCTGCTGCTCGGGGCAGGTCTCACCGCCTCGTTCCGACCGGCGGGGATGCCTGCCGGGATGAATTACTTCGAGTACCTTTATCCCGGTTTCATAGTGCTGGTGCTGCTGTTTACCGCGATTTTCGCGACCATTTCGACTGTCGAGGATCGCCGCGAAGGTTTTCTGCAGGGTGTATTGGTTGCGCCGATCTCGCGCTCGACCATTTTGATGGGCCAGGCGCTCGGCGCAACTACTCTCGCCTGGGTACCTAGCTGCCTCTTTCTCGTTCTTGCACCCATTGCAGGGATTAAACTGTCCGCGACCGCCGTAATCCTGTCCGCACTGATCATGGCGATAATTGCGTTCGCGCTGACTTGTATCGGCTTGCTGATCGCGTGGCGAATCGAATCAACGCAGGGCTTCCATGCGATCATGAATTTGATCCTAATCCCGATTTGGTTGTTATCAGGTGCATTCTGGCCAGTGACCGGGGCACCCGCCGTACTTCAATGGATGATGCGGCTCAATCCCCTGACCTATGGCGTCGCGGCGCTGCGCGAATCCCTCTATCGGGGACAGTCGGGTGAAGTTGGCTCTCTGCCAAATTTCGCCTGGTCATTTATAATCGCAGTCGCCTTTGCGCTAGCGATGTACCTGATGGCGACCCGCGTCGCCCGCCGCGCCACCGTACTTTAAATCCCTATCCCAGCACAGCGATCCCGATATGTCATTCTGAGTGACATTAGCGGAGAGCGACTTCGCTCGGAGCTAGCGAGTCCGCGCGCTGCCTCCAGATTAGTCGAAGCGAAGCCTGCCCTCGAGGAGGCGTAAGCCGATCAAAGGAATCTAGCGGGTCTCTGAGGCACTTACCTCCGCACTGGATCCTCAGGCTGCCCACTTCACAGTGGATCGAAGTACGGCTCGATCCTGCCATCGAAGTGAAACTCCCGCGCGAGCGAGACCCACTTCCGGCTCGCACCATGCATCGGTTCAGGCAGCCGATCCAGTGGGAAGAATCCGACTTGAAGCGTTTCCAGCGGATGAGGCTTTATTTCGCCGCCATCCAGCCGGCAATAAAACAGCATCGAGTAGATATGCCGCATCGGTGAGCCGAGCTTCTGACTGTCGAGAACCCCGATCAGCCGAAGCGGCATCGCGATTAAACCAGTTTCTTCGCGCACTTCACGGGCGACGTTCTCCGCCGGAGATACGCCGACATCGCAAAACCCAGTCGGATACCACCAGCGGCCATTCGCCCGCTGAATCATCAGGATTTCGTCACGATTGTTAAATGCGATCGCGCCGCATCCGACCGCCGCCGTGATGTAGCCGTCGTAGCCATCGAGCACCGACTCACGCCATCGTTGATAAAGCCCTTCGTGCATCGCAGGGTCAGCCGCTTCGAGCGTCGTCCGCATCCGCGCGGCTTCGCGCAGCAGTTCTTCGTAACGCTCCGCGTCGAAGCCGGTGGATTTGAAAGCCAAGCCGGTGCGCGCGATCGCGCCGACACGCTCGACAAATCGTGCAAGCTCATAAAGCAGGTCGCTTTCCGCCATCTCTCGATCGTAGCAGTCGCGACGTCCTGCGCCAGTCATCATGACCCTTATGCAATGATCCGCAGTCCATCGCTTGCACACCTCGCCTGACTGACGGATTATCGCGCCAGTAACTGACGAATCAGCCGCAGGAGATATGCGATGCCATCACAGGAATTCTTTGCCGATAACGTTGCCGAAGTTGGGCTCAATCCCGATAAAGTTCAGGCCTTGATGGATCGCGCTGAGCGCGACGTGAAAGAAGGCGTGCTGCCCGCCTGCCAGCTTGCGATCGCGCGCAATGGCAAAATCGCTGCGATGAAAACCTTCGGCCACGCAGTACAGGGTGGCGTCGATAAGGCCGCTACCGACGAGACGGTCTTCGTCGCGATGTCGGCGACCAAGGCGATCACCGCCTCCGCACTCTGGCTGTTGATTCAGGAGGGCAAGATCGATCCGTCCGAGCGGATCGTCAAATACGTACCGGAGTATGGGACGAACGGCAAAGAGACCACGACGATCGAGCATCTGCTGATTCATACCGCGGGCATTCCGACCGCGCCCGGCTCCTTCAAGGATTGGGGTAACCGCCAGCGGCGGCTCGAACGCTTCGCGCAATGGCGACCTGATCACACCCCGGGCGAGAGATTTGTCTATCACATTCACGCCAACTACTGGCCAATCGCCGAAGCGATCGAGCGAATCACCGGCAAACGGATCGGCGACTTCGTGCGCGAGCGGATCGCGGAACCGCTCGGACTTCCCGATCTGCGCATCAGATTGCCGCGCCCGCTACAGAATCGGATGGCTGACGTCGTATGGACCGGCGAGCCGGCCAAAGACGAGGAGTACAAAAAGCTCGGAGTGACGCCGCCGCGCGCTAACATGGGCTCGATCAATGAGGGCGTCGTGCTCGAGATGAATGATCCCGAGATGCGCGAGACCGACTTCCCGGCGGGCGGTCTGATGACCACGGCGGCAGACCTCGCGCTCTTCTATCAGGCGTTACTCAATGACGGGAACGCGCACGATGGCATGCGCATCTGGAAATCCGAGATGCTGACCGAGGCGCGGCGCATCCGCAGCGGCAACCTGATTGATCCGGCGCGCGGAATGACGGCGAATCGGGCGCTCGGGATCGTGGTCGCGGGCGGCGACGGCAAGGCGAATCTGCGCGGTTTCGGCCGGACGAACTCGGCGGAAGCGTTCGGCCATCCAGGATTCGGTGGGCAAATCGGGTGGGCTGATCCGGCGACCGGGATTTCCTTCGCCTATCTGACTAATGGCTTCGATCGCAACGACCTGCGTGAAGGCCGCAGAAGCGTCGCAGTGTGCAGTCTGGCGGGCGCCTGCGCTGAGTGATTCCGGAACATGCATCTTGGTGCCGCTTAGACGAGAAGGTGAGATATCATTCAAGAACTATCATCTCCCAATCAGGCATTTTGCCTTGCATGATAGTTTTTGTAAGAGCGCGAGCCATGAGGTTGCGTCCGGCTGAAAAAAGAGAAAGAGGTGCTTTGCCATAAACCTTTTTGGCGAGCTCTATTCGACCTGCGTGCACTGCTTTTGATCGCAGGTGGTAAACGCCTTTTACAATGTTCGTCAGATTACGCCGAGCTCGCGAATCTTTCTCTAGAAAATGAGCAGCTCGCATAGCTAAAGTGAAGGTGAGTTCCCCTTGCCCGCCGTTTCTGTCATGGAAGAAAAAAACTTCAAACGCGATTCCCAAGTCAATAGCAATGTCTTCAATCCTGCCTCTTCCGGAGGCAGAGTTGAGCCGGTCGATCGATAATCGAAGAGTGGACTTTAGCTTGGCTGGCAAATCCAAGTAACGACCGTATATGTCACGTGCCAGATTGAGATCCTCTGGCCTAAAAGGAACGGAGTTTAGAGGTGGTGTTTGACGGGGCCATGAGAAACACTGATCCGACAGATGATCTCCGCAAGGCACAAAATCCTCAGTCTGCTCCCACAGGGCCACCAATGCAGGAGATGAATCCTTCGCCAACGTTAGGGCGCGACAAGCGTCCTGGAACAGTTCAGCCTGTGTAAAAAGTTGGTCATAAGACGACTCGCTGCCAGCGTTCGATTCCTTAAAAAGGACAGCTTCTCTGACCAAAACGGCTGCACTGGGCCTTGGTTTGTGGTTACTACCCAGTACCCTGTAGACAGTCTCTGGAATCGCTATTTTTGAAACTTGCGTAATGGATAGATCTTCTGAGAGGCGATAGGTTGGCTCTGGTTCGACGCCGTCTAATAGTGCCACGTAGGAAATTGGTATTCGGTCTGCATCAACGAATCTCTGAAGCTCTTCAACCACGATTTTAGAACCCGTTTTTTCATCAGTTGCTTGTTTGTTGTACGCTCGACGAACTAGCCAAGTAGCCAAATTCCTAGGCTCCAGCACTCTTCCCGATCTCAGCAAAAACCATGGTCGTCCATCGAACATCTTCAAGTCATCTTCTTCACGAATGCACTTCTCCAAGTCGTCGAGAACTTTGGAGGACACGAAGGGATCCTGATTAAAAATGGAAGCCGGTCTCGCCCTCACCCCATTAACTTTTCGAACGGAGCTTTCCAGAGCAGCTATAAGCCTTCTACTGTCCATCACTCTATATATTTAGACCATCAATTGAACTTATAGCACCCTTTTGGTGCGGTAGTGTCTATACGATCATCAAGCCTTTCCTGTTTAAGCGCGCCTGCAAATCCTTGACTCTCTCTCGATACTAAACCAAAACACGATCATGAAAATTCTGATCATGGGTGCGGGTGGGGTTGGCGCATACTACGGCGCAAAGCTTCAGCAGTCCGGAAGACGTTACGCTCTGCGCGCATTAAGTGCCTCCGCGTTTACTCCGATCAGTCCGCATCGTTCACGCGCCTGCTGATTGACTCCATGCCATCAATGGCATAATTTAAATTCCATCGATGGCATGGGCGGTAGAGTACACCGATGAGTTCGCTGAATGGTGGAAAACGCTATCGCTTACTGAGCAGGAAGACGTGGCAGCTCATGTCGAGGAATTGGAACGGCGTGGCCCGCATCTGCCTTTCCCGTATTCCAGCGGCATCCGGCAATCGCGACATAGTCACATGCGCGAGCTACGGGTACAGAGCGGAGGCAAACCGCTAAGAATTTTCTATGCGTTCGACTCGCGAAGAACCGGGATCCTTCTAATCGGCGGCGACAAGACCGGAGATGATCGGTTTTACGAAAAATTCGTTCCGCTGACGGATCATTTATATGATCAACACCTCGCGGAAATCAGCAAGGAGCATAAGCGCCATGGCAGGCCGGCATCCATTCTCGAAACTGAGAGCGCAAATGTCCCCCGCATCCCGCGGACGCGTCGCAAAAAAAGCTGAAAAGTTGCACAAGGAAATGGACTTAGCAGAGATTCGGCGTGCTCACGCTTTGTCTCAAGAGGCATTGGCTCAAACACTCGAAATTGGACAGGCGGCAGTTGCGAAGCTCGAAAAACGTGCTGACATGTATGTCAGCACGCTACGTCGTTTTATTGAGGCAATGGGCGGCGAATTGGAAATCGTGGCGCGCTTTCCCGACCACGATGTCGCAATTCGGAACTTCGCGGAACTGAATCAGACGCGCTTGACTAACCCGTCGCGGTGAACCAAAACACGATCATGAAAATCCTGATCATGGGTGCGGGCGGAGTTGGCGCATACTACGGCGCGAAACTCCAGCAGTCGGGCGAAGATGTGACCCTATGTGCGCGCGGCGAGCATCTGCGCGCGTTGCAGGAGCACGGTCTCGACGTAAAGAGCTTCAAGGGCGATTTCCACGTCCGAGTGAAAGCGACGGTCGATCCAAAAGAGTTCGCACCCTATGACCTGATCCTGTTCGCGGTCAAATCTTACGATACCGAGTCGGCAGCGAAACAGCTCCAGGGATGCCTCGCGCGTGACGGCATTCTGATGACGATTCAAAACGGAGTCGAGAACGAGGACATTCTCTGCCAATTTTTCCCGCGCGAGTCCGTGATGGGCGGGAATTCACGAATCGGCGCGCAGATCGTCGGACCCGGCAAACTGCTCCATACTGCTCTGGGGATTATTGAGTTTGGAGAGATCGACGGAGGAATTACGCCGCGTGCCGAACGGCTCAAAGCATTGTTCGAACGCGCGGGAATCCACGGCGAGCTGACCTCTGATCTCAAGGCGCTGCGATGGTACAAGCTGATGGGCAATAACAGCACCAATACCATCAGCGCGCTCAGCCACACCACGCTTGGTCAGATCTTCAAGGATGAGGACGGCTATCAGCTGGTGCGCACCCTGATGTACGAGACGCTCGCCGTCGGACGCGCCGAGGGAGCCAACGTCGATGATGCGCGGATTGAGATTCAGCTCAACGGCCTTTACAAGTCGATTAACCTCGACGCGATCAAAACCTCGACATTGCAGGATCTTGAGCGGGGCAAGCCGCTCGAATACGAGGCGATCGCGGGTGCGGTCGTGCGGGCGGCGCGCCGGCACAATATCGCGGTGCCCGCGACCGAGACTGTTTATACATTGCTGAAACTGCTCGAGACCACGCGCCAGTCGGGCGCTTAATTCTGGGGCCGGCGCCTTTTCTGTCATTCAGAGCCGAGACACTAGCGTAGCGCAGTTACCGCGCGAAGCGAGCAGGCGAGTCTGCGAGCTGCGTATTTAATAAAGTCGAGGCGTGGAATCTCGTGGCCTCCTCAAGCCGCGATTAAGCGGATCCATAATCCAGTTATCGCCTAATAATCATTTGCAGGACCCCACTGTTAGCCTCAGGCGCGTCAACGCGGGATATCTCCGGGGCCGCGGAAGCCGGGCTTGATCTCGCTGAGCGACACGATCTTCCACGCGTTGCCAATGCGCCGGACGGTATAGCAGGCGCGGCCCTGTTCGAGAATCGAATTATCAGCCTTGTAGCGCTTGTAGTCCGCGAGAATCATCCCGAGATTCTCACCGAGCGCCCAGGTCTTGACCGGGTCGATCCCCGAACGCGCCCATCCGCGCTCCTTAAGTCCGAGCATCAGCTTGCTGAAGCCGCGCTGATGATCACTCTCGCTGCTCGTAATTGTCAGCCCGTGCTCGCCGCTGATCCACGTATAAGGAACCGCGAAACAGTCTAGGAAATGGTCGAGGTCCTCGCGATTGAAGGCGTCGATATAGCCGCGGTAGAAGGTCTGAAGCTCCTGCGCGACCTCTTCTGCATTGGGCATCAGCGGATTCTCCTCTAAGGATTTATGAATTGTGCGCGCGGGCTTCGCGTTCGAGCGCCTCGCGGAAATCGGGATGAGCAACCGCGATCATCCGGGGAATGCGCGCACCGAGTGGCTGGCCGCGCAGGTCCGCAACGCCGTGCTCAGTAATAAAGAGGTCAGCATCACTGCGCGCCGTCGTGACTGGCCCGCTGAGCCGCGTGACGATTCGGCTGATCTTGCCGCCGCGCGCCGTCGCGGGCAGCGCGATGATCGAGCGGCCATGCGCCGCCATCTGCGCCCCACGGACGAAGTCGCCCTGCCCTCCTACGGCCCCAATATGCGCCCCGTCGGCAACCTCCGCGTTGACCTGACCGGTTAGATCAACCTCGATCGCGGAATTGATCGCGACGATTTTATCGAGTTGGCTGAGAATCTCGGCCCGATGCGTGTGCATCAGGGTAAACAACTTAATGGCGCGATTCTTATGCGCGAAATCGTAGAGTTTTTTGGTTCCACGCAAGGTACCGGCAGTCGTGAAGCCGGTATCGATCGGTTTGCGTGCATTAGTGATGATTCCGCGCTCCATCAACTCGGCGACGCGATCGCCAATCAGCCCGGAATGGATACCGAGGTCGCGGCGATCTTCGACATCGGCGAGCACTGCGTCCGGGATCGCGCCAATGCCCATTTCGATCGTTGTGCCATCCTCGACGTACTGCGCGATATTATGTGCGATCGCGCGCTCGACCGCGCCGAACTCAGCCGGCGCAAGCTCCATGATTGGGCGTGAGACCGGCACGATGTAATCAATCCTGGAGGTATCCAGCGATCCATCGAAATAAGTCCACGGCGCCACCTCATTGACTTCTGCAATTACTACTCGCGCCCGCTTGAGCGCGAACTGCAAGTAGTCATTCGCTAATGAATAGCTATATCGCTCGTTTTCATCCGGAGCGCTCAGATGCAGAAAAACTACGTCGCTTCCGATAATGCCGTCGAGGAAATAGCCCGGCAACTGCGATAGATGGCATGGGATGATCTGCAACGCCCCGGCAGCCGCCAGACGGCGCGGCGTGCCGATCGCGCCGAAGCCGGTAAAAGTAATCGAATCCGCGTGCTCAGGTTTATACGCAAAGCCGTAACCAGTTCCCCCGAGAAAGGCGCTGATCTTGCCAAGCGCGCGGCGCTGCTCGATCAGTTTCTCCACCAGCAGCACCGGCTCACCGGTCCCCTGCCCCCAAACGATGTGATCGCCGGGCCGGATGATAGAGGACAGATCGAGATTGCGCAGTTGGATTTCAGTCGGCATCGCTCTACTCGCAGGGCGCAGAATCGCATATCGAGCACGCGACAGCCAGCGGCGCGGGTATTTCCAGTCTGCCGCCATTAAGCAATCTGCGGCTTGTGAGACGCGAATTGCGCACGGATAATGGCGCGCACGGAGGATAGCGCATCATGATCACGATTTATCATCTCAACATGTCCCGCTCGGAACGCATCATCTGGCTCATGGAAGAACTGGGACTACCCTACAAACTTGAAAAATTCCAGCGCGGACCCGATATGCTCGCGCCCGCTGCGCTCAAGACCATAAGTCCGCTCGGCAAAGCTCCGGCGATTCGCGACGGTGACCTAACTTTGATCGAATCCGGCGCGATCGTCGAATACATCATCAACAAACACGCTAATGGGCGTCTTGGCGTGCCGGTCAGTTCGCCCGACTACGCGCGCTATCTGCAATGGATGCATTTCGCGGAAGGCTCCGCGATGACCCAGTTTCTAATCTATCTGTTTTTCGCCGGCGGCTTCATCCCCGGGATCGATCAGTCGCAGCCGATGGTCAAACGTTTCACTGACCGAACCGCTGAGATGCTCGCGTTCCTGAACAATGAGCTAAGCGGCAGCCGCTATTTCGTCGGCAATGAGTTCACCGCGGCCGACCTGATGATGAATTTTGCGTTCGGCGTGCTGACCAAGTTTATGCAGACGGACTTGTCGACTTACCCGAATATCAAGAATCATCTGGCGACGATCGCGGAGCGCCCGGCGTACAAAAAGACGATGGCGCTCGCTGATCCGCCCGCCTTACGACTTCGTCAAGTGTTATCCGAGCGGCCATGCCGGCCGCTCGGATAACGACATCAGGCCTTTGCCGGCGAGGTCAGCCGGTCCTGCGGATCCTGCAACGCTTTGATCGAAATCTCGAAGCGGTCCTGCATCCGTGCGTCGTTGGCATTGAACTCGCGCGTGAGGCAGCAATACTCCAGTTGCATCCCGTTGGGATCCTTAAAGTAGATCGATTTAGCCCAGTTGTGATCAACGATATCGCTGACCTTCACGCCTTTCGCGATCAGCTCTTCACGCTTTTCCGCCAAGCCCGCCTCGGTACCCGCTTCGAAAGCGAAATGATAGAACGCCGACGGCACCCCCAGTCCGCGATTGATGCCGGCGTCGTATTCGGCCGGAACGCCCGGAACGCCGCGCGCTTCCATGAAAGCGATTAATTGATCGTGGCCGGTATCGAAGAAGATATGACGTATCTGCCCGCCTTCCTTGACCTTGATCGTGTCGCAGACCACCGGCCTAAAGCCGAGCACGCCTTCATAAAACTCGCGCGTCTTGTCGAGATCGAGTGTCGATAACCCGAGATGAGAAAACCCTTTATGTGACATAACGCACCTCCTGCTTTCGGTCTGCGGTATCTTTCGGACCTTTAAGGCCAGCGAGCGCTCAAGAGAAGAACATACGGGCAGGCTCGAGGCCCACTCCGAGCGTCGCCTTGAATACCTTGAACAGTTGATCGATATCCCACGGCCCCTGATTCATCAGCACACGATCGGGTTTCATGTGCGTATAACGCGAGATCTTGTAACCCGACGCCCCGAAGCACTGACCCGTAACCTCCGCTGCTTCGTCGCTGGCGAGATAGATAATGATCGGCACGACGTTGGCCGGGTTCATCGGGCTTTCGGCAGCCTCTTCGCTGCTGATCGAAGCGCCGGGCATCCGGCCCGCGGGAATTGTGTCGGTCATCCGGGTGGCCGCTCCCGGAAAGAGCGCATTGCAGGTGACGCCATACTTCTGCATCGAGTTAGCCGCGCTGTAGGTGAGCCCAAGAATTCCCGCCTTAGCCGCAGCATAGTTGGGCTGCCCCGGACTGCCTTGCGCGGAATTGGACGAGAAATTGATGATACGCCCGTATCTGCGTTCACGCATGTGCGCAGTCGCCGGACGCATCGTGCAGAAATGGCCGCGCAGATGGACCCGGATCACCGCGTCCCATTCTTCGATCGTCATATTGAAAATCATGCGATCACGAAGAATGCCGGCGACATTCACAAGGATATCGAGCTTGCCATATTCCTTGATGGCCTGATTTACCAATCCCTCGCCGCCTTCGGGAGTGGAGATGTCCTGATGATTACTCGACGCTTTATTACCTGCCGCCTTGATCTCTTTCGCAACGTCGTCGGCTGGCGACGAGGTTTCCTGCTCGCCGGCAACTGTCACGCCCAGATCATTGACGACAACTGACGCGCCTTGAGCCGCCAGAGCTTTCGATACTTCACGGCCGATTCCGCGCCCCCCGCCGGTAACCGCTGCGACTTTTCCTTCTAGATGACGTGTCATGATCCTTGCGATCCTTCCATGGCGTCGAGTGACGCCATCATTCGGTTTAGTCCTAGTTACATCTAATTCGTTCCGAAGGGCAAATCGGACCAGGACTGCTGCGCCTTGATGAAAGCGTCCGACGATACGCTCACCTTCCCGCGAAACGGCCAGTCGAGGGCAATGATCAGCACTACGACCAGCACCAGCGACGTTGCTACTGCCGCCGTCATCACCAGATGCATGCGCAGATCGTGAAAACCAAAAAGATACGTATAACCAGTAGTGAGAGCGCCGCCGATGAAGATGATCCACCATATCACTTCCGGGATGTGTCCCTCGATCGCCGAGAGCCGGCTGGCGCGCGCTGTATAGAGATCGTTCAAAGTGCGGAGGAGCTCGGCTTGAATGACAGCTTCGCCGAGGTTGGCCGGCTTCATCGTGACAATATCGCCATGGACTCTACGCAGCGGTTCCCATCCCTGATTCGGTACTTTTCCGCTTTGCTGTACCGGCCATTCATCATTGACCACGGCCGCGACGTACTCCCGCAGGTTTTCGCGGATATCCCGGCCGCTGCCTCCCGGGACGCCCTGAGTGTCACGATAGATACTGCCGACGTAATCCGCCTCACGATCGACGATCTCTTCGGCATTGCTGAAGGACTCCCACGTCGCGATCGCGATGAACGCGAGCAGAACCGCGTACGTAACGCTGATTACGGCGACCGTGAACCCGGCAAGCTCGTTGTGCGCCCGGCGCACTTCCAAATGCACCAGGCGTTGAAAGATCAGTAGCCCTACGCAAGCACTACCGGTGAAAAGCCCGACCATGATGGTTCCCCATAGCCAGGTCGGATTGTTGTAGATCCAATCGAGAACCATTCTTCCCCCTCGGACAAGATATCGAACTGTGGATCGCTAGCCATATCTAGCGCGACTGGTTGATAAAACCCAATCAGCCACCTCGGACCGGAACTTGCGCGCGGCAATCGCAACCGAAAATCATTTTTCACATTCGCCGATATCAAGGGTTTTACCGTCGTATGGAAAGAGAAACTGTCTAGCTAATTCATAACCTGATCGGAGACACCCGGCGATCAAAGCGCAAAAGGGATTAACCATGAAAATACAATATAGTACGGTCTTTACCCAGTCGGCTGACGAAGTCTGGGCGATTATTCGCGACTTCAACAGTTACCCAGTGTGGGTAAAAAGCGTGAGTGAGAGCCGCATCGAAGAAGGTCGCTCGGGCGACGCGGTCGGGTGCATTCGGAACTTCGTTGAATATGGGACGCGAATTCGTCAGCGGCTGCTCGCCCACTCGGATCTTGAACGCTCCTATACTTACAAATCCTGTGAACCGCTCGGTTCAATAGCTTATTACCAGGGCACGGCGAGGATAATACCAATAATCGACGGGAATCGATCTCTGGTCGAATGGTCGATTATCTTCGATTCTGCCGTCGAGCAGCAAACGCAGAATATGGCGCTGCTTAAAGAGGCAATCCCGCAATGGTTGGAGTCTCTCAGAGTAACCCTCGAAACGGGTGCGTAGAAAAATTCAGAGGCGCGCAGAAGCCATCCGTTAATTCCTGGGTAATCTGCGTGGTGAGGTTTGCACGTGTTGTACGAAGTGCTGAAAGAAAAAGGTTCGTGGCGAGTGCACGGGCTCGATCGTGACGGAATGCCGTTGATTGCCCGCTTCGACGGACAGAATGCATATCAGGCGGCCAGCGAATACGCGGCTTGGCAGAGAGACGAGGAGTTCGCGACACTGCGTGCGGTTCTCTACTCTTTGCAAATGCCATAGCTTTTGCATTCGTTACTCGGCTTATTTCGAAAAAGCCGAACAGGTGTCACGTCGAGGGAGTCGAGGGAAATTCAGTCAAGTAGCCGGAGGTTGTCAGGCGGCCTATTTTGCCGGTCGGCTCACTGAACCAAAGGTTACTGTCAGGGCCGGCAGTTATCAGGCTCGGTATCACTGCACTGGTGAAACGAAAATCCCCCGCGCGGCCGTCCGGAGCAATTTTGCAGACCGCATGAGCCGTCGGAATCGTAACCCAGAGATTGCCGTCGGCTCCCGCCGCCAGACCCATCGGAACACCGTCAATGGGCAGCGGAAACTCAGTCATTTCCCCTTCGGGCGTGAGCCGCGCGATTTTCTTTGTTTGTAGCTCAGTGAACCAGATATTGCCGTCAGGGCCTTCAATGACCGCATTGGGCGCGCTGCCTGGGTTAGGCAACGGGAACTCCTCGATTTGTCCGTCGGGCGAGATGCGTCCGATGCGATTACCGGAATTTTCGGCGAAATAGATTTTGTGATCCCCGCCAGTTGCGATACCGGCTGGGCTTCCCTTGTGCGGCAGAATATATTCCGTCACGGTGCCGAGCGGCGTCACTCGCCCGACACGATTAGCCGCGTGCTCGGTGAACCATAAATTCCCGTCGGGACCGAGAGTAATACCTGCCGGCCCGCTGTCCGGGTTAGGTAGTAGGACCAATGCAACGGCGCCGCTCGGATCGATCCGCCCGACGCGATTGGAACTAGGATCCGTAAACCAGACCGCGTTGTCAGGTCCAGTGGTCATCCGTTCCGCGATCCCGCCATGCTTGACCCGAAACAGTTTCACCTCGCCGAGCGGCGAGATGCGTCCAACTTGATTCACTGAGAACGCACCGAACCAGACCGCCAAATCAGGGCCCGCGGTAATCGCAAACGGAGCAGCCGAAAAGACGGTATTGTCCGCTAGTTGATTCGGCGCTCCGAGCTGAGCCGTGGCAGCAGTATTAGTCGCCATGAAGCTCGGCGAGTGCTGCTCCTGGTGCGCATCCGTATCGGAGACACGCGCTGAAGCACACGCCCAAACCACGAGTCCGGCGATAACGAATATCACTCGACTCCAGCACCGCGACCAGCTTGATCGGGCAGGGCACACAACTACAAAGCCTTAAGATTCAGTTGGATGCGAGCAGGTTGTCGCGCAAAAAATTGCTGAGTGGTTGGTCGATCTTGGCTCCGAGTTCATGTGAGCCTTGCGGAAAGTAATAGGTCTCGACGTGCGCGCCGCGATCCTGTAACGCTTTGGCCAATCCTTCGGCTTGCTTCACCGGCATCCGATGGTCCTGCTCACCGTGAAGAATGAGCACATTGCAATCCAGCCTGAGTGGTAAATTCTCGACTACGCTACGCTCCTTGAGCAAGCGTTTACTCGGCCAGACCTGGCGCAGGATGCGCAGTTTGGTACGCAATGATGCCTCAGGCCAGAGCTTGAGCATATCATACGCGCCTGACTGAAGGATCACTGCGCGCGGACGCGAATCGGAGTCCATCAGGAGACCTGCCGCCACCGCCCCGTCGGCCATCCCCCATACCGCCATCCGCTTCGGATCGACATCGGGACGCGCCGCCAGCAGATCGAGTGCGTGCCGCGCCGCCTCGACTGATTGCGGTCCGACAAAACGGCTCGGGCCCGAGGATTTACCGTACCCGGGAATACTGATGCACGCGATTTGAATTGCGAGCGCGGTGAACCTTTGCGTCTGCGCGATACAGTGACGCGCATCGCCTTTGTCACCGTTCAGGATCAGCAAGGCGGGCAAGGGTCGGGGCTTATCGGGTCGCGCGATAAACCCTTCAATCTGATACTGATTGCCACCGGAAGAAATCTGAAAAGCAAAGGGCTGGATTGTGGGATTTGGCGGAATGGCGGCCTTCGCTTGGCGATGACTGCATCCGGCCAGAAGCGGGTCGACGACGGCTAGGAATAACGCGAGATAAAATAAAGAAACTCTTTTCATAATTCAGTGCGCAGAAGGGCCGACCCCGCCAATCTCATGTAGGGACGCTATACATCAGTCCGCTAATGTACTGTTAGCGGGCCGCAAAACCAATCGAGAACCGTATGGTAACGCTCGTGTCGTTGAATCCGGCAAATCTTTCACCAATACTGATGTGTCCCAATCATCTTTAGGCGGTAGCGCGATCCATGGAAAGGTTCTCATCGGCGCAAATCGACTTCGACAAGGGCGGCGGCGTGGCGCCGGTCGTTACCCAAGACTATGTCACCGGACGCCTCCTGATGGTCGCGTATATGAATCGCGAAGCGTTCGAAGAGACCGCACGCACTGGCCGCGCCTGTTACTTTTCGCGCTCGCGTAATCGATTGTGGCGCAAAGGCGAAGAGTCCGGAAACCATCAGACCGTGCGTGAAATCCGCATCGACTGCGACGCTGACACGATCTTGCTGCGAGTTGACCAGCACGGTGATAAAGCTGCATGCCACGAGGGTTTCGAGTCTTGTTTCTTCCGCGTCTATGACAACGGCGCTTGGCGTACGACCGATCAGCGCAAGGTCGATCCAGCCAAGTATGGGGCCGGCTACGGCCATCAGCCCAAACCTGCTTAACGATAAATGGCCGATAACAACATTCTCAAGTTTGGCATTCCCAAGGGAAGTCTCGAAGCCCAGACCATCGAGCTGATGCGCAAATCGGGATGGCGTATCTCGGTTGGCGATCGCTCGTATATCCCGCGCACCGACGATCCCTCATTAAGCTTTCGTTTGCTCCGACCGCAGGAGATGCCGCGTTATATTGCCGACGGAACTCTAGACGCCGGGATCACCGGGAGCGACTGGATTGTCGAGAATGGCGTCGATCTGGTCGAGGTCGAAAGCTTCATTTATTCGAAAGTCTCTCTTCAGCCGACCCGATGGGTTCTGTGCGTACCGAATGATTCGCCGATTTCGCGGCTTGAAGACCTCAACGGCAAACGGGTAGCGACCGAGATGGTCGAGTTTACACGGCGCGTATTCGCTGACCGCAAAGTTAAAGTAGATGTTGAATTTTCGTGGGGTGTGACCGAAGCTAAAGCTGCCGACAGATTGGTCGATGCGGTCGTCGAAGTTACCGAGACTGGTTCATCGCTGCGTGCCAACGGCTTGCGAATTGTCGAGGAGTTGCTGACCTCAACGCCGGTGCTGGTCGCGAATCCGACCGCTTGGCGGGATAACTGGAAGCAAGCAAAGATCCGTCAAATAGGCGTGCTAATCAAAGGTGCGCTCGATGCCGAGAGCCGAGTCGGAATCAAAATGAACGTGCCGCGCGAAGGTCTCGATCAGGTGATTGCGTTACTCCCTTCTATTACCGCCCCGACCGTATCACCGCTCTATCCTTCGCCGAATCTGAAAGGGAAAGAGTGGTTCGCGGTCGAGACGGTAATCGCCGAGCGCACTGTCCGCGAACTGTTCCCGAAGCTGCTCGAAGCCGGTGCCGTCGGAATCGTCGAGTTTCCGCTGAATAAGATTATTGGCTAAAGTATTTCCTACGCTTCGGCCAATTTATCTAGCCAATCCGGTATTTTGCAGATTGCGTAAGCCCTTATGAAATTCGGAGCAATCTCCTTGTTCGTACTACACAAAATCAAATTTTGTGTTTTGTGCCCCTTCTCGAGTCTGGAAAATCTCTCGAATTTGTATTTTGTTCCATCTTCATTCACATCAATGTCGGTGAGGATGGTCCAATAAATAAGATTCTCCATATCCTTCGCAGCGTCGGAGAATAGAATCGGTAAGCGGGCGTTCTCGTCGGGCTTTTCTAGTAAGCGTTTCGCCTCACCCCATCTTGCTCCTATCCGATCCGACTCTCCTCGACCATTTTTCTCAAATTCCTCAAGCTTCGATTTTGCCAAAGCCGTATAGATGCAGTTATCTCCCAGGTTTATCGGCATCTCTCCCCTTTTGTCCGAAACGGAGCTTGTTCTACTCGCCTTTCCAGTTGGGTTTGCGCTTTTCGGCGAAAGCGCGGGGACCCTCGATCACATCCTTCGATTTGAACAGCTTGGTGGTCGCTGGATACTTAGCCTCAGTCGCTTCTTTAATTGACATGTGCAGCCCCTGATATGCCTGCTCCTTGCTCGCCTGTATCGACAGCGGCGAGCATTCCATGATCTCGGCGGCCCATCGCTCGACGGTCGGCATCAAATCCTTAAGCGGCACGACCTCATTCACGAGGCCCCACTTATGAGCCTCCGCCGCCATGATGTGCCGTCCAGTCAGCATCATGCCCATCGCGATTTTCAGCGGGATAAAACGTGGGAGCCGATGGACTCCACCAGCACCCGCCATCAACCCCACGCGGGGTTCCGGCAAGCCGAGACGTGCATGATCGGCTGCGATGATAATATCGCAGGCAAGCGCAATCTCTAGTCCACCGCCGAGCGCGAACCCATTCACCGCCGCGATGATCGGTTTAACGATATCGTAGCGATCGGTGATGCCGGCAAAGCCGCCCGGCCACGATGGCATCGGCTCGCCATGATGCGCCGCGGTATATTTGAGGTCATTACCGGCTGAAAAGGCCTTATCGCCGGCGCCGGTCAGGATCGCAACCCACAGATTTTTATCAGCGACGAAATCGTCCCACACCTGCGCCATCTCAACGTGACACGGCGGATGCATCGCATTCATTACTTCCGGTCGATTGAAGGTCACCAGCGCCAGGTGATCTTTCTTCTCGTACTTGACGAATTTGAGTTCCATTGATCGTTGTTCTCCGTGTCAAGCGTGTCGCATACTGAGTCGTTTTTGACAATCACTTTCCGCGATAGTTACTCGGGATTTTCGTCGAGCAGCTCAAAAAAGGCGTCGATACTTTGTAGCAACTGCCGGCGAATCTGGAGCCGCGTTCCCTCAATGAAGTGCATGGTAATACGCACCGAGTTGCCGTCATTACGCTGTACACGCGCATCCTCAACGGCAACCGCCTCAGTCGGCTCGAAAAGCCGCATCCCATAGACCAGCGTGCCTCGTTGCGCGGCGCCCTTCACCAATTTCAGTCTGCGCGCCATCAGTTCAAAACTCCTCGGAATGACTGAACAAACTTATATATAGCACAGATATGCAATCGCGCGCGGTAGTCTGACGAGGAATCGCATCGCTTAATTGACAAAGCGCGGAATCGACTAGAGAATCTCGCGGATGATCAGAACGGGATGGTCCAGCTCCGTAGCACTATTAGCCGGACTAATTCTTAGTGGGTGCGGCGTAATTTACGACGCGAGTGCAAAACTGCATGCGAATCGGATCGCGGCATCGCTTAAGCCGGGCGAGACGACGCTAGAGGTACATCGACAATGGGGCGAGCCGGACCTGCGCACGTCAGTTGACCAGCATACTGACATCTGGAGCTACGTTTCGACCCCAAATTCCAATGATGTCGTAGCAGAGGCTCTTTACACCTCGACTAAACCGGGCGACGCTGACAAATTTCTCGATTTGAAGTTTGTTGAGGGCAAACTCGTCTCATGGAAGGCGGCGGAGCACGTAATGCCTGCCAAGAGAGGCGCAGGTTTCAGTTACGGATTCGGCGGTGGCGGGGGCAATTCTACGATTAGTCATTATTAGACGACAATGGGCGTCTTGCCATGTTGCAACTGGCATGACGCATCATGTCTAATTATAGAGCCAAGGATAGGCTTTTTGCTGAATGGCGACGGCGCGTAAAGATTTCGAGGCGATTTTGCTGGATCGATCTTGGGTTTCACCTCAGGACCTCGAAAAGGCGCGTCAACGCAAGAAGCCGGGTCAGGAATTGGCCGACGTGCTGGTCGATATGGGAGCGCTGGAGCCACAACGGCTCGCGCGCGCGCTAGCACAGGAATATTGGCTGCCGTTCCAGGCGCATATCGACGAGCATTCCTTGGTCAATGAGCTGGTCGCCAAAGTTCCGATTAATTACGCCAAGAAAAATCGCCTGTTGCCGATCGGAATTGACGAAAACGGCGTGACCGTAGCGATCGCCGATCCGGCAAATTACGAAGCCCTCGACGATCTTCACGTCTTGTTTGGCAAGACGATTCATCCGGTCGTCGCGCCACTCGAAGTAATCAATCAAACCATCAACCGCGCTTATGATCAGGCGAGCGCAACGTCCGCCGAAGACCTGATGATCGATCTGGAGGAAGAACGCCTCGATCTGGTCGCAAACGAATTAGCTTCGGAACCCCGTGATCTGCTCGAAGCCGACGATGCTGCTCCGATCATCAAACTAGTCAATGGACTTCTATCTCAGGCGGTCAAGGACCGCGCCAGCGATATCCATGTCGAGGTTTTTGAGCACGATCTAGTAGTACGTTTCCGCGTAGATGGAATGCTCTTTGACGTGCTCTCGCCGCCCAAGCGATTTCATGCGGCAATCGCCTCGCGAATCAAAGTCATGTCCGGGCTGAACATTGCTGAAAAGCGCCTGCCGCAGGATGGCCGAATCCGGGTGCGGATTGCCGGTCGTGATATTGATATTCGCGTCTCGAGTATCCCGACGGCTTTTGGCGAGCGGATTGTACTGCGGCTGCTCGACCGCGCGCAGGCGGTGGTGGAAGTTAATCTCGATCATTTGGGGTTTTCGGGCGAGAACCTTCGCAAAACCGATCGCCTGATCCATCAGAGTCACGGCATCATCCTTGCCACCGGACCTACGGGATCGGGCAAAACGACTACGCTTTATGCGTGCCTTAGCCGAATTAATTCGCCTGAGAAGAATATCATTACGATCGAGGACCCAATCGAGTATCAGTTGCAGGGCGTCGGGCAGATGCAGGTCAATCCGAAGATCGATTTGACCTTTGCTAATGGATTGCGTTCGATTTTGCGGCAGGACCCGGACGTAATCATGGTTGGCGAGATCCGCGATAGTGAAACCGCCGAGATCGCGATTCAGGCCGCCCTTACGGGCCATCTGGTATTCTCGACGCTGCACACCAATGATTCGTTCGGCGCGCTGACTCGTCTGGTCGATATGGAGATCGAGCCGTTTCTGGTTTCGTCCTCAGTCTTGGCAGTATTGGCGCAGCGCTTGGTTCGCGTGGTCTGTCCGGATTGCCGCGAACCTTACATGCCGGCAGAAACCGAACTCGCGCGGATTGGACTGCGGCTATCTCATCTGAACGGGCCAATCTATAAACCGCGCGGATGCCGCGCCTGTCGCAAAACCGGCTATCGGGGACGCTCGGCGGTCCAGGAACTGATGGTAATGGACGACGATATACGCGGTCTCGTGATGCGCAAGGCCGACGCGGCGACGATTCGACGCGCCTGTACCTCAAAGGGCATGAAGCTTTTGCGGCAGGACGGCGCGGAACGAGTTCTCGCGGGACAGACCACGATTGAAGAATTGTTGCGCGTAACGCAAGAAGATATTGCGTAGATCGATTTCACTTAGACTGTTTTGAATTATATGCCGGTTTTTGCCTACCGAGGCCTGGCGCCTAGCGGCCGCAACGTGGCCGGGGTGATTGACGCCGATAGTGCGCGGAACGCGCGCGGCAAGCTGCGCGAACTCGGAATTTTTCCGACTACTCTGGCGGAAGAACAGGGTCGCGCGGCTGAGCGCGGTTCGCAAAGTTGGCGGACTTGGATTCCGGCCGTGCGTCGTAAGATTCCGGCGCCGGAACTCGCACTGCTCACGCGACAGATGAGCACTCTTTTGGGAGCAGGCGTGCAACTAGTTGAGGTGCTCGGCACGCTCGCCGAGCAATCTGGACGGCCGCACGTTAAGCGGATGCTATCGCAGGTGCGTGAGCGCGTACGCGAAGGCTCGTCGCTAGCCGATGCGCTCGCAGTTCATCCGGAGATCTTCTCGGACCTCTACGTCGGAATGGTGCGGGTGGGCGAAGCTGCGGGCGCGCTCGAGCCGGTGCTCGATCGACTCGCCGATTACAGCGAGCGTCAATCGGAATTCGTCTCGAAGGTGCGCGGCGCTCTCACCTATCCGGTTATTATGATTGTCGCTGGAATGTTAATCATGGGATTTTTGGTCACTTACGTGATCCCGCAGGTCGCCACGATCTTTGAGCAGCAGCATTCCGTCCTGCCCTTGATGACGCGAGTGCTGATCCTCGCATCGGACATTCTTTCGGGCTACTGGCTCGAAATAATTATCGGCATCGTGGGCATCATCGCCGGAATCACCTTCGCACTCTCGACCCGGCGGGGACGCCGGTTCTACGATCAATGGATTCTGCGAATGCCGTATCTCGGCCCGACCATAACGCGGATCATCTGTGCGCGCTTTGCTCGCACGCTCGCGACCCTGCTCGAAAGCGGCGTACAGTTGATGCCGGCGTTGACTGCAGTGCAGCGGGTCATAACCAATGGCTTGCTGGCGGACGCCGTCGAGCAAAGCCGCGACAGTATCCGTGAAGGTCACGGAATGGGGCAAACCTTACAGCGCAGTGGACTTTTTCCGCCGTTGCTCATTGAGATGATCAAGGTCGGCGAACGCTCCGGCGAGTTGGAACGGATGCTCGAGCGGGTTGCCGATAATTACGAGCGCGAGGTTGATGCGTCGCTCGGGCAATTAACTACATTGCTCGGACCACTCATGACTATTCTGATGGGCGCAGTGATCCTCGTAATGATGCTTTCGGTTCTGCAACCGATTTTTCAGCTCAACCAGATGATGCAGTAAGGCATTTAGGTTTTTTGGATGAGATACCCGATTAGATCGAAGCGAACACAACTCGAAGCGGGCTTCACGCTGATCGAGCTGATGGTGGTCATTCTGATCATTGGTCTGCTCGCGACGATCGTTGTGCAGAACCTGCGGAGCGCGACCGATCGCGCCAAGCGGGTCAAAGCTCAAGCCGATATCGCGCAGCTCAAGAGCGGCCTCGACCGATTTTATCTCGACGCCGGTGGTTATCCGACCACTGACCAAGGCTTACCCGCACTGGTGACAGCTCCAACTAACGGAAATGTGCCACACGATTGGCAAGGTCCATATATTGAGAAAATTCCTGCGGATCCTTGGGGGAATCCATATTTTTATCAAAGCGACGGCAGTACCTACGTCTTGAAGTCGTTCGGCGCTGATGGAGTTGAAGGTGGCGAGGGTAAGAACGCTGATATTGACGGCAGCAGTGGCCCCTGAGGACTCGCGAGGCAATGCCGCAGCTCACCTCTACTCGTTTCGCCCGTGGCTTCACACTGCTCGAATTAGCAGTGGTGTTGTTTATCATGGGCTTGGTGATGCTATTGGCGATGCCCTATTTCGGCGGCTTCCAGGGCTCACAACTCAAGAGTGAAGCGCGGCGGCTGGCCAGCCGCAGTAATTATTTGTACGAGGAAGCGGGTGCGCAGAAAGTGCTGCTGCGTCTTAACTTCGATCTCGATCACAACAGCTACTTTGTCACGCGACTTGATCCGTTCGCCGTCAAACCGACCTTCGCTCGTGAAACCGGTCCCGCAGGCGCGCGCATCACTCTGCCTAATGACGTACGCTTGCGAGACGTTTGGGTCGAGGGCGCTGGTGCGTTTCGACGTGGCTCGATCAGCTCGCAGTTCTATCCGAGTGGCAGCGCCGATGCCGCAGTGATTCATCTGGTCGATCGCGACGGTGCGGTGCTCACCCTAATTATCGATCCGTTCGACGGACGGACGGCAGTAATGCGCGGCGATCTAACCCCTAATGGCCGGGCGCATCGATGAATACTGCGCCGCGCTCGATAACAGCCGCCTTTACCTTGCTTGAAGTAATGATCGCAGTGGCTTTCATCGGCATTGCTTTAATCGCACTGATGGCGTTACACCATAGCGATCTACAGGCCGTCATCCGCGCGCAGGACCTCACGCGCGCTACCATGCTGGCGCAGAGTTTGATGTCACAGGCCGAGCTGGAACGCTTTCCTCAAATAGGTTCGACTCACGGTGATTTCTCGCAATTCTATCCGGGAGAATATCCGAATTTCCGCTGGCAACGTGAAGTCGATGGGTCTTCGCTTTTCCCTAACGTGGAACGCGTTCGGGTCAGTGTGAGCTATGGTCCGGGATTCCATCGCAGCTTCAATTTGACGGAATTCATGCATAATCCCGTGCCACCGAATAATCAGCTCGCCACCCCAACCGCGAATGACGCCGGCCAATGATCACGCCGCAGCACGATGAGTTCAGGAGCCTTGTGCCGGCCTTTACCCTGATCGAGTTGATGCTCGCCATCGCCATTCTGGGCCTAATTATGGTGATGCTAGCTGGGTCATTCCACGCAGTGGCGATAGGTAAGACGCATGCTGAAAATCGTTTGGCCGCCGGGCAGCAGAATCGAACGATCGCATGGAGTCTCAGCAACGAAATTCGCGGCGCAGTACAGACCCCCGGCTTCGCCAGCCACGTCCTGATAGTTGGGGTGGCCCGCTTGCAGAACAATTCACCGCTCGATTCGTTGATGATCTCGACCCTCGACCCGGGCCATCGCCGCGCAATTGAAGGATTTGGCTCGGAAGATCTGATTAGCTATACGACCGTGCCGAACCGTGATCATCGCGGATGGTTTCTGCTGTATCGAACCCAGAGCAGCAGCCTTCTCACCGGCGTCGATGGTGGAAGTGGAACGAACGGGGCCGTCCTGCTTGCCGATAATCTGCTGTCGCTGCATTTTCGCTATTACGACGGCAATGTCTGGTTCGAATCCTGGAACTCGAATAGCCTGCCGCCCGGCCGCCAATTACCACAGGCGATTTCCCTGGATGTGGTATTGGCGGAGTCAGATGGTGCACCGCTGAGACTTTCGACAATGATTACGCTGCCGATGGCCTTTGTTCAATGGTAAAAAGGTTGCTGCAAGACAAGCGGCGCGGCGTGGCGCTGCTCGCCACGATGCTCGCCATTGCGCTGATGACGATCCTGGTGGTTGATTTTACGACCTCGACCGCGCTGGGTTATCGCAGCGCCGCCAATCAAGCGGACGAGTTGCGCGCTTACTACCTGGCCAAATCCGGGATTCAGGTTGGCCTGGCAGTCTTGGCGCAGAGCGCAATCGCAGACACGCCGCCGTCCAACGGTTCGACTCCCAATGCTCAGCACGACAGTCTTGATCAGCTTTGGGCGCAGCCCTCGCCGCCGATCCCACTCGACGGAGGAGTAGTCTCAACGCAGATTGTTGACGAGGAACGCAAGATCAATTTGAATCTACTGTTCGACCCACGCAAACGGCAGCCTGACCCGATATGGACTCCGATAATCGAGCGCGTGCTTGCCAACGCCGGCGCGTCGCCCGACTTGCTCCCGATATTAATTGATTGGCTGGATCACGACAGCATCGAATCTCAGGGCGGCGCCGAAGCGGATTATTATCTTCGATTGATGCCACCCTATGAGCCGCGTAATGGTCCAATGCCGACAATTTTTGATCTGCGGATGATTAAGGGCATGGATGATGCGACCTTTATAAATTTGAGCCATTTCCTGACGGCCGGGCCATTTAATCAGGCGCAGATCAATGTGAACACGGCGCCCGCGGAAGTGCTGGCCGCGCTCGCTCCCCAGCTTGAAAATGATCCCAGCTTGGTTAAATCGATTATCGAAGCTCGCGCTGATGGACCTTTCGCTATGATCACGGATTTCAACAACCGGGTCTCCGGCCTTCCGCAGGATCAGGCACTCCAGCGGCTATTGACCGTGAGTAGCAATGATTTTTCGATAATCGGCGATGGGGATTTCGCTGGAGCACGCAAACGCATTTACTCCACCTTCAGGCGCATCCGACTTCAAGGCTCCGGGGCCTCCTTTATCCTGGCCAATTGGCACGAAGATTAGACCTCGCGCTGAGCGCTGGCGTCAGGCCGTAATGGGGGACAAAGGGATTGCGCACGGTAAAACTCGCGTGACACCTTAGAATCGAACGCATGGGTCAGCATATCCTCGCAATAGAGATCGGAACGGAGCGGGTGCGCGCCGCGCTCGCCGATCGTTCGTTCAAATCGCTGGAGTTGCTCGGAGTCTTCGAGGAAGAACGCGCGCTCGACGAAGCGGACCTTAGTGGCGCAGTCTCCCGGATTATTAAAGCGGCGGGGCCGCATGACATCGTGATCACTGCTCTCCCCGGTGAATTTGTCGCCAAGCGATTGCTCAAGCTTCCCTTCACCGACCGTCGCCGCCTGCAACAGGTCGTGCCATTCGCTCTCGAAGAGCATTTGCCTTTCGCAGTCGATGATGCGGCGGTAGCCTTCGCGCGAGTCGGACGGGACGGAGACGAAACTCTGGTGGTCGCCGCGATTGCGCGTAAAGCTGATTTGCAACGCCATCTTGAAATGCTGTCACGCGCCGCCGTTGATCCAAAGACCATAACACTCAGCACGTTTGCTTTGGCTGGCTTCTTGATGCGTACCCGCAACGGTCATGGCGGTGCGCATCTCGTGGTCGAGCTCGACGAAACCAATGCCTCGATGGTGCTGATCGACGCGACCGGTACACCCCGCGCGATGCGCACGGTTAAGGGGGGCTTGGACGCGGGAATCAAACCACGCAGCGCAAGACTCGATAACCCAATCCTCGCGATGGTGCGTCAAACCTTGCTCGCTCATCGTACGGACCACGCCTTACCCGAACTCGTGCTGGCGGGACCGGGATCGAGCGGCGTCGGCCTTCGCGAAGAACTGATCAAAGCATTGGATGTGCCAGTGCGCGAATTTGCGGATTTCGATTTATCGCCTCTAATTCAAGGCGTGAACGGCCAGAGTGGTCGTTTCGCCGGGTGCCTCGCGATGCTGCTTGGTGAATCGCCGGTCGCACCACTCGAATTGATCAATTTTCGGCAGGGCGAGTTCGCGTTTCACGGCTCGAGCGGTATGGCGCATCCGCTCAGGATGACCGCGATCCTCGGCACACTCGCGGTAGTTGTCGCGCTCATGCACCTGATTCTTTCGATTTCGGTTGGATACCGCCAGCTCCATTTACTTGATCAGCAAATCGAGGCAGTCACCGCACCGACGCTGGGCAACTCCGATCCGGCGTCGGCCCGCACTCTGCTGCAAGCCAAGATCGCGGATCTCAATAAACGACTCAGAATGTTGGGGGGCAATCTTGGGCATGGCTCGCCACTCGACGTGTTGCGCGACCTTTCTCAGGCGATCCCGCCCTCAATTCCGATTCAAGCCGACAGTCTTCTGGTGGATGACAATGGGCTTAAGCTGGAAGGCTCGGCGGACTCGTTTGCCACGGTCGATCAGATCAAACGAGCGCTTGAGCGCAGCGGCGATTTTAGCTCCATCCAGGTTGAACATGCTGGCGCAGGTTCCGATACCAGTAAGGTCGAATTTCGCCTGAGCGCGACCCTCAGGGACGCTGCGGGTTATTAAATGTTCGAGCGCATCCATAATATCGAGCTTCCCGCCATCAGGCTTCCCGAAGCGGTACGCCGATTATTCCCATATGCGAGGCGATTGATTCAACCGCTCGAACCGGGATTCACGCGGGCCAAGCAGATAACTGCTCCGCTAATTGAAACGAGTCGTGCCTGGTATGAGAAACGCGAATCGCGCGAGAAGCTGCTGCTGCGCGCACTCGGGACGGTCGTCGCCATTCTATTAATCTACAACCTGATTTACTCGCCAATTGTTCAGTTACGCGGCGATTTGACCGAACGAGTTAATGCTCGACGACACGATCTACTGGAGATGCGCAGTCTTATCCGCACCTATGATAGATTAAAGATGCAAGTGGGAACCGCCCAGAAGCGCACGGTCGCGAGCGGGCGCGATTTTTCACTTTTCTCGGTAATCGAACAGACTCTGACCAAAAATGTGGGCCGCGATCGGATTGGTTCGCTCACTCCGACCGATCGTTCGGTCCCTGGTGGATTCCGGCAGTACACGGTCGAGGTGAAGCTGAACGGCCTCAGCTTGCCCCAGATCGTCGATACGCTATATGGCGTACAGTCGTTAGCGCTGCCCGTCACGGTCTCCGATCTTCAGATTCACGAGCATGCGCGTGATACCCATTCTTATGATGTTGATATGACCTGCGCAGCGTTGGGCAGGGATGGCTGAGCGTGCTCCGCGCGCGCAATCGTTCCGATCTGGCTGGCTAATTGCGGCAGCCATAATTGGCGCCCTGCTGGTTTTTTTCGCTTTCCTCATTGCGAGCTATCCTTATAACGATACGCTTGCAAGGATACTCGTTCCCTATCAATTGAAGCTCACGTACGCCGATCAGCGGATCAGTCTGCCGTGGGGCGTCCGCTTCGAGAACGTCATTCTCTCTTCGACCGCAAATCATTCTAAGAAAGTGCTAATCAATGGTGATCGTCTAATTCTGGTCCCGACGCTAAGCTCAATTTTGCTCGGCACGCCCGGGCTCCAGCTCAAAGCTGATGTCTATTCCGGCACCGCTCGCGCGACCGTGCTCCGCAAAGCGCAGGTCGTTGATCTGAGCTTCAAGCTTGAATCAATTGATTTGGCCTCGAGTCAGCCTTTACGCCAATTTGGAGCAGTTCTTGGCGGTCGTCTCTCCAGTACGGGGACTGCTCAATTGATAAGTCCGGCGCTGGAGGACAATCGCGCTGCGGGAACCTTCGATAGTCATGATGTTACGGTCGAGATCGCCAGAGGCTTTCCGCTGATTCATCTGGGATCGATCAGCGGCAGGCTGATCCTGAACGATGGCGTCCTGACGTTCCAGCAGCTTCAGGCGGAGGGCGGCGATTTCGCTATCAAAGCTGACGGTGCAATTCAGTTGGCGCCAGTGCTAACGAACAGCGAAATCAACGCGCGCGTTTTTCTGACCCCCGCTCCCAGCGGTCGCGCGCATTTCGGACTCTTCTTGAGGTTTTTGCCTCATCCGCCTTCCGCCGGACCTTATTACATACAAGGGCCGTTGATGGAGCCGTCGCTGCACTAAACGCTCCTCTGGTACTAACGACGGCGACTCACGCGCGACGATTCGCACGCAATTCCGCCATCAAGCCGAACAGGTCTGGACGAATATCAGTTACCGGTTCGCCACCCTCGAACTCGCGATATAAGGTGAAGACGTTCACCGCGATCCGTTCGGCATCGCCCCACGATTCGTAGTCGCTGAGCGGGATGTCGCGCGTGGCCTCTGCTGCCGACATCCCGGCGTTGAAGCGCTGACGCGTCTCGCGTTCGATCATTTCAAAATAATTTTTGACCGCGGCTATACCCTGTTTGTCAGTTACCGGGCCGTGTCCCGGCACCACAGTTTCCACATCAAGATCAAGCATCAACTGACACGCCTTAATCCAGTTGCCGACCGGTCCGGCCCAAATAATCGGATGACCATTGATGAACAGCATATCCCCCGTGAAGATCGTGCGGTCGGCGGGAACATAGACCAGGACGTCGCCGCGAGTGTGCGCCGGACCGACTTGAATGAGGCGGACCGTCTTGTCGCCCACGCGCCGCGTGAGTTCACCTTCAAAAGTTAACGTCGGCATTGGGACGTCAATCCCATCGAAGTCGAACGGAGCGAAAATCTCCGCGAGGAACTTGCCCGCAGCGCTGGAGGACGTGGCGTTCCGTTTCATTTCAGCGAGGCGACGCGCCCCGCCTTCATGGATCATCTCTTCGGCGCATGCTTTCGAGGCGATTATCTCGGCGCCCGCCACCAATTGATTACCGAACGTGTGATCGCCGTTGGAGTGCGTGTTGACCAGCGCGTTGATTTGCGCGGCAGCTTTCGGCTCGGCCCGGCGCATCGCCTCCAACATTGCCCGTGTCAGCTTAAGATCGAAGAGCGTATCGACCAGCATCGATTCGCCGCTATCCGCAATCAGCCCGGCATTGCTCCATCCCCACGAGCCATCAGGCTGGAGCCACGCGTAACAGCCGTTGCCGAAATCGCGTAAACCTTTATAAGGTCCTTTGCTGGTGAGCAGCGCCATCGTGGTCCCTCCACCTCGGGGTTGATGAGAGATCACATAGCACGAGCAGCGGAGCCGAGACCAAGCGCTCATTATCGACAAATCGATTGTAGCTTGATTCCGATCGGGAATTGGGGGAAAGAATATCGGAGAGCGGGCGTAATTCAGCGGTAGAATGCCAGCTTCCCAAGCTGGACGTCGGCAGTTCGATCCTGCCCGCCCGCTCCACTGATGAGATTGTTTAACGGCTAGCGTTTTTCCTAGAAAGCATGAACGCGCCGACTACGAAACCTAAAACAATCGGGATTAAAAATGCTTTGAACATTGATCTTTCTCCTTTTTATTAAGTATAGCGCTTTTCAGAATCCAGGCTCGCAGTAAAATCATTGGGCTATTCGTTTACAATCAAGTAGATTTGCCTTCTAATTGAAAACGGCTGCGACGATGAGTCGAGACTGCGACAGATGCAGTGCTGGTCGCAAGGGGGCATGTCGATGAAGCGGAAGTTGGGAAACCTTACTTATGCCGCGCCCATTCTGCTTTTAATAGGATGCGCCGGAGCGAAAATCGCTGATCAGACTCAGGCAGCGCCTTTGTCCAATACACGACCGACGACAATCGCGGTTTATCCGTTTACGGTCGATCCCTCGATCGTAAGTTTGAATTCGGGTATCGGCGCGAAAATCTATCGCAGCGTCTCCGACGAAAATGTTGAAGCGAAACAGCTGAAACTCGCCGTCGAGGTCGCCGAATCGATGTGCCAGCAGGTCGCCTCTGATCTGCGCAATAAGGGCTATACCGCAACCTGCTGGAAGCGCGGCACCCCAATCTATGGCGATAATGTCATGCTCCTCGACGGTCAGTTCACCACTTTGAGTGAAGGCAACCGCCTGCGTCGGATGGTGATTGGTTTGGGTGCTGGCGCGACCGTATTGGATACTAATGTCCAGGTCAGCCAACGGCGGGCCGAGGCTTCGCGCCAAGTTTTGGCCTTTACGACTCACGCCGATAGCGGCAAGATGCCCGGAGCTGGAATTACGGGGCCAGCTGGAGCGGCGGCGGGAGGTGCAGCCGCGGCCGCAAGCTTGGGGGCTAATGTCGCCGCGGCCGGGGTGAAAACACATACTTCTTCATTCGATTATCTCACCGATAAGACTTCCGAGGAAATTGTTGATTCCTTGAATCAGTACTATTCGCAGCAGGGCTGGAAATCTTGAAGCTGAAAAGGGCCTTGCTCTTGCTCCAATAGCCTTCCAATTTTGCCTAAGAAGCCAGCCACGCGGCGCCGGATTATGCACCCCGCCACCCCCGCCCCGTTCTCGATTAATTGCAAGTCATAGGCTGGAGGGATACCTAGCGATGCGCTGCTGGCCGTTCATTCTATGAAACGCGAATTGTCAATAAAGATTGGCACTGCTACCTTCAATCGCGGCGCCTCGCCTGATTGACCGGATGTCCCAGCAGCGCAAACTCACCGCCATCGTGATTGTTACCGTCAGCATTTTGCTGAGCAGCTTCATTATTGCGTACGTCACTGGGACCCTCACGATTAATGCGAACCGCGACCTGCTCGATCATCGGAAACAAATCGAACAGCTCGAGCACTTACCATCCGAGCTAACGCATGCGGAGACCGGCCAGCGCGGTTATTTGCTCACTGGAGACAATGAATATCTAGCGCCTTTTGAAACCGAGCTTGCCAGCGCAGATCGTGAACTGGCTGAATTGGCGCGAAATCAAAAGCTCCCCGCCAACGATGTCAGAATGCTCACGCGATTGAGCGAAAGCAAGATCGATGAGTTGCGCGAGACAATCCATGTCCGGCGCACTCAGGGACTGCCCGCGGCGATAAAAATAGTCGCAACTGATTATGGCAAGGACGTGATGGATGCGATCCGCGAAGTCGTAGCCAAAATGGTCGCCCAAGAGTCGCGCGCGTCCGCCGCAGCGCTCGCCCGAAGCAACTTCATGGTGCTATTCCGCACCATAATTTTCGCGGTGCTCACGGCGTTAAACCTGGCGATTTTGTTTTGGGCGCTGCGCTCGATTACGCGCGAAACTGCCCGGCGCGAGGCCGCCGCTCTCGAACTGCAACGACAGAGAGACCTGCTTGAAGTCACTCTGAGCAGTATCGGTGATGGCTTGATCGTTACTGACAATAGCGGCCAGGTAACCTTTCTAAATCGTACCGCCGAGACGCTCACCGGATGGGATATGCAGGCTGCACTCGGTCGACCGTGTGCGACGATTTTTCGCATTGTCAACGAGGAAACTCATGCCGTGGTCGAGAGTCCGGTCGAAAAGATCCTGCGCGAGGGAATCATAGCCGGCCTTGCGAATCATACTCTGCTCATCCATCGAAACGGTGACGAAACTCCGATTGACGATAGCGGTGCGCCGATTCGTGAAGCCGACGGATCAGTACGTGGAGTAGTATTGATTTTTCGGAACGTGGCAAACCAACGTACGGTGGAAAGCAGATTAATCGAGAGCAATGAAGCGCTCAAAGCTGCCAATACCGCGAAAGATCAGTTTCTCGCTACCGTTTCGCATGAACTGAGAACACCGCTCACTCCCGTGCTCGCGTTACTCACGATGTGGGAATCCAGTGACGAGAGGCATCACCGAGTCAGGCTGAGCTCCGGATGTTACGTCGGAATATTGAACTGGAAGCGCGGCTGATTGATGACTTGCTCGATTTAACCCGTATCGGAAAAGGCAAATTGTCGTTCAATTTGGAGCTGACCGATGTCCATGAAGTGATACGTAATGTTCTTGAAATGCATCAGAGTGATATCAGCCGCAAGCGCCTTAACGTATCTCTTCAACTTGAAGCCGCGCGACATCATGCGCAGGCTGATCCGGCGCGGCTGCAGCAAATTTACGGCAACATTCTGAGCAATGCGGTCAAGTTCACACCTTATTCCGGTCAAATAAAAATCAGCAGTGAAAATGATCCAGTCAGCCAAATAGTTCTTCAAATTACTGATGACGGAATCGGGATGAACAATGAACTTCTCAGCCGTCTCTTCAAGCCGTTCGAACAGGGCAGGAACGTTGTAGCTGAAAAGTATGGTGGATTAGGGCTCGGGATGGCTATCGCTCAAGCCTTGGCGGAAGCGCAAAACGGGACGATCTTTGCCTCGAGTGATGGCTCTGGCAAAGGCTCTGTCTTTACTGTCAAGTTGCCGACTACTGAACCGCCTCCGCGCCAGACACAAAGCGCACCCGCCTTGCAAGTTCCACGGACCGTTGACGGACGTGGAGCTACGATTCTGATAGTCGAGGACCATGACGATACCGCTGACGTTATGTCTCGACTATTACGAACACGCGGCTATGTTGTAGAGCGGCGGGCGACCGTCGCGCAAGCTCTGGACTCGGTTCAAACGACCGCGTTTGATCTCCTTCTGAGCGACATTGGCCTTCCTGATGGCACCGGAATCGAGCTCCTTCATCAAGTGCGTAAATATTCCAGTCTGCCGGCAATTGCCCTTACCGGTTATGGAACTGATCAGGATGCGTCGGAATACAAGGACGCTGGTTTCAATGGGATGTTAACTAAGCCAGTGCACTTTCAGAGGCTTGTGGCGCTTATTGATCAGCTCCTTTCTCGGCGCGACGGCATACCTGTATAACGCTCACTTTGGCCTTCTGTCGCCGGTAAAACTTTCCTACTCCGTAAATCTTACGAAATCCAACAACTGATACTGTTGGATGAATGCTGCTTTTATAATGAGTTTCTAGGAGAAGGAGTGGCGCGCTAATTGCTGTATCGTCGTCCAGTCTTTCTCAGGTGCTACCCGAGGCCCCAATCTATAGCCATAAAACGGAGTCAGAAAATGAACGAATTTTCGATGGATATTGCGAAAATTAAAGAGCGGGCGCGCGCTCATATGGACCAAGGCGCCGTAACTGACAACTACAAAGGCGATGTGAAAGCCGTAATAAAGGTCCTTAATGAGGTTTTAGCGACTGAATTGGTTTGTACGCTTCGCTATCGTCGTCATTACTATAGCGCCACGGGACTCAATTCCGAAGCCGTGAAAGCAGAGTTCTTACAACATGCACAAGAGGAGGCCGAACACGTCGATTGGGTCGCGACACGAATCACCCAACTTAATGGCGAGCCAAACTTTAATCCCGAAGGTTTGGCCACACGTAGCCACTCTGAATATAGTGAAGGCAATGATCTAGTATCGATGATCAAAGAAGACCTATACGCCGAGCGCATCGCGATCGAATCCTACACCGAAATTGCGCGCTGGCTCAGCGATAACGATCCAACTTCGCGCAAGATGATTGAGGATATTCTCAAAGTAGAGGAGGAACATGCGGAGGATCTCAAAAGCCTGCTTGATAAGCAGCATTGAGCCATTTGAATCATTAACCCGCGGAGGTAACGAATGAGACTAATCCTTCTAATAATCCTGATTATCTTGGTAATTGGCGCATTACCGGCATGGCCTTACAGTGCCGGCTGGGGTTATTACCCAAGTGGCGGAGTCGGCGTAATTCTCTTAATTATGCTTATTCTTCTGCTGGTCGGGGTCGTCTAGCCATCGTGATTAGAAGAAGGAAATTAATGAATATATCTGATTATCTAAACCAGCGTTTGACGGCTCTCGTATGTGGAACCATGATGCTGGCGACCATTGCCGCATGTAATGGCCATGGCGTAATGACGCACAAATTGGTCGCCACTGGCGGTCAGCACACGGTTCCGATGTATCCCGATGAGCAAACTTTTCTGAAGGTTGCCTCAAAAGCGCAAGACAGCGGCGTAACTGGAGCAATCGGCAATGTTCAGAAACAATTTGCCGCAAAAGAGGTAAACGATCAGACCTCGGTCCGTATCATCTCCAGCGATAGTAATGGCGCTGAAGTTGAAATCACGGATGGACCGTTGAAGGGCCAAACCGGTTTCGTCGCACCACAGAATGTTGATTGAATACGTCGCTCCAAACTGCTGTAGATCGATCGATCGCCGTCCTCATCAGGGCGGCTCAGATCGGTGAAGGTAGTTATTAAGGCACAGCCGCTCCGATACGCGGATTGCTTGATGAGACATTCGCCTCCTCAGGACACTCGCTATATCAGTCGAAAGGAGCGCCTTGCGCTGGTTGGCCAAATCGCCAATGAGCTCGCGCATTCACTTAATAACTCATTAAATGCGATGCAGCTGCGCCTTAGCCTGTTACGCGAAGAGATGCATAATCCCGAATTGACTAATCATGTGGATAATCTCAGTCGAATTGTATCGGATACGGCTGCTAGAATCGGCGTACTGCAGGAATTTATCGCGCGCGGCATCACTCCAGTTGAGGGCGTGAACGTGCGTGAAGTTCTGGAAGCGGCAGCCGAACTCATTCATCAAACAAACACGAGAACTACTGACGAAACCCGCGTGATGCTCAAACTTCCCTCTGATCTGCCTGAAGTACGCGGCGCTCGTAGTGATTTAGTATCAATGTTTGTTGTACTTATTCGCTATTTGCTTGAGAGTCATCCATCGAGTCAATCAGGAATCATGATTATCGGGAAACAAAATGGTGAACGCGTTATAATCGAGCTCATTCAGCACAGCCCGGAACCTCTAACTTCCACGTCAAAGCGGGTGTTTGATCCCTTCGCCGCTCTCGCAGATTCTCCCCTCGCAGTCAGTTTGCTGGCGATGCAAAATCTGCTTAAACAATTCGGCGGCTCCGTCTCAATCGCCGATCGTCAGGACCACCGCTCGGCGCTGACCGTTGAGCTTGCCTGCGCGACCACTGCGCCGCGGTAGCTGCGGTTTTCTCCTCAGTCCGCTTTTTATTTCACGATGGGAATCACGGTTATCTCGCGGCTGTCCGAAGGCTTGCCCTTTCCGCTCGGCGCGACTTGGGACGGAATGGGCGTAAACTTCGCGCTCTTTTCCGCAAACGCGACCAAAGTCGAGCTTTGCTTTTTTGATGATCGAGGTGAACGAGAAATCGAGCGCGTAGAATTACCCGAATACACCAATGAAATCTGGCACGGTTACTTCCCTGACGCCCGACCCGGAACCGTCTATGGCTACCGAGTTTATGGACCGTACGATCCTTCTAATGGCCATCGATTCAACCCGAATAAGCTACTGCTTGATCCTTATGCGAAGGGCCATCGGGGAGAGCTTCGATGGGCGCCGGAAGTGTTCGGTTATACACTCGGCGCTGCCGATGGCGATCTGAGCTTCGATCCGCGCGATAGCGCCCCATTCGTGCCGAAATGCCAGGTGATCGACCCGGCGTTCACTTGGGCGCGCGATGTTATGCCGCGCGTCCCTTGGGAACGCACGATCTTCTATGAATTGCATGTCAAAGGCTTTACACAGCTGCATCCAGCCGTGCCGGAACAGTTGCGTGGCTCTTTCGCCGGACTCGCCCGCAAAGAGGTCGTCGATTACATCCGGCATCTTGGTGTAACCTCGGTCGAGTTACTGCCGATTCATGCGTTCGTTAGTGACAGTATCTTACTGGAGAAAGGATTAACGAATTATTGGGGGTATAACACGATTGGGTTTTTCGCGCCTGATCCACGTTACTCAGCAACCCGGACGATCGCGGAATTTAAGCAGATGGTCGCGCATCTTCATGCTGCCGGCCTCGAAGTGATCCTCGACGTAGTCTATAACCACACGGCAGAGGGTAACGAACGCGGTCCCACTCTCTCATTTCGCGGAATTGACAATTCTTCTTATTATCGGTTGATCCCTGATGATCGGCGTTTCTACATAAACGACACAGGCACCGGCAACACGGTTAACCTGAGCCATCCGCGCGTCCTTCAAATGGTGACTGATAGTCTGCGCTACTGGGCGGAAGAGATGCACGTGGACGGGTTCCGCTACGATCTCGCGACCATTTTGGCCAGAGAACCATATGGTTTCGACGAGGGTGGCGGCTTTCTCGATAGTTGCCGGCAGGACCCAGTACTCTCGCGCGTCAAGCTAATCGCCGAACCTTGGGACTGCGGTCCGGGAGGCTATCAGGTCGGACGATTTCCACCGGGCTGGGCTGAATGGAACGATCGCTATCGGGATACCGTTCGGCGCTACTGGAAAGCCGATGCGGGCTTGGCGCCGGAACTGGCGACTCGCCTCGCCGGCTCCAGTGATATTTATAATCATCGCGGGCGCAAACCCTGGGCGAGTGTGAACTTCATTACGGCTCACGATGGCTTCACGCTCAATGATTTGGTCTCATACAACGAAAAGCATAACGAAGCGAACGGCGAGAATAATCAGGACGGTACGTCGGCCAATTATTCGTGGAATTGCGGAGTAGAAGGTCCGACCGAGAACCCAGAAATCCGGGCTTTGCGGGAACGGCAGAAGCGTAACATCCTCGCAACTTTATTGTTTTCACAGGGAACGCCGATGCTGCTGGCGGGGGACGAATTTGGTCGGAGCCAAGATGGTAACAATAATGCCTATTGCCAAGATAATGAGATTAGCTGGCTTGGTTGGGAAAAGATCGGTGAGGAAGGCGCCGCCCTTACGCGATTTGTTCGCCGACTGACGCTACTGCGACACACTTTTCCGATCCTGCGCCGTGGAAGATTCTTGAGCGCCGAACTGAACGAATCATTGGCGCTTAAGGAGATCACCTGGATTAATGCAACCGGAGAGGAGATGCGCAACGAGGACTGGAACGACGCTAATATGCGTTGCTTCGGGATGTTAATCGATGGGCGTGCGCAGGCCACCGGAATCAAGCGTGCGGCGTCGGATATCACGCTGCTTTTAATCATGAATGCTCATCATGATCTGGTGAATTTTACGTTGCCGGTGATTCCGGGCGGCAAGCGCTGGCTCTGCTTGATCGACACCAATAATCCGGAACGCGAGAAGGCGCCGATGTTTCGTGCTCAGGACAACTATGGTGTGACCGGTAATTCGTTGTTGCTCTTCGCCCTGGAAGATAAAGCAGGAATTGTTCGACGGATCGCATTCGAGTCGTCGCTCTCCAGCGACTAATTGATCATCGAAAACATGATTTTGTGCATCATTAGCGCGCGTGAGCAGAAGCTATCCTGATATTAACTGCAAGTTTTTGACGCATGACAAATCGTAGTTTTTTCCGAATTATCGCGGATTACTTGCCTGGTTTACCCAATTTTGCCTCTAATTGGAGCCTCATTAGACTCACTTAAGTCGGGCCTCGATTTTGCATTACTTTAGAGTGATGTTTGACGCCGATTGCAAAACGTGATCTTTCGAAATCCGGTCTCGAGAATGCTGATTCCGGATTTTTATAAGCGATGGTGGCAAATGATATCCGATCACAAGGAACTCGAGTCCGAAATGTTGCCATCCGATACATCTGATGAGACTCAGGTAGAGATCGGCGCAGAAAACTTTTCTGACGCGTTAAGAATGACCTCAGAGGCTGTCACGATGCTGGCTGATCGGCTCAATGCGGTAGCATTGCGTGTGGCTCTGATCGGAAGCGCTAAGTCAGAGCCCACCCCAAGTGGAAGGATCGAAATGTACCTCCATCGGCTATCGTCGCTGGTTGATTCGGCTGCTGCTCAGATGCGCTTTATACAAAAGCTTCTTCGCGTGATGCAAATCAACGCGCCCGCGCAGGAGAGCCAGCCTGGAGCTGTCTCAAATCTGCGATCTGCGCGGCCTAAGGAAAGCGAAGAAATAAAAGAATAATTAGACCTCTAGGATATCTCGCGCCTCGTCCGGTGTTGCGATCGAATGACCCATGTTACGGACGATCGTCGCGGCCCGCTCAGTAATCTGTGGATTGCTTAGCTGTCCTTCGTGATTGTACTGATAATCTTCCAGGCCAATTCTTACATGACCGCCGAGGCTGACAATTAAAGGGATCATCGGCAAATTGTCACCACCGAGTGTTGCCGCAAACCAGTTTGCTCGTACACCTCGCAACATATCCAAATACGCCTCGAGACTCTTGAGCGACGGTGGCAGCCCAAAGGGCAATTCGGGACCGCCAAGATAAAATTTCAATAATAACGGCTCGGTCAACAATCCTTGGTCCAGAAAAATCAGGGCAGCACGCAGAAAGCTTGGATCGAAAATTTGCAGGGTTGGCCTCAGGCCTAGTTCCCGCGACATCGTAAGAAAGTATCGAATTGTTTCGTACGAGTTCTGGTAAACTGTTCCTTCACCATGAATCTTCTTAGAGACCACATCATAGGCGACTAGATTGACTGATCCCATATCAGCCGCGCCGAGGTCCGGTTTGGTGGCCGGGTCCTTCGCGAGTTCGACGAAATGGCTAAAGCGTTTCGGCGCGTCTTCTCCCATCGGAAAAGTTGGCCAGAGCAAAGCGTTGCAGCGCGCGCGGGTGTGCCGGTACACGTCAGCATAGTAAGGAACATCATGAACCCATTTACCGGTTTCCGGGTCGCGCACATGGAAATGAATTATCGCCGCGCCCGCCCGGCACGTGGCAATGGCGTCATTGCCGATCTCCTCAGGCGAGTAGCCGATGTGAGGGTTCAGCTTTTTCGATGCGTTACCATTGATTGCCGCTTCGATAATGACCTTCGCCATGATGCGCTCTCCTGAGACCAAGAGGTTTGAAGCTAGACCCGCGATTTCATCACCATCTAACTACCTGCTCGTATACCTTCGGCAGTTGGCGCGGCAAGGATGTAATGTCCTCGATTACGAGGTAACGCGACGGCGCGCACATCTGACGCAAGTAATCGTGACCGGTACGGTCCACCGTGATGCAGAACGGCAGCACGCCCGCCATTTCGAGCTCCTTCAACGCAACCATCGTGTCTTGAATCCCGTACGCGTTCGAGCGCCGGTCGTGCCCATAGTCAAAATCCTGCGGGAAACCGTCGCTCAGCAGGATTACGTGCTTGGCGCGTGACGCCACGTCTTTGAATTTCTCACGGACGTGACGGATGGCAGTGCCCATCCGGGTTGAGCGCTTAGGCTCGACCGCCCCGACTCGCGCCTTCACCTCTTCGGAAAGCTCGTGATCGAATTCCTTAATCACATAGAACTCGACATTATCGCGGCCATGTCCCGAGAAGCCCATAATCGCGTAGGCATCGCCGATTTCTTCGAGCGCCTGCGCCATAATCACGAGCGCTTCTTTGTTGACATCGATAATCCGGCGTGGCCGCTGCGGCTGATCGGGATTCCTCTGCCACGCTTTCATCCAGTCGTCCTGATCGTTGTTCTCGCCTTCCTGCTTGTAGCGCGGCGGGTCGCGATGGATCGGCTCATCGGTCGAGGCCGACATATCGAGCAGAAACAGCGTCGCGACATCGCGGGCTTCTTTCTTACGAGCTTTGTACACGCGACCATCGGGAATCTCGCCCATCCGCCGCATCACGCGCGATTCAATCATGCGATCGAAATCGAGTTCGTCGCCATCCTCAAGGCCGCGCACCATCCGGTAGGAAGCGGGTCGGATACGCTGAAAGTTACGGCGAACCTGCGGCAACATCTCGGAGTACTGCAGCAGGGTTTTCTCGAAGAAATCGCCGCCATCACCTTCAACCGGGATTTCGCGCAAACGGCACCAGTTGCGCCGATAATCCGCCGCGACGTAATCCCATTCGTCGTATGCGTAATAAGAATCCTGGCTGCGCGTGCGCCCGAGCATTAGGCGGCCCGCCCCGGAATCGTACCGATCTCGCCGAGTTGCTCGCGCAGCAGGTCCATTTCCTGTGAGTCTTTGTTCTTCAATTGAGTGAGATACATGCCCTCACCCTCGGCGCCGCTGGCCTCAGCCGGCTTGAGCTTGACGCCGGCTTCGAGCAGCTTTCGAATTTCTTCAGGGGTTAATGGCCGGCTGCCTTTGCCCTTCGAGGTCTTGCCGGACGCGTCGAGCTGGTTTAACTGATCGGTTTCGCCGCCCGCATCGCCGACATCGTCACCGCCGTCGAGTCCATCGTCACCGCTTTCAGCGCCGCGCAACGTGTCGAGCAGATCGTTGCGCATCTCGGATGCGCCCTCGCCTAGCATTTCTGCATCGCCACTCTCGGCGGCTGCGAATAACGCTTGCAGCCATCCATACATCGATGCGGTGGTTTGCGCGCTGTCTGTCACATCGGCGCCGGGTTCACGCAACGGAGCGAAAAATTCCGCCGCCCGCCGGATGAAGCTGTTCGACGGATCGTCGCCCTGTGCGCCCAATCCCAGCGAGGCCCGCACCAGCATCGTGCTGAGCGCGAATGGCCGCAAGGCGTCCGTCAAAACGGCATTCATCCGAGTTAGACGCGGCGCGAGTCCGCGATAGCGGCGCGCCAATTCCGCATCGACACGCGCCGATTCAGCGAGACGCATCAGTGCGCCGGCCAAGCCCGGATCATCGAACGATGAAACATAACTGTCGAGCGCTTCAATGCCCGTCTCGCCGCGTTCCTCAAACCCCGAGACATCGGCGAGCCGAAAATCGAAAGTGCCGAACTCGTGACGCCCAGCGAGATGCCCCGCAGTCAGGACGTAATAGTCGCGAGCCATCGAAGCATCACCGATTCCGGATACCATGTCGGGTAGATAGATCATCTCGCCCGGCATCAGCGGATAATGAAATGGCAGCACCGCCCCGGTGTTCGCGAGCGAATCGATGCGGAACTCGACCGGAAACAACATCCGCATGAACTTGGTCAACATGCCCTTTACAACGTAAAGCGCGTGACTATCAACAGGTTCAGTCGCCATCCGATCATTGTGGCAAATCGCGGCGCAAAAGGGCAATTTATCGTATGCCTTCAAATTCCTGCTTGACTGTATGTATCGACGCTGACTTAAGTGATTGAACCGCGATGAAACCCAATTTTGTTCAGGTCCGTCATCAGGCGTTCTGGCCGGCGGTCAGCGCCATTTTGTATCTGACTTTCGCGCACGCAGCCTGGGCGGGCATTACCGATGCAGTTAAATATGCCAAGCTCCCGAATGGCTTGCAGGTAATCGTGCTGGAGAATCATAAAGCTCCAGTGGCCACCTTCAATGTTTTTTACCACGTTGGCTCGCGTAATGAGGTCTTTGGCAAGACTGGCCTCTCGCATCTACTCGAGCATTTGATGTTCCGGGGCACCAAAAAATATGGTCCTGAAGAATTTTCGAACATCATTCAAGAGAATGGCGGCGAGGATAATGCCTTCACGACTGAGGACTACACCGATTATTTCGAGGTTATTAATCGCGACCATCTAAACGTACCGATCGCGCTCGAAGCCGATCGCATGGCAAATTTTGCGCCGCAAGGCTTCGATTCTGAAAAAGCCGTCGTGATGGAAGAGCGGCGTTTGCGAACCGAGGACAATCCCGAAGACGCGCTGGCCGAGATGACGCAGGCGGCAGCCTTCGTTGAGCACCCGTATCATTGGCCGGTCATCGGCTGGATGCAGGATATTCAACGTCTGACGCTCGAAGATGCGCTGAATTATCACACAATCCATTATTCTCCGCAGAACGCGATTGTGGTGGCGGTGGGGGATTTCGACGGAAATAAAGTGATGCGGCAGGTAAGCGAATCGTTTGGCTCCATCAAAAATGGACCGCCGCCCGCGCCAGTAACTGAGGTCGAACCGCCACAGGATGGCGAGCGCCACGTAACGGTGCGTCACGCGGCCAATCTACCGGCGTTTGCCGCCGCTTTCCATGTGCCCGCTCTAAAGAACCAGAAAGATGCCTTTGCACTTGAAATCGCGAGCGAGATTCTTGGCGACGGTAAGAGCTCGCGGCTGTATCAAGACTTGGTTGTCGCCAAGCGGATGGTCGTCAGCCCGGAAGTTGAATACGACATAACCTCATTCGATCCTAATCTGTTTTGGGTTTCAGGACAGCTTCGCCCGGACGTCAAGCTCGATGATGTGACTGCCGAAGTCGATCAGCAATTGAGCAAACTCAGGGACCAACCAGTGACTCCTGAGGAACTTCAAAAGGCGAAAAACCTTGAAGAAGCGTCCTTCGTTTTCGCTCAGGATTCGGTGTTCCAGGAGGCGATGGAGCTTGGGATTTATCAGATGCTGGGAAATTACAAATTGCTCGACCAATATCTGAGCAATATTGACACAGTGACTGCGGCTGACGTGCAGCGCGTCGCGAAGCAATATCTGGTGACGACGAATCGCACTCTCGGCCTATTGGCGCCGACCGGAATGCTGCCCCATCAGGCGGGTGGCGGGATTGGCGGCCCGGTGCATCATCAAATTCCGCTTGACGAGGTGTCGCGATAATGCGGGCAAAGGCATGGACGGCAGCTCTGTTCGTCTTGCTCTTGGGCGTACTCTGGTCGATTTCCGCATCGGCGATCGAGATCAAGCGCATGACGCTTAGCAACGGCGCGGTGATGCTGATCTCCGAACAGCATCAGTTGCCGATGGTTTCGATCGCGATCGCCTTCGACGCAGGAGCGCGCCGCGATCCGGAAGGCAAAGCGGGACTCGCCGCTCTTACCGCATCCGCACTCAATCAAGGCACCAAAGAATTGCTCGCCGCGGACTTCGATAAAAAAATTGACTTCATGGGCAGTTCAGTAGGGATCGGCGCGGATCACGACTACGCGACCGCCACGATGACTTCATTGTCCAAGTATTCCGATGCGACTCTACATTTGCTGGCTCAAATCCTCGTGAATCCCGGGTTGCGCGACGACGATATCTCCCGTAAGCAGGCCGACCAGATTGCAGGAATCAAAGCCGCTCAGGAGCAGCCCGGCTATGTCGCTCAGGTCGCTTTCCTGAAACAGCTTTTTGGCGATTCACCATACGGCCATCCGATGAGCGGTTACGCCGATACTGTCGCGAAACTGACGCCCGCCGATGTGCGCAGCTTCTATCAGAATCACTACAAGACGGGCAGCGCCGTGATTGCTGTGACGGGCGACGTCGATGCCGCTGCGATCAAAGGAAAGCTTGAAAACGAATTGAGCGGAATTCCCGGTCAGGTGGCGGCGCAGCAGACGCCGTCCAGCGTTGAGGTTTCGCCCGGAATTCATCTAGATGTCATTGATCAGAATGTTGCGCAGGCCAACGTAATCGTTGGCTCCGGCGGAATTGAACGCTCCAACCCCGACTATTACAAGCTACAAGTCATGAACTACATCCTGGGTGGCGGCGGCTTCGCGTCGCGGCTGATGAAAGTAGTGCGGAGCAAGGGTGGCCTCGCCTACTCGGTCGGGAGCGTCTTCCGCGCCTCGAAGTTTCCCGGAGCATTCATGATCGTCTTGCAGACTAAAAACCAGAGCGCAAACGAAGCGCTCAGGATGGTGATCGAGCAGCTCCGCGAGATGCAGAACCAGCCGGTCAGCGCGGCAGATCTGGATTCGGCGAAGAAATACATGATCGGCAGCTTCCCGATGCGACTGGATCGGCAGAGCGAAATCGCCAGCTTCATGCTCGAGATAGAATTAGAGGGCCTAGGGCTCGATTATGCCGAACGGCATCCCAAGCTGATTGACGCGGTCACGGCCGCCGACGTGCAAAATGTCGCGCGCAAGTATCTCCATCCGGACGCACTGGATATCGTCGCAGTCGCGAATCAGTCCGAGGCCAAAATCAGCACTGCCAAATTCGCCCCTACCGTGCAGGCGAGCCGCTAATCGCACACTGTTTAGCGCTCCATCAGTGAGCTACCGAATCTTCAGCGAGCCTAATCCGCGATCAGGATTTGCGTGCAAAGGGGCGATCGCGTTCCGAAAGCGCGGCCTTAAGGCCTTTTTCGCGGCTCGCCTTCATCCAGGCCTTTGCTGTCTCGGTCTGGTGCGCGATGCAATCGATATCTGCCGCAGACTGCTCCAGCGCGCGGAACCCAAGAATATCGATGTAACGATTGACTGCCGATTTGTGCAGAGCGAGCAAATCGATTGGGACGGTCGCGACGCGGCGCGCATAGTCCATCGTCTCGGATTCGAGGCGGTCCTTCGGGATAACCCGATTCACGAGGTGCCAATCGTGCGCCTCCTGAGCGCTCATCAGATCGCCGGTGAAAAAATACTCTTTGGCTTTGCGTGGCCCCATCAGAATAGGCCACATCGATAACGTCGGCAAAATCCCCAACGAGCGCCCCGCTGGATGGCCGAATTGGGCGTCGTCACTGGCAAAGACGAGATCACAGTGGCCCGCCAGCTCGGTCGCGCCCGCCAGACAGTAGCCATGTACCTGGGCGATGATCGGCTTGGGGAGCGCCCACAGCCGTTGCCATCGATCAACCATCTTTTGCAGAGTCGTGCGATCGTTGTGAACGGTAAAGCCGGACCCCGATCGTTGCGTCGGTTGTAGATCATAACCAGCGCAGAAGGCGCGGCCCGCACCACGAATGATCAAAACACTCGCGTAGTCGTCGGACTCGAACTCGCTCATCACCTGATCGAGCTCTGCGAGCAGCTTCTGCGACATCGCGTTGAGCTTTTCGGGACGATTCAGCGTGAGCCGGCAGATTTTTTCTTCAACTTTCTCGAAGATCACCGTTTCAAAGCTCGCCATGATGTTTGCTCCTGATAATCATGATGTGTTGATTGTTAGTCTCACTCGACTAATTCTTAAACGCAGCTCGCAGACTCGCCAAGCAGCTCGCAGATCTGCTCGCTGCGCGCGGCAACCGCGCTCCGCTAGCGTCCGCGCGTACGATACTTCGGCAGAACTTCTTCACCCAGCCGCTGGATACACTCCATGACTTGCTCTTTCGACGGACCAGCGGCACTCTTACACGCAAGACAAACGAGTCGATACCGCCGACAATCCGGTCCCATCGATCCAGCGCTTCGAGCCAGTCAGCCGCATTGCCCATAATCGGATAGCCATAAGCGCGCAGCTTGTCTATCGAGTAAAAAGCATCAGAGTTGGCGCCCTCAATGGCTTCGAGCATCCCAAACTTCGTGTAGAACTTCCACTCTTCGATCCAGAGTTTCCCGAAGATGCGTTCGGCTTCTTCCTTCGAGGAGGCCAGCCAACCGTCGCGAAAAATCGAGATATAGGGCTTTTTGCCGGCTTTAACGGCAGCTTCCCGATAGATCGAAACCTGCGATTTGATGGTTTCGATTGGATCGAGGAATGGAGCCATCGACCAGCCGTCAGCCATCCGCCCGGCTCGCGCGACCGACTTCGGTCCGAATGCGCCGATCCAAATCGGCGGACGCGGACGCTGAAACGGCTTCGGCGTTAGATGGATCGCGTCAAACTTGAAGTATTTCCCCTGATGAGCAAATGGACCCGGTGCCGTCCAGGCCTTTTGCAAAATCTCAAGCGTCTCTTCAAACCTGCCCTCGCGCTGTTTGAACGGTATCCCAAACTGTTTGAAATAATCCGGATGATACCCGACGCCCACTCCGAGAATCAGACGTCCCCGCGAAAGCACGTCGATCAACGCCGTGGACTGGGCGAGATGCACCGGATTGTAGAGTGGCGGCATCATGATGTCCGTGCCGATCTTCACCCGCGAGGTGCGCGCGGCAATCGCCGCCATCAGCGGTAATGGACTCGGAAACATGCACTCGGTGCGAGCATGGCGTTCCGGCACGAACACCGCGTCAAAACCGTAACGTTCAGCTTGCGCCGCCTCATCAAGTAATTGAGCCGCGAAGTCGGCGCTGCGCTCGGGAGTCGGCTCAGGTTGCTGATAAGCCCCGCCATGAGTATCGGGCATGTAGCCGAATTGAACCATGAAAAAAGACCCCTCGCGTTCGTCTTTAGACCAAGTTGTGGATTGGCGCAAACAACTTCATGCTGCGAATGAATTCGTCAGCATAAAAAGGCAGGTCGCAGATCAGGGCGCGCCAAGTCGGCGTCCAAGAATCAGAAGATCGCGCTCAATTCCATCGAGGTTGGCGACTCGTGGGAGATGAGCCCATTGTTCAAATCCAAAATTACGAAAGAGCGCCAAGCTGGGTTCGTTGTGGCCAAAAATAAAACCCAGCAGTGTTTTAATGCCGACCGTTGGCGAAAACCCCAGCGCTCGTTCCAGCAAGGCGCGACCGTGACCACGGCGCTGCCGTTCTGCAGCTACATAGATACTCAGCTCAACCGTTCCATCATAAGCGGGTCGACCATAAAAGGACTGGAAGCTTAACCATGCATTGATGCGGCATTCTTCTTCTAATACCCACAGCGGACGTCGACCTGGAACGTGATCAGCAAACCATTGCCGTTTGCTCGCGACGGTTACAGCTTCCAGATCCGCGGTCGCTAATCGACCGGGAATTGCGGCGTTGTAAATCGCCACAATCGCATCGTGATCTTGAGGCTCAGCGTCTCGTATCTGCATGGAAGAACTCTTTCGCAAAGCTACTTGCGAAATCAATTGCCCTGAAGCGCAGTTAAAAAATTATTTGTGACCTAGTGCGCCGTCTCGCAAATAACTTTTCGAAGCAAGATCTGTCATTCTGAGCGAAGAATCTGCCGGTCTCTTATGCTCGATCTAACGAACCGACTGGCTTCCTTACAATCGTGCGAGATACTTCGCTCGCAGACTCCCTCAGAATGACTTGAGAAGCACCTTCTCTAAGCAGTTATCATGGGGCCCCACACTGGCAAGTTGACAACAACAGCCTCGTCTATAAACTCGCGCCTGCCTCATGCTTAGAAAACTTCTTGCAGCGACTGCTCTCATTCTCTTCGGGATCGCGCTCGCGCTTATCGTGCTCGATTTGGGGGTTCGGATCGTAAATCGACACTTCCCCTATTTCTACCGCTACGACGCCGCGCGCGGGTGGGGCCTCAATCCGGGCGTCGAGGGCCGCTACACGCGTGAAGGTAATGCGGAACTGCGGATTAATCGCGACGGGTTTCGCGGACCGGATTACGCGCACCCTCGTCCTCCGGGCGTCGTGCGCGTCGCGGTGCTCGGCGATTCCTATGTCGAAGCGATGCAGGTTGCTGAGGACAAGACCTTCACCGCAGTGATTGCCCGCATGCTGGCTCAGTGCCCGACGCTGCAAGGCCGCAAAGTGCAATCCCTCAACTTCGGTGTCGATGGGTACGGCACCGCGCAGGAATTACTCACCCTGCGCAACAAGGTTTGGGCCTACCATCCGGATATCGTGGTACTGGCAGTCTTTCTCGGCAACGATATCCGCAACAACTCGGTCGTGCTGGAGGGCGATCAATGCCGGCCTTTCTACATGCTCGACGGAAACCAACTCCAGCTTACCGGTCCATTTATCAACTCGCGCAGCTTCCGGCTGTGGTGCGAAGCGCGTTTCGATTATCGTGACATGCGGCTACTCGATCTGGTCAGGAACAGCTTCGATGCTTTAGGTGAGTGGACCTCCGCGCCGACCGCCGAGCATCCGGTCGAACGCGCGATCAACTACAGCATCTACAAGCCGCCCGCCGATCGCGCGTGGCAGGACGCGTGGCAGATTACCGAGAGACTGATCACGCAGGTGCGCGATGAAACCGCACGGCATCATGCGATGATCCTCGCGGTGACTGAAGATACCGGCATTCAGGTGTGGCCTGACCCGGCCGTCCGCGAACGGTTTCAGAAGCATCTCGGAGTGAGCGATCTGTTCTACCCCGATCAGCGAATCGCAGCCTTGGGGGAGCGGCAAAATTTCGCGGTCTTGACGCTTGCGCAACCGCTCCAAGCCTACGCCGAGCAGCACCACGTGTTTCTGCACGGCTTCAGCAATACGCCAAAAGGCTTTGGCCATTGGAACGAGATTGGCCATGAACAGGCCGGGCGCTTAATCGCGGCGAAGCTATGCGCGATGATCTCCGCCGGTCAGTGCCCAACCTGTCTGGCCGATAAGTAAGTTCGCGCATTTCCATCGAGAAGTCGCTCATACAGGTCGAAAGTGCGACTCACCATCATATCGAAACTAAAATGTTCGCGAACCCGTCGCGCCGCGGCAGTGCCATAACGTACGCGCAACTCAGGACTTTCCAAGAGGGTATTGATCGCGATGGCAAGCGCATCGGAGGATCCCGGCGCTACAGTCAGCCCGGTCTCGCCATTGACCGAAACAAACGGCACGCCTGAATCGATCCGGGTATTAATGACCGGCTTGCCGCACGCCATCGCCTCAAGCTGAACAATGCCGAAAGCTTCGCTGCGCGCAATCGAGGGCAGCACAAAAATATCGGCAGCGTGGTAACAAGCGATCAGATCCGATGCGGACAGAGCGCCAAGAAAGGTGATGCACCCACCGAGCCGCGCTAGCGTAGCTTCACGTTCGAGACTGTGACGACGCGGCCCTTCACCAACGATCAGCAAATGGCCCTCAATACGGCGCATCGCACGAATCAAATACTCGAACCCTTTGTAATAAACCAATCGCCCGACCGCCAGTACGATCCGTTGGCCGTAGCGGTTTCGCAGATACGCGATCGTCTCCGTCTGAGGATCACGATAGTCGTCAGCGCGAACGCCATGCGGAATAACGTGGCAGTGATCGCGATTCCGCGCCAGTATCGGAGAGCTCGCGATATACTCCGGTGAGCTGGCGATCAGCGCCGCGCTCCCACGAACGATCTGGCGCTCGAACGAGGCAAAAACAGTGCGCGCAAATCTCTGCCGCACGATATCGCTGTGCCAGCTGATGACCAATGGCGCGCGATTCCCACTCATCATCAGCGCTACCGCCGCAAAAGGATTCGGCGCATGCAGGTGGATGAGATCGGCGCGCGAATTGCGGATGTGTCTGATTAGTGCTGGGCAAATCGGCGCTGCCGCCAAACGCATCAATTCACGGAGCCGTTGCACGGCAACTCCGTTAAACATTTCGACCGTCTCGCGAGGTTCATCGTTCGCCACGAGAACCTCTACTGTGACGTGCCGGCTAAGGCCTTCGCACAGCGTCTTTAGATGAGTTTCGATGCCGCCATGATGCGGTGGGTAGAACTTGCCAAGATGCAGGACGCGCACGTTTCAGTTCGCCATTTGCTGATAAAACGCGACGTTCCTGGCGACAGAATCATCCCATGAAAATTTCTGGGCATGCGCCAATCCCGCTTCACAACGCGCAGCCCACGCAAACGGATCGTGAGCACGCTCGCTCAGCAGTCTGCTGGCGGTATCGATCCATTCTTCGAGATTCCCCGCCGACGCGTACGCCATTGCATGCCCCCCGATTTCACGCAACGCCGGGATTGCGCTGGCCAGCACCGGCGTTCCGCATGCCAAAGCTTCGATCAGCGGCAGTCCGAAACCTTCAAGATCAGATGTGATAAATAGTAACGCAGCACGCCGATAGACCGCCGCCAATGTTGCGGCGGAAATCGGCGGCATCGATATTACTGAGCGGTCCAGTCCGAGATCATTCTGCATTTTCTGTTGTTCGCGCGTGAACTCTCCGCCTACTCGGACGAGCCGCACCAGCGGCCATCGTTTGCGGATTCCCGCGATCAGTCGCAGCAGCCGATCGATGCGCTTGCGCGGTACGGTCGAACCGACGTTCAGAACTTCGGTGCTCGCATCTGCCGAACCAAGCAACCGGATTGCCTCTGCATCATCGACAGCGTTTGCTGCTGGCGTGAAAACCTGACTGACGCCGTTGGGGATCGTTACGCAGCGCTCCCCGATCACGAGTGCATTGCGCAGCAACTCCTGGCGAGTGGTCTCGCTGTCACAGGAGATTATCGCGGCGCTTTGCAAGCCTGCCAGAATGCGGCGGGTCATCGCGCGAAAAACCATCGAACGCGAGGGGCGATCTGGTTCGAACAAGCAGCGGAAGGTTTCGATATCGTGACAGCTCACGATAGTTCGCCCGGCCGGCAGATAATGAACCAGATGCGCATAGCTATGGTCGGCGATGTGAAAGATGTCGAATTCTTGTCGCATACGGCGCAGCGTCGCTGGATAGTCGATGAAACGGTTGAGCACTCTATCCAGATTTGCGAACGCGCGCCGCTCGGGGTGCGTTCGCGAGAATCTATGACGGAAGCGCGGCCGTATGAGTGATACGGAGACTTCACCGGTGTGGTTGATCTTAAGCCGTTCGGCGAGGGTATCAGCGACCAGATCCATACTGGGCCATCGCTCCTCAGCAAAATCAGCGACTATCGCGGCACGGAGCGGGCGGTGGCGCTTCGATGCGACGCTCGCTTCACGGCGCGATACCTGATTTAGACCCAGCGCGTTCGTCACCTTCGCGAACTCTCCTTTACTTCGATCAGAATCCTTTGGAGATCAGTGAATGCCTTGCGGCAGTCCCATTCGCGAATTACATATTCGCGTCCTTTCAACGCCTGCCCGCGTGCAGACGATGGATTCGACGCGATCCAGAACAGTTCTTCGGCCATCGCTTCAACGTCACGGCGCGGAACCAGCCGCGCCAGTCCATTGAGTTGCACCGCCATGCCTCCGACTGCCGTCGCGATTACCGGCGTGCCGCAGGCCAGTGCTTCGAGCGTCGAATACGCCGCTCCCTCGGCTAATGATGCCATCGCGACCACGTCCGCCGCGCGAAAATAGTCGAACACCTCGGTCATCGGATGCGCCGCTGGACGCGCTATCAGCCAGTTCTCGGAAGCTTCGATACCAAGTGTCGGAGGGAGCGCCATAAACTCACGCCAGCCGCCGCCGAGGTTCAACAAGACCGCATCGAGACCTTTGCGCCGAGCAAGCGCGACGGCGCGCAAAACCGTCTCGGGGTCTTTCTCATGACTGATCCGGCTCGATAGCAGCACGAGAAAGCGGTTGCACGGTAAGTCGAGACGCGCGCGCAACGCGTTACGCTCGATTTGATTAGCCGGCCGGAACTCTCTCAGTATCAACTCCATAATAAAGGCCTAACCCACAGCGCGAGCTGTACTTTTCCGCGATGGTACGCAGATAGGGACCCATCGCGATACTGCGCGCCACCAGCCGCCCGTTTATAAGCATCAAGCTGCGAATTACTGCTTCGCCCATTATCGCTTTCAAGCGACCTATCTGATGACGTTCGCGGCGACAGCGGAAGTACTCGACTGGGGCAACTCCCATGTAGGTCACCACCGGAACTCGACATTGCCAGCCTGCGAGATTGGCATTGAGCGCGCCGCGTAAAACCTCCTGCGCAAGAATCACGTCGAAATATCCTGCGTTGCGCAACGCCCAGATCAACGATTGGACCTGAAATGCGGCGCGCCCGCCGATTATCTCGATGACCTTAAGCTCGAGCGGTAATGCATTCACCCGCTGTCTCAGCCCGCTCACGCCATATTGTTCTGCCGGCACAAGCATTGTGAGCTCGCAAATCTCGCTCAGGCCGGCAACGAATCGAATGTCAGTGAACCCTTCGACCAGGAACAGAACTCGCAATCGCGCTTGAGCCTCACGAGCCGGCAAACCTCTCCGATCTCCCGACGCACGATTCACCGCAACGAAGCCACAGCGGCGGCGGGCGCCATGCGCATCCGCCTTAGATATCGCAAAACCGCCAGACCCAAATTTCCGGGCATCCAGCTCAAAGCAAATGATAATCCGGCGCGCGTGATCTGGCCGGGATAGATCGCACCGCGCAGCAGGCGGCGTGCTTCACGCGGATGATTGCGCTCGAGCAATGCCACGGCATAGGTGAGCTTTGACGAGCGCACTCGACGGATCAGCTCGCCGCGCCACGGGATCATCAGCGGATCAGCAAGCATCCGGGAGTAAACGAAGACTGCGGCAGACGCGGTGCGTGCCCCTCCTTCAATCGTCGAGCTCGCTTGATGGGCACGGTAGCGCGCCAATCGTTGCGGGACGTAGTAAGCTGCCGCATCATTTTTACAAAGCAGGTAATTCAACCAAAGATCGTAAAGCGGGCCGACTTCGATGGGGCAATCTTCCCAATCAATTGCGCTCCGGCGAATCAGCGCCGCCTGCATCGCGAGGCTCTGATCAATCACTGCAAGATGCTGAAACGGATGATGCATCCCGGCGGCAAGCTGGTCGCGCTTCCAGCGTCGCGAGCTTTCCTGCGAAGCCCGCTCGTTCACAACTCCGCTAACGTCCATCACATGATGATCGCCGAACGCGACTACCACTGGGCAGCCATCCATAATCGGAACCAGCGTCGCGAGGAGATTACGCTCCCACACGTCGTCATCGTTGAGAATCGCGACGAACTCACCTCGAGCGATACGCGCACCCTCGCGATGGTTTCGCGCACTTTGCAGGCAAGCCGAATTCCGGCGATAGCGAATCCGCGAGTCTCCGAACGAATCAACCAAGTTGCAATTCTCGGGAACGCCGGCATCATCCGTGACGATGATCTCGAAACTCTGAAATTCGCCGTCCAGCACACTACCGATCGCCTCGGCCAAATATCCCGGTCGATCGCGCGTCGCGATAATCACGCTTACTCTTGGTGCTGTATCGCTCATTGCGCGACCACCTCTTCAAAGAGCTTGCATAACTGATCGATATGTTGGTTCACACCGAAGCGCTGCGCTTGCTCGCGCGCACCATCGCAAAGCTGCGTAAAATGATCTCGATCCGTAAGGCAGCGCCAAATCGCGTCGGCCAAACCGCTCGCGGTCGGCGGCTCTCCGGATGCCAGATGACCATTAGCGCCATCGCATAGCCATTCCGGAATCCCGCCGACCGCAAATGCAGCCGTCGGAACGCCGTACAGACCCGCCTCTAATCCCACCCTTCCAAATGGTTCCGGCCACAGGCTCGGCATCACCAGCAGATGCGTATCAGCGAGCGTCGTCTCGTAGGCGCCTCCTGATAACCATCCGCGGAACTCAATAGTAAGATTGGGAATCCACGAGCGAAGACGCGCAGCATGATTCTCCTAGCGGGCGCGCGCCGGACCGTCGCCCGCAAAGATCAATCGAAGCGGACGCGAAACTTTTGCCGCCAGCTCCGGCATCGCGTTCAGCAATACTTCGCCTCCCTTGAGCGGCACCATGCGCCCCAGGAACAGTAACCTCCATTCATCGTGCAATCCCGATCTGCTCACTGCCTCCGAGCCGTCGTCAGGTTTTCCCTCGAGAACGCTTGGCACAATCGGCGGAGGAATCATGCAGACGAATTCTTGACCGAAGCCCTGCTCAAGGTACTCCCGTCGCATGTGCTCGCTCGCGGTCATGATTTTCGAGTAGTCCGATAGGAGTTTCAGGTGTCGCGCTTCCCGTTGATATAGCTGTGCTGTCGTGATCGGATTCAAGCCACCACAACGACGTGGGTAGAATTGCAGCAAGCAGGGCCATCCGAATCGCCGGTCACACGGACGGGTTCGAAGAATACCGAAGCTTTTCGATCCGCTGATGCAACAGCCATAGTAATTGTGCGCATAAAAGATCGACGGCGCATGGGCCACAATCGCTTGCTCCAACAAGATGTCCTGAAGGCCGTGACAGAAGATCACATCGGGCTGCCACCCGCATAATCGATCCAGAGTTGCAGCCGCGCCGAGTGCCTCACTCCTCCATACGGGAGTCTCGGGCGGCAGCTCAATCATCGGGCGGCCGCAAGGTTGCGCGGTTTCACAGACGATCGCGAGTTGATGACCACGCCCGCCGATCGCCGGCAGCACTGCATCGAGATAAGCTTCGACGCCGCCGACCTGACGGCAGTTCCACGTCGCTACTGCAATTCGCATTCGGCGGCTCGCAGTAGACCAATGCCATGTTTTAGATCGAAACGTTCCCGATAGAGCGCGGCGGCAGCTTTTGCATAGGATTTCCGCAGATGAGACGCAGCTATCAGGCCGTCGAGTTGCTGGGCGATTCTCGTAACATCATTCGGCGCTAATGCGACCGCCCTGCTCTCCCGCCAAATTGATTCGGTAGCGGGGCCGATCGTCGTCAATATCGGCCGTCCATGAGCGAGCGCGGCGATAAGCGTGGTGCGCCGCGTACACGCACCGTCGGGATATAACTGGAGCATCAGGTCACAAGCCGAAAGATGATGCGAAACGGCGACGCTCGACAGCGGCCCGGCAGCAAAAATCCTGTCGCAGAAATTCGGATGACGCGCGACTAAACTCGCGCGAAAGTTCTTGCTGTCTCGGCCGAGCAATAAAATAGAAATTTCGGGACGCGAGCCCAGCACGTTGCTTAGCACGCGTTCGAGCTGAGACCGTATCGCCTCGGGATAGCTGCTGAAATGACCAATCAGCACCGATCTCTCCGCCATGCAACGACGACGCACCGCAAGCACCGCAGCTTCGTCGTGGAACCGTGGAATGTTGGATGGCAATGGCAGCCACACCGCATTGCCTTCGAAGCCACATCGCGCGTGCAGAACCTCCGCCCAAATCGGCGTTGAAACAAACACTCGCGACGCGGCACGCGACACGAACGTAGCCATCGTGCGGCTCGCCGCCCCGAGCAAGTTGTGCTTCAACAAGTCAGCGCGGCCCAACGGAAACATCACCTCGTGAAACATCACCATCAAGCGTTTCCGGCGACGCGAATAAAGCCACCAGCAAAAAGGCAGATTCATCCCCTTCCAGCCGAACCCCTATGGAACATATTGAATGAGGGTGTAATTTTCCGAGCTTCCCGACAATGCGCGATTCCGCTGAAGCATCGCGCGAGGACCAAAATGATCCGATAGCCGATGGATCTGCACTCCACCATTCTCAGCCGGGCTTGGTAAAGCGTCCGGCGCCCACACATGCACCTCGTCACCGGCGGCAGCGAGTCCGTGTGAAATGATATGGGTGTAATCACTGACCCCGCCCGGCTGTGGTGGGTATTCGCCGGTGATGATCTGCCAAATCATGCCGCGCTTCCATAAATCTCGAGACACTGTTGGACCACTCGCGGCCAGGTGAATTTCTGGAGTACGAATTGACGGCCCGCCGCCCCCATCTTTGCGGCTTCTATTGGATGCTCGCGCAGCCAATGAATTCGCCCCGCAAGTGCGTGCACGTCGCCAGGTCGAGTTAAAAAGCCGGTAACTCCCTCAATAATCACCTCCGGAATCCCGCCTACCGATGAGCCGATCACCGGCACGCCACAGGCCATTCCTTCGAGTAGAGTCTGGCCAAGCAGCTCGGACGAGACCGCGGGCGCACCGTACATCGTGCGCTCAACACTGGGAAGCACCACACAAAGCGCGCTCCGGTAGGCTTCGATCAATTGATTGTCATCGTAGTCCAGCCGAATCGAGACTTGCTTGCCCGCACCAAGCCTCCGCAGGTCTTCGCAATAGACCGCCTCCGATTCGCGACCGACTATCTGCAATGGCAGGTCCGGCGGTATTGCGCGAATCAGCACGTCAATCCCTTTGTGCGGCAGAATACGTCCCACATAGAGCACGCCTCCCGAACGCGCGACACTTGGGTCAGGTGAAAATTTATCGTTATCAACGCCCGCCGAGATCACGTGCGCGAAGGCCTTGTTGCGATGGCCATAACCAACACGGCTGTAATCGCTCAGATGCAGATGCGCATGATACCAGCGATCAGTTGAGACATACGCCGAAATATCCCAGCCGCCACCACCGAGATCCGTAACGAATACGCGCCGCCCGGTAATCAGGCAAAAGAGCGCTGTCAAGCTGCTGCCAAGTATATGCGCCTGATGGCAATGGACGATCTCGGCGTTCCATAATTCACGCAAAACTCGAATCGCGATCGGGTTCGAACGCTGGCCGCGTACGAACCACGGCCGTCCGATCACTCGCACGCGCAACCCGCCGACCATTGATTCACTCGAACGATCACCGAACGCGACCAGTTGTGTCGTAACCTCATCCGCCATGTGGCGCGCTAGTTCGAAGGCATAGCGCTCGGCTCCACCTACGATGCCATGGGCGCCGAACAGTGCCGGACTCAAATGCAGCACTCGCATCGCCTGGTACTCGACTCAGTTCTCCGCAACCTGGCTCGACAATGACCACCTCGCGTCACAAAACACCGGACCGTCCATCGGACGCGGAATCATCCCCGTCCCATAAACGTCCGCCGGAAAGACCTCGAATGTCAGCGCATCGAGGATCACGTCGAGATCGCGCGTCGGGTCGCCAAAGTCGCCGGAATAAAGATCGAGCGTGTACGCGCCCGGCATCAATGGTAGCCGCGCTATCTCGCAAGTGATCTCACCTTCCGCAACCGGCAGTTCATCGACGCCCTGCCAGGTCCAGCGATTGCTCACACCGAATAGTGACGCGCCATGCGCCGTCTTAATAGTGGCTGCGAATGTGGGCCGAATCGGGCGCGGCGCAACAAACGATGCGCATACTGAAAATGCAGCAGCCATTTTGGCGGCTCCATCGCTCTCGACACCAATCGAACGCCAGTCATAATCGGAATCGATCCTCGTGCGCGCTCCGGATGTTGTCGCAAATTGCGCGCGTCCCGGCCGCTCACCAATTCGCTCGTCATATAGCGTTCGATAATCGTGCTCGGATTCCCAATTTCGACGACTCGGCCATTTCGGATCAACATGCAGGAACGGCACAGCGCCTCAATCGCAGTCATGTTGTGACTGACGAATAGAACCGTTCGGCCGTCACGAGCAACATCATCCATTTTGCTGAGACAACGCTTTTGGAACGCCGCATCGCCCACG